>NZ_JAFCKQ010000005.1 GCF_018130215.1 Bradyrhizobium jicamae
CGTCAGGCCTGCACGATTTCGCCGTCCGCCTCATGCGCTCTCGTCAGTCACGCATGCGGCGTCCACCGCATCCCACCGCAACGTTCGTGACGATCGCGAGCGCCCCTCGATCGGGTGAGACGGGGAAATCTATACACTGATTTGTCGTTACGATAAACCGAAATATTTTTGCGACGCGCGCTTGACAGTTTTTGCTGATTTGCCGGTTCCAGCACGCGATCGGCCCGAACGGGGCCGATATCCCCCGGTTGCAGGCCCGATGGGCCAGCGAACTTGCCCATTCCCGTCGCCGTCAAGCCCGTGTCGTGTCGTAAGACCTTTAGAATGCCCAACTATTTGCTTGATCCGGGCACCGTCTTGAACAGACTGGGTAGCGGTCACATCTGTGACGTCCGCCGCAGCGACGTTGGGGCGATCCATCCGCGTCGATCAATACAATTTCAATTTGCGCTATTCGGGTCCATGGGGAGACGGAATTGAGTGCGACTGACGGAGCCGGCCGTCCGGCAACATGCTTGAGGCCCACAAGATTCCCGGGGCCCACATCGCGCCGCGACCTTGCGCATCGCGCCCTCCTGCCGCTTGGCCTGATGATCGCGCTGACGCTTGGCGGCTGCGACCAGAAGGCCCAGGGGCAGGCAGCCGGCCCGCCGCCGGCGCCGCCCGTCACGGTCGCGCAGCCGGTCAAGCGCACCGTCACCGACTGGGATGAGTTCACCGGCCGCTTCGAGGCGATCGAGGAGGTCCAGGTCCGCGCCCGCGTCGGCGGCTTCGTCGACAGCGTCCAGTTCAAGGACGGCGCGATCGTCCATGCCGGCGATCTGCTCTACATCATCGATCCGCGCCCGTTCGAGGCGGTCGCGCTGCAGGCCGACGGCCAGCTCGCCGACGCGCGTGCCAAGGTGGAGCTCGCCAAGCGCGAGCTCGACCGCGGGCTCAATCTGGTGCAGACCAGTGCCGTCTCCGAACAGGTGGTCGACCAGCGCCGCCAGGCCTTGCAGGCCGCGCATGCCGCCGAGACGCAGGCCGAGGGTACGCTGAAGGCCGCGCAGCTCAATGTCGAATTCACCCATGTGCTGGCGCCGATCACCGGCCGCGTCAGCCGCCATCTGGTGACCCCCGGCAATCTCGTGCAGGGCGCCGACAGCGGCGCGACGCTCCTGACCTCGATCGTGTCGCTCGATCCGATCTACGTCTATTTCGACGTCGACGAGGCGACCTACCAGCGCAACAGCAAGCTCTGGTTCGAGGGCAAGCGTCCGAGCTCGCGCGACACGCCGAACCCGGTCGAGGTCACGCTGACCGGCGAGACCAAGCCCTCGCATCAGGGCACGATGGACTTCCTCGACAACCGGCTGGACGTCTCGACTGCGACCTTGCGCAGCCGCGCCGTCATCCCGAACAAGGATCTCTCGATCCTGCCCGGCCAGTTCGGCCGTGTCAGGATCATCGGCTCCTCGCCCTACGAGGCGCTGCTGATCCCGGATACGGCCATTGCCACCGACCAGTCGCGCAAGATCGTGTTCGTGGTCAAGGACGACAACAGCGTGGAGGCGAGGGCGGTGACGCTCGGGCCGCTGGACGACGGCCTGCGGGTGATCCGCGACGGCCTGAAGGCGGAGGACCGGGTCATCATCGACGGGATCCAGCGCGCCCGCATCGGGGCCAAGGTGACCCCGCACGGCGGCAAGATCGGCGGTGGCAAGTCATGAATCTCGGAAGCCTGTCCGTCAATCGGCCGATCCTGGCGATGGTCCTGTCCATCGTCCTCGTGATCGTCGGCGCGATTGCCTATCCCACCCTGCCTGTCGCCGAATATCCGCAAGTCGTGCCGCCGACCGTGGTGGTCACCGCGCAATACCCGGGCGCTTCGGCGCAGACGATCTCCGATACCGTCGCCGCTCCGATCGAGCAGCAGATCAACGGCGTCGAGAACATGCTGTACATGTACAGCCAGGCCACCTCGAACGGCCAGCTCACCATCACCATCACGTTCAAGATCGGCACCAATCTCGACCAGGCGCAGGTGCTGGTGCAGAACCGGGTCGCGATCGCGACCCCGCAGCTCCCGGAGGAGGTACAGCGCAACGGCATCACCACGCGCAAGAACTCGCCCGACATCCTGATGGTCGTGTTCATGCTGTCGCCGGACGACAGCCTCGACCAGCTCTACATCTCCAACTACGCGCTGTTGCAGGTCCGCGACCAGCTGCTGCGGCTCGACGGCATCGGCGACATCCAGATCTTCGGCGCACGCGACTACTCGATGCGGGTCTGGCTCGACCCGGACAAGATCGCCACGCTCGGCATGACCGCGACCGATGTCGTGACGGCGATCCGCTCGCAGAACCTGCAGATCACCGGCGGCCAGATCGCCAGTCCACCGATATCCGATCGCGCCTTCCAGCCCAATCTCACCTTCACCGGACGGCTCAAGGACATCTCCCAGTTCGAGGACATCGTCGTCAAGGCCGGCGAGGGCGGCCGCACGGTGCGGCTGCGTGACGTGGCGCGGGTCGAGCTCGGAGCCCTGGACTATTCGACCAACAGCTTCATGCTGCGCAAGACGGCCGTGGCCCTGCTGGTGACCCAGCTTCCCGGTTCCAACGCGCTGGCGACCGCCAAGGGCATTTCGGACACCATGGAGAAGCTGAAGACGAGCTTCCCCAAGGGACTCGACTACAATATCGGCTACAATCCGACCGAGTTCATCGCCCAGTCGATCCACGAGCTGATCAAGACCATCTATGAAGCGATGGCCCTGGTGGTCATCGTGGTGCTGCTGTTCCTGCAGGGCTGGCGTCCCGCGATCATCCCGATCCTGGCGATCCCGGTGTCGCTGGTCGGCACTTTTGCCGCGATGGCGGCACTCGGTTACGCCGTGAACAATCTGACGCTGTTCGGCCTCGTGCTTGCGGTCGGCATCGTCGTCGATGACGCCATCGTCGTGGTGGAGAATGTCGAGCGGCATTTGCGCAATGGCCTCGGCCGCCGCGAGGCGGCGCTGAAGACCATGGAGGAGGTCGGCGGTGCGCTGGTCTCGATCGCGCTGGTGCTGTGCGCCGTGTTCGTGCCGACCGCCTTCCTCGGCGGCATCTCCGGCCTGTTCTTCCAGCAATTCGCCATCACGATAGCGGTGGCGACCGCGATCTCGTGCTTCTGCTCGCTGACGCTGTCGCCGGCACTGGCCTCGCAGATCCTGGTGCCCCATGAGGAGCACCGCAAGCCCGCGGCCTGGAACCTGATCGCGCGCGCGTGGGAGGGCTTCACCGGCGTGTTCAACCGCGCCTTCGACTGGTTGTCGAATTTCTACGCCGGCCTTGCCGGGTTCGTGATCCGGCACCGCATGATCATGCTCGTGGTCTATCTCGGTCTGCTCGGCAGCGCCGGATGGCTGCTCGCGACCACGCCGCAAGGCTATATCCCGGCGCAGGACCGCGGCTACATCATCGTGTCGGCGCAATTGCCCGGCGCGGCGTCGCTGGCGCGAACCACCGCGATCGTACGCCAGATCGAAAAGGCGGCGCTCGACACGCCCGGCATCATCCGCGTCGCCGCCTTCGCCGGACTGTCAGGCGCGACACGGACGCAGTCGAGCAACGCTGCGGCGTTGTTCCCGGTGTTCGAGGATCCCGAGGTGCGGCTGAAGAAGGGCCTGACGGCGGCCGTCATCACCGCGGACCTGCGCAAGCGGCTCGCCTCGATCGAGGGTGCGTTCATCATCGTGATTCCGCCGCCGCCGATCCCGGGCATCGGCACCGGTGGCGGCTTCACCATGCGCATCCAGGATCGCCAGGGGCGCGGGCCCCAGATGCTCGCCGCTGCCACCGATGAGCTTGTCGCGGCCGCGCGAAGGGCGCCGGGGCTCACGTCGGTGTTCTCGCCCTACACGGCCAACACGCCGCAGGTGTTCGTCGATATCGACCGCGTCAAGGCGCAAAAGCTCAACGTGCCGATCCAGAACGTCACCGACACGATCGAGACCTATTTCGGCTCGACCTATGTCAACGACTTCAACCTGTTCGGCCGCACCTATCACGTCACCGCACAGGCCGACCTTCCGTTCCGCAAGGACAATGCCGACCTCGCCCGGCTGCGTACGCGCAACGGCAATGGCGACATGGTGATGCTCGGCAGCATCGTGGACTTCAAGGACGTTTCCGGTCCCGATCGCGTCGCGCGCTACAACCTCTATGCGGCCGCCGAATTGCAGGGCGAGGCCTTGCCCGGCGTCAGCTCGGCGACCGCGATCGACACCATGAAGAAGCTGGCCGACCAGACGCTGCCGTCGGGCTTCGCATACGACTGGACCGACCTGTCCTACCAGCAGGTCAACGGCGCCAATGCCGGCCTCTACGTGTTCCCGGTCTGCGTGCTGTTCGTCTATCTGGTGCTGGCCGCACAATATGGCAGCTGGACGCTTCCCTTCGCGGTGATCCTGATCGTGCCGATGTGCCTGCTCGCGGCCACCATCGGCGTGCGCATCATGGGCCAGGACGTCAACATCCTGACCCAGATCGGCTTCGTGGTGCTGGTGGGGCTCGCCGCCAAGAACGCGATCCTGATCGTCGAGTTCGCGCGCGACATCGAGCTCGAGGGCAAGCCAAGGCTGGAGGCGGTGATCGAGGCCTGCCGGCTCAGGCTGCGCCCGATCCTGATGACGTCGTTCGCCTTCATCCTCGGCGTGCTGCCGCTGGTGCTGTCGACCGGCTCGGGCTCGGAGATGCGGCAGGCCGTCGGCGTCGCGGTGTTCTTCGGCATGCTCGGCGTCACCCTGTTCGGCCTGATCTTCACGCCGATCTTCTACATGGTGGTGCGCAACCTCGCCGAGGGCAAGAAAGTGGCGAAGCCGGTGGAGTCGACGGCGTCCGCAGCGGGGTGACTCCGCAATATGTAGCCCGGATGCAGCGAAGGCGAAATCCGGGGCCGATCTATCCGCGGATGCGCCTTCCCCGGATTGCGCTCCGCTCCATCCGGGCTACGAGATCTTCGAGGTAGGGTCGGACGTTGTAGGCCCATACTTTTGGCTGAACTGAAATCGATGGGCAGGCGCACAGTTATAAAATAATGTCGCGCCGATTTTTCCTGATAGAAACTGAGGGAGTTCATAAAAATGAAATCGGGATTTCTTGCCGCAGTCGCGGCGTGCAGCCTGATGCTGGCGGCGCCGGCCTCGGCGCAGGGTGTCAAGATCGGTGTCCTCAATGATCAGTCCGGCGTCTATGCCGACTACGGCGGCAAATATTCGGTCGAAGCCGCCAAGATGGCGATCGAGGATTTCGGCGGCGAGGTGCTCGGCCAGAAGATCGAGCTGGTCACCGCCGACCATCAGAACAAGCCCGATCTCGCCACCTCGATCGCGCGGCGCTGGTATGACGCCGATGGCGTCGACATGATCACCGAGCTGACCACGTCGTCGGTCGCGCTCGCGGTGCAGGAACTGTCGAAGGAGAAGAAGAAGATCGATATCGTGGTCGGCGCGGCATCCTCGACCCTCACCGGCAGCGCCTGCTCACCCTACGGCTTCCACTGGGCGTTCGACACCCACGCGCTGGCGGTCGGCACCGGCGGCGCGCTGGTGAAGGCCGGCGGCGATACCTGGTTCTTCCTCACCGCCGACTATGCGTTCGGCTATGCACTGGAAAAGGACACCAGCGAGATCGTCACCGCCGCAGGCGGCAAGGTGCTCGGATCGGTCCGCGTGCCGCTCAACTCGTCGGACTTCTCCTCCTTCCTGCTGCAGGCGCAGAGCTCGAAGGCGAAGATCGTCGGCCTCGCCAATGCCGGCCAGGATACCACCAACTCGATCAAGCAGGCCGCCGAATTCGGCATCGTCAAGCAGGGCCAGAAGCTCGCGGGCCTCCTGATGACGCTGGCCGAGGTCAACGGCCTCGGGCTCGAGGCCGCGCAAGGCCTCGTGCTCACCGAAGGCTTCTACTGGGATCATGACGACAAGACCCGCGCCTTCTCCGAGCGCTTCTTCAAGCGCACCGGCCGGATGCCGAGCATGATCCACGCCGGCACCTACTCTGCGACGTTGAGCTATCTGAAGGCGGTGAAGGCCGCCGGCACCAAGGACAGCGATGCCGTCGTCAAGAAGCTGAAGGAGCTGCCGGTCGACGACGCCTTCGCACAAGGCAAGGTGCTGGAGAACGGCCGCATGGTGCACGACATGTACCTGTTCGAGGTCAAGAAGCCCTCGGAGTCGAAGAAGCCGTGGGACTACTACAAGCAGCTCGCCGTGGTGCCCGGCGACCAGGCCTTCTTCACCGCGAAGGAGAGCGGCTGCCCGCTGACGAAGTGAGGCGGAGCTCGCTAAGCAACACAGGCGTCGTCCCGGCGAAGGCCGGGACGACGCGAAACATGTGGCGGCGCCGGGCCTTCAATGCACCAGCCGCCACGCCGCGCCACCGAGCGCGCCGACCCACAGGATGATGCAGGCCATGGCCTGGACCGCAAAGCCGCGGCTGCGCTTCGCAACCGCCTCGCGGTAGCCCAGGAAATAGAGGATGCGGCCGATGATCCAGAGCAGGCCGACCACAGCCGCCCCGGCATCACCGACATAGATCGCGAACAGCCACAGCGACGGCAGGAAGATCGGCAGCCATTCCAGCGTGTTCATCTGGATGCGGAAGATGCGCTCGAAGTCCGGATTGCCTGATATCGCCGGCAGCTTGACGCCGTAGCGGACCCGGGCGCGCGCGACCTGCGTCGAGGTGAAGAAGTAGAACGCGACGGCAAGGCAGGTGACGATGGCCGTGAAGTGATACATGTCAGGCGTCCCTCATTGCTCTTCTCAATATCCCGTCATCTCGAGATAGCCTACTCCGGCGTGACTGCCTGCAAAGCTGATCGGGCCTTCCCAGTAGGGCACGCTGGTGCCCATCCAGCTGTGCGGATTGAGCGGCGTGGTCTCGATGGCGAGGCCGCGCGCCGGAAGATTCACGCGCCATGAGGTCGGCAGCTTGCGGCCGCCGATCGCGGCGGTGGCCGATGGCGTGATGCTGTTGCCTCCAGCGGCGATTTCTGCCGAGCGACCGTCCGGCGTGATCCAGTTGCCGAGCAGGTTCTCGCGGCCGTCCTGCTGCCGCAGGCGGTAGAGCATCAGCTTCTCGTCGCCGGGCAGGTGCAGCGAGAACCAGTCCCAGCCGGTCTGGTCTGATGCCAATGGCTGGCTGCTCCATTCGCGATCCATCCAGGCATGCCCGGTAACGGTGACGGGTTTCCCGTCGATGGTGATGGTGCCGGACGCGGTGAAGAACGGCTGGCTGTAGTAATAGGATGCCTGTCCACGATCGGATTTGCGGCTGTAGCCGTGGTCGCCCTGCAGGACCAGCGGGCGGTCGGCCGCTAGACGCAGGGCGTAGCTGAAGCCGGCCGCCGACGCCTTCAAGTCGAGCGGCGCGACGGTGGCTGCGTCGAACCCGTCGGTCGCGCGCAGTTCCCAGGCGTCGATCCAGGCCTGGAACGGCACAAGCTCGACGCCGGCCTGACCGACGCCGCCGCGCGCCAGCGTTTCGTCAAAGCGATGCGTCGTGGCGCTGGTGACGGCGGCGTGGCCCATCCAGACCTGCTGGTTGGCCCAGCCCTCGATCGGAGGTCCCGGCGTCATCGCCTGGCGGAACAGCGTCCATTGCGCGCCATAGGCCGCTCCGTCGGCGTCGGACAGGTTCGCGGTCACGTACCACCATTCGATCCGGAACGCCGGATGCGGGCCGTGATCGTCCGGAAAGACCAGCTGCCTGCCCGGCGTGACGGCGGCAAATCCGTCGGCGCTCTCGCCGAGCCCGGCAAAGCCTTGCGCGAATGCGCCGCGGCCGAGGCCGAGCGCCAGCGCACCGCCGGCGAAGGCGCGGCGTGTGAGGTCAGCGCTCATTGACGAAGATCCTGATCAGGCTGGCGGGCTGCATGCGCGCCAGTCTAGCCACCGGGAGCGCAGCCGCACAGAGCGCGGCAGCCATCGCGACCGCGATCAGCTCGATCAGCTGCAACGGGAACACGTGGAACGGCAGCCGCCAGCCGAACGCCTTGACGTTGACGATCGCGAGCAGGCACCAGGCGACCAGGAGGCCAAGCGGCAGCGCGAACAGCGCCGTGATCAAGGCGACCGACATCGTCTTGAGCAGCTCGAGCGCCGCGAGCCGGCGCCGCGTCAGGCCGATCGCCCAGAGCGGCGCGAGCTGCGGCAGCCTTGAGTTGGCAAGCGTGAGCAGGCTGGTGAGCAGCGCGATGCCGGCGACGCCGAGCGTGAAGGCATTCAGCGCCGCTGTCACCGAGAAGGTGCGGTTGAAGACACGCTTCGATTCGGTCTTCATCGTTGCCTGGTCCGCGACATTGCGGTCGTCGAGGCCGAAGGTCTGCTGGAGCGCCGAGATCAGTGCGGGGATCTTGTCGGGCGCGACGCGCAGGCCCATCCGGGTCAGCGGCGCTTGCGGGAAGTGCCGGGTGAGAGCGGCGAAGTTGACCGCGATCTGGCCCCTGGGATTGCCATAGTCGGCATAGATGCCGACGATCTCGAGCGTCCAGTTGCCGCCAAATGCGGGCACGGAGATCCGGTCGCCGATCGCAAGCTTCATCCGCCGCGACAGCTGCTCACTGACGAGACAGGCGTCGCCGGGGCGCAGCCGGACCCACGCATTCGCCGTGCTCTCGAGCAACGGCCAGTTGTCGCGATAGGTGGCGTGGTCGGGCAGGCCGAGCACCTCGATCGGCGCGCCCGCGAATTGCGTGTCGGCCCGGCCGCCGGGCAGGACCGCCTCGACCTCGGGCCGGTCGCGCAGCCAGGCCTTGATCTTCGTCGCCTGCGCGTCGGAGGTCGCGTTGATATAGACGTCGGCGGCAAGCCGGCCATCGAGCCAGACCAGGAAGGTGCGGCTGAAACTCTCGACCATGGTACCGACGCCGACATTGACTGCGAGCGCGAGCAGCAGCGCCATCAACGCCAGTGACAATCCCGACAATTGCTGGCGGCTGTCGGCCCAGAACCAGATGCTGACAGGCCTTCGCGCGCTGCGCTGACCGACGGTCAGTGCGATTTGCAGGACCATCGGCAGGATCAGCGCCGCGCCGAGCATCAAGGCGGCGAGCACCGCAAAGCCCGCGATCAGGGAATCGCCGAACCGGATCAGGCCGCCGGCCACCGCGAACACCGCGATTGCGGCGGCGCTCTGGAACATCAGCCAGCGCCGCTGCGCCTGCTGCCAGGCCTGTGGCTGTGCCGATGTCAGGACCGGCATGCGGATCGCCTTGGTCAGGCTCGCGGCGGCGGCGGCGAGGGCGCCCAGGATGCTGATGGCGACGCCGGCGAGCCACCAGGCCGGTTTCAGCGAAAGCTGCCCGGGAATCTGGGCGCCATAGAGCCCGCGCAGCGAGGCCGCGACGTCGGGCAGCAGCGCGGCCGCGATGAGATAGCCGCAGACCAGGCCGACCAGGCCGGCGATCAGCGCCAGCGACACCAGCTCGATGACCAGGACGGTGTTGAGCATCCACGCCGACACGCCGCAGGCGCGCAGGGTGCGCAGCATCGGCAGCCGCTGCTCGAAGGCGAGGCCGACAGCGGAGTTGACGATGAACAGCCCGACGAAGAACGACAGCAGGCCGAATGCGGTAAGGTTGAGGTGGAAACTGTCGGTCAGCCGCTCGAGGTCGCTTTCCGCGCTCGGCGGGATCAGGCGGAGCTTGTCGCCGGCAACGCTCTGCAGCGACGGATGCGGCGCGCCGGATTTGCCGATCAGGAGGCGCGACAGCCGATCCGGCAGCTTCAGGATCTGTTGCGCGAAGCCGATATCGACGACCAGCACGCCGGGCGCGAGCTCGCCTTGCACACGCAGCGGCGGCAACGCGATGCCATTGGCCTGCGGCCTTGCTCCTTCAGCGAGTGCAAGATCGCGAAGCGTCTCCGGCGCCACCAGCATCTCGCCGGGCGGCGTCACGAAGGCTTGCAGGCTTGCCTTGCCGAGCGCGGGCGCGCTGCCGACCTCTGCAGGCAAGGTCACCGGCTCGATGCCGAGCAGGCGATAGAAGCGGCCGTCGATCTGAATGCGGCCTTCCAGCGCCGGTGACACCGGCCAGCCGGCGCGGCGCAGATCGACGAACAGCTTCTGCGGGAAGGTCGCGCCGTCCTTTGCGACCAGCATCGCGGTGCGCGTGCCGCCGAAGGTCGCAGCCGCACGGTCATAGGCGTTGCGCGCCTGCTGGTTCAGCGCCTGCACGCCGCTCCACAGCGCAGTCGCCGAGATCAGGCCGATCAGCAACGTCGCAAGCTGCATCGGATGCCGCCGCCAGTGGCTCAGCAGCACGGCGAGGACCCAGACTGCGCGCCTCATGCTATGACCCCGGCATGCAATGTGACCTGGCGGTCCAGCGTTGCGGCCAGCCGCGCGCTGTGGGTCACCATCAGGAAGCCGCAGCCGGTGCGAACAACGAGATCGCGCGCCAGCCGCAGCACCTCGTCGGCGGTGTCCTCGTCGAGATTGCCGGTCGGCTCGTCGGCGAGCAGCAGCAGCGGCTTTGGCGCAAGCGCGCGGCCGATCGCGACGCGCTGCTGCTGGCCGCCCGACAATTGCTCCGGATAGCGCTTCAGCAAGGCGCCGAGGCCGAGGCGCTCGACGAGTTCGTCATGCCAGGCCGGATCGTGCCGGCCGGCAATGCGCGACTGGAAGGCGAGATTGTCCGATACGGTCAGGCTCGGGATCAGGTTGAACTGCTGGAACACGAGGCCGAGCCGGTCGCGGCGCAGCTCGGCGCGGCCGGCATCGCCGAGCGCGGAGATCAGGGTGTCGCCGAGCCGGATCTCGCCGCTGTCGGCGGCGTCCAGCCCCGCGATCAGGTGCAGCAGCGTGCTCTTGCCACTGCCGGACTCTCCGGTCAGCGCGACGCTCTCGCCGGTTGCCAGCGTCAGGTCGACGCCGCGCAGCACGGCGACGTCTTCGTCCGCCGTGCGGTAATGCTTGGTCAGCCCGGTGACACGGAGCAGGGCGGTCTGGTCAGGCAAGGCGATGGCCGCACCTCACTGCGGCTTCTGGTACTTGAGGACGAACTCGTCGATCGGTACCGGCGCCTTGAAGACGGGAATGTCCCTGGGATCCTCGGCATGATGCAGGAAATCGCCCTCGGCGACCTGCCTGAAGCCGGCGGCCTCGATCTCCTGCTTCAGGGTGCTTTCCTCGATCCGGTGCAGCGTCTTGCCGACGCTGGTGCCGTCGCCTTGCTTGGCCGAATGATCCGCGATGACGAGGAAGCCGCCGGGCTTCAGCGCGGCGAACATCTTCCGGTTCATCGCAGCGCGGTCGACCGGCATGTAGGTGACGTCGTGATAGGCGAAGAAGAAGGTGATCATGTCGAGGTTCGCGGCCTCCGGCGGGATCGGGTCATCGAAGTCGCGCACCACATGCACGACGTTCTTCATCGCCGGCTTCTGGGCGCGGGTGTCGAACTTGTCCTTCACAAAGCGCTCGATCACGGCGGCGGAGTCCTGTGCGTAGACCTTGCCCGTGGGGCCGACGGTGCGTGCCAGCAGCTCGGTGCTGTAGCCCGCGTTCGCCTCCATGTCGAGGATCGTCATGCCGGGCCTGACGCCGGCAAAGGCGAGCATCCTGGCCGGCTGGCGACGCTGGTCGGTCTGGCGGTCGGCGTCGCTGCGGTCGGGTGCCGCGACGATCGCCGCATAGTCGGGAGCAGCGGCCTCCTGCGCGCGGGCACAGGGTGCGACGGGCAGCGCAACGGCGGCGAGCGCGGTGCCGATGGCCACGCGGCGAAGGATCGATTGTGTCATGAAGCAACCCCGGACTGTGATGATCGCAAGCATAGCAGCCGGGCCCCGCCGGATCACCGCTTCAATCCTGCGGCGACGGGATCGTGATCGACTGCCGCGAGCGCGAAACCTTGGCCCGGAATTCCGCCGCGAAAGCCACTCTTCCCGAGGAAATGCGGTGTTGCGTTGTCCGGCAAGGCGTGGCTAGCATCCCTTCATGGGCCGATATCACAGAAGCCAAAACGATACGACGGGGAGTTAGACATGACCACGCAACCGACGCCCAAGGACACGCCGAGGGGCGCCTGGACGATCACCTTCCTTCTGTTCCTGTACATGGTGGTGAACTTTGCGGACAAGATCGTGGTCGGGCTCGCGGGCGTACCGATCAAGACCGAGCTCGGTCTCACCCAGGAGCAGTTCGGGACCCTCGGATCGTCCTTCTTCCTGCTGTTCTCGATCTCGGGAATCATCGTCGGTTTCATCGTCAACAGCGTGCAGACCCGCTGGGTGCTGCTGATCCTGGCGGTGATCTGGGCGCTCGCGCAGTTTCCGATGATCGGAAGCGTGAGCTTCGCGACGCTGTTGATCTGCCGCATCATCCTTGGCGCCGGTGAAGGGCCGGCGTTCTCGGTCGCCGCGCATGCCGTCTACAAATGGTTTCCCGACGAGAAGCGCACGCTTCCGACCGCGATTCTGTCGCAGGGCTCGGCATTCGGCGTGATCCTTGCCGTGCCGGCGCTGAATTGGGTCATCGTCAATCACAGCTGGCATCATGCCTTCGGCGCGCTCGGCATCGTCGGCCTGTTGTGGGCCGTCGCCTGGTTCGCGCTCGGCAAGGAAGGGCCACTGGTCCCGAGTGCCGCGACCGCCGCCAGCGAGCCGAAGATTTCCTACTGGAAGCTGCTGACGTCGCGCACCTTCGTCGGTTGCGTGGTCTCGACCTTCGGCGCCTATTGGGCGCTGTCGCTCGGCCTCACCTGGTTCACCTCCTTCATCATCGAAGGGCTCGGCTTCTCGCAGCAGCAGGCCGGCTTCATCTCGATCCTGCCCTGGGTCTTCGGCGCGACGATCGTGATCCTCACGGGATGGATCTCGCAGCTCATGCTGGCACGCGGCTTCACCACCCGTGGCGCACGCGGCGTGCTCGGCGCGGCTCCGCTGGTCGTTGGCGGCTGCGTCCTCGCCACGCTGCCCTATGTCGCGCCCGGGGGATTGATGATCGCGCTGCTGGTGATCGGCTCCGGCCTGTGCGGCTCGATCTATGTGGTCTGCCCGCCGATGCTCGGCGAGTTTACGCCGGTGTCGCAGCGCGGCGCCGTGATCGCGATCTACGGCGCGCTGTACACGATATCGGGCATCCTGGCGCCAATGGTGATGGGCGGCGTCATCCAGCATGCCGGCTCGCCGATGGCAGGCTACATGATCGGCTTCTCCATCAACGCCGCGATCCTGGTCGGCTCCGGCGTGCTCGGGCTGCTGCTGCTGTGGCCGAACACCGAGCGCGCCCGGCTGACAGGCACCTCGCAGCCGGACCGCGCGATCAAAGGCGCGGTTTCGCCGACGTAGGACGGCGACGCTCCGCTTTACCTCACCCTTTGAGAGAGGCCGGATGTCGCGCGTCAGCGTGACATCCGGGTGAGGGATTTGCCTTCACGAGCTCACTTCCCTCGAGAGACCGCACCCGGATCGCATTCCGCTTCGAGCGCCCCGGCTTTGCAGCGACACAAGCTGCGGCGTCGGCTTCTCTGCGCGTCTGTTACCGGGTGTTGCTGGCCCGGCCATCACCGACGGCATCTGCGCAACGGCGGACATTGTAATGTCTTGCCGCAGGAATAAGCTGCGACCAGTCGATTTCGATATCACCCAGACCTACTCGATCCGTTTTTGCGCACATGACGCTGCCGATTTCGAACGGGCGGCGTGCGCCCCGGCATCCGCGCACGCGATGAGGGAGAAAGTGGCAATGAAATCCGTTGGTAAAATTGTGACGGCTGCAATCGCCAGCTTCGTTCTGGGCGTTGGTGCGGGCAGCGTCTTGCACGCGCAAGGCAAGGTCCCCGCTTATTCGGTAGCGGAAATCAATGTCAAGGATCCGGATGGTTACACCAAGGACTTTCTGCCCAAGGCGCAAGCCAACATCAAGGAACATGGCGGCAAGTACCTCGGCGGCGGCGCCAACAAGGCGATCAGCATGAGTGGATCGCCTCCGGCAAATCGCGTGGTGCTGATTCAATTTCCCGATATGGACACGCTCAAGGCATTCGGCATCAAGCAGACGCAGCTCGAGGCAGACGTCGGCAACAAATATGCCAGCTTCCGCGCGATCGGGATCGAGGGTATCGAGCAGAAATGACAACGCGGCCAGCGGCGGCCCAGCCCGCCGCTGCACGCCCTAACGCTCGTTTCGCATGTAGGGACTGCGTTCGGAGACGAGCCTCAGATCAGGATCGGCTGCCAATGCCTGCGTCGAGTGCATGTGGGGCACATTTTCAGGATTGCCCCACATCACCCAGGCGATAACGCCGGCGGTCAGGATGCCTCCGCTGATGGCCAAAAGATCCCGCCTCACGACGCATCCTCAGTTTTGGCCTTCGTCAAAGCATATTACATGCCAATCCATGAGGAGAGGCATTTCCCCGGACGGACCCTCGCGTTATGATCGCCATGTTTCTGATTGTTGCTGTTAGGGGATGCCATGTTGGGCGAAGACTTCAGGAAGCAGCGCGCAAGTCTGGTGCGCGATCTGGCCGCGCGAGCTGATCCTTTCATCAAGCGGCGACTGCTCGACCTCGCAGAGCGATACGAAGGCGCCGAGCATCGTCCTACTCCCGTGACGCCAAACGATCTTCAGATTGCGAGCATCGATAGCGAGGTCGCCGAGCAATGATTGGCGGTTGCTCGGACGGGCGTCCTGCGCCGGCAATTCCGTGGTTCTACGGAATCCACACCGGGCCGGGAAAACCCTAATCTCAGGGTTGCCGGGGCTAGTTTTCAATACCGAGCAAATTTTCAGATTTTACCGGCAAGGGGCCGCGGCGTGTGCGGCCCCTTTCGATTCAAGTCGCTGCTTCGATGCGTTTGAGTATGGCCATGCTCGCACTGAGGAACCATTTTGTCGAAGGAAGACCTCGCCAGGGACGCGGCGACAATATTTCGGCTCCTGCGTGCGTTTCGCTCGATCAAGGATCGAACGGTCCGGCTGAGCATCATCGAGACGGTTGAAGCGATGGCACGAAGGCGCGCGGCACCTGACGAAAGTGCCGACACGAAACGGTGCGACTGAGCGTTTGCTTCGACGAGCGCAGCGAAATCCGGGGCAGGTCTGGCCGCAATCGAGAATGTCCCGGATTGCGCTTCGCGTCATCCGGGCGGCAGACTCATTGCATCCCCTGCGCGCCGCGTACGAGCCTGCCCGGCCGCACGCCGGTGGCCTTGCCTTCGCGCTGCGTGACGATACCGGACACGATCGTGGCGTCGTAGCCATCGACCTGCTGCAGCAGGCGGCGGCCGCCGACGGGGAGGTCGTAATGCACCTTGGGCGGATGCAGATGCAGCCGGTCGTAATCGATCACGTTGACGTCGGCCTTGAAGCCGGGCGCGATCACGCCGCGATCATGGAGACCAACGGACAGCGCGGTCTTGCGCGACTGCGCCGCGACCACGAACGGGATCGAGAGCTTTTCGCCGCGGCTGCGGTCGCGCGTCCAGTGCGTTAGCAGATAGGTCGGGAAGCTGGCATCGCAGATGATCCCGCAATGTGCGCCGCCGTCGGAGAGGCCCGGCACGGCACTCGGTTCGCGAAGCATTTCATGCACGGCATCGAGATTGCCGTCGGCATAATTCAGGAACGGCACATAGAGCATGCCGCGGCCCTCGTCGGTCAGCATCGCGTCATAGGCGAGTTCTTCCGGCTGACGGCCCTGGCGGCGCGCCTGCGGGCCGAGCGCGTTCTCCGGCGGCTGCTCATAGTCCGGCGGATTACCCAGCAGATACATCTTGTCGTAGTTCGGCCGGAAGAACAGCGGGTCGTCGGTCGCCGTCGCCGTTTCGCTCAGGATCGCGGCGCGTATCTCGGGCCGGCGCAAATGTGCGAGCCGCTCGGCCAGCGGCAGCCCGGCGATCGCGCGGTAGCCTGGATGGGTCTGGAACGGGTTGCGCGACAATTCCAGCCCGAGCAGCAGCCCGACGGGCCGCGCGGCTATCTGGGTCGTGATCGACAGGCCACGCGCGGCGGCTTCATTGATGGTATCCATCGTCTGCCGCCAGCGCCGCGGCGCCTTGTCGGCCTGGGCGACGGAAAACGAGATCGGGCATCGGGTATTCTCGGCGACCCGCAGCATCATCGGCAGATCTTCGTGAACGGTGCTCTGGTCGAGCACGAACTGCAGCACGCTGCGGCCGACGCCGTGCATTGCGCCGGCGATCGCGGTCAATTCGTCCTCCCCGGCTTTCAGCGTCGGCGTGTAGTCGCCGGTCGAGGTCCGGTGATTGAGCGTGCGCGAGGTCGAGAAACCCAGTGCGCCCGCCCGCACGGCGTCGCCGGCGAGCGCCGCCATCGCCTTGTTGTCGTCAGGCGTTGCGGGATCACGGCGCGCGCCGCGCTCGCCCATCACATAGACGCGCAGCGCCGCATGGGGCAGCTGGGCGCCGACATCCATGTCGAAACTGCGCTTCGACAGCCAGTCCATGTAGTCGGGGAAGCTCTCCCACGCCCAGGGGATGCCGGCGCTCAGCACCGGCTCCGGAATGTCCTCGACGCCCTCCATCAGCTGGATCAGGCGGACGTGGTCGCTCGGCCGGCACGGCGCGAAGCCGACGCCGCAATTGCCCATGATCGCGGTGGTGACGCCGTTCTGCGACGACGGCGTGATATCGTGGCTCCAGGTCACCTGGCCGTCGTAATGCGTGTGGACGTCGACGAAGCCCGGAGCCACGAGCTTGCCGCGCGCGTCGATCTCTTCCCTGCCTGTCGCCGCGACCTTGCCGACCTCGGCGATGCGGCCACCGGAGATGGCGACATCGGCTTCATAGAGATCGCCGCCCTTGCCGTCGGCAATGGTGCCGCCGCGGATCACGAGGTCGGGGGTCGAGGTCATGGCGCATCATCCCGTGGCTGTTCTTGCTTGGCAGCATCATGGGTGACCCCTTGATGCTGTCAACTGTCGGGGACGAGGCTCAGGAATGCGCCGGCGGCGTCTCGCGCGATGCGGTCTCGGCGCCGTTTCGTGCGGCGAAATTTGCGGGAACCGGCACCGCGCTCATTTGCGTTGAGGCGCTGAAGATTGACGTCTTCTGGGTCTCCTCGGCCTGCAGCTTGGCGCGCACCCGCATCAGGTCCTTCCAGCCGATATAGCCGACCAGCCGCTGGTCCTCGCGCGAGATCACCGGCAGATGCGAGACGTTGACCTGCAACAGGCGGTCGGCGAGCCGGTCGAGATATTCATCGGGATAGGCGACGGTGATCTTGCTCCCCGTCAGCAGGCTGCCAAGCGTCGCGGTGCGATGCTTGCCGGCGCGCCGCCAGCGCAGCACCGACGGCGGATCGATGACGCCGAGCACGCGATGGTTGGCGTCAACCACCGGGAAGCTCGGATGTCCGGTCTTCGGATGGGTCAGGAAGGCCGCGGCGCCATGCAGCGTCATGGTGTCGGACACGGTCTCGACCGCCTTGGTCATCACCTCGCGCACCCGCGTCAACGCGAACGGATCGACGCGATATTCGCGAACCAGATGATGGCCGCGCCGCGCGACCTTTTCGGTCAGGATCGAGCGCCGCATCAGCAGCACGGTCACGCCATGCGCGGTGCCGCAGGCCGCAATCAGCGGCAGCAGCACGTGGGTGTTGCCGGTCAGCTCGACGGCGAAGAAGGTTGCGGTCAGCGGCGAGCGCATCGTGCCGCCCATCGTCGCCGCCATCGCGAGCAGTGCCCAGAACCCGGGACTGGCGGATGGCAGATAGCCGCTCAGCGCCGTGCCCATCGCGCCGCCCATGATCAGAAGCGGCGCCAGCACGCCGCCCGACGTGCCCGAGCCGAGCGCGACCGACCAGATCACGGCCTTCACCACCAGCAAGAGCAGTGCGGCCTTCAGCACCATGTCGCCATTCAGCATCGCGGCGAGATTGTCATAGCCGACGCTGAGCGCCCGCGGGTCGATCAGGCCGCCGATGCCGACGACCAGGCCGCCGATCATCGGCCACCACATCCAGTGGATCGGCAGCTTCTGGAAGGCGTCCTCGCTGCCATAGACCAGCCGCGTCAGCACGCCCGACAAAAGGCCTGAGAGGATTCCGATCAACACCCATGCGCCAAGCTGCAGCAGCGAGATGTCGACGCTGCCCGTGAACGGGAAAAGCGGCGCGGACATATGAAAGAAGATGCCCCGCTCGACCGCGGCGACGACGGCGGCGACGGTGACCGGAATGAAGCTGCGCGGCGTCCATTCGAACAGCAGGAGCTCGACCGCGAGCATGATCGCGGCGATCGGCGTGCCGAACACGGTGGTCATGCCGGCGGCGGCGCCGGCCACCAGCAACGTCTTGCGTTCGTTGTCGGTCACCGGGAGCATCTGGGCGATCAGCGAGCCGATCGCACCGCCGGTCATGATGATCGGGCCCTCGGCGCCGAACGGGCCGCCGGTGCCGATCGCCACTGCCGACGACAGCGGCTTGAGGATCGCGACCTTGGCACCGAGCCGCGAGCGGCCGAGCAGGATCGCTTCGATGGCTTCCGGAATGCCGTGGCCGCGGATCTTCTCGCTGCCGTAGCGCGCCATCAGGCCGATGATCAGCGAGCCTGCGACGGGAACCAGCACCATCCAGAGCCCGAGCGGCGAATCCTGCAGCTTCACGTCAGTGAAGGCAAAGCGGCCGAAATAGGCGATGTTGGTGGCGAGCTTGATCAATTGCAGCAGCGCGAAGCCGGCCACCACGCCGACGCTGGCGACGACGACGGCAATCGCCGAGATCACCACGACGCGCGGATCAGTGGTGAAATCGCCGAGATAGTGGCTGGCTTTGGCTGACGCGCTCGTTTTGGCGGAAATGACGCTCATTGGCTCGGACGGGATTTGATGCGGGACGCCGCGTCATATCGTACTACGATATAATTACAAGCGGACGAATCCGCATGCCTTCGGGAAAACCGGCCCGAAAATGAACGTCCTGGAGCAGGTTGAATTCGAGCCAAATCGGCCCAATTCCGCGGGCAGGGAGAGGCGAATTTTCCCTTGGGGCGTGCGACCCGGACCGGGTTTGTCGCGCTACGTTAACGCTTGCGGTCGGTGACCAGCGCCAGCAGCACGGTCAGCACCATGAAGATGACCGAGGCGCCGAACACCCAGTGCGGCATGTGCTGGTCCATGATCCAGCCGAACAGCAGCGGGCTGACGATGCCGCCGAAGTTGAAGCCGGTGGAGACGATGCCGAAGGCGCGCCCGGCGGCGCCGGCCGGCGCGGCGTTGCGCACCATCATGTCGCGGGACGGCGCGATCACGCCGCCAAGGAACCCGGCGAGCCCCATGGCCAGCGTCAGCGCCACCGCGGGCAGGTTCACCAGCGCGATCACGAGCACGAGGACGGCATTGACCGCGAAGCAGGCCGCGGCGACCTGGCTGTGGCGATGGGTCCAGTCGGCGAGATAGCCGCCGGCGAGCACACCGACGGCGCTGGCACCGAGGAACGCGGTCAGCGCGACATTGGCGGTGGAGAACGAGGTGCCGTAGCCGCCCATCAGGGCAACGACGCCGAAATTATTGATGCCTGCGGTCGACAGGCTGAGCAGCGTGAAGAAGGCGGTCAGCACCATCAACGCCGGCGTGATCACGCTGGTCTTCGCTGCCGCCTCGTCCCTGGCCTTGCCCTTGTTTGCGCCTGCGTCGGGAATGCCGAGCACGATCAGGAACAGCGCCACCAGCGGGCCGATCGCGCCGGCCGCGATCAGGGCGCCGAGCCCGCCGATCGCGCCGACCAGCGCCGCCATGATCGCCGGTGCCACCGCGCCGCCGAGATAGCCGGCGAAGGTGTGGATCGAGAAGGCGCGGCCCATCCGCGCCTCGTCCATATGCGCCGCCAGGATGGCGTAGTCGGCCGGGTGATAGACGCTGTTGGCGAGCCCGAGCGTCACGGCGCTGACGATCAGCGCGGGATAGCTCAGATGCAGGCCGAGCCCGATCAGCGAACAGCCGCCGACGGTGAGCCCGATCAGGAGGATCTTGCGCGCGCCGATATGGTCGGCGAGGTAGCCGATCGGCGCCTGGGTCAGCGCGGAGGTGACCGCGAACACCGTGAGCGCGAAGCCGAGTTCGACATAGCCGACGCCGAGCTGTGCCTTCAGGAACGGAAACAGCATCGGCAGCACGAAGATGTGGAAATGGCTGACCCAATGGGCAACCGAAATCCCCGTCAGCGTGCGGAGCGCGCTGTCGGCTTTCGTCTGCTGCGGCGCAGCCAGAATGTCGACCATATCGGAGAAAACCCTGTTCCAAACAGCCCGGCGAGGCCGGCCGAAAATAGAGGCTGGCCGCTAATTGTCCATGAACGCGGCTGCATGGCTGCCCCCGGAAGCAAGGGTAGGCCGTTGTTTCGACGCGTTTTCTTCACGCGGACAGGTCGCTGCTTCGCTCGAAAACGCTCCGGATGCCGCATGCGGCATCAAAGGCGGCGACAACAGGCGGCTGCGCGGCGATGATCGGTCATGGTCGAGGTCAGGCAGCTGCTCCGCGTGCTCGTGCCGGAGGGGTCTAGCACCTCCGGCCGCGAGGCGATCACGATCCTCGGGCTGGCCGGCCACCACGTCGAGGTCTGCGATCCCTCGCGGTGGTGCCTGGCGCGCTATTCCCGCTTCGTGCGCAAATTCCACCATTGCCCGCCGTTGCGCAGCGATCCGGCGGGCTTCCTCCGCTATGTCGAGCATCTCCTGTCGTCGCAGCGCTTCGACGTGCTGCTGCCGACCCATGAGCAGGGTCTTGCCTTCGCGCGTGTCTGCGACCGGCTCACGGCGCGCGCCGCCCTCGCTCTGCCGGATTTCGCCAGCTACCGCATGGTGCACGGCAAGGCCGGGTTCAGTCGTTTGCTCGATCAGCTCGGCCTGCCGCAGCCGCCGACGCGCATCGTGACCTCGGCCGACGAACTGCGCGGGGCTGTGCGTTTTCCGTCTGTGGTCAAGACCTCGGTCGGCACCGCCAGCCGCGGCGTCTGGTTCGTGCGCGACTCGAGCGATCTCAATCTTGCGCTCTACGATCTCGAGTCGGGCGGAGATTTCGACGGCGAGGTGTTGGTGCAGGATCTCGTCACCGGCACCACCGAGAAGGCGCAATCGGTGTTTTGTCGCGGTGCGCTGGTCGGCTTCCATGCCTATCGTCAGGTCGCGGCCGGTGTCGGCGGCGGCGAGGCGGTCAAGGAGAGCGTCACCCGGCCTCTTGTGCGCGCCTGGCTCGCGACCATCGGCGCGCATCTCGGCTGGCACGGTGCGCTGTCGGTCGATGCCATCATGCCGCTCGACAGCACGACGCCGCTTCTGATCGACTGCAATCCGCGGCTGGTCGAGCCGGTCAATGCGTATCGCGCCGGCACCGATCTGGTCGATCTGCTGCTGCGGGTCTCGCGCGGCGAGACCCCGGCGCCGCTTGCCGAGAGTCGCGCCGGCGTGCGTACGCATCTGGCGATGCAGGCGCTGCTCGGCAGCGCCTCGCGCGAGGGCACGCGGCGCGACATCGTGAGGGAGTGCGGGCGCCTCGCCGCCGGCCACGGCGCGTATCAGGGCAGCACGGAGGAATTGACGCCGGTGCGGCTCGACTGGCTCAGCGCCGTGCCGCTGGCGATGACGGTCGCGCTGCTGCTGGCATCGCCGCGGCTCGCGACCCGCCTCGCACGCGGCGGCTTCGGCGCGCATCTGCTCGATCGCGAAAGCATCAGGGCGATCGAGAGCGAGGATTTTTGCCGAACTCTATCCCCGTCGTCCTACAACGGCTCGTCGTCATTGCCGTAGCGGTCGAGCTTCGGCGTCGCGAGGTCGCCGTCCTCGTCGCATTCGTCATCCTGCTGCGACGGCAGCGGAGGCGGCATTTTCGATTTGTCGTCTGCGTTGACCCCGCCCTTGGCGCCGCCCTCGTTGGTCTTCCTGGCTTTGCCCATACGTTTCCCCTGCGCAGCGGATTGGTTGCCGGCAGTCTACGCCGGTTCGCGCGCGTTGTAATGTGATCGGGCTACGGAATCACCCGTGCACCACCGGCCCGCCGGCCTTCTTCCAGGCGTCGATGCCGCCTTCGATGTGCGCGGTGTTCGGGAGTCCGGCCTTCTTCGCGGCGGCCACCGCCATCGCCGAGCGCTCGCCGAACGCGCAGAAGAACACCACGCGGCGGCCGGTTGCGGCGGCGACCTCGCGCAGCATGCCGCCGGGTAGCAGGCTCTCGCCGATCGCGGGGTAGGGCGCATGCAGGGCGCCGGGGAGCATGCCGTGCTTGGCGCGCTCTCCGCTCTCGCGCAGATCGACAAGCAGGATGTCGGGCCGCCCGAGGCTTGTGATCGCATCGCGCGCCGAGACCGAGAGGCCTTCCCTGGCAAGCTCGTCCTGGTGCAGGCCGACATGCATGTTGGCGGGCACCACGACATCCATCAGCTTCGGGTTGGGCAAGTTGAGATTGTTCATCAGTTCGACATAGTCGTCGATCGACTTCACCTGCAGCCGCGGATTGTAGCGCTTCTCCTCGCCGATGGTGGAGACAGTGTCGCCCTTGTAGTCATGCGCGGGGAACACCATGGTCTCCTCGGGCAGCTTGAGCAGGCGGTTGAAGATCGAATCGTACTGCGCGCGTGCGCTGCCGTTCTGGAAGTCGGTGCGGCCGGTGCCGCGGATCAGCAGCGTGTCGCCGGTGAAGACACGGTCGCCCATCAGGTAGCTGTAGGAATCGTCGGTGTGGCCCGGCGTGTACATCGCCTCCAGGCACAGGCCCTCGATCATCACCTTGTCGCCGTCGGAGACGCGCATCGACACCACGTCGGCCTTGCTCTGCTCCCCCATGATGGTGATGCACTGGGTGCGGTCGCGCAGTTCGCCCAGGCCGGTGACGTGGTCGGCATGCAGATGGGTGTCGACGGCTTTCACCAGCCTGAGATCGAGCTCCTGCAGCAGCTTGCAGTAGCGGTCGGCCTTCTCCAGCACGGGATCGAGGATCAGGGCTTCGCCGCCGGCGCGGCTTGCGAGCAGATAGCTGTAGGTGCCGGATACGCTGTCGAAGAGTTGGCGAAAGATCATGACGGCTGCCGCGGTCTCTGATTGAGTCTCGCGGAGGATATTATTCTAGTTTGATGCCGTTCTCAAACAGGATTCGTCCCCAAATCTCGGGTTGACCGAAGAGGATTTCCTCCCACCAAGGACGGAGTAGCCTTAGCCCTTCTCCCGAACATCGCTTGCGTCGCTTCGCTCGCAATGACGGTGTCAGGGGCGAACCAGCGTGTATCCGTTCTCGGTCAGCAGCAGGATCTGCGCGACGCCGACCTGCACCGGCGTGGCGGCGGAGATGTAATCCGGCCGCTTGCCGGTCTCGCGTTCGATGGTGTCGACGGTGTTGAGGCAAATATCGACCCGCGCGCCCTGCGCGACCAGGCTCTCGACCAGCTTGCGGTTCGGATTGTCAGGCTTGAGCAGCTCGATGCCCGGGCCGAAGGCGACGATCTCGACCGCGACCTTGTCGGGGTCGTAGTGCTTCATCAGATTGTTGGCGACGCTGATCACGAGGCCCTGTTTCCTCGGATCATTGTCGGAGAGTTGCAGCACGATCTTGTGCTCGGCGAACGGCTTGTCCTGTGGCGGCGCCAGTTGGGCGCGCGCGAGCGGCGCCGCCAGCGTCGTCAGCGCGATGCAAAGCGCTGTCGTGATCGCGCGTCGCGTCATCCCTGCCTCACGATGCCCGGATTGTCGTCGACGCCCTTCAGCGTCACGCCCGGCGCGTCCCGGTTCGCAGGCCGCCCGGCGCGCAGATGCCTTGCAACCACCTCCCAGACCGGCGCGCCGCTCTGCTGGTTGACCGAGGCCCAGCCGGCCACCTTGTAGCTCTTGCCGGACTCGAGGTGCCTGCCGTTCGGCAGCTTCAGCTCGGAGATGCGCTTGCCGGCGGATTCCGCCGGCGTGCAGGTGTAGGCGAGGCCGCCGACGCGAACCATGTCGCCGCCCTGCTGATAATAGGGATCGGCGTTGAACAGGTTGTCGCAGACGTCTTCCAGCACGTCCCTGATCTGGCTGCCGGTCATGCTGGCGACATAGGTTTCGGGGTAGGTGATTGCGGTTTCCGAAAGCAGATCTTCCATGGTCAGCGGTTGGCCGGCCAGGGTGGTGAGGCCCCAGCGGAAGCCGGGCGACAGCGCGATCTCGGCATTGAGCTCGCTCACGAGCGCGTCACAGATCAGCTGGTCGACGGTGCCGGAGAAATTGTCGCGGCGATAGAGCAGGCGATCGGCGGAGGCGAGCTTGTCGCTCCAGTCGGCGACATGCGGCCCGCGCACCTTGTCGATCAGCGTCTGCATCGCGGGATCGGGCTTCAACAACTCCGAGAACACCGGCAGCAGGCGATAGCGCACATTGGCGACCTTGCCCTTGGTAAGCTCGAGATCGAGCACGCCGACGAACTTGCCGTTGGAGCCGGCATTGGTGACCAGCGTGACGCCGCCGGCGTTGGTCACCGTGATCGGCAGCGGGATCGCGTCATGGGTGTGGCCGCCGAGGATCACGTCGATGCCGGTGACGCGGCTCGCGAGCTTCAGGTCGACATCCATGCCGTTGTGCGACAGCAGGATCACCGCCTCGACCTTGTCGTTGTTGCGATGGCCGTCGACCAGCTTCTGCAACTCCTCGTCGCGGATACCGAAGGTCCAGTCCGGCGTGAAGCGTTTGGGATGCGCGATCGGCACATAGGGGAAGGCTTGCCCGATGATCGCGATACGATGGCCGCCGATGTCCTTGATGGTCGACGGCTTGAAGACGCGCCCCGAGGCCGGATCGAATGCCTTGGCATCGTTGAAGGCGGCTTCCTCGGTCAGGAACACGTTCTGCGCCAGGAACTCGCCCTTGAAGCGGGCGAGATTGTCGCGCAGCGCCTGCTCGCCATAGGTGAATTCCCAATGCCCGGTCATCGCTTCGATGCCGAGCAGATTGGCCGCCTCCACCATGTCGGCGCCCTTCATGGTGTTGGCCAGGCCAGTGCCCTGCCAGAGGTCGCCGCCGTCGAGAAGCACCGAGCGCCGCTCGCCGACATCGGCGCGCAACTTGTCGATCAGCGTCTTCAGATGCGCAAAGCCGCCGAGCCGGCCGAAGCGGACGGCCGCCTTCTCGAACTCGACTGACGTGAAGGCATAGGCGTCGGCGCTGTCGGGCCGGATACCGAAGCGGTCGAGGAACGCCTTGCCGACCAGATGCGGCGGCTGGCCGGCCATCGCGCCGACCCCGAGATTGACGCTGGGCTCGCGGAACAGCACCGGCCTGAGCTGCGCATGTGTATCGGTGATGTGCAGGATGCGTGCATTGCCGAAACGCTCGAGATCGTAGACGCCGGCGGTCTCCGCACCGCGCACGAGGTGCGGCAGGCCGGCTGCCAGTGTCGCGGCGGCTGTCGCCTTCAAAAGCTCCCGGCGGCGGATGATCATCACTGTCCCGGCATTTGGTTCAAAGCCACGCGGTGGTAGGGCTCTCTCCCCCTTTCGCCGGTGCCTCCCTGACTCGTGTGTCTCAGTGAATTTCCATGTCCTTCCAGCGTTGCTTCTCGCTGTTGGCCTGGAAGATCGATGCCTTTGCCAGCGCCTCCGCTTCCCTGGCCTGGACGACCGCGGTGTCGAAATCGCCGGCATCTCCGGCCTTTTTCGCCGCGGCCAGCGTCGAGGCGGTGGTGGTCCACTGGTTGCGCAAGGTGCCTGCTTCCTTGTTGGCGGCTTCGGCTGTGGCATAGGCCGCCTTGTAATCGGCCTCGGAGGCGGCGAACGCCGTGCCCGCATTCGCGATCAGCAGCACGGCGATGATTGCGATGGTCCTCATGGCCGTGCTCCCGGTCCTGAGATCGGCAGTCCGTTGCTGACGTAGGACAGATAATATTCGAGATTGCGGTACTCGTCGTCCTGCGGATTGAGCGGCACGGCGCGGGTCTGGCTGTTGCAGGTGATGAAGCGGCGGCTGGTCGTGCCCATGCCGCTCCATTCCGAACGGTAGATCGGCATCGCGTTGAGAATGCCGAGCGCCGGCGCCAGCACCTCGGCGCGGATGCGCTCGCCCGGGCTCTGTACATGGCAGGTCGCGCAGGAGAAATTGAGCTGGCCGCGGCGGGTGTAGAAATATTCCTTGCCCAACCGATAGGCCTCGAGCGCGCGCGGATCGTTCGGGATCTTGATGTCCATCGGCTTGCCGCGCGAGGTAAAGGCCATATAGGCGGTGAGCGCCGCCATCTCGTCCTTCACATAGGAGATCGGCGCCTCGCCATTGGCTTCGCGGCAGCGATTGAGGGCGAGCTCGAGGGTGACGACCTTGCCTTCCTTCTCGTCGAAGTAAGGGTAGTTTTGACGGATGCCGATGCCCTGGTTCGGGAAGCAGTCGGCGTAGGTCTTGCCGTTCTTGAACGGCGTCGTGAACATCTGCTTGCCATCCTCGAGCGAGAACTCGTAGGGCGGAAACTCCTCCTTCTCCTGCCATTGCTTGTGCAGGTCCTCGTTCATCGAATAGGGACCGTTGACGAAATCCTCGCGCTTCAGCTTGGGGAATTTGTCGGTGAAGAATTTCTGGAACGCCGCCTTGTCGGCGACGGGATCGATCGTCTCGGCCGCATGCGCCGCCGGCGCGAATGCCGGCACGCCGAGCGCAAGCGCCATGGCCGCGCGGATTGCGAGACGGGGCGTCATTGGATCTTCGCCGTGGTGGCGTCGGTCGCGCCCTTGTTGTCGACCCAGCTGATCTTGAGGTCGTCGCCCTTCTTGCCGCCCTTGAACGAGAACTTGACGTAAGGGTCCTTGGACACGGCCGGGCCCCAGTCGGCGACGAACACCGGTTTGCCGTCATGTTCGAAGGTCAGCTCCTGGATGAAATGCGGCGGGATCAGGTTGCCCTGCGCATCCTTGACGAAGCCGGAGTCCATCGGGTGCTGGATCAGCGCCTGCACCTCGGTGATGTCGCCGTTGGCGGTGGCGCGGACGCGAATGCTTGAAGCCATCGGACTATTCCCTGTTTAAGCCTAGCCGCCGCAGCCGCCGACCGTGACCTTCACTTCCTTGGTGGCGCTGAAGAGCTTGCCGCCGGCCTCGACGATCGCGGTCACATTGGTGGTCTTGGCCATCTTCAGCCGGTTGGCGACGCTTGGCACCGTGCCGGCCGGAATCCTGTAGCTGGCCGCGAGCGCATTGGGATTTTCGGCGACCAGGAACGAGATCGAGGTCACGTCGGTCAGCGTCGTCGTGACCGAGACCGGCACCACGGCGCCGTTCTCGGCGATCTCGGGCGCGTCCATCTTCACCTTGTCGGATGGTTCGGCGGTCTTGCCATAGAGCGCCTTGATCGCGTCGGCCTGGCCCTTCTGTTTGAAGGCGTCTTCCGGATATTTGTCGTTCGCGGCGAGTGCCTGCGGCGCGATGGCAACGACGCCGAGGCCGATCAGCGCGGCGACGCCGGCGCCCTTCAGCACCAGGCGGCGCCTCCCGGAAAACTCTGAAGTCGTGATGCTCATCCGAAAAATCTCCTAGGGCGGTCGTCGCGCGTCACAGCGTTTGCAGGAAATCCACCACCGCGTTGATCTCCTGCTCGGACAGGATCCGGTTTCGTCCGAACGGCGGCATCACGGTCAGCGGATTGCGCTTGGTCTCATCGGTTACGATCGCGATCAGCTCGTCGCGGCTGTATCTGGCCTTCAGCCCGGTCAGCTCCGGGCCGATCGTGCCGGGCAGGTCACCGCCCTTGATCGCATGGCAGGTCAGGCAGTTGCCCTTGCCGCGGTCGAAGGCGATAGTTCGACCCTCGGCTGCGGATTGGGCGCGCGCTGGGGTCGCCATTGCGGCGCCTGCCAGCAGCGCCAGGACGAGGGCCGGCTTGAAGACATTGACGATCAAAGGCGTTTCCCGGGCTTTAATCTCGATGGTCGGATCGCAATATAGAAGGTGAAAAGCACAAAGGCCATCGGCTGGCAATGTGGAGATAAGCATGACCCGGAAAAGTGGATGCGGCTGATCTGAAGGAGATCGCGGTGGCGGAGTATGTGGTGGAGTTCGGCAAGGATGGCCGCCCGGTCGAGGCGGACGGGCGGCTCGATGCCGCCCCGTTCCATCGCAACCACGAGCCGATCTGGGCAGTCTTGCAGCGCTTCCTTGCCGGACAATCCGGTGATGTGCTGGAGGCGGGCAGCGGCACCGGCCAGCATGTCGTGCATTTCGCGCGCCATGCGCCCGACATCGTGTGGTGGCCGAGCGATCTCCATCCGGCGCATCTGCGCAGCATCGAGGCCTGGCGCGCGCATTCAGCCCTCGCCAATATCGGTGCGCCGCAACGGATCGACCTGTCGGATCCGGCGTGGTCGCTTGACGATGGTCCGGACCGGCTGCTCGCGATCTTCTGCGCCAATGTGATCCACATCGCGCCGTGGCCCGTCGCCGAGGGCCTGTTCGCCGGTGCAGGCAGGCATCTGCGTGCCGACGGACGGCTGTTCCTCTACGGCCCGTTCAAGCGCGACGGCAAGCACACCGCGCTCAGCAACGCGATATTCGACACCTCGTTGCGCGATCGCGATCCGGAATGGGGCGTGCGCGACATCGCCGATCTGGAACGGCTGGCTGGAAGTGTCGGGCTGAAACTCGCCGGCACATTCGAGATGCCGGCGAACAACATGATCCTGATGTTTGCGCGGGTGTAGTCGCGCAAAAGAGTTAGTCGTAAGCCAGGCACCAGCCATCGCCGCGCAGCCAGCAGCGGTGGTCGGGAACGTCTTGATGACGATAGAGCCGCGTGACGTCCTGCCAGCCGCCGCGGACGAACGCGTCGGCGAGGGCGCGCTCGGAGGCATCGTCGCGGCCGCCGGCGCAAGGGATGATCGCAACCGGCGAGATCCATGCCGCATGATAGTCGGCGCCGCTGCGCCGGATCCGGAACACCGCGCCGCCGTGCGCCATACGCGCCGGCGTGAGGCTGCCAAATCCCTGGTCCGACGTCATCGGCAGGATCAGGCGCCCGCCGTCGGCGAGGCCATCGAGCCAGCGCGCGGCAGGCCGCGTGCATCCGGCGTTGACGTAGACGATATCGGCTGCATCGAACGACGCCTGCGTCCCGTCGCCCGCGATGATCTCGACATTGGCGCTGGCTGCGAGGTTGGTCCTGGCGCGCGCAGCGAGCGCGGCGTCAAACTCGATTCCCGTCACCCGGCCTGTCGGTCCGACCAGATGCGCGAGGATCGCCGTGTAGTAGCCGGTGCCGGTCCCGACATGCACCACATGCTCGCCCGCGGCAGGCTCAGCCTGGTGCATCAGATGCGCATGCAACGACGGCTGCCCGTTGTTGAGGCGGCGCTCGGGCACCAGGGCGACCAGGTCGTCGGTATAGAGATAGACCGGATCGGCGTCGGGCGTCGGCACGTAGTCCCCGAACAATCGCCGCACCAGCCACGGGCCCGGACCGAGGAAGTCCTCGCGGCGAACCGACGCGAAGGCGCCGGCGATGTGCGCATTGCTGACATTCGCTGCGGCCAGCACCTGCTTGGCATAGGCTGCGCGGATGATGCGGAGTTCGGCTTGCGGGTCCATGTTGCGCTCCTGCCTGCCGCTTGACAGATGTGTCATTTGACACACCGAAGTGTGTGAATTAGCATACTCGAACGACGGAGGCCAGAATGAAGAGACGGCTCTATCCGGCCGTGCTGGAGCGCGGGTCCCGCGGCGCGTTCGGCGCGTGGTTTCCGGATTTTCCGGGCTGCGTCGCCGCCGGCAGGTCGCAGGAGGAGGCGATCGAGCGCGCCGAGCAGGCGCTGGCGCAGGCGGTGGACGGCTGGGCCGAGCAGGGTCGTGCGCTGCCGGAGCCGACGCCGATCGAGCGCATCGTGCCGCCGAAGGGCTCCGATGTCGCCGCCTTCTTCATGGTCGGCGTCGATCCGCCCGATCCGTCCGAGCGGGTGAACGTCTATCTGCCGAAGAGCCTGATCACGCGGATCGACAAGCGCGCCGCCGAGCTCGGCATGAGCCGCTCCAGTTTCTTTGGCTTCGCCAGCTCGCTGGCGCTCGAATGGCCTGTCGGATTTCCGCGAGGCGCTCCGGTGGGACCTCGTTCCAAGGTGCACAAGACGGGCACACTGCGCGCCGAGAAGCGGTCGGGCAGGAAGCCGGCGCGCTAGCGTGCGTCATGTGCGTTGATCGCATGGCGTACGTCCATTTGCGTTGGTTGCCGGCATCAGGGGTGCTCTCCATAGTGCCGGCGACACGGAGGCTCCCGCCGGGGCTTCGATGCGGGAATGCCGATGATCGACGTGACAGCGGGGGATGAGACGGCCGACGATGCGCGGGCACGGGCCAATGTTCTGCGACTTGCCGCGGCGCAGGCGCTCACCGGCGCCAATTCGGCCGTCATCTTCGCCACCGGTTCGATCGTCGGCGCGACGCTGGCCCCCGACATCTCGCTCGCGACCGTGCCGTTGTCGATGTATGTGCTGGGAATGGCTGCCGGCACGTTGCCGACCGGCGCGATCTCGCGCGCCTTTGGCCGTCGTGTCGCGTTCATCGCCGGCACCGGCTGCGGCGTGCTCACCGGCTCGCTCGGCGCCTGGGCGATCCTGCATTCCTCGTTCTGGCTGTTCTGCGCCGCGACCTTTCTCGGCGGCCTCTACGGCGCGGTAGCGCAATCCTATCGCTTCGCTGCGGCCGACGGCGCGAGCGCCACGTTCCGGCCCAAGGCGGTGTCGTGGGTGATGGCGGGCGGCGTGTTCGCCGGCGTTCTGGGGCCGCAGCTCGTGCAATGGACCATGGACATCTGGTCGCCCTATCTGTTCGCCTTCTCCTTCGTGGTGCAGGCCCTCGTCGCGCTGGTGGCGATGGCGGTGCTGTCGGGCGTCGACGCGCCGAAGCCCGCGCCCGCGGACTTGCATGGCGGCCGTCCCCTGCTCGAGATCGCAAGGCAGCCGCGCTTCATTGCCGCTGCGCTGTGCGGCGTAATCGCCTACCCCATGATGAACCTTGTGATGACCTCGGCACCGCTCGCCATGAAGATGTGCGGGCTCTCGGTCAGCGATTCCAATTTCGGCATCCAGTGGCACATCGTGGCGATGTACGGCCCGAGCTTCTTCACCGGCTCCCTGATCGCGCGGTTCGGCGCCCCTCGCATCGTCGCGCTCGGGCTGCTGCTGGAAGCGGCGGCCGCGACGATCGGGCTGTCCGGCATCACGGCGCCGCACTTCTGGGCGACGCTGATCGTGCTCGGGATGGGCTGGAATTTCGCGTTTGTCGGCGCCTCCGCGCTGGTGCTGGAAACACACCGGCCGCAGGAGCGCAACAAGGTGCAGGCGTTCAACGATTTCCTGATCTTCGGCATGATGGCGATCGGTTCGTTCTCCTCCGGCCAGCTGCTCGCTCACTACGGCTGGAACGCGGTGAACCTGGTGGTGTTCCCGCCGGTCCTGCTCGGCCTTGCCGTGCTCTCGTTCGCCTCGTTCGCGAAGCGGCGGGCGAAATTGCGCGACGTGGACCAGCTGCCTGACATCGGCGCGTGATGCGCGAACCTGCTGCCAATTGCTGACAGTTCGATCCGCTTCGAAATGATCGGCTTGCAAGGCTGCTTACATCATGCGACCGGATCATTCAGGTCGTGTGACGATGTAAGAAACATGCTCGAGAAAATGGACGCATCCTCATTCGCGACGCCTGATGAAGCCTCGCTGCGCTACGATGGCTGGCGCATCGTCGTCGTCTGCTTCCTGCTCGCGACCTTCGGCTGGGGGCTCGGGTTCTACGGGCAGAGCGTCTATGTCGCCGAGCTGCAGCGGCTGCACGGCTGGCCGGCCTCGCTGATCTCGTCGGGCACGACCTTCTTCTATCTGTTCGGCGCCGCGCTGGTGGCCTTCGTCAGCGAGGCGATCAAGGCGTTCGGTCCGCGCAAGTGCCTCATCGCGGGCACGCTGGCGATGGCTGCAGCCGCCCTTGCGATCGGCGAAGTGCGCGCGCCCTGGCAGCTGTATCTCGCTGACGCCCTGCTTGCGTTTGGCTGGGCCGGCACCAGCCTCGGCATCATCACCAACACGCTTGGCCTGTGGTTCGACAAGAAGCGCGGCATGGCGATCAGCCTGGCGCTGAACGGCGCGAGTTTCGGCGGCATCGTCGGCGTGCCGCTGCTGGTGGCGGGGATCGGCACCTTCGGCTTTTCCGGCGCGATGATCGCGTCGGCCGCAGCGCTCCTCGTGGTGATGCTGCCGGCGATCCTGATCTTCGTCGGTTCGCCGCCGGTCCATCTCCATGCCGTCACCGCGGCGGCCGCGGACGCCCCGTCGGCATCGCAAATCCGCGCAGGGGCGCTGCGCGACGTCGGGTTCCTCTCGGTCTCGGTCGCCTTCGCGCTGGTGCTGTTCGCCCAGGTCGGCTTCATCGTCCACCTGATCGCGTTTCTGGATCAGGTGATCGGCCGCGAGCGCGCGACGGTGGCGATGGCGCTCCTGACGGCGATGGCCGTGATCGGCCGCGTCTCGTTCTCCTTCGTGATCGATCAGCTCAACCAGCGGTTGGCCTCGGCCCTGTCATTCGTCAGCCAGGCGGTCGCGCTCGCCGTCATCATCAACCTGCACAACGACATCGTGATGATCGCGGCCTGTGGGCTGTTCGGCTTCTCGGTCGGCAATCTGATCACGCTGCCGTCGCTGATCATCCAGCGCGAGTTCGATCCGCGTTCCTTCGGCGTGCTGGTCAGCCTGGTGACCGCGATCAACCAGATCACCTACGCCTTCGGACCCGGCGTGGTCGGACTGCTGCGCGACGTCTCGGGCAGCTACACCCTGCCGTTCTATGGTTGTATCGGCCTCGAGCTGGTCGCGGCGTTGGCGATCATGATGAGGGGAAAATCGTAGCCCGGATGGAGCACAGCGCAATCCGGGAAGCTCTCCCAGCGGAGCGAGGTCCCCCGATTTCGCTGCGCTCCATCCGGGCTACAAGACCACGGAATCACCCCACCCGCTGCCTCAGCAGGTCCTCGAGATCGAGCCGGTTGGTGAACATCGCGAGCCTGCCATCGGCCGTGCGCGGCCATTCGGCCTCCGGCCGGTCCCAATAGAGCTCGACGCCGTTCTCGTCGGGATCGCGCAGATACAGCGCCTGGCTGACGCCATGGTCGCTGGCGCCGTCGAGCTGGATGCCGGCGGAAAGGACGCGGTGCAAGGCGTCGGCCAGCGCCGGGCGGGTCGGGTACAGGATCGCCGTGTGGAACAGGCCGGTGGTGCCTGGCGGCGGCGGATGGCCGCCCTTGCTCTCCCAGGTGTTGAGCCCGATGTGATGGTGATAGCCGCCGGCCGAAATGAACGCGGCGCCGGAACCCATGCGCTGTTGCAGCTCGAAGCCGAGCACGCCGCAATAGAAGCCGAGCGCGCGGTCGAGATCGGCTACCTTGAGGTGGACATGTCCGATCCGCGTGCCCGCGATGATGGGAGGATTTTGCGGCATGTCGTGGCTCCGTTGTTGGCTCTGTCCCAACATCTAAGCCTCTGCCTGGCGGTTGGATACTGATCGGTTCGGAAATCCAGCGTTTCTGAACGCGCAACTATCCGCCTGGTCCCGTCCTGCGGGGAGGGGAATATTCAGGCAAGCTCCGACAACTCGCCGCCCGGCACCTGGAATTCAAACGTGTTCAGCGTCATCGACACCATGGTGTAGTAGCCGCACAGCCCGATGATCTCGACGACGCCGCGCAGGCTCAACACCTCGACCGCCTCGTCGTACAGGGCCCTTGCCACGCCATGGCCTTCATGCAGCGATTTGGCGACCTCGTAGATCATCCTGGCCCTGGGGTCGTCGAAGGTCGGGATGCGCCGCACGCGGATGTCCTCGATGATCTTCGGGTCGAGCCCGCCTTTCAGCGCGAGGCGCTTGTGCGCGTACCATTCGTAATGCGCGGTCCAGTGCCGCGCGGTGACGAGGATCGCGATCTCCGACAGCTTTGGCGGGAAGATCGTGTCGAAGCGGAGCACCTCGCCGAGCCGCGTGGCATGCCGCGCCATGTCGGGGCTGTTGAGCCAGGCCATCATCGGCGCCGGCGGCGCCCCGCGCTTGCCGGCGATCGACTCGTCGTAGATCTCTTTTTGCGCCGGGTTCATTTCGCCAGGCGGAAGGAGTTTTATCCGCATGTCCGTTTCCCCTTGTTTTTCAATTATTACCTGCTTTCGCGCATACACCCGATCGCGCAGGCTGACCATTGCAACGATGGTATGGCGCAGGTGCGAGACATATTGAACTGGGCGGGCACGCAGGGCTAAGGTCGATTCCAATTCGTCGAACTTTGACCGGAAGGCACCATGGCCGATCTTGAGACATTCCGCGTGGAGACCCGCGCCTGGCTGGAGCAGAACTGCCCGCCCGAGATGCGCAAGCCGATGACCTCGGATGGCGATACGTTCTGGGGCGGCCGCAATGCGAAGTTCTCGTCGGAGGCGCAGCGCGTCTGGTTCGAGCGCATGCGCGACAAGGGCTGGACCGTGCCGCACTGGCCGAAGGAATATGGCGGCGGCGGCCTCGACGGCGAGGAAGCCAAGATCGTGCGGCAGGAGATGGCGGCGATCGGCGCGCGCCAGCCGCTGACCTCGTTCGGCATCTCGATGCTCGGGCCGGCGCTGCTCAAATACGGCACCGACGAACAGAAGAAGGAGCATCTGCCGAAGATTACCGCCGGCCTGATCCGCTGGTGCCAGGGCTATTCCGAGCCGAACGCCGGCTCCGATCTCGCCTCGTTGCAGACCCGCGCCGAGAGCGACGGCGACCATTACATCATCAACGGCCAGAAGATCTGGACGTCATACGCCAACTACGCCGACTGGATCTTCTGCCTGGTGCGCACCGATCCCGCGGCCAAGAAGCATGACGGGATCAGCTTCATCCTGTTCGACATGACGTCGAAGGGCGTCTCCACCAAGCCGATCCTGCTGATCTCCGGCTACTCGCCGTTCTGCGAAACCTTCTTCGACAATGTGCGCGTGCCGAAGGCGCATGTCGTGGGCACGGTCAATCGCGGCTGGGACGTCGCGAAATACCTGCTGCAGCACGAGCGTGCGATGATCTCGGGCATGGGCGAGCGCGGCGTCGGCCGGCCGCTCGGCCAGATCGCCGCCGATTCCGTCGGCGCGGACGCGCAAGGCAAGCTCGACGACGCGCAGCTGCGCAGCCAGATCGCGACCTTCGAGGTCGACGAGGCCGCGCTTGCCGCCGCTGCCGAACGCGCGGTCGATCTTGCCAAGGCCGGGCAGTCGCATCCGGCGTTCTCGTCGGCGATGAAATATTACGGCACCGAGCTCAACAAGCGCCGCTACGAGATCCTGATGTCGGCCGGCGGCATCGACGCGCTGGAATGGGAAAGCGAGCGCTCCCGGGGTGGCGCGCGGCCGCGCGCCTGGCTGCGCACCAAGGCGAACTCGATCGAGGGCGGCACGAGCGAGGTGATGCTCGGCATCGTCGCCAAGCGCATCCTCGACCTGCCGGGGTCTTGATTTTGCACCGTCGTCCCGGGGCGATGCGAAGCATCGAACCCCGATGCGCAGTTGCGCATTGGGGAACCTCGGGATTCCCGGTGCGATGCTGCCGCATCGTCCCGGAATGACGAACCCGGAAAATTTCTGTTTCGAACGTTAGATCGGATCCATCCATGGCCCTCGTCCTCACCGAAGAACAATCCATGCTGCGCGACAGCGCGCGCGGCCTCATCAGCGACAAGGCGCCGGTGTCGCATCTGCGCGGCCTGCGCGACGGCAAGGATGCCACCGGCTTTTCCCGCGAGCTCTGGAAGACCTTTGCCGAGATGGGCTTCTCCGGCCTCCTGGTGCCGGAGCAATTCGGCGGCAGCGGGCTTGGCTGCGTCGAAGCGGGCATCGTGATGGAAGAGATCGGCCGCACCCTGATGCCGTCGCCGTTCCTTTCGACCTCGGTGGTCGCGGCGTCGGCGATTTCGCGCGGCGGCAGCGAGGCGCAGAAGGCACAGCATCTGCCTGGCATCTCCGACGGCTCGCTGCTTGCGGCGCTCGCGATCGACGAGGGCGCGAAGCATCGCCCGCTGCAAACGAAACTGCAAGCCGTGCGCTCCGGTAACGGCTTCAAGCTCTCCGGCGACAAGGCATTCGTGGTCGATGGCCACACCGCCGATCTGTTGATCGTTGCGGCGCGCACCGCGGGTAGCGCAGGCGAGAAGGCCGGGCTGACGCTGTTCCTGGTCGATCCGAAGGCGAAGGGGCTCGCGGTCGAGCGTACCGCGATGGTCGATTCGCACAACGCGGCGCGGATCGTGTTCGACAATGTGGAGGTCAACGCCGACAGCGTGCTTGGCGAGGTCGATCAGGGTTCTGGTTTGCTCGGAGGCGTGCTCAACATCGGCCGCGGCGCGGTCGCTTCCGAGATGGTGGGGCTCTCCGAGGAGGTGTTCGGCCGCACCGTGACCTACCTCAAGGAGCGCAAGCAGTTCGGCAAGGCGATCGGCGAGTTCCAGGCGCTGCAGCACCGCGCCGCCCAGCTCTACATCGAGATCGAGATCACGCGCGCGGCCGTCCTGAAGGCGTTGCAGGCGCTCGATGCCGACCTCGACAAGGCCGCCACTGCGGTCGCGGTGGCGAAAGCCCGCGCCGGAACCACGGCGACGCTGGCGGTGCAGGAGGGCGTCCAGATGCATGGCGGCATGGGCATGACCGATCAGTTCGACATCGGCTTCTTCATGAAGCGCGCCCGCGTCTGCCAGGAGCTGTTCGGCGATGCCAATTTCCACGCCGACCAGCTGGCGCGCGGCAAGGGGTATTGAGCAAGGCTCGCTGCGGGTGCCGCACAACACCTGTCATCGCCCGGCCTGACCGGGCGGATGACAGCGGAGATTTGGCAAGGCGCCCGGGTGAACCCGAAGCCTACCGGATCGGCGGCGCGTACTGGACGCCGCCGGCGTTCCAGAGCTGGTTCATGCCGCGTGGGATCTTGAGCTTGGAGTCGGCGCCGACGTTGCGGTCGTAGACCTCGCCGTAATTGCCGACATGGCGGATGATCCGCACCGCCCAGTCCTTGGTCAGGCCGAGATCCTCGCCATAGCTGCCCTCGGTGCCGACCAGCCGCATCACCTCCGGCTTCTTCGACTTCAGCGCCTCGTCGATGTTCTTCGAGGTGATGCCGAGCTCCTCGGCGTTGATCATGGCATAGAGCGTCCACTTCACGATCATCATCCAGTCGTCGTCACGCTGGCGCACCACCGGTGCCAGCGGCTCCTTCGAGATGATGTCGGCCAGGATCACATGGTCGTTCGGCTTGGAGAGGTTGAGGCGGAGCGCATAGAGCTGCGAGGCGTCCGAGGTCAGCGTGTCGCACTGGCCGGAGTCGTAGGCCTTCACGACGTCCTCCAGCTTGTCGAACTTCATCTCCGTGTACTTCATGTTGTTGGCACGGAAATAGTCGGCGAGGTTGAGCAGCGTCGTGGTGCTGCCCTGCACGCAGACCTTGCTGCCGTTGAGGTCGAGCGCGGAATCGATGTTGCGCGAGCGCGGGATCATGAAGCCCTGGCCGTCGTAATACGCGACCGCGGGGAAATAGAGGTCGTAATTGACCTCGCGCGACATGCTCCAGGTCGAGTTGCGGGAGAGGATGTCGACCTTGCGGTTCTGCAACTCCTTGAAGCGCTCGCTGGCGTCGAGCGGGATGAACTTCGCCTTGGTCGGGTCGTCGAAGATCGCCGAGGCCACTGCCCGGCAGAAATCGACGTCGAAGCCGGTCCAGTTGCCCTTGTCGTCGGGGATCGAGAAGCCGGGCAGGCCCTTGTTGACACCGCAATAGACCTCGCCGCGCCGGATGGTGCGCTTCAGCGTGCGGGTGTCGTAACGCTCATAGGTGACGGCGACGGCCGCAACCAGCGCGGCGACCGCGAGCCCGATCGTCAGGCCGCCTCGAAATGTACGCATGGATTCTCTCTCTCGAATGATCGGGAAAACAGGTCGGGTATCGAATGCGGGCGGGAGACTAGAGTTCGGGCTTCTGCCGGATGATCACCTTGGTGCCGACGGGAACGCGGTTATAGAGGTCGGCCACGTCGTTGTTGACGAGGCGGAAGCAGCCGGAAGAGACGGCGGTGCCGATGGTGTCCGGACGGTTGGTGCCGTGGATGCGGTAGACCGTGGTACCCAGATACATCGCGCGCGCACCGAGCGGATTGCCGGGGCCGCCCGCCATGAAGCGGGGCAGATAGGGCTGGCGCGCGATCATCTCCGGCGGCGGCACCCAATCCGGCCACTCGGCCTTGCGCGTGATGTTCACCAGGCCCTGCCACTGGAAGCCTTCACGGCCGACGCCGATGCCGTAACGCAGTGCACGGCCGTTGCCTTGCAGCAGGTAGAGGTGACGTTCGGCCGTCGAGATGATGATGGTACCCGGCGCCTCGTTGCTTCGGTAGTACACCACCTGCTTCTGCCATTCCGGATCGAGCTGATAGCTGTCGTCGGCGACCAGGCCGGGCTCGTCGGCGTCCGGACGGCTCTGGGCAAAGCCCTGCGACGTCGACAGCACGAGCGCGGTGGCCGCGGCCAGCATCCAAACCAGGTGACGAAGTTTCGTCATGCAAAGCTCTCCTTGTTGGCGCGCGGCCAATGGTTGCTCCACTCAAATCGCGCCAGCATCAAATCTCAGTGACAGCTTGATGGCAAGTTTTGGGCGAACCCAGGTGATACCTCTCTGTAATGCCTCTATTTTTCGTCAGTTGAAAAACCTGCCACGTGACCCGCCTCATTTCGGCGCGATCCAGATTCGCAAAACCAAGGAAATCAGGGTCACCGTGCCGACGCCGCCGAGCCACAGCGCGACGAACCACAGCAGGCGCTGCCCGAGCGGCCGTGGATGCGGATCCAGCGGCATCAATGATACCCGTGCCCGGGCTGCACCTTGCCACGGAACACCCAATAGGCCCAGGCGGTGTAGCCGAGGATCAGCGGCACCAGCACCGCGACCCCGACCAGCATGAAGATCTGGCTGTTCTCAGGCGCAGCCGCCTGCCAGATCGTGATGCTCTGCGGCACGATGAACGGATACATGCTGATGCCGAGCCCGGCATAGGACAGTGCGAACAGCGCGAGCGACAGCAAGAACGGCTGAAGGTCGTTCTTGCTGCTGAGTGCGCGCAGCAGGAGCGCGGTGACGGCGGCGACCGCGATCGGCACCGGCGCGGTCAGGATGATGTTGGGCCAGGCGAACCAGCGATGGGTGTATTGCACATGCAGGAAGGGCGTCGCGATGCTGACAGCGCCGATCGCGCACAGCATCGCGATCAGCAGCACCCAACTCAGATGATAGGCGCGGTCGCGCAAGGCGCCCTCGGTCTTCAGCACCAGCCAGGTCGCTCCCAACAGCGCGTAGCCGATCACGAGTGCGACGCCGGTCAGGATGCTGAACGGTGTCAGCCAGTCCCACCAGCCACCGGCATAGTGGCGTCCCTCGACATGGATGCCCTGCAGGATGGCGCCGAGCGCAATGCCCTGCGCCAGCGCCGCGGCGAGCGAGCCACCGGCAAAGGCGAGGTCCCATTTGTTGCGCGCCTTCTGGGTGCGCCAGCGGAATTCGAAGGCGACGCCGCGGAACACGAGCCCCAGCAGCATCACGATGACAGGCGTGTAGAGCGCCGGCATCAGCACCGAATAGGCCAGGGGAAACGCCGCCATCATGCCGCCGCCGCCGAGCACCAGCCAGGTCTCGTTGCCGTCCCACACCGGCGCCACCGTGTTCATGATGACGTCGCGATCGGCCTTCTGCGGAAACAGCGGGAACAGGATGCCGAGGCCGAGATCGAAGCCGTCCATCACGACGTAGACGAACACGGCAAAGGCGATGATGAAGGCCCAGATCGTGGCAAGGTCGATGGCAAAGCTCATCGTGCGCCCTCCACGGCTGCGCCTGCGGCCGGCGTGATGCCGGCCGCGCGGGCCGGAACGTCATGCGACGGGCCCTGTTCGCCGGGATGCGGCGGCTGCGCCATCAGCCTGAGGATGTAGACGACGCCGGCGATGAATACCGCAAAATAGACGATGACGAAGGCGATCAGCGAGGAGCCGACCGCGGGCGCGGCCAGCGGCGAAGCGGAATCGGCGGTCCGCAGCAGGCCGAAGACGGTGAACGGCTGCCGCCCGGTCTCGGTGGTGATCCAGCCCGCCAGCACCGCAACGAAGCCGGCCGGGCCCATCAGCACCGCGAAGCGATGCAACAGCGGCGTCTGGTAAAGCGTTCCGCGCCAGCGCATCAGCAGGCTGAACAGGCCGAGCCCCAGAATCAGGAAGCCGAGGCCGACCATGACGCGGAACGACCAGAAGGTGATCGGTACCGGCGGCCAGTTCGCGCGCGGCACCGTGTCGAGGCCGGCCAGCGGCGCATCGACGTCATGCTTCAGGATCAGCGAGGAGAGCTTCGGCACCTCGATCGCGTATTTAACCCTGGCCTCGGTCATGTCGGGCCAGCCGAACAGCACCAGCGGCGCACCGTCGGGATGGCTCTGGAAGTGACCCTCCATCGCCATCACCTTGGCGGGCTGATGCTCCAGCGTGTTGAGACCGTGCTGGTCGCCGGCGAGGATCTGTATAGGCGCCACCAGGGTAGCCATCCACATCGCCATCGAGAACATCACGCGCGGGCCGGCAAGATGCTGGTCGCGCAACAGGTGCCAGGCGCCGACCGCACCGACCACGAGCGAGGTGGTCAGGTACGCCGCCAGCACCATGTGCACGAGGCGGTAGGGGAATGACGGGTTGAAGATCGTCTTCAGCCAACTGGCGACGACGAACTGGCCGTCGGCATTGACGGCGTAGCCGGCCGGCGTCTGCATCCACGAATTGGCCGAGAGGATCCAGAACGCCGAGATCAGCGTACCGATCGCGACCATCAGCGTCGCGAAGAAGTGCAGCCTTGGGCCGACGCGCTTCAGGCCGAACAGCATCACGCCCAGGAAGCCCGCCTCGAGGAAGAACGCGGTCAGCACCTCATAGGCCATCATCGGGCCGATCACGGGGCCGGTCTTGTCCGCGAAGGCCGACCAGTTGGTGCCGAACTGGTAGGACATCACGATGCCCGACACCACGCCCATGCCGAAGGCAACCGCGAAGATCTTCAGCCAGTAATTGAACAGGTTGATGTAGACCTCGCGTCCGGTCGCGAGCCACAGCGCTTCGAGCACCGCGAGATAGCTGGCGAGTCCGATCGAGAATGCGGGGAACACGATGTGGAACGACATCGTGAAAGCAAACTGCGCGCGGGCCAGCGCGACCGCATCCCATCCTTCGAACATTACGCACCGTCCGTCGCCAATTTTTGCGCGCGATCATGACCGGGATCGCGCATTCCCGGCGTGGAGCCTACCACGCCGGGAATGACGGCAATACTGGGCGGTTTGTCTAAAGCGCGATCAGATTGGGCGAGCTCGTCATCGCGCTTTAGCTTCTTGTTTGCGCATGGTCTTTTCGAAAAACCGTGTCACACGCTGCGCCAACGCGTCCCGCCGGATCCGGGTCTTGCGCTAGCTGTTCGCGCTGAGCAGCCGCGCGACGGTGCGATCGATCTCGTCGTATCGCCCTTCACCATCGTGCTGGAAGACGATCTTGCCGTTCTGGTCGATGATGTATTGCGCCGGCCAATACTGGTTGCCGTAGGCGTTCCAGGTCTGCGAATTGTTGTCTTGCGCGACCGGGTAGGTGATGCCGTGGCGCTTCAGTGCCGCCTGGACATTGGAGGCGGAGTGCTCGAACGGGAATTCCGGTGTGTGGACGCCGATCACGACGAGGCCGCGATCCCTGTACTTTGAATAGAGTGCGGTCACATGCGGCAGTGTGTTGACGCAGTTGACGCAGCCATAGGTCCAGAAATCCACCAGCACGACCTTGCCGCGCAGGTCGGCAAGCCTGAGCGGCTGCGAGTTGAACCAGTTGCTGATGCCGACGAACTCGGGCGCGGTCTGCTCGGCGGTCGTGGCTGCCGCTGGTGTGACCGGCCGCGGCGGAGCATCCGCCTCGGTGCAGAGGCCGGGGATGACGGCGCCGCCGAGGCCGAGGCCGAGGCCGGCGACGAGCGCTGAGACTGCTAGCAGGCGCAGGGACATCGATATCTCCTTGTTGGTTCACAGGCCGATCTGGCCGTTGGGATAGAAGCGGGTCAGCCACGCCACGATCAGCGTGTCGTATTGCAGGTAGGACAGCGCCGCGAAGGCGATGATGACGACGCCGAAGAACTGCTGCAGGCGTGGCGTGATCCGGGCGATGCTGCGCACGCGCGCCGTCACGGTCTGCCCGCCATAGGCGATCGCAAGCATCGGGATCGCCGCGCCGATCGCGTAGGTGACGAGCTGCAGGCTCGCCCACGCGGTATCCTTCGAGGTCGCGACGATGGTCAGGATCGAGCCGAGCACCGGGCCTGCACAGGGCGTCCACACCAGGCCGAGCGTAGAGCCGAGCAGGAAGCCGCCGAACAGGCCCTGCGACGGCGCGGCGCTGCCGAAGCCGCCGCCGGTGACGCCGGCAAGCTTGCCGGACAGAAATTCAAACGGCGCGGGCCAGATCATCAGCAGCCCGAAGCCGGCCAGCAGGAATGCCGCGCCGGTCCGCAGCACGTTCGGATCGAAATCGAAGGCGCGCGTGATCGCGCTCAGCAGCAACGCCACGATGGAGAATGACATCACGAAGCCGAGCGCGATCATCGCGGGCCGCGCCTTGCGGGTCTGGCCTATCGATACCCCAAGCAGGATCGGCAGCATCGGCAGGGTGCAGGGTGCGGCGACGGTCGCGATACCGGCAAGCAGGGCAAGACCAAGGCTGAGCATCGACGTCCGTCCATCAAAAGTCCGGCGCCTGATGGCCGCCGGGGACACCCGATTCTTCGCCGAGGCCGCCCGGTCGTTACGGCGAACCGGAATGGGCAATGTCACGTCTGTGTGAGGTGAATCACGTTTGGCATCACGCGAACCGGATCGCTTGTGACGCGGGCCTTGCAGGGCCAGTGCGACCGCCTCCCTAGACCGCCGGCCTCACGGAGGCGGAGCGGGCGACCTCGCGCAGATGGCGGTCGATCTCGGCGTCGACCTCGTCCGGGTGATCGACCTGGGGCAAGTGTCCGGCGTCGGGAATGAATGCCAGCCGACAGTTGAGCGTTGTCGCGAGGTCGGTCATCGGCTGCACCAGCAACTGATCCATTGCGCCCACAATCAGCGTCAGCTGCACCTGCAGCTTCGTCACGCCGTCGAGATAGGCGAGCCCCTGGATGGCGCGGGCACAACCGATGAATCCGTTGGGATCAGTCTCGTTGACGCAATCAAGCAATGTCGCGGTGATTGCCGGATGGGTCTCGAGAAAGGCGCGACCGAACCAGCGCTCGGCGGTTGGGACCGCCAGCGGCGCAATCCCTTGCTCGCGCACCAGCGCAATCCGGTCATCCCATGCGGCCGCGAAGGGTGGCGGCGCATCGGCTCGTGCGGCGATCACGCACAGGCTGAGAATGCGGTCGGGATGGCGCACGCCGAGGCCGAACGCCGCCATGCCGCCCTGGGAGACGCCGATCACGTGAGTCCCTGCGATGCGGAAGTGATCCAGCACCCTGACCGCATCCTCCACCAGATCATCCATGGCGTAGGGGCCGTGCGGCGCCTCGGATTGTCCATGCCCGCGGCTGTCGAGTGCGAGCACGCGATAGCCGCGGGCGGCCAGTGCGATCGCCTGACGATGCCAGATCGCGCTGCTGGTCAGGATCGAGTGGCAGAGCAGCACCGGCGCGCCGCGCCCGGGGCCGCCGACACGGACGCTGAGCCGCCCGGCCTTGCCCTGCACATCGTGCCGGACAAAGCCTTGCCATTCGGCGGTCTCGATCGGCGCCGTTTCAGTCGACAAGGCCCATCTCCATGAACACGTCCCTGGCGATGCGGAAGCTGTCGAGCCCGGCGGGCATGCCGCAATAGACCGCGATCTGCAGGAAGACCTCGCGGAGCTCAGCCTTGCTCAGTCCGTTGTTGAGTGCGCCGCGGATATGCACCTTGAGCTCGTGCGGCCGGTTGAGTGCCGCGATCATGCCGAGGTTGAGCAGGCTGCGGCTGCGCTTGTCGAGGTCCGGGCGATTCCAGATTTCGTCCCAGCAATACTCGGTCGCGAGCTTCTGGATCGGCCAGTTGAAATCGTCAGCCGCCTTGAGCGAACGCTCGACATAGGCGTCGCCGAGCACGGTGCGGCGGGTCTGCAGGCCGCGCTCGAACTTCTCGCCGCGGGGATTGGCGTCGGTCATCATCGTCTCCTGTTGATTGCGGTCAGGCCATCGCCGGCTCTGCGATCGGCGCGTTCCACGCGTCGTAGCCGTAGACCCAGTCCGGATCGGTCGGGTTCTTGAGCCAGGTGTTGGTCCGTGAGCTCGATTGCACACGCGAGGTTCTGGGCTTGCGCGTTGCCTCGAAGCGTCGGAATGCGTCGGAGACGCCATCGCGATCAACGCCGGCGAGGCAGCGCGACAGCACGGCGGCATCCTCGATCGCCATCGCCGCGCCTTGCGCCATGTAGGGCGTCATCGGATGGCAGGCGTCACCGAGCAGCGTGATGTTGCCGTCGCTCCAGCGTGACAGCGGATCGCGGTCGACCAGCGCCCATTTGTGGACCGACGGGCAGGCCTCGAGCACGTGGCGGACCTGGGGATGGAAGTCTTCGAACGCCTTGCGCAGTTCGCGCACGTCGCCAGTGGCCGACCATGATTCCACGGTGAATCCCGGCTCCGGCTGGCTCGTGACGAAGTAGACCTCGCTACGGTCGGGCTTGACGTAATAGATGACGATGTGGCGATCCGGCCCCCACCATTTGGTGCAGTCGTCGATCGGATAGCCGTTGAGCAGCGCCGCAGGGAATACCGTGCGATAGGCGATACGGCCGGTGAAGTTGGGCTCGTCGCGGCCGAACAGCCGTTCCTTGACGAGGGAATGCACCCCGTCTGCGGCCACGACGGCGTCGACCGTCGTGGTGTGCCCGTTGGCGAAGGTCAGCGCGACGGAGCGGTCCGCGCGCTGTTCGATCGCGGCCAGCTTGTGGTCGAGGCGAACGAGGTCTGCCGGCACCGCGCGGGCGAGCGCCGTATGCAGATCCCCGCGATGCCCGAGGAGATAGGGCGCGCCATAGCGCTCTTCCGCCGAGGCGCCGAACACCATGTCGAAGCGCACCTCGCCGGTATGGTATTCCTTGTTGTTCCAGGAGCGCGGATAGAAGGCCTCGCGGCGCAGCACCGGCTCCAGACCCCACGCCCGCATCACCTTCATGGCGTTGCAGCCGATCTGGATGCCGGCGCCCAGCCGGGTGAAGCGCTGGGCCTGTTCGTACACCGTCACGTCAACCCCCGCGCGGGTCAGCGCCGCGGCGGAGGCCAGTCCGCCCATGCCAGCACCGATCACTGCCACCGAAAGTCTGCTCATTGTCGCTCCTCGTCGCTTGCGCCGGCTGACGACCGGCTTCCCTGCCTTTGTCGTTCAAAGCCGGACGTGCCCGCAAACGAGTAATGCTGACGGAGCGTGACGTGGGCTCACGCGCGCCCGGCGCGACCAGCGAGGGGCGCCCGCGCCAGCATCGCAGCGGGATCGGACAGTCGTCGGGCCTGTGAGCTGAGGTCACGCTGCCCGAGCTTAACTCGTTTGCGCTTCTCGCGATCGCCCGCCAACGTTCCGGCGCTGCTGCTTCGGCGTGTCTGCAGACGATGCTTCCCGCGCGGCCAACATCAGAACTTCAGAGGATCGACGCCCATGTCCACGATCACCAATGACGGCGCCACCCGTCTCGAGGCTGCGGCGACGCCCTGGCACGCGCGTCTCTACGTGCAGGTGCTGATCGGCATCGTGCTGGGCGCGCTCGTGGGCTACCTCTGGCCGGAGGTCGGCGCCGCACTGAAGCCACTCGGCGACGCCCTGATCAAGATGATCAAGATGGCGATCGCACCGATCGTCTTCCTCACAGTGGTGCACGGCATTGCGAGCCTTGGTGACATGCGCAAGGCCGGGCGCATCGGGCTGAAGACCCTGATCTATTTCGAGGTCGCGACCACTGCGGCGCTGATCCTCGGCCTGGTCATCATCAATCTGGCGCGCCCCGGCGCCGGCATGCACGTATCGCCGGACTCGCTCGATTCCCGCCTTGTCGCCTCCTACGTCACACAGTCGCATGACCAGTCCGTCGTCGGCTTTCTGATGAACGTGATCCCGGCGACCGTCGGCAGCGCGTTCACCAGCGGCGACACGCTGCAAGTACTCTTCTTCGCCGTGCTGTTCGGGATCGCCCTGCAGCGCTTTGGCGAGAACGGGAAGCCTGTGCTGCGGGCGATCGAGAAACTCTCGAAGATCCTCTTCATCCTGATCGGCATGATCATGCGGATCGCCCCGATCGGCGCGTTCGGCGCCATGGCCTTCACCATCGGCAAATATGGTGCCGGCTCGATCGTCGCGCTGTCGCATTTCATGCTCGTCTTCTACCTCACGTGCCTGCTGTTCGTGATCGTCGGGCTTGGCATCGTGTCGCGCCTCGCGGGCTTCAGCATCTTCAAGCTGATCCGCTATCTCCGGGAAGAGCTGCTGCTGGTGTTCGGATTGTCGGGTTCGGAATCGGTGATGCCGCGCTTCATCGACAAGATGAAGGCTGCCGGCTGTGCGGAATCCACCGTCGGCCTCGTGATCCCGACCGGCTACACTTTCAATCTCGACGGCACCTGCATCTACCTGACCATGGCCGGCGTATTTCTCGCACAGGCTACCGACACGCCAATGTCGCTCGTCCAGCAGATCGGTCTCGTCGTGGTCTGCCTGTTGACGTCGAAGGGCGCAGCCGCCGTGCCGGGCAGCGGATTCATCGTGCTTGCCGCCACGCTGGGCTCGATCGGCCATGTTCCCGTGGCGAGCATCGCGCTGCTGCTCGGTGTCGACCGCTTCATGTCCGAGGCGCGTGCGCTAACCAACTTCATCGGCACGGCGGTCGCGACCGTCGTGGTGTCGCGCTGGGAGGGCGACCTCGACCGCACACAATTCGCCCGTGCTCTCGACAATCCCGACGCCTTCACGGTATCGTCCTGACCCTTCCGGAGACGCGACACGACCATGAGAAAGTTGCCACCGCTCAACGCGGTGCGAACATTCGAAGCGGCCGCGCGGCATGTGAGTTTCACCAAGGCCGCTGAAGAGCTGCTCGTCACCCATGGCGCAGTGAGCCGCCAGGTCGCGCTGCTCGAGGAGTGGTTCGGCGTCAAGCTGTTCCGTCGCGCTCCCTCGCAGCTGACGCTGACCGCCGCCGGGCAAATCTACTATCGCGAGGTCACGGCGATCCTCGATCGTCTTGCACTCGCCTCCATGGACATGAAGCAGTACGGCTCGCCGTCGGTGCTACGCGTCAGCGCGCCGCCGACCTTCGCGATGCGCTGGCTGATCCGCCGCATCTCGTCGTTCCAGCGCATGCGGCCCGATGCCGAACTGCGGCTGCTCACCTCGATCGGACCGCTGAACGTCAACGACCGCTCGTTCGACGTCGCGATCCGGGGCAATGTCGGCGAGCCGGTCGGCTGGATGTCGCAGCCCTTCATGACCGAGCTGATTGCGCCGGTCTGTCATGTCGACCTGCTGACACGCGGGCGGCTCGCAACCCCCGACGACCTGCGGCATCACACCCTCATCACCTACCTGACCGAGCCGTACGACTGGCCGCGCTGGCTCGCCCAGGCCGGTGGCGAGATGAGTGCAGATCAGGAGACGCTGCGGTTCGAGCAGATGTTCTTCGCGCTGCAGGCGACGCTGGAGCGCATGGGCATCGGGTTGTTTCCACTGTTCCTTGTGATCGACGAGCTCATGGCCGGCCAGCTTTGCCTGCCGTTCGGCGATCTCGGCCTGCGCAAGCGCGAATACCGTTCATTTTATCTCTCCGACAACGAAAGCGCCGCGACCATCGCCGACTTCACCGCCTGGCTCGCCGACGCCGGCCGCGAGACCGAGCAATTCATGTTGGACTGGGCCACTTCGAAGGGCTGGACCTTCTAGGTTCGGGCGGCCAACCCGTCGCCTATTGGCAGACGCGCCGCGTCGCGGTCATCAAATCCCGATCGACCCGACGGCGCGCCCAAAATAGAGCGACCCGGCTGGGGGGCATCCCGGCCGGGTCGTCGGAGGTCTCACTTGGGAGGTTTGGAAACCGATGACTACTGATGTAACGGGCAAGTCTTTCCAGGTGATGTCGTGCTCTGTTTCAATTGTTTCGTCGCCTGATGTTTTTGGCTTCGCGTACGATTGGCCTGGATTGCTATAATTCTGATCAAGACATTGAAATTACTGTAGTTTACGCAGCGACGCTGTCCACGCCGGCGCCCTTGAGGAGGTCGGCGAGCTGCTTGCGGGCATAGAACATGCGGGTCTTAACCGTGCTCTGCGGAATGCCGATGATCAGCCCGGCCTCTTCGACCGACTTCTCGTGGTAGTAGACGAGGTTGATGATCTCGCGGTGCGCCGGCGACAGTTTGGCGACGCAGGCGCGCAGGATCTCGCTGGTGGTGGCGCGGTCCAGCGAAGCTTCCGGCGTATCGGCGCCGTCGGCGATCTCCAGCACGTCCTCCTGGTCGATATCCTCGTGCTTGCGCTGGCGCAGCGCGGTCAGCGCCTTGAAGCGGGCGATCGACAGCAGCCAGGTCGACACCTGCGACCGACCCTCAAACTGGGCGGCGGTCCGCCAGACGTCCAGGAACACCTGGCTGACCAGATCTTCCGCCATGGTGGTGTCGCGCACCATGCGCAGCACGAAACGGTAGACCCTGACGTTATGGCGGGCATAAAGAGTGTGCATCGCGGTACGGTCACCCGTCGCGATACTCCCGAGCAGCATTTCATCCGAGGTCGCGCGGGCAGCGGCAATGTGCTTTTTGGCTGCGGCGTTGATGGCGATGACGTTCGGCATGACGGGCTCCCAGTTCGCCGTTCGGCGGCGTTTCGTTAGGAGAATTGTTAGTTAGCCCCCGTTTCCGGATGTCTGCGCGAAAAGGGGAAAATGGTTTCGTGACCGGGCGAATTGTTTCGTCGCCCGCTCTGCGACGAAACATTCAGGGAAAAAAATCCAATAATTTCAATATGCGGAAATTTTGAATTGCCTTATTCGCCCTGCTTGGAACCAATCCGGCCGTGGCTTTTTGCGCTGGGTTTTGACGCGCCTTCCTGACGCGAACCGGTATCCACTTCCCTCGAAAGCACTGCAGCAAGACCTATTCCGCCGCCTGCAGCTTGGGCGCTGCCTTTTTCGGGGCAATCCAGAATGCGTCAGGCCGTTCGAACAGGAAACTGGCCTGAGCCGCCAGCGCCAGCCGCCAGATCAGCAACGAACCGGCGACACCGATTGCGGTCACGAGCAGCGAAACCAGACCGATGTCGTGGATCACGTCCAGCCGCAGCAGGATGGTCCGCGCCGCGGCCATCGGCAGGAAAAACGCCAGATAGATCACGATCGAATGCTCGCCGCAGAAGCGCAGAAAGTTGAGCCAATGCGCGCGAGCCAGCAGCGTGCCGATCACGATGATCGCGCAGGCGCCGGCAAGGCCGAGCGCCAGCGAGATGATCGGCCACTCGCTCACCTCAAGCGAGACCAGGCCGCCATTCACCATCGCCCACAGCCCGAGTCCGACCAGCGCCAGCAGCGGCCGCGCCCGCGCGCGGTCGGACAGCGCAAAGATGTAGTCGGCGAGGATGTAGCCGGTGAAGAAATACACGAAGCGCGCGCAGAACTCGTCGATCGCGGTCCAGCCGGTGGCAACATGCATCGTCTCGAGCGTGGCTGCGAACAGCCAGATGACGACGGGGTGAAGGTTGCGTGTCAGTTTCGTGAAGACAAAGAATATCGGCAACAGGTAGATGAACCACAACGTGCCGAACGGCTCGATGAAGGATTCGAGATAAAGCAGTCCGACCTCGCTCCAACTCGATTCAGCGGCCAGCGACGGCGCCTTGAAGCCGAACTGGATCGTCACCCACAGCAGATAGAAATACGTGAAGTGCACCACCTTGCGGTCGAGATAGGTGCGCCAGTCGCGGTCGATCACGACCGAGAGGAAGAGACCGGAAATCAGGAAGAAATCCGGCATCCGGAACGGCCTTGCGAACATCACGACGTAATGCATGAAGCCGGTCTGGTCGACGGCCTTCTCGACGCCAAGCACCGAATGCATCATCACGACCATGACGATGCAGATGCCCTTGGCATAGTCGACCCAGTCGACGCGCGCGCTTGTGTTCCCGGGGGAACGATCTGTCAGGGCTGGTGTGCCGTTTGCGGTCATCTTTGTCCTGTTTCGGCCGGATCGGGTGCATCATCGGCCGGATCGGTTGCTTTCTCCTTTATTCATACAAATGACATGCCGCGGCGGACGCGCTTTTCCACGTTTCCCTTGGCCGGCAAATGTTCTAAGAGGCGCACGAATCCCGGGGATCATTAACCATCAGGAAGCGGGTTGTTTCATGCGGATTGCCATGATTGGCACGGGTTATGTGGGGCTGGTGTCGGGCGCCTGCTTTTCGGATTTCGGTCACCACGTGACCTGCGTGGACAAGGATGCCGGCAAGATCGCCGCGCTGCATCGTGGTGAGATCCCGATCTTCGAGCCCGGTCTCGATGCGCTGGTCGCGTCCAACGTGAAGGCCAAGCGGCTTGAATTCACCACCGATCTGGCCGCACCGGTCGCGCAGGCCGATGCGGTGTTCATCGCGGTCGGCACGCCGTCGCGGCGTGGCGACGGCCATGCCGACCTCACCTATGTCTATGGCGCCGCGCGCGAGATCGCCGCGGCCCTCAAGGGCTTCACCGTCGTCGTCACCAAGTCGACCGTACCGGTCGGCACCGGCGACGAGGTCGAACGGTTGATCCACGAGACCAATCCCGCGGCCGACGTCGTGGTCGCCTCCAATCCGGAATTCCTGCGCGAGGGCGCGGCGATCCGCGACTTCAAATTCCCCGACCGCATCGTGGTCGGCACGTCTGATGAGCGCGGGCGCAAGGTGCTTGGCGATATCTATCGGCCGCTGTCGCTCAACCAGGCGCCGTTGATGTACACCGCGCGGCGCACCGCCGAGCTGATCAAATACGCCGCCAACGCCTTCCTCGCGACCAAGATCACCTTCATCAACGAGATCGCGGATTTGTCGGAAAAGGTCGGCGCCGACGTGCAGGAGGTTGCGCGCGGCATCGGCCTCGACAACCGCATCGGCTCGAAATTCCTTCATGCCGGGCCGGGCTTCGGCGGCTCCTGCTTTCCGAAGGACACCCGCGCGCTGATCAAGATCGCGCAGGACTATGACGTGCAGCTTCGCGTCGTCGAGGCGGTGCTCGGCGTCAACGACAACCGCAAGCGCGCGATGGCGCGCAAGGTCGCGAGCCTCTCCGGCGGCAACCTGCGCGGCAAGACCATCGCGGTGCTCGGCCTGACCTTCAAGCCCGACACCGACGACATGCGCGAGGCGCCGTCGATCCCGCTGATCACCGGCCTGCTCGACCTGGGCGCCAGGGTGCGCGCGCATGATCCGGTCGGCATGGAGCAGGCCCGCAAGGAGCTGCCCGACATCGAGTATTGCGACGATCCGTATGCCTGCGTGAAGGGCGCGGACGCCATGGTCGTGGTCACCGAATGGGTGCAGTACCGTACGCTCGACCTCGAGCGGCTGAAGGCGGAGCTGAAGCAGCCGGTCGTGATCGACCTGCGCAACATCTACCGTCCCGAGGACATGGTCGCACACGGCTTTGCCTATGAGAGCGTCGGCCGCCCGCCGCTGCAGCGGACGTAGCCCCGATACCGCTGTCATACCCCGCGAAGGCGGGGTATCCGGTACTCCCGGTCTTTGCAACCGGACGTGACGGTGCTTACTGGATCACCCGCTTTCGCCGGGTGATGACGGATCATTGGGATTGCCTCGGAATTTTGACACGCCCCTGCCGATCGACGCCGTGCTCGACGATCTCGACCGCACGCTCGAGGGCCATAACGCCGCGGTGCTGGTGGCGCCGCCCGGCGCCGGCAAGACCACGCGGGTACCGCTGGCGCTGCTGGATGCGCCCTGGGCCAGGTCCAGGAAGATCATCGTGCTGGAGCCGCGCCGTATCGCTGCGCGCGCCAGCGCCGAGCGGATGGCGAAGACGCTGGGCGAGCGCGCCGGCGAGACGGTCGGCTACCGAGTGCGCTTCGGCTCGAAGGTGTCGCGCGCGACGCGAATCGAGGTCGTGACCGAAGGCATCTTCGCGCGGCAGATCCTCGACGATCCCGAGCTCAACGGCGTCGCCGCGGTCCTGTTCGACGAATTCCACGAACGCTCGCTCGACGCCGATCTCGGGCTGGCGCTGGCGCGCGATGCGCAGACCGGCCTGCGCGAGGATTTGCGCATCCTCGTGATGTCGGCGACCCTCGACGGCGCGCGCGTCGCACGGCTGCTCGGCGACGCGCCGGTGGTCGAAAGCGAGGGACGCGCCTTTCCGGTCGAGACCCGTTATGTCGGCCGCAAGAGCGACGTGCCGGTGGAGCGGCAGATGGCCGACACCATTGCGACCGCGCTGCGTGCCGATTCCGGCTCGGTGCTGGCGTTCCTGCCGGGTGCGGCGGAAATCCGGCGCACGCAGGGTTTCCTGACCGAGCGCGTGCAGGATCCGGCGGTCGAGATCGTGCCTCTGTTCGGCGCGCTCGACGCCGGCGTGCAGGACCGCGCGATCGCACCGGCGCCGAAGGGGATCCGCAAGGTGGTGCTGGCGACCTCGATCGCCGAGACCTCGCTGACCATCGAGGGTGTGCGCATCGTGGTCGATTCCGGACTGGCGCGCGTACCACGCTACGAGCCGGATATTGCGCTGACCCGGCTGGAGACCGTGCGCGCCTCGCGCGCTGCGGTCGACCAGCGGCGCGGCCGTGCCGGCCGCGTCGAGCCGGGGGTCTGCTACCGGCTCTGGGACGAGCCGCAGACGGCGTCGCTGCCGGCCTACACCGCCCCCGAAATCCTCTCCGCCGACCTGTCCTCGCTGGTGCTCGATCTCGCGCAATGGGGCGTCGGCGAGCCCACAGGGCTGGCGTTCCTCGATCCGCCGCCGACGCCGGCCTGGAAGGAAGCCAGGTCGCTTCTGAGCGAGCTCGGCGCGCTCGATGGCGACGGCCGCATCACTGCGGAGGGCCAGAGCCTGCGCGCGCTGGCGCTGCCGCCGCGGCTAGCGCGCATGATCGTGGATTCCGGGCGCTTCGGTGCGGCCGAGGAGGCGGCCGACATCGCCGCCATCCTGACCGAGCGCGGGCTAGGCGGCGATAGTGTCGATCTCGATGCCAGGCTCGATCAGTTCCGTCGCGACCGGTCGCAGCGGGCGTCGAGCGCACGCAGCATGGCGCAACGCTGGGCGGCACAGGTGGAGACGCGTGGCGCCGAACAGAAGGCGCTCTCGACCGGCGTCATGCTGGCTTTCGCGTTTCCCGATCGCGTGGCGAAGAACCGTGGCAATGGCAGCTTCGTGCTCGCCAATGGCCGCGGCGCGGCCGTGGAGCAGACCGCGGGCCTGGCGCGCACGCCCTATATTGCCGTCGCCGAATTGACCGGCACGGCGGCGAGCGGCCGCATCCTGCTGGCGGCCCCGATCGCGCTGGAGGAGATCGAGCAGCGCTTCGCCGATCAGATCGAGACCGTGGAAGAGGTGACGTTCGACCGCGGCGCCCTGGCATTGCGCGCGCGGCGCCGGCGCTCGCTGCACGCGATGACGCTGTCGGAAGCGCCGATGCCGCTGTCGCCGTCGGCCGGGACCGCGCGGATCCTCGCCGACGGCCTGATCGCCATCGGCCTCGACCGGCTGCCCTGGTCGAAACAGGCGAAGCAGTGGCGCGACCGCGTCATGTTCCTGCGCAAGGCCGAGGGCGAGAGCTGGCCTGATCTCACCGACGATGCGCTTGCCGCACGTGCCGACGACTGGCTGGTGCCCGCGCTCTACGACAAGACCGCGCTCAAGGACGTATCCGCCGGCGACCTGTCGGATGCGCTGATGTCGTTGTTGCCCTGGGAATTGCGCGCGCGGCTCGACCGCGAGGCGCCGACGCATTTCGAGGCGCCGACCGGCACCCAGCTCGCGATCGACTACGAGGCCGAGCAGGGGCCGACCATCGCGGTGCGGCTGCAGGAACTGTTCGGCCTCAACACCCATCCATCGATCGCCAGGGGCGCGGTGCCACTGGTGCTGGAACTGCTGTCGCCGGCACAGCGGCCGGTGCAGGTGACGCGCGATCTGCCGGGGTTCTGGCGCGGCAGCTACGCGGCTGTCCGTTCCGACTTGCGCGGCCGTTATCCGCGCCATCCCTGGCCGGAGGATCCCGCCAGCGCGATGCCGACGCGGCGTGTGAAGCCGCGCGGCACCTAGCCCTGCGCTCTTCCCACTGCGCCTCGTGCTTTTCGTGTCGGGAGACCGGTTTCCACATCTTGCGGATGGTTCCCGATCGGTTGCGCTGGCGACCGTTCGCAAAGAGTGGTTAGATTTCTCCCCCGCGATCACGGGCGCGCACTTTGGGGAGGCTGCCTTGGAGATCAAGAACGCATCGCCGTCGCTTTACAACGAGGATCTGGCACCGGCCAAGGAACGCAACTGGGGTGCCTTCAGCATCTTCAACGTCTGGACTTCGGACGTTCACAGCCTGTGGGGCTACTACCTCGCCGCCAGCCTGTTCCTGCTCTGCGGCAGCTTCGTCAATTTCATCCTCGCGATCGGCGTCGGCTCGCTCGTGATCTTCGTGCTGATGAGCCTGATCGGCAATGCCGGGGTGAGGACCGGCGTGCCCTATCCGGTGCTGGCGCGCGCCTCGTTCGGCGTCTGGGGCGCCAACATTCCGGCGCTGGTGCGCGCGATCGTCGCCTGCTTCTGGTATGGGGCGCAGACCGCGGCCGCCTCGGGCGCGATCGTCGCGCTGCTGACCCGGATCGACAGCTTCAAGGCCTTCCACCAGTCCTCTCATGTCCTCGGGCATTCCACGCTCGAGGTGATCTGCTTCGTGGTGATCTGGGCACTGCAGCTCCTGATCATCCAGCGCGGCATGGAGACGGTGCGCCGCTTCCAGGACTGGGCGGGGCCTGCCGTGTGGCTGATGATGCTGATCCTCGCGATCTATCTCTGCGTCGCCGCCGGCGGCATCTCGCTGACCGCGCCGATCCCGCAGGATGTGCTTTTGGAGAAGACCAAGGATGCCGGCGTTCCGGGCGAGCCCGGCACGTTCCCGGCGCTGTGCGCGGTCGCCGCGACCTGGATCACCTATTTCGCGGCGCTCTATCTCAATTTCTGCGACTTCTCGCGCTATGCGCCCGACGTCACCGCGCTGCGCAAGGGCAATATCTGGGGCCTGCCGGTCAACCTGATCCTGTTCTCGCTGGTCGCCGGCGTCACCACGATCGCGGCGTTCAACGTCTATCACGAGGTGCTGCTGCATCCCGACCAGATCTCGGCCAAGTTCGACAGCTGGTTCCTGGCGCTGCTCGCCGCGGTGACCTTTGCGGTGGCAACGCTCGGCATCAACGTTGTCGCCAATTTCGTCTCGCCGGCGTTCGATTTCTCGAACGTGTTCCCGCGGCATATCGACTTCAAGAAGGGCGGCTATATCGCCGCGCTGATCGCGCTGGTGCTGTATCCGTTCGCGCCGTGGGAAGGCAGCGCGGCCTCGTTCGTCGGGCTGATCGGCGCGACCATGGGGCCGATCTTCGGCATCATGATGGTCGACTACTATCTGATCGCGAAGGGCAGAGTGAATGTGCCGGCGCTCTACCAGGAGGACGGCGAATACCGCTTCCAGAACGGCTGGAACGTCAGCGCTCTCGTCGCTGCTGCCATCGGCGCGCTGTTCTCGTCGATCCTGCCGAACTTCACCTCGCTGCTGCCGTCCTGGTGGGCGGTGTACGGCTGGTTCTTCGGAGTCGGCATCGCGGGCGCGGTGTACTATGTGCTGCGCGTCGTTATGCCGAGCCCGGTCGCAAGGACCGCCTGAGGCCATCGCGAAGCGCTGATCATGGAGGAGCCGACGCCGCTCGACTCCCAAATCTGCGTTCTCGCGGGTCCCCATTAACTCTTCGCTCATCCTTTTCGCGAAAATGGCGGGCTCGCGCCCGCGGCCTTGCTCGCCGCTGGACCTGCGGCGTGGTCAAATTGCGTTTTCGGTTTTCCGAGTGTGGCGTCATGCGTAACCTGATGATTTTCGCGGCCATCCTGATCGGGCTTGGCACCGGCATGGCCCAGCTCGCCAGCAAGATGACGCCGGCTGCCGCGACCACCGCACGGCAGACCTCGGCGCCCGCAGTGACCGTGGCCCAGGCCAGCGGCCGCACGCTGAGCATCTCCCGCGATCCGCGCGGGCACTTCCTGACCGATGGCCGCATCGACGGCCAGCGAATCGACTTCATGGTCGACACCGGCGCCTCGGTGGTTGCGCTGAACGAGAGGTCCGCCGCCCGCTTTGGTGTGCGTCCGGTGCCCGGCGACTACACCTCGCGCGTCTCCACCGCCAACGGCACCATCAAGGCCGCCCCCACCCGTATCGCGATGATCGATCTCGGCGGCCTCGTCGTGCGCGATGTCGACGCGCTTGTGTTGCCGGACGAAGCGCTTTCCGAAAACCTGCTCGGCCTGTCCTTCCTGTCGAAGCTGAAGCGCTTCGAATACAGCAACGGCAAGCTGGTGCTGGAGCAATAGGACCCGGCCCGTTTCCGATCCCTTGGTCCGATCTCTTGGGGTGACGTCGTCACCGCCAATTCTGCCGTAATTATCGGCCACCAGCCCTGACTCTCATCTTTCGCCCAAGCCCTGCATTCGCTAAGGCTGCGGCGATACCCTTCCGCACCCGACGATAAGGCCGATCTATGTTCCCCAAGCCGAAAGCCGCGCTGGTCCCGAATACGTATGCCTTCGAATCCGAGCCGATGGTGAAGCCGACCGGGTTTCGCGAATACGACGCGCGCTGGCTGTTCAATAAGGAAATCAACCTGATGGGCGTGCAGGCGCTGGGCATGGGGCTCGGCGCGCTGATCGCGGAGCTCGGCGTCAGGCAGGAGATCGTCACCGGGCACGATTTCCGCGGCTATTCGGCTTCGATCAAATATGCACTGATCTCGGGCCTGATGGCGGCGGGCTGCAAGGTGCACGACATCGGGCTTGCGGTCACCCCGATGTCATACTTTGCGCAGTTCGATCTCGACGTGCCGTGCGTCGCGATGGTCACCGCCTCGCACAACGACAATGGCTGGACCGGCGTGAAGATGGGCGCCAACCGTCCGCTCACATTCGGCCCCGACGAGATGACGCGGCTGAAGCAGATCGTGCTCAACGCCGAGTTCATGAACAAGGCGGGCGGATCCTACCAGTTCCACGAAAACTATCCGGCGCGCTATATCGCCGACCTCACCAATCGGCCGAAGCTGAAGCGCAAGCTCAAGGTCGTGGCCGCGTGCGGCAACGGCACCGCAGGCGCGTTCGCACCGCAGGTGCTGGAGGCGATCGGTTGCGAGGTGATCCCGCTCGACACCGAGCTCGATCATACCTTCCCGAAGTATAATCCGAATCCCGAAGACATGGAGATGCTGCACGCGATCCGCGATGCGGTGCTGGCGCACAAGGCCGATGTTGGCCTCGGCTTCGACGGCGACGGCGACCGCTGCGGCGTGGTCGACAACACCGGCGAGGAGATCTTCGCCGACAAGGTCGGCGTGATGCTGGCGCGCGACATGTCGGCGATCCACAAGGACGCGCAGTTCGTCGTCGACGTGAAGTCGACCGGATTGTTCATGACCGATCCCGTGCTGCAAAAGCAGGGCGCGAAGACTGTCTACTGGAAGACCGGCCATTCCTACATGAAGCGCCGCACCAACGAATTGGCCGCGCTGGCAGGCTTCGAGAAGTCCGGTCACTTCTTCTTCAACAAGCCGTCCGGCCGCGGCTATGACGACGGCCTGGTCTCGGCGATCGCGATCTGCGAGATGCTCGACCGTGCGCCCGGAAAGTCGATGGCCGACCTGAAGAACGCGCTGCCCAAGACCTGGTCGTCCCCGACCATGTCGCCGCACTGTGCGGACGAGGTGAAATACGGCGTGGTCGATGCGGTGGTGAAGCACTTCGAGCAGCTTCAGCAGAAGGACGGCAAGGTCGCAGGGCAGAAGATCCGTGATCTCGTCACCGTCAACGGCGTGCGGGTCACGGTCGAGGACGGCAGCTGGGGCCTGGTGCGGGCGTCCTCGAACAAGCCCGAGCTCGTGGTCGTGGTCGAAAGCCCGGTCAGCGAGCAGCGCATGCGCGACATGTTCGAGGCAATGGATTCCGTGCTGCGCACGCATCCCGAGGTCGGCGAGTACAACCAGAAGATCTGAGCGGCGGGCTGCCGCGTCGCCGCTGTCATACCCCGCGCATGCAGGGTATCCGGTACGCCGCAGCCATCGGGTCTTTGCGGCGGTCTCCGCAATACTGGACCGCCCGGTCGATGCCGGGCGAAGACAGTTGGGACTATTTCACTTGCGGGCCTTACGCCGCCGGCACCGGCAGCGCCGTCACCGACTTGATCTTCTCCATCGCGAAGCGCGAGGTGACGTTCTTCAGCGGCACTGCGGAGATCAGCTTCTTGTAGAACACGTCATAGGCCTGCATGTCGGCGACCACGACGCGCAGCATGTAGTCGACATCGCCGGCCATCCGGTAGAACTCCATCACCTCGGGCATGGCGCTGACGGCGTCGGCGAATTTGCGCAGCCAGGCTTCCGAATGGTCGGCACTCTCGACCGAGACGAACACGGATATCCCGAGCCCGATCTTGTTCTGGTCGACCAGCGCCACCCGGCGCAGGATCACGCCGTCCGCTTCCAGTCGCTGGATGCGCTTCCAGCATGGCGTCGACGACAGCCCGACCCGGTCACCGATCTCGGCAACCGACAGGGAGGCGTCTTCCTGGAGCACCGTCAGGATCTTGCGGTCGATGGCGTCGAGCCGGCGGTTGTTGTCGTGAAGCTGGATGGCGACATCAGTCATAGAAGAAAGTTCCATATGAGAGGTTGATACCTCTCATATATAGAAAAATCTTCTCTGACAAGGGGCCATTGGCCGGCCTAGGCCGGCGGCGCCGCGGCGTGCTGGTCCAAAAACTCTTCAACTTCAGCACGTTGCGGCGCAGCATAGGCACCCCCGTAGCGGGTGCATTTCAGCGCCGCGGCGGCCGAGGCGAAGCGCAGCGCCTGCCGCAGTTCCTGGCCCTCGGTCAGCGCGAGCGCAAACGCGCCATGGAAGACGTCGCCGGCGCCGAGCGTGTCCACGGTATGGACCGGGAAGGCCGGGGTCTCCTCCAGCCCGCCCTGTGGATTGAGCCAGATCGTGCCCATCGGCCCGCGTGTCCCGGCCAGGAACGACGGGGTGATCTTGGCAAGCTTCCTCAGCGCCTGGGCATCGTCGGTGACGTCGGCGGTCTCCTGCAGCGGCTCGCTGGAAAAGACCAGGTGGGACGAGGCGGTCAACAGCCCCTCGCTCATCGACATCGCGCGGTCGACGTCGACGACCACGGGAATGCCGCGCCGGACGGCCTCGGCGCACAATTCGGTGCAGAACGGTGCGCAGCGGCTCTCGGTCAGGATCGCCGCGCAATCCTCCAGCAACAGGTCGGTCGGCGGCAGCTTCACCTTCCAGAGCTCCGGATCGCGGAAGGTGACGATGGTGCGCTCACCGGTGTCATCGATCATGATCGCCGAGATCGGCGTCACCAGGTTCGGCATGTGGATCAGGTGGTTGGTCTCGATGCCCTCTTCCGCGAGCTTGTCGAACATGTAGCGGCTCGATGTTTCCCGGGAATCGCCCATCGGCCCGCACATCGAGGCGCGGCCGCCCAGCCGGACAATGCCGATCGCCGCGTTCAGCGCGTTGCCGCCGCAGATCTCGGCGAAATGCGTCGCATGCGTCTTGGAGCCGCGCGCCGGCACATTGACGCGGAAGGTGAGGTCGCGCACCGGCAGGCCGATGCAGAGGATGCGGGGGGCAATCTTGGGGGCGCCGGTCTGAAAGTTCATGCGGGAATCCGTCATGCTGGTTCCTTGATCGATCAGAACCTGTGTCCAGATTTAATCGGCAGGATCAAGTCCGGTTCCGTTATTTGCCCGTGGGGTCTCCATGATGCACCCATCGTCCGAGCAGATGATGGGCGATCGCGAAGGGGTGCGGGCCGGCCAGGCCATCCGGATGCTGCCGCTTGTGCATCAAGGTCGCCTCCGCGCGGTCGAACCAGCGGGCATCCTCGAGCTCGCTGCGGTCGACCACGATGTCCTCATTGGTGGCGCGCGCGGTGCACCCGATCATCAGTGACGACGGATACGGCCAGGGTTGCGTCATGTAGTAGTTCACGTCGGTGCAGCGGATGCCCGCCTCCTCGAAGATCTCCCGCCGGACCGCGTCCTCGATGGTCTCGGCGGCTTCGACGAAGCCCGCGAGGCAGGAATACATGCCGGGCAGGAACTGCTTCTGCCGGCCCAGCAGCACCTTGTCGCCGTGGGTGACCAGCATGATCACGACCGGATCGGTGCGCGGAAAATGCTCGGCCTTGCAGCCCGGGCATTCGCGCTTCCAGCCGCCGTCCTTCATCGCGGTGCGGCTGCCGCAGTTCGGGCAGAAGCCGTGGCGCTGATGCCAGGTCACCATCGACTTCGCCATCGCGATCGCCGACAGCTGCTCCGGCGGCACCACGCCCTGCATCGCCATGCCGCGCAATTCGGTCACCGTGACGTCGCTGCGGCCGACCAGCTTTTCCGCGGCCTGCGGCGCGATGCCCATGCCGAAGATCGGGGCGCCATCGCGCAGGCCCAGGAAGATCGTGCCGGGATTGGCGCCGAAGCCGCGGGCCTCCTCGAGCGAAAGCAGCGCGCGGGCGACGCCATCCTCCTGCTTCACCACCAGCGAGTCGCGATAGACGACATAGGCGCGCGCCTCGCGATGGCCCTCGAGCGTGAACAGCTTCTCATCATTGGTGCGCAGGTGCGCGGCACGGTCGAGCACGTGGGTGACGAAGGCCGGCTGGCCGAGAGGAAACTTGTCGAATGCGGACATTGAAATTCAACCCAACCAGATCTTGCGGCGCAGCGCGTTGATGAAATTCTGCACTTCCTCCGCGTCGTGCGCCAGCGGCGGCATCACGCCCCAAACGGGACGCGGCCATGCAGCGTCGCTCGTGCGGCGGGCGATGACGTGGACATGAAGCTGCGGGACCAGATTGCCAAGCGCCGCGATGTTCAGCTTGTCACACCTGGTGATCTCCTTCAGCGCGCGCGCCACGCGGGAGGTTTCCGTCATCAGCTGCGCCTGCTCGACTTCGTCCAGGTCGATGATCTCGACGGCGCCGTCGCGCCGCGGCACCAGCAGCAGCCAGGGATAATGCGCGTCCTTGATGACCAGCACCTTGCACAGCGGCAGGTCGCCGATGTCGATGGTGTCTTTCTTGAGCTGCGAATGCAGCGACCAGTTGGAGGCAGGCATGAGGGGGAAGTAATGCCTTTCCCTGTTCCCTTACAAGTCCCACAAAGCACGGTCAGGCCGCTTGCTTTCCGGGCCTTTTGGCCCCAAATAGAGGCCGGGAGATTGGCGGTGGACGAGCCACTCGCCAACCGGGTCAGGTCCGGAAGGAAGCAGCCCTAACGAGGTCCGGATCGGGTCGCTCGTCAGTCTCCTACCTGTTTTTCCGAGCGAATCGCGCTGGAACGGCGGTCTCCGCGTTCGGCGCTCGATTTTTGCTCCTATCCGCACGCCGGCTGCCTGGAGCGTTTTTGAGCGAAGTGGCTACCGGTTCGCGTAAAGAAAACGCGTCAAAACAGGAATCCAGAGCTCCGCTCCGATTCCATCGGAGCGGAAAACGCTCTGGAGAGATCAAGTTGCGGATCGACGCATGAACGATGCTGGCGCCCCCTCCGATAAGCCCGACGCCGCAAGCCAGGGTGGTTTCGACCTTGGCAGCGCGTCGGAAGCGGCCAAGCCCTATCGCGTCCTCGCCCGCAAATACCGTCCCGCCAGTTTCGAGGACCTGATCGGCCAGGAGGCCATGGTGCGGACCGTCTCGAATGCGTTCGAGACCGGACGGATTCCGCAGGCCTGGATCCTGACCGGCGTGCGCGGGGTCGGCAAGACCACCACCGCCCGCATCCTTGCCCGTGCCCTCAACTACGAGAAGCCGGACGGCTCGGTGAAGGGGCCGACCATCCACATGCCCGACCTCGGCGTGCACTGCCAGGCGATCATGGAGAGCCGGCACATGGATGTGCTGGAGATGGACGCGGCGTCCCACACCGGCGTCGACGATGTCCGCCAGATCAATGACAGCGTGCGCTATGCGCCGACCAGCGCCCGCTACAAGGTCTACATCATCGACGAAGTCCACATGCTGTCGACCGCGGCCTTCAACGCGTTCCTGAAGACGCTGGAGGAGCCGCCGGAGCACGCCAAGTTCGTGTTCGCCACCACCGAGATCCGCAAGGTTCCGATCACGGTCCTGTCGCGCTGCCAGCGCTTCGACCTGCGCCGCGTGGAGGCCGACGTGCTGATGAATCACCTCGGCAATATCGCTGCGAAGGAGGGCGTCGAGGTCGAGCCGGAGGCGCTCGGCATCATCGCGCGGGCCGCCGAAGGCTCGGTGCGCGATTCGCTGTCGCTGTTCGACCAGGCGATTGCGCACGCCGCGGGTCACGTGAAGGCCGATGCGGTCAGGCAGATGCTCGGCCTTGCCGACCGCACCCGCGTCATCGACCTCTTTGATTCGCTCGCGCGCGGCGACATCGCCAGCGCCTTTGCCGAGTTCCGCGCACAATATGACGTCGGTGCCGATCCGGTCGTGGTGCTGTCTGACCTGGCCGAGTTCGTCAATTTCGTCACCCGCGTGAAGGCGGTCCCGGCGACCGCGGAGAATGTCGCGTTCGGCGAGACCGAGCGCGTGCGCGCGCGCGAATTCGCGGCGAAGCTGTCGTTTCGCGTGCTGTCGCGGATGTGGCAGATGCTGTTCAAGGGCATCACCGAGGTGCAGATCGCGACACGGCCCGCGGCCGCCGCCGAGATGGTGCTGGTGCGGATCGCCTATGTCGCCGACCTGCCGACGCCGGACGAGGTGATCCGGATGATCGAGCAGAACGGCGGCGGCGCCGCGCCCGCGACGTCGGGCGCTTCATCGCCGTCGCGTAGCGCACCGGTATCGACGATGTCGACGATGCCGTCGGCGCCGCTTCGTGCCCCGCAGGGTGGGCCGCGCGCCGATCTCGCCGCGCGTCCGCAGATGGCCTCGCCGGCGGCCGATGCCGCGCCGTTGCTGCGGATCTCGAGCTTTCAGCAACTCATCGCGCTCGCCGGCGAGAAGCGCGACCTGATGACCAAGGGCGCACTGGAAACCGACGTGCGGCTGGTCCGCATCGAGGACGGCCAGCTCGAGATCGCGCTCGAGCCGAAGGCCTCGCGCGGCCTCGTCACCGATCTCTCGCGCAAGCTCGAGCTCTGGACCGGGCGGCGCTGGACCGTTGTGATCTCCAACGAGGCCGGCCAGCCGACGGTACGCGCGCAGAACGAACTGGCGCGCAACCAGCATCAACGCGCTGCCGAGTCCGACCCGCGCGTGCGGGAGGTGCTGGCCCGGTTTCCCGGCACGCGGGTGGTCGAGGTGCGCCGCCTGGCCGCCGAGCCGCCGGAAGCCGATGCCACCGGCGAAGACCCCATTGAAACTCCCGATAGCGACGACGATTGATCTGATGACAGGATACACCCATGGCTGATTTCCTTGGCATGATGAAACAGGCGGCACAGCTGCAATCCAAGATGCAGGCGATGCAGGAAGAACTCGGCAACGTCGAGGTCGAGGGCATTTCCGGCGGCGGCCTGGTCGCGGTGCGGATGACCGCGAAGATGGAAGTGAAAGGCATCACGATCGATCCGTCGCTGATGAAGCCGGAGGAGCGCGAGGTGCTCGAGGATCTGCTCGTCACCGCGCATGGCGACGCCCGCCGCAAGGCAGAGGCCGCGATGCAGGAGAAGATGGCGGCGCTGACCGGCGGCCTCGGCCTGCCGCCGGGACTTGGTCTGACCTAAATGGCTGCAAGCGTTGCCGGCCCCGAGATCGAACGCCTGATCCAGCTGCTGGCGCGGCTGCCGGGTCTCGGCCCGCGCTCGGCGCGGCGTGCGGCGCTGCACCTGATCAAGAAGCGCGAGGCACTGATGACGCCGTTGACCTCGGCGTTGCAGGTCGCGATCGACAAGATCCAGGTCTGCAAGACCTGCGGCAATATCGATACGCAAAACCCTTGCACCGTGTGCACCGACCCGCGGCGCGATCCATCGATCATCGTCGTGGTCGCAGACGTCGCCGACCTCTGGGCGCTGGAACGCGCCAATGCGACCAATGGCCGCTATCACGTGCTGGGTGCGACGCTGTCGCCGCTCGACGGTGTCGGCCCGCAGGACCTCACCATCGATCAACTGGTGGCGCGCGCGCATGCGAGCGAAGTCAGCGAGATCATCCTGGCGCTGAACGCCACGGTCGACGGCCAGACCACGGCGCATTACATCACCGACCTCTTGTCGGAGGCCAATGTGCGGGTAACGCGGCTGGCGCATGGCGTGCCCGTCGGCGGCGAGCTTGATTATCTCGATGAAGGTACGCTATCGGCTGCGATGCGGCAGCGGACGCTGTTCTAGCGCACGACCCGTGAGGCGGGATCGCAAGGCGGTCACCGCTGTTCAAAAAAAGATCGTGCCGAAACAACATGATAGGGAAGGATGACGCGGCCGGGGCGGTCATCCACGCAGCTCGCGAATCAGATACGGAATCACGCAACATGACCTCACACCGATTCGGCGTACGCTTCGGCTTCGCGATTTTGGGCCTTGCCGCGCTCGCCGCTTCATCTGCGATCGCGCAGCCGACCGAAGCGCCCTCCAAACCGGGCAAGCTGATCAATGCCGGTGACGTGCTCTCGGGGGAGCTCAGCACCCTGCGCGTGCGCGACGTCAAGAAGGGCGGCAAGCGCGTGGCGACCTATCAGATCACCAGCGAGCCGCGTCGCCTGCCGCCGCCGAACGGCCTCTGCAATCTCGAGACCGGCCCGGAAACCTTCCAGCTGGTTCCGACCAGCGAGGCCCAGGCTGCACAGCTTCGAAGCCTTGCCGGCAAGGAAATCTCGGTGAAGGTCGACGAAATCGCCTGTGCCCAGGACGCCGGCCAGATGAGCGAAGCCATCGTTACGAAGTGGAGCGTGGTTGCGAAGTAGGGGTTGCTGGGGGCTTGCCTAAACCCGCACCGGCCCCAGTTCGTCAAAATGCCCGCGCCGTTGCAGCCAGGTCAGCAGGATCAGGCTCGGGATCGCGACCAGCACACAGATCACGAAGAACACCTGCCAGCCCACGGCCTTCGCCACATAGCCCGCGCCTGACGACAGATAGGTGCGGCCGACCGCGGCGAGCGCGGTCAGCAGCGCATATTGGGTCGCGGTGTGCAGCGGGTTGCGGCACAGCGCCGAGAGGTAGGCAACGAAGATCACGGTGCCGATGGCGCTGGTGAAGTTCTCGGCCGTGATGGCGAGCGCCAGCGCCCACTGGTTGATGCCGACATGGGCGAGCCAGGAGAACGAGAGGTTGGCGATAGCCTGCAATACGCCGCCGATCCAGAGGCTTGACGCAAGCGAGTAGCGCCGTGCGACGAAGCCGCCGGCAAAGCCGCCGATCAGGGTCGCGGCAAGGCCGACGCCCTTGACGATCGCCGCGTAGTCGACCTTGGAAAAGCCGATGTCGATCACGAAGGGCGCGGTCATGGTGCCGGAAAACGCGTCGGTGAACTTGAACAGCACGACAAAGGCAAGCGCTGCGAACGCATCCTTGCGGCTTAGGAATTCGGAGAACGCGCCGAGGGCTGCGTGCAGCACGCGCTGGAGCGCAGTCTGCGCCTGCGTGGCTGCCTCGGCGCCGCTCGATTGCGCCGGCTCGGTCGCGGCAAGCGCAGTGATGGTGCCGATCAGGATCAGCGCCGCCATCACCACATAGCCCCACATCCAGGCCGACGGGCGTGCAAGCCCGGCGGATTCGAAGCCGCTGACGATGAACAGCGCGCCGGCAGTCGAGACCAGCATGCCGATCCGATAGGCCGCGACATAGGACGCCATGCCGGCGGCCTGCTCGCTTTCGGGCAGGCTCTCGACGCGGAAGGCGTCGACCACGATGTCCTGCGTCGACGACGTCGTCGCAACCAGCAGCGCGGCAAGGGCGGCGAAGGCGGGCGAGCGCGCCGGATCGGCCATCGCCAGCACCAGGATCGCGGCGATCAGGAGAAGCTGCGAGAACAGCAGCCAGCCGCGGCGGCGTCCGAAGATGTGCGTGAACAGCGGCACATGCAGCGCGTCGACCAGCGGTGCCCAGAGGAACTTCAGCGTATAGGGCGTGCCGACCAGCGCGAGCAATCCGATCGCGCCGAGGTCGACCCCGGACTCCCGCATCCAGATCTGCAAGGTCGAGCCCGACAGCGCCAGCGGCAGGCCCGAGGAGAAGCCCAGCAGCAGCACGATCAGCACGCGCGGCTGCAGGTACACCGCCAGGCTGTCGCGCCAGGAGATGGCTGATGGCGTTGGGGCCGGTTTGGCAGACCCGTCTGATGTCGCGTCAGGTGCGGTCATAGGCAGTTGGTAGCAGATTCGGCCGCAAAAGGCTGTCGCCCGGTCAAGCCGGGCGATGACACCAATTAAGGGGCGCCGCCAAACACTACTCCCCCGCCTGCAGCTTGCGCGGGGCAGGGAACAGTTCCGGTGTCGCGCTCTTGACGAAGCGGGGGACTTCGATCGGGGTCTCGGATTTGCTGAAATCGAGCTCCTCGATGCGGCCGGCGCGCTTTTCGATCTTGTCGGCGGAGATCAGGATCTGCCTGACGTCCTCGTTCACCTGGCCGAAATGGTTTTGCAGCTTGAGCACGCGCTCGCGCAGGCGTCCGAGGTCGTCGCCGAGATGCATCACCTCGTTGCGGATCTGGTCGGCGGCGTCACGGATGCGGGCATCCTTCAGGATCTGCTGCATCACCTGTATCGCGAGCATCAGCAGCGACGGCGACACCAGCACGACGCGGGCGCGATACGCCTTCTGGATCACGTCGTCGAACCCGTCATGGATCTCCGCATAAACCGATTCCGACGGCACGAACATCAGTGCAGTATCCTGCGTCTCGCCGGGGATCAGATATTTTTCCGCGATGTCGCTGACGTGTTTCAGGACATCGGCCCGCAGCCGCTGGCTGGCGAACCGGCGCTCCTCGTCGCTGCGCGCATCGTGCAGCGCGGTCATCGCTTCGAGCGGAAACTTGGCGTCGATGCATAGCGGGCGCTGGTCGGGCAGGAACACCACGCAATCCGGCCGCTTGCCCGTGGTGAGCGTGTGCTGAAACTCGTAGGAGCCCTTCGGCATGCCGTCCTGGACGATCGCTTCCATCCGCGCCTGGCCGAACGCGCCGCGCGACTGCTTGTTGGCGAGCACGTCGCGCAAGGTCGTCACCTGGGTCGTCAGCTCGTTCAGATTCTTGTGCGCATGGTCGATGATGCCGAGTCGCTCGTGCAGGACGCGCAGCGAATCCATCGTGTTGCGCGTCGATTGTTCCATCGACTGGCCGACCCGGTGAGTGACCGAATCGAGCCGCTCGTTGACGGCGCGCGCCATCTCGGCCTGGCGACCGGCCAGCGCCTGTGCCATGGCATCGACCCGCCCGGAGGACTCGCTCTGGGCGCGCAGCATGTCGGCGAGCCGATCCTCGAGCTCGTCGTCACGGATGGTTTGTGCCATCGCAAGTTCCGCCCCGCGTCGGCTCGCGCGCGCGATCACCACGGCGATTGTCAAGAGCAGGACCAGCGCCAGCCCGGCAAGGCCGATCAGGGCATCGGAGACACGGATCGGCAGGTCGCCGATGATCAGGAGGATGTCGTTCATGCCGGCCGTTGTAGCCGATTCGCCCGTGAAGGCGAACGAAGAGGGAACAATTGTGGTGAATGAGCCGTTAGTTTTCGTGGTTAACGTAGTCTGAAGAAACGTGGTTAAGGCTGCCTTAACCGGTTCCGGAGCGCATTGACCCCTGCAGGTCATCAGCTTAAATCGCGCGCATGGCCATCAGAGAGATCATCATCCTGCCGGACAAGCAGTTGCGGCTGGTGTCAAAGCCTGTCGAGAAGGTGACGCCGGAGATCCGCAAGCTCGCCGACGACATGTTCGAGACCATGTATGACGCCCCCGGCATCGGGCTGGCGGCGATCCAGATCGCGCAGCCCCTGCGCCTGATCACGATGGATCTCGCCAAGCGCGACGAGAACGGCGAGACCACGCCGCAGCCGCGCGTGTTCATCAATCCCGAGGTTCTCTCTCATTCGGAAGAGCTCTCCGTTTACGAGGAGGGCTGCCTCTCGATTCCCGAGTATTATGAGGAGGTCGAGCGTCCGGCGCGGGTGCGCGTGCGCTATCTCGACCTCGATGGCAAGATGCATGAGGAGGACGCGGAGGGGCTTTACGCGACCTGCATCCAGCATGAAATCGACCACCTCAACGGCGTGCTCTTCGTTGACTATCTGTCAAAGCTGAAGCGCGACCGGGTACTCAAGAAGTTCACCAAGGCCGCCAAGCGCGCGGAAGAGTAAGCCGCGCCGCGCTTCCCGCGCGCGAGAGAAATTCTGCCGAGACAATCGCATGCCTCTCCGCCTGATCTTCATGGGCACGCCCGATTTCGCGGTGCCGACCCTGCTGGAACTCGCAGCCCACGGCCATGAGGTCGCCGCCGTCTACACCCGCGCGCCGAAGCCGGGCGGGCGCCGCGGCCTGCAGTTGCAGCCGACGCCGGTGGAGAACGAGGCGCGGCGGCTCGGCATTCCCGTGCTGACGCCGAAGACCCTGAAGACGCCGGAGGCACAGGAAGAATTCCGCGCCCTCGATGCGGATGCGGCGGTCGTCGTCGCCTATGGCATGATCCTGCCGCAGGCCATTCTCGATGCGCCCAGGTACGGTTGCTTCAACCTGCACGCCTCGTTGCTGCCGCGCTGGCGCGGCGCCGCGCCGATCAACCGCGCCATCATGGCAGGCGATGCCGAGAGCGGCGTGATGGTGATGAAGATGGATGTCGGGCTGGACACCGGCGACGTCGCGATGGCCGAGCGGCTTCCGATCTCCGACAGCATGACGGCGTCCGACCTGCATGACGCGCTGGCGCCGCTCGGTGCGGATCTGATGGTGCGCGCGATGGGCGGGCTGGAACGCGGCGGCCTGCAGCTCAAGAAGCAGAGCGAGGACGGCGTCACCTACGCCGCCAAGATCGAGAAGGCCGAGGCGCGGATTGATTGGGGCAAGCCTGCGCATGCGGTGCTGCGGCACATTCACGGCCTGTCGCCGTTTCCAGGCGCCTGGTGCGAGCTGCCGGGCGAAGGTGAGCCGGCGCGCCTGAAGATTCTGCGCTGCGAGCTGGCTCGGGGAACGGGAGCACCGGGCGACGTGCTCGACGGCAATCTTGCGATTGCCTGCGGCGACGGCGCAATCCGCATTCTCGAACTGCAGCGCGCCGGCAAGGCGCCGATGAAGGCATCCGACTTCCTCCGCGGCGCGCCGCTGACGCCGCCCGTCCGGCTTGGCTGATGCCCCGCTACAAGCTCACCATCGAATATGACGGCACGCCGTTCTCGGGCTGGCAGATCCAGGACACGGCGCCGACCGTGCAGGGCGCGCTGGAAGCTGCGGTGAAGGCGATCTGCGGCGAGGATGTCCGCGTCCATGGCGCGGGACGTACCGACGCGGGCGTGCATGCGCGCGGCCAGGTTGCGCATTGTGACATCGCAAAGACGTTTCCGCGAGGACGCCTGCGTGATGGGCTGAACGCGCATCTGCGCCCGCATCCCATTGCCGTGCACGCGGCCGATATCGTGGCCGATGATTTCGAGGCACGGTTCTCGGCGATCAAGCGGCACTATCTCTATCGCATCGTCAACACCCGCGCGAACCTCGCGCTCGATATCGGACGCGTCTGGCGCGTGCCGCGTGCGCTCGATGCTGATGCGATGCACGCCGCCGCGCAGCGGCTGCTCGGCAAGCATGATTTCACCACCTTCCGCGACACCGAGTGCCAGGCCAAATCGCCGGAGAAGACGCTCGACCAGCTCGATGTCACGCGCGACGGCGACGCCGTGAACATCGTCACCTCGGCGCGCTCGTTCCTGCACAGCCAGGTGCGTTCGATGGTGGGATCGCTGGTGTGGGTCGGCGAGGGACGCTGGAGCGCCGATGATCTTGCCGCTGCACTCGCCGCCCGCAACCGCGCCGCCTGCGGCCCGGTCGCGCCGCCGGACGGGCTCTATCTGATGCGGGTGGATTACTAGACTAGAGGCCCCAACCCCTACTGTGCATGGGGTTGTTTTCGAGTTTTGTCGAGCCGGGCGGCCGAATTACGCAAAATATCTGTCCAGCACGCCGCGATAGACCCGCGTCAGCTTCTCGAGATCGGATACCGGGGTGCGCTCGTCGATCTGGTGCATGGTCTGGCCGACCAGGCCGAATTCGATCACCGGGCAGTAGCTCGAGATGAAGCGCGCGTCCGAGGTGCCGCCCGAGGTGGAGAGCTCCGGCTTGCGGCCGGTGACCTCCTCGATCGCCGCGACGGCAAGGTCGGTGAACGGTCCGGGCTTGGTGACGAACACGTTGGAGTTCGACGGCAGCCAGTCGATATGGGCGCGGACGCGGTTCCCGCAGGCTTTTTCGAGCCGCGCGTCGACCAGCTCGCGCAAGCTCTGCTGCGTGTGGTTGTCGTTGTAGCGGATGTTGAATTTCGCGCGCGCCTGGCCCGGGATCACGTTGCCGGCAGCATTGCCGACGTCGACCGAGGTGAACTCGAGGTTCGATGCCTGGAATTGCGCGCTGCCGTGATCGAGCGGCTCGTCGCTCAGGGCCACGATCAGCCGCGAAATGTCCGGAACCGGATTGGAGGCGCGGTGCGGATAGGCGACATGGCCCTGCACGCCGTCGACGACGAGCGTGCCGGATTGCGAGCCGCGCCGGCCGATCTTGATCATGTCGCCGAGCACCTCGACGTTCGAAGGCTCGCCGAGCACGCAATGGTCGAATTTTTCACCGCGCTCGGTGCACCATTTCAAGAGCTTGATGGTGCCGTTGATCGAGACGTCTTCCTCGTCGCCGGTGATCAGAAAGGAGATCGATCCCTTGCCGTTGTCTTGCGGCCTGCCGCCATGGTCCTTCAGATATTGCAGCACCGCAGCGACGCTGCAGGCGATGCCGCCCTTCATGTCGACCGCGCCTCGGCCATAGAGATAGCCGTCCTTCACCTCGCCCGAGAAGGCGCCGATTGTCCAGGCGGCCTCGTCGCCGGGTGGCACGACGTCGGTATGGCCGGCAAAGGTGATGTGCGGCGCCTGGCTGCCGATCCGGGCATAGAGATTGTCGATGTCGGCCGTGCCGGGCTCGGAGAAGGTCACGCGATGCACGTCGAAGCCGGCACCCTTCAGCAGATGCTCGAGAACGCCGAGCGCGCCGGCATCCGCGGGCGTTACCGACGGGCAGCGGACCAGATCGCGGGTGATCGAAACGGCATCAGTCATGCCGTCCGCTTATCACGTCACACCGCAGGTGGGCCAGCCTTGTGCGGCACGATTTCGATCTCGCTTTGCTGATCCCAGCCCTGCGCAGAACGCGGCGCGTTGTCGCGGTTGCCGCGCGGTCGCATTTGATGCTTGCCGAGCGGGTTGGGCCCGAACAGGTTGCTCGCGCGGCTGCCCTTGAGAAAGCCCAGCTCGATGAAGGCCCAGGTCGGCAGCACCACCGCGGCAAGCGCGCAGGGCAGCAGCGCATAGGAATCGGGAAGCCGGTCCTGGAAATGGCTGTAGAGGCTCGGATAGAGAAAGAACGGCACCATCCACCATCCGCTCTTGTCGCGATCGTGCAGCCGTTTGATCGAGGTGGCGAGGAATATCCAGATCAGCATCGGCGTTGCGATGATCTGGACAAAGATCGGGATGATGTCCGCCCGCGTCGGCATGCGGAACGTCGCAGGATCGAACAGATCGAAAATCGCGCCGGTGCCGAAATGGATCGTGGCGGGAGCCGGCAGGTTGCCATTTGCCACCAGCAGCAAGCTGAAATAGGCGATCCATCCCGTCAGCAGCATCCAGCCGAACAGAACCAGCGCCGAGAGCCAGTATTTGGCGCGGTTGATGCGGCCCTTGAAGCCGAACAGGTACCACGTCCAGTCCATGCACGACCTCCGGGAGACCCGTGCCACCCGGAATTTGGTCGTTTTGGAGCGGTTGCGGGTTCGATCAGTCCCGCAGCAGCTCGTTGATGCTGGTCTTGGCGCGGGTGCGCTCGTCGACGCGCTTGACGATCACGGCGCAGGCGACAGCCGGGCCGGGCTGTCCATTCTTCAACGGCTTGGCCGGCATCGTGCCAGGCACCACCACGGCATATTCGGGCACTTCCCCGACGAAGATCTCGCCGGTCTCGCGGTCGACGATCTTGGTGGAAGCGCCCAGGAACACGCCCATTGCCAGTACCGCGCCCTTGCGCACGATCACGCCCTCGGCGACCTCGCTGCGGGCGCCGATGAAGCAGTCGTCCTCGACGATCACGGGCTCGGCCTGCAGCGGCTCGAGCACGCCGCCGATGCCGACGCCGCCGGAGATGTGCACGCGCTTGCCGATCTGGGCGCAGGAGCCGACCGTCGACCAGGTGTCGATCATGGTCGCTTCATCGACATAGGCGCCGAGATTGACGAAGGAAGGCATCAGCACGACGTTGCGGGCGATGAAGGCCGAGCGGCGGACGATCGCACCCGGCACCGCGCGGAAGCCGGCATCGCGAAAGCGGTTCTCGCCCCAGCCGTCGAACTTGGAGGGCACCTTGTCCCACCAGGAGGCCTTGCCGGGGCCGCCCGGGATCTGGCTCATGTCGTTGAGGCGGAACGAGAGCAGCACCGCCTTCTTCAGCCACTGATTGACCTTCCACTTGCCGCCGGCCCCGCGCTCGGCAACGCGGGCCTCGCCCTTGTCGAGCAGTTCGAGCGCGTGATCGACCGCCTCGCGGACCTCGCCCTTGGTCGTGGTCGAGATGCCCTCGCGGGCGTCGAACGCGGCATTGACGGTGGATTCGAGGGTGGACAGCGACATCGGGATATCCTTGGGCGTATCGGGATTATGACGGGAATTGAGCGGCTTTTTCGGAATTTGGGGCTGCGGAGTCAAGGCAAAGTCCGCCGTGTAGCCCGGATGAAGCGAAGCGTAATCCGGGGCCTTAACCGGCGAGAGACCCCGGATTTCGCTTCGCTGCATCCCGGGTTACGATTTCCCGCTCAACCCCTGCAAGAACCCGGTCAGATCGTCCGTCACATGGTCGACATGCTCGGCGTCGCGGCCTTCCAGCTCCCAGGTCTCGCGCACCACCTCGCGGCTGCCGTCGGGCACGACCAGCACGGTGGTCATGCCAAGCTGATGCGGCACGACCAGATTGCGCGCGAGGTCCTCGAACATCGCCGATCGCGTCGGGTCGACGTCGTGCAGTCTCAGGAACTTCTGGTAGGTCTGCGGGGCCGGCTTCGGCTCCAGATCGGCGGCGATGATGTCGAACACGCCGTCGAAATGGTCGCTGATGCCGAGCCGGCCGAGCACCGCATCGACATGGTCGACCGAGCCGTTGGTCAGGATCAGCTTGCGTCCCGGCAGTTTGGCGATCGCAGCGCCCATCGCCGGATTTGGCTGCAGCGGCGAATGGTCGATCTTGTGCACATAGGCGAGATAGTCGTCGGCGCGCACGCCATGCTCGGTCATCATGCCGCGCATCGTGGTGCCGTAGCGCAGATAGTAGTCCTTCTGGATCCGCCGCGCCTCCTCCGGCGTCACCTTCAGCCAGCTGCCGACGAACTCGCCGATCCGTGCATCGACCTGCTGCCACAGATTGACGTGATGCGGGTACAGCGTGTTGTCGAGGTCGAACACCCAGGTATCGACGTGGTCGAAGCTGCGGGGAGTTTTCATAGGATTTTCAACGCGTCGTTCCGACGAAAGCCGCGATCCATACGCCGCGGCGGTCGTTGGCGAGGGAGGCGCGCGTTGCCTTTCTTTTCGTGGTAATCGGCGGTGAACAATACGCCGTCCGGTGGTTATGGGTCCCGGCCTTCGCCTGGGACGACGAAATAGAAGTCACGGCATCGCAAAGCGCAGCGTCTTGCCGCCGCTCGTCATGTCGACCGGGACGAAGCCGGTCGCGGCGAGGCCGCGGCTGGTGCAGTCGCCCTGCTCGTTGACCTCGAATTTGCTCTCGCGCGTGCACAGCTCCTTCGTGCCGCCCCAGCTCAGCGGCTTGTCCTTGATGCGGATGGTGCGGTTGTCGCCGTCGACGGCTTCGGCAAAGGAATAGATCTGCTTCGGCGTTCCCGTCACGTCAGGATGCAGGCACTTGCCCGGATCGATGCGGTACCAGCCGCGGCTGGTGACGACCTTGCCATCGTCCGTCGCGACCGCGGCCATCACCTTGTGCGGCGTGTCGTTGCACCAGGTCAACCCCGAGGATGACGGCTTCTGCACGGCATCGATCATGGTGGCGAAGAAGTTCGGCGACTGTACGATGTCGCTCGCGAGCCCGCGGCTCTTGAGAAACGCCGACAGCGCGCTCTGCGTCTTCGGACCGTCGACGCCGTCGATCGGCGCCGCGTCATAGCCTGCGATCACCAGCAGGCGCTGGATTGCGGCGAGCCGCGCCTGCTCGTCGTCATATTCAGAATCCTCGGCGAGGTAGGCGACGAGGTTGCCGTCGTCGCCCTGCGTCGGCGTGATCTGGGTGAATTGTGCGGGCGTCTGGCCGGCGCGGCACTGCCGCGCAGCCGCGATCACGAAATTGTCCTGTGCGACGCAGAGCGTATCGGTGCCGTTCTGCGGCAGCGGCGTGGCGCCGTAGACGCCCAGCGCGCGCGCATTCAGGAGCAAGCGGTCGGCGGTCAGCGCGCCCTGTACCACGACCCGGCAGGTGGCTGGATCGATCCGGAACCAGCCCCGCGTTGCGGTGGCCGCCTTGTCGTCTATGCCGATCGCGGCCTCGACCACATAGCTCATCCGGTTGCAGAGTTTCAGGTCGGCGTGTGCCGGCACCGACGAGACCAGGAACGAGATGACTGCCGCCGGCACCGACATTGCGAGCCGTGCAAGCGGCGACCAGCGGGGCGTCGTGGTGCGTCCCGCGATCACGGCCTCCATTCGCGCTGCCGCATTTCGCATTACTTATGGATCAGCGTGCCGGTGCCCTGGTTGGTGAAGAGCTCGAGCAGCACCGCGTGCTGCATCTTGCCGTCGATGATCACGACGCCCTGCACGCCCTGTTCGAGCGCGTAGATGCAGGTCTCGACCTTCGGGATCATGCCGCCGGAAATGGTGCCATCGGCGATCAGCCTGCGCGCGTCCTTGATCGACAGGTCGGGGATCAGCGTCTTGGACTTGTCGAGCACGCCGGGCACGTCGGTCAGCAGCAACAGGCGCTTGGCCTTCAGTGCACCTGCGATCGCGCCGGCAAAGGTGTCGGCGTTGACGTTCAGGGTCTGGCCGTCCTTCGAGGTCGCGAGCGGCGCCAGCACGGGGATCAGCTCATAGCCGATCAGCTGGTTCAGCAGGGTGAGGTCGACCTTCTCGGGGTCGCCGACGAAGCCGAGATCGACGGCCTTCTCGATATGGGAATCCGGATCGATCATGGTGCGCGTCGTCTTCGACGCCTTCACCATGTTGCCGTCCTTTCCGGAGAGGCCCACGGCCTTGCCGCCGGCCTCGTTGATGTAGCCGACGATCTGCTTGTTGACCGAGCCCGCCAGCACCATCTCGACGATCTCGATGGTCGCGGCGTCGGTGATGCGCAGGCCCGCCGCGAATTCCGACTGGATGCCGAGGCGCTTCAGCATTGTCGCGATCTGCGGCCCGCCGCCGTGCACGACGACCGGATTGATCGCGGTCTGCTCGAGCAGCACGATGTCGCGCGCGAAGGCTTTTGCGGTGTCCTCGGCGCCCATGGCATGGCCGCCATATTTGATGACGATGGTTTCCTCGTCATATTCCTGCATGTGCGGCAGCGCCTCGGACAGGATGCGGGCCTGATCGAGCGGGCTGATCTGCTGGTCGGTCATTGGGCGTGTCTCATCGTCAGCGGAGGGGCGGACGGGTTCTATCCGATTGCCGGGCGCGGCGCAAAGTGGGAGAGGTGTTCGTCGATATTCGCGGCCGGATGGAGCGAAGCGCAATCGGGGGCTGCACCCTGGCAAGATCCGCGGATTTCGCTGCGCTCCATCGGGGCTATGAATCAGTGCTGTGGCCACATCGCTGCGACGGCCAACACCACCCAGCTCAGGATCAACAGCGTTCCTCCCGTTGGAGCCGCCATCGCAAACAAGCCGTGACCGGCATATTGGCGTATCGTGAGATCGCCTGCGAACAATGACGCCGCGATGACGAAGCCGATCGCGGCAATGGTTCCGATCCTCGCGTGGATGATGGCGCGGTCTGTGACTGCAACGATCGCGAGCACGGCGGTGGCGTGAAACAGCAGCATCGAGGAGGCGGCGCCCAGCCGCGAGGCGTCGGCGAGGTGGGCTGCGGCAGCGGCCAGCATCACGCCGCAGGCGCCCATGATGGAGGCGAGGCCGATCAGGAGGCCTGGAAGCCTGGCCATCAGCGCCGCTCCGCGATCAGGCGTACCATCGCGGCGCGCAGCTCCGGCATGCCGTCACCGGTGCGCGACGACGTCACCAGCACCTCGGGAAATGCGGCGGGATGCCTGGCGAGCGCCTCTGACGTCTCGGCGATCACGGTCTTGAGCGCGCCGGCCTTGACCTGATCGGCCTTGGTCAGCACGACCTGATAGCTGACCGCGGATTTATCCAGCGTCTTCAGCACGTCGAGATCGACGTCCTTGATACCGTGGCGGGCGTCGATCAGCACATAGACCCGCGCCAGCGTGGCGCGCCCGAGCAAGAATTTGTGGATCAGCGTCGTCCACGATGCCACCTTGGCCTTTGGCGCCGAGGCGTAGCCGTAGCCGGGCATGTCGACGAGGCGGAAGCCCGCCTTCTCCGGCCCCTCGAAGAAGATCAGCTCCTGGGTGCGGCCGGGCGTGTGCGAGGTGCGTGCGAGGTTGCTGCGGCCGGTCAGCGCGTTGATCAGGCTCGACTTGCCGACATTGGAGCGGCCGGCAAAGGCGACCTCGAGACCGGCCATCGGCGGCAGGGTCTCGATCGAGGGCGAGGCCCAGATGAAACGCCAGTCGCCGGCAAACAGCTTTCGGCCTTGCTCGATCAGCTCCGCATCGGGGTCGGTGGTCATGTGCGGAGGCTCTTTGCGTCAGTGTCATTCCGGAGCGGCGCGAAGCGTCGAACCCGGAATCTCGAGATCCCGGGTCTGGTGCTGATGCACCATCCCGGAATGACGACCTGGCTACGTCGCCTTCCTGGCGAACGTCGCTTTTATGTTGTCGAACAATTCCACCTTCACGCCGTTGCGGCGCATGATGAAGCTCTGCTGCAGCACCGACAGCGTGTTGTTCCAGGCCCAGTAGATCACGAGGCCCGCCGGGAAGCCTGCCAGCATGAAGGTGAAGATCAGCGGCATCCAGGTGAAGATGATCTGCTGCGTCGGATCCGGCGGCGTCGGGTTCAGCTTCATCTGGAACCACATCGTGATGCCCATGATGATCGGCCAGATGCCGAGCGCCAGATAGTGGCCGAACACCGGAAGCTGGGTCGGATCGTAGTGCAACAGGCCGAACAGCGTGAACAGGTTGGTCGGATCGGGCGCCGAGAGGTCCTTGATCCAGCCGAAGAACGGCGCATGCCGCATTTCGATGGTGACGAACAGCACCTTGTAGAGCGAGAAGAACACCGGGATCTGCAGCGCGACGGGAAGACAACCGGCGATCGGGTTGATCTTCTCCTTCTTGTAGATCTCCATCATCTCCTGCTGCTGCTTCACCCGGTCGTCGGGATAGCGCTCCTTCAGCGCCTGCAGCTGCGGCTGCACCGACTTCATCTTGGCCATCGAGGCGTAGGACTTGTTGGCGAGCGGGAAGAACAGCAGCTTCACGATCACGGTCACGAGCAGGATCGAGACGCCGAAATTGCCGAACAGGCGGTAGAACCAGTCGAGCGCCAGGAACATCGGCTTGGTGATGAAGTAGAACCAGCCCCAGTCGATCAAGAGGTCGAAATGGTTGAGGCCGAGCTGCTTGGTGTAGCCGCCGAAGCCGACCAGCGGGAAGTTGATGCCGACCACGCTGGCTTCCTTGGCGCCGGCGAACAGCCGCGCGTTGGCGCTGATGGTGCCGCCGATCGGGAGCGTCTTCGGCTCCTCCAGATAGTCGGTTTGGTAGTTGTGGCTCGAGCCTTCCGCGCTCGACGAATAGCGCACATGCAGCTTGGCCGTGGTGTCCGGCAGCAGCGCCGACGCCCAGTATTTGTCGGTCATGCCCATCCAGCCATCGGTGACGTCGAACGTCTTATCCTTGGCTTCGTCGATCTTCTTGTAGGCATATTCCTGCAGGCCCTGCTCGCCGAGATAGCCGATCAGGCCTTCATGCAGGATGTAGTAGCCGGAGACTTGCGGCGTGCCGTGCCGCGAGATCAGCGCGTATGGATACAGGGTGACCGGCGAGGTGCTGAGATTACTGACCTCGTCCTTGATCGTGAACAGATAGCGCTCGTCGATAGAAATGGTGCGGCGGAAGGTGAGGCCCTCGCCATTGTCGTATTTCAGCGTCACCGGGGTGGTCGGCGTCAGGCTGCCGGAGCCCTCCTGCTGCCATTCGGTGTTCTGGTCGGGGATGCGCGTCTTGCTGCCGGATGCCGGCACCCAGCCGAACTCGGCGTAGTAGGGCGCTGCGGTCTGCGACGGCGAGAACAGCACGATTGGCGGCGAATTCGGATCGACCGTTTCGCGGAACTGGACCAGCGCGATGTCGTCGATGCGCGCGCCCTTCAGCGAAATGCTGCCGGTCACGCGCGGGGTGTCGATCTTGACGCGAGGGCCGGCGGCGAGCGCGGCCTCGCGGCTGATGACGGGAGCAGAAGTGGAAGTGGAAGTGGAAGTGGAAGTGGAAGGCTGGGCGGCGCCCGGCGTGGGGCTCGCGGACGGCGAGGGTGTCGCCGGTGTCGCGGAGGTCTGGCCCGGAGTGGCCTGCGCGGTCGGCTTCTGCAACTCGCTCTGCCGCTGCGCCTCGCGCTGCTTCTCCATCTGCGGCACGTTGTAGAAATATTGCCAGGCGATCAGCACGAGGCCGGACAGAATGACGGCAAGGATCGTGTTGCGGTTGTCGGACATCTCTTAAGGTCTCGTCATTCCGTTCGGATTACGCGCCTCGAGGGGCGCCTTGTTGCGCCCCTCCGGCGCAGGCCGGTCGAGGCGGCGCAGCGCCGACCGCAGGTCGTCAAGCATGGTCGCAAAGTCACGGGTCAGCGCGTCACGGCGGCCCACTAGCACATAATCATGGTGCGGTCGCATCGTAATGACGTCGACACGTTTCACCAGTTCGCGAAGGCGGCGGCGGATGCGGTTGCGCTCGGTCGCGGTGCCGTTTTTCTTGGTAACGGTGAAGCCGATGCGGATCGGGCCATCGTCGTCGCGGCGGCGTCCCTGCAGCACAAAGGCGGCGCTATTCGCCCGCGCACCATTGGCAACGGCGAGGAAGTCCGCCCGCTGCCTTAGCCGATCCATCAGGGAATCTCCTTAAGAGGAGACGTCCGGGCTCAGGCGCTGAGGCGCTTGCGGCCACGCGCACGACGCGCGGCGAGGACCTTGCGGCCACCGGCCGTGGCGAGACGGGCGCGGAAGCCGTGGCGGCGCTTGCGCACGAGTTTGCTGGGTTGATAAGTCCGCTTCACGGGTGATTCTCCGCTGACCGGGCAATTTGCCGTTGTATTGAGATGAAGTCCGGTGATGCTGGCTGCCCAAAACGGGCCGTTCACGGCCCAAATGAGCCGCCCCCGGGACAAGAACCGGGCCATCGCGGACAATTGGCGCGGCTTATAAGGGAGCGCCCTGTTTTCGTCAATGTCGCGGGGTGCCGCAACGAGGCTTCTTTGAAACGTCGTAATTGTGGCGAATATATCTGTTTTCGCGGGGTTTTTGACGATGAGGGAGGACCCCTGCCGATAGCCGGCGGGAACCCTCCGACATTAGCGATCCGTAATTTGACCGGCTTGGGGGCCGGGCCGCATCTTCCCGCCCCTGAAGCCAAACAAGGCCTTATCTTGTGGCTGTGACTGACGATCAGGCGACCGCGCTGAAGCTGCGGCCCAAGCCGTCCCTTCGGCTCGGGCTGTCGGGTAAGCTTTTGCTGCTGACCATCCCGCTGGTGATGATCGCCGGGCTCCTGATCTACGTGCCGGCGATCGCCAACTTCCGCATGAACCGGCTGAACGACAGGCTCGCCGCCGCCAACACGGCGGCGCTGGTGCTGGATGCCGCACCGTCGGGCATGGTGCCGGATTCGCTGGCGCGGCAGATCCTGACCAGCATCGGCGCCCGCGCCGTCGCCATCAAGCTCGGGCAGCAGCGCCGCCTGCTCGCCAGCGCCGACCTGCCGGCGTCGATCGACCATGACGTCGACATGCGGACCATGACGGTGTGGTCGGCCATCGTCGATGCCTTCGAGATCATGCTGGAGCATGGCGACCAGACCATCCGCGTGGTCGGCCCCGCGCCGGGCCAGGCCCAGTTCATCGAAGTCGTGATCGACGAAAAGCCGCTGCGGCAATCGATGTACCGCTTCTCGCGCAACGTGCTGGTGGTCGCGCTCCTGATCGCCTGCCTGACCGCCTGCCTGGTCTATCTCGCGCTGCATTATCTGTTCGTGCGCCCGATGCGGCGGCTGACCGCGAGCCTGATCGGCTTCCACGAAAATCCGGAAAGTTCCGCGCGAATCATCGTGCCCAGCCAGCGCGGCGACGAGATCGGCCTCGCCGAACGCGAGCTGTCGGACATGCAGCGCGATCTGGTCTCGATGCTGCATCAGAAGAGCCGGCTCGCCGCGCTGGGGCTTGCCGTCTCCAAGATCAATCATGATTTGCGCAATCTGCTGGCCTCCTCGCAGCTACTGTCGGACCAGCTTGCCAGCGTGCCTGATCCGCGGGTGCAGCGCTTTGCGCCGAAGCTGCTGCGGTCGCTCGAGCGGGCCATCGCCTTCTGCCAGTCGACGCTGTCCTACGGCCGTGCGCAGGAGGCGGCGCCCGACCGCCGAGTGATGCTGGTCGAGCCTGCGGTCGTCGAGGTGCGCGAATCAGCAGGGCTCGCCACCGACGCCAGCATCACCTGGATCAGTGCCATCGAGCGCGGACTCACCATCGATGCCGACCCGGATCAGCTGTTCCGTGTGCTGCTCAACCTCGTGCGCAACGCCGTGCAGGCGCTGGAGACGCATCCTGATGTCGCGACCATGCAGATCCGCATCACCGGCCGCCGCGAGGGTACGGTTGCGATCATCGAGGTCTCCGACACCGGCCCTGGCGTGCCGTCCAAGGCGCGCGAGCATTTGTTCGAGGCTTTCCAGACCTCCGGCCGCCCCGGCGGCAGCGGGCTTGGACTTGCCATCGCCGCCGAGCTGATCCGCGCCCACGGCGGCAATATCCACCTGGTCGAGGGTACCATCGGCGCCACATTCCGGATCTCGATCCCTGATCGCCCGGTGGAACTGCTGTCGATCCGCAATGAGCGGGCGCGGGCATAAGCCCGGTCGCGTCATTTTGGGCGGCACACCCGTTAACCCCGGAATCCCTGTTTTTGCTCGAGATTCCGCCTTCGCGCCCACCCTCGCTGCGGAATGACCGAAAATCGGCCGCTTCGGGCACAGTTTTCACTTTTCCCAGCCAAATCGCCGGTCAGAACCCGCATCCCGGACCTTGCCAACCTCACCCGGAGCCTGTAGCTAGAGCGCTCTTTCGCGACGTGCCCGGGCCTTCTCGGATGCAGTCCGGGCTTCGAGCCCTGCCGCGAAGATGCGCCCGTAGCTCAGCTGGATAGAGCATCAGACTACGAATCTGAGGGTCGGACGTTCGAATCGTTCCGGGCGCGCCATCTAACTTATTCATATGTCATTGATTTCCAGAGCGGCCCAATGTGCGGCCGGTCTAGGAGGCGGCACGTCCGTTCTGGGCTCGAAACTGCGCCGGCGTAACGCCCACAGCCTTCCGAAAGGCTCTGGTGAAGTTCGCTTGCGACGAGAAACCCGCGGCCAGTGCGATCTCGGCAATCTGATTGTCTTCGCTGAGCAGGCGCATTTTCGCGAGGGCGAGGCGTTGAAGGCTGACAAACTCGTGGGGCGGGGATCCGGTGGCGAGCCGGAAACTGCGAGCGAAGTGGGCGGCGCTCATGCAGGCGACCGACGCCATTTGGGTCACGGTGAGTTCGGCATCGAGGTTTTTGCGGACGAATTCCACCACTCGCGCCAGCCGACGCGCGTCCAGCGGCTTTTCCGTGCTTCGCGTTGCATGCCGGCGAATGTCGGCAGCCGAATATTTGTGGACGAGGTGTGCTGAAAGAGCGATTCCGAGCGCCTCCGTCAGAAGGCGTCCGGACGAGCTTTCGTGATTCAACTCGTGAAGGATCTGACCAGCGATCTGGTTGATGAATGCGTCCTGCGCGATGGCTTCGTAGCGCAACTCCACCCACTTGGGATCAATATCGAGGTCGCGCAGCATCGTCTCCTCGAACGGTTGGCCGGGGAGGAAGATGTGCAGAACGTCCTGAAGCGGCTCGGCAACGTTGATGAATTCTTCAGTGATGCCGGAAGGGCATAGCCATACGGTCCCAGGCTGGCCATGCGTCACCTGACGCATGCCGCTGCCGATACGGTCAACCAGACTATGCCCGTTCAGCAGGATGGCAACCTCGGTATCGCGCGGCGTTAGCGAAGGCAGCTCACCGGCCGCGTGGGTCCAGCGTTCGACCAGGAGGCTCGACCAGCGGCGTTCGCGCGAGGTCTGAAGCATTTTTCCGGTGACGTACTTGTCGACCGAGTGTCCGAGGACCTGGCCCATGACGCCCTCCTCTCGATTGCAAGAAAGCGACGGCTCACGCCTGAGACGCCAGTCAGGTCAAGCAACACCCATGCCAAGTATCAGGAGGGACGGGTGAACCGTCAAGCCTGCTGATGTTCGCAGACCAGGAACAACGTTCCGCAGTTCTGGATAATTCCAACCACCGGGATGCTTGGCAGTATGCACCGAGGTTGTCCGTAAGACACCGAGGAGAGTGCATATGGCCCAAACCACCGTTGTCGGCGCATGCCCGCACGACTGTCCCGATACGTGTTCGATTCTCACGACCGTCGAGGACGGAAGAGCCATCGCCGTTCGCGGCAACCCCGATCACCCCTTCACCAGGGGCAGGCTTTGTGTGAAGGTGAACAACTATGAAGAGCGGGTCTATAGCGATCGGCGCGTGCTCCATCCGTTGAAGCGCGTCGGTCCGAAAGGAAGCGGCAGCTTCAGCCGCATCTCGTGGGATGAAGCCATCGGGGAGATCGCGGCGCGCTGGAAGGCGATCATTGCCGAGAGCGGTGCCGAAGCGATCCTGCCCTACAGCTATCTGGGTACGCAGGGCATCATCAACGGCCTCAATGTGGGCGATCCGCTGTTCAACAAGCTCGGCGCGTCGGTGTCCGAGCGCACCTTCTGCGATTCTGCTTCGTGCACAGCCTATATGATGACGATTGGGCACACGCCGGGTGTTGATCCGGAGAGCTTCGTTCATTCCAAGTACATCATTCTCTGGGCCTGCAATACGCTGAGCACCAACTCGCATCACTGGCCGTTTATCGAGAAGGCGAAGAAGAACGGCGCGAAGCTCATCGTGATCGATCCGGTGCGAACGCGCACGGCGGCCTTGGCCGACTGGCATCTCCAAATCCGCCCGGGGACCGATTGCGCGCTGGCGCTGGCCATGATCCACGTTGTCATCAAGGAAAACCTGATCGATCGCGACTACATCGACAAGTACACGATCGGATTCGACGAGCTCGCGGCGCGTGCCGAATCCTGTACGCCGGAGTTCGCCTCGCGCGAGACAGGCATTTCGGTCGAGGATATCGTCAAGCTCGCGCGCGAATATGCGACGACGCCGCCGGCGGTGGTTCGCATCGGCGTCGCTGTCGAGCGCCATGCCGGGGGCGGGCAGACGGTTCGCGCCATTGCCTGTCTCCCCGCGTTGATCGGTGCGTGGAAACATGTCGGGGGCGGTCTCCTGCAGCTCCCGATCTGGGCATTTCCGGTCAATTGGCCGACCTTGATGCGCCCTGACCTGCAGCCAGCCAAAATGCGTGTGATCAACACCTGGCGCCTCGGCGCGGCGTTGACGGGCGACCTGCCCGATGGCCCGCCAATCAGGTCTCTCTTCGTCTACAACGCCAATCCGATGGCGATGGTCACCGAGCAGGACAAGCTCGAGCGAGGACTCGCGCGCGAGGACCTGTTCACGGTTGTCAGCGAGCACTTCCTGACCGACACCGCGAAATATGCCGATATCGTCCTGCCCGCGACGACCCAGCTCGAGCAGAAGGACATCATGTTCTCCTGGGGGCACCTCTATCTGTCCTACAACAATCCAGCCATTGCGCCGCTCGGCGAGGCGGTGCCGAACACGGAACTGTTCCGGCGCCTCGCCGCCGCCATGGATATCGATGATCCCTTCTTCTTCCGGTCCGACGACGAGATGATCGAGGCGTCGATGGACTGGGCCAATCCCGCATTGGAAGGGATCACCCTGGATCAGGTGAAGAAGACGGGATTTGCCAGGCTATCGTTGCAGCATCCGGACGACTGGGCGCCGCATCGGGAGGGCAATTTTCCAACGCCTTCAGGGAAATGCGAGTTCAAGTCGAGCATTGCTGAAGGCGGCAACTTCGTCGTGCCGCTGTTTCGGCAGGGCTATGGCGCCGACCAGGCGGGCGATCCCGTCGATCCTTTGCCGCACTATATCGCACCGAACGAGAATCCGGCGACGGCTCCGGCGAAGGCTGAACGCTATCCGCTGAGCCTGATTTCTCCAAAGAGCCACGCGTTCCTGAATTCGAACTACGGCAATCTGCCTGCTCAGCAGGTTCTGGCCGGCGAACAGCAAATGGTCATTCTGCATCCCGCGGACGCCGCATCGCGTGGCATTGCGGCCGGTACGCCGATCCTCGTCTTCAATGAGCGTGGCTCGTTCGAGGCATTCGCAACACTGTCGCCCGACGTCATGCCGGGAGTGGTGGTCGCGCCGGCCCGTTATTGGCACCGGTCGAACCGCAAGGGTGCAACGGTCCATGCGGTGACGTCGCCTGCCTACGCTGATCTCGGTCGCGCGCCGACATTCTCCGACGTCCTGGTTCAGGTCGCGACCGCCTGATCGAATATCCCGGCTCGCGAACGGCCGTGTGTTGGCTCCAACGAGAGGAGAGACAATGCCCTATGTCGTGACGGATCTCTGCAGCGGCTGCCGCTATACCGAGTGCGTCAGCGTCTGTCCCGTCGAATGTTTCCACATCGATGATACGATGACGTACATCGATCCGACCAATTGCATCGATTGCGGCGGCTGCGTGCCGGTCTGTCCCGTCGGGGCGATCAAGGCCGCGCACAAGCTGCCGCCGGACAAGGTGGAGTGGATTGAAATCAATCGTCGCAGGGCTGCCGAGACGCCCGTCGCCATGGGGAAGCTTCCGCCGCTCCCGGGTGCCGACGAGCGCAAAGCGATGATCCTGCGATGATTGCGGCGGCGTCCACGCCCCGGCTCGCGGCAGGTCGCTATCGAATCGCGATCGTAGGTGGAGGACCGAGCGGCTTCTATGCCGCGGAAGCTTTGCTGCGGTCGGGGCAATCCGTCGACGTCGACATGTACGAGCGCTTGCCGGTGCCGTATGGCTTGGTCCGCTTTGGCGTTGCACCGGACCATCCGAAGCTCAAGCAGGTGACCCGTGTCTTCGACCGCATCGCGGAGCTGCCGGGCTTCCGGTTCTTCGGCGCTGTCGAGATCGACCGGGACGTCTCGGTGGCCGCGCTGCGATCCTGCTACCATGCGGTCATCCTGGCCACCGGAGCTGCTGTCGGCCGGCCGGTGGATGTGCCCGGCGAACGACTTCCGGGCAGTCATCAAGCCGGCGATTTTGTCGCCTGGTACAATGGTCACCCTGATTTCAGGCATCTCCGGTTCGACCTTGCTGCGGAGCATGCTGTCATCATCGGACACGGCAACGTCGCGCTGGACGTCGCGAGAATCCTCGCGAAGACTCCGGAGGAGCTGCGTCACACCGATATCGCCGCGCATGCACTGGAAGCATTGGCGGCCAGTCGCGTTCGCGAGATTTACCTGGTCGGACGGGGCGGACCCGGTCGGACGCGCTTTGCCGCAAAGGAGCTCCAGGAGTTTGCGGAGCTCGCCGATTGCGATCCGGTGGTTGAGTTCGGCGACCGTCCGGAACTCGCTGCAAGCCCTGGTGCGGATAGCGAGGCGGAAGCTGCTCTTAAGGTGCTCCGCGAATTCTCGACACGCCCCGTGGCGAAGCAGCGGCGCTGCGTATTCCTGTTCGGACTCACTCCGTTTGGCATCGAAGGAGACGGCCGCGTCCGGCGAATGTTGTTCAGTCCGTCCCAGGAACAGGTACGGTCGGCGGGCCGGGGATACGTTGCTCTCGATTGTGGCCTGGTATTCTCCAGCATCGGTCGCCGCGCAGCGCCGATCAGCGGCATTCCCTACGACGAAGCGAGGGGGGTTCACGCAAATATCGGCGGCCGGCTTACCAGCGGCGGCAGCGTGCTACCCGGCCTGTATGTGTGCGGCTGGGGCAAGCGCGGCCCGCAAGGGACAATCGGCACCAACCGCGCCTGTAGCGTTGAAACCGTGGCGAACGTCCTGGCCGATCTGCCGCACTTCGATGCGCCACCGAGTCATCCTGATCACCTGTTCGCAGCAACATCGATCCGGCGTTATGTCGATTATCCGGCCTGGGGACGCATCGACGCGGAAGAGGTTGCGCGCGGCGGCGCGATAGGTAAGCCGCGAGAGAAACTCGTCGCCGTGGAGGAGATGTTTGCGGCAGCCGGTGGAGGCGTTGCATGTTGAGCGATGAAGGCCAGGCCAGCTCGTATCTCGGCTTACAGGGCGGCTCTTGCGGATTGATCGACCTGTTTGGCCGGTACGTCAGATATTTGCGCCTCTCGGTTACGGATCGCTGCGACCTGCGCTGCGTCTACTGCATGTCGGAGCACATGGCGTTCATGCCAAGGAGGGATCTGCTGTCGTTGGAGGAGCTCAATCGGCTTGCGCTCGCATTCATCCGCCGAGGTGTCACCAAGCTTCGCATCACCGGCGGCGAGCCCCTGGTGCGCAAGGATGTCATGAAGCTGTTCGCCGCTCTGGGGACCGAGCTTGGTGCAGGGCGATTGCGCGAACTGACGCTCACGACCAACGGCACTCGCCTTGCGAACTTCGCACGCGAGCTGGCAAGCTACGGCGTAAGACGCGTCAATGTCTCGCTCGATACGCTCGATCCCGATCGTTATCGGGCGCTGACCCGCGGCGGCGCGCTTGCGAATGTGCTCGAGGGGATCGATGCCGCCCGCTCGGCCGGGCTTGCGGTGAAGATCAATGCCGTGGCTTTGCGCGGCAGCACCGACGCGGAGATCGACGGCTTGATTCATTTCGCCCACGATCGGGAGATGACGTTGACATTCATCGAGACCATGCCGCTCGGCGATGTCGGCGTGGATCGTGTCGATCAGTATTTTCCACTGGATCGGCTACGCGAACTCATCGAAAGCCGGTGGTCGCTGAGCGATCTTCCACTTCGGACGGGAGGTCCGGCCCGTTATGTGCGCGTCGCCGAGACTGGGGGCGTGATCGGCTTCATTACGCCGCTCACGCATAATTTCTGCGAGGATTGCAATCGGGTCCGGATCACGGCGTCAGGGATTCTCCACACCTGTCTAGGGCAAGAGGATGCGGTCGACCTCAGGGCCGTGATGCGTCGATCGCAGGACGATGCAGACCTGATGCATACGATCGATCGTGCGATCCGTGGCAAGCCGCGGGGACATGATTTCGTGATCGACCGAAGCGGCGCCCTGCCGGCGCTTTCGCGCCACATGTCGGCGACCGGAGGATAGCGTCGGCCGACTTGGTCTACGGGAGGTGGATCTGATGAAGATCTGGAACACCGAAGATCTGCCCGACCGTGAACAGTTCGCCTATTGGCGCGAGGTCCTCTGCGAGGCGTTCGTCACGCTGAGACCTGAAAGGCCGCGAGAGAGTAACTTCGACCGCTTTCCCAGCCGTGTCACGGCTCACCCGCTTTCGTCGATCAACGTGACGACGGTTCAATCAAGAGCACACCATGTCATCAGGGGCGATGCGGAAATAAGGAAATCACCGCGAGAGGTTTATTTTCTCAATCTGCAATTGGCCGGCCGATGTCGCTACGACACGGAAGGCCGGGAAACCATTGTCGGCCCGAATCAATTCGCCATCGTCGATTCAACCCGGCCATACCATCTGGATTTCCTGGACGACTGGCACGTCTTTTCATTCCGAATTCCGCGGCACATATTGCGGCCGTTGCTGCAGGCGCCCGACTGTTCGACAGGTGTATGCGTCTCCGGTCATCATGCGTTGGGTGAGATAACGATCGCCTTCCTGAGGTCCATTGCCACGCGACTGGGCGACCTGCCGCCGGAGGCAATGGAGCCGCTTGCCGGCGATCTGGTCAATCTGGCGGCGCTGTCGCTCGGCGCCACGGAAGAGACGAAAATGGGGCAGCGCGGCTCGTCGCGTCGAGGACTGCACGCCGCCATTTTGACGTTCATCGAAACGAACCTTGCTGACCCGCTTCTGTCGGCATCGAACGTTGCCGCGCATTTCGGAATTTCCATTCGGTACGTGCATCGGGTCTTTGAGGAAATGGACAAAACGTTTGGACAAGCCGTGCTTGAGCGCAGGCTGCTCCGGTGCGCGAGAGACCTTGATGCATCAGCCCACATGCGGATCTCCGATGTCGCCTTCCGCTGGGGCTTTGGTGACATTTCCCATTTCAACCGGAGCTTCCGTCAGCGCTTTGGCCTTGCTCCCCGGGAGTACCGGGCTCGGCAACGACCGGCGTAGCGTTCGGCGTCTCACCCGCCGAACAGTACGTTCCAGGCCAACTATTCTGTCACTCCTCGCCAAGAGCGGGGTGCCGCGCGACCTTACAGTGAGGTTGTCGTCATTCTGCGGGGAGAGGCCGTCATGGCAATCGATTTCAGGCTCAGCGAAGGTCAAGTTGCGCTTCGCGACGGTGCGCGCGCGTTCGCAAACGGAGTCCTCAAGGACGTTCGGGCGACGATCCGCAACTACGCCAAACCGGATGAGCGCTTCTATGCCATACGGCCCTTCCACAAACAGGGTGTCGACGCCGGTTTCGTCAAGGGACTGTTTCCGAAGGAAGTGGGCGGAACGGACGTCTCGACGCTCGATTTCGCAATCGCGGCCGAGGAATTGTGCGTCGTCGATGTCAATGTCCCCAGCGCGATGCTCGGCACCGGTCTCTGCGTCAAGCCGGTTATTATGTTCGGGACCGACGAGCAAAAGCAGCGTCTGCTTCCCGATTTCATCGAGAACGGATCGCTGCTGGGCGCACTGGCCTTCACCGAGGTGACCGGTGGCGCCAACTTCGATGCGCCCGATCCGCGCTTCGGCGTGAAGACGTTTGCACGCCGCGAAGGCGATGAGTGGGTGATCAACGGCGAAAAGCACTACACCACGAACGGCACCGGCTGGGACGGCAAGAATTGCCATCTCTATGCGGTGGTCTGCCGGACCGACCCGAACAGGAATGCGCAGGAATCCCTCGCGGTGATCATGGTGCCGGGCAACGCGCCCGGCCTGAAGGTGACCGGGATTCTGGATACCGCCGGACATCGTGCGACGATCTCACCGCGGATGAAATTCGAGAATGTCCGCGTTCCCGCCGGCAACATCATCGGCAAGCCGGGCGACGGGATCGAAATCGTGTCGACGAACTTTGCCTGGACCGCCGCGCTGATCGGCGCTGCGTGTGTCGGGGTGATGCGCGCCGCATTCGATCATGCGGTGGATTTCGCCAGAAACGACGCGCGCTCCGGACCCCATCCCATCATCGAATATTCGACGGTGGGCTACATGCTCGCCGACATGAAGATGAAGATCGAGGCATGCCGATATATGACCTGGAAGGCCTGTCAGCAGTACGACCTTTCAAAGGGCAGGGAACACGAACTCGCCGTGATGACGAAGATATTCTGTTCGGAAACCTGCGTCGATGTCGTCTACGACGCCATGCGGCTGGTCGGGGTCGACAGCTACACCGACATGCATCCGCTCGCAGAGCTCATGAACGATGCAATGTGCTTCCCGCTCTATGACGGCGGCAACATGGGAGCTCGCCGCAGGAATTTGCACAACATCATCAAGAGCCCATCCTACAGTTCCCTGACTGCGCCGTATGGCGTGTTTGGAGGCGAGGTCGAATAGCGGCCGCCCTGCGTGGCCTATCAAGCGAGCGGCAACGTGGAGATGGCGTCCGACGGCCACCGGACATAGCATCGCGGCTGACCATCACACTCTGCAGCATACGCCTCCGCGAAATCGCGCGTTCCGCAGACAGCAGCGATGCGACCGGTCTGCCCCGCGCGAAGGCCGACGCATGGTCTATGCCGTTCCCCCTCGAACCGGGGCCGTGCCGGCCTCGACGTTGCGCCAGTCCGACCGCGCCTCGTCTGCGCTTTCAAAGATATGCGCGGCGACGCCGCGCCTTTCGAGCGCTTCGCCGAGCTTGATGCGGAGGAAGCCCGACGTGGTGTAGCGCGACACGCCGGAATAGAAGCGGTCGGTCAAGCCTTGCACCATTGCCGAATATTCGTCGAGCAACTCGGGAAGAATCGAGAAATTGTCGTAGTTGACGATCGCATAGACGCGACGATCGAGGCGGCCGAGCCTTGCTTCGACGGCGCGCGCGATCGCATCGATGTCGTTCCTGTTGCGCAACGCGAAGCGCTCGAAGTTGACGAAGAACAGGTTCTGCTGCTCGTCCAGCGTGAAGCGACGGTCGAGCGGAATGCGCAACAGGTCGCTGCGCAGGTCCATCGGTCCGTCGGCGAAAATCCGCGCGTCCATGGGAGGCGGATCGCGCGGGATCAGCGGCTTGAAATCCATCAAGGCGAGGATGTCGCGTTCGATATCGATGCCGGGCGCGACCTCGATCAGCTCTAGGCCGGCGTCCGTCAGCGCAAGCACGCAGCGCTCGGTGACGTAGTGCACGATCTGCCCGCGTTCGGCGGCGAAGGCGCCGCTGAAGGTCACATGCTCTACGGTCTCGACGAATTTGCGGGCTTTCGCTTCCTCGGCGATGACCAGTCTGCCGTCGGCGACGCCGATGCGCTGGCGTCCCGCGCCAAACGTGCCGACGAAGACCACCTTCTTGGCGTTCTGGCTGATGTTGATGAAGCCGCCGGCGCCGGCGAGCTTGGGACCGAACTTGCTGACGTTAAGATTGCCGGTGCGGTCGACCTGGGCGAGACCCAGAAATGCCGCGTCGAGGCCGCCGCCGTCATAGAAATCGAACTGATAGGGCTGGTCGATCACCGCCTGCGTGTTGACGGCGGCTCCGAAATCGATCCCGCTGGCCGGCACGCCGCCGATCACGCCCGGCTCGGCCGTCAAGGTGATCAGGTCGATCACCCGCTCCTCGTTGGCGACGGAGGCGATGCCTTCGGGCATGCCGATGCCGAGATTGACGACGCTGTTGGCCTTGAGCTCGAACGCTGCCCGGCGCGCGATGATCTTGCGCTCGCTCATCGGCATCGGCGGCAGCGAGCCGGCGCGCACCCTGATCTCGCCGCTATAGGCCGGATTGTAATGGGTGCCGAAGGTCTGCCAGTGGTTTTCCGGCTTCGCCACCACGACGCAGTCGACCAGGACGCCGGGGATTTTCACCAGGCGCGGATTTAGGCTGCCGCTTTCCGCGACGCGCTCGACCTGGGCGATGACCATGCCGCCGGAATTATGCGCCGCCATGGCGATCGCCAGCGCCTCGAGCGTCAACGCTTCCTTTTCCATGGTGAGGTTGCCGTCTGCGTCGCCGGTGGTGGCACGAATGATCCCGACGTCGATCGGGAAGGTCTTGTAGAACAGGCATTCCTCGCCGCCGAGCGTGACCAGCTCGACCAGGTCCTCGACAGTCCGGGCATTCAGCTTGCCGCCGCCCTGGCGTGGATCGACGAAGGTGCCGATGCCGACGCGCGAGATGTGGCCCGGACGGCGCGCGGCGATGTCGCGGAACAGATGGGTGATGACGCCCTGCGGCAGGTTATAGGCCTCGATCTGGTTTGCGATCGCCAGCTGCTGCAATTTCGGCGCAAGCCCCCAATGGCCGCCGATCACGCGCCTGACCAAGCCCTCATGCGCGAAATGGTTGAGGCCGCGGTGCTTGCCGTCTCCCTGTCCGGCCGCATAGACCAGCGTGAGGTTGCGCGGCTTGCCCTGTGCGTAGGGGGCATCCGTTTCGTTGGCGAGGTAGAGTTCCTCCAGCGCGAGCGCGATCTCCTCGGCGAAACCGATGCCGACAAAGCCGCCGGTTGCCACCGTGTCGCCGTCGTGGATCAGGCGCACCGCCTCAGCGGCTGTGACGATCTTGCCCTTCTCGACCGTGCGCAGATAGGACAGGGCCGGATGCTGACTCATGGCATTCCTCCCGTTTTCAAACCAGCCCGGTGGCGTAGTAGACCGCGATCACGAAGAACACCGCCAGCGTCTTCAGGCAGGTCACGGCAAAGATGTCCTTGTAGGACTGCTTGTGCGTCAGCCCGGTCACCGCGAGCAGGGTGATGACGGCACCGTTGTGCGGCAATGTGTCCATGCCGCCGCTCGCCATCGATGCGACGCGGTGCAGCACCTCGGGAGGGATATGTGCCGCCTCGGCCATGGCGATGAAATCCTTCGCCATGGCGGCGAGCGCAATCGACATGCCGCCCGAAGCCGAGCCGGTGATGCCGGCGAGCGAGGTGACGGTGATGGCTTCGTTGACGAGCGGATTCGGGATGGCCTTCAGCGCATCCTTGATGACGATGAAGCCCGGGAGCGCCGCGATCACGCCGCCGAAGCCATATTCGGATGCGGTGTTCATCGCCGCCAACAGCGCGCCGGCGACCGCCGCCTTGCTGCCCTCGGCAAAGGTCCTCTTCAGCTTTGGAAACGCGAACACGAACACCGTGAGAATGCCCGCGATCAGTGCGCCCTCTACCGCCCAGATCGCCTTGATGCCGGCGATCGGCGTGGCAATCGAATGGTCGAGCGCAAGCGTCAGGTCGTAGCTCGTGCCGTAGGCACGCTCGATCAGGCCGCCGAACACGCCGGGAAAACCGCCGAGCAGCAGGTTGACCAGGAACACCACGATCAGCGGCAGAAAGGCGACGAAGGCGGGGGCCAGTTCCTTGGTGTCAACCGGCGGCGGCTCGTTGCTGTGACCCTCGCCATAGCCCTCGCCCGCAACCGCCGCCTGACGTCGGCGCCATTCGAGATAGAGCATGCCGAGCACGAAGATGAAGATCGCTCCCGTCGTGCCGAGGATCGGCGCCGCGCCGTTGGTGGTCTTGAAATAGGTGGTGGGAATGATGTTCTGGATCTGCGGACTGAAGGGTAGCGAGTCCATGGTGAAGGAGAAGGCGCCGAGCGCGATCGTGCCGGGAATCAGCCGCTTCGGGATGTTGCCGGCCCGGAACATTTCGGCCGCGAAGGGATAGGCGGCGAACACCACGACGAACAGCGAGACGCCGCCATAGGTGAGCACCGCGCAGACCAGCACGATCGCCAGCATCGCGCGCTGGCTGCCGACGAGGCCGATCACCGCTGCCACGATCGATTTGGAGAAGCCGGAGAGCTCGATCACCTTGCCGAATACCGCGCCGAGCAGGAACACCGGAAAATACAGCTTCGCGAAGCCGACCATCTTGTCCATGAACAGGCCGGTGAAGGCGGCCGGCACCGCGCCGGGATCGGTCAACAGCACCGCCCCGAGCGCTGCAACCGGCGCAAACAGGATGACGCTGAAGCCGCGATAGGCAACGAACATCAGGAAAACGAGCGCGGCCAGCGCGACCAGAAAGCTCATCTGTTTCTCTCCCGGCAGTTGTTGTTTTCGGATGCATCTTGCGCATTCGGGATGCGTCGTCCGGCGAGCAGAGCAAGCTCCGCGCCAGTTGCCTTGCGATAACGCAAAATGCTTGAAATGCAGGCAGTTCGGCCGGCAAGCGGGAGGTGACGGCTGCGAGCGCCGTGTCAACTTTCCGAGATTCGAGACAGTTTCAGTCTCGATCGTCAGACAGGCGAGGAATCCGACACGGCCAGCCCGAACTTGGCGAGCTTCTTGTAGAAGGTCGCCCGCGAGATGCGCAGCATTCGCGCGGCTTCCGAGATCTGCCCGTTGGCGGCCTCGAGCGCGCCTTCGAGAGTGCGTTTCTCGAAAGCGGCCTCGGCCTGGGCATAGGGGACGACGGCACCCGTCACCACCGGAGGTCCGGCAACCTTCCCCTCGGCGCCAGGCAGGATGCGGGCGAAATCGTCGCCGGCGAGACGGCCCGAGTCGCTGAGGATCAGCGCCCGCTCCAGCACGTTGCGCAGCTCCCGGACGTTTCCGGGCCAATCGTAGCAGGCGAGCGCGGCAAGACCCGACGGCGTGATCTTCGCGCTGGGGTAGTCGCCGGAGCGGACGATGTCATCCAGCAGCCTCGCGCAGATGTCTGGGAGATCGCCGGCGCAATCGCGCAACGGCGGCAGCGCGATCGTGAGCACGTTGAGCCGGTAGAAAAGATCGGCCCGGAATGTGCCCTCGCTGACCCGCTTCTGCAGGTCGACATTGGTTGCGGCAATGACGCGAACGTCGACTTTCGTGACCTTGTCGGACCCAACCGGCTCGAATTCCCGCTCCTGCAACACGCGCAGCAACTTGCTCTGCAACTGCAGGGGCATTTCACCGATTTCATCGAGGAACAGCGTGCCGCCATCGGCGCTCCTGAACTTGCCGTCGCGGCCTTTGCGGTCGGCGCCGGTATAGGCGCCCGGCACCGTCCCGAAGAACTCGGACTCGACCAGCGTATCCGGGATGGCGGCGACGTTGACGCTGACGAAGGGCCTGTCGGCGCGCCCGGAAGCGTTGTGGATCGCCTGCGCCAGCAACTCCTTGCCGGTTCCCGTTTCCCCGGCCAGCAGCACCGTCACGCTTTGTCGGGCCGCGCGGCCGGCGAGTTCCTTGGCTCGCGCGATGCGCTCGGTGTTTCCGACATAATCGTCGAAGGTGAACCGCGCGCTCCGTGGCTGCGACAATTGCCGCTTCGCGAGCCTGAGGTCGCTCTCGAGCTGGCCCATCCGCGCGATCAGCGGCTTCAGACTGTCGACGCGGTCCGACAGCACGAAGCCGATCGCTCCGATGACGTTCCTGTTCTCGTCCTCGATCGGCATGCGCGTGACCACGAGCTGTTCGCCGCCGAGCTCCATGATGTCGAGCAGGATCGGCTCGCCGGTCTCGGCGACGCGGCGCATCAGGCTGTTGGGAATGATCTCCTCGATCGGGCGCCCGATCGCATCGGAGATGTGACCAAGGCGAAGCGAGTGAAGATATTTTTCGTTGACGTAGACCACGTGGCCGTCGCGATCGATCGCGATGGCGCCTTCGCAGAGATCCTCCAGGCGTTCGAACAGCGTTTCCATGGCGCGTGCGCGGATGGTCGCGGGATCGCTGACGAAATGACCCATGCGTCATCCTCCCACGCTCCACTTGTCTCCAGGAGGGGCTGGACCCGCGAAGCTGACTGATTTGCACCAAATCTATCAGGAGACGGCCTGATTTCACATCGGCGCCGGATAAAACTTCGAGGTCGGCGCGGGGGCTTATCCGTAGCCTTCATCGGAAAATTACATCGTTATTTCAATAGTATAGAGACTTGTGATTTCAGGCCGCGCCAAAGTCCCGACAGCGCATCCCCAAGCTAAGCAAATATAACATGCATTAACAAACCATATGCATTTAATATTTGCAAAGCTGTTGCGAGGGTGTTAGGGTTCGTGGCAACTCCAAGAAAGAGGGGAAGCGCCGAAATGAAGTTCACAGTTGCAAGCCTGACCGCCGCCGCGGCCCTCGCCGCAACCCTCGTCATCGGCCAAGCTGCTCGTGCCGGCGACCTGATCGTCGCAACCGACACAGCCTTCGTTCCGTTCGAGTTCAAGGAGGGCGACAAGTATGTCGGCTTCGACATCGACCTGTGGGCCGCCATCGCCAAGGATATTGGCGTGACCTACACGCTGCAGCCGATGGACTTCAACGGCATAATCCCGGCGCTCCAGACTAGGCAGGTCGACGTCGGGCTGGCCGGCATTACCATCAAGGAAGAGCGCAAGAAGGTCATCGACTTTTCGGACGGCTATTACGACAGCGGATTCCTGCTGATGGTGCCGGTCAACAGCACGATCAACGGTCCGGAAGATCTTGTCGGCAAGACGCTTGCCGTGAAAACCGGCACGTCGGCAACCGACTACGCCAAGGCGCACTTCAAGGGGACGGAGCTGCGCCTCTTCCCCAACAGCGACAACGCCTACCTCGAGGTCGCAACCGGACGCGCGGACGCCGCAATGCACGACACGCCCAACGTCCTCTACTACATCAAGACCAACGGTCAGGGGAAAGTGAAGACCGTCGGTCCGCAGATGATGGCCCAGCAATATGGCATCGCTTTCCCGAAGGGCAGCGAGCTCATCGCCAAGGTCAACGCCTCGCTCATCAAGCTGAAGGGCGACGGTACCTACGGCACCATCTACAAGAAATGGTTCGGTGCCGAGCCGCCGAAGAGCTGATCCGGGTCTTGCCGGCGCGCCGGCATGGCCGGCGCGCTTTCCTTGAAGGAAAGCTCTCATGGATTTTGACTGGTCGGTTATCTGGCAAGCCCTGCCTGAGCTCTTGAAGGGGGCCCGCCTCACCGTGCTGATCGCGCTGGCCGGGCTCGCCGGCGGACTGGTGATCGGCTGCGCTGCCGGCCTGGCGCGCGCCTACGGCAATGCCGTCCTCAACGCCATGGCCTTCGCCTACGTCGAGATCATACGCGGCACGCCGATCATCGTGCAGGTGATGTTCATCTATTTCGCGTTGCCGATCCTCGCGAATGTCCGCATCAACCCGCTCGCGGCGGCGATCATGGCCATCATCATCAACGCCGGAGCCTATATCGCCGAGATCGTGCGCGGCTCGTTTCTCTCCGTCCATCGAGGACTGCGGGAGGCCGGCCTGGCGCTCGGCCTGCCATTCTGGAAGGTGCTTCTCTACATCATCGGCCCGCTCGCTTTCCGGCGCATGATTCCGGCGCTCGGCAACCAGTTCATCGTCAGCCTGAAGGATACGTCGCTTTTCATCGTCATTGGTGTCGGCGAACTCACACGGCAAGGCCAGGAAATCATGGCGGCCAACTTTCGCGCGGTCGAAATCTGGTCTGCCGTGGCGATGTTCTACCTGATCATGACCGGCGCGCTTACACTTGTCCTCAGGATGACCGAGAAGAGGATGCGCATACTGTGAGCATCGTTGAGTTCAACAAAGTTACCAAGCGGTTCGGCCAAGTCACGATTCTCGACCAGGTCGACCTGTCGATAGCGCCCGGCGAGAAGGTCGTGCTGATCGGCCCCTCCGGTTCCGGCAAGTCGACGCTGCTCCGTTGCATCAACGCGCTGGAGGAGATCAATGGCGGTGATCTCGTCGTCGATGGCATCAGCGTCAAGGCCGGCGGCCGCATGGTCCGCATGATCCGCCAGGAAGCCGGCATGGTCTTCCAGCAGTTCAACCTGTTTCCGCAAATGACGGCGCTCGAAAACGTCGCCTTTGGCCCGCGCCGCGTGCGCGGCGAGTCGCGGCAGGGTGCGCGAAAGCAGGCGCTGGACATGCTCGCCAAGGTCGGCCTTGCCGAGCGCGCTCATCACTATCCGAGCGAGCTCTCCGGCGGCCAGCAGCAGCGCGTCGCGATCGCCCGCGCGCTTGCCGTCAAGCCGAAGCTGATGCTGTTCGACGAGCCCACGTCCGCACTCGATCCGGAACTCAGGCATGAAGTGCTCCGCGTCATGCAGGCGCTTGCCGAGGAAGGTATGACCATGATCGTGGTCACCCACGAGATGGCCTTTGCCCGCAAGGTCGGCACCAGGCTGATATTCATGGAAGGAGGCAAGATCGCAGCTGACGGCGAGCCACGGGAGCTGCTTGCAAACCCGCAAAACCCTCGCTTGAAAGAGTTTCTGCAGCATGTCGCATGACGCCGGCCGCCGGCTTTCCTTCATCGATGTTGCAGGTTCACCATATGATGTCGGAGCTACCCTTGGGCGCTTCGGCCGCGAAGCCCTGCAGGACCATTTCCGCACTTCCGCTGCGTGGCGCGAACTGACCACGCGCCGTGACGATCCTTTGATCGGCGTGATGGCGACCATCGTCCGCGAGCGGTGTCCAAGATACTGGGCTGAGCTGCAGGGCCTCGCCATCGGGCTCGCACTGCCTTTCGAAGACGTCTTCCTGTGGAATTGCCGTGGCGATATCTGGGCAATGGCCCCGGATGGCTGCACGACCGTGCAATTGCCTGGCTCTCCGCATGTGATCGGCCACAACGAGGATGGCGACCCCGACTTTGCCGGCCACTGCGCCCTTGCCCATATTGTGTCCGAGGGAGGCACACCGTTCACCGCCTTTGTGTACCCGGGCTCGCTGCCGGGACACACATTTGCGGCGACATCCAAGGGCGTGGTCCAGACCGTCAACAATATCAGGCCGCTGACCGGCGGCGCCGGCACACCGCGCATGGTACTCGCCCGCGCGATACTCGACGCACCGGACCTCGACGGGGCACTAGCCGTGCTCAAATCCGGGCCGCGCGCCGGCGCATTTCACCTGACTCTGGCGCAAGCTGGGGACGAACGGCTTCTCAGCGTCGAGTTCACGGCCCAGGCCTTGTCGGTCGATCGGATCCAGGCGGCGCGTGTCCATTCGAATCACCTGATACATGCCGACACCGGGCGCATGTCGCAGATCGTCACAGGCTCGTCCGGCGTGCGACAACGGCGCGGCGAGATGCTGCTCGGCCAAATGCCCCGGTCGGAGCCACAAGGCCGCGCGCTCGGCATATTGTGGGACGCGGCCGACGTGGAGTTGCCGATCTATCGCACCGACCCGGCCGATGGCGACGTCGAGAACACCCTCGCAAGCGCCGTCTTCCGGGTCGGGGCTGACAAGGTCGAGTGGTCTGTCTACGATAGACCGCACGCGGCAGCTCGCTTCGATATGCGGGATGGGCTGGTTCCCTTCGCGGCGTGAACAGGATCAGGGCGATGCCAGAGGAAGCGGTCGCGAAGCCGCCGCGCACCATCGAGGATCTCAGGGCACTCGTGCTCTCGATCAGCCGCGACGAGGCAGGCTTTTCGCTCGGCTCAAAGGCGCACGATGTCTTCGCAAAGCTGGTGGAAGCGCCGGAACAATCGGCGGTTCGGTCGATCTCGGAGCTTGCCGACCAGTTCGGGATCAATCCGTCGACGCTGACCAGACTGGCGAAACGTCTCGGCTTTGAAGGCTTCAGCGATTTCCAGGCGGTCTTCCGCAAGGCCATCGCTAACGATCAGCACTATTTTTATAGCCGCCAAGCCGGTCGGCTTATGGCCGCGCCGTCCGTCGGCAATGCCGAAGTCAAGGTCTTCGAGCAGCTCGCGCGGGAAACGGCAGCGAATGTCGACGGATTTCTCGGACAGTTGGACGGAGCCTCACTGCAAGGGGCTGCCAGGCTGCTGGCGAGCGCCCGCCGTGTTCGTGTTCATGGCGTTCGCCAATTTCATTCGCTGGCGAGCTTTCTCACCTACTGCCTGGGAATGGTGCGCTCCGACGTCGCGCTTCTGGACGCGCCGCGCCTTGGCGTCGCCGAGGCATTGTCACAACTCGACCCGGGCGACGCCGTCATCGTCGCCAGCTGCGCGCCCTACACTCGCAGTGTTGCGGAGGTGGGCCGGGTCGCGGCTTCGAACGGCCAGACGGTTATCGCGATTACGGATTCCCGGTCATCACCGCTCGTTCCTCCTGCCGAGCATGCTTTTTTCATTCCCCACGCCAGCAGCTTCTATTCGAACAGCATGGGCGCCTACGTCGTCTTCTGTGAAGCGCTGCTCAACCTTGTCGCCCGGGAATTGGGCGACAAGGCGCTAAGCTCCTTGGCGGGTCGCGAGCGGTTGATTGCGGAGATGAACATAGAGGTTGGCTGACCGCGGCAGTCTGCCTGCGGCAGCGACGCCATCTGCCCTGGGTTTTCATCATGAAGCGCGATTTGCTTCGCGGTCGGCCCTATCATGCGACCACGTGCAGGCACCACCGCATCCCCCCGAACCTCTTGCCCCCATTCGACGACATATCCGTCAATGTGAGGCATTGATCACGCCAGGGTGGATCAAGGGAGTTGAAAACAATGCCGGAGAGAACCGTGCTCACCGCCATCATCTGCAGCGCCACTGCGCTGGGCCTGCTCGGCGCGTCCGTCCGTGCGGAGACACCGTCAGGCTGCCGGGAGCCGCAGACCGGTACCGACAGCGTGCCGATCTTCTCACCTCCGCTCGCCAATGTGGTGACGGGCACCGGACGGCTGCAATTCTATTCGGCGCCGAACCTGCGTTGCCCGATCGCAGGTGTCTTCGTGATTCCGAAGGATGAGCTCGTCGCTTATGCGCAAACCGACGATGGCTGGTCGTCGGTGATGTATGTCAATCCAAGGACGGGCAATGACGTCTCGGGCTGGGTGAGGTCGGCGCGGCTCAAGATAACCGGAACCATGGGTCCGAAGCAGTAGTGTGATCACTCCGCCGCGCGCGGCAGGCCGCGATGCCCGGCATCGACGTTTCGTTGCCACAGCGCGATGATGGCGACGATCGCCGCAGCAAAGCCTGCGGCAGCGCCGACGCCCAGTGCCCAGCGCGGGCCGAGATGATCGGCGACCCAGCCGACGATCGGTGCGCCGATCGGCGTGCCGCCGAGCGCAACGCCCAGCCGGAGCGCCATCACGCGCCCGCGCATCGCGGGCTCGGTCGACAGTTGCATCAGCGCGTTCGAGGTGTTCAGGACGGTTAGGGAGGCGACGCCGATCACGATGAGCGCGGCACCGAACAGCCAATAGCTCGGCGCCAGCGCGGCCAGCGTGCAGCCGACGCCAAAAACTGCGGCGCCCAGCATCAGGGCGGCGAAGCGCGGCCGCTCGCGGTGCGCGGCCATCAGCGCGCCCGACATCGTCCCGACCGCCATCATCGACGACAGCAGGCCAAAGCCGCGCGCATCGGTGTGGAAGACGCCGACGGCCATGGTTGAGATGAAGATCGGGAAGTTCAGCCCGAAGGTTCCGATCAGGAATAGCATGACCAAGGTGGCCCTGAGGTCATAGCGGGACCAGACATAACGAAATCCCTGCGTGATGCCACCCTTGGTACGGCGGGCACGCGCATTCGGCCGCAGCTCGGATTTGCGCAGGAAGGACAGCGACGTCAGCACCGCCATGAAGGACACGCCGTTGAACAGGAATGCCCAACCGGTGCCGACGGAGGTGATGACGAAGCCGGCTACCGCCGGCCCGATCATGCGCGCGGCATTGAACGAGGTCGAGTTCAGCGCGATCGCGTTCGACAAATCTGCATCGCCGACCAGCTCGGCCACGAAGGTCTGGCGGACGGGCGCGTCGAGCGCGGCGCTACAGCCGAACAGGAAGGCGAACACGTAGACGTGCCAGAGCTGCACCAGTCCAGTGACCGTCAGGAGTCCCAGGATCAGCGACAGCGATCCCATGGTCGCTTGCGTCACCATCAGGAGCCGGCGCTGGTTGAAGCGATCGGCGGCAAGACCGGACCACGGCATCAGAAGTAGCTGCGGCCCGAATTGCAGCGCCATCACGATGCCGACCGCGGACGCCGAGTGATCGGTGAGCTGGGTGAGAACGAGCCAGTCCTGGGCGGCGCGCTGCATCCAGGTGCCGATGTTGGACACCAGAGCACCCGCGGCCCAGACCCGGTAATTGAAACTCCGCAGCGATCGAAAGGTGCGTCTCATGACCGCTCGGGTTCGTTGCCGCCGTGAAACCGGCCGAACCGCCGCGCAAGCAGGACGCCGAGCATGAGGCCGCCAATTCCGAGTGCTGCGACATGGCTTGTGGTGCGCAGGCCGAATTCGCCGACGCGGCAGACCAGGAGATATCCGACGAAGAGATTGAAGAAACCCCACAGGATGTTGACCGTCGAGGACGACAGGCCCTCGCCCGGCGGCTTTGCAAACGGGCTCTGGAACGGTTCGCCCATCATGCCGGCGACGACATGGGGTATCGCGTTGGTGAGGAAGGCGCCGCCGAAGAAGTAGGCGATGAGATCAAGCCAGTTCATGGCGTTACGTCCCTTCAAGGAGATCGATGATCGACTGCGTCGAACCGGTTTCGCCGAGCCGCGGGAAGACGTTGGCAAGGCTGTAGTCGTGCGCCTCCGGCCGCGCGTCGGTCATCGCATCGATGGCGAGCGTGACGTTGAAGCCGGCCTCATAGGCCTGCCGCGCGGTCGATTCGACACCTGTGCCGGTCGCGACGCCTGAGATCACGACCTGCGTGACCCCACGCGCCTTCAGCCGGCTTTCGAGATCGGTGCTCGCAAAGGCGCCCCAAGTTCGCTTTGTCACCACGAGGTCGTCGGCCTGTCGACCCAGCTCCGGGATCAGATCAGTCCAGCCATCAGGAAAGGCCCTGACGCGCGGCGGCTGCTCGGTGCGGCCCGGTGCGCCGCCGGCGACATTGACCAGCACGACCGGCAGGCGGCGCCGCCGGAAGCTAGCCGCGAGGGCACATGAGCGGTTTACGACATCGCCGATCGGATGGACAACGGGCAAGCCGACAATGCCCTTCTGCAGGTCGACAATGATCAGCGCGGTGATCGGATCCAGTGTCGTGAGGGCCATGACCGTGTTCCTTCTTCCGGCCGCCGTATCCCGATGGAGGCCTTTCGGCCTGCATCAATCGTCGGTGAGCCGTTTCAGCAGCCTGACGGCGGCGGCCAGTTCCTCTTGCTCCTGCGGCGACAGGCGTGCCGTGATGGTGCGCGACAGCCAGTCCTGCCGCGCGGCGCGGCCGGCGCGGACCCATTCGCGGCAGGTGTCCGTGAGCGACATGATGGTTTGCCGCCTGTCGTCCGGATCGGGCGCGCCGCGAACAAGGCCCGCGGCCTCGAGCGCTGCGATCGCCGAACTCATCGACTGCGGGCGCATCCCTTCGGATCGCGCGAGGCTCGACACCGTGGCGGGGCCTTCCTTTTCCAGCCGCAGCAGCACGGAGGCCTGGGACGGCGGCAGGTCGCCATGATTGCCCTGCGCGCGCAGTCGGCGCTTAAGCTTGCCGATCAACAGACGCAGTTCTTCGGCCAGCGCCGACGTGCGCGCCGCCTGCCGGGATTCCGACGGATTGCTCATGGCGAGAGGGATAGCAGATATACAGATAAACTGTAAAGATAAACTTTGTAGATTACCTGTCTATCTGCGTCTGCCGAAGCGGCGTCGATTCGCGCCACGACGCAATGGAATCTGCGCCCACAATCGGACGCGGATCTACCGACGTGAACGTGTTGATGGAGAAACCGGTGCAGCGATGATGCGATAACGTCGCGGCAACCAGCGAGGGTCGCGAACTACCAGATGACCATGGCGCAAATCACGGCGAGCGGCAGGATGGTCAGACCGATCGGGACCCACTTGCGCATATCGGCGGGATTCCGCGAATATTGGAATATCTGGATGGCAACGAAGAAGCAGACGGCGGCGCCGAGGAGGATGCGGACCAGGTCGGAGGGGGTATCGTATAAAGTCGCAAAGCTCTCATTCTGCGGCATGGCCACTCTGGCCGTTGTTACCACCACGACGAGCAGAAAAAGCGTCCTTAGTAAGAGACCGAAGAACCGCATGGCCCGTGCCATCCATCAATCATCTGGGCTCAATATAGCATGATTTGGCGAGAAAGTAAGCATTTGCACAAGTTTGTACGGCGACGGTCCGATGACGTCCTGGAAGGGGAATGCGCGATGAGGTGGGAAAAGGTTTCGGCGGCCCTGCTCGGGCTGGTCGGGGTGGTTGCGAGCGGTGCGGCGCAGGCGAGGGCGCCGGCGCGCTGCCGGGCCGAAGTTGTCCGGTCCGAGGAACTTCCCTATGCCCCGATTGGCTCCTGGCTGCTCAAGGCGACCGTGCGGATCACCGATCCGCACGGCCAGGTGGTCGAGTCGACCTTCCTCAAGAACGTGCCGTGGCAGGTCACGCTTCGCCGTGGCCAGGCGTTCCGGATCGACTGCGATCGCCTGCGTGATAGCTGGCCGGTGTCTTGGCAGGTCACGCGATAACCCAACTGTCACGGAGCGATCATGACAAATCTGATTATCGGCCTCGCCCACGTCACCCTCGTGGTCTCCGGCAGCCCCACGGAGCCGGCGAGCCAATGGCGACCCCCGGTTCAGCAGATCCGGCTGGTCTGCGATCAGAACTGCAACTGCTGGCACACGCGGTATCACGAGCGCCGCCCGTTGCTGGCCGGCCACGACGACCTCGCATGTCCGACCTCGCGGCCCGGTCGCGTCGGCTATTACAATGGTTACTACCGCTCGGGGCCGGCCACGGGCGTCGACTTCTACAGCCGGTATCCGGTTCGGGGATTTGCCTTTCCGTTCTAATCGGCCCTGACCCCGTCACCGCCGCGTCCGTCGGAAAGGGCGGCAGTGCTCACCCTCGCGGCAGCGGCCGCGGCATCTGAATAGAGCTCGCGCGCCCGCTTCGTCGCGGCCGCATAGCGCGCAGTCGCGCTGATGCTCATCAGGCCGGCGCGCGCCAGGCCGAGCACGGCGCGCCGTGAATGGAACGGCCCCGTCTTGCTCGCAGCATATCCGCGCGGGTAGAGCTGCAGGCGGCCGGCGAAAGCGGCATATAGCGCCAGGCGCTGCGTGCCGCTCAGGCGGAAGCGTTTCAAGGGTTTTGCCGCGTCAGCCAGAGTGCTCGGCTCCATGCGCGACGATGTTCGTGGCGCGCCCCCCATTGTTCGGCTCAAGCTCCGGTCATTGATGCGGCCTCGCCGAGGCGCCGTCCCCGGCATCGCCATGTGCGACGCGACGTGGCACTCCGCGGCCCGCACGATCTCGCTGGTCCATGACATCAGAAGCGCATCTCGCGCCGCGGCGGCATCTGACGAAGGTCAGGACCGATCGTGACGAAAGTCATATTCGTTTGCGGGCGGCGCAGGCCTACGCCAGAGTAGGGCGCTCGCCGGAGCGTGATCCGAAAACGAGTGCAGCGGTTTTCGATAGGATCATGCTCAAATGAGAATCTAAAGCGCGATCGCACTTTAGGAGTTGGTTTGGGCAACGCATGATCGACCCGAGTGCGGATCTGCTTTCGGCCGCGGAGGCCGAGGTCATCGGTCTCGCCATCATCGGCGCCGACAGAACGATGGTGCGGAAGATCGGACGGCTGGTCGAATGGCTTCCCGCGATCGGCGTCGATTGCTGCCAATGCGTGCTGCTGGTCGGGATGGAAGCCGAATTCCAGGCGCTTGCGGAAGGACGGCGCGACAAGATCGCGCTTGCCGGCGTGCGCGGCGCATCGCCGGGATTGACGCAGCCGGTGACATCAGTGGTGCGCTGGAATCGCGAGCGCTCGCACTACTTCGTGATCGCGATGCCGGATTTCGCGGCAGGCCAGGTCGAACTGCTGCTGAGAAGCGAGCGCCGGGCGCGGAGCCTGATGGAGCAGCAGCTCGAGGCGGCGAGTGCGGAGGTGCGCTTTGCCTCGCTGGCGCGGGCCCGCTTGCGCCTGGCGCGCGACCTGCACGACACGCTGGTGCATTCGATCGTGGCGCTGCTGACGCAGATCCGGCTGATCCGGCATTATCTGTCGACCGACCCGACGCGCCTTGCGGACAGCCTTGCAACCGCGGAGGACGCAGCAGTCAGCGGCCTTTCGCGGGCGCGCGATGCGATCGGCCGGCTGCGCATGCCCGACGATCTGGAGATCGATCCCGATGTCGAGGGATTGCTGAACGACTTCGCCGAACGCAGCGGCGTCAAGGTCTCTATCGAGATCGAGGAGCGGGCGCGCAACGGACTGCGCGATTGTGCCCTGACCGTCCAGCGCATCGTCAGCGAGGGGCTGCGCAACGTCCAGGCGCACGCGGGCGCGCGCCGGGTCTCGTTCCGTGCGCTCGAGGAAGCGGCGCCAGTCGGCCGCAAGCTCGTGGTCGAGCTTCGCGATGACGGTAGCGGGTTTGATCCGTCGGTTTCCAGGCCCGGACATTTCGGATTGATTGGAATGGCTGAATTTGCTGAACTCGTCGGCGGCAACTGCTCGGTTGAGAGCGCGCCGGGACAGGGCACGCTGGTCCGGATTTCGCTGCCCGTGGCAGTGCCGCCGGCCACGCCAGGCGTGCTGGCCGATTGAATTGCCGGTCGTCGGCGGACGGCAGGCGAGAGGACGATGGAAAAATCCGTGAGCAGAGACGAGAAGGTGCGGGTGCTGATCGCCGAGGATCAGGCACTGATCCGGGACGGGATCGCGACGCTGCTCGCACAACAGAACCACGATTTCGAGATCGTTCCGGGCGCCGCCGATGGCGAGCAGGCGATCGAGTTTGCGCGGCGGTATCGGCCCGACATCATCCTGATGGACCTGCAAATGCCGCGCGTCGACGGCATTGCGGCCACGCGGCGGATCCTCCGCGAGTTGCCGCAGACCAATATCATCGTGCTGACGACGTTCGAGACCAATGACCTGATCTTCGAGGCGGTGAGCGCCGGCGCCAAGGCGTATCTGTTGAAGGACACCAGGATCGACGTGATCGCGGCGACGATTCGCGCGGTCATGAACGGCCAGTCGGGCCTGTCGCCCGGCGTGGCCGCACGCATCCTCGACGAGTTCAAGCGGCTGCGCGGCCCGCGCGTGTCAGCGAAGCTGCCGGTTCGCGACGGCCTGACGGCGCGGGAGAATGAAATTCTCACGCTGATCGTCGAGGGCAAGAGCAACACCGAGATCGGTGAGCAACTGCATTTGGCGGAAGGTACGGTGAAGAATTACGTCAGCGCAATCCTGGAAAAGTGCCAGGTCAAGAACCGTACGGAACTGGCAATAAAGGCAATAACTTACTGAAACAAACTTGTGCGCCTTGCACAATGCCGGGCTCGTCTTCGTGCCACCGATAGCCTTTCGCTGGGCCGCGCCGCCGAAATTGGCTATAGGTGGTTGCGCGTTTGTAGTTTTGCTCGCAATGGGTTGCGTAGCTTCGGATACGAGTAGGGAACGACATGAAGGGTACCGAGCGCCAGACCAACGGCACCGATGGACTGGCAAATTCCGCAAGCGCAGGAAACGGCGTTGACGCGGCGCATGGCGCAGCCGCGATCGATCAGGTCCGTGACCTGCTGTTCGGTGGAGCGCAGCGATCGATCGAAAGCAATCTGGCGGGCCTGCGCGCGGAGATGCAGGCGTCGCTGAAGCAGCTCCAGAGCGACTTCGCCGGCGAGCTGGCAGCGCTTCAGGCCAAGGTCGTGGAGCTGGAGCACGACACCGAGCAGAAGCGCCTCGCTTCGCTGAAGGACATCGGCGGAGTCATCACGCAGCTCGGCGTGGTCATCAGCGGACTGGGATCCGGCCGCACGGGCGAATAGCATGGCAGCTGCGGCCGGCCAGAACCGCGAAATCGAGCAGCTCAAGACACTGCTGTTTCAGCCTGAGGCCAACAGGCTGGAGGCGCTGGAATCCGACCTTGCCTCGCTTCAGCACTATGTCGGTTCCGCCGAACGGCTGGAGGCAGCTACGGCCGACATCCTGGTCGCAGCGCTGGAGCGTGCCGAAGTCAATCGCCCGCGCGAACTTGCCAACGCCATTGCACCGACCGTGGTCTCCGCGATCCGCAGCGAGATCCGGAACTCGCGCGAGATGATGGTCGAGGCGCTCTATCCGATTGTCGGCCGGCTGGTCAGCGCCGCGGTGGCGAATTCCTTCCGAGAGACGATCGGGTTCGTCGAGCAGCGGATCAATGCGCTGACATCGGCCGAGCTGTGGATGGGGCGTATCAAGTCGCTCCTCACGGGACGTCCGATCAGCGAGTTCGTGCTCGCGGACAATCCGCCGCGCCTGAAGCGCCTGCTGCTGATCGAACGCGGCAATGGCCGCCTCGTCGCGGACTGGAGGCGCGACGAGACCCGCGACGAGCGCGCCGACCTGCTCAGTGCGATGGTGGCGGCGATCCTCGAATTCTCGGTCCAGGCACTGGCGGGCGAAGGCAATCTGCAACGGCTCGATTTCGGCGGGCGCGAGATCGCGTTGCGCGCCTCGCCGCGTTTCATCCTCGCGGCCGAGTGTCTCGGCCCGCTGCGCCCGGCCGACAATGGGCGGATCAACGCGCTATTCTTCGATTCGATCGAGCGCATCGATCGCGGCGCGACCTGCGATCGCGCGATGCTGGCGACGCTCTCGAGGTCGATCGAAACCGATGACGCGCCGCGCAAGACCGGCGCCCGGCGCGGCAAGGTCATCCTGTTCAGCCTGCTTGCCGTCGCGACCGCCACGCTGGTCTGGTTTGCCGTGGTGTCGGTGATGCGCGGTCTGCTGGAGCAGCGCACCCATGCCGCGCTCGAACAGTTCGGCGCCAGGCAACCGCTGCTCACCTCGTTTCCGATCCGGCTGGATTTCGACCACCGCAACCGGAACGTCTCCGTCTCGGGCGTTGAGCCGGGCCAGGTCGAGACCGCTCCATTGCTCGACGCGCTCGGCGTGGCCGCGGCGCCCTACCGTGTGGTCGACCGGATCGGCCGTGTGGCCGCGCCGGATGAGGTGGCGGCGTCGAAAGCCGGAATCAGGAGCCTGCAAGACACCCTGGCTCGTCTACAAGCGAGCATCGACCGGATGCGCGCTGCGATATCGGAACAATCGGCGTCGACCGACCAGCAATATGCAAAACTGAACGAAGAGGTCGGCAAGCTCGGCGAGCAGACCACAAAGCTCGGCGAGCAATACGACAGGCTGCAATCAGTCGCCGATGGTCCGGCCGCGCGGCTCGACCGTTTCATCGTCTCGACCGCGATCTTCTTCACCAACAATTCGGACGACTTCCTCGACGGCGATCAGGCCGATCAGCAGATCCGCGAGCTCGCCGGATTGCTTGACAACAATGACTTCCGTGTCCGCATCGTTGGCTACGCGGACCAGAGCGGGACCGAGGGCACCAACAGGACGCTCGGGCGCAAGCGCGCCGAGCGGGTGTCGCGGCGGTTGACGGCGCTCGGCATCGATCCGTCGCGGCTGATCCTGGTGTCGCGCGCGGCGACCATACCGATCACCGACCGCATCGACACGGCGGCCGGCGGCAATCGTCGCGTGTCGTTCGAAACCGTCTATCGATCCGAAGTGGCTCGCTGATGCTCACCGCAAAGGTCATGCTGCTCGGCGACATGGGGGTCGGCAAGACGTCGATCCTGTACCGGCTCGTCTACAACCGGTTCGAGGGCCAGTACAAGTCGACGCTGGGCGTCGAGATCCTGAGCCATGACGTGGCGCCCGCCGACGGCAGCGAGTCGATCCGGCTCGTGTTGTGGGACACCGACGGCGATTTCGGCACGCAGATCTTCGACACGGTCTACGTCACCGGTGCGTCGGCCGCGATCATCGTGGCTGACGTCACGCGGCCGCAGACGGTGACGCGCATGGTCGAACTGGTCCGCGGGTTCGAGACCAGATTCCCCGGCAGGCCCTACAAGGCGTTGCTGAACAAGATCGATCTTCCGGAAGCCGCCGGAAGCGCCGGCCGCATCGACGAGCTTGCGAAGTCGAGCGTGAGACCGGTGAGCGCGAAGACCGGCGCCGGCATCGCCGAGAGCTTTGCCGAGCTCGCCCGGACCATTCGCCGCCGGCAATCCTAGGGCGGAATCTCTCCTTGTCATTGTGACCCGACGGGTCGCAATGACGGATGGAGATGGCTCGATCGCTTCATCTATTGGTGTCAGCCGCCCCGACGTCGTGGGACTGGCGAATCGGGTCGGAGCGGCTGACTTCATCACGCGTGGGGCGCGCGACGAATGCATTGATTGCACAGCGAGCCTTCGAATCGTCGCCGCGCCATGCCGCGGAATTGCAAGCATGCTGCTCGCCCATCGAATAGCGACGAAGGTCATCTTCCGTCCTCATGATGCGCTGCCTATCGTTTGCTCCATCGCCGGCGGTCGCCCCGGCCGAGCCGACCCACCGCATATGAGCATTTGCCGCTGTCGCATCTGCGCAGCGGCGACGATCGATGGGGGATCCTGCGTGCGATCCGGCTCTGGAGACTGCGGCATGGCAGAACCGGTCAAGCTGCCCCGGACGCTCTCGCAGGAGCGTGGTGCCTCAACTCCGCTCGGGCCGAGCCATCAGCGGATCATCGACGATCTGGACCGTTGGGCCAACAGTCCCGGCCTCCAGCCGCCGACGGCGGACGGACCAAGGACGAGGAGGGCAGCACGCGCTTCGGCGCGTGATCGAGGTTTCCGGCGCCTCGAATTGCCCGCGCGCGAAATTCGGTGCCGGAATTGGCGCCGCCGCCCGTTTAACCGCCATCGGGGTTGTAATTGATGGGGGCGGTATGGTTGTCGGTACGGCGGTTGACCGGATGATGCTGGATGCGGTCGAGCACTATGGTGCGGGCCGGGCCAGAGAGGCCGACGCGCTGTGCGGCGATATCCTCAAGGCCCATCCCGACCACATTGCCGCGCTGCATCTGTCCGCCGTGATTGCCTTCGTCACCGATCGCGCCGCCGAGGGCGCGGTGCTGCTGAACCGGGTGTTCCGCCTCGATCCGCAGCACGGGCCGGCCTTCGCCACGCTCGGCGATGCGCTGGTCGTGAAGGGTGAGCGCGACGGCGCCGTGGAGGCGTTCCGCCGCGGCGTGACGTTGCGGCCGCAGGATGCCGGCCTGCACGTCAAGCTCGGCGTTGCCCTGTGCGACGCGTCGCGCTTTGACGAGGCCGAGGCGGCCTTCCGCCGCGCGATCGCGCTCGACGGCGGCATGATCCGGGCACGATTCAACCTCGCCGTGGCACTGGCCGGTCAGGATCGGCTGGTGGAGGCGGAAGCGGCCTATCGCGAGGTGATCGCGCGCGATCCGGTCTATCGCGGCGTCTGGCTCAATCTCGGCAATGCGCTGTTCGATCAGAAGAGGTTCGACGCCGCCGTGACGGCGTATCGGCGCGGGCTCGACGCGGAACCCGATCATGCCGGGCTGCATTGCGCGCTCGGCGCGGCGCTCTATCGTCAGGACCGGCTGGAGGACGCGATCCGCTGCTTCCGCCGTACCATCAAGCTAGATCCCGACAATGACGCGGCGCCGCGCCTGCTCGCGCTGGTGCTGCACGAGGCCGGTCACCGCGAGGAGGCCGTGCGCCTCTACCGTCAGGTCTCGGCCCGCGATCCATCCGATCACGTCATCCTCAGCAATCTCGGCGCCTGCCTGTTCGAGCTTGGACAACATGACGAGGCGATCGGCTGTTGCGAGCTGGCGCTGGCGGTCAAACCCGACTATGCGCCCGCACACACCAATCTCGGGATTGTCTTCGAGGCGCAGAACCAGGTCGAGGCGGCGGTTGCGGCGCATCGGCGCGCCGTCGCCATCGACCCCGACTACGCCAAGGGTCACGCCAATCTCGCCGTCGCGCTGCGCAATGCGGGCGAGATCGACGAGGCCATCGCGGTCTCGCGCCGCGCCATCGCACTCGATCCCGAGCAGCCGCTGGCACATTACAATCATGCGCACTTCCTGTTGATGAACGGCGAGTTCGAGGCCGGCTTCGAGGAGTATCAGTGGCGCCGCAAGTGCAAGAAGCTCGTTGACGGCGACCCCGTGTTCAGCGAGCCGGAATGGCAGGGCGAGCCGCTCGCGGGCCGCACGCTGCTGCTGTTCGCCGAGTACGGGCTCGGCGACGTCCTGAACTTCGTCCGCTACGTGCCAATGGTGATCGCGAGGGGCGGCGGCCGGGTCGTGCTGCAGGTGCAGCCCGCCGTCGCCACGCTGATAAGGGCGATGCTGCCCGATATCGCCGTGCTTGCGCGCGGCGAGACGCTGCCGCCGTTCGATCTGCAGCTGCCGCTGATGAGCCTGCCGAGGATTTTCCGCACCACGGTCGATACGATCCCCGCATCCGTTCCCTACCTGCATGCCGACCCGGTGAAGCTTGCCCGGTGGCGCCGGGCGCTTGAGGCGGTCACCGCGCTCAAGGTCGGCGTGGTCTGGGCCGGCAATCCCCGGCACAAGGGCGACAGCCAGCGCTCATTGCAGGCCGAGGCGGTGCTGCCGCAGCTCATCGTACCAGGCGTGCAGCTCTACAGCCTGCAGAAGGAGCCGCGGCGGGAGGATGACCCGGTGCTGCGGCGCCTTGGCGGCGCCGTCGTCGACCTGGCGCCGGCGCTCGGCGATTTCGCCGATACGGCCGCTGCGGTCTCGGCGCTTGACCTCGTCATCGCCGTCGACACCGCGGTGGCGCATGTGGCCGGCGCGCTCGGTCGTCCGGTCTGGATGCTCTGTCCCTATGCGCTCGACTGGCGCTGGCTACGCGACCGCGAGGACACGCCCTGGTATCCGACCATGCGACTGTTCCGCCAGCACAAGCCCCAGGCCTGGGACCGCGTGCTGGAGCGAATGTCCGCCGAACTCGCCCGTGTCGCCGCCGGCGAGCGCGACCTGCTGTTGCCGCCGGCAGCGCGGGGGTGAACGGAGAGAGCGCGCTTCCCCGCGCTCCCGTTACGACGCGCTCATGCCCTGGGCGCCGCCGAGCAGCTTCACGTTGAGCCGGCCGCCATCGAACAGCATCTCGTTGAGGGCGTCGTCGATATCGGCCGCCGTGACCGTCTCGCCGCCGTCGCGCACGATGCTGGTCTGGGCGATGCGGCGCATCAGTTCCTTGATGAAGGCGGCGCTGACGCCGGCGGTGCGCTGCACCGCTTCATCGATGACAGACGGCTCGAGCGGCAGGCCCTTGCCATAGAGCCGGATCAGCTTGTCACGCCCGACCGTGTCGGGCAGCGGCACCTCGATTGCCTGGTCGATGCGGCCGGGACGGCCGGCGAGCGCGCTTTCGAGCTCTTCCGGCCGGTTGGTGGTGAGCACGAACAGGATATCGCAATCCTCCTTCAGCCCGTCCATCTCGTTGAGCAGCTTGTTGAGCAGCGATTCCTCGCACGGTCCACCCATGTCCTCGCGGCTGCGCGCGATCAGGTCGACGTCTTCGATCACCACCATCGCCGGCTGCAACAGGCGCGCGAGGCTCATATAGGCATCGAGCAGACCGACCTGCTCGGCGGTGATGATCAGCGTGGTGTGGCCGGGCAAGTTGGTGGCGAGATAGCGGATGGTGTGGGTCTTGCCGGTGCCGGGAGGGCCGTAGAGCAGGATGCCCTTGCGGGTCGACTGGCCGAGCTTGCGCAAGAGATCGCGGCTTCCGACGAAGTCGAGCAAGTTGCCGTCGAGCAGCCGCAGCGTCCGTTCCGGCAGGATCACCTCGTCGCGGTCAACCGTCGGCAGGCGATGCACGGCCACGCCGCGCGCACGGCCGCGATAGTTCGGGCCGACTTCCAGCGACAGTATCTTGCCGCGATACGACCGCGCCACATCCACGGCGGTCTCCAGCTCGGCAAAGGTCCGTTGCACGAAGGCATTGCCGGCGGCACCGGCAGGTACCATGAGCTCGATCCTGAGCGACGATTCGTAATTGTACTCGCGATGGAAGGTGAGCAGCACGGCGTAGCGCAGCTCGTCGCTGCTGCAAAGCCATAACCCGTTGACGAGGCATTTCACCGGTTCGGCCTCGCCGATATCGACGTCGTGGTACTGCGGCGGTGCGATCGCCGGTGCGTAGCGGCCGGCTTTCATCAACGCCGCGAAATCAAGCGTCTCGTAGCGATACTGCTCGTGAATGCCGAAGAAGTGAATCGGCTTGGCGAGCTGCCTGTCGATCGCGATCTGGACGTCTGCGCGCATGTGACCGGGAAATTGCCGCGATCGCGTCAGGATCTGGTTGCGTGGCATTCCGGCAAAATGCCAATCGAGCGCTGTGGCAGCAAACTTGAACGCGTCACCCGGCAATTCTTCCGAACTGCGGCGTGCGGCAAGCAGGCAATCGCAGCACAGGGAAGCCGTCGTGCCCGACAGAAAAATCTCGCTCACGGCCTTCGGTGCCTCGCAGAGATCGCAGGGCCGGCTGGCGTCAGCGGACTCGGTGGTGATCATCAAGGGCTGGCCATTGGAACGGATCAGCCACTTCGCGGAGTTGAACAAGGCCCGTGCGACGGGAGCCGGATAAGGGCCGCACGGAATGGCGCCCTTGGCTTCGATCAAGGCCGCGGAGGCGATCGCTTCCTGCTTGGATTTGCCGAACACCGTGCGCAACAAGTCCTGCACGAATTCCAGCGGCGTTTCATCGTCGTCATGAATGAAAAGTTGAACGGGGCCGTCGTCGGCGAACACGTCGTGCATGGAGACCTCGGTACACATCTGGAAACAACAAGAACAAAAACAGAACATCATACGAATTGGAACCCGTCAAGCGAAAGATATTCAACTGCATCCTGGGCGTGTGATGGTGTCGGTGAGAGCCTCTCGATCGGCACCGCCGCACCGTCCGGACCGGTAAACGCCGCGCAACGCTTGTGACGATTTTGTGCAGCGACAAATGCCAAGACATCGCCGCCACGACGGCAAACTTCCGACACATCATGAGGGCGAAAAGGGCGCTTCCGACATGACGCGAGCGCGAGGGCAGATTCCCCCCAAGAATTTGCCGTGGCGCAATTATTTTGGGAAGGGGCCCTCGTGTCGAACCATCTTCGCTTGGCGATCGTTCTCGCCTTCACGCTGGTCATCTCTCCTGCTGTCGCGCAGCCCGGCGCCAGGCCGGCGCCGCCGCCAGCCAACACCCAAGCCAGTACCAGCGACGTGCTGACGCCGGAGCAGGCGAAGCGTGCGCTCGAGACGCTGCAGGACGACAAGAAGCGCGGCGAGATGATCGACACGCTACGCGCGATCGCCAATGCCTCGCCGAAGGCCGCCCAGCCTGCGCCGGAGCCGCAGTCGTCTCCGATCCCGCTCGCCGACGACAGCCTCGGCGCGCAGCTCCTGCTGATGGTTTCGGAGCAGGTCACCGACATTTCGCACGAGGTCGCCGATGTCGCGCGCACGGTGACGCATTTCCCCGCCTTCTATTACTGGATCGTCCGCACCGCCAATGATCCGGACGCTTATGGCCTGATGATCGATATCGCCTGGAAGCTGGCGCTGGTGTTCGGCTGCGCGCTTGCCGCCGAATGGGTGGTGTTCCGCCTGATCAAGCGGCCGGTCGCGTTCCTGGAGCAGCATTTGCCACAGACCGCGCGGGTGCCGGCGCAGGTGCTCGCGAGCGCCGATCCGCCCTCGTCGGTCACGGATGTGACTCACGAACCCGAACTGCACCGCCGGAGGCTCAGCCTGGCGCACGCCTGGCAGTCGCTGATCCGGTTGCCCTTCGTGCTCGGGCGGCTCGTGCTCGAACTACTGCCCGTGCTCGTGTTCGTCGGCATCGCTACTGCGCTGCTCGGCACCGAGATCGGTGATCAGTCGACCACGCGGCTCGTGATCCTTGCGGTGGTCAATGCCTACGCCTTCTCGCGTGCGCTGATTTGTGCGGTGCGCGCGCTCGTCAGTCCCTTCGGCCTGTTCCGGGTGCGCGCCGAGACCGCGGCCTATATCGAGATCTGGGCCCGCCGCATCGTCGCCGTCGGTGTGTCAGGCATCTGCTTTGCCAATGTGGCGCTGCTGCTCGGCCTGCACCGCGCCGGCTACGCCGCGCTGCTGCGGCTGGTGATGCTGGTGGTGCATCTCTTCATCGTCGTGATCATCCTGCAATGCCGCCGCCAGGTCGCCGATGCGATCCGCGCGCCTGCCGACCGTATCGGCCTCGCGGCCCGGATCCGCAACCGCGTCGCCGGGCTCTGGCACGTGCTGGCGATCGCGCTCGACCTCGCGCTGTGGGCAGTGTGGGCGCTCAACATCCGCAACGGCTACTCGCTGCTGCTGCAATATTTCGTCGGCACCATCGCGGTGCTGCTGATCACACGGCTCGTGACCATGGTGGTGCTGAGCCTGATCGATCGCGGCTTCCGCATCTCACCGGATCTGCTGCAGCGCTTCCCGGGGCTCGAGATGCGCGCCAACCGTTACCTGCCGCTGCTGCGCAGGATCGTCGCGGCCGTCATCGCCCTGATCGGGTTTGTCGCGCTGCTCGAGGTCTGGGGCGTCGATGCCATCGTCTGGTTCTATGGCGGCCAGATCGGCGGCCGCCTGATCTCGGCGGTGGTGACGATCGGCATCGCCGCGCTCGCGGCGGCCGTGATCTGGGAGGTCGCCAATGCGGTGATGGACCGCCAGATCAACGCGCTGTCGCGCGAGGGGCATTTCGCCCGCGCCGCGCGGCTGCGTACCTTCCAGCCGATGCTGCGCACCGCACTGCTTTGCCTGATCGTCGCGGTCGTGGGCCTCACGGCGCTGAGCGAGATCGGCGTCAACGTCGCGCCGCTGCTCGCCGGCGCAGGCATAGTCGGCATCGCGATCGGCTTCGGCTCGCAGAAGCTGGTGCAGGACCTCATCACCGGGCTGTTCCTGCTGCTGGAGAATACCGTCCAGGTCGGCGACACCGTCACCGTGTCGGGACTTTCGGGCGTGGTCGAGAACGTCTCGATCCGCACCATGAGGCTGCGCGCCGGCGACGGCGCAGTTCACGTCGTGCCGTTCAGCGCGGTGACGACCATCACCAATGCCAGCCGTGGCGCCGGCAACGCGGCGGTCAGCGTCAACGTCGCCTTCAAGGAGGACACCGACCGGGCCGGCCAGATCCTGAAGGACATCGTCGCCGAGATGCGTCGCGAGGCGGAGTACCGCGCGGTGATCCGCGGCGATCTTGAGCTCTGGGGCGTGGACAAGGTCGACGGCTCCGTCGTGACGATCGTCGGCCAGATCCGATGCACCGATGGCGGCCGCTGGCCGGTGCAGCGTGAGTTCAACCGCCGCATGAAGCGCCGCTTCCAGGAGAACGGCATCGAGATCGCTTCGATGGGCCAGACCATCCTGATGCAGATCCCTGCGCCGCCGGAGCGCGACGACAGCGCGATGCCGCGCCGCGCGACGGGGTAGAGCAGTAGGCTTCGCTTCACCTCGCCCCGTAAGAACGGGGCGACGGAGCGCAGTCCCGCCGCGGCGCGTTCGATCCACTGCGATGACAGTCTCACCGTTGCGACAGCGTCTCGCGACGATGAGACAGGCTGACGCCGTGTGTACCTGCACATCGGCGTGCAGCATCGCGAAAACCAGCCCTTCCAGCCATTCCCCGCGATTCGCCCCCGCTGGCACGCCGCTTGCTAAATTGTTGGTGGAATGCGCGGCAAGACGCATTGCACGACTGAACCCATCAGCGAGAAGAAAGGAAACGCCATGGAGCTTGGATATTTCACCATGCCCTCGCATCCGCCGGAGTGCGGTTTGAAGGAGGGCCACGACTGGGATCTGCAGACCCTGCGCTGGCTCGATGAGCTCGGCTACCAGGAGGCCTGGATCGGCGAGCATCATACCGCGCCCTGGGAGCCGCATCCGTCACCCGATCTCCTGGTCGCGCAGGCGCTGCTGCAAACCAAGAACATCCGCATCGGGCCCGGCGGCTTCCTGCTGCCGTATCATCACCCGGCCGAGCTCGCCAACCGCGTCGCGATGCTGGATCACCTCTCGAATGGCCGGCTGAACTTCGGCGTCGCGGCCTCGGGCCTGCCGAGCGACTGGGCGATGTTCAATGTCGACGGCATGTCGGGACAGAACCGCGACATGACGCGCGAGGCGCTGGAGATCATCCTGAAGCTGTGGACCGACCCGGCGCCATGGACGCACAAGGGCAAATTCTGGACGGTGAGCAAACCGGACACGATGTTCGATTTCCTGAAGCCGCATATCAAGCCTCAGCAAGCGCCGCATCCGCCGATCGGCGTTGCGGGGCTGTCGAAGAACTCGGACACGCTGAAGCTCGCCGGCGAGCGCGGCTTCATCCCGATGAGCCTCAACCTCAACCCGGCCTATGTCGGCAGCCATTGGGACTCGGTGGAAGCCGGCGCCGCCAAGACCGGCCGCAAGCCGAGCCGCAAGGACTGGCGGCTGGTGCGCGAGGTGTTCGTCGCCGACACGGACCAGGAGGCGTGGAAGCTGTCGACCGGCGACATGATGGGCCGGATGATGAGCGAGTATTTCCTGCCGCTGCTCGGCCATTTCGGCTTCAAGGACTATTTGAAGCACGCGCCCGACGTACCGGACAGCGACGTCACGGTCGAATATTGCGCGCGCCGGAATTGGATCGTCGGCTCGCCCGCCACCGTCACCGAGAAGATCGAGCAGATCTACCAGGAGGTCGGTGGTTTCGGCGTGCTCCTGGTGTTCGGCTTCGACTACAAGCACAAGCCGGAGGCCTGGCGGCGCTCGCTGGACTTGCTCAAGAACGAGGTAATGCCGCGGCTCAAGCATCTCGGCGCCGAGTTCGAGAAGGCCGCATGACAGCTGGGCGGGGTGCGGGGGCTTGCCTCGCCCCCCGCGTCCCTTATCTTGGGGAAAGGTATTTCGGCACAGGGGCTGCGGATGAGCGTCGATGCACAGAGTTTCAAGCAGGCGATGCGCCATTGCGCCGGCGCGGTCGCGCTGGTGACGGTCGGCTCGGAGCCCGGCAAGCGCACCGGCCTGACCGTGACTTCGGCCTGCTCGCTGTCCGACAATCCGCCGTCGGTGCTGGTCTGCGTCAACCGCAGCGCCAGCGCCCACGCCCGTATCCTGGAAGAGCGCCATTTCGTCATCAACTTCCTGAACGAGGAGCACGCGCTGCTGGCGCTGACCTTCTCGGGCCAGAAGGGCGTCAACGGCGATGACCGCTTCGGCTTTGGCCGCTGGACCACGGGCGCCACCGGCGCGCCGGTGCTGGAAGATGCGGTGGCAGCGTTCGACTGCGTGCTGACCCAGGAGCTCGAGACCAGGACCCATTCGGTCTTCATCGGCGAGGTGCAGCATGTGCGCAGCGCGACAGCGGTCGATCCGCTGGTCTATCTGAAGAGCGGCTTCCATAGCGTGCGCGACATCCGCGATCCCGTCGTGCTCGGCGATCTCGACGCGCGACGCGTCAGCTGGAACGAGTTTTCGTAGAGTCCGAGCCGGCGCTTATAGCGGATTGGACGTGCGGCATGCCGAGATAATTGCCGAAGCGGCTTCATCGGCCTGCGCACCCGACAGCTGCCGCACCAGACACAGATAGTAGCCCCTGCTGGATTCGTTCAACAAGGAGTTGCCGTTGACCGCGAGCCAATTGCAGGCTGAACGGATCGACTGGATGGCCAGGGCGGATCGCGTGTCACGCATCGCGGACAGCGTGCATTGAGCCTGCGCATCCATGGTGGTCTGTGCGTTGACCGATCCGGAGAATGAAAGCAGCGCCGCGGCGGCAGCAGCGGCTTTCAGGAGAATTGACGGCGCGCGCGCCCGTTGCTTCACCCCCGCAGGATCGATCCGATCGAGAATGCCGGATCTGACCCAGGCAGGAACCGTTCTGGCGACCGTCTGGCGTTCGCAGTTCGTGCCGTGCACAAGCCCCTCCAGTTGGCGCGCGGTGAGCCTCGCTTATGAATAGCAGCACTAGCCATCCAGGTCGATCTTCAACAATTTGATCCTGCGATACAGCGTCGCGCGGCTGAGCTTGAGCGTCCTCGCGGCGTCCCTCACCCGCCCGCCATGGGCGCGTAGCGCGTCGACGATCACCGTACGCTCGGTGCTTGCCTGATCCTGCGCTGTCCGCGCGCCCACCGCCGGCAGATCGAGATCGGCCTCGGTGATGACCCCGCCTTCCGCGGTGCAGCCGGCGAGCCGCAGCACGTGGCGGAGCTGGCGCATGTTGCCGGGGAAGGGATAGGCGACGAGTTGCGCCCAGGCACCGGGGGCGATACGGCAATTCGGGGCTTCTTCATCGGCAATCAGCGCAATGACATCCGTCTTGTCGGCGCGTTCACGCAGCGCGGGCAGGCGGATCTCCATGCCGCGCAGCCGATAATAGAGATCGGAGCGGAAGGAGCCCGCCTCGGCCATCCGCGCGAGGTCGCGATGGGTGGCGCTGATCAGGCGGATGTCGACCGGAACGGGTTTCAAGGCGCCGAGCGGCCACACTTCGCGGTTCTCCAGAACGCGCAGCAGCCTTGTCTGCAACGCCAGCGGCATGTCGCCGATCTCGTCGAGGAAGAGCGTGCCGCCGCTCGCCTGCACGATCAGGCCCTTCGATCCCTCGCGCCGTGCGCCGGTGAAGGCACCGGCCTCGTAGCCGAACAGTTCGGCATCGATCAGGCTCTCCGGCATCGCCGCACAGTTCAGCGCGACGTAGTTGCGGCCGGCGCGGTTGCTTGCGGCATGGATGGCGCGCGCAAACACGTCCTTGCCGGCGCCGGTCTCGCCGTGCAGCAGGATCGGCAGATCGAGATTGCCGACCGTCATCAGCCGCTTGACGCCTCTGACCAGCACGGGATCGCGACCGGCCAGCCTGTGCAGGCCGTTGAACTGTCCGGCCGGTTGATCGCGCGCCGGCGCTGGCACGGATCGCGATCGCGCGCGCAGCGGCGGCGCGACGCGGCCCGAACCCCACGGCGTGCCGTCGGCACGGCGCAGCGCGACGCTCCCCTCCGGCGCGCGCGTCGCGCTGTCGTCGAGCTGGATCAGATGCGACAGATCGATGCCGTCAGATATCATCGCATCGGTCAATCCGAGCGCACTGCGCGCGTTGCGGCAGGCGCCGACCACCCGGCGGTCGTCGTCATAGGCGATCAGCCCGCCGCTTTCGCTGGCGGGCAGCGTTGCGATCCAGGAGGCGCGGTAATGGCGGCGGAAGAAGGCGTGCTCGATCCGCCGCGTCGCCTGCGTAGTGACGGCGAGCGCGAGCTCATGCGCGCCGCGGCCGAGATCGCTGCGGCATGAGGAGATGTTGACGGCGCCGGCGAGCTGGCCGGTGTGATCGAACAGCGGCGACACCGCGCAGGTGAACATGCTCCACTGCTCGCGGAAATGCTCGTCGCCGTGCACGAGGATCGGCCGCTGCTCGGCCAACGCAGTGCCGAGCCCGTTGGTGCCCTCGAAGGTCTCGGCGAAGTTCGAGCCGGTGTAGATCTTCCACTCCAGGAACATCCGCGCATAGTCGCCCTCGGGCAGGCGGCTCACCAGCATGGTGGCGTTGGGATCGGCGAGATTGACGCAATAGCCGGCGTCGCGCAGCACCAGCGCGAGGTCCTCCAGTTCCGGGAGCGCGACCCGGATCAGTTCCTCCATCGGCTCGGCGACATGCCGGACCTCGGCCTCCGTCAGCGTCTGCGGCGGGCCGCGCCGGGCGGGATCGAGCTTGTGATTGACCAGGCATCGCCGCCAGGAGGTCGCGATCCGCGACTCGGTGTCGACGCCGGCCAGATGGTTGGCCGCCGACAAAACACGGGCGACATGATTAGAGGCCGCGAGATTGGCCATCCAGAAGTCTCCACCCTGTATTTTTGCCGAAGTCTGGCATCCGGCGAGCGAATGTCAATTGGCTGGCAGGATCGGGGAGGAGGACGTTTGGGGGAGGAGGAGGTGTATACGGACCGCAAACTCGTTCCACTTCCCCCGCAAGCGGGAGAGGGGAGCGGGGTCGACGGGTGGCTGACGTTCGACCCAGCCCATCATGATTTGGGCTCGCCGGCTGTGAACAGCAGCAGCGAGCGTCCCGTTACCTTGTACGTGCTGCCGAACTCGAAATGCCCGCCCGCCGGCTCCTCCGGCACATCCGTATCGAGCAGCCGCGACCAGCGCGGGCCGGCCGACGTCAGCGGCAGCTTGAAATCGACCTCGCCCTCAAAGGCGTTCAGCACCATCAGCACGGTGTCGTCCTCGCCGGTGCGCGCGATCGCGGTCTTGCGCGCGCGGCCATCGAGCAGGGCGCCGAAGCATTTGATCCAGCCGGTGGTCCAGTCGGCCGGCGTCATCTCCGCGCCCGACGCGTTGATCCAGACCACGTCGCGGATGTCGAGCTGCGCATCGCGGTCGCCGGAGAGGAAGCGACTGCGGCGCAGGATCGGATAGTCGCGCCTGAGCTTGATCATCCGCTTCGTGAAGGCGAGCAGCTTCTCGGCATCGGCGCCGAGGTTCCAGTCGAACCAGGAGATGTCGTTATCCTGGCAATAGGCATTGTTGTTGCCGCGCTGAGTGCGGCCGAACTCGTCGCCGCCGAGCAGCATCGGCGTGCCCTGCGAGGCCAACAGCGTCGCCAGCATGTTGCGCTTCTGGCGTTCGCGCAACGCGATGATGCCGGGATTGTCGGTCGGGCCCTCGGCGCCGCAATTCCAGGAGTGATTGTCGGACGAGCCGTCATTGTTGTTCTCGCCGTTGGCCTCGTTGTGCTTGGTGTTGTAGCTCGCCCAGTCGTTCAGCGTGAAGCCATCATGCGCGGTGATGAAGTTGACGCTGGCCCAGGTACGGCGGCCCTCGCGGTTGAACACATCGTGCGAGCCGAGCAGCCGCGGCGCCAGTGCGGAAGGCGGCGCCTCGCCGCGCCAGAAATCCCGTAGCGTGTTGCGGAACTTGTCGTTCCACTCGGCCCAACCGGCGGGAAAGCCGCCGACCTGGTAGCCGCCAGGACCGCAGTCCCAGGGCTCCGCGATCAGCTTGACGTCTGATAGCAGCGGGTCCTGGTTCATCGCCTTCAGGAAGCCGCTCTGTTCATCGAAGCCATAGACCTCGCGCGCCAGGATGGTGCCGAGGTCGAAGCGGAAGCCGTCGACATGCATGTGGCCGGCCCAGTAGCGCAGGCTGTCCATCACCATCTGGATCACCCGCGGATGCGACAGATTGACGGTGTTTCCGGTGCCGGTGTCGTTGATGTAGTAGCGCCGCTTGTCGGGCAGCAGCCGGTAGTAGCTCGCATTGTCGATGCCCTTGAACGACAGCGTCGGGCCGCGCTCATTGCCCTCGGCGGTGTGGTTGTAGACGACATCCAGAATGACCTCGAGCCCGGCCCCGTGCAGCCACGACACCATCTCCTTGAATTCGCGCAGGCTGTTGGGGACGTCGGCAGCATAGCGCGGATCCGGCGCGAAGAAGCCGATCGTGTTGTAGCCCCAATAGTTGACGAGATCCTTGTCCAGGAGATTGCTGTCGTTGACGAATGAATGCACCGGCAGCAGCTCGACCGAGGTGATGCCGAGCGCCTTCAGGTAGTCGATCGCGGCGTTCGATCCGAAGCCGGCATAGGTGCCGCGCAGGGTTTCGGGGATGCCGGGGTGCTGCCTGGTAAAACCCTTGACGTGGGTCTCATAGACGACGGTCTCGTCCCAATGCACGTTCTGCCGCTGCGCTTCCTGCACCCAGTCGAAATTTGGGTCGACCACCACGCATTTCGGCATGAAGGGCGCGCTGTCGCGCTCGTCGAAGGTGAGGTCGTCGCCCGTCTCCATCTTGTAGCCGAACACCGCCGGATTCCAGGTCAGCGCGCCGGCATGGGCGCAGGCGTAGGGGTCGAGCAGGAGCTTGTTCGGATTGAACCGGTGGCCGCCGTCCGGCTGATAGGGGCCGTAAACGCGATAGCCATAGAAGGTGCCCGGCTGGACGCCGTTGATGAAGCCGTGAAACACCTGGTCGGTATATTCCGGCAGCTCGAAGCGGTGGGTCTCGCGCGCGCCGTCGAACAGGCAGACCTCGACCCTGGTGGCGTTGGCCGAGAACACCGCAAAATTGGTGCCGTTGCCGCTCCAATGGGCACCGAGCGGATAGGGCAGGCCTTCCTCAACGACGAAATCGGTCATCGCAACCCCCAAGCCGAACAACAGCCGTCAATGCAACCTGCAAGAAACGCCGCCGCGCGGGAAACGTTGCATGCCTAGCGCCGGTAGCCACGCCTACCCCGGTGCTTTTTGTTGCCCCGGACCCTGTGCAACTGGCACCCGGCATTCCCTGCGCCCTCCGCGAGAGGAGAGGGCGGAACGAAGAGCAGGACTCGGACACATCGTGCCGCGGAAATCCGGACTCATGTCGAGATACCTGCTTGATTAATTCGCCTGATTCTCAAGGTGGGGACGTTTAAATGACGATTAACCCTGTCAAGCCCTCGCCGGTCCGGGTCAGATGTCGATTGAAACCGCCGCTGCAATCACGCGCGTCTTTGGCCCGTGCCAAATCGTGCAGTGGAATGCCCGTGATTCGAGTCTGCTTCAGGAATTGCTCCTTCTGGGGTGCGATGCCTATGCGGTCGGTCAGCACTCATTCGAAAACTCCCGCTGGATTTCATCCCGGGCCGAGGTACCTGTTCCGCACAAACCGATTGCTGTCGTCGAGGTCGCCGCCGAGAAGGATGCGCTCCTCCTGATCGATACCCTCGCAAGCCTCGATCATCTCCAGAACCTCTTCCTGATAGGTCCCGGCTTTTCCGGGGTCCGCAGACCGCTCGAGAACCAACTGTTCGCTCGGGGGTGGCGACGCCACCCGGCCTCACTCGCTATGTCGGACTACGAGGGAATGCGCGACGACATGCTCCCGCTGCATTCCATCTACCAGCGCGTCCCGGCGCAGGCCGCTGCCGGGTGGCCCGTCGAAGATCTGCTGAGAGAGCGCAATCTCCACATGGACATGCTGCGCGAGAGCGGCTCGCGCGCCGATGCCCATGTCGTCCGCTATGCACTTGCTGCCTCGCTGGTCCGACCTGGTGACGTCGTTCTCGATTGCGCGTGCGGGCTCGGCTACGGCTCCGCGGTGATCGCCGCGACGACACAAGCCTCGAAGGTCATCGGCGTGGATGTCGATGCAGATACGGTGGCCTACGCCAACGCGAATTACGGCGAGCAAAACGTCCGTTTCGAGGCCGGAGACGCGTCCGCCCTCGCCCATATCCCCGACGCCTCCGTCGACTTCATCGTTTCGATGGAGACGATCGAACATGTCGAGAACTGGAAAGCCGTAGCAAAGGAATTCGCGAGGGTGTTGAAGCCCGACGGGCGGCTGGTTGCGAGCGTTCCGGACAGGTGGATGGACGATACCGGAAACGACCCCAACCCCTACCACTACCATGTCTTCGACTGGAGCAAGTTGTGTGAAGGTCTGGCCGAGGACTTCGTTCTTGAATCCCGCTATGTGCAGACAGCGCCCGGCGGCTTCAAATGGCCGCAGACTCCGCGTCAGCTGCGGCGCGTCCCCTTCGAAAGCGGTGTCGAAGGAGAATGGATATTGGTCGTGGCATCGGCCAATCCCTTTGCGAGGGCCGAGGAGCTGCGCGCTTCATACCGCCACCCCGCGTTTGCCGACGCCCTGTCCGCGAGCGGAGCGGTGGTCGTCGATTTCGGCTCACACTACGACAATCCATGGCTGTACCGGACCTTGGTCCAGGTCGGTGAGCGCTTCAGCGACAACGCGGTGCTGGGCCGGCTCGCCCACTGGGTTGCCGAAAATGCCCGCCCGGGATCTGCAGATCAGGGCGCCGCGCTTTGCGTCACGGGCTACCGCATTCTCGAACGTCGCCAGGCAAAAGAGGCGGGCGAGCTGGTTCGCAGGATAGAGAGCTATTGTCGAAGCGCCGAAGACACCACGAACCCTCATGTGCAGCGTTGGCGCATCTCGTTGGCCTTTCTCGCAGGCTGTCTGTCGGAACTATCCGGCGCGCTGGACGACGCGCTCAAATGGTTTTCATTGGCGGCCCGGCTGGACTGGCGATCCTTTTCCCCCATCCTGACCACCAAGACCATTGCGGCGGCCTTTCATGCAGCCCGGATCGCGCTGACATTCGAGGACGAAGCTAAAGCGTTGTCATTCTTCCAGATAGGCTTCGACACCGCGCTCGAAGCCGCGCGCAGCGATCCGGGCGATTTTGCGGGCTCGAGCGAATCGCCCATTCCTTTCGGCCTCGCCGAGCTCGGCGAAGTCATGGATATGGGCAGCCAGTGCGCGATCGCCATCGCCGTCCTTCCGCTGCGGCGGCGCGCGCCGAGCGCGTTCTGGTCCCGGGTGAACTCGAAGCGCTTCGGATTGTTGGCGTGGAACCAGGCGCTAGAGCAGGAGAACGCATGGCTCCGCAATCAGCTTCATCAGGCAAGCCGCCGATAAGATAGCGCCGCCGGATGTCCGCTGACACCATGGAGCGTCGCACTCTCGGGAGTTGCCACGTAAGGGGGATTACCATGCAGCATATACTGGAGCGACTGGTCGGCAAGATCCAGCAGGCCGATATCGATCCGTTGCCCTCCGAAAATCTGTACATGGAGGACGTGTTCGATCCCGACGTCTACCGCGAGGTCTCGCGGCGTCTGCCGGGAGATGACGTCTTTCAGTTCATCGATCATCCTGATGCAATGCTTCCGGATGGGCGCAGAACGCGGAAGCTGCTGGATCTCACGGAAAAGACCATTCAGCGGATGAAGCCGGAAGATCGCCCCTTCTGGAGCGACATGCGCAGCGTGATGACGTCGGATCGGCTGGTGGATTCCATTGTAGGAAAATTCGCGAGCCGCATTCGGCTACAGTTTGGGAAAAACATCCCCGAAATGGCGCTGGTTCCGATCTTTTACCGCGACTATCCCGGATATTTCATCGGTGTGCATCCGGATGCGCCCTACAAGATCGCGACATTGCAATTCTACCTTCCCAAGGACCGATCCCAAATTCATCTGGGCACCTCATTCCATTTGAAGAAGCCGGGAGGCTTCCAGTTGCTGAAAACGAATCTATTCCAGCCGAATTCGGCCTACGCATTCGTGCGAACCGACGAGAGCTGGCACAGTGTGAAGCAACTCGGCGAGCATGAACAGGTGCGCGATACGCTTGCGCTGACGCTCTATATCAAGGGCAATGACTATCAATCCTAGGGATCGTCGATCCTGAGCGGCTTTATGGGGGAGTGATGCACGGCTCTTTGTCCAACCTGAACTCGCAGAAGACGCAAGTCGCGGCCAGCGATCTCCCCCATGTGCTCGATGACTACGGCGACTCGATCAAGGTGCTTTCGCTCGACTGCTTCGATACATTGTTGTGGCGCAAGACGGCGACGCCGAGGGACGTGTTCGCCGCGCTGTCTGCCCATCCTGCCGTGAGCAGCCTGGGGATCACACCTCAACAGCGCATGAGTGCCGCCGCGCGCGCCTATCGGGCAAAGCTCCTGGAGACAGGATCCAGGCAGATCGATATCGGCGACATCTATCGCTCGTTTTCGTCGCTTTCCGCCGAAACACAGGCGCAACTGGCCGAAGCTGAGGTCGAGACCGAAGCGAATATTTGCTTCGCGTTCTTTCCGTGTGTGGAGCTGATCAGGCAGGCGCACGCCCGCGGCATCAAAATCATCATCGTGAGTGACATGTATCTGCGCGAGGGCGAGCTGAGGCGCCTTCTGACGCGGAATCTGCCCGCAGACGCAATGCAGGCAATCAGCAAGATTTATTGCTCCGTCGATTATGGAACGGCGAAAAGCGACGCGCTTTTTCCGATCGTCATCAAGGAGTGCGATGTGCCCGCATCGCAAATCCTCCATATCGGCGACAATGAAGCCGCTGATGCGCTGGCGCCGCGCAAGCTGGGCATGCGCGCGCTGCATTTCCTCCAGTTCGACCGGGAGGTTGCGGATTTTCTGCGCTTGCAGCATGCGGCAACTTCCCTCGCCGTGCTCGGCCAGGCCGCGCAGGAAACTCCGGCTCTGCCGCGTTACAGTCCGTTCCGGCCGGTCTTTTCGGTGGCGGAACTGCAGCCGTACGCGCCGGAGACGATGATCGGCTACATGTCGTTTGGTCCGGTTCTGTACGCCTATGCCCGCTTTCTCATGGACGAGGTGGAGCAACTGCAACGGCAGGGCAAGCGGGTAAAGGTCTTCTTCCTGTTGCGCGACGGGTACCTTCTCTCGCGTGCGTGCGAAGCCTATGCGCGCAAGCCCGTCGGCAATTTGGTCCGGCTCCGCAAGCTCATCGCGGTCGCGGCTTCCTTCAGGACGCGCGCCGATGTCGACCATTACATCAGCGGAATCAGGCCCGAGCACTACAATTTCCATGTCGTTGCCGAGCAGCTCCTGCTTCCGCGCGAGCTGACCGAGGTGTTGCTACAGATCGCCCATCAGTCGGCCGACCCGCAGGCGACCTTTCATCAGCTGCTGCACGACAAGGATATTCTGGGACTGATATTCAAGAACTCGTCCGCCTATCGAGACCGCCTGAAGCGCTACATGCTGAAGGAGATGGAGCTGGAGCAGGGCGATACTATCATCCTGGCGGATACGGGCTACACCGGTGTAACGCAGGATTATCTGACCCGAACCTTCAGCGAGGAATTGAACGTCGACATATTGGGCCGCTACGTACTCGCCTCTGACGAGCCCGACCGTCCGTCGAACAGCAAGTCGCTGATTACAACGTCCTGGTGCGATCACAGCCTGTTCGAGCAGAGCTGCACCTTCAGGGAAGGAGCGGTCAAGGACTACGATCTGGAGGGAGAGCCGGTTCTCGAGGAGATCAGGCTGAGTGACGAGCAGTACCAGAAGGTCACCGACATCCAGGCCGAGTGCCTGCGCTTCATCCACGATGCGAAGACCTTCTTTGCCAAGTCCGGCGTGACGCACGATTATTCAATTTTGCAGCGGGCTGCCCATGCCGCGCTGTTTCGACATGTCTACATGCCGGTCGAGGCGGAGTTGGACTATTTCAGGAACTTCCAGCACGACAAGGATATGGGGACGCCGGACCGCCGAAAGACGATCTATGATTTGAAGACCGGCTTGAAGCATGCGCGGGGCGTGCCGTCGCCGCATCGGCTCGGGACCTATGAGGCGCGCGGCCTCGGGCTTGACGCCGCATTCAGCGGCCTGATGCAGCGGGCCTTCCAGCTGGATCTGGCTCCGGAAGACATGAACGTGCGCTTCTCGCCACTGAAAATCTGGCTGGGACGGGAGCAGGAATCGAAGGCGTTCTCGCTGAGGGTGCCGCATACCCACGATGGTTATTTCTCGGTGACGCTGCCCTATGCGAGCGGCGTCACAGTGAAGATGTTCCTCGGCGAGCACTACGAATGGCTGCAAATCGACAAGATCGAATTGTTGAGCCGCGACGGACGCGTGCGTCGTGACGCGTCGGGTTCGCTCGATCTGGACGGAATCAATCGGGAAGGAGAGATCTATCGTTGCCAGTCGCAGGCAAGCGTCGCGACGATCCGGCCCGTTGATTTGCAGCAGGCCTCGATGCCGCATTACTATCACATCGTCTTTCGCCCATTGGTTTTGCGGGCACAGGCCGCATGAATTGCCGGCCCCCGACGGCCAGGCGGCTACGATCGCAGCATGACGAGGCCAATTGACCGGAGCGACGCACATGCAGAAGGTGATCCGGCTGCTGCTTTGCCTGGTCGGCCTGGTCGCGCCCATGACGACGGTGTGGGCGGAGGAGCCGGTCGCCTCTCCAGGTTCCTCCGCGGGCGATACGAAAGGAAGCATCGATTGGCCGTCAAAGGACGGGAAATTTGCCTTTCTCTCGACCCATAGCGAGGACCTGAACACCATTGACCTGATCGATCAGAAATCCCGTAAAAAACTGCAGCGGATTGCTGAGGACGATTCGAGCCAGACTGGCTGGCATGTGCTCTGGGCACCCGATTCGAACCGGTTCGCATTGATGACAAGGTTGGGTCATCCGATTCAAGGAGTGGACGTCTATTTCCGAACCGGCGACAGGTTTCGAAAGATCGATCTGCCTGACCTGCCCGAGGCGAACATCCCGGAGCGGCTCAAGCACGGCCATAAATTCCCGCATTTCGCCAACATGAACTGGCAGGAAGCGGAGGAATGGAAGAAGGACGGCTCGCTCGTCGTGACCATTGTTACCATGATCGACGGAGCAGGCCACACGATCACGGCCACACGCAAGGTCGTTGTCAGTTTCGATCGGGCTGGCAAAGCGACAATCGGAAAATCGAGGATCAAGTACGAGACGGAGGCGGACTAATGGCGCCATCCAGTTCTTAACACTTAAGTTTATGCGAGGTGGTGTCGCTAGTTGTCCCTCAGCAGCGCAAACCGGCGTCGGTCGATCCGCTCGCGCACCGACGCTCCCGCCGCTGCGCAAAGATCGGGTGCATAGAGCTGGCAGTTTCCGCGCTTCTCGATGGCTTTGTCGATCAGCTCCAGAAGCCGTGCAGGCGCAAAGTCGGACGGTGCGGCAATGCGTCCGGTGACGACGTGCTTTTCCATTGCCTCGTGATCAGCGTGATCGATATCGGGGTTGCGCCAACAATTTGCGCACATGAGCTTGAAGCTCTCGGAGTGCGAATAGATGACGGCGTCGCCATCCAATTCTTCGCTCAGGTCGGCCAATTGCCGTGCGGTCTCCTGCGTGCCCGCGAAATCGAAGAACTGGTAGTTCCGCCGCAGAAGCGTTGCCAGATGGGGAAAGACCGGGACCTGCTGCTCTCCATAGGTGTGATGCGTAATCGGGGCGCCGTCCATCAGGATGACATCGCCATAGTCGACGCCGAGATTGCCGTACAGCACGCTGCGGATGATGCCATGGCACGGACTCAGCCGTTCGATCCATATCGTTTCCTCCTGGCCTGGATCGTCAAGGTCTGCGGTACGCTCCGCGAGAGGCCGTTCGGCGAGCCTCACCTTGCAGGTCGAATATCTGCCTTCCGGCAGCCCGAAGCGTCCAAGCTCGATTTTCTGGCCCATGCGCTTCCACACATCCAGAGCCGTCGCAGCGTCTCTGGCGCCCGTGGCGCAGATTCCGAGATTCCACTCGGTGCTTTCGACAATTTCTTGGTGCAGGCTTGCAGCCGCCCGGTTTGCCACCACGCCTTCCGCGAATCTGCCCCGTGTCTTGTAGAAGAGGCCCAGATTGTAGTAGTGCGCGCTGTTTTGCGGATCAATTTCGGTCAGTTTCCGGAGGCTGCTCTCGGCAATCGTGTCCTTCTGGCGCGCCATCATTCGCGCCGACGTGGCGAGCCCGCGGAGGATCCGCTCCTGTTCGGCCTGCCTCTCGTGGACCTTGCCCAGGCGCTCCAGCTTCTCGACCATCGTCTGGAATATTGATTGTCCGGGCGGTGGCGCGTTCAGATCATCGATGTCGCGGACGGCTTCGAGGCACAGGCCAAGCGCCGAGAGGACTACCACATCGTCATTATGGGCGTCTGCTATCTCTGAAAGAACGTCTGCCGCTTCCTCCCTTGCGAGGCCTCGTTGGTCGATAATCCACAACAATGCCATCGCGGCTCCAGGTTGGTGGCGCTGGGCCTTTCGCAAGGGCTGGATTGTCTGCGATGCCGCCTGCTTGCGGCCCGCCTGTCCTTCCGCAACGGCATCACGCACAATCGCGCCGATCTCATTGGAAGAGAGCACCGCGCTGGGACCATTCGACATGATCGACTTCTCCGTGGGTGGGGGCAGGAACGGACGGTGGTCGTGTGGAGGCGTCTCAACGCAGCCGAATCATATCAATCTCATCCCCTTCAGGCTCGCATGCCCGTTCTTGCCGACGATGATGTGGTCATGGACCGCGATTCCCAGCGGCTTGGCGATCTCGATGATCGCTTTGGTCATCTGGACGTCGGCCTGCGACGGCGTCGGGTCGCCGCTTGGATGATTGTGCACAAGGATCAGCGCGGTCGCGGACAATTCCAGCGCGCGCTTGATCACCTCGCGCGGGTAGACCGGCGTGTGGTCGACCGTGCCGGTCTGCTGCACCTCGTCGGCAATCAGCTGGTTGCGCTTGTCGAGGAAGAGCAGGCGGAATTGCTCCTTGTCGGCGAAGGCCATGCCGGTTCGGCAGTAGTCGATCACGTCATTCCACGATGATAGCGCGACGCTGCGCTTGACCTCGCCCTTGGCAATCCGGTCAGCGACCGCGGCCAGCAGCTTGAGCTGATTGACCGTGGCATCCTTGACGCCCTTGACCTCGCGCAGTCGCGCCGCCGGCGCATGCACGACCTCGGCGAGCGAGCCGAACTTCTTCAGCAGCGCCTTTGCCAGAGGTTTGGTGTCGACGCGCGGGATCGCCGCGAACAGCGCCAGCTCCAACAGTTCGTAGTCGCTCAGCGCCTCGGGGCCCGCGCCATAGAAGCGCTCGCGCAGCCGTTCGCGGTGGCCGTGATAATGCGGCGTTTCGTCCGTTACGTCGGGGCTGTGGGGGGGCTTGGCGGGCATCGCTCCCAACCATGCCGTGCCCGCCGGGTTTTGCAAGGGCTGACCGGATCGCGGCAGACCGCACCGGTTTCTCTTGGTGGTTTGCCTTGGTCGAACCGCTGAACTACCGTTCGCCTGCGGCCCGGCATGGCCGAGGGAGGTGTTGACGTGACCTCATTCAAGGTGATCCGGGCGCGCGCCGAGAAGCGCAAGGGTGGGGCGAAGGCGCTGGAGAAGCTGCTGCCACCGGTCGCGGGCGCCAAGGTGCTGGCGAAGATCGGCGATGACCGTGTGCTGGCGGAGATGACCAAGCGTGTGTTCTGCGCGGGCTTTGCCTGGAGCGTGATCGATGCGAAATGGCCCGGCTTCGAGGAGGCCTTCCTCGGCTTTGCACCGGCCAAGCTCGCCTTCAAGCCCGACGAATATTGGGAGAAGCTCACCAGTGACACGCGGATCGTGCGCAACGGCGCCAAGATCATGTCGGTGCGCGACAATGGCCGCTTCGTGCAGGAGATCGCACGCGAACACGGCAGTTTCGGCAAGTTCCTGGCGGCGTGGCCGTCGTCGGACGAGGTCGGCCTGCTGGATCTCCTGGTCAAGCGAGGCAGCCGGCTCGGCGGCAATACCGGCCAGATGCTGCTGCGCTTCCTCGGCTGGGACGGCTTCGTCACCTCGCGCGACGTCATCGCCTGCCTGCGCGACGCCGGTCTCGACATCGCCGAGGAGGTCAAGTCGAAGCGAGATCTTGCCAAGGTGCAGGCGCAATTCAACGCCTGGGCCGAGGAGACCGGCCTGCCTCGCGTGCACATCTCGCGCATCTGCGCGCTCTCGATCGGAGAGAATTATGCGGCAGAGGAGATCACCCGCCGCATGCGGGGCAATGATTAACGGCGCGTCTCAGTTCAGGCCGCAACCCGTTTATGCTGTGAGCCAAGGCTGCTCGCCGTGGCGCTCGGACAGCGTGAAGATCTCGACGCCGTCGGCGGTGACGCCGACCGAGTGCTCGAACTGCGCCGACAGCGAGCGGTCGCGGGTCACGGCGGTCCAGCCGTCGGACAGGATCTTCACATGCGGCTTGCCGAGATTGATCATGGGCTCGATGGTGAAGAACATGCCGGGCCGCAGCGGCACGCCCTCGCCGGGCCGGCCGATATGGATGATGTTCGGCTCGTCGTGGAACAGGCGGCCGAGGCCGTGTCCGCAGAAATCGCGCACCACGCTCATGCCCTGCGGCTCGACATAGCTCTGAATGGCGTGGCCGATATCGCCTGTGGTGGCGCCGGGCTTCACCGCCGCAATGCCGCGCATCATCGCCTCATAGGTCACCTCGATCAGCCGCTCCGCCTTGCGGGCGATCGGGCCGATTGCATACATCCGGCTGGAATCGCCGTACCAGCCGTCGACGATGAAGGTGACGTCGACATTGACGATGTCGCCTTCCTTCAGCGGCCGGTCGCCAGGCATGCCGTGGCAGACCACGTGATTGATCGAGGTGCAGGTCGAGTAGCGGTAGCCGCGATACATCAGTGTCGCCGGATAGGCACCGTGATCGAAGGCGAACCTGCGGACGAACTCGTCGATGACCGAGGTCGGGATCCCCGGCTTGACGATGTCGGTGAGCGCATCGAGGCATTTCGACACCAGCGCGCCCGCCTTGCGCATGCCGGCAAAGCCGCTCTGGCCGTGCAGCTTGATCTGTCCGGTTTTGCGGAGCGAAGTGTCGGTGGCGTCGATATAGCTCATGGGCGGGTCGGTTTCGCAAGCAAAGGGCTGATTTGAGGGCCTAATCTAATGATCGGGGCGGCGGGTGCAAGCCAAGCTTGGGCATGGGGATGATCCCAAAAGGTGTATGCTAGCTGGAAGCATCGATAATGGTCTCGACCGGGAGCGCGCCGCCGCGGACGCGGAGTTCCCGCACCGGGTAGGGCACCTTGATGCCTTCCTGCTTGAAAGCATCCCACAGTGACAGCATGACGTCGCTCTTCACATTGTCCATGCCGTCGGGGTCCGCAATCCAGAAGGTCAGGGAGAACTTCATGCCGGTTTCGGTAAACTCGGTCAGGATGCAGTTCGGGGGCTTGCCCTTGGTGGCGCGCGGATGCGCCCCGGCGGTCTCGATCGCGAGCTTGCAGACCTGCCTCGGATTGGCGTCGTAATTGGTCGAGAAAGCGATCTTCACCAGCGTGTTCTTGTCGGTATAGGTCCAGTTGGTGACCTTCTGTGTCACCAGGTCCTCGTTCGGGATCAGGAACTCGCGGCCGTCGCCGGCGGCGACCGAGATGTAGCGGGTCTTCATGGTCGAGATGCGGCCCTGGCTGTCGCCGATCGTGACGAGGTCACCGGGCTTCACCGATTTGTCGACCAGCAGGATCAGCCCGCTGATGAAATTGGCCACGATCTTCTGCAGGCCGAGACCGATGCCGACGCCGGCGGCCCCGGTGAACACGGCGAGCGCCTGGAGGTTGATGCCGACTGCATCCAGCGCGATTGCGATCGCGACCACCATCAGCCCGATGCGGATGATCTTGACCAGCAGCACCTGGATCGACGGCGTCAGGTCGGTGGCGCGGTAGATGCGGCTTTCGGCGAAATTGCTGGCGATGTTGGTCAGCCACAGCGCCACGATCAGGACCGCGCCGGCCTTGATCAGCAACAGCGGCGTCAGGCGGAGGCCGCCGACCACGATGGCGACGGAATCCAGGGTGTCCGCAGCCCAGCCGAGCTGGCCGACGATGCTGAGCGCCGCGACCACCCAGGCCGCGATCGAGACCAGCTTGACGATGAAGGCATTGTCGATCACCGACGTCACGAGGCGGATCACCAGCCAGGCCAGCGCCAGCTTGGCGGAGACGGCGATCAGGTAGCTGCGGCTCGGCCAGGTCGCGTGCCACATCACGATGCGCGAGATGATCATCAGCACGGTGAATACGGCGGTCGAGGCGCTTGCCACCATCACGCGCAAGAAGTGGCGGAATGGCAGCGGCCAGCGCATCGCCAGCGAGTCCGTCCGGATGCGGGCATGTATCGCGGTGTCGGCCGCGTAGGCGATGCCCGCGGCGGCGAGGATGATGCCGAACTGCAGATAGAACCAGGGCGAAGCGATCTCGGCGCCGAACGAGCGCGCCGCCGTTTGGATCGGTTCCAGGATGTCCTTCAGGCTCGTGTCCATCGGCAAGGTCTCAACTGAAGCGCGAGGTCAGCAAAACGTGATTCGAATGGCCGGCAGAATCCCACAAAGGCGGCCGGGCGACCATCGATACAACGCAGTGTCACGGCGATGCTGAGCATGATCCGGCAAACCGGGCACATTGCCGCTGCTGTCAGAAATGGGTTGGCGTCCAAGTGTGGCGACGATAAGGATGCAATTGCAAGTATTTGAGACCCTCTGACAGGCGCATGGCATCCCTCGACTCGGTCAGCATAGCGATCCTGCTCGGCGCGGTTCTGGTGATGGCCGGAATCCTGTCGAGCCTGCTCGCATTGCGGTTCGGTGCCCCGCTGCTGCTGGTGTTCTTGCTGATCGGCATGCTGGCCGGCGATTCCGGGCCTGGCCGGCTGCAATTCGACGATGTCCGTACCACTTACCTGGTCGGCTCGGTGGCGCTGGCGCTGATCCTGTTCGACGGCGGATTGAAGACGCGATTCCCCAGCATCCGCACCGTGCTGGCGCCCTCGATGATGCTGGCGACCATCGGCGTACTGCTGACCGCACTGATCACGGCGCCGGTCGCCAGATACGTTCTCGATCTCAACTGGACCGAGTCGCTCCTGGTCGGTGCCGTCGTCGCCTCGACCGACGCGGCGGCGGTGTTCCTGCTGGTGCACACCCAGGGCCTGCGGCTACGCCCGCGCGTCGGCGCGACGCTGGAGGCGGAGTCCGGCACCAACGATCCGTTCGCGATCTTCCTCACCCTGATGCTTGTCGAATTCATCTCGGTCGGCCAGAGCTCGGCGTCCCATATCGCGATGGAGTTCCTCCAGGAGGCCCTGCTCGGCGCGATCATCGGGGTGATCGGCGGCCGGCTGGTGGTGCTGGCGCTGAACCATGTGGCGCTGCCGCAGGGCCTGCATGCGCCGTTCGTCACCACGGCGGCACTGGTGATTTTCGGCGGCTCGCAGATCGTTCATGCCTCGGGATTCCTCGCCGTCTACCTCGCCGGTATCATCATCGGCAACCGGCCGACCCGCGCGCATAATTCGGTGGTGACATTCCTCGACGCCGCGACCTGGCTGGCGCAGATCGTGATGTTCGTGCTGCTCGGCCTGCTTGTGTCGCCGCATCGCCTGCTCTCGAGCGTCGGCGGCGCGGTGCTGGTGGCATTCGCGCTGATGCTGGTGGCGCGGCCGCTGGCGGTGATGATTTGCCTCGCGCCGTTCAAGTTCAACTGGCGGGAGAAGGTGTTCATCGCCTGGACCGGCTTGCGCGGCGCGGTCGCAATCTTCCTGGCCTCGATCCCGATGCTGGTTGGCCTGTCGAAGGCCTATCTTTACTTCGACGTCGCCTTTGTCGTCGTCATCATCTCGCTCCTGCTGCAGGGCTGGACCCTGGCGCCGGCGGCGCGGCGGCTGCATGTCGCGCTGCCGCGCGCCGAGCGCGGGCCGCGCCGCGTCGAGCTCGACCTGCCCGGCCAGCTCGAGCAGCAACTGGTCGGCTATCCGGTGCGGCCGAAGAGCCTGTACTTTCGCCGCGGACTGATCCCGTCCTGGTCAAAGCCGACGCTGGTGATCCGCGATGAGCGGATCCTGACGCCTGTCGAGGCCGATCCGATCGCGCCCGGCGACTACCTCTATCTGCTTGCGCCGCCGGAGCGCGCCGAGGCGCTCGACCGCTTCTTCGTCGACATGGCGCCGTCGACCGCGCCCGATCCGCATCTGCTCGGCGACTTCATGGTGTCGGGCGAGCACACGCTCGGCGAACTCGCCGAGATCTACGCCGTCAAGGTCGACGAACAGCAGGCCAAGCTGACGCTGTCGGATTATTTCGACGTCTATCTCGATCATGCCCCAAAGGAGGGCGCCGAGCTCACGCTCGACTCGATCGTGCTGGTGGCGCGCAATATCGGCGGCGGCCGCGTCAACGTGGTCGGCCTCCGCCTGCCGGAGGACGAGGAGGTGGTCGTGCCTCGAACCCGCATGCAAACGATCCGGCGCAAGCTCGCGGACATCTGGGCGTCGGTGGCGGGTGTCTGAGACCGCGCCTCACTGCTTGCGCAGGAAGCTCGAATCCGGCGCAAACTTCCTGATCATCTCGCCGAGTTCGTCATCGTCAGGCGCGCTCAGGGGCTCGTTGGAGGCATCCTTGGCTGTGTCCTTGGCGGTGTCGTTGGCTGCGTCCTTGGCCGCTTCCGGCTTGGCGGGACCGGCGGGACCAGGAAGGTTCGCGCCGGAGATTTCCGCGAGCGCCGCAAGCAGCGAATCGTCGGGATGACCGGCCGGCGAGGCCGGCCGTGGAGCGGGCTTCGGGTTCTGCGACGTGCTGCTTGCGTCGGGCTCCGGCGTCACCTCCGTCGGGGAAACCGGCTTTGGCGGATCGGCGCGCCTGGCCGAGGCTTCCGTGATCGCGGCAAGGAGCGAGGCCTCGAGGGCGGCGGACGCGCTTGCGGGCGCGGGCAGCGGGGCCGGCGGGGGGTTGACCTCCCCGGGCGCAGTGCGGCTCTCCGGGTCTTGCTTCGCCACGAGGGCGGGCGCAGCGGGCTTTGGCGGATTGGCGCGGCTGACGGACGCCTCGGCGATGGCCGCGAGCAACGACAATTCGAAAGCGTGCCGCTCGTCTTCCGGTAACGGCGGCGGAGACCGTTCGGCCTTGGGATCCGCCCTGGGACCCGGCTCGGGGTCCGGTTTGAGGGCTGGCTTGAGGTCCGCCTTGGGATCCTTCGGCACGCTGCTGAAGGCCGGCTCCCGCCGGGTCGGCTGAGATGGCCGGTTCTCCCGGGCGGGTCGCGGCGGCTCGACGGGGGCGGCGGTGGCCTTGATGGAGGAGCCTTCGATGGCCGCGATGAGGGAGGCCTCGAGCTCATCGGCCGTGCTGGCCGGAGCGGACGGGCGTGATGCGCCGAGACGGATGCCCTCGGCGGCGATCGCGATTTGCGGCTCCGGCCGGGGCAGCGGCGGCGGTCGCGATCCGCTGGCGGGAGCGGGCGGCGCGACGCCCTGACCGTCGCGGGCGCGCGCGATGATCCCGTCGACGATCGCGCCCAAGCGGGTCTTGTCGGGCACCGCGAGATAGCTGATCGCCAGCTCATCGACATATTGCGGCCCATAATCGGCCAGCACTTGAGTGAGCTTTGCGAGGTCGGGATCGCGCTCGATCAGCACGCGCCACGCCTCCTTGTCGTATGGCTCGCCGCGGCTCTTGGCGAGCCTTGCGACGCGGCTGGCTTGGCGCGGCGGCGCGGATTCGGGTACAGGCTCGAATTTTGGCGGCTGCAGCCCGGGGCTCTTGAGGGCGCGGTCGATGCCCGGCGGGGTCACCACCGAGAAATCCGGCCGGCGCCGGCTCCGCTCGGCGACCTGCAGCGAGATCAGGCCGATCCCCATCAGCAGGAAGCCGAGCGCCGCCCATGCGATGGTCGCGCACAGCAAGGCACCGATCAGCAGCAATATCCAGCCTATGAATCGCACCAGCGGGCCCTTCTCGATGCGTCCGACCCGACGCTCGGCTGAGCGCCTAGCGGACAAGCTTGGCTATCTTATGCCGGGATTGGGGGAAACGGCCAGCTAGGGGGAGGCCGTCAGCACCTTGACGCCCCCGAAGGCGGTCACCTGGCCGTGGCGCAACATGACGATCCGGGTGGCGAGCTGGCGCAGTTCGGCCGCATCATGGCTGACATAGACCATGGGGACGCCGGCCTCGTCGCGGAGCCGCACCAGATAGGGGAGGATCTCCAGCTTGCGGCCCTCGTCGAGCGCGCCAAGCGGCTCGTCCAGCAGCAACAGCCGGGGCCTCGACAACAGCGCCCGGCCGAGCGCGACCCGTTGGCGCTCGCCGCCGGAGAGCTTTCCGGGGCGCCGGTCGAGCAAGGCGGCGATGTCGAGCAGGTCGACGACGCGCTTGCGTTGCGCGGGGTCGTCGGCATGGCCGTTCATTCTGCGGCCGTAGTCGAGGTTTTGCCTGATATCGAGATGCGGAAACAGCCGCGCGTCCTGGAACACATAGCCGATGCGACGGCGCCAGGTCGGGACGTGGATGCCGGCTGTGCTATCGTCGACGGTCTCGCCGTCGATCACGATGGTGCCGCGGTCGGGACGCAGCAGCCCCGCAATGATGTTGATGAGCGAGGTCTTGCCGGAGCCGGACGCGCCGAACAGGCCGGTGACGCGGCCTTCGCTGGTGAAGGAGGCGGACAGCGTGAACTCGCCGAGCCGCTTGGTGATGTCGACGCGCAGCATGGCTATTGTCCGTGCAGGCGGGCGGTCGCGCGGCGCGCGAACCATTCCGCCGCGACCAGGGCGCCGAGCGCGAGCACGATCGAGATGACGACGAGACGCGCCGCGGCGCTGTCGCCGTCCGGCGTCTGGATCAGCGAATAGATCGCCGACGAAATGGTCTGGGTCTCGCCGGGAATGTTGGAGACGAAAGTGATGGTCGCGCCGAACTCGCCGATCGCCTTGGCGAAGCCGAGCACCATACCGGCGAGCACCCCGGGCAGCGCGAGCGGCAAGGTCACGGTCGCGAACACCCGCCAGGGCGCGGCGCCGAGCGTTTCGGCGGCCTGCTCGAGCCGCTGGTCGATGGCCTCGATCGAGAGCCGGATCGGCCGCACCAGCAGCGGAAACGACATCACGCCGCAGGCCAGCGCGGCGCCGGTCCAGCGGAAAGCGAACACGATGCCGAGATGGTCGGCGAGCCAGCCGCCGACCAGGCCGCGCCTGCCGAAGGTCAGCAGCAGCAGATAGCCCGTGACGACCGGCGGCAGCACCAGCGGCAGGTGCACGGCGGCATCAAGCAGCGACTTGCCCCAGAAATCGCGGCGCGCCAGCAGCCATGCCAGTGCGATCCCGAACGGGGTCGCCACCAGCGTCGCGATCACCGCGACCCTGAGCGAGAGCAGGATCGCCGTCCATTCGGTGGGCGATATCTCGATCACGCGATTTATGTCGTCGGGCTGACCAGGAACTTGAAGCCATACTTCTCGAGGATCGCCTTCGCCGCCGAGGTGCGCAGGAAGGCGAGATAATCGGATGTCTCCGGCTTCGCGGTCGTGGTCGCGGCGACCGGATAGATGATGGCGGGATGGGTGTCGGCCGGGAAGGTGCCGACGACCTTGACATCAGGCTCGACCTTGGCGTCGGTGGAGTAGACGATGCCGAGCACGGCCTCGCCGCGCGCCACCAGAGTCAAGGCTGCGCGCACGCTCTCGGCCATCGCGAATTTCGGCTCTGCCGCCTGCCAAGCGCCGAGTTTCTCCAGCGCGGCCTTGGCGTATTTGCCGACCGGCACCGCCTTGACGTCGCCGGTCGCGATCTTGCCGTCGCCGGCGAGCCTGGCGAGGTCGAAGCCGGGGCCGATACTGACGTTGTCGATCTTGGAGTCCTTCGGCGCGATCAGCACGATCGAGTTGCCGAGCAGGTTGACCCGGGTCGGCTCGTTGATGGTCTTCTGCTTGATCGCATAGTCCATCCAGTCGGTGTCGGCGGAGACGAACACGTCGGCCGGCGCACCCTGCTCGATCTGCTTGGCGAGTGCCGAGCTTGCGGCATAGCTGGCGTTGATCTTGATCCCGGTCTTGGCGGTATAGGCCGCGTCGATATCATCGAGCGCATTCTTCATCGAGGCCGCGGCAAAGACGGTGAGCGTCTTGTCCTCAGCTCTGGCGGGCGCATGCATCGCGCCGAGCAGGATGACGAAGGCGGTGAAGAGTCCGGCAATACGTGACATGGGGAGCGCTCCGTGCGAACTCGCACGCGAACGGGCACGCGCAAGTCGGGCGTTGGTGGGTTTCTGAGCTGCGAAGGCCGAAGCGCTGTTCTGCCGGTTTCCCGGCGGCTTACGGCCACCGGAATATCGCGATAGCCCAACAATATCAGGCTGGTGAATGGGGTAAAGGCGGCCCTTTGTCCAACGGATCGAGCTATTCCGAAGGCAGGATCGCGATCGAAATCGAATTATCCTTTGCACCGCTGACCTGCAGCAGGAAGGGGCTCGCCGCGAGCTCGTACTTCATGGTCTTGCGGATACCGTCGCAATCGGTTGCACCGCTGAATGCCTTCGGCTTCAGGAAGTGCCCGTCCTGCACCACGTCGACCCAGGCGCCGGCCGACAGGCTGATGGTGTAGAGCCCGGCCTTCGCGGCCTTGATGCTGGTGAAGCCGGCGAAGGTGCCATCCTTCGGCCCTCGTTCGGGCGGCGAGGGAAGCTTGGCATCGGCCGGAGCAACCAGTGCCAGCGTGATGCCCGTCGACGGCAGCGACGCCTGTTCGCTTCCCGATGCAAGCTTGGTGCGATCGGGCGCGGTGAGCGCGGCGCGCTCGTGGTCGATCGACCATTTGAACTTGTCGCAGCCGCTCGGCTCCTCCGCTGCATAAGCGGGCACGGAGACGATCAACAGCAATGCGGTGAGGAGTGATTTGCGCATGTCGGGTCCACTTGCAATCATGACAGACGAAACAGATCAGCGGCCCCGATCCATTGCTCGAACGCGCTTACGGCGCGACGACGTCAAAGCCTAGCGCATCTCGACGGAGAATGAAAACCTGGTTCACTCCGTTGCCTCTCCATGCAGTTCGGCCCTGGCGCCGTCGGTGTTCTCGAACGCGACCGTCACCTTGTTGCCGTCGAATGTCAGGGACCAGGTCTGGACTTCACCATGCCCCAGAATCCGGCGCTCGATCGCGAAGGTATGTTCGTTGAGCCAGCGGCCCCTGGCGGCATTGATGCCGTAGTTCGCCGGCGGGCTCTTCCGGAAGGTGCCGTCGAGCCCCATCAGTCCCGCGAAGCGCTCCTCGGGACGATCCGCCCTGCTGCTGTCGGTCGTGATGACCCAGGAGGAGTCAGAGTCCAGAAAGTTAAGGGTGAAGGTCTTGACGTGCAGCTCGTTCACGTCGAGCCGATAGGTCCGTCCCGAGACGAGCTTTGCGAGTTCAGGCGTCCCGCCGAGCGCCGACGGCCGTTCCGTCGCAGCCTGCCGGATCGATGCGGCCAGCAGGGATTGCGCGATCGGGTCGGCGGGCAGCGCGGTATCGGATTTCACCGCGCGCGAGATATCGTCGATCAGGCGCGGAACCGAATAGTATTCATCGTCCCGCAATGTGCCGGTCGTCACCGCAACGATGTCGAGCTTCGGAAGCAACAGGATCAGTTGCGAATGGCGGCCACGCGCCATGTAGGCGCCTTTCTCGGGTAGCGACCACCACAGGTTTCCATAATGGAATCCGTAGCTCGCCTGAACCGGGCCGGCCTTCGCGCGCTCGACCCATGACGGCGGGATCAATTGCTTGCCATCCCACATTCCGTCGTGGAGATAGAGATAGCCGATCCGCGCCATGTCGTGCGGTGAAAGATAGAGGCCGGCTTCGCCGTCGCTGACGCCCTGGGCGTCGACGCGGCCCCACGCTTCGCTGGTGATGCCGAGCGGCGCGAACAGTTCCTTCCTCGCGAAGTCGAGCGCGCTCTGCCCGGTCTTCCGGGTGATCAAGGCGGAGAGCAAATAGGGATTGCCGCCGTTGTAGTAGAACTGGCTTCCCGGCGCATTCGACATCGGCTGATCGAGCACGAACGCGGTCCGGTCCGGGCTTCGATACATCTGCATGATCGTTTCGTCCGGCGTATAGGCCTTCTCCAGCCATTTGATGCCCGACGTCATGTCCAGCAGGTGCTGGACCGTCATCGCCCGCTTGTTGTCATCGTCGTTGGCGTGCGGCTTGTCGGAGAACAGGTCGAGAATCCCGTGATTGGCGTTGTCCAGTTCACCGCGCTGGACTTCGATCCCGACCAGCGTCGAGACGACGCTCTTGGTAACCGATCTCAGGTCATGACGGATGCCGGCGAAATAGGGGGCATAATAGGCTTCGGTGACGATATGCCCGTGCCGGATGATCATCAGGCTGTCATGCCTGTAGCTGCCGACGCTTTCGACGAGCCGGGCGAGGCTTGCCGAATCCATGCCTTGCTCCTCGGGCGTCGAAATCGGCCACGCTTTGGTCGGCCAAGGGATGTCTGAAGAGCGGATATCCGATGCGTGGATTTCCGAAGAGGGGACGTTTGGCGACCCCTGGTCGTCGGCGGCGTACGCTTGTGTGGCCAACCCTGCGAGGAATTGCAGTGTTGCGATCAGTGCTGCCGTCATCGCAATTCTGGGAAGCATGTCGGCTCTCCGGTCGATGGTCGTCACCGCTGCGTTCGAAAGGTAAGACTAACTGAGGTTGCAGCGACAGTGAATGCCATTGGCGAAATCCGCCTCTGCACCGCTATTGCTTCGCGTCGGGCGCCCTCAGCACGGCTTTGCAGGCCGCCGGCAGTTGCGCCAGGGTCATCGGCGGGCGCGGCTTCGGCGGTTTCGGCGGGGGTTTTGGATGCAGCACCGAATCCTTGAACCAGTAGGCGAGGTCGGACGGTTTGCAGCCCTCGTCGGCGGACTGCGGCTTCTGTCCCTCGCAGGCGGGGCTGCCGGGCGGGCACTTGAGGCGGATGTGGAAGTGGTAGTCGTGCCCCCACCACGGCCTGATCTTGGACAACCAGCTGCGGTCGCCCCTGGCCTCGCGGCACAGCGCCTTCTTGATCGCCGGGTTGACGAAGATGCGCTGCACGGCCGGCTCCTGCGCCGCGTCGCGGAGCAAAAGCACATGACCCGGGGTGAAGACGCGCGGATCGACGTCGAGCCGGTCGTCGCGCACCATCATCACCGCCGACATTTCCTCGCGCTCCTCGCGCGACAATTTGTGATCGGGCATCGGCGTCAGCCAGATGTCGGCATCGAGCCCGATCTGGTGGCTGGCATGGCCGCTCAGCGCGGGCCCGCCGCGCGGCTGGCCAATGTCGCCGACCAGGATTCCCGGCCAGCCGGCATCCTTGTGAACCTTGGCGGCAAGCCGCTTCAGCAGCGCGATGATGTCGGGGTGACCCCAATAGCGGTTGCGGGACAGCCGCATCACCTGCCACGTGTCGCCGTTGAGCGGCATCTGCACGGCACCGGCAAGGCAGCCCTTCGCGTAACCGCCGATCGACTGCGTCGGCATCGCCGCCGGCAGCAGCTTGCGCGCGAACAGCTCCTTGGCCCCGATCTTCGGGTCGTTCGGGTTGGCGAGCGGCGGCAGCGGTTTCGGGTTGAGCGAGCCCTTGTCCTGCGCCCACGCGGTTGTGGTGCAGGCCGCAAGGATGGATAGCAGGAGCGGGATCAGAAGCAGGCGGGGCGTCATCGGATCACTCTGTCTGCGCAAGGCTAACACGGATTCGACATTCGCGAACCGGGCCCTGATCGCAATCGCTTGATCACCCGCGAACGGCATTTGCGGTCCGCAGATGATGGCGCACCACTGGTATTTGCGGAAGTTTGCAGCCGCGGGAGAGGTGAACTGCGTCGCCCTTAACCCCGCGATAACCGTGTCGCTCGTTGACACATATTGATGCGCTGATCGAGAATCCCGCGCGTTCATTGTGCAACCGCACATCCGTGTATGCATTTCTCACCACGGCACGGTGCATCGGCTTGCGAATTGGCTGTCGATCGCGCTTGCAGGGCAAAGGCCGTTCGCGGCCTGCGCGAATTCGCCTTCAAAGCAGGCAGGCCGCGAATCCTCGTTCAACGTGGTCGCCTGCCAATAGACACCAATTTTTCAGACACTTATCGCAGAAAGCCTGGCGAGTTGTGACGCGCGTGAGGCGTGCGATACCGATGATGCGGCCAAAGAGAACCAGGAAACCGAAGCAGGCCAAGCTGACCCGTCGTCGCGATCTTGCAGCGAAATCGCCGGGCCGTTGGCGTCGCGCCTCGGCAGACTTCGATGAGGTGGCGCGTCAGCGCGCGCAGGCTGAGGCAGCGATTGCGGAGGCGAGCAAGTCGAACGAACGGCTGCGCGAGGCGATCGATATCCTGCCGCAAGGCATCGTGTTCCTCGACGCCGAGGGACGCTACATCCTCTGGAATAAGAAATACGCAGAAATCTACAAGCGCAGTTCTGACCTGTTCGAGCACGGCGCGCGTCTGGAAGACACCATCCGCATCGGCGTCGAGCGCGGCGACTATCCCGAAGCCGAAGGCCGCGAGGAGGAGTGGGTCGCGGAGCGGCTGCAGAAGATGTACCAGCCGGGCGAGCGGCATGAGCAGACGCTGGCCGATGGCCGCGTCGTCCTGATCGAGGAGCGGCTCACCTCGGATGGCGGCATCGTCGGCCTGCGCGTCGACATCACCGAGCTGAAGCAGCGCGAGGCCTCGTTCCGCCTGCTGTTCGACGGCAACCCGGTGCCGATGATCGTGTGCGCGCTCGATGGCGAACGGATCCTCGGCGTCAACGACGCGGCGATTGCCCATTACGGCTATGCCCGTGCCGAGTTCGAGAAGCTGACGATCCGAAGTCTGCAGGCGTTCGATGCCGAATTGCCCTGGGCCTTGGGGCGCAGCAGCGACGAACAGGCGGCGCGGACCTGGAAGCACGTGCGCGCCGACGGCACGCTGATCGATCTTGCGATCTATTGGCGCCAGCTGATGCATGGCGACCAGCCGGCGATGCTGCTCGCGCTGATGGACATCACCGAGCGCAAGCGCGCCGAGGCGCGGCTCGCCTTCATGGCCCAGCATGACGGCCTGACCGGGCTGCCGAACCGCAACCTGCTGCGCCAGAAGATGGACGAGCTGCTGCTGCACACCCGCCGCAGCTCCGACAAGGTCGCGGTGCTGATGCTCGGGCTCGACAATTTCAAGGCGGTCAACGACACGCTCGGCCACGGCATCGGCGACAGGCTGCTGCGGGGTGTGGCGAAGCGGCTGCGTTCCACGTTGCGTGACGAGGACGCGCTGGCCCGCCTCAATTCCGATGAATTCACCATCGTACAAAGCGACGTGGTGCGGCCCGAGGATGCGGTGCTGCTGGCAAGGCGCATCCTGGAAGCGATCGGCGAGCCCTACTTGCTGGAGGGGCATTCGGTGGTGATCGGCGCCAGCATCGGCATCGCGATGTCGCCCGGCGATGGCGAGGATTCCGAAAAGCTGCTGAAGAGCGCCGACATGGCGCTATCGCGTGCCAAGAGCGACTTCCGCGGCACCTTCTCCTTCTTCGAGGCGGAGATGGACGCGCGGGCCCAGAGCCGCCGCAAGATCGAGCTCGATCTGCGCGACGCGATCCAGAGCGAGGGGCTGCGGCCGTATTACCAGCCGCTGGTCGATCTCGGCAGCGGCCGCATCACCGGCTTCGAGGCCCTGGTGCGCTGGCCGCATCCGGAGCGCGGCATGATCTCGCCCGGGGAGTTCATCCCGGTCGCCGAGGAGACCGGCCTGATCAACGCGCTGAGCGGGCTGATGCTGTATCGCGCCTGCAAGGATGCGGCGCAGTGGCCGGACGACGTCCGTGTTGCGGTCAACCTGTCGCCGCTGCAATTCCGCACCGGCAACCTGCTGCCGCTGGTCACCGATGCCCTGAAGCAGTCGGGCTTGCCGGCGCGGCGGCTCGAACTCGAAATCACCGAGACGCTGCTGCTCGAGAAGAGCAGCCAGGTGCTTGCGACGCTGCACGCACTGCGTGCGCTCGGGGTCCGCATCTCGATGGATGATTTCGGCACTGGCTATTCCAGCCTGAGCTATCTGCGCAGCTTCCCGTTCGACAAGATCAAGATCGACCAGTCCTTCGTGCGCGATCTCGGCTCCAACCGCGACGCGCAGGCGATCGTGCGCTCCATCATCAGCCTCGGCATGGGGCTCGGCGTCACCATCACCGCCGAGGGCGTCGAGACCGAGTCCGAGCTGAGCTGCCTGCGCGCCGAAGGCTGCCACGAAGGCCAGGGCTTCCTGTTCAGCCGCGCCCGGCCCAATGCCGAGGTCGTCAGCCTGCTGGGCGCCCAGCGGGGGGTGGAGGAGACGTCGGCACTGGTGGCGTAGCGCGAGTTGCCTCCACGCCGTCATTGCCTGCGAAGCGAAGCAATCCATTGCTCCGCGGATGCGGCACGATGATTGCTTCGTCGCTCCTCGCATTGAGGGGGTTATGTTCCGCCCGCCTTCCGCTTGTGATACGTCAGCGCCAGCGCCACGCAGTGGCGCAGCTCGGCTTCCGGCAGCTTATCCGCGACATCGAGAACTATGGCACGATTGCCGCTGTATTTGAGCTCGGGATAGAGTTCGCGAAACGTCTCGACCAGATTGGTCTGGCAGTGAAAGTAGACCGCGTATTGGCCGGCCGCCGGCTTCACCTGATCGATCCGGATCGTGCTGCCGCTGCCGGTCTCTGTTGTGAGGTAGCTCGGCTGCCCCCATTTCAGCGTCTCTTCCAGCGCGCCGACGCCCCCGGTCGCCTTCGCGGTCTCGAAGATCAGCCGGCGCAGCGCCAACAATCTTGCTTTGACCGGCGCGGGATAGCCTTCGAACAGCGCTTTCGCGGAGGCCGTGGGTGCGGTTGGCCTGTTGGTTGATCGTTTCGTCGACTTGGGCATGACAGGCTCCGCGCATGAACCCCGTCTTCTAGCACAGGAAGTTGAGCGTCACATGCACCGCGCTAGGCTGCGTTGCGCAGCCGGGAGAGGAAGGTGTCGACGCTGTGCGACAGCGCGGAGGCCTGATCGCCGAGCTGGCTCGCGGCGTCCAGCAAGTTGCCGGTAAGGGCGCGGGACTGACCGGCGGCCTTGCTGGCGCCCGCGACGTTGGTGGAGACGTCGCGGGTGCCGGCGGACGCCTGCTGCACGCTGCGGGCGATTTCCCGCGTCGCCGAGTCCTGCTCCTCGACGGCGGCCGCGATTGCGGTGGCGACGCCGGAGATCTCGCGGATGGTGCCGCCGATGTCGCTGATCGCGCCGACGCAGTCGCCGGTGGCCGACTGGATCGCGCTGACCTGGCCGGCGATCTCCTCGGTGGCCTTCGCGGTCTGGCTCGCCAGTGCCTTCACTTCGGCGGCGACCACGGCAAAGCCGCGGCCGGCCTCGCCCGCGCGCGCCGCCTCGATGGTGGCGTTGAGCGCCAGAAGGTTGGTCTGGTCGGCAATCGCGCTGATCAGGCGCAGCACGTCGCCGATCTTCTCGGCGGATGCGGCAAGGCTCGTCACCATGTCGGTGGTCTCCTGCGCCTTGGCCACGGCGCTCTCGGCGACGCGGCTGGAGTGGGTGACCTGACGGCCGATCTCGGTGATCGAGGACGCCAGCTCCTCCGTCGCCGCCGCGACTGTGTTGACACTGGCCGAAGCTTCCTCGGAGGCCGTGGCCGCGGCCGAGGTCCGCTCGGAGGTGCCGTTGACGCTCGTCGCGATCTCGCGGGCGACGCCCTGCATGTCATCGGTTGCGCGCGCAACCGCGGCGACCACGCCCCTGACGTCGGCTTCGAAGCGGTCGGCCATCTGCTGCTGCAGCGCCCGCTTCTCGGCCTCGCCCTTCGCCTTGTCGGCCTCCTGCGCCTCGCGCAGTGACGAGGTTTCGATCATGCTGCGGCGGAACACGTCGACCGCCTTGGCCATGGTGCCGAGCTCGTCATGACGCTCGCTGCCGGGAATCGTGACGCTGGTGTCGCCGCTGGACAGCCGGTTCATCACCGCCGTGATCGCGGTCAGCGGCCGTGACAGCCCGCGGCCGAGCAGGGAGGCGAGCAGCACGGCTGCGGCCAGGATCGCGACCGTGCCGAGGATCAGATTGCGCTGCGCGCTCGCCGCCGCCGCCTCGTAGTCGGTGGTGTCCTTGACGATCTCGAGCACGGCAACCGGCTGGCCGACGTAATTCCTGATCTGTCCGAGATAGAGCTCGACGGGATGGCCGTCGACAACAGCGTCGCGCAGCAGCGCCGCGCCGTTCATCACGCTTTTCAGCTCGTCCTGGGTCGCCACCGCCGTGTTGCCGAAGGTCGAGGATAGTCGCCGAAAACTCTGGCCGTCGAAGGAATGCACGGCGAGGTCGATGCCGAAGCGCTGCTTGGCGCGGTCGACGAACTCCTTGCCGAAGGCGACGCCGATGTCGACATTGGCGATGGTCTTGCCGTCGCGCATGATCGGGGTCATGCCGAAGATCGATAGCGCCTCGCGGCCGGGCTCGACACCGACGATCGGCTTACCGGCCTTAATCGATTCCACCACGGTCGTACGACGCGCCGAGGCGTCGTCGCCGAACACCTTCGGCGCATGGACCCTATAGAAGCTCGTCGCCGGGGCCTGCCAGAACGTGATCAGCGGAATGCCTTGCGCCTTCATCGACGCCCAGGGATCACCGAGCAGCTTGCCGAGGCCGTCGCGGTCACCCTTGACGATGGCATCTCCGACAGGCGGCAACCCGGCGATCACCGCCGAAACGGCAAGGGCGGCGCGCCCCTCATAGTCAACGGCTGCAATCACACTGTCATATTGCAGCTTGAGCTGCTGATCGAGCGCGAGCCGGGTCAGCGCGCGCTGCTGGCTGATGGAGAAGCCGCCGAGGATGGCGCAGGCGACCGCAACGGTCAGTGAAATCGCAAGGATCAGTCGGGCGGCAATTGATCGAAGCTTGAACATGGGACCATCGGAACTCCAGGCATTAGCGCCGTCCGCAAGGTCCCAGAAAATGCTTAACAACCGGATGTTGCTACCGCGATATTGGTGCCGCGACCATCGCCGCCGGCGCTATTTGGTACCGTCCTTTAGCGCGTTGTCGGCGGGGCGCCCAGATTGCCCGACAGGATCGCCTTGCCGGCATCCTCATACTGCGTGTCACGCGCCTGGATCTGCTGCGCGATCGCATGCATGTCGCGAAATCGGCGCTCGAACGGGTTCTTCGCGAACACCGCGGTCGCTCCAGACATGTGATAGGCGATATCGACCACGGCGGCCGATTGATGGATGGTCCAGGTCGAGGCAATGCGAATCGCGACGCGATGCGCCTCGGTGATGGGGTCGCCGCGCGACAGATCGCGCCAGACCTCGCTCGCCGTCGTGTAGAGATAGGCGCGCGCGGCGCGCAGGGTCGCCTCGGTGCGGCCGATCTGGCCCTGCACGGCATTGTTGTCGCGCATCGCCTTCGTCCCCTGCGGGGTCTTGCCGCGCGCGAGCTCGGTCGCCGCGGCCAGCATGGCGCGGGCGACGCCGAGCGAAGTCGCGGCAAAGCCCATGCTGAACACCATGTTGGTGGAGAGCTTGTAGAGCGGTCCAGCCTCACGCACCGCGGCGGGATCGTCGCGCAGTGCCGAGAATTTCTCCGCTATGAAGAGATTGTCGACCGAATAGGAATCGGTGCCGGTGCCCTTCAGCCCGATCACGTCCCAGACGTCGTGCATCGTGGCCGAAATCATCGGGAACAGAATGGTGCGAACCTCCGGCGATCCGTCGGCCTTTTTGCGCTGAGAGCCGTCGGCCTCGACGACGCGGACATGGGCGCCGAGCCAGCTCGCCTGCCGCGAGCCGGAGGCGAAATCCCAGCGCGCGGTGGCACGATAGCCGCCCGGCTCGGCGCGAACCTCGTGGCCGATGGCGCCCCAGGCCAGGATGCCTGGCGCCGTGTTGAAGATTTCGTTGGCGACATCAGGGTCGAGATAGGCCGCGGTCATGGCGCAGACGCTGCACTGGCCGAGGCACCAGGCCGTCGAGGCATCGGCCTTTGCGATTTCCTCCTGCATCTGCATGAAGGTGTCGAGCGCCACTTCGGCGCCGCCAAAGCTCTTCGGCAGCAACGCGCGATAGAGCCCGTTCTCGACGAGCGCGGAGGTGACGGCCGGCGTCAGCCGCCGCGTCCGTTCGATCTCGTCGGCTTCGCTTGTGATCAGCGGCGCCAGCGCGCGCGCCCGCTCGACGAGGTCGAAACCCTGCGGCCTGTTCATGGGTGTCCTCGGCCCTTTTCGAGTTCTTGTTGTGCGGGTGCGCGATGGTGGCTTATCCGGCCCGAGAGGGCAAGGTGGGATGACACCGTCGCACATCAGCCATGTATCGCTGGTGCGCGACCATTGACAAAGCGTATCGGTCCTCAGGCTGGCGCGCGGCCGAGATCGAGGGAGGGCTGGCGTTTCGAGGGAAAGCTCAACGCCACCGCGACTGCGCCGAGGCCGATCGCGAAGGAACCGGCGTGCAGCCAGGTGTAGCCATGGAACGTATCGAACACGTAGCCGCCGGCCCAGGGTCCCAGCGCCATGCCGAGGCTCGCGAAGGCCGATACCGCGCCGAACACCGTGCCCATGATCCGCGCGCCGAAGAACTCGCGCACCAGCACGGCATAGAGCGGCATCACTCCGCCGTAGGCGAGGCCGAACACGACCGACAGCGCGTAGAATTCGCCGAGCCGCGCCACCGCGAGATAGGTCGCGATCGATAGCGCCTGCACCAGCAGGCCGCCGACCAGCACCGGCTTGGCACCGAGACGATCGGCCAGCGTGCCCAGCAGCAGGCGGCCGCCGAGACCCGAGAAACCGGCGAGGCTGTAGACGGTGACTGCGGTCAAGGGCGCGATGCCGCAAACCATCGCATAGGATACCATGTGGAAGATCGGCCCCGAATGCGCCGCGCAGCAGGCGAAATGCGCCAGGGCCAGGGTGATGAATTGCGGCGTGCGCAGTGCCTGTGCCGCGGTCCATTCCGTCACCGGCGTGTCGGCGGTGTCGGCAGCGGCGGTACTCGTTCCCTGCGGTACGGCGCGCACCAGCAATGACGCAGGGATCAGCAGCGCCCACGCGGCAACACCGATGACGAGCATGGCGGTGCGCCAGTCATAGGCCGTGATGAGCCAGCTTGCGGACGGCGCGACCGTCAGCGGTGATACGCCCATGCCGGCGGACACCAATGACACCGCGAGGCTGCGGTGCCTTTCGATCCAGGCGCTCGCAAGCGCCATCATCGGCGCATAGAAGCTGCCGACGGCAATGCCGATCAGCACGCCGAAGCAAAGCTGGAATTGCCACAGGCTCTGCGCCTGGCTCGCCGCCACCAGCCCTATCCCGAGCAGGAGACTGCCGGCGAGCACCACGATGCGGGTGCCGAACCGGTCGGACAATGCGCCCCAGGCAAACGCCGCAAATCCCATGCAGAGGAAATCCAGTGTCGCCGCGGCCGATATGCCGGCGCGAGACCAGCCCATTGCATCCGAGATCGGCTGCAGGAACACGGCGAGCGACAGCATCGCGCCGAAGCCGACGCAGGTCAGGAGCGCGCCCGCGCCGACGACGACCCAGCCATAATCGAACCGAGCGGCCTTGCTCATGTGTTTCCTCTGCGCTGTTGGTCTTGTTGGGTGCGCTGCCTGATGGTGGTCCATCAGGCGGCAAAGGACAAGATCGCGCAGGCGCATGCCGCTCCCGATTTCGGCGCGCATCAAGGTAAAGTCAAAATGTCGCGGTTGAACGGCTAGCTAGCCACAATTCCAGTGCGGGCCGATCGGCGTCCAGGTCCAGCACGGGCCGTAACTGCCGCCATTGTAGCGGCCGCGATAAAATCCGGGCCGGCCGAAATAATACCAGTCACCGCCATACCAGTATTGCGGCGAATAGTCCGGATAGCCGCGCGCGGCGCCGCGCGGGCCCAAAACCGGAATGGTGGGGTTGGGCGGCTGGCGGTAGCCGGGCAGGAAGCCGTAGCCGTGCCAGTGGGCGGACTGCCGCTTCTTCGTGGCGGCCGAACTCACGTCTGGCTGGAACAACAGGAGAATGACGACGAAGAGGGACAGAATGCGCAACATGATCGCAGCTTAGTCGTCACGCCGCGCAAACGCGATTCAAATCGTGGTGCGCTTTGTTGCTGGGACAAGGATCGCCATCGAGGGCACCGGCGGTGCCGCCTCAGCTATCCACCTTCGTAACGTCGATGAAGGCTCCCCAAGGCGCAACGATCATGTGGATTCCGAAATCGGCTGCGGGAACACGTCGAGTGGCAACATTGAATTGGCGGCGTCGCTGGCTTGAGGCGCGCCGACGCCGACAGCCCTTCCATCCGCAGTTGAACGGAGAGGTCTGGGGCGCGTACCCATCAATCTTCGTCGATGTCCGGTTTGCCCCGATACCTATCGCCTCTGTGCAACCGAAGCAAATGTCGCGATGGGCACAACCCGACTTTAGTGAAAGAACTGCCTGGCCGGCAAAGCGGACGGAGAGGCCAGAGGTGCATTTTGTGCGCAACGGCCACAGTCCTGCTGGGGCGGGCATTTCAAGAAAGAGGCAGCAATGGCTATGCGGCACCGTCCTCAAGCGCGGCTGACCGGCCTAACGCTTGCCGAACCACTCCTCGTGGATCCTCTGGTACGCGTCGTTCTCCCGCAATGCCAGAAGCGCTTCGTTCACGTGCTTACGCAATGGACTGCCGGTCGGAAAAACGATGCCGTAGTCTTCCTTGTGGAATACGTTGCCAACGACCCGCGCTAGTCGCCTGCCGCCATGAGTTGCGTAGTAGAGCAGCGCGGGTGAGTCAAACACAACTGCGTCCACCTGCTGGTTCAACAGGGCATTGTAGAGGTCATCGACCTTCTCAAACTCAAGAACCTGAGCCTTGACCTCATTCAGATAGGCGGTCGCCGTGCTTCCCCGAGTCGTACCGACGCTCTTGCCAACGAGATCCTGCGGGCTGTTGATTGGTCCCCTGATCTGCTGCACTGTCAGCGACGCCGTAAGTTGCGCGGTGTAAAAGGCCACGAACACTACCCCCGTGAACATCCACAGCACTGCCACAATCCGCGCCATCCAGTGCCGAGGCATTTGATCTGCTTGGGTCGCTAGCGTGCCCGCAGCCCAGAACATCGCATGGAAGATTCCCGGAAAATAGTTTGTGCTTGGAATGATTCCGTTGGGATGACGTCGCTCTACCAAAAAAATCAGATGCGCCGGAATTAGGATCAAGAGCAGCGCAATGCCGAGCCAGATCAAGATAGTGCGAGAGAGGAACAGCTGCATCAGCTCGCGCAAGGGATTTGCCTCACTGTCGCCAGCAGTGCCACGCACCAGGATTTGCAAACCCGAATTCAAGATCGGTTGAGAGAAGTCGAACCTGTTCTCGCGCTCGGACGTGATCGAGATGGCTGCAATCCCGAGATCTGCCCGTCCGCTTCCGACGGCGTCAAGCAATTCGCTGACATCGGACACGACAACGTACTCGGTCTCGCGATTCAGTCGCTCGCCGATGCTGTTCCAGAGTTCAATGCTGAAGCCGCTTAGATTCCCGTTCTTCTCAATGACCATGGGAGGCACTATTCGGGTCGCAACCCGGAGCTTAGTGGTCCCACCTTGAGCCATAGACCCAGAGACGAAAATAAAAAGAGCCAAGGCCAGCCCACAGGCTACGCTGGCCGCGAGCGCCCAAAACAGCCGAACGCCCCTTGCGCGAAAATAGACCGCAAGATTGGGACGAGGCATCAGATCGTTTTCCCGGTTTGTCAGCGCGTGCCTGGCAGCAATGATCATCTGGCTCCGGATTGATGGTCGAGTCTAGCACAATACGGAAATGACCGGACTTGATCCGCGCCGAGCCAGCCACCAAAGCGGTGTTCGAGTAACTTATCCCGATGTGCCGCTTGTCGACAAATCTCACGCGGAGCATGCCCAAGTGAAGGTCCGGTTTGGGTCAACTCGCGACTTAGCCGGCCGTTTCCTGCCGACTACTCGATGTCGGCTTCACTCCGAAAGCGACCGGATTCTTGTGCACGCGCGAAATGACGCGAAGGGGCAGAACCGGACTCATGCACTGGGGCCAACGAGAGTACCTCTGGCAAACTTGTCACGTCGTCTTTTGTTCAAGCGCAAGGAGTTCGAGATAGGCTTCCTTGCCCCGCAGCTCGATGCTGCCGAGCGTTCGCCTTAGCTATCGACCTTCAGCGCGGCGATGAAGGCTTCCTGCGGGATGTCGACCTTGCCGAACTGCCGCATCTTCTTCTTGCCTTCCTTCTGCTTCTCCAGAAGCTTCCGCTTGCGCGTGATGTCGCCGCCGTAGCACTTCGCGGTGACGTCCTTGCGCAGGGCGCGGACGGTCTCACGTGCGATCACCTTGCCGCCGATCGCCGCCTGGATCGGGATCTGGAACATGTGCGGCGGGATCAGCTCCTTCATCTTCTCGACCATGGCGCGGCCGCGGCCCTCCGCGCGGGTGCGATGCACCAGCATCGACAGCGCGTCGACCGGCTCGGCGTTGACCAGGATCTGCATCTTGACGAGATCGGCCGGCTTGTAGTCGGTAAGGTGATAGTCGAACGAGGCGTAGCCTTTGGAGACCGACTTCAGGCGGTCGTAGAAGTCGAACACCACCTCGTTGAGCGGCAGGTCATACTTCACCATCGCGCGCGAGCCGACATAGGTCAGCTCTTTCTGCGCGCCGCGGCGGTCCTGGCACAGCTTCAAGACGCTGCCGAGATATTCGTCAGGGGTGAGGATGGTGGCCTCGATCCAGGGCTCGTCGATCTCCGCGATCTTCACCACGTCGGGCATGTCGACGGGATTGTGGATCTCGAGCTCAGTGCCGTCGGTCAGCTTCATCCGGTAGATCACGCTCGGCGCGGTCGCGATCAGGTTGAGGTCGAACTCGCGCGACAGCCGCTCCTGGATGATCTCCAGATGCAGCAGGCCAAGGAAGCCGCAGCGGAAGCCGAAGCCGAGTGCGGCTGATGTTTCCATCTCGAAGGAAAAGCTGGCGTCGTTGAGCCGCAGCTTGCCCATGGCGGCGCGCAGCGTCTCGAAGTCGTTGGCGTCGACCGGGAACAGGCCGCAGAACACCACCGGGATCGCCGGCTTGAAGCCCGGCAACATCTCGCTGACCGGCTTCCTGTCATCGGTGATGGTGTCGCCGACGCGGGTGTCGGCGACTTCCTTGATCGCCGCGGTGATGAAGCCGATCTCGCCGGGGCCGAGTTCGTCGACCTGCTCCATCTTCGGCGTGAAGAAGCCGACGCGCTCGATGTCATAGGCCGCACCGGTACCCATCATGCGGATGCGCTGGCCCTTCTTCATCACGCCGTCGACGACGCGAATGAGCACGACCACGCCGAGATAGACGTCGTACCAGCTGTCGACCAGAAGCGCCTTCAGGGTCGCGTCGCGATCGCCCTTCGGCGGCGGCAGGCGGGTGACGATCGCCTCCAGCACGTCTGATACCCCGAGCCCGGTCTTGGCCGAGATCATCACGGCGTCGGATGCGTCGATACCGATCACGTCCTCGATCTGCTGCTTGACCTTCTCGGGCTCTGCGGCCGGCAAGTCGACCTTGTTGAGGACCGGCACGATTTCGTGATTGTTGTCGAGTGCCTGGTACACATTGGCGAGCGTCTGTGCCTCGACGCCCTGGCTGGCGTCGACCACGAGCAGCGAGCCCTCGCAGGCCGCCAGCGACCGCGAGACCTCGTAGGCGAAGTCGACGTGGCCGGGCGTGTCCATCAGGTTGAAGATGTAGTCCTTGCCGTCCTTGGCGCGGTAGTTGAGGCGCACGGTCTGCGCCTTGATGGTGATGCCGCGCTCGCGCTCGATGTCCATGGAATCGAGCACCTGCTCCTTGCCCGCCATCTCGCGGTCCGACAGCCCGCCCGTCATCTGGATCAGGCGGTCGGCCAGGGTCGATTTGCCATGGTCGATATGGGCGACGATGGAGAAGTTGCGGATGTTGGAAATCGGGGCAGTTGTCATGGGGCGCGGGATAGCATCCGCACCCCCGCGCGGGCAACCAAATTGCGGTATTTTGCAGGGGCATGACGGCGAATCGCCGGAGCAGGCCCATGGGCCTGGCGTGATCGATTTTCGGGCCTGTTTCTGTTAGGTCTGGCGGCCTGAAATCCGGGACCTTTCGATGCGCTGGACCCTTCTCGCCGCCGGATGGCTCGCGCTGATGCCGATGCGTTCCCATGCCGAAACGAGGAGCGAGCAGCTCGACCGCCTCGTCCGTGCCTATCCCGATGCGCTGTCCGGCCACGACGACGACACCATCACCTGGCGCGACGGCACGGTCATGCCGGTCGACGACGGCATTGCCGACAAATCGTTCGATCAAATGCTGCGGAACGCCTCGATCCTCGACCAGATCCGGCTGCCCTATCCCGTCGGTGCGTCTGCTCCGCCGGCCCTGAATGTCGATCCCGGCCGATTCCGCAACGAGGCTTTCTTCAAGAAGATGTATGGCGACTGCAACGCGGGCGAGGTCAAACGCAATCTCGTGACGATCATCTGGCTGCCGCGCTCATGGGGCAAGCCGGTCCAGGTCACGCGGGTCAACGGCGTGGCCGAGCGGCTCAAGCAGGTCTCCGCCGAAATCGATGCGCTCGAACCCGCGGTGCGCGCAGCCGCGTTTCCGATCGCCGGCGTGCTGTCATGCCGTGCGGTCGCCGATACCGGCCGGACCAGCATGCACGGCTATGCGGCTGCCATCGACCTCAACCTGAAATTTTCGGATTACTGGTTATGGGCGGGCAAGAGCAAAGCCAAAACCATTGCCTACAAGAACAGGATGCCGCAGCAGATCGTCGACACCTTCGAACGTCACGGCTTCATCTGGGGCGGCAAGTGGTACCATTACGATACCATGCACTTCGAATACCGTCCGGAACTCTTCGGCAAATGAGTCCGGAAGCGGCCGTCGTTCACGCCAAGCTGATTTCACTCGGTGCAAAAACGCGCTAGGCACGGGACCATGTCGACTGCCTCCTACCTCCCTGCCGCGCGGCGCGCGAAGCACCGGGCGTCCATCCGCCGCCTCGCCGCATGGCTCGCCGCGCGCGCCACCGATCGCAAAACCGGCCTTTGGCTCGTGATCAGCTTCGCGCTTGTCCACGCGGTGCTGTGGACGCTGATCCTGGTCAAGCTCAAGGCCGCGCAGGACGTGCACATGGACGTCGCGGAGGCCTATGCCTGGGGCCAGCGCTTCCTACTCGGCTATGGCAAGCATCCGCCGCTGTCGGGCTGGATCGCCGGCGTCTGGTTCAGGCTGTTTCCGATCACCAACTGGTCGACCTACGCGCTGGCTATGGCGACCCTCAGCTTCGCGCTCGTGGTGTGCTGGTTGATCGCGCTGCGGGTCGTCGACCGGCGCCGCGCGTTCTTCATGGTGGTGATGCTCGCGCTCTACCCGATCTTCAATTTCAAGGGCTTCAAATTCAATGCCGACCTCGCGCAGCTGGTGCCGCTGCCGCTGCTGGTGCTGGCCTATCTGAACGCGTTCGAGAAGCGCAGCGTGAAATCGGGCCTCTGGCTCGGCTTTGCCGCGGCGCTGGCGCTGATGGCCAAATACTGGGTGCTGACGGTGATCGGCGCGATTGGACTTGCCGCGCTGATCCATCCGCAGCGGATGCAGTTTCTGCGCTCGCCCGCGCCGTGGGTCGCGATCGGCACGATGGCCGTGGCGATGATCCCGCATTTGGTCTGGCTCGAGGAAGTGGACTTCCTGCCGCTCACCTATGCCGGCGACGTCTATTCGCTGTCCAACCGCGCGCTCAACGTCGAGCTCGTGATCGGCTATGTCGGGCACAATCTTGCGCTGCTTGCCGTGCCTGTCCTGCTCGGCCTGCTGGCGCTGTCATTGAGCTCGCTCAGATGGCGTCCGGCGCGGATATGGCTGCATGAACCCGATCCGGGCGTCAATCCGCCGCAGGCACTCAACATCTGGCTGATACAATCGATTGTGGCGATCGGGCCGCCGCTCGGCGCGCTGGCGTTCACTGTCTACATCAAGACCGACTGGGGCATCCCGCTGTTCTTCCTGCTGCCGCTGGCGCTGGTCGCGATTCCTTGGCTGCGAATCTCGCGCACGGCGCTGTTGGCGATCACCGTAATCTGGTTCGTGGTCACGGTCGGTATGTTGTTCGCGGCGCCCGCGATCGCCAGGCGTGAGATGACCTCGAGCCACGCCGGCGCGTCGACCTATGCCGCGCGTTCGGAGCTCGCCCGTGAACTGACCGAGACCTGGCAGACCAAATTCCATTCACGATGGGCGGTGGTGGCCGCACGCTCTGACGTCGGCGAACCAATGACGTTCTACAGCCCGGATCATCCGGCGGCGATCGTGCCTGACGAGGCGTGGTCGTCGGGACTGACCTCGCTTGATGAAGCCAAACGCCTCGGCTTCATAGGCATCTGCGACACCGCGGAGCCGGAATACCGCACGCCTTGCGAGACCTGGATGGCTGAGCATGCGAAGGGCGCGGAGCAGCTGGTGATGACCACGCAACGCTTCTTCGGTGGCCATCCCGGCCCGTCGACCGTCTGGAAAGTCTATCTGGTGCCGCCAGCGAAGTGATGCCTCCCCGCAAAGCGGGGCGAGGTAGCGCACCGCACGCGCGGCGCCTATGTGCCTTCCTCGTTGAACTTGCTGGCGACGAGCTCGGCGATGCCCTCGAGTGCGGCTTCGGCCTCGGGACCTTTTGCGGAGACCACGATTGTGGTCCCGGGGGCGGCCGCAAGCATCATCAGGCCCATGATCGAGGTGCCGCCGACGGTCTCGCCGCCGCGCGTGACCCAGACCTCGGCGTTGAAACGCTCGACCATCTGCACGAACTTTGCCGAGGCCCGCGCATGCAGGCCACGCTTGTTGATGATCAAGAGTTCGCGGGAGATTGCGTCTGCAGGCACGCCCGGGCCCGCCTGATTCGCGCCCGGTGCCTCGTCGCTCATTTGCCGGCGAGAACGCGGCTGGCGATGGTGACGTATTTGCGGCCGGCTTCCTGGGCCATCGCGATCGCGTCGGGCAACGAGCGCTCCTCGCGAACCTTGGCAAGCTTGACCAGCATGGGGAGATTGATGCCTGCGAGCACTTCCACCTTCGGGCGGCTCATGCAGGAGATCGCAAGGTTGGACGGCGTACCCCCGAACATGTCGGTGAGGATGGCGACGCCGTCGCCGCTGTCGACGCGATTCACCGCTTCGATGATGTCGCTTCGACAGAGATCGGAATCGTCCTCGGCTCCGATCGTAATTGCTTCAATTTGCTTCTGCGGACCCATTACGTGTTCGAGCGCCGCCCTGAACTCGTCGGCAAGGCGCCCATGGGTCACCAGCACTAGACCAATCATTGGAAACTCCTCGCGGGCGCCCTTTGGTGCACCGCACGAACGCGCCACTTTGACCATCCAGAGCCCCCGCGCAAGGGGGCTTCTTGGCTAGTCTCCCTGTTCCTGGCGGTAGAGATGGGAGGCTGCGCCGATCAAATCGGACGCGATTGTGGATGTGATATGGTTACCAATTCCCTTCCCACAATCGGCCGCAAGGTTACGGGAACATGAACTTTCGGTTGTCGTTAGCGCGGCGACAACCAGTGGCAGGGGTAGGAAACTAGCCGAGACGGGGATTCGCGGTAATTCAACACCGTTGATGCTCGTTTTAAGAGCATCCGGCGGCGGCACCCGCTCCGCGTCGTCAGCGGCGAGGTCGACGACAAGGCCGACCACAGCCTCGGCGACGAAGTCGCAGCGGCGGATTCCGAGGCCCCGGATCTCGATCAGGCCGGCCAATTCCGACGTTGGGCGTACCCACAATTGTTCGCCGGCTGTGTCGAGATAGACACGGTCGTCACCCACCAAAATGGCCGGGGGAAGCTGCCCGGTGCGGCCGGCGAGGATCAGATCGAATGCCAGGCGCGATTTGCCGGTGCCCGATGGCCCCCGGATCAGCACAGCGCGCTTGCCGACCAGAACGGCCGTCGCGTGCACGCTGGTCTTGCGGCTCATTGTGCCGGCAACCTGACGACGAAGCGCGCGCCGGCCATCGTGAGCTGGCCGTCTTCATCGACCGGGCCGAGGCGGTTCTCCGCCCAGATGCGTCCGCCATGCGCCTCGATGATCTGCTTGGAGATCGACAGGCCAAGCCCGGAGTTCTGGCCAAAGCCCTGGTGCGGGCGGTCGGTGTAGAAGCGCTCGAAGATCCGCTCCAGCGCATCCGGGCCGATGCCGGGTCCGTCGTCGTCGACGATGATCTCGACCTCGCCGCGAACTCGGCGACAGACGATCCGCACTTTCTGGCCGGGCTTGGAGAACGACTGTGCGTTCGACAACAGGTTCGAAATCACCTGGCCGAGCCGCGAGTCATGGCCGGGCACCGAGAACGTGTCGATTGCGCCGCGGCCCTCGAAGCGCGCCTCGACGGCGACGTCGTGGCCGAGCCGCGTCTCGTTGGCAACTCCGGTCAATGTCGTCAGCAGCCGGCGCAGATCGACCGGCGCCATGTCCTGCCGCTGCAATTCGGCATCGAGCCGGCTGGCGTCCGAGATGTCGGAGATCAGCCGGTCGAGCCGCTTGACGTCGTGCTCGATCACGGCGAGCAGCCGTGCACGGCTGTTGTCGTTGCGCGCCAGCGGCAGCGTCTCGACTGCAGAGCGCAGCGAGGTCAGCGGGTTCTTGAGCTCGTGCGCGACGTCGGCGGCGAACATCTCGATCGCCTCGATGCGGCTGTAGAGCGCGTTGGTCATGTCGCGCAGCGCGCCGGAAAGATGGCCGATCTCGTCGCGGCGCCCGGTGAAGTCGGGGATCTCGACGCGGGTCTGGATGCGGCGGCGGATGCGTTCGGCGCCGTCGGCGAGCCGCCGCACGGGACCTGCGATCGTGCTCGCGAGCAGCAGCGACAGCATGATCATGACGGCGGAGGCGACCCCGCCGATCTTCAGGATCGCGAGCCGTTCGGACATCACCATCTGGTCGATGTCGTCGCCCTGCGTGGTCAGCATCAGCGCGCCGCGCACCGCACGGAAATGCTGCACGGGGACGGCGACCGACACCACCACCGCGCCGCGCTCGGTGACGCGCACCATGCTGCTGTTGACGCCCTCGAGCGACTGCGCCACTTCGGGATAGCCTTTGCCGCCCTCCGGGCCGAGCTCGCTGTAGATCGGCAGGTCACCGCGGTTGAACCAGGTCTTGATGGCGGTCTTGGTCTTCTCATACAGCGACGGCTTTTCAGACGGCGGCGGCAGTTCGAAGCGCAGCACGTCACCGCGGGCGAACAAATTGCGGCTGTCGAGTATCAGCCCGCCGTCGCGATCGAAGATGCGTGCCCGGGTCTTGGTCGGCGCGATCAGGCGGCGCAGGATCGGCGCGACGCGCTCCGGGTTGATCGGGAAATCGGCCGATTCGTCAGGCTGGCCAAAGCTCTCGCCGGGCTTCAGGTCGAGCAGCCGATCCGGATCGATGGTAACGGTGTTGCCCTCGACGGTGGCGGAGGCCGCGATCGCCTCCGAGATGATCTCGGCATAGACCATCAGGCTCTGCGTGCGCGCCTCGATCAGGCCGGCGCGGAATTGCGAGAGATAGAGGATGCTCGCGACCAGCGCGACGAGGCCGGCGAGGTTGAGCGAGACGATGCGGCGGGTCAGGCTCGAGAACGACAGTGCGAAGAAGAACTGGCCGGCGCGGCGCAGCCAGCCGAGCGGGCGCCGCCAGCCCTTGTCCGGCGATTCGTCGATGACAAGGTCCTGATCGATGGACTGCGTGTCCTCGCTGTTCAGGCCCTGCTCAGGCAGCGTTCGATCAAGCACAGGCAAAACTGCCGGTTGGTTGGATGTCGTCCCGCGATGCAATCAATCGCCCGCGCCAGTCTACCTCACTCGCGCGGGCCGTGTCAGTCAACAAGCTGTTGTGGAAGCGCAGATCAGGCTTCCTTGAAGCGATAGCCGACGCCGTACAGCGTCTCGATCATCTCGAATTCATCGTCGACCACCTTGAACTTCTTGCGCAGCCGCTTGATGTGGCTGTCGATGGTGCGGTCATCGACATAGACCTGGTCGTCATAGGCCGCATCCATCAGCGCATTGCGGCTCTTCACCACACCGGGGCGGGTGGCGAGCGCTTGCAGGATCAGGAACTCGGTCACGGTCAACGTCACCGGCTCGTTCTTCCAGGTGCAGGTGTGGCGTTCCGGATCCATCCGCAGCAGGCCACGATCGAGCGCGCGCGCATCGGGCTCCTTCGGCGGCGCGGTCGGGTCCTTCGGCTGGCCGCGGCGGAGCACGGCCTTGACGCGCTCGACCAGCAGGCGTTGCGAGAACGGCTTGCGGATGAAATCGTCGGCGCCCATCTTGAGGCCGAACAATTCGTCGATCTCTTCATCCTTGGAGGTAAGGAAGATCACCGGAAGGTCGGACTTCTGTCGCAGCCGGCGCAACGTCTCCATGCCGTCCATGCGCGGCATCTTGATGTCGAGGATCGCAAGGTCGGGCGGCGAGGTCCGGAAACCATCCAGCGCCGACGCACCGTCCGTATAGGTCATGATGCGATAGCCTTCGGCTTCCAGCGCGATCGAGACGGAAGTGAGAATGTTGCGGTCGTCGTCGACCAGAGCGATTGTGGGCATGTGCTGCTTTCACAATGAGAGTGGCTTAACGGCGGGCAATCCAGCGACGCGCCGCATAAATGGGCTTCCAACGCGGTCAACGAGCAGTGCAAGCTGGGCTGAAGTGTGACCGAGTTCCGCAAAAACGCTTCTGCGGCCCATGCGTTTGACCCCATATAGCACCCTGACACCGTGAGAAAAGGCCCTTTTTGCAGCAAAAAAGAGCCCATTCTGCAACAGGATGACGTGACAGACCGATGCAACCGACCGCCGACTTCGACCCCGCCCGCCTTGCCCGCTCGCTGCTGCGCCGCAGCCGCCAGGGGGCGCTTGCCACGCTGATGCCCGGTAGCGGCGACCCCTATTGCTCGCTGGTCAATCTGGCCAGCCACCCCGACGGCTCGCCGATTCTTCTGATTTCACGGCTGGCGCTGCATACGAAGAACATCCTGGCCGACGGCCGGGTGTCGCTGATGCTCGACGAGCGCGCCGCGGGCGACCCGCTGGAGGGCGCCCGCGTCATGCTGGCTGGACATGCCGGGGTGGCAGCTGACGGCGAGACCGAACTTGTCCGCAGGCGCTATCTTGCGGCCCATCCGTCGGCGGAAGCCTTTGTGGCGTTTAAGGATTTTTCGTTTTTCAGGATTAGGCCGACCGGCGCCCACCTGGTGGCCGGATTTGGTCGCATTGTCGATCTCCGGCCGGAGCAGTTCCTGACCGACCTTGGCGCGGCCTCTGATCTGCTGGAGGCTGAGCCGGGGGCGGTGACCCACATGAACGAGGACCACCGCGAGGCGATGAATCTCTACGCCACGCGCCTGCTCGGCGCGGAGAGCGCGGACTGGACCTGCATTGGCTGCGACCCCGAGGGTATGGATATGCAGGCCGATCGCAGGACACTGCGGCTCGATTTCCCCGAGAAGGTCACCGACGGCAGCGGGCTGCGCAGGATGCTTGTCCGCCTCGCTGGCGAAGCGCGCGGCAAGGGTTGACGCGGTTCGGCCGGCATCACGTCGAACATTACGCGATGCGCGATCGCCGATTCGCAGAGACCTTTCGAGGCATACGCTTTGACGTTGATAGCGCAATCATCATGGTGTCGCGGAACCTTCGCGGGGCCTGCGCATTGCGAGACGATCATCGCGTTCGACGATGCAGCTGGAAGTTCAATGTCGACCCGGTAGCGCTATCAGCATGCAACACGATAGCCGAAGCCAAGCCTTGCGACGAAGCGTTGACCGATCTTGCGCAACGCGTCTTCCATTCGCGCGTGCGGGCGCTTTCCGCGTCGCTTGCACCGACACGCTCGGACGATACAGCACGAAATGCATGGCCGCCATTCTCGTTACCTTCGGCGCTGCGCAGCGACTACCCAAGGTGGCACCGTTTGTGCATCGCAAATGCCGTAGTTTCCCGGAAAACAACGGCGGAAGTCGCGTAACTCGCGGGGAAACGACAGGAAAGCGAAAGCAAAACGAAATACCATCGCACTGCGGCGAGCATTTGCGTCCGATGACGTGCCTGCCTTGGAATAAACCAAAACCCGGTCGACTAGCTTGGCAAGCCCGGTGTTCCTCACTATTAGGTCGCCGGACTGGGGCCGGAAGGCTATATTCACAAGACGGTCACCGCGGCATGGCGCGTTTTGAGAGATTCGCGCGAACAAGGATACGCGGGTTCGAGGAGGTTCTTCGTGCAAGAAATGGGCGTGCATAACGGTGCCTTCGGCGCCGACAAATTCGGCTTAAAAAATCTCAAGGGCGTTCACTGGAACTATGGTGCGCCACAGCTCTATGAGCACTCGCTGCGCAACGGAGAAGCAGTGCTCTCGGCCGACGGAGCGCTCTGCGCGGATACCGGTGAATTCACCGGCCGCAGCCCGAAGGACAAGTTCACGGTCCGCGACGCCCTGACCGACAGGTCGATGTGGTGGGCCGGCAACCAGTCGATCACATCAGAGCAGTTCGCAACGCTCCATGCCGATTTCCTCAAGCATGCCGAAGGGATGACGCTGTTCGCGCAGGATCTCTACGGCGGCGCCGATCCGACCCACCGCATCAAGACGCGCGTCTTCACCGAACTCGCGTGGCATTCGCTGTTCATCCGCACGCTCTTGATCCGCCCCGAGGCATCGGAACTCGCGGACTTCGTTCCAGAGCTCACCATCATCGACCTGCCGAGCTTCCGCGCCGATCCGAAACGTCACGGCTGCAAGTCGGAGAACGTCGTCGCCATCGATTTCGCCCGCAAGATCGTCCTGATCGGCGGGTCTTATTATGCCGGCGAAATGAAGAAGAGCGTGTTCACGACGCTGAATTTCTATCTGCCCGAGAAGGGCGTGATGCCGATGCATTGCTCGGCCAATGTCGGTCCCGACGGCGACACCGCGATCTTCTTCGGCCTGTCCGGCACCGGCAAGACCACGCTCTCGGCCGATCCCAAGCGCACGCTGATCGGCGACGACGAGCACGGCTGGAGCGAAGACGGCGTGTTCAATTTCGAAGGCGGCTGCTACGCCAAGTGCATCAAGCTGTCCGGCGAGGCCGAACCCGAGATCTACGCGGCCAGCAAACGCTTCGGTGCGGTGCTGGAAAACGTCGTGCTCAACGAACGCACCCGCGTTCCCGATTTCGACGACGGCTCGAAGACCGAGAACACCCGTTCGGCGTACCCGCTCGATTTCATCCCGAACGCCTCGCGCACCGGCTGCGCGCCGCATCCCAAGAACGTCGTGATGCTCGCTGCCGACGCTTTCGGCGTGATGCCGCCGATCGCCAAGCTGACGCCGGCGCAGGCGATGTATCACTTCCTGTCCGGCTACACCGCGAAGGTCGCAGGCACCGAGCGTGGCCTCGGTAACGAGCCGCAGCCGGAATTCTCGACCTGCTTCGGCTCACCATTTCTGCCGCGCGATCCCTCGATCTACGGCAATCTGCTGCGCGAGCTGATCGCCAAGCACAATGTCGATTGCTGGCTGGTCAACACCGGTTGGACCGGCGGCAAGTACGGCACCGGCCGTCGCATGCCGATCAGGGTGACGCGGGCACTGCTAACCGCAGCCCTCAACGGCAGCTTGCGCAACGCCGATTTCCGCACCGACAAGTATTTCGGCTTCGCGGTGCCGACCTCGCTGCCGGGCGTCGAGCCGCACATCCTCGATCCGATCAAGACCTGGGCTGACAAGGCCGAGTTCGACAAGACCGCGCGTGCGCTGGTCGGCATGTTCCAGAAGAACTTTGCCAAGTTCGAAGCGCAGGTCGACGCCGAAGTCCGTGCCGCCGCCCCCGAAGTGAAGCTCGCCGCGGAGTAGGCCGCACGAATCTCGCAATGAAGAGGCGGCCTTCGAGGCCGCCTTTTTGTTGCCGGAGAGAAGCGAATAGCGAGTTGCGAATAGCGAACGGACCTCCGCCCTTTCGCTATTCCCCGTTCGCGCTACTCACCCATCTCGGGCAGCACCGCGTTGGTGGGCGTCTGGCGGTCGGTGATTTGCAGGCCGAACAGGCTGCCGATCAGTTCGACCGCGACGCGCGCGGTGCGGCCGCGCTCGTCGAGAAAGGGATTGAGCTCGACGATATCGAGCGAGCGCACCAGCCCGGAATCGTGCAGCAACTCCATGATCAGATGCGCCTCGCGATAGGTGGCTCCGCCCGGCACCGTGGTGCCGACGCCGGGCGCCACCGATGGATCGAGGAAGTCGACGTCGAACGAGACATGCAGCACGCCGTTCTTCGCCCGCACGCGGTCGATCACGCGGCGGGTCAGCACGGCGACGCCGAACTCGTCGATCTGGCGCATGTCTGCTATCGAGACGTTGCGCTGCTTCAGCAGTTTGCGCTCCAGCGGATCGATCGAGCGCGCGCCGATCACATCGAGCTGGTCGGGCGGGATCGTGGCGCGCGGCAGCCCGCCCAGCAAATCGTCGAGCCCGTCCTCGCCGCACAGGAACGCCGCCGACATGCCATGCATGTTGCCGGTGATCGTGGTGGCCGGCGTGTTGTAGTCGGTATGCGCATCGACCCACAGCGCAAACAGCGGCCGGCCCTTCTCCTGCCAGTAGCGCGCGACGCCATTGATCGAGCCCATCGACAGTGAGTGGTCGCCGCCCATGAAGATCGGAATCGCGCCTGAATGTGCCAGCCAGTAGGCGCGTTCCGACAATGCGCGGGTCCAGGTCTTCACCTCGTCATAGAACTTGGTGTTTGCCGGCACCGGGCCGTCGTTGACGACGGCCGGGATCGCAAGGTTGCCGTGGTCGTCAACCTGGAAGCCGAGCTGCTCGAGCAGGCGGGCGATTCCCGCGGTGCGCAGCGCGTCCGGTCCCATCAGCGGGCCGGCCTGCGACGCGCCGATCTCGATGGGAACACCAAGCAGGGCGATGCGCTGATGTTTTGACGTGTCGGCTTCGGACATGCGGCAGGTCTCCCACCTTGAGCTTGACGCGTTTTCTTCACGCGAACCGGCATCCACTTCGCTCGAAAACGCTCTCGCTCGAAACGCTCTACGCCTTGAAATAGGCGATTTGCGTGGTAGTGGCGAGCAGGCGGCCCGACGGCGACCACAATTCACCGTGCTGGTCGCCGTAACTCTTGTGGAAAATCCTGGCGTCGGCCACCGCGAGCAAGCGGGTGATGTCCTCGGCGTCGAGGTCGGCGGCATCGACATGGAAATAGGTCGTCAGCGACACCGTGCCGAACGGAACCAGCTCATGCCGGGCATGGAACACCCGACCGAAGAACGCATCCGACATCGACATCAGCGACAACGCGTCGACCTTGCGCGGCATGCGGTCGGCGATCCAGAGCCTTGAATAGGCGCTCGATGGTTCCTTCGCCGCGCCGCCACCGAGCTTCGGTTCGCCCTCGGCGAAACGGAAGTCGTACTGGTTGGCCCAGGTCATCGCGAGTTTTGGATAGGGCCGAAGCTGCTCGAAAGGCGTCGCGCCGGGAAAGGCGGCCGGCTGGTGCGACCATGACGGCCGGCGCTCGGCGAACACAGCGGTCGCAAGCGTCGCGACGTCACCCGCGCCTTGCGTCATCTCGACCGACCAGTGCTGGCTCGAGCGGTTGGCCTTCACCAGGCGGACGTCGAGATCGAAAACGCCTTCAGCAACTGGCGCGCAATAATTGACGGTCAGTGCCAGCGGATCGCCCGCGCGCTGCGGATGCTGCATCAACGCCCGCAGGATCGTCGCCGCCGTGCAGCCGCCGAACGGACCGACGAACGCCCAGTAGTCCGGGCTGGTCCGCCCCTGCCAGCGGCTGTCGCCGGCAGTGACCGCGGTTGCTTCATCGAAAAGGTGCGGGGTCTTGGTGAGCATGAAAATCCTTGGTTCAAGAACTCGCGCTGCCGTCATTGCGAGGAGCGCCGACGAACCAAACCATCGCTGCGCATATCTGGATGGCTTGCCTCGCTGCGCCCGCAATGGCGTCGCGCGGGCACCAATATCCCGGCAATGGTGCGGAGTTCAATGACGTCAGACGTAGTCGATTTCCGCGTCCCGGGATTACCCCTGCGCCTCGCGCTTTGCGCCGGACAGTGGCGACGCGGTCGGGTGTATCGGCACGTGCCAGATGTCCTCGGCATATTCGCGGATGGTGCGGTCGGAGGAGAACCACGCCATGCGCGCGACGTTGAGGATCGAGGCGCGGGTCCAGGCCGGGGCCACCTGCCAGCGCGCGTCGATGCCGCGCTGCGCCTCGTAGTATGAATCAAAATCGGCCGAGACCATGTAATGGTCGAGATAGCGCAGCGCGTGTCCGATCGAGGCGAAGCGGGCGGGATCGCCCGGCGAGAACTCGCCGCTCTCGATCGCGCGGATCGCGCGCTCCAGCCGCGGCGATTTGCGGATCACGTCAGAGGCGTCCAGCCCCTGCTTGCGGCGGACCATGACGTCGCCGGCCTCCATGCCGAAGATCGCGATGTTCTCGGGCTGGACCCAGTCGCGGATCTCGATATTGGCGCCATCGAGCGTGCCGATGGTCAGCGCGCCGTTCAGCGCGAGCTTCATGTTGCCGGTGCCGGAGGCCTCCATGCCGGCGGTCGAGATCTGCTCGGAGAGGTCGGCGGCCGGTATGATCACCTCGGCGAGGCTGACATTGTAGTCGGCGAGGAAGGCGACCTTGAGCTTGCCGCCGAGCGAGGCGTCGTTGTTGACGATCTCGGCGACGTCGTTGATCAGCTTGATGATCAGCTTTGCGTAGCGGTAGCTTGCCGCCGCCTTGCCGGCGAAGATCTTCACCCGCGGCACCCAATTGGCCTGCGGGTCGTCCTTCATCGCATGGTAAAGCGCAATCGTCTCCAGGATGTTGAGCAGCTGCCGCTTGTATTCGTGGATGCGCTTGATCTGCACGTCGAACAGCGCCGATGGATCGACCTTGATGTTGTTGCGCTCGCCGATCAACCGCGCCAGCGCCAGCTTGTTGTGGTGCTTGACGTCGCGGAAGCGTTGCTGGAATTCGAGATCGCTGGAGTGGGTTTCGAGCCGTTCGAGCTGCGAGAAGTCGTCGAGCACGGCCTCGCCGCAGGTCTCGCGCAACAGCGCGGTCAGGCGCGGATTGGCCAGCATCAGCCAGCGGCGGAATGTGATGCCGTTGGTCTTGTTGGTGATGCGCTGGGGATAGAGATGATGGAGGTCGTTGAACACGGTCTCCTTCATCAGGTCGGAATGCATCGCCGAGACGCCGTTGATGCGGTGCGAGCCGACGAAGGCGAGCTGCCCCATCCGCACGCGGCGGCCGCTCCTCTCGTCGATCAGGGAGACCGATGCGCGATATTCGATGTCGCCGGGGCAGCGTTCTTCGGCGAGCGCCAGATGCTGCACGTTGATCCGGTAGATGATCTCGAGATGCCGCGGCAGCAGCCGCTCGAACAGCTCGACCGGCCATGTCTCCAGCGCCTCGGGCAGCAGCGTGTGGTTGGTGTAGGACAGCGTGGCGACGGTGAGCTTCCAAGCTTCGTCCCAGCGGAAATTGTGCAGGTCGACCAGGATCCGCATCAGCTCGGTGACCGCGAGACTCGGATGGGTGTCGTTGAGCTGCACGGCGGCCTTCTGCGCCAGGCTGCGCAGCTGACCGTCAGCGGAGAGATGCCGGTTGATCAGGTCCTGCAGCGAGGCGGAGACGAAGAAATATTCCTGCCGCAGCCGCAGCTCGCGCCCCGCGGCGCTCTCGTCGTTCGGATAGAGGAATTTGCAGATCGCCTCCGCGCGCGCCTGTTCGGCATTGGCTGAGACGTAGTCGCCGGTATTGAAGACGTCGAGCTTGAGCGGATCGGGCGCATGCGCCGACCAAAGGCGCAGCGCATTGACGTGCTGGCCGCGCCAGCCGACGATCGGCGTGTCGTAGGCCATCGCCTCGACGGTTTCCGCCGGATGCCACGTGGCGCGATCGCGGCCGCGGTCGTCGGCATGCTCGACATGACCGCCGAAATGGACGTTGTAGACCACCTCGGGCCGCTGGAATTCCCAGGGGTTGCCGAAGGCGAGCCATTCGTCGGGATATTCCTGCTGCCAGCCCTGATTGACGATCTGGCGGAACAGGCCGAAATCGTAGCGGATGCCGTAGCCAATCGCCGGGATCGCGAGCGTTGCCATGCTCTCCATGAAGCACGCGGCAAGCCGCCCGAGACCGCCATTGCCCAATGCCGCGTCCGGCTCGCACTTGCGCAGGTCGGCGAGGTCGACGCCGAGATCGCCGAGGGCGGCCTCGAACACCGGCAGCAGTCCCATGTTGTTCAGTGCGTCGGTGAACAGGCGACCGATCAGGAATTCGAGCGAGAGATAGTAGACCCGCTTGGCGCCGGCGTCGTAGCTCTGCTTCTCGGCCGTGAGCCAGCGATGCACGATACGGTCGCGCAGCGCCAGCGCCGCCGCCTTGTACCAGTCGCGACGGGTCGCCATGCTTGCGTCCTTGCCGATCGCAAGCCGCAGCTTGGCGAGGATCGCGCCCTTGATCTCGGTCAGTGCCAGCTCGTCAACCGGCTGGTCCAGTGCCGGGTAATTTGTTTGTTCCTGCAATGCGCCGTCCCCGCAGTTCAGATGTCGAGATCATGACGCGATCAAGCGCCCGCATCATGATTCATTGTGTGAACATGACCCCTTGGGAAGGCCGGTCCCCGCTCCCCGGATCATGCTTACCGCAATGATAGCCGCGTTGCACTGCAATCGAAACCGCCGAGAGCTTGCCGGGCAACGCACTGCCGTGATTTTGTGCAAGGACCGGGCCGATTTCGGGCATTCAGACCTGCCGTGCCGGATGCTATCATCCGCCGCGAAAGCCGAGACTTTGCGACAATTTAGCGGAGGAAGCATGGTGAGACTGGTGATTGAAATCGCCGCCGCGGCCCTGCTCGTGATCTGCATCACCGCCAGCAGCGCCGCCTTTGCCACCGGCAAGACCGGCCGCAGCGCCGACGGCCTGAGCTGCGGCTTCACCGTCCCGCAAAACGCCTCCGCCGCGACCCGCTGCGCCGCGATCAAGCGGCAATGCGGGGGCAAGTTCTACGCGAACGCGTGCGGCGACAAACTGCTGTCGGCAGCGAGCTGAAGCGGCAATCCGGTTGAGTAGAGGAGCGATGCGCGCGTCCGCGTGCGATGTCCGAGTTCAATCGCGGGAACACCGTGATGATCCGGATTTTCAGCGCCTGACCAGGTGTTTACAAAAGCAGCTGTCAGGCATGGGGCAGGGCATTTTTTCATTCCGAAGCAATTTTGATACGGGTCGCTGACATCACTCGGCGGCCCGTATTGCTTTGGGGGCTCTCCGCATCCGGGCTACGACTGGTCGCTCTCGACGACGTCAATTCCTTCTTCGCTCAGCGCTTGCATGAGTGCCTCGATATCTTCCGGCTCGGTCGTGACGGACGGCAGCAGTGTGTTGAGCTGGTCGAAGGTGACGAAGCCTCTATGACGGCCAAGTTCAATGGCTCGTCGGATCAAGCCTTGCTGTTCCATTCCGCGATCCTCCTAAAACTGCCCCTCTATCAGGGGCCGGAGTCTCGCATCTCTCATCCATGGGTGCTGTCATGCATCGGAACAAATTAAGAACACTTTAGTAAGTCTTTGATATATCATTGTGATTCGGCGACGCGCCGATACAACATCTATGGTCTAACAGCCTCCGCGAGGACTACATGTCCACTATCGCCTTCGATCAGTTCGCTCTCACCCGCATTGCGGATTTCGCGCGCTCGCTGTCGCGGCTTCATCAGGCCTCGCGACGCCAACGGATCGACGACGATCAGATCGACCGCGAGTTCAACGCGGTCTGCATGTCGATTTGGGGCTACACTACCGACGATTTCAGCGACGAGCTCTTCTCGGCCGAGGATCACGCTTGGCTCGACTCCCTCGATGAGGCTCATGCGCGCATCTTCGCGGCGGAGGCAGGCTACGACCTGGTCGACGATCACGGCATGCTGACGGATTGGTGGGGCTATTGCTGGATGATCCTCGCCGAGAAGCGCGGCATCCTCAGCCCGGAGAACCGCGCCGCGGCGCGCGCGGCGATCGAGGACAAGTATCTGGCGGCGCCGAACGTGATCGGCGTGATCGTGGCGCGCTGAGCGCTCAGTTGGCGTCCGCCCGCCTGGCGGGCTTCTGCGCCGGCGTCTTCGGCGTCACGGTGGCTGATGGTGCGGCGTCGCCTCTGGTCTCCGGCAACGGCGCGTCGCCGGCGATCTCGGCGCTGACCGGCGCGACCTTCATCTCGCCGAGCTGTGCGCGGAGCGCTGCGGTCAATCCGGGATAGGAGGCGACAGGCGTGAAGTCGAAGGCCTGGTCGTTGCCGACGCGGATGCCGGTGTAGGCAACCAGGCCGTCGGCGGTGGCGATGACGTCGCCGGCCCGCAGCGAAGTGTCGAGCGACAAATCGATCGGCGCGAGGCCGGCCGGATCGCGGCCGTTGCAGGTGCAGTCGGCGCGCAACGCCTTGCGATAGGCGTAGGCGTTGTCGCTGTCGGCATAGCGTTCGCCGCTGTTCGACGACGCACTGTCGATGTTGCTGCCGTAATAGACCTTGGTCGCGCTCGCCGGGCAGAACGCCTGGCACATCTGCACCGGCGTGGCGTTGCCGCGCATGGTGAGCGGAAAATACTTGCCGTCGCAGCTGCGCACGCAGAATGCAGGGCCGGAGCCTGCGACGCGCGGCGCCGACGCTGGGGCGGATGGACGATCCGGCTGCTGGTTGTTTCCAAACGGGTCGGCGAAAAAATTGGCTTGCTTCTGTGCGCCACCGAAGAAGAAGTCGAACAGCCCTTCGGCCGAGACGGGGGCGGGGTAGCAGGCCATTGCCCCTACAAGCGTTGCGGCCGCAAGCATCGCGCGGCGCCGCACACGCCGATCATTGAACTCTGTACGCAACGCCAACTCCACCCGACGCAACACACCGCGGCGAAACTTGCCGCCGGCGCGATTCACCATAATGCGGGATGGTAAATGAGCAATTGATCGCAGGTGAACGGCCGGAAAGAAGCGGCGGGCCTCCGGCTCTCCTTCACCTCGCCCCGCCTGCGGGAACAGGCCGGATTGCATCGTCAGATGCAATCCGGGTGAGGGGGTACACGTCCTAAGAATCGGCCCGATAGCGGATAGAGCCCCTCACCCCGCCCTCCAAGAGGGGCTTCGCTCGTCTCGACCCCCGCAAGAGCGGGGCGATGGAGCATAGAGAGCTTCAGCCCCTCAAAAACTCGCCGGCCTTGTACAACGCCCGGAACTGCAGCCCGGCCTCTGCAAACGTCTCGGTCGCGCCTTCCTCGCGGTCGACCATGGTGAAGACCAGCGCGATCTCGCCGCCGGCTTCGCGGACCGCTTCCACTGCCTTCAGCGCCGAGCCACCAGTGGTGGTGACGTCCTCGACGATCACGATGCGCTTGCCCTCGAGCGTTTCGCCCTTGGCGAGGCCTTCCACGGAAAGCCGCGCGCCATGCTCCTTCGGCTTCTTGCGCACGAAGAAGGCCGCGATCGGATGGCCCTTCAGCCACGAGAGCTGCGCAATCGCGCCGGCCAGCGGCACCGCGCCCATCTCGAGGCCGCCGACGAAATCGAGATTGTCGTCCTTCAGCGCGTCATAGGTGAGCTCGGCGAGCAAGGCCGCGCCCTCGGGGTCGAGCATCGTCGGCTTCAGGTTGAAGTAGAAGTCGCTTTTGCGCCCCGACGCCAGCGTGATCTCGCCGCGGCCGAACGAGCGCTTGCGGATGATCTCGGCGAGGCGGGCGCGGGAGGCTGATCTGGACAATGCGGTTTCTCTGTCGGTTTGAGGCGGCCGGCAATCTATCGGCGCCGGCAGGCACATTCCAGCGCGGATATCGGGCCGTCAACAGCACCCGCGCCGCGATTTGGGTAAGGCCGCTTGCGGCTGGCGCGGGTTGTGCCGCCGCCTGGTTCCGCCTAATCAGGGCGCCAAATATATGTCGGGGAAGCGGAAATGACCATCGAGCTGCACACCTGGAACACGCCGAATGGCCGCAAGATCTCGGTTGCACTGGAAGAAATGGGGCTGCCCTACAAGGTGATCCCGGTCAACATCACCAGGGGCGAACAGATGGCGCCCGGCTTCCTTGAGATCAGCCCGAACAACAAGATCCCGGCGATCGTCGATCCCGATGGTCCCGGGGGAAAACGCGTCAGCATTTTCGAATCCGGCGCGATCCTGCTCTATCTCGGCGAGAAGACCGGCAAGTTCCTGCCCAAGCCGCTCGCGGATTGCATCCCGGTCTATGAATGGCTGATGTGGCAGATGGGCGGGTTCGGACCGATGCCCGGCCAGGTGCATCATTTCATCGCGCTGGAGAACGAGCAGGACCGCGCCTACGGCCTGAAGCGCTACATGACGGAGACGCGCCGGCTCTATGGCGTGCTGGACCGGCGGCTCGCGGGCCGTGACTTCGTCGCCGGCGATCTTTCGGTAGCCGACTTCGCCATCCTCGGCTGGGCCTGGCGTCACCCGCGCCACAAGGTCGATCTCGCCGACTTCCCCAACGTCAAGCACTGGTACGACGCGTTGATGGCCCGCCCGGCGACGAAGCGGGGCATGGAGGCGAAGCTGGATTGATCTTTCTTCTCCCTCTCCCCGCGGACGAGGCGAGATAAGGGGCGAGATCACGCCCGTCTCGCCTCGAACGCCATCTTCACCGCGAGCCCGGTGAGCACCGTGCCCATCAGCCAGCGCTGCACCAAAAGCCAGGTCGGGCGGGTGCCGAGGAACACCGCGATCGAGCCCGCGGCGAGCGCGATCGTCGCATTGACGCTGATCGAGATCGCGATCTGGATCGAGCCGAGCGCAAGCGACTGCGTCAACACGCTGCCCGTGGGATCGATGAACTGCGGCAGCAGCGCGAGATAGAGCATCGCGATCTTCGGGTTCAGCAGGTTGGTGACGAAGCCCATCGCGAACAGTTTGCGCGGGCCGTCGACCTTGAGCTGCTTGACCTGGAACGGCGAGCGGCCACCGGGCTTCAGCGCCTGCCATGCGAGCCAGAGCAGATAGGCCGCACCGGCAAAGCGCAACGCGTCATAGGCATACGGGATCGCGAACAACAGTGCGGTGATGCCGAACGCTGCGCACACCAGATAGAACACGAAGCCGAGCGCCACGCCACCGAGCGAGACGATGCCGGCCGCCGGCCCCTGCGTGATCGAGCGGGAAATCAGGTAGATCATGTTCGGCCCCGGCGTCAGCACCATGCCGAAGGAGACGAGCGCAAAGCCGAGCAGAGCGGATGTGTGGGGCATGATTGGTCTCGCGAGGGATTCACGCTTCTAGCGTGCGATCCGTTGCAGGGCGATGCTGGAATTGCTCTCGGAGCAATATCGCGGCGAAGGCGGTGCGCTCCCTCGCCCCGCTCTTGCGGGGAGAGGTGAAGTGTCAATGCGCCTCGTCCCAATTGTTCGCGGCGCGGGCGTCGACCTGGAGCGGCAGTGACAGCAGGACGGCCGGGAACGGCGCATCCTGCATCACCTTCTGCACCACCGGCAGCGTTGCCGCGACCTCGTCGTCGGGCACCTCGAAGATCAGCTCGTCATGCACCTGCAGCAGCATCTGCGCCGAGAGCTTCTTCTCCGCGAGCGCGTCCTCCATCCGGATCATCGCGCGACGGATGATGTCGGCGGCCGAGCCCTGCAGGCGGGCGTTGATCGCAGCGCGTTCGTTGAAGGCGCGGTGCGAGGCGTTCGAGGCCTTGATCTCGGGATAGTACATTTTGCGCCCGAACAGGGTGGTGACATAGCCATTGCGCCGGCAGAAGTCCTTGGTCTCGTCCATATAGGCGCGGATGCCCGGGAAACGCTCGAAATACTTCTTGATGTAGGCCGAGGCCTCCTCGCGCGCGATGCCGAGCTGGTTGGCAAGGCCGAACGCCGAAATGCCGTAGATGATGCCGAAATTGATCGCCTTGGCGCGACGACGCACCTCGCTCGGCATGTCCTTGACCGGCACGCCGAACATTTCGGACGCGGTCATCGCGTGGATGTCGAGCCCGTCGCGGAACGCCTGGCGCAGCACCGGCACGTCGGCGATCTCCGCGAGCAGGCGCAACTCGATCTGCGAGTAGTCCGCCGATACCAGCTTGTGGCCGGGTGTCGCGATGAAGGCGCGGCGGATCTTGCGGCCGTCTTCGGTGCGCACCGGAATGTTCTGCAGGTTCGGCTCGTTCGACGACAGCCGGCCGGTGGTGGTGGCGGCCAGCGCGTAGGTGGTGTGGACTCGATGGGTCTGCGGATTGACGTAGGTCGGCAGCGCGTCGGTGTAGGTCGACTTCAGCTTCGACACCTGACGCCACTCGAGAATCTTCTTCGGGAATTCGTGGCCCTGCTCGGCGAGATCATCCAGCACCTGCGCGGTCGTCGACCACGCGCCGGTCTTGGTCCTGGTGCCGCCGGGCAATCCCATCTTGCCGAAGATGATGTCGCCGATCTGCTTGGGGCTGCCGACATTGACCGGCTCGCCGGCGATCTCCTGGATCTCGGCCTCGACCCGCGCCGCGGTCTGCGCGAAATCGCCCGACAGCCGCGAGAGCACCTGGCGATCGATCGAGATGCCGCGGCGCTCCATCCGCGCGAGCACCGACACCAGCGGCCGCTCCAGCGTCTCATAGACGGTGGCCATGCGGTCGGCGACGAGCCGTGGTTTCAGCACGCGCCACAGCCGCAGCGTCACGTCGGCGCTCTCAGCCGCATATTCCGCGGCCCTCTCGATCGCGACCTGGTCGAAGGTCAGCTTGCCCTTGCCGCTGCCGACGAGGCCGCCGTAACTGACGACGGCATGTCCGAACCAGCGTTCGGCGAGCGCCTCCATCGCCTGCGAGCCGCGGCCGGCATCAAGCGCGTAAGACATCAGCAGCGCGTCGTCATGGTTGCGCAAGGTGATGCCGTGCTGCGCGAGCAACACGGCGGTGAACTTGACGTTGAAGCCGACCTTCTGAATGCCCGCCGATTCGAGCAGCGGCTTGAGCGCGTCCAGCGCCTCGTCGGCCTTGATCTGGCCGGGCGCGAGGCCCGCGTCGAACAGACCCGCGCCGCCGCCGGGCTGCTTGTGGCCGAGCGGCACATAGCAGGCCTCGTTGGGCGCCAGCGCCAGCGCCAATCCGGAGAGCTCGGCCTGCATCGGGTCGATCGAGTCGGACATCGCCTCGATCGCTAGGTGGCCGGTATCCTGCACGCGCGCGAGGAAGGCTTGCAACTGATCGAGGCTGCCGATGGCATGGTAAGCCTTGCGGTCGAAGCCGATCTTCCTGATCGCCTCGCCGCGGCTTTCCGCCAGCGTTGTGGGCGTACCTTTCAGGCTGGATCCCTTGTCGTCGCGTGCACCGCTCGGCCTGCTGCGTTCCTTCGCGACCGAGGAGGCGGGTGCCGTGGCTGCCGGTGCGTCTCCGGGCGCCGGCCTGACGTCCGACGGCGGCAGCGGCGAAAACACGCTCGCACCACTCTTGTTGCCGGGGTCTGCATCAATGGCGGCCGGATCGATCTGTGCGTATTCGGCGACGCGGCGGGTGAGGGTGGAGAACTCCATCGCCTTGAGGAAGGCGATCAGCTTGCGCGCGTCGGGCTCGTGCACCGCGAGGTCGTCGAGCGGCACGTCGAGATCGACCTTGTCGTCGAGCAGGACCAGCTGCCGCGAGATGCGCGCCTTCTCGGCATTCTCGAGCAGCGCCTCGCGCCGCTTCGGCTGCTTGATCTCGGTCGCGCGGAACAGCAGCTGATCGAGGTCGCCATATTCGATGATCAGCTGTGCCGCGGTCTTGATGCCGATCCCGGGCACGCCGGGTACGTTGTCGGTGGAGTCGCCGGCCAGCGCCTGCACCTCGACCACCTTCTCCGGCGGCACGCCGAATTTCTCGATCACCTCGTCCCGGCCGATGCGTCGGTCCTTCATGGTGTCGAACATCGTGACCTTGTCGTTGACGAGCTGCATCAGGTCCTTGTCCGACGATACAATCGTCGTGGTCGCGCCGAGTTCGCTTGCCTGCCGCGCATAGGTCGCGATCAGGTCGTCGGCCTCGAAACCCGCCTGTTCGAGGCAGGGCAGGTCGAAGGCGCGCACCGCCTCGCGGATCAGCGCGAATTGCGGAATCAGGTCATCAGGCGCCGGCGGCCGGTGCGCCTTGTAGTCGGGATAGAGCTTGTTGCGGAAGGTGATCTCGGACTTGTCGAATACGATCGCAAGATGGGTCGGCCGGTTGTTCTCGGGCATGTCGCGCAACAGCTTCCACAGCATGTTGCAGAAGCCGAGTACGGCATTGACCTGCAGCCCGTCGGACTTGCGGTTCAGCGGCGGCAGCGCGTGATAGGCGCGGAAAATGTAGGATGAGCCGTCGACCAGAAAGACGTGGTCGCCTTTCGCTGCCGCCCTGGCGGCAACGGGCTTTGGCGCGGGCTTCGGATCCGACTTGGCGGGGGCTTTGGAGGCTGTTTTCGGCATGGCCGAAATCTAGGGATTTTTGCCCGGAATTGACAGCCTTCGTACCGTGGATTCTGTGCGGGCCGCACATCAATTGTCGTCCTGGCTTTCGCCAGGACGAAGCCTAGGAGCTACGCCTTGTCCCCGGTTGGCGAGAACAGGTAGCCGCCGCCCCTGATCGTGCGGATCACGGCCGGTTTGGTCGGATCGATCTCGATCTTGCGTCGGATGCGCATGATGCGCAGGTCAACCGCGCGGTCGAAGGCCTCCGCGTCGCGCGCATTGGCGAGTTCCAGCAGCCGTTCGCGCGACAGCACACGTTTCGGGTTGGCCGCGAATACCTTCAACAGGCCAAATTCGGAGGCCGTGAGTGGGTGCTCGTTGCCTTCGTCATCGCGCAAGGCCTGGGCCTCGAGATCGAGCCATTTGGTGCCGAACCGCACCAGCTGCTCCTTCGCGGCCTTCGCACTTGCGGGTTCCGGTGCCGCTGATTTCGCCGGCCCGGCGCGCCGCAGCACGGAGCGGATGCGGGCCATCAGCTCGCGCAGCTCGCAGGGCTTTGCCACATAATCGTCGGCGCCGAGCTCGAGCCCGACCACGCGGTCGATCGGACTGGCAGTGGCTGTCAGCATGATGACGGGGACGTTGATGCGGCTCTTGAGGTCGCGGACGATCGACAGCCCGTCTTCCTCGGGCATGTTGAGGTCCAGCACCACGAGATCGGGCACGCAGGTCTCGATCTCCTTGCGCAGGCTCTTGCCCCCATCGCACAGCGTTACGCCGAAGCCGTGCATCTTGAGGTAATCGCCGACCATCTCGCGGGCCGGGGCCTCGTCGTCGACGATGAAGATATGCGGGGTCTGGCTCATGATGGCTCTGTTGCAGGCAATGTAACCGTAAACGTCGATCCCTGTCCGGGACCCGGGCTCTGCGCGGTCACATGGCCGCCATGCATATCGATGATGCGCTTGACGATCGAAAGCCCGAGCCCGGTTGAGCTCTCGCCCGCGGTCGGCTTCGCCGAGAGCCGCTGGAACCGGCCGAACAGCCGCCCGAGGTCCTCGGGACTGAGGCCCGGGCCCTGGTCGGCGATCCGGATCACGGTGTTGTCGCCCTCATGGCTGACCGCGACCGTGATCTTGCCGCCGATCGGCGAATATTTGATGGCGTTGCTGACGAGGTTGTCGATCGCCTCGCGGATCCGGTCGGCGTCGCACATCGTGACGAAATGCTGCGGCCCCGAGAACGAGATGCTCTGCTGCTTGTTGATGGCCGAGGGCAGGTTGGCGTCGGTGACCTCGTTGACGAGGGCGGCGACGTCGACCGGCTCCCGGCGGATCGTGATGTCGAAGGCGTCGGCCATCGCGTCCGAGATCAGATGATCGACCATCGAGGTCAGCCGCTTGGTCGCATCCCTGATGTGCTCGACCTGCGCGGTGACGCTTTCCTTCGGCGAGCCGGCACCGATCAACTCGGTCAGCATTTCGGTGCGGCCGAGGATCACCCCGAGCGGGTTCTTCAGGTCGTGGGCGACGGTGCCGAGGATCTCGTTCTTGAAACCGTTGGCGCGCTGCAGGCGCAGCCACTGCGCCGACAGCCGCCGGTTGGCCTGCATCAGCGCCCTGGTGCGCTGCGCGACGCGGTCCTCGAGCTGGGTGTTGGCCTCGTGGAGCTGCTGGTAGAGGATCACATTGTCGAAGGCGATCGACAGCCGGCTCGAGAAGATCTCGACCAGCGCGCGGTCGGTGTCGGAGAGCTGGCGCTCGGCCTGCAACAGCACCACGACCTCGCGGCCGCTGCCGGTGCGCGAATAGAGCACGCTGCGGTGGTCGGCGAATTCGTTCTTGCGGCGCTGGAAGGCGGCTTCCACCATTTCCCGCAGGTCGGGATCGAGTGCTTTCGAGGACGTGGTGCCGATGAATCGGCTGTAGCAGCCGGAGCAGGCCAGCACCGAGAAGTCCGCGGCTGCCGCATTGCCGTCGTCGCGCAGCACCAGGATGCCGGCGCAGTCGACATTGAGCAGTGAGGCGAGCTGGGTCAGCACGCCTTCGGCGAGGCGCTGCATCGACTTGAAATCGTAGAGCGTCGAGGCCGCATCGATGATGATCTCGAGCCCGCGCCGCGTCTGCACCATGCGCTCGAGCTGCTGGAAGCTGCGCAGCGCGGCGGTCAGCGAGGTGAACAGCTTGTCGGCGGTGAGCTCGGTCTTCGCCTTGTAGTCGTTGATGTCGTACTGGACGATGACCCGCCGTTCCGGCGCCTGTCCCGGCTGGCCGGTGCGCAGGATGATGCGAACGGTCTCGTTCCTGATGTCGTTGCGGATGTATTCGACGAGATCGAGGCCGGCGACGTCGGTTTCCATGATGACGTCGAGCAGCACGGCGGCGATGTCGGGATTGTCCCGCATCAGCGTGCGGCCCTCTGCCGCGGAATAGGCCGAGAGGATTTCCAGCGTGGCGCCATTCAAATTGTAGTCGCTGAGCGCGAAACGGGTACCTTCGTGCACCGCGTGATCGTCGTCGATGACGGCGATCTTCCACTTGCGCGCCGGCGTATCCTCCGGAGGGGTCTCGGTATCGTCGATCAGGTGGAGGACATCGTCCTGTTCGGCCATTGACTGGTTCCGTCGGCTGCTGCGTCAGTGATCGTGGGCTGGCCCTTGGCGATCCTGGGCATGATAATGCGAAAAGTGGTGCCTTGTCCTACCCTTGACTCCAGCATCATGCGCCCGCCGAGCTGTTGGGTGACGAGGTTGTAGACGATATGCAGGCCGAGGCCCGTGCCGCCTTCGTTGCGGCGCGTCGTGAAGAACGGGTCGAACGCCTGCCGCTGCACGTCCGGCGTCATGCCGGCACCGTCGTCGGCGAAGATGATCTCGACATCGTCGGTACCGCGCGCCCGCGCCGTGATCGTGATCGTGCCGGAACGGCCGTCGGCGAACGCATGATTGACTGCGTTGAGGAAAAGATTGGTTAAAATCTGCCCATAGGCGCCGGGATAGCCGTCGATCAGCAGGCCCTCGGGCACATCGACCGACAGTGTGATGGCGGCTTTTTTCAGCACCGGACGCAGGCTGGCCACGATCTGGTCGGTGGATTCACTCAAGTTGAACTGGCGGCGCTCGGCATGCGAGCGGTCGACGGCGACCTGCTTGAACGACTGGATCAGCTCGCCGGCGCGCTGCAGATTGGCGACGAGCTGCTGCGACGCGTCGCGCGAGGTGCGGACGAACTCGTCGAGCTTGGAGCGGCGCAGCTGCTCGGTCTTCAGGTCGCTCTCGAACATTTCGGCGCGTCGGGCAAAGCTCGAAGCCACGGTCAGGCTGATGCCGATCGGATTGTTGACCTCGTGCGCGACGCCGGCGACGAGGCCACCGAGTGCCGCGAGCCGCTCGGCGTCGATCAGGTTCTGCTGAGCGGCGTTGAGCTCGAGCAGCGCGCCCTCGGCCTTCTCCTTGGAGGCGCGCAGCTCGTCCTCGGTCTTGCGTTTTGCGATCGCGTTCTCGCGGAACACCTCGACCGCACGCGCCATGGCGCCGACCTCGTCCTTGGCCGTGGTGCCCTGCACCGGGCGGTCATAGTCACCGGAGGTGATGGCGCGCATCGAGGCCATGATCTGCGCCAGCGGCAGCCGGATCGACAGCGCGATCATGACGCCGGCGGACATGATGATGCCGAGGAAGATCACGGCGATCGACAGCACCCGCCGCGAGATCGCCGCCAGCGTCCTGTCGAAAGTCTCCTGCGCCTTCTGCTCACGCTGGCGCATCTTGGTTGAGAGGTCGTCGATCGCGCCGATCGCGTCCGCCTGGCTGGCGTCGATGCTGTTGCGCAACAGGTCGGTGCGATTGGTCAGCTGCTCGCTCAGCTTGGCGAGCCCGTCGCGCAGCTCGGCAGTCTTGACCTTGAGCCGCGCCAGCGCCATGCGTTGCAGGTCGTTCTCCGCGAGATCCGTCATGACCGGGATGGTCTTCTCGATCGTGTCGGTGTTGCGGCGGGCCTCTTCGGCCGAGTCCGGCGCCAGCGACAGATAATAGGTGTTGGCCGCGACCAGCAGCGAGGTGAATGCCTCGCGTGACTTGCCGAGCGCAGGCCAGATCAGCGCGTCGCGATGACCGGTCGCGCCCTCGATGATCGAATAGAGCCCGGCCATGTCCTTGGTCGGCGCCAGCACCTGTTCGTTATAGGTCCTGGCAATGGTCGCCTGCACGGCGCGCAACTCGCCAAAGCCGTCGAGGAAGCGGCTGGTGACGCGCTCCAGCTGCTCCACCGAACCCGACAGCATCGGATCGGTGGAGGCGCGCGTCGTCAGCGTGCCGAGCACGGCCTCGCGAAGCAGCAGGATCTCCGCGAACAGGTCGGGGCTCGGCTGGTTGATGTAGCGGTGGATCAGGTTTTGCAGCCTGGAGGTCTCGCTTTCGAGCTTGGCCAGGATCTTGTCGGACTCCCGCACCTGGCGGACGTCGTCCCAGGCCGAGCCGAGCACCTTTGCCCCGTTCCAGATCAGCACCGCGAGCACGATCACGACGGCGGAATTGAGTAGCGCGATCGAAAGGATGCGCCAGCGGATCGGGACCGCGCGCAGCAACTGGACGATGCGGAAGCGGCCCTGCGCGATGAACACCGGCCGCCTCCCTGGTCTGTCCTGTTGCGGGCTTGGCAAGATCCGGTTACTCCACGTTTCGGATGCGTTCGATCAGCGCCGCGATCGCGGGATCGCTTTCCGCCCTGGCATAGATGCCTGCCATCGCGGCCTCGAGCGGCTTGCGATCGATATCGGTCACGATCTTGACGCCGGCCTGTTCCGCCTGCTGGCGCGAGCGCTCCTCGAGTTCGTTCCATTTCTCGCGCATGTAGAGGCTGGAGCGATGGGCGGCCTCACGGAAGATGGCCTGGTCCTCCGGCGACAGGCTGTTCCAGGCCTTGAGCGACATCACGAGCACTTCCGGGCTCACGGTGTGCCGGGTCAACGAGTAGTAGCCGGCGTATTTGTAATGATCCGTCGTGACGAAGGACGGCCAGTTGTTCTCGGCGCCGTCGATCAGTCCGTTGGCGAGCCCGGCCAGCACCTGGCCGTAGGCAAGCTCGACCGGCACCGCGCCGAGCGCGCGGATCATGTCGGACATCTGCTCGGATTGCTGCACGCGCAAACGCATCCCCTTGAGATCGTCGAGCGAACGCACCGGGTGAAGGCGGTTATAGATCGAGCGGCTGCCGGAATCATAGAAGGTCAGCCCGATGAAACCGTAAGGCTCGAAGCCGTTGAGGATCTCCGTGCCGATCGGCCCGTCGAGCACCTTGTGCAGGTGATCAAGCGACCGGAACAGGAACGGCATCGCCAGCACATTCACGGCGGGCACCAGGGATCCGATCAGGGCGACGTTGGTCCGGTTGAGGTCGATCGCGCCGGCCCGGGTCTGCTCCAGGGTCTCCTTTTCCTCGCCGAGCTGGCGCGAAGGGAAGACCTCCAGATGAAGCCGGCCGCCGGTCCGCTCGGCGATCAGACGTCCCATATAGCGCAGCGCCTGGACGGTCGGGTATTGCTCGGCCTGGGTATCGGCGGCGCGGAATTCCCGCGCAAAAGCGCTCGCCGAAACCGCCGCAAACACCAGCGTCACGACAAGCGTAATGGTCCGCGAAAGGACGGCGCGGCGATTCACAGCCAACAATTCCCCTTGTGGTTTGTGTCCAGGGCGGGAGAAAAAGGTTCAACCGATTTTTAGCAGAACCCGGTCGGTTCGCCCATTGGTCAATCGTTAATTCCGCGCTGCAACCTGCGGTAACGATTGAAACTCCGGTTGTAGCGCCTTATGACGTCACGTCGCCACCGGGAACGACTCATCGTGAAGTTCGGTTGGAAAGTCTTGAAGCTCGCCGCCGTGGCGGCTGTCCTGCTCGTATCGCCGGCGCGGGCCGCGACTGACATCATGTGGTGGCATGCGATGTCGGGCCAGCTCGGCAAGCAGGTCGACAAGCTCGCCGCCGCCTTCAACGCCTCGCAATCCGACTTCCGGATTGTGCCGGCGTACAAGGGCAGCTACACCGAGACCGTCACCGCGGCGATCTTCGCATTCCGTTCGCGCAGCCAGCCGGCGATCGTGCAGGTCAACGAGATCGCGACTGCGACCATGATGGCAGCGCGCGGGGCGATCTATCCAGTGTTCGAACTGATGCGCGATCAGTCGGAGGCGTTCGCGCCGTCGGCCTATCTGCCGGCGGTCGCCGGCTATTACGCCGATATCGACGGCAACCTGCTATCGTTCCCGTTCAACGCCTCGACGCCGATCCTCTACTACAACAAGGACATGTTCCGCTCGGCCGGGCTCGACCCTGACGTCGCGCCGAAGACCTGGCCCGAGGTCGGTACGGCGGCGAAGCGGCTGCGATCAGCGGGCGCGCCGTGCGGGGTGACGACGTCGTGGCCGTCCTGGATCAATGTCGAGAACTATTCCGCCTTTCATAACCTGCCGCTCGCGACCCGAGCCAACGGCTTCGGCGGGCTGGACGCGCAGCTGGTCTTCAACAACCCGCAGGTGGTCCGTCACATCGCCCGGCTGGCGGAATGGCAGGGCACGAAGATCTTCGACTACAGTGGCCGCGGGCAGGCGGCCGAGCCGCGCTTCCAGAAGGGCGAATGCGGCATATTCATCGGCTCGTCGGGCACGCGCGCCGACATCAAGGCCAATTCGAACTTCGAGATCGGCTACGGCATGATGCCGTATGATCCCGACGTCCAGGGCGCGCCGCAGAACTCGATCATCGGCGGCGCCACGCTGTGGGTGCTGCGCGACCGGCCGGCGGCGGAGTATGCCGGCGTTGCGAAATTCTTCGCCTATCTGTCGCGGCCGGAGGTGCAGGCCGCGTGGCATCAGAACACCGGATATTTGCCGATCACCCGCGCCGCATTCGATCTCACTCGCGCGCAGGGCTTCTACGATCGCAATCCCGGCGCCTCGATCTCGATCGAGGAGGTCACGCTGAAGCCGCCGACCGACAATTCGAAGGGCATCCGCCTCGGCTCGTTCGTGCTGGTCCGCGACGCGATCGATGATGAACTCGAGCAGGTCTTCGCCGGCAAGCGCTCCGCGCAGGCCGCGATGGACAATGCGGTGGAGCGCGGCAACCGCCTGCTGCGCCAGTTCGAGCGCGCCAATCCGGACCGGTGAGTCGCGTAGCCCGGATGAAGCGAAGCGAAATCCGGGGCCGATCTTTCAGTCGAATGCAGAATCCCGGATTACGCTTCGCTGCATCCGGGCTACAAAATCCGTTGCAATGATTTCCCTTCCGCTTCTGACCGACTACGACACCTACCGTGCCTGGCGCACCGACACGTCACGCTGGTTGCCGGTCGCGCGCGATATCGCCGACAATCACGGCCTGCCATGCGACGCGCCGCATGTGTTTTCGACCGGAACGAATCTCGTCGTCGGGCTCGGAGATGATCTGATCCTCAAGCTGTTTCCACCGTTCCTGCGCCGGCAATTCGTCTGCGAACGCGCTGCGCTCATGGAGTTGCATGGGCGGCTGAACATTACCATTCCGGAGATCGTCGCGGCCGGCGAGCGTGACGGCTGGCCCTATCTCGTCATCACCCGCCTTCCCGGCGTGGTGGGATCGGAGGTCTGGCCGTCGCTGCCGGAGGTCGAAAAGCAGCGTGTGCTGTTCGAGATCGGGGCCGTCATTGCCGAGGTGCAGCTGATACCACCGGGCGCGCTGCTCGCGCTCGAGCCGCGCTGGGACGTTTACATGCAGGGGCAGATCGCTCAGTGCCGCGCGCGCCACGAGCGGCTCGGGCTCCCGCAGAAATTCCTCACCGGCCTCGACGATCTGCTGCGTGACGCCGCCGAGCTGATCCCGATGCATGCCGCGCCGGTGATCCTGACCGGCGAATACATCCCGGAGAATTTCCTGCTCGCGCGCCGCGGCGACGGCTGGCATGTCGCCGGACTGTTCGACTTCGGCGACCTGCTGACGGGATGGGGCGAGTATGACCTGCTCGGCCCGAGCGCGTTCATGGCCGCCGGCCATCCGCGCCTGGTCCGCAGCCTGTTCGACGGCTTTGGCATCGCCCGCAGTGAGGTGACATTTGCCTTCAAGCGGCGGCTGATGGCGCTGCTGCTGCTGCATCGCGCCAGCGATCCGCTGAGGCATGTCTGCATTCCGGGCTGGCCGGGCCAGGCCAACGACCTTGTGGAGCTGCAGGAGTTGATCTGGCCGGACTAGCTGTGGGGCCCGAAGGCTCGCGCCAAAAAGCGGGCATCGTATCTCGTCTGCTCGCGAATTGGGCAATCAACAATCTTTGTATGCAATGGCCCGGCTCAGCGCTCGGCAAGATCTCGGTACCATCCAATTTTTCTTCAGTTATTCTCGTAACTTACCCCACGGCGGGGGGTCATTAAGGTTTGGCACAAACCTTGCGATCCCTGTTCCAGGGCCGTTCCCCAATGGCGTTGGAGCATCACATGAAGCGTCGCGATTTCCTCAAATCGGTGTCGGGAATAGCCGCCGGCGCACTAGCGCCGACTGCCCCCGCTATCTGGTCGCCGGCCAAGGCCGATGCCCGCTCCGAGACGCTGCTCATCGTCTCCGAGGGGGGCCCGAACAATCTCGATATCCACGGCGTCGGCACCAATGTGCCGGGCTATGAGGTGTCGTGGAATTGCTACGACCGCTTGATCAGCCATGAGATGAAGAGCGGTCCGGGCGGTGTGCCCTATTACGACCGCGACAAGTTCAAGCCGGAGCTCGCCGAAGACATCAGCGTCGGTGACATGTCGGTCACCTTCAGGCTGCGGAAGGACGCCAAATTCCACGACGGCACGCCGGTGACGGCGAAGGACGTCAAATGGTCGCTCGATCGCGCCGTCAGCGTCGGCGGCTTCCCGACCTTCCAGATGAGCGCGGGCTCGCTGACCAAGCCCGAGCAGTTTGTCGTCGTCGATGACGCCACCGTGCGGGTCGATTTCCTGAAAAAGGACCGGCTGACGGTCCCCGATCTCGCCGTCATCGTGCCGTGCGTCGTCAATTCGGAGCTTGTGAAGAAGAACGCGAGCGAGAAGGACCCCTGGGGTCTCGAGTTCACAAAACAGCAGACCGCGGGCTCCGGCGCCTACAAGGTGACGAAATGGACCGCCGGCACCGAGGTGGTCATGGAGCGCAACGACGCCTGGGCCTGCGGTCCGATGCCGAAGATCAGGCGCGTGATCTGGCGCATGGTGCCGCAGGCCGGTAACCGCCGCGCGCTGCTCGAACGGGGCGATGCCGACATCTCCTACGAACTGCCGTTCAAGGATTTCCAGGAGATGAAGGCGAACGGCAAGCTCAACGTCGTTTCGCTGCCGTTCTCAAACGGCATCCAGTATATCGGCATGAACGTGACCAAGCCGCCGTTCGACAATCTGAAGGTCCGGCAGGCGATGGCCTATGCAATGCCGTATCAGAAGATCATGGATGCGGTGCTGTTCGGGCTCGCCAATCCGATGTTCGGCGCGCCGAAGGACAGGCCGACCGACGTCGCTTGGCCACAGCCGACCAAATATGTCACCGACATGGAGAAGGCGAAAGCTTTGCTTGCGGAGGCCGGCTACGCCAACGGCTTCGAGACCACGATCTCGTTCGATCTGAATTTCGCCGGCGTCAACGAGCCACTCTGCGTGCTGGTGCAGGAGTCGCTCGCGCAGCTCGGCATCAAGACCACGATCAACAAGGTGCCGGGTGCCAACTGGCGCACCGAGTTGAACAAGAAGGAGATGCCGCTGTTCACCAATGTGTTCTCGGGCTGGCTCGATTACCCCGAATACTTCTTCTACTGGTGCTATCACGGCAACAATTCCGTCTTCAACACCATGAGCTACAAGTCGCCGGAGATGGACAAGCTCATCGACGGTGCGCGCACAGCGGCTGCGACCGGCGACACCGCGGCCTACGACGCAGACGTGAAGGGCTTCGTCGATCTTGCCTTCGCCGACATCCCGCGCATTCCGCTCTACCAGCCCTTCGTCAACGTCGCGATGCAGAAGAACGTGACCGGCTATGAATACTGGTTCCATCGCCGCCTCGACTACCGCGCAATGGCGAAGGGATGAGGCCGTGATGCCGGCTTGCGATACATCAGCGTGTGCAAGTGAGGCGAGCACGCCCCTCAGGCACCCTCCCCCCTTGCGGGGACCCCGCAAGGGGGGAGGGAGCCCGACCCCTGCCGTCGCGGCTTTGCATGAATGGACCGGGAGCGCGCGATGCTTGCGTTGATCGGCAAGCGGCTGCTGTTTGCGATCCCGTCGCTGATCGGCGTCGTGATCGTGACGTTCCTGCTGACGCGCGCGCTGCCGGGCGATCCGGCCGCGTATTTCGCAGGCCCCGCCGCGACGAAAGAGGCGGTCGAGCAGATCAGGAAGAAGCTCGGCTTCGACAAGCCGCTGATCGAGCAGTTCTTCCACTACACAAACGATCTCGCCCACGGCGATTTCGGGACGTCGCTGACGACGGGCCAGCCGGTCGCGGTCGAATTGCGGAGCCGCCTGCCGGCCTCTGCCGAACTGACGTTGCTCGGCCTCGTCGTCTCGATCGTGATCGCGATTCCGCTCGGTGTGCTGGCGGCAACGCGGCCGGGCTCCTGGATCGACCATCTCTGCCGGGTGACGACGACAGCCGGCGTGTCGTTGCCGGTGTTCTTCACCGGCCTCGTGCTGGTCTACGTGTTCTATTTCCGCCTCGGCTGGTCACCAGCGCCACTCGGCCGTCTCGACGTGTTTTACACGGCGCCGCCGACCGTGACCGGCTTCTATTTGATAGACACGCTGATCGCACGCGACTTCGAAGCGTTCCGCTCGGCGCTCAGCCAGCTGATCCTGCCGGCGGTGACGCTCGCGATCTTTTCGCTGGCGCCGATCGCGCGCATGACGCGCGCCTCGATGCTGGCGGTGCTGGCCTCCGATTTCGTCCGTACCGCGCGCGCCAGCGGCCTGTCGCCCGGCAAGGTGATCGTTACCTACGCGTTCCGCAACGCGATGCTGCCGGTCATCACCACGCTCAGCATGGTGTTCTCGTTTCTGCTGGGCGCCAACGTGCTGGTCGAGAAGGTGTTCGCCTGGCCCGGCATCGGCTCCTATGCGGTTGAGGCGCTGATCGCCTCCGATTTCGCGCCGGTGCAGGGTTTCGTGCTGACCATGGCGGTCATGTATGTGCTGCTCAATCTCCTGATCGACATCCTCTATGGCGTGATCGATCCACGCGTGCGGCTGGAGGGATAACCAATGAGCATCGTTGCGCCGGCAGTCGAGCCCGTCGGCCCCGCGCGGACCTCCGGCTTCGGAGCGATCCTCGATCAGACCCGCTACGTCCTAAGCGAGAACAAGGTCACCGGCTTTGCCTTCGCGCTGTTGCTCGTGATCCTGTTCGCCGCGCTGTTCGGCCCTTACGTGGTGCCCTACGACCCGCTCGCGTCGGATACGGCCGCCGCACTGAAGCCGCCGTCGGCGGCGCACTGGTTTGGCACCGATCAACTCGGCCGCGACATCTTCAGCCGCGTCATCGTCGCAACCCGGCTCGACACCTTCATCGCGGTCGCCTCGGTCGTGCTGGTGTTCCTGATGGGCGGGCTGGCCGGCATCGCCGCTGGCTATTTCGGCGGCTGGACCGACCGCATCGTCGGCCGCATCGCCGATACCATCATGGCGTTCCCGCTGTTCGTGCTGGCGATGGGCATCGTCGCGGCGCTCGGCAACACGGTACAGAACATCGTCATCGCGACCGCGATCGTGAATTTCCCGCTCTATGCCCGCGTCGCGCGCGCCGAGGCCAATGTCCGCCGCGATGCCGGCTTCGTGCAGGCGGCGCGGCTGTCGGGCAATGGCGAGTTCCGCATCCTGCTGGTGCACATCCTGCCGAACATCATGCCGATCATGATCGTGCAGATGTCGCTGACCATGGGCTATGCGATCCTCAACGCTGCAGGCCTCTCGTTCATCGGCCTCGGCGTGCGGCCGCCGACCGCCGAGTGGGGCATCATGGTCGCCGAAGGCGCGGGCTTCATGGTGTCGGGCGAATGGTGGATCGCGCTGTTCCCTGGTGTCGCGCTGATGATCGCCGTGTTCTGCTTCAATCTGCTCGGGGATGGCCTGCGCGACATTGTCGACCCGCAGCGGAGGACGTGATGACTGTCTCGATGCAGTATCATGTCACCTCTTCGCTGCTTCGCATGGGGTTGTTTTGCGGATTTTTGGATGACGCATCGTGCGAAGGGAGGCGGGCATGACCGCCCAGCCGCTGCTCGACGTCAAGGACCTCACTGTCGAATTCACCACCCGGCGCGGCATCGTCAAGGCCGTCCAGCACGTCAACATCTCCGTCGGCAAGGGCGAAACCGTCGGCATCGTCGGTGAGTCCGGCTCCGGCAAGTCCGTGACGTCATATGCCGTGATGCGCATCCTCGACCGCGCCGGCAAGATCGCCGAGGGCGCGGTGATGTTCTCCGGCATCGACGTCAAGGCGGCGACCGAGAGCCAGATGCGCGACCTGCGCGGCCGCGAAGTCTCGATGATCTTCCAGAACCCACGCGCCGCGCTCAATCCGATCCGCAAGGTCGGCGACCAGATCGAGGACGTGCTGCGCCAGCATGTGCAGCAGGCGCAAGTCGGTGATCGCGGCGAGAAGGCGATCGAGGCGCTGGAGCAGGTCAAGATTGCCCGCCCACGCGAGCGCTATCATGCTTATCCGTTCGAATTGTCAGGCGGCATGTGCCAGCGCGTCGTCATCGCGCTGGCACTCGCCTGCAACCCGCAGCTCCTGATCGCCGACGAGCCGACCACCGGCCTCGACGTTACGACGCAAAAGGCGGTGATGGACCTGATCCTCGAGCTGACCAGGCAGCGGTCGATGTCGACCATCCTGATCACCCATGATCTCGGCCTTGCCGCCGCCTATTGCGATCGGGTCGTGGTGATGGAGAAGGGCCGCGTGGTCGAGACCGCGAGGTCAGCCGACATCTTCGCCGCGCCCCGGCACCCCTATACGAAGAAGCTGATGCGCGCGACGCCGCGCATCGGCGTGTCGCTGCGGGATTTGCTGCCTGAGGAGGATTCCATTGCTTTTCCCCGCCCGCGGGGAGAGGCCGACGCGCTCGGCAGCGCTCTTGCGCGACAGAGCGCGGCGGCTGAGGGTGACACTTCAAGCATCGCGCTTGCCGAAGCAGCCCCTCACTCCGACCCTCCAAGAGCGAGCTTCGCTCGTCTCGATCCCGCGAGGGAGCAGAGGGTCGAGAACACGCAACCTCTTCTGTCAGTCGAAAAGCTCGTCAAGGAATACCCGCGCCAGGGCGCCGGCTCGGTGCTGGCAAAACTGTTCGGCCGCAAGCCGCCGGTGGAAGAGGAGACCTTCCGCGCGGTCGACGGCATCAGCTTCTCGATCGGGCATGGCGAGAGCGTCGGCCTGGTCGGCGAATCCGGCTGCGGCAAATCGACGACGTCAATGATGGTGATGCGGCTGCTCGCCCAGACCTCCGGCCGCATCCTTTTCGACGGCGAGGACATTGGCGGCATCATGCCGCAATCCTTTGCTCGGCTGCCGCAGCGCAGCCGGATCCAGATGGTGTTCCAGGATCCGACCGACAGCCTCAATCCACGCTTCACCGCGGCGCGCGCGATCGCCGACCCGATCATGCAGCTCGGCGACGTCAGGGGCCGCGACGCGCTCCGGACCCGTTGCGAGGAGCTCGCGCGCCTGGTCGGGCTGCCGGCCAATCTGCTGGATCGCTTCCCGCATCAGCTTTCGGGTGGCCAGAAGGCCCGCGTCGGCATCGCGCGAGCGATCGCGCTGCATCCCAGGCTCGTGATCCTCGACGAACCGACCGCCGCGCTCGACGTGTCGGTGCAGGCGGTCGTGCTCAATCTGCTGCAGGACCTCAAGCAGTCGATGGGCATGAGCTATCTGTTCGTGTCGCACGACCTCAACGTGGTGCGCCTGCTCTGCGACCGCGTCATCGTGATGCGCTCCGGCCGCATCGTCGAGCAGGGCACGTCCGAACAGGTCTTGGGCAATCCGCACGATGCCTATACAAGGGAGCTGTTGACGGCGATCCCGCATCCGCCGTTGCCGGTGCATTGAGAAACGTAAACGGGAGCGAAATGGCCGATCATCTCGACGACTATATCGACGCCGTGGCTCGCGTGATGGCGTTGCCGGTCGAGGACGCCTGGCGTCCTGCCGTGCGTGCCAATCTCGAAGTGTCGCTGCGCCTGGCGCGGCTGGTCGACGAATTCCCGTTGCCGGACGAGACCGAGCCGGCGGCGATCTATTCGGCCTGAGACCGCGATGCCCGACATATCCCCCTTGATGTCCGCTGCCGAGACCGCGGAGGCCGTGACCGGCCGCAGGATCATGGCGCTCGAGGCAACCGAAGCCGCGCTTGGGCGAATCGCCGCACGCGACACGATCCTCAACTCCTTTACCGACGTCACGGCGGACCGCGCTCGCGCAAGGGCGAAGGCGATCGATGCCGAGATCGCGGCCGGCAAGCCGGTTGGGCCGCTCGCCGGCGTGCCCTTCGCAGTGAAGAACCTGTTCGACGTGCAGGGGCTCGCGACCCGCGCAGGCTCGAAGATCAACCGCGACCGGGCACCGTCGCGGCGTGATGCAACGCTGATCGAGCGGATGGAGGCGGCCGGTGCCGTGCTGGTCGGCGCCCTCAACATGGGCGAATACGCCTACGACTTCACCGGGGAGAACGTCCATGACGGCCCGTCGTGCAATCCGCACGATCCGACACGGATGGCCGGCGGTTCCTCCGGCGGCTCGGGCAGCGCCGTCGGCGGCGCGTTGGTGCCGATCGCGCTCGGTTCCGACACCAACGGTTCGATCCGCGTGCCGTCGTCGTTCTGCGGCATTTTCGGCCTGAAGCCGACCTATGGCCGGCTGTCGCGTGCGCGATCCTATCCGTTCGTCACGAGTTTCGACCACCTCGGCCCGTTCGCGCGCAGCGCAAGGGATCTGGCGCTCGCCTATGACGTCATGCAAGGCCCCGATGCCGATGACGCCGCCTGCACCACGCGGCCGGTCGAGCCGACATTGCCGTCTCTGACCGCGGGTATCGCGGGGCTCCGCATCGCGATCGCCAGCGGCTATTTCCAGCACAACCTCTTCCCCGAAGCCGCCGAAGCCGTCGCGCGTGTGGCGAAGGCGCTTCGAACGACGCAGACGGTCGAGATCCCCGAGGCCGCGCGCGCCCGCGCCGCAGCGTACATCGTCACCACGACCGAGGGCGCGTCGCTGCATCTCGATCGCCTGCGCAGTCGTCCGAACGACTTCGATCCTGCCGTACGCGACCGCTTGATTGCGGGTGCGATGGTTCCGGCCGCCTACGTCGACAAGGCGCAGAAATTTCGCCGCTGGTACCGCGCAAGAGTGCTGGAGTTGTTCAAGTCGGTCGACCTCATCCTGGCGCCGGCCACACCCTGCACTGCGCCAAGGCTCGGGCAGGCCAGCTTCATGCTCGATGGCGTCGAGCTTCCGGTGCGTCCCAATATCGGTATCCACACCCAGCCGATCTCCTTCATCGGTCTTCCCGTCGTCGCAGTTCCGGTGCCGCTCGAGCCGATGCCGATCGGCGTGCAACTGATCGCCGCGCCCTGGCGCGAGGACATCGCACTGCGCGCGGCCTATTTGCTCGAGAAGATGGGCGTCGTCGCCGCGCCGGCGCCGAAAGGATTATAGAGATGGATATCGATCTCCCCGATGTGCTCGCCGAGGTGACCGCGCAATTCGAGCGCTACGAGCAGGCGCTGGTAACCAACGACGTCGCCGTGCTCGACGAGCTGTTCCGCAATGACGGGCGCACGCTGCGCTACGGCATAGCCGAGAACCTGTATGGCTATGACGAGATCATGGCGTTCCGCGCCGCGCGTTCGCCGGTCGGCTTGATGCGCAAGATCGACCGGACGATGATCACGACCTATGGTCGCGACACCGCGATCGCCTCGACCCTGTTCTACCGGGAGGCCGCGCCGGGGCGGGTCGGGCGGCAGATGCAGACGTGGATTCGGTTTCCCGAGGGATGGAGAATCGTCGCCGCCCATGTCAGCATCATCGACGAACCCAGAGCATGATCCAAAAGAATGGATCCCGGTTTTCCGAAGGATCATGCTCAGAACTAGAGGCGCTTGAGGCATGAGCCTGGACGATCTTCCGATCCCGCAGCCGCAGGGCGTCGAGCCTGACCTTGCGGTGCGCCGCGTCGATCGACCGTCGCCGCAGGACAAGACCACCCGCGCCGAGGAACTCAGGCTGCAGCTCGCCGACGAGATCGTGCGCGGAACGCTGGCACCGGGCGCCGCGCTCGACGAGACCGACATCGCGCGCCGCTTCAACGTCTCGCGCACGCCGGTGCGGGAAGCGCTGCGGCAGCTCGCGGCCTCCGGCCTGATCGATGCCCGTGCGCATCGCGGTGCGGTGGTGGCGCGGCCGTCGCTGGAGCGGCTCACAGGCATGTTCGAGGCGATGGCGGAGCTGGAGGCGATGTGCGCCGGCCTTGCCGCCGAGCGCATGACGCCGGCGGAGCGCCACACCCTGGAGGCGGTCCACGAGGAGCTGCGGATGCTGAGCTACACCGGCAATCCCGAGCGCTTCCACGAGGTCAATGAGCGCTTTCACAACACGATCTATGCCGGATCGCAGAACGCCTATATCGCCGAGATCACGCTGGCGACGCGGGTGCGGGTGCAGCCGTTCCGTCGCGCCCAGTTTCGCAACCTCGGCCGTCTCGCAAAATCACACGCCGAGCACGACCGCGTCGTCGTCGCCATCATGCGCGGCGACAAGACGGGCGCTGCTTTCGCGATGCGCGCCCATATCGAGCTGGTGCGCGGCGAGTATGAGGTCTACGCGGTGTCGGTGTAGGCGGCCCGCTCCTTCTTTCGTCATCGCGGAGCATGTTCGCTCTTTCGCTGCAATGACGGGCGGTTGATGCGGAGCGCGTAAGGTCGCGCCTACGCCTTTGCCTTCTCAGCCATGAACGCGCGCCAGCCGCCATAGGCCGAAATATCCCGCGCGCGGTCGATCGCGACGGGCTCGACGATGAAGCCCTTCGCCTCGCGGCCATCGGCGAGCCGGATCGTGCCGATCGACAGCGGCGGCGGGATCGCGGCGACGAATGTTCCGAACGCGGCCGGCGACATTGCCCAGAGCTCGAGCCTGATCGCACGGCCCGCGCCGGCTTCGACGCGCAGCATGCCGGGTTTCGGTGGCGTCGTGTCGAGTGCGTAGAGCTTGTAATCCGGCGCCGTGACCGTTTCCTCGAGCAGCCGTGCGTCGAGTGCCGTCAGTTCGCCGTTCAGTGCCATGCCGGACAGATGCGCGCCGACCACCGCGATCGGGATCTCGTCATGCGCCGTGTCGGGCGGCGCGGCGAGCGGCGGCTGCGGCAAGGCGTTGCTGCCGATCGGTAACCGGGTGTCGGCGTGGAACGCGCGGCCGATGCTCGCGAGCTGCGCGTCGTGGCCGGCCGGCGCCAGCAGCGTGATGCCGAACGGTGCGCCGTCCGGCCGCATCGCCGCCGGCAGCGCCAGCCCGCAGAGATCGAGCAGGTTGACGAAGTTGGTGTAGGTGCCGAGCCGTGAGTTGAGCTCGACCGGATTGGCGAGCACCTGCGCGGTCGAATAGACCGTCGGCGCCGTCGGCAGCACGATCGCATCGCATTCCGCGAAGGTGCGCTCGGCCACGCGGCGCAGCGCCTGCAGGCGATAGAGCGCCGAGAAGGTTTCCGCCGCCGTCAGCCGTGATCCGGCCGCGGTGATCTCGCGCGTCACCGGATGGATCGCATCGGGCGCCGACGCGAGAAGGTCACGGATCACGAGATAGCGCTCGGCGACCCACGGCCCCTCATAGAGCAGCCGCGCCGTCTCGTAGAACGGCTCGAGGTCGAACTCGACAAGCCGGGCGCCGAGTGCCTGCCAGCGCCTGCAGGCCTCGCCATAGGCCTTCTCGGATTCGCGGTCGCCGAAGAAGATCAGCTGTCCGCTCTTGGGAACGCCGAGCTTGAGCGTCGCCGGAAACGCGGTGATGCCAGCGAGCGGCCGGTTGCGCGAGAACGGGTCGGCCGCATCGGGCCCGGCCAGGACCTGTAGCGCGGTCATGGCATCGTCGACGGTGAGCGAGAACACCGAGATGCAGTCGAGTGTGCGGCAGGCCGGTACGAGGCCCGCAGTCGAGATCAGCCCGAGGCTCGGCTTCAGCCCGACGACGTTGTTGAGCATCGCCGGCACGCGGCCGCTGCCCGCAGTATCGGTGCCGAGCGCGAGCGGGACGAGGCCGGCCGAGACCGCAATGGCTGAGCCCGAGCTGGAGCCGCCGGGAACGAGATCGTCGCGCAGGGGATTTCTGGGAATGCCGTAGGGCGAGCGTACGCCGACCAGGCCGGTCGCGAACTGGTCGAGATTGGTCTTGCCGATGATGATGGCGCCGGCCGCGCGCAGTTTCGCGATCGCAGTCGAGTCGTGTGACGGCACGTAGGAGAAGGCGGGACAGGCGGCCGTCGTCGGCAGGCCCTTCGCGTCGATATTGTCCTTCACCGCGACCGGCACGCCGCAGAGCGGCAGTTGCGCCGGGTCTTTCGCCGCAAGCCGCGCGGCCTCGGCGATCGCATCCTTCTCGTCGCGCAGGCTGATGAAGATGGCGGGGTCGCCGCGGTCGCGGATGCGTTGATAGCTCCGTGCGACGGTTTGCGCCGGCGTCATGGTGCCGGCGCGGTGCGCGGCGACGATTGCGGCGACAGTCTCGGTCACGTGGTTGGCCTCGTCCATTGAGCGGCAGGGTACGGAGCCGCGAAGCGATTGCAGCCCGATCGAAGCAAGCGACGTGCCATTGTGCACAATTGGTCGGCCGGCATGATTTAGCGGATTATCGCATAGTGTCAGTTGCTTGTGGCGACTGAAGCAAGCGTGCGGCAATTCGGTCGGCCGTTATGGATGCCTATTTTTTAAGCAATTCTGATCGGGCCCGACCGGTTCAGGTGAAGGCGGCGAGGATCTGCAACAGCCGCTCGCGGTTCTCCTTGCCGATCTTCTCGGCGACGTGCCGTTCATGCTCGGCGGCAAGCCGCCTGAACTGCGCGAGCGCGGCCTTGCCTGACGTGGTGAGGTGCAGCGCGTGGGAGCGGCGGTCGGTGGCAGAGGGGATGCGGTTGACGAGGTCGCGCGCCTCGAGGCTGTCGAGCAGGTGCACCAGTCGCGCGCGCTCGATCCCGAGCCGCTTTGCGACCGCCATCTGGCTCAGCCCCGGGTTGGCGCCGATCACGGTCATGACCGAATATTGCGTCGGCCGGATATCGACCGCGGCGAGCGTCTTGATGAAGTCCTGGAAGATCCAGAGCTGGAATCGTCGCACCGCGTAGCCGGCATGGCCGACCAGCGCATCGAGACCGATCTCGCGCTCCGCATCGTGGTCGCGTCCCGTGCCGTTTGCTGATTGCGGCTTGGGGCGGTGCACCGCCGCCCGCGATCCGGCCGCCCTGCGCTGCGCCTGTTGTTTCGTCGCCATGACCGGATGCTAGCGCGCCGCAGCCGCGATGGGAAGATTGTTGTTGACGACAACAATTGATGCTCGCAACATAATGGCAAGTGAGCCCCGCAAAGACGGGCGAGGAGGAAACCATGACGATGGCCACCAGAAGCGGTGACGATCCGCAAGACCTTTTCGCGACGCCGGCCATCGTCGCCGATCGCCGCGCCGACGGCAGCATCCTCGTCCGTTCCACTACGCCGCTGAAGGCGAGCGCCCGTTGCGTCGGCGACTGGCTCGAGCAATGGGCTCGGCTTGCGCCGGATCGCGTCTTCCTGGGCGAACGCGCCCGCGCCGAGGCGCCCTGGAGCACCGTTACCTATCGCGAGGCGCTCGGGATTGTCCGTGCGGCGTCGTCCTGGATCCTCGCGCAACGGCTGAGCGCCGAGCGGCCGCTCGTGATTCTCTCCGACAATAGCATCGATCATGCGCTGTTCGCGCTGGCCGCCCAGCATGTCGGCGTGCCCTCGGCCGCGATCTCGCCGGCCTATTCGCTGATGTCGAAGGACTTCGACAAGCTGAAGGGCATGATCTCGTTGCTCGATCCCGGTGCGATCTACGTCGTGGGAACGAAGCCGTTCGCGGCAGCGCTTGCCGCGATCAATCCGCTGCATCGCGCTACAATCGTCAGCGGCAATCCCGAAGACGCCGAGGCGCTGCCGTTCCGCGCCATTGCAGCGACGCCGGAAACATCAGCAGTGGCAGAGGCCTTTGCCGCGGTGACGCCGGATACGATCGCAAAATTCCTGTTCACCTCGGGGTCGACAGGCACGCCAAAGGCCGTGATCAACACCCAGCGCATGCTGACCTCCAGCCAGCAGGCCAAGGCGCAGACCTGGACATTCCTCGAGCATGACCGCGAAAAACTGGTGATCCTGGACTGGCTGCCCTGGAGCCACACCTTTGGCGCCAACCACAATTTCAACCTAGTGCTGCGCAATGGCGGCACGCTCTATATCGACGGCGGCAAGCCGGCGCCGGGTCTGTTTGCAACCTCGCTCGCCAATCTGCGCAGCGTGGTGCCGACGGTCTATTTCAACGTGCCACGCGGCTTCGACATGCTGATCGCGGCGCTGCGCACCGACGAGGAGCTGCGCCGCAGCTTCTTCGCGGGCACCAAATTTGCCTTCTACGCCGGTGCCGCACTGCCGCAGAATCTCTGGGACGCGCTGGAAGAGCTTTCGCTGGCAACCGTCGGGCGGCGGCTGCCGATGGTGTCGGCCTGGGGCTCGACCGAGACCTCGCCGCTTGCGACCGATTGCCACTTCCTCGCCAGGCGCTCCGGCAATATCGGCGTGCCGATATCAGGGACCGAACTGAAACTCGTGCCCTCGGGCGAGAAGCTCGAGGTCCGCGTGCGCGGCCCGAACGTCACGCCCGGTTACTGGAAGGCGCCCGCAATCACCGCGCAGGCGTTCGACGAGGACGGTTTCTACCGGATCGGCGACGCCGTCACCTTCGCCGATCCGGACAGGCCCGAACTCGGCCTGTTCTTCGACGGCCGGGTGGCGGAGGATTTCAAGCTCAATTCCGGCACCTGGGTCAGCGTCGGCACGCTGCGTGTCGCCGGGATCGCGGCGCTGGCGCCGCTGGCGCAGGACATCGTGGTCACGGGCCACGGCCGCGACGAGGTGCGCTTCCTGGTATTTCCGAACATCGCCGCCTGCCGCACGTCGGCGGGGCTGCCCGAGAGCGCGGATGCGAGGGAGGTCATTGGCCATGCGGCAGTGCGTGCTGCGATCGCGCAGGGTCTGGCACGGCTGAAGGCGCAGGGCGGCCATTCCTCCGGCCACGCCACCCGCGCCTTGCTGCTCGCCGAGCCCGCCTCCGTCGATGGCGGCGAGATCACCGACAAGGGCTACATCAACCAGCGCGCGGTACTGACCTGCCGCGCTGCGGCAGTGGCGGTGCTGGAGGATGATGCCGCGATCGAACCGATCGCCTGCGCCAGCTGAGATCGTCCGTCGAAACAAGCCCTTGGTGGTCCGGCCAAGCCGGTTCCGACGACGCTTCAGCCTTGCCGCGCTGCACGCGTCCAGAATTTTTAGTTGCCAAGGCAACTAAGCTGTGCGAGCTTTGTCCGCAATTGAGCAAGGCCGGTCGGCGGTCGCGTGTCTTGGGAGGATGATCGTTGCGCGGGATGGTGCGAACGGCACGCACGACAGGCGGTACCGCGGGACCGCAGAGGTCCCGGCGCGGGTCAGGTCAGGCTTTGCCCGGTTACGGCGCCGAGATTTTCGTGCAGCCGGCGCAACAGGTCGATCAGCACCTCCCGCTCGTCCTTTTTCAGGCAGGACAGCAGCCGCCGCTCGCGCTCCAGCGCGGCGACGATCACCCTGTCATGGACGGCACGGCCGCGGGCAGTCAGCGAGATCGAATGGGTGCGGCCATCGTCGGGCGCGCTGCGGATCGCCACCAGGCCGCGCTTTTGCAGCGCCGCGAGATTGCGGCTCACCGGCCCCTTGTCGAAGCCGATGACGTGGCAGATCCTCGAGGCCGGAATGCCGGGCTCGATCGCGAGTTGCGATATGATCCGCCACTCCGTGACGTTGATGCCGAAATTCTTCTGGTAATAGGCGGTGGCGCTGTTCGACAGCTTGTTGGCGATGAAGGTTATCAGCGCCGGCACATAGCGATCGAGATCGAGCAGCGGGCCGCCGGCGGCATCTGCGGGATCGGCCGGTCTCGGCCGGCGGGGCTTTCGGGGGAGGGGCTGGCTGCTCATCTCTCAAATCATCGCTGCGAAATTGCCCGGGAGCAATAGACATGCAGCGCGTGTTGACAAGATCAAACCTCGGGAGGTCCCGATGAGTGCAGGCGCCGGTCAGTCCATCCCGCATCTCGACGTCGATCCCTTTGCGCTGGAGTTCTTCGCCGATCCGTTCCCGACCCATGAGCGGCTGCGCGAGGCCGCTCCGGTGGTCTATCTCGACAAATGGAGCGTCTACGGCGTGGCGCGCTACGCCGAGGTCCATGCGGTCCTGAACGACCCTGCGACCTTCTGCTCCAGCCGCGGCGTGGGCCTCAGCGATTTTGCCAGGGAGAAGCCATGGCGGCCGCCGAGCCTGATCCTGGAGGCCGATCCGCCTGCCCATACCCGCACCCGCGCAGTGCTGAGCGCAGTGCTTTCGGCCACCGTGATGAAGCAGCTTCGTGGGCGATTTGCTGCCGCCGCGGAGGCCCGCCTCGACGCGTTGCTGGAGAAGCGCAGGTTCGACGCGATCGCGGACCTTGCGGAAGCCTATCCGCTGTCGATCTTCCCGGATGCGCTGGGCCTGCGGCCGGAAGGCCGCGAGCACCTGTTGCCCTACGCGAGCCTGGTGTTCAACGCCTTCGGCCCGCCGAACGAACTTCGCAAGGAGGCGATCGAGCGCTCTGCGCCGCACCAGGCCTATGTCGCCGAGCAGTGTCAGCGCGACAATCTCACCCCGGGCGGTATCGGGGCCTGCATCCACGCCCATGTCGACGACGGCGCCATCACCGAAGCCGAGGCGCCGCTCCTGGTGCGCTCGCTGCTGTCGGCCGGTCTCGACACGACCGTCAACGGCATCGGTGCTGCCGTCTACTGCCTCGCGCGCTTCCCCGAGCAGTTTCAAAAGCTGCGCGACGATCCGACGCTGGCGCGCAACGCCTTCGAGGAAGCCGTGCGGTTCGAAAGCCCGGTCCAGACCTTCTTCCGCACCACCAGCCGCGACGTCGAGCTCAGCGGTGCCCAAATCCCGGAAGGCGAGAAGGTGCTGATGTTCCTCGCCGCGGCCAACCGTGATCCGCGGCGCTGGGACAAGCCCGATACCTACGACATCACGCGTCGCACCTCGGGCCATGTCGGCTACGGCTCGGGCATCCACATGTGTGTCGGACAACTGGTCGCCCGCCTCGAAGGCGAGGTGATGCTGGCGGCGCTGGCGCGCCGCGTTGCGAAGATTGAAATCACCGGCGAGCCAAAACGCCGCTTCAACAATACGCTTCGCGGGCTCGACAGCCTGCCGGTCGAGATCACGTCGGCCTGACAGGCTGGCCGGGAAAAGGGACGCAGGGGAGGTGACACGATGAGGGGCCTTGGGCTGGGTCTGGTGCTGGCGTTGTCGTGCGCCGGGATCGCGCATGCGGAAATCTCCGGCGACGTGGTGCGCATCGGCGTGCTCAACGACATCTCCGGCATCTTCCAGGACACCAACGGCATGGGCTCGGTGGAAGCGGCGCGGATGGCGGCCGAGGATTTCAACGGCGGCGGCAAGGGCATCAAGGTCGAGATCGTCTATGCCGACCACCAGAACAAGGCCGACGTCGGCTCGGCGATCGCGCGTAAATGGCTCGATGTCGACGGCGTCGATGCCATCGTCGACGTGCCGAACTCGGCGGTCGGCCTCGCCGTCAACACCATCCTGCGCGACTCCAGGATGACGTTCCTCGCATCATCGACCGCAAGCTCCGATCTCACCGGCAAGGCCTGCTCGCCGAACACCATCCAATGGGTCAACGACACCTGGGCTACCGGCAACACCACGGCCGCGGCGATGATGCAGCGTGGCGGCAAGGACTGGTACTTCGTCACGGTCGACTATGCGCTCGGCAAGGGTATCGAGGGCGAGGCGACCAACTACATCGAGAAGCATGGCGGCAAGGTGCTCGGCTCCAGCAAGCATCCGCTCGGCACCTCGGACTTCGCCTCGTTCCTGTTGCAGGCGCAGAACTCGAAGGCCCAGGTGATCGGGCTGGCCAATGCCGGTGGCGACACCATCAATGCGGTGAAGCAGGCGGCCGAGTTCGGGATTCAGCAGGGCGGCCAGACCATGGTGGCGTTCCTGCTGTTCGTGAACGACATCCACGGCATGGGGTTGAAGGTCGCGCAGGGCCTGCAGTTGCTCGAGGCCTTCTACTGGGACATGAACGACGACTCCCGCGCGTTTGCAAAACGGTTTGCCGCGCGCCCCGGCATGAACGGCAAGATGCCGAGCGGCAACCAGGCCGGCGTCTATGCCTCGACGCTCGCCTATCTCAACGCGGTCGCCGCCACCGGCAGCGACGACGCCAAGATCGTCGTGCCGCAGATGAAGACCGTCAAGGGCAAGGATAAATTGTTCGGCGACGTCACCATCCGCCAGGATGGCCGCGTCATCCACCCGATGTATCTGTTCGAGGTGAAGAAGCCCGAGGAGTCGAAATACGCTTACGACTACTACAAGCTGATCGCGACCATCCCGGCCGAGCAGGCATTCCGCCCGCTCGCGGACGGCGGCTGTTCGCTGGTGAAGTGAGCCTGTCCGGCTAACGCCGCGAGCGCGCCCGCAGCCAGGTCCGCGTTTCGACGACAGGCGGCTTGCGCGGCTCAGGCTACCTCTTGCGAGGGCCTGTCGCATCGTGTGACATTCAGTTAATCTTGACCGGTGCCGGCCCGAGGTTCGCATGGGCATATTTCGCACGGTCGTATTGCTGGCGTTTATTTCCTGCCTCGGCTGTGGGGCTGCTTCTGCCGAGAGGCGCATCGCGCTGGTTGTCGGCAACTCCGCCTACAAGAACGTGCCGCGGCTTCTGAACCCGGTGAACGACGCCGTCCTCATGGCAGAGATGTTGAAGAAAGCCGGCTTCGACGCCGTCACAACCAGGCTCAATCTAAATGCAAGCGACATGCGCAGGTCGCTTCGCGACTTCGGCGCGAGCGCACGAAGCGCGGATGTCGTCGTGATCTATTATGCAGGACACGGGATCGAGATGGATGGCAACAACTACCTGATTCCGACAGATGCCGTGCTCGAGACCGATGCCGACGTTCTCGACGAGACCGTGCCCGTGGATCGCCTGTTGTTTGCGGCCGAGCCAGCCAGGAAGCTCCGGCTCGTCATTCTCGATGCCTGCCGCGACAACCCGTTTGCAAAGACGATGAAGCGGACCATTGCCGTCCGCGCAATCGGTGGCGGTCTGGCCAAGATCGAACCCAGCAGCCCCAACACGATGATCGCCTTCGCGGCCAAGGCCGGGTCTACCGCCTCCGATGGCGACTCCAGTAACAGTCCTTTTGCAATGGCCCTCGTTGAATACCTGCCGAAACCCGGTCTTGATCTCCGCAAGGCGTTCGGCTTCGTGCGCGACGATGTCCTGAAGAACACCGGCTACACGCAAGAGCCATACGTCTATGGTTCGCTGGGTGGCGAGGATGTGCCGCTCGTTCCCGCAAAGCCGGTCGCAGTTGAGCCGCAGACGAACCGCGACGATGCCATTCGTCGCGACTACGAACTGGCCCTTCAGCTTGGCACGCGCGATGGCTGGAATGCCTTCCTCGCCCGATATCCCGATGGATTCTATACCGATCTGGCAAAAGGCCAGCTCAACAAGATTGCCGCCGAGGAAGCGCGCGCGGCGGGAGCGGAGAGAGCGCGGCTTGCGGAGCAGGAGAAGGCCCGGCTCGCGTTGGAAGGCGCGGTGAGCGCCGAGCAGGAAAGGGCCGCGGCAGCTGCCAAAGCGGCGGACCAGGCTCGGATCGCTGCAGAAAGAGCCAAGCAGATTGCCCAGGCCAAGGCGGAAGCCGGCGAGGAGGCGCGCGCCGCCCTGGAGAAGGCGCGTGCCGAAACCAAAGCTGCCGAACAAGCGGCGGCCGAAAAAGCCGCCATTGATCCTGCTGCGAACCAAGGCGTCGCTGAAAGCGTCGTGGACCAGAAGAAGGATGAGCAGAAAAAGGAGGGGCCGCAGAAGGTCGCATCACTGCCGCCGCCGTCAGACACCGCAGTCGCGCCTTCCGGCGTTGATCTGGTCAAATCCGTGCAGTCGGAATTGCACCGTGTCGGCTGCCTTGCCGAGACTTCGGATGGCAACTGGGATGCTGCCTCGCAACGCTCACTGACGCTGTTCAACCGATACGCGGGCACCAGGTTCGACGTGAAGTCCGCCAACGCTGATGTGCTTGACACGATCAAGTCCAAATCGTCCCGCGTCTGCCCGCTCGTTTGCGATCACGGTTTCCGGGCTGATGGTGAGCGCTGCACCAGGATCGTTTGCCGTGCGGGGTATCGCGTCAACGACAGCAATGAATGCGAAAAGAGTCTGGAAAAGAGGCCCGTCGCGTCGCGTGAAAAAATCGTTCCCCGAGCCGATGCGGAACGCAAGCGCAACGAGTCGGCGCCATCAAGGCCACAGGCGTCCGGACAATATATCTGCAACAACCAGACGGGCTGCCGCCCTGTTCGTCCCGGATGCAGAATTGGCAGCTGGAGCCGGGCTGGAAACCCGGCGCTTGGTGGACTGTATGAAAGCTGCAAGTGATCCGGCGATCATAGGCCGCTGCTCGATCTTCCGGGGCGTGCTTGCAACCGTGGCCGGCGCGCCCGGGCCGCAACGGGTGTCGGCTTCAGCATGTCTTGTCAAAATGAGACAATAGAGTAATAATTATGAGATATAACAAATAGGGAGACGTCGATGAGGTCGACCGTCCTGGTGTCGATTGGTGCCCTTGCCGTGTCGTTCGGTGCGTCGACCCTGGCGCATGCAGATAACGAGGGCTGCACCACGGTGACCACCGCATCGCTTGCGCTCCCTGGTGTCGAGATCGTTGCCTCCAGAATGCAGGAGGCGGGTGAGGGCCTGCCGAGGCATTGTCTCGTGACTGGCCTTGCCAATCAACGCACGGGCGTCGACGGAAAATCCTATGCCATCCGGTTCGAATTTCGGTTGCCCGTGGCGTGGAACGGCCGCTTCCTGCACCAGGTCAATGGCGGAAACGATGGCGTGGTTGTCGCCGCGCTTGGCGACAAGCCGGATGGCTGGGTGTCGGGTGGAACGGTCCCGTTGACGCGCGGCTTCGCGGTGCTGTCGTCCGACAGCGGCCATGCAGGCGCCGATCCCGCCAACAAGCCGTTCGGGCTTGCTGCAGGCGCAGCCTTCGGGCTGGATCCGCAGGCACGCCGCGACTACGGCTATGCGGCAGACATGACGCTGGCTCCGGTTGCGAAGAAACTGGTCGCCCTGCACTACGGACGGCAGGCGGACTATTCCTATATGGCCGGATGCTCGAACGGCGGGCGCCATGCGATGGTGGCAGCCGGGCGAATGCCGGAAAGCTATGATGGATTCCTCGTAGGCAATCCCGGCTTTGACCTGCCGCGCGCGGCGATCCAGCATGCCTGGGACGTACAGGCGTTCCTCAAGGTCGATCCGGACATTCGCAAGACGATCACAAGAGAGGACGGGCAACTCATTGCTTCGCGCATCACACAGGCTTGTGATGCCCTTGACGGCATCAAGGACGGGTTGACATCGAATCTCGCCGCCTGTCAGAAGGCATTCGACCTCAACAGCCTCGCATGCGCCCCGGGGACAACGCAGGGCTGCCTTTCGGAAGCGAAGGTCGACGCCCTGAAGGCCAGTCTTGCGGGGCCGAGAGATTCGAAAGGCGAGGCGCTTTATTCCGACTGGCCGTTTGATGGTGGCATTGGCACCGGCAACTGGCGCACATGGAAGGTCGAAAGCCCGGTCGTGCCCTGGAATAACTATCCGATCATAGCCACCATGGGCGCGGCGTCCCTTAACTTGATCTTCTCGACCCCGCCGGTCGTCGTCGAGGGCGGCAGCGACAAGCTCATCGAGGCGCTCAAGAACTTCGACTTCGACAAGGATGCTGCGAAAATCTACGCCAAGGATGCCACCTTCACCGAGTCGGCCATGGACTTCATGACGCCGCCCGAAGTCGACGCCCCCAGGCTGGCAAGGCTGCGGGATTCCGGCCACAAGATGATCATATACCACGGCCAGGCGGATCCGGTCTTCTCGGTCAACGACACAATCCGCTGGTATGGGAAGCTGAACGCGAACGCACAGGGACATGCCGACAGCTTTGTCCGGCTCTTTACGGTGCCAGGCGCCACCCACTGCGGCGGCGGCGTCGCGCTGGACAAGTTTGACGCGTTGTCAGCCCTGATGCGTTGGGTGGAGGAGGGCAAGGCCCCCGACCGGATCATTGCCTCGATCAATCCGGCCAACAAGGAGGTGCCAGCCTTGTGGAAACCTGACCGAACCCGGCCCCTCTGCCCCTACCCGTCTTACGCCGCCTATTCGGGGTCGGGCGACGCGGACAATGCAGCGAATTTCACCTGCGCCATGCCGGACGCTCGCTAAGCGCAAATCATGAAAAGCGTTACTGCGCCACCTTGCTGCTGCCCTGCGTGATCAGCCGCGCGGCGCGCTGGTTGCGGGCGTGGATCCAGAGCCAGCTCAGCGCGACGGTGAGGCGGTTGCGCAGGCCGATCAGGAAATAGATATGGGCGATGCCCCAGATCCACCACGCCAGCGTGCCGCGCAGCTTGACCTTGCCGAAGTCGATCACCGCGAGCTTCTTGCCGATCTGCGCCAGGCTGCCCGCATGCTTGTAGTGGAACGGCGGCAGGGTTTCGCCCCTGAGCCGCGCCTTGATCAGCGCCGCGGCGTAACGTCCTTCCTGCTTGGCGGCCGGCGCAATGCCCGGCACCGGATTGCCTTCGGAATCCTTGATCGTGACGGTGTCGCCGACCGCGAAAATGTCGGGATGGCCGGGCACGGTCAGATCGGGCTCGACCTGGAGCCGATGGGCGCGATCCGCCGGCGCGTTCAGCCATTCGGCGGCGCGCGAGGCGCGCACGCCCGCCGCCCAGACGATGGTGCGGGCCTCCAGCCGCTTGCCGCCATAGACCACGCCGTCGGCCGAGCATTCGGTGACCGGCTCGCCCAGCATCACCTCGACGCCAAGGCGCTCCAGCGAGGCTTGCGCATAGGCCGAGAGATCGTCGGGGAAGCCAGCCAGCACGCGCAGCCCGGCTTCGATCAGCACCACGCGCGCCTTGCGGGTGTCGATGTGGCGGAAGTCGCGCGGCAGCGTGTCATTGGCGAGGTCGGCGATGGTGCCGGCCATCTCGACCCCGGTCGGACCGGCGCCGATCACGACAAAGGTCAGCAGTGCGGCGCGGATTTCAGGATCGGCCTCGCGTTCGGCGCGCTCGAAGGCGACCAGGATGCGACGCCGCAGCGTGGTGGCGTCCTCAAGCGTCTTCAGTCCAGGCGCGAACGGCTCCCATTCGTCATGGCCGAAATAGGCGTGGCGGGCGCCGGTGGCGAGGATCAGCGTGTCGTAGGGAATGCTGTCGCCGTCATCGATCAGCACGCGCTTGTCGGCGGCATCGATACCGCAGACATTGGCGAACAGCGTCGTGACCTCGGGCCGGTCGCGCAGCAGATAACGGATCGGCCAGGCGATCTCGCTGGTCGAGAGTGAGGCGGTCGCGACCTGGTAGAGCAGCGGCTGGAACAGATGGTGGTTGCGCCGGTCGATCAGCGTGATCTCGACCGGCGCCCCTGATAACCCGAAGGCGGCTTCCAACCCGCCGAAGCCGGCGCCGACGATGACCACGCGATGGGGTTTGGCCGGCGCTTGGGTCATTGCGATTTCGCCTCGGGTTCGAATGGCTCCGTCGCATGATTATGCAATCATTCACGGGTCCGTTCCAAGACGAATTGACGGATCGCCCGATAGCGAAACCCTATCGTTGCGATCAGTCACGCGTCCTGCGGCGCGATGGCGGCGGCGCGGCGCCGCTCGGGCAGGAAAAATCCTGCGACTGCGCCGGCCAGCGACAGCACGGCGGCAAGGCTCATCGCCGCGGCAAATCCGCTCTCGAAACGAGCTGCAGAATCCGCCGCGCCGTTGGCGGAGAAATTCGCCACCAGCGCCGCGATGCCGAACATGCCGCCGAGGAAGCGTCCCATGTTGAAGATGCCGGACGCCTTGCCCATCTCGGTCATCGCGACCGAGCTCAGGACGGCGTTCTGCGCGGCCGGCATCGCCATCGAGACGCCGACGCCTGCGAGCACCAGCGGCGCGGCCAGCGCGGCGTAGGCAATCGAAGGTCCGACGATTTCGGCGATCCAGCCAAGCCCGAACGCCTGCATCAGCAAGCCGGTCACGACGAGCGCCCGCTCGCCGAATCGGTTGACGAGCGCGCCCGCCACCGGTGCCGTGACGAACAGCGTCGCGGTCCATGGCAGCAGGCGAAGCCCGGCGCCGAACGCGTCGAATTCCAGCGCGATCTGCAGGAATTGCGGCAGCAGGAACAGCACGCCATACATCGCGGCATAGAACAGCACACTCGCGGAGATGCCTGATGCGAAGGCGCGCGATCGGAACAGCCGCATCGGCACCATTGGCGCCGCCGCGCGCAATTCCCACAGCACGAACAACAGTGCGAACACGAGGCCGCTGATCAGCGAACCCGTCACCTCGGCGCTGGTCCAGCCGACGGCGTTGCCGCGCAGCAGGCCCCAGACCAGCGCCAGCGCCGCGATGGCGACCAGCGACAGCCCCGGAACATCCAGCGGCGCCGCGGGGCCGAAGCTTTCGCGCAGGCGCACCAGCACCAGTGTGATCGCGATCAGGCCGATCGGAAGGTTGATCCAGAATATCCAGCGCCAGCCGAGGTGCTCCGTGATGAAGCCGCCGATCGCGGGCCCGATGATCAGCGCACATCCGGTGATACCGCTGAAAATGCCGAGCGCGCGGGCGCGCTGCTCCCGGCCGAAGGCGCCGCTCAGGATCGCCATCGCGAGCGGCATCACCAGTGCCGCGCCGGCGCCTTGCAGGGTGCGGGCGGCGATCAGGGCCGCGACGTTGCCGGCCAGCGCACAGGCCGCCGATGCCAGCACGAACACGGCGATCCCGGTCGCGAACATCCTGCGGCGTCCGAAGCGGTCGCCGAGCGCGGCGCCGGACAGCAGCAGCACCGCGAATGTCAGGTTGAAGGCGTTGACCGACCATTGCAGCGTCTCGACTGTGCTGCCGAACTCGGCGCGGATTGTCGCAAACGCGGTGGTGATGATCATGGCGTCCAGCGCCATCATGAAGGATGCCAATGCGGTGATGCCGAGCACCCAGTTCTGTTCGGCGCGGTTGGTGGCGGTCTGCATTTGCCCGTGCTCCGTTTGTCGCGCCGCCCGGTCGCGGCGTGTTCCGTCGGCAAGACGACGCAGGGGATGCCAAGGATGCGGTCCGAAATTATTTTTGCAGGACCGCATCCTTCTGCCGCTGGCAAACGTCCTTGGGGCTGACACGGCCGTTTCGGGCCGGAACCATGAGCCAAGGAGCGAGCGATGAGACGGACCCTGATCAGGTACAAGACGAAGCCCGAGCTGGCCGACAGGAATGCGGAGCTTGTTGCCGCGGTGTTCGCGGAACTGAAGGCGGCGAACCCCGGGGGCGTGCGCTACCTGACGCTGCGACTCGAGGACGACACCTTCATCCATTTCGTCGAGGCCGCGGCCGAGGACGGCTCGACCCCGATCCCGAAGCTTGCCGCCTTCCAGGCGTTCCAGGACGGCATCCGCGACCGCTGCGCCGAGCCGCCGCTGGTGAAGACTGCCCGGGTCGTCGGCAACTATCGTATGCTGGATGAGTCCTGAACCGATCAGGCGGAGTGACGATGACATTATCTGCTGGCCCGCTGGCCGCGAGCGATATCGATGCGCTGCTGGCAGCGATGCGGCCGAGGCTGCATCGCTACTGCGCGCGCATGGTCGGCTCCGTGATCGACGGCGAGGATGTATTGCAGGATGCCCTGCTCAAGGCGACGGAGGCGCTGAGGTCGGTCACGCCGGTACGCGATCCCGAGGCCTGGCTGTTCCGCGTCGCGCACAACACCGCGCTCGATTTCCTGCGGCGTCGCAACCGTCAGGAGGCTTTGCATTCGGCCGGGGAGGTGGAGATGATCGCAGCTGAGCTCGACGACGTGGAAAGCCGCCAGATCGCAGCCACCAGCCTGCGCACCTTCATGCGCCTGCCGGTGGCGCAACGCTCCAGCGTGATCCTGATGGACGTGCTCGGCTGCTCGCTCGCCGAGGTCTGCGACATCATGGATTTCAGCCTGCCTGCGGTGAAGGCCGCGCTGCATCGCGGACGTGCGCAGCTCCGAGAGTTCGCGCGCGAGCCGGCGGACGCGCCGTGGCCAGGCCTGTCGGAGGCCGACCGCGTCAGGCTCAATGCCTATGTCGGCCATTTCAACGCACGCGATTTCGACGCGATCCGCGCCATGATTGCCGACGACATCCGGCTCGAGCTCGTCAACCGCACCAGGCTGAACGGCAAGGCCGAGGTGTCGCGCTATTTCGGCAATTACGCGAAGGTCAGCGACTGGCGCCTGGTGACCGGGCAGGTCGACGGACGGCCCGCGATCCTGGTGTTCGACCCGAACCAGCCGGATGGGCCGCCGACGTCATTCATGCTGCTGGACTGGTCCGCCGGCAAGGTCGCCGCCATCAGGGATTTCCGCCACGCCGGCTACGCCATCGACGGCGCGGAATGCGTCGTGGACGGGGGGTGAGCGGGGCGGCGGCGAAACATATTCGCTGCAGGCCGGGACGACACGATAGAGATCTCGGCTACTTCCGCCCGCCAAAGTCGCCGTTGGCGACGCGGGAGATCCGGCTGGTGTTTCCGGTGGGCTCGGGGGCCTTGCGCCAATAGCCCTCGGAGGTGCTGCCTTGATCGTAGGGCTGCGGTTCCTTGGAGGAGCCGCTGCTCGGCCAGGCAAGCAGGGCCAGCATCCATGCAAGGTTGGCAAGCGCGCCGATCGTCGTGCCGGTGTGCTGATAGGTCAGCGCATAATCCGGGAACTTGCCGGCGGCGACCTTGTCGACCGCGACCAGCGCGATCCAGCACACCATCACGGAGGCCGGATCCCAGCCGATGTCGCGGACGCGCATCGATTGCAGCATGAAGTTGATGGCGAGCGCCGCAAAGAAGCTGACGAGGATCAGATCGCTGTTGGTCGCCTGCGCCAGCAGCACGTCCATCCGGCCGTTGCCAGGGGGCGTGCCGGTGACGCCATAGACCAGCATCACGAAACCGACGCCGAGCGCAAACGTCGCGAGCGCGAAGGGCACCCGGCCGATCCGTGCGTTGAAGCCGAACAAGTAACCCAGCATGTGACGCGTCCCCCTTTGCGGGCAGCTTCCTCCGGGAGTGCTTGCGAGACCATGAATCCGGCGTGCCTTGCTGGCGGGTGGTTTCCGATCGCTTTACCGAATGTGTAAATCCTGCTGCATTGCGTCACGCCTTCGGGCCGGCGCCTGCGACAATCGTTGCCTGCGCAACCGGAATTATAATTCTTGCCATCGCCGGTTTGCGCGAATTATGGTGCAAGGTGCTGGGGTATGCGCCGAAGGTTCTAAAGCGGGCCTGAGGTTCGTGCTTGCTGCAGACTTGCGATTTCGCGCACAAAACACGTCACCGAGAACGGCGCGCGCAAGGGGACGTTCGTCTGGTTGAGGAGGGGAGTGAATATGAAAAAGGCAGTTTGGCTGGCGGGCGCCATGGCTCTGGCGCTGGCGCAGCCCGCGACGGCGGCTGACAGCATCAAGATCGGCTTCGTGTCGACCTTCAGCGGCCCGACCGCCGTGATCGGCAACGACATGCGCAATTCCTTCGAACTCGCGCTCGACCATCTCGGCCGCAAGATCGACGGCAAGCCGGTCGAGGTGATCTACGAGGATGACCAGCAGAAGCCCGATATCGGCAAGCAGAAGACAGAGAAGCTGGTGCAGTCCGACAAGGTCGATTTCATCGTCGGCTACATCTGGTCGAACGTGCTGCTGGCGTCGCTGAAGACCGCGGTCGATTCCAAGACGTTCCTGATCTCGGCCAATGCCGGCCCATCGCAGCTCGCCGGCGAATTGTGCTCGCCCTACGTGTTCTCGACCTCCTGGCAGAACGACCAGACGCCCGCCGCGATGGGCCTCTACATGAACCAGAAGGGCGTCAAGTCGGTGTTCCTGATCGGCCCGAACTACGCGGCTGGCAAGGACATGCTGGCCGGGGTGAAGAGCACGTTCAAAGGCCAGGTCGTGGGCGAGGAATACACGGTGTGGCCAAGCCAGCTCGACTTTTCCGCCGAGCTGACCAAGGCGCGCAATTCGGGCGCAGCGTCGATCTTCGTGTTCTATCCGGGCGCCGCCGGCGTTCAGTTCCTGAACCAGTACGCCCAGGCCGGCATCAAGCAGCAGATCCCGCTCTACACGGCATTCACCGTCGACGAATTGTCGTTGCCGCTGCAGAAGGACAATGCGATCGGCATTCCAGGCGCTCAGGAGTGGGTCAACGACCTGCCGAACGCAGAGAACAAGAAGTTCGTCGAGGACTATCGCAAGAAGTACCCCGGGCTGCGTCCGACCTATTACGGCGCCCAGGCCTATGACGCCGCCCAGCTCATCAACAGCGCCGTGGTCGCGGTGAAGGGCGACCTCACCAAGAAAGACGCGATGAAGGCCGCGATGGAGAAAGCCGACTTCAAGTCGCTGCGCGGCCCGTTCAAATACGGCAACAACCACATCCCGATCCAGAACTTCTATCTGCAGGACGTGGTCAAGGATCCGGACGGCCAGCTCTCGCTGAAGACGGTCGCGACCATCGTCAAGGACGACCAGGACAAGTTCCACGACAAGTGCCCGATGAAGTGATTTGAAGTCACCTCGCCCCGCTCTTGCGGGGAGAGGTCAATCGCGAAGCGATTGGGTGAGGGGCTTTCTCCGCAAATTCGACTCGTGGAAGATACCCTCACCCCGACCCTCTCCCCGCGAAGAGCGGGACGAGGGAGATCGCGCAGTGCGCAATGCGGCAACCCGCTCCCGCCGTCCTACTCAAGGTGACACAGCCTCACGATGTATCTCGTCGTCGAACAACTGCTGAACGGCCTGCAATTCGGCCTGCTGCTGTTCCTGCTCGCGGCCGGGCTGACGCTGGTGTTCGGCATCATGGATTTCGTCAATCTGGCGCACGGCTCGCTCTATATGATGGGCGCGTACTTTGCCGCGACCTTCGCGGCCTGGACCGGCAGCTTCGTGCTCGGCTCGGTGATGGCGCTCGGCGCCACGCTGCTGCTCGGCATCGCGCTGGAATACGTCGCGCTGAGACATCTCTACGGCCGCGACCATCTCGACCAGGTGCTCGCGACCTTCGGCCTGATCCTGTTCTTCAACGATGCCGTCAGGCTGATCTGGGGCCCGGCAGGGCTCGCGCTGCCGCTGCCGGCCTGGCTGACCGTGCCGGTGCAGATCATCCCCGGCATCTACTATCCGGCCTATCGCCTCGCGATCATCGCGGTGGCGCTGGCGGTCGCCGCGCTGCTCTACATCGTCGTGATGCGCACCCGTGTCGGCATGCTGATCCGCGCCGGCGCCTCCAACCGCGAGATGATCGGCGCGCTCGGCATCAACATCAAGCTGCTGTTCACCCTCGTGTTCGGGCTCGGTGCTGCGCTCGCCGGCCTCGCCGGGCTGATGCAGGCGCCGATCCTCACCGTGCAGATCGGCATGGGCGAGAACATCCTGATCCTCGCCTTCGTCATCATCGTGATCGGCGGCATCGGCTCGATCCGCGGCGCGTTCCTGGCCGCGATCTTCGTCGGCATGATCGACACGCTCGGCCGCGCCTTCCTGCCGGACCTCTTGCGCAAGGTCTTGAGCGGGGCGGCGGCCTCGACCGCGGCGCCGGCACTGTCCTCGATGCTGATCTATCTCCTGATGGCGATCGTGCTCGTGGTCCGGCCTGAAGGGCTGTTTCCGGCGGCGAAGCGATGATGCCCAAGCGCAACACTTCCAACGCCGTCGCGGCGCTGCTCTGCGCAGCCCTCGTCCTGCTGCCGGTCTATTCGGCCGTCTCGGGAAACATCTTCATCCTCACGCTGTTCACCCGCATCGTGATCTTCGCGCTGGCGGCGGCGAGCCTGAACCTGATCATGGGCTATGGCGGCATGATGAGTTTCGGCCACGCCGCCTATCTCGGCATCGGCGGATATGCGGTCGGCATCCTCGCCACCGAGGGCGTCGGTTCCGGCTTCATCCAGTGGCCGGTGGCGCTTGCGGTCTCGGCGCTGTTCGCACTCGTGATCGGCGCCCTCTCGCTCCGCACCCGCGGCGTCTATTTCATCATGATCACGCTCGCCTTTGCGCAGATGGCCTATTACGTCGCCTCCGCCTTGTCGCGCTATGGCGGCGACGACGGTCTCACGATCTACAAGCGCAGCGATTTCGCCGGCCTGATCAACCTGTCCGACCGGACGCAGTTCTACTATTTCTGCCTCGCCTGTCTGTTCGGCGGCCTCTATCTGATCTGGCGCATCGTCAATTCGCGCTTCGGCCTCGTGGTGCAGGGCGTCCGCTCCAACGAGCAGCGGATGCAGGCGATCGGCTTCCACGCCAACCGTTACCGCCTGGTCTGCTTCGTCATTGCAGGCGCCATCTGCGGCCTCGCTGGCGCGCTGCTCGCCAACAACACGGATTTCGTCAGCCCGGCGGTGATGTACTGGACCCGCTCCGGCGATCTCATGGTGATGGTGATCCTGGGCGGCATGGGCTCGCTGTTCGGCCCGGTGCTCGGCGCCATCGTGTATCTCCTGCTCGAGGAACTGCTGTCGCAGTTCACCGAGTATACGGGGCTGATCCTGGGCCCGGTGCTGCTGCTGATTGTCGTGTTCGCGCGCGGCGGCATCATGGGCCTGCTCGGGAGGATGAGCCGTGGCTGATCCCTTGCTCCGCGTCGACAATCTGGTCCGCCGCTTCGGTGGCATCACTGCGACCGACAACCTCTCGATGGAAGTCGTGCCCGGTGAGTTGCATGCCATCATCGGCCCCAACGGCGCCGGCAAGACCACGCTGATCAGCCAGCTGACGGGCCAGGTGATGCCGAATTCCGGCACCATCCAGTTCGGTGGCCGCGACGTCACGCGCCTGCCGTCCTACAAGCGCAGCCGGCTTGGGCTCGCGCGCTCGTTCCAGATCACCTCGCTGCTGAAGGATTTTTCCGCGATCGACAATGTCGCGCTCGCAGCTCAAGCGCATGACGGCCACTCCTTCCGCTTCTGGGGCAACGCGCGCAAGGAGAAGCATTTGCGCGATGCGGCGCGCGCCGCGCTGGAGCGCGTCGGGCTCGGCGCGCGCGCCGGCGTCGTGGTGTCGCAACTCAGCCACGGCGAGCAGCGAGAGCTCGAGCTTGCGGTCGCGCTCGCGACCAGGCCGCAGCTCCTGCTGCTCGACGAGCCGATGGCGGGGCTCGGGGTCACGGAGTCGGCGCGGATGGTGGCGCTGCTGAAGGATCTGCGCAAGGAAGTCACCATCGTCCTGGTCGAGCACGACATGGAGGCGGTGTTCGCGCTCGCCGACCGCATCACGGTCCTGGTCTATGGCCGCGTCATCGCCTGCGACGCGCCGGACGCGATCCGCAAGCACGACGAGGTCAAGCGCGCCTATCTCGGCGAACAGCATGCGGTGACGCGCCATGGCTGAAACGCTGCTTGAAGTCGATGCGATCGAGACCTGCTACGGATTGAGCCAGGTGCTGTTCGGCCTCTCGTTGCAGATCAATTCAGGCGAGATGGTCGCGCTGATGGGCCGCAACGGCATGGGCAAGACCACGACTATCCGCTCGATCATGGGCCTGACGCCGGCCCGCGCCGGCGCGATCCGCTTTGCCGGCGCGGGCGTGCGGGGCCTGCCGTCGTACAAAATCGCAAAACTCGGCATCGGTCTCGTCCCCGAAGGACGCCAGATCTTTCCCAATCTCACGGTACGCGAAAACCTCGTCGCGGCCTCGGGCAACCGCCAGGGCGCCTCCGATCCGTGGACACTGGACAAAATCCACGTGCTGTTTCCCCGGCTCGCCGAGCGCGGCAGCAACATGGGTGTCACGCTGTCCGGCGGCGAGCAGCAGATGCTCGCGATCGGCCGGGCGCTGATGACCAATCCCAAACTCCTGATCCTCGACGAGGCGACCGAAGGCCTCGCGCCCTTGATCCGCGACGAGATCTGGAACTGCCTGTCGATGCTGAAGGCGCAGGGGCAATCGGTGCTCGTGATCGACAAGAACGTCGGGAATCTCGCCCGCATCGCCGACCGCCACTACATCATCGAGCGTGGCAGGACGGTGTGGAGCGGCACCAGCGCGCAGCTGATGGCGGAGCCTGATTTACAGCACCGGTATCTGGGGATTTGATTCAGGTCAGCGCACCCGCACCATACTCGATGTCGTCCCGGCTCGCGCCGGGACGACGAGGCAGATAAGTTTCAAAACATCTCGAAATATTCGCGGTGCTCCCAGTCCGACACCTCGGCCTGGAAGCGCTCGATCTCGGCGTTCTTGATGTGGACGTAGTAGTCCACGAACTCAGGCCCCAGTGCCCCTCGGAAGAATGGATCCTCGTTGAGCGCAAACACAGCCTCGCGCAGCGATTTCGGCAATAACGCCGCCTTGGTCTCGTAAGGTGTGTCGGCCGACGGGCCGGGATCGAGCTTGCGGTCGACACCGTCGAGGCCGGACAGGATCTGGCTCGCCATGTAGAGATACGGGTTGGCCGCCGGCTCGCCGATCCGGTTCTCCAGCCGCGTCGCCGGATCATCGGCGCCGCCGAGCACGCGAATCATCACGCCTCTGTTGTCGCGGCCCCAGATCGCGCGATCGGGCGCCAGCGAATAGGAGCGGTAGCGCTTGTAGCCGTTGATGGTCGGTGTCGTGAACACGGCTGACGCCCGCGCGTGCTCGATCAGGCCGGCGAGCCAGGCGCGACCGAGCGGGCTCAAGGGCTCGCCGGTCTCCCTGGCCATGAAGACGTTCTCGCCGCCGGTGCGCGACACCACCGACTGGTGCAGATGCCAGCCAGAGGCAAACACGTTCGGAAGCTTCGGCCGGCACATGAAGGTGGCGTGATAGCCGTGACGGCGCGCGATCTGCTTCACCGCTGATCGGAACAGCACCATGGTGTCGGCGGGCGCGAGGCCCACGGTTGGCTGGAAGGTGAACTCGCACTGGCTCGGGCCGAACTCGACCTCGACCGAGCGGAGCGGCAGGCCGAGCGCGAGGACGTCGCGGCGAATGACCTCGAGTGCCGGCTCCATCAGGTCGTAGCGCTGCTCGGTGAGGTACTGGTAGCCGTGCGAGAGCAGGCTGACCGACGGCGACCGCCCCGGCTGGCCGGCGTCCTCGGGCGCCATATGGGCGTCGTCGAGCCTGAACAGGTGGAATTCGACCTCGAGGCCGGCGACGAAATCGTAGCCCCGGCTGCCGAGCTGATCGAGCACCTCGCGATAGAGATTGCGGGTGGCGAACGGCACCGGCCGGCCGTCGTTGAAATAGAGATCGCAGAGCAGCCAGCCGGTGGTCGGCGCCCAGGGCAGCACGCGGAACGTGGTTGGGTCCGCGACCATCAGCACGTCGGCGGCGCCCTCCATTTCCTTCATGCCGAAGCCGCCGCCTGATGTGAACACCGGGAACACCGTCTTGTGCGAGGTGTCCTTGGCCAGCATCGTCGTGGTGATTGAGCAGCCGCTCTCGAGCGACCGTACAGCTTCGGCTGCGATCAGCGTCTTGCCGCGCAGGATGCCGTGCTGGTCCGGAAACGAAAGCCTGACAACTTCGAGGTTCTTCTCCTCGACGATGCGGCGAAGGCGGTGCGCGGCCTCCTTCTGCTCGTCCGACCACAGGCCATGACGTGCGACGAAACTCATGGCGTTGCTCCTTCACTTCTCCCTCTTCCCGCAAGCGGGGCGAGGTGAAGCATGTGATGCTGCCCCACTGGGATCATCATCACTCAGCCGCCGTCAAACGGTGCACCTTGCCTTCGATCTCGCGCGGAACAGGGGCGGCCCAGGGCGCGCCGCGGCGGCGCCCGACGTCGACCTCCATCCAGTAGAGCTCCCAGCCCTGCGTCGGGCCGATGCCGTCCATGGTCGCGGGGCCCTGGATGCTGCGCGCGGTGGCCTCGTCGAGGAACAGCATCGGCTTCTCGCCGCCGGCGACCTTCTCGATCTCCTGCCGCAGCAGGCGGCGATACTGCACGATCGCCTTGTCGCTTTGGCCGAGATGCTCGTTGGTGCGATCCTGGATCGGCCCCATCGATTCCACCGCCCACTGGTCGTGGACGTTGATGTCGGTGCCCATGCCGGTATAGGTCGCGGTCGCCTGCTCGTGCGGATCGAAGCCGTAATCGTTGCCCCTGTTCTTGCGCGACTTGTAGTCCGGCAGCTCGTAGAGCTCGAGCCGCTGGTCGCGCATCTTCTGCTTGTCGACCGGCGCCGTGTAGCTGGTGAAGATCGCGTACCAGTAGCAGTTCTCGTCATCGACCGGCACGTGCCACTGCGTGATCGTCATCTCGGTCGACATCGGGATGACAAAGCCGTGCGGGAACAGCTGATTCGTCACGCGCACATGGGTGCTCGCCTCGTCGAGCTCGCGCAGCGCGATCAGGCGCAGGCCGTATTCGGTGTGCTCGACATTGATGATGGGGCGATCATATTCGCGCAGGATCCTGGTCATCGGCATGTCGCTGCCGGCGGAGGCGCCGCGGAACTGCTTGCCATAGGCGGCCGACGTATCCTCGTCCTCGAAGAAGCGATGCAGAAAGGAGGCGTGCGCCGGATCGATGCCGACCTCGAGCGCCTGCAGCCAGTTGCAGTTCATGTGGCCCTTGAACGCGAAGGTGTGGCTGTCGGGCGCGACGAAGCAGTCGAGCTCCGGGAATGCCGGAGGCGCGCCTTCGCCGAGCCAGGCCCAGAGGATGCCGTTCTTCTCGACCACGGGATAGGCGCGCTGCCGGATGCCCTTGCAGAGCTGCGACCCAACAGGCTCGGCCGGCGTCTCGATGCACTGGCCGCTTGCGTCGAACAGCCAGCCATGGAAGGCGCAGCGCAACCCGCCACTCTCGAGCCGGCCGAAGGCGAGGTCGGCACCGCGGTGGGCGCAGTGGCGGTCGATCAATCCGTAGCGGCCGTCCTCGCCGCGGAACAGCACGAGGTTCTCGCCGAGCAATCGCACCGGCCGCACCGGTCGTTCGCCCGTGAGTTCGTCCACCAGCGCTGCCGGCTGCCAGTACATCCGCATCAGCTTCCCGCAGGGGTCCTTGCGGCCGGTGCGGGTGATCAGATCGTTCTGTTCCTGGCTCATCATGGCGGCGTCTCCTGATGTGGATTTGTTGTTTGTTCGCCTATTGAACGAATGTTCGAATTATGCCATGTTCTGACAGGACGGCAAGAGCAATTTTTGAAACGTTCAGGGCGGGACCATGCCGAAGCTGAAGCGGACCGATCAGGACGAGCGTGCCACCGACTTCGTCGAGAGCCTGGATCGCGGTCTGCGCCTGCTCCAGGTTTTCGGCACCGTCTCGGGCCCAGCGACCCTGAGTGATCTGGCGCGCGCCGCGGATCTGCCGCGGGCCACGGCGCGGCGCATCCTGTTCACGCTCGCGCATGGCGGCTTCGTTGCGACCGACGGCAAGCTGTTCACGCTGACGCCGCACGTGCTGACGCTTGCCGGCTCCTTCCTGCAATCGAACCAGGTGGTCACGGTGCTGCAGCCGGTGCTCGATCGCATCGCTACGTCGGCCCAGGAGATCAGCTCATTGGCGCTGCTCGACGGCGACGACGTCGTATTCGTCGCGCGCTCGAGCCCGACGCGGGTGTTTTCTGCCGGTCTCGACATCGGCTATCGGCTGCCGGCGTTCTGCACCTCGGTCGGCCGCGCCATGCTCGGCCGGCTCGATGATGACGAGCTTGCGGCGCGGCTGCAGGCGATGCGGCGCGAGGCGGTGACGCCGCAGACGGTGACCGATCCGAAGCGGCTGCTCGCCACCATCATCACCGATCGCAAGCAGGGCTACTCGCTGGTCGACCGCGAGGCCGAGCCGCACTTCCGTTCGATCTCGGTGCCGGTGCGTCGCTACGACGGCACCATCGTCGCCGCCATCAACATGGGCGCGCATGTCGATCGCGTGCCGAAGCAGGAGCTGATCGACCGCTTCCTGCCGCTGTTGCGGGATGGGGCGGAGGACGTGAGGAGCAGGTTGTTGTGAGGTGGGCTAAACGGCCACACTGCGCAGGCCAAAACTCCGCGCCTCGTTTTGCAGCACCGGCCGCACAGAATCGATCAGCCGCGCCGCCGCAGCATCGACCGAGAGACCTGCGGTATCGACCACGGCCGAGGCGCGGGCATAGAGCGGTTCGCGGCTGACCAGGATGTTGCGCAACTCCGCCATGGCCGAGCGGTCGTCGGCCATCGGGCGGAGATCGCCCTGGCGGCGGACGCGGGCCATGTGCTCCTCGGGCTCGGCCTTCAGCCAGATCGTGTAGAACGACGACAGGATCAGGTCGAAGGTCAGCGGCTCGGAGACGATGCCGCCGCCGGTTGCGAGCACCATCGGCTCCTTACGCGCCAGCAATTGCGTCAGCGCCGCCTGCTCCATGCGGCGGAAACCTTCCTGGCCGTAGAGCGCGATGATCTCGGCGACCGAAAGGCCGTTCTGTTCCTCGATCTCCTTGTTGAGCTCGACAAAGCTCCATCCGATCTTCTTCGCCAGCATCCGGCCGAGCGTGGTCTTGCCTGCGCCGCGCAGGCCGATCAGCGCGATGCCCGAGAACGACGCGCGGCGTGGCGCGGCAGCGCTGCCCCCGGCGAGCACGTCCTTGGCCTGCGCGATCTGGCCCGGCGACGCCTTGCGCAGGAGATCGCGGATCACGGCCCAGTCGGGCGCGGGCTCGCCCGATGGAATGAGATCCTCGAGATGGGCGCCCATGGCATTGGAGACGCGGCGCAGCAGCACGATCGAGACATTGCCCTTGCCGCTCTCGAGCTGCGCGATGTAGCGCTCGGAGATGCCCGAAACCTTGGCGAGCACCTTGCGCGACATGCCGCGCAAGGCGCGCATCGTCCGCACGCGCTGGCCGAGTTGCTCGAGGAAGCCGGTTTCGGGATCGTTGTCCTGGGTCATAATCCCTGTGCGACTCGCGAGGTTCGGAAGCGTTTTCGCGCAAAGTGGACGCCGGGTCGCGCGAAGAAGACGCGCCATCACAAGAATTGAGGCGTTTAGGCAACATAATGCCGATAAGGATTGACAGCAAGCCAGTGTGGTGGCTTTGTATGAATTATAATTCTTAAAGCCGTGGGAGAGGCGTCGTGGCGTTCTTAAGCCGGAGGAGCGGGGCATGACTTACAACGCGGTGACCTGGCTGCTCGACCGCAACGTCGACGAAGGCCGAGGCGGCAAGGTGGTCTTCGACGATACGGTGTCGAAGCTCACCTATGGCGAATTGCAGCAGCAGACCCGGCGCGTCGGCAACATGCTGCGCCGGCTCGGCGTCCGCCGCGAAGAGCGGGTCGCCTTGATCATGCTGGATACCGTCGATTTCCCGGTTGCGTTTCTCGGCGCGATCCGCGCCGGCGTGGTGCCGGTGCCGCTCAACACGCTGCTGACATCCGAGCAGTTTTCCTACATTCTCGGCGATTGCCGCGCCCGCGTGCTGTTCGTTTCGGAAGCGCTGCTGCCTGTGTTGAACGACGTGATCGGACGCCTGCCGGATCTCGAACATGTCGTGGTCGCAGGCCAGGATGCACATGGCCATCGCAAGCTGTCGGACGAATTGGCGCGTGAAAGCGATGCGTTCACGACTGCGCCGACGCACGCGGAAGAGCCGGCGTTCTGGCTGTATTCGTCGGGATCGACCGGGATGCCCAAGGGCGTCAGGCACTTGCAAGCCAGCCTGCAGGCCACTGCGGAAACCTATGGCAAGCAGGTGCTCGATGTCAGGGAGAACGACGTCTGTCTCTCGGCGGCGAAACTGTTCTTCGCCTATGGGCTCGGCAACTCGCTCACCTTCCCGATGTCTGTCGGTGCCACTACGGTGCTCAACTCCAGCAGGCCGACGCCGGAACTGATGTTCGCGCTGTTGAACAAGTACAATCCGACGATCTTCTACGGTGCGCCGACCTTGTTTGCGGCGATGCTGAACGACGAGGCAATGAGGGGCGCGCGGGCGGGGACCGGCCTGCGCATCTGCGCCTCTGCCGGCGAGGCGCTGCCGGAATCGGTCGGCAACAACTGGAAGTCACGTTTCGGCGTCGATATCCTCGACGGCATCGGCTCGACTGAGCTGTTACACATCTTCCTGTCGAACGCACCTGACGACATCAAATACGGTACGTCCGGCCGTCCGGTTCCCGGCTACAAGGTTCGGCTGGTCAATGACGCCGGTGGTGAAGTGCCGGACGGCGAAATCGGAGAATTGCTGGTCGAAGCCCCATCAGCCGGCGAAGGTTACTGGAATCAGCGCAGCAAGAGCAGAAACACGTTTCAGGGGAACTGGACCCGCACCGGCGACAAATATGTTCGCAATGCCGATGGCCGATACACCTTCTGCGGCCGGGCTGATGACATGTTCAAGGTTTCGGGCATCTGGGTCTCGCCGTTCGAGGTCGAGAGCGCGCTGATCACGCACCCGGCGGTGCTTGAAGCGGCGGTGGTGCCGGAGGCCGATCCGGAAGGATTGTTGAAGCCGAAGGCTTTCGTGGTGTTGCGAACTGGTTGCGAGACCGACAATCTGTACGAAGCGCTCAAGGAGCACGTCAAACAAAAGATCGGACCGTGGAAATATCCACGCTGGATCGACGTGGTCGACGACCTGCCGAAGACCGCCAACGGCAAGATCCAGCGATACAAGTTGCGGCACTAGAATTGAACACGGTCATTCCGGGGCATGCGTTCTGGAATCTCGAGATTCCCCGGTGCGCAATCGCGCATCCGCGGTTCTCGCTTCGCGAGCCGCGGAATGACTGAGGAGAGTGCACGGCATGACTGGACTCGCATCCAACGGTTTCCTCAGCATCGACGGCGCCGATCTCGAATACCGCATGATCGGTCCATCGCCCGACACCGCGCCGACCATCGTGATGCTGCATGAAGGCCTCGGCTCGGTCGGCCTCTGGGGCGATTTCCCGGAGAGGCTGCAGGCCGCGACCGCTGCCGGCGTGTTCGTCTACTCGCGCGCCGGTTATGGCGCATCATCACCGGTGAAATTGCCGCGCCCGGTCGACTACATGCATCGCGAGGGGCTCGACGTTTTGCCGAAGCTGCTCGACCGGATCGGCTTCCGCCGCGGCCTGCTCGTCGGCCATTCCGATGGGGCGTCGATCGCGGCGATCTATGCCGGCTCGCGCCAGGACCATCGGCTGCAGGGCATGGCGCTGATCGCGCCGCATTTCATCGTCGAGGATATCTCGGTGACGTCGATCGCCGGGATCAAGACGGTGTACGAGACCACCAACCTCAAGGAGAAGCTGGCGCGCTGGCACAAGGACGTCGACAACGCCTTCTACGGCTGGAGCGCCGCCTGGCTCGATCCGGCGTTCCGCGACTGGGATATCTCCGACTATCTCGCCTATGTCCGTGTCCCCGTGCTGATCGTGCAGGGCGTCGACGACCAGTACGGTACGATGCGCCAGGTCGAGATCGCGCAGGAGGAGTGTTACTGCCCGGTCGACGTCACGGTGATCGCGGGCGCCGGACATTCGCCGCATCGCGAAGCCCAGGCCGCGACGCTGGAAGCGGTCACCGAATTCGCCGGCGCAGCGCTCCGCGACGACCGGACATTGGCGGCGTGAGGTTTATCTCCGCCCTAGGTCATTGGCCGAACGGCTGAATTCGCGAACATGAACCAAAATGCATGTTTTTACGTTTTGAGCTAGACGGGATCGAAAACATGCATTATTGTGCATATCACTAACCAACAACATTGAAGGGTGGCCCAATGGCTGGCGACGATCGCGTGCTTGCAGGCGGGGCGAAATACATCGATTTCCAGACCGAGCCGTCGCGTTACCGGCACTGGAAGCTGGACGTGCAGGGCGACGTCGCGACGCTGACCATGGACGTCGACGAGAACGCCGGCCTGTTCGAAGGCTATCAGCTCAAGCTCAATTCCTATGACCTCGGTGTCGACATCGAGTTGGCGGACGCCGTGCAGCGGCTGCGCTTCGAGCACCCCGAGGTGAAGGTCGTGGTGATGCGCTCGGGAAAGAACCGCGTTTTCTGCGCCGGTGCCAACATCCGCATGCTCGCGGGCTCGACCCACGCCCACAAGGTCAACTTCTGCAAGTTCACCAACGAGACCCGCAACGGCCTCGAAGACTCCAGCGAGAATTCCGGCCAGTCCTTCATCACCGTGGTCAACGGGACCGCGGCGGGCGGCGGCTACGAGCTCGCGCTCGCCACCGATCACATCATGATGGCGGACGACGGCGCGGCCGCCGTCGCGCTGCCGGAGGTGCCGCTGCTCGCCGTGCTGCCGGGCACCGGTGGTCTCACCCGCGTCGTCGACAAGCGCAAGGTGCGCCGCGACCATGCCGATTTCTTCTGCACCATCGAGGAAGGCATCAAGGGCAAGCGCGCCGTGAGCTGGCGGCTGGTCGACGAGATCGCGCCGAACTCCAAGCTCGAGGGCAAGCTCGCCGAGCGCGTCAGGGAATTTGCCGCAAAGTCGAAGCGCAACGGCGCGGGCAAGGGCGTCGCGCTGACAAAGCTCAACCGCACCGTCGACGACAGCGCGATCCGCTACGATTTCGTCAGTGTCGATATCGACCGCAACGCGCGGATCGCAACGATCACGGTCAAGGCGCCGGAAGCGGCCCCGCCGGCCGACATCGACGGCATGATCGCGCAAGGCGCCGCGTTCTGGCCGCTCCAGGTCGCACGCGAGCTCGATGATGCGATCCTGCATCTGCGCATCAACGAGCTCGAGATCGCCATGCTGGTGTTCAAGAGTCATGGCGACCGCGCCAACCTGGTCGCACATGACGCGTTCCTCGAGGCCAACAAGGCGCACTGGCTGGTCAACGAGGTCAGGCATTACTGGAAACGCGTGCTCAAGCGCATCGATGTCACCTCGCGCACGCTGGTCACCCTGGTCGAGCCCGGCTCCTGCTTCGTCGGCACGCTCGCCGAGCTCGTGTTCGCCGCCGACCGCTCGTACATGCTGATCGGCCAGAAGCAGGGCGACAACCGCCCGCCGCCGGCGATCGAACTCACCGCGATGAATTTCGGTCCCTATCCGATGAGCCACGGCCTGACCCGGCTGCAGTCGCGCTTCCAGGCCGATCCGTCGGATCTCGAGCGCGCGCACGGGTCGATCGGCAAGGCGCTCGACGCGGAGGAGGCCGAGGAGCTCGGCCTCGTCACCTTCGCCCTCGACGACATCGACTGGGACGACGAGGTGCGGGTGTTCTTCGAGGAACGCACCTCGTTCTCGCCCGACGGCCTCACCGGCATGGAAGCGAACCTGCGCTTCGTCGGTCCGGAGACCATGGAATCGAAGATCTTCTCGCGCCTCACCGCGTGGCAGAACTGGATCTTCCAGCGGCCCAATGCGGTCGGTGAGGAGGGCGCGCTGCGACGCTACGGCACCGGCCAGAAGGCGCAATTCGACATGACGAGAGTCTGAGGACGAACAGGGAATTCCATTCGCTACTCGCCATTCGCCATTCGCGGAAAACGATCAGGTCCAACACGGGAGTGCTCCCATGAACGTCAACATCATGAACGTCGATTACTCGACCAAGATTCCGAACAACGTCAACCTCGCCGAGGACCGCCAGGTGCTCAAGGCGCTGGAAGGCTGGCACCCCGGCTACATGGACTGGTGGAGCGACATGGGGCCGGATGGCTTCCAGGAATCGCTGGTCTATCTGCGCACCGCCTATTCGGTCGATCCGCGCGGCTGGGCCAAGTTCGATTACGTCCGCATGCCCGAATATCGCTGGGGCATCCTGCTTGCGCCGCAGGAAGAGAACCGCGTCATTCCGTTCGGCGAGGATTACGGCAAGCCGGCCTGGCAGGAAGTCCCCGGCGAGCATCGTGCGATGCTGCGCCGCCTGATCGTGATCCAGGGCGACACTGAACCGGCCTCGGTCGAGCAGCAGCGCCATCTCGGCAAGACCGCGCCGTCACTCTACGACATGCGCAATCTGTTCCAGGTCAATGTCGAGGAAGGCCGCCATCTCTGGGCGATGGTGTACCTTCTGCAGAAATATTTCGGCCGCGACGGCCGCGAGGAGGCGGACGATTTGCTGCGCCGCCGCTCGGGCGACGCGGACTCACCGCGCATGCTCGGTGCCTTCAACGAGGCGACGCCGGACTGGCTGTCGTTCTTCATGTTCACCTACTTCACCGACCGCGACGGCAAGATGCAGCTGCATTCGCTGGCGCAGTCGGGCTTCGATCCGCTGTCGCGCACCTGCCGCTTCATGCTGACCGAGGAAGCCCACCACATGTTCGTCGGCGAGACCGGCATCACCCGCGTCGTGCAGCGCACCTGCGATGCCATGCAGGAAGCCGGCATCACCGATCCGACCGATATCGCGAAGATCCGCGCGCTCGGCGTGATCGACCTGCCGACGATCCAGAAGAAGCTGAACCTGCACTATTCGCTGTCGCTCGACCTGTTCGGCTCCGAGGTCTCGACCAATGCGGCCAACGCATTCAATGCCGGCATCAAGGGCCGCTACAAGGAAACCACGATCGACGACGATCACCAGCTCAAGAACTCGACCTATCCGGTGCTGAAGCTGGTCGACGGCCAGATCAGGATGGTCGACGAGCCGGCGCTGACCGCGCTCAACATGCGGCTGCGCGACGACTATACCCAGGACTGCGTCAAGGGCATGCTGCGCTGGAACAAGGTGATATCGACCGCTGGCATCGACTACAAGCTCACGGTGCCGAACACCGCCTTCCACCGCCAGATCGGCGAGTTCAAGGACGTCCATGCGACGCCGGACGGCCTCTTGATCGACAACGCCACCTGGGCCAAGCGCAGGAACGAGTGGCTGCCGTCGACCGAGGACGGCGATTTCATCGCCTCGCTGATGAAGCCGGTCACCGAGCCGGGCGAGTTCGCTTCCTGGATCTCGGCGCCCAAGGTCGGCATCGACAACAAGCCTGGCGACTTCGAATATGTGAGGATCGAGAGCTGAAGGTTGCTCTCCTCGCGGCGAGCGCGGGAGAGGGGTGAGCCGAGAGGTCCCTGGCTTGCCCCTTTTCCTTGTCGGACGCAGCGCGTTCGCTAATATCGTCGTGGTTTGGGAATGCGGGGTGCGAACATGAGCGAAGAGACTTTTCCGGGCCCGGCCCTGCGTCCGCTGCAGCTTCAGATCGGCGGACAGAGCATCGCCGGTTTCGAGAGTCCAGGCAGTGGTCGCCCCATCCTGCTCGTCCACGGCAATTCGTCGTCATCGCGGATCTGGCAGAAGCAGCTCCAGGGGCCGCTTGGCGCCAAGTACCGGCTGATTGCGATCGACCTTCCGGGCCACGGCGCGTCGTCGCCCCCGCCTGATCCCGAGCAGGGTTATTCTGGCGCGGGCTATGCAGCCTGCATCGCGGCGGTCGCACGCGAGCTCGGTCTGAAGGATGCGGTCGTCGTGGGCTGGAGCCTTGGCGGCCACGCCGTGCTCAATGCGGCCGCGTCACTGCCGATGGCCGCCGGACTGATGATTTTCGGCACGCCGCCGATCAGCAAGACGCCGGATGGATTTTCCGGCTTCAAGGGGTTGACCGCCGCCACTTTCGCGCCTGACCCGAGCGAGGAGCAGATCGAGGAGTGGATGCAATCGGCCTTTGCGCCGGGCTATTCGCCCCGGCCATCCTTTGCCGACCCTGATTTCCGCCGCACCGACGGCAATGCGCGCGGCTGTCTCGGCGCCAGCGTGCAGGCCGGCCGCTTCGCGGACGAGGTCGAGATCGTGCGCAATCTCAAGATACCGCTCGCGATCGTGCAGGGTGGCGAAGAGCAGATCGTCGACCTCGGCTACCTGCAGCGGCTGCCCGCGCCGACGCTGTGGCGCGGACAGGTCCAGGTGATCGAAGGGGCCGGTCACGCCACGCAATGGGAGCGGGCCGAGGCTTTCGATCGGACCCTGGACGCGTTCGCGTCAAGCGTTTGAGCGCATCCCTGTCGTCACCGCGAAACCGGTGATCCGATATTCCAGAGACAGCGCGGCAGGAAACGACAAGCTGCGTCGTGCCGCATGCCCCGGTCGAGCCGGGGCATGACAGCGAAATCGGGGTTGCTCGCGCGGTCTACCCCGCGATCTCCAGTCCCGCCGTCGCATAGACGACGCCGCCGTCGACCGCGACGGTTGCTCCGACGACATAGTCGCCGGCGCGCGAGGCGAGGTAGATCGCGGTGCCCGCCATGTCCTCGTCGGTTCCGACCCGGCGCGACGGAACGCGCTTTGCGACGTCGTCGGCATGGTCGCGCGCGGCGCGGTTCATGTCCGACTTGAACGCTCCCGGCGCGATCGCGGTGACGTTGATGTTGTCCTTGATCAGCCGCGTCGCCATGCGCCGCGTCAGGTGGATCACCGCTGCCTTGCTGGCGGCATAGGAATAGGTCTCCATCGGGTTGACGAAGATGCCGTCGATCGAGGCGATGTTGATCACCTTGCCCGGCTTCCCGTGCGTCGCAGCGGCGCGGAGCGGCCTGGCCAGGGCCTTGGTCAGGAAGAAGATCGACTTGACGTTGAGATCCATCACCTTGTCCCAGCCGCTCTCGGGAAATTCGTCGAAGTCGGCGCCCCATGCCGCGCCGGCATTGTTGACGAGGATGTCTAGCTTCGGCTCCAGCTTGATGATTTCGCCGGCGAGCTTCTCGCAGCCCTCGACCGTCGAGATGTCGATCGGCAGCGCGATGCACTCGCCGTCATAGGCGGCCGAAAGCTCCTTGGCGGTGGCCTCGCACGGCCCCGCCTTGCGTGCGGTGATGTAGACCTTCGCTGCGCCCTGGGCGAGGAAACCCGCCGCGATCATCTTGCCGATGCCGCGCGATCCGCCGGTCACGAGCGCGACCCGGCCCTTGAGGGAGAAGAGATCCTTGAACATGCGTTCCTCCGTTGCGTTGCCACTGGTTCTGGGCGCGCCCGGGGGGCGAGTCAAGGAAGATGGAGGAGAGCTCCGCGCTGGCGCAATTGAAGGGAGGGAGGCCTACGCCGCGTCGATCCGGCGGAAGCCGTTCCACACTGCGGTGGCCGCGCCTGACGTCAACACCGGCAGGATGCGCGTGTCCTGGAAATTGCCGTTGAGCGAGATGCGTTGCAGCGCGGTGAGGTGATCGGCGCTCGCCGGAAACAGCATGCCGGGCCGCGTCGTGACCGCGGTCTTGAAGCCGTTCGCCCTCGCCAGCGCGAATTCGCGCGGACCGGCGGCGATGCGGTCGCCATAGGGATAGGCGAGATGCACGACCGGCCGTTGCAGTTCGTCCTCGATCCGCGCGCGGCCGGTCGCCAGCTCGAACGATGCGGTCGCCTCGCTCTGCCGCGCCAGATTGCAATGGGTGATGGTGTGCGCACCGATCGTGACCAGCGGGTCGGCGGCGAAGCTGCGCAACTCGGCCCAGGACAGGCACAGCTCGCGCGCGATGCTGGTCTCGTCGACGCCGTAGCGGATGCAGAGCGCCGAAATCTCGCGCTGCGCATCCGCTTCGCCCGGCAATGAGCGCAGCCATTCGTGCATGCGGTCGAACGCCGCCTGCCCGGCTAGCGCTGTCGACGTGTCGAGCCGGGTCACGGTGCCGCCGATCGGCACTTCGATCGCTTGGGTCCTGGCGATCACGCGCTCCAGCGCGATCCACCACAGCCGGCCGCGTCCTTCGGCGAAATCGCTCGCGACATAGACGGTCAGCGGCGCGTCGAACTCGCGCATCACCGGCAGCGCGAAATCGCGGTTGTCGCGATAGCCGTCGTCGAAGGTGAAGCAGGCGAAGCGCCGCGCGAAATCCTTCGCGGTGAGGCGGCGGTGCGCTTCGTCCAGGCTGACGATGTCGACGTCGAGGGTGCGCAAATGCGAAAGCGTCGCGCGCAGGAAATCCGGCTCGACTTCGAGATGGTGGTTCGGCTGGAACGCATCGTCGCGCCGCGGGCGGACGTGGTGCAGCATGAAGATGGCGCCGACGCCGGCGAGGATCGGCCGCAACAGCAGATGCGCACCCGAATAGTACAGCGCCTCCAGCCCGGCGCGGATGAAGGTGTTGCGAAGATGTTTCATGAGGGCGCGGGCCGGCCGATTTGCATTCCGGCCTGAACTTAGCGAAAGACCATTGAAGAAACTGTTAGCCCAACCCGATGGGGCGCCTCTGCCATGTAGCGTGATTTGGGGTTTGACAGTCAGCCAAGGGTTTGTTTTCTCTCTGGTTCCGGACCCGCAGGACCCTGAATGCACGGACTTTTCAAGTGGAGCAGCAAATGGTGGCCTGGCGTGATTCCGCTGGTCATCCTTTGGGGGTTGGCGGCGTGGTCGAGCACGGCGAAGGTCGAGGGCGATCTTGCTGTGCGCGCTAATGCCGCACTCAAGGACACGGTTCTCGACAAGCGCAGGATCAGCGTCGACGGACGCGACGTGACCTTTGCCGCCAATGCGTTCTCCGAAGGCGGCCGCAGCAGCGCGGTGACGTCGGTCGAAGCGGTGTCCGGCGTGCGGCTGGTCAACGACGAGACCCGCCTCGTTGCCGAGGCCAAGCCCTATGTCTGGTCCGCCGAGCGCGACGTCGTCCGCGTGACGCTCGGCGGCAATTCGCCGTTGCCGTCGAGCAAGGGCAAGCTGATGGAGGCCGCAAAGGCCAGTCTCGGCGGTGTCGAGGTGGTGGATCAGATGGGGCTCGCCCGCGGCGCGCCGCCGCGCTTCGACGCCGCCGCGCTGCTGCTGCTCGACCAGATCGGCAAGCTGAAGGACGGCAAGATCACGCTGACCGGCACCCAGGTGAATCTCGCCGGCATGGCGCGCGATCTCGGCGGCCGCGAGGCGATCGCGGCGGCCCTGAAGAACCTGCCTGAGGGCTATTCGGTCGCCGCCAACGACATCGAGGCGCCGCCCTATGTCTTCCAGGCCTACAAGGATCCGGTCGCGGTGACGCTGACGCTGACCGGCTATGTGCCCGACAACAACGTGCACGCCGCGCTGGTCGCCGCCGCGGGCCGCAAGTTCTTCAGCGAGAAGGTGGTCGACAATCTCAAGGCCAGCGTCGGCGCACCCTCGGGCTTTGCGGCCGCCGTGGTGCCGGCGCTCGGTGCGCTGTCGCGGCTGTCGACCGGCACGCTCGTGGTGTCCGATCGCGAGGTGAAGCTGTCGGGCGATGCGCTGTACGACGCTGCGGCCGGCCAGATCCGGGGCGGGCTCGGCAAGGATTTTCCGCAAGGCTGGCAGTACAAGGCCGAGATCTCGGTCAAGCCGGCATCGGCGCCGGTCGATCCGACCGTGTGCCAGCAGCTGTTCTCCGAGATCCTGTCGAAGGGCAAGATCCGCTTCGAATCCGGCAAGTCCGAGATCGTGGCCGATTCCGCCGGCCTGCTCGACCGGCTGATCGAGACCGCGATGCGCTGCCCGAGCGCCACGATCGAGATCGCGGGCCACACCGACTCCGACGGTGATGAAGCCGCCAACCAGACGCTGTCGGAAAAGCGCGCGCAGGCGGTGATGGACGACCTGGTCCGTGCCGGGCTACCGCCGGACCGCTTCATACCGGTCGGCTATGGCAGCACGCAGCCGATCGCAGGCAATGACACCGAGGACGGCAAGGCGCAGAACCGGCGCATCGAATTCGTGGTGAAGTAGCGATGGCAGCGCTTGCGACATTCTTCTGGGGCTGGCTGCTGGGGGCGCTGCTGCTCGGGTTCTGCATGGGCTGGATCGCCGTGGTGCACCGCGCGCAGGGCGTCTCGAAGGTCTGGATGCGCTGGCTTGCGCTGCTCGCGGCCGCCCTGGTCGCCGCGTCGTTGACGAAGGTGGTGCCCGGCCGCTTCGGCTACTGGCTCGACCTCTTCCTGATGATGTTCGCGCTCTACCTCTTTGGCTGCGCGATCGGCTCCTGGCTCCGCGACTGGGTGGTCTCGCGCAGCAAGCCTGCAAGCTGATGCCGTCCGCGCGGGCTCCAGCCGGCGGAATGAAGTCCTGACCCTGCCGACCTGCCGCCACGCCGTCACCGTATTTTCCCGGTTTGACGTTCAGGCCGCACAATGGGCTATCTGACGCAGGCCGGCAGCAAGGCCTTGTCCGTGTGACGGGAAATGCCCAAATTTGTGCATCTTCCGTCATGAAGCATGCCTAATATCTTGAAGATGCGCGTTTTATTGTCACGGGACGAATTCCACTCCGGCCCAAAACGCGCTAATGGGGGCAGGGAACAGCGAAGCGTCGGCGGGGTTCGCCCGAGAGCCGCCGTCGCGGGATCGCAATTCGAGGTCTAGATGCTGGAAGCAATACGCAGGGCGATCGCGTTTCTGCGCCAGAAACAGGTCCTGCATAAGCTTGGTGTTGTGATCAGCATCACCGTCATCGGCATCGCCTGCTACGTCCTCTATCACATGCTGCGCGGCATCGATGCCAATGAGGTGATCGAAGCGATCAAGAGCACCGAGCCGCGGCAGATCGCGCTGGCGGCGCTGTTCGTCGCTGCGGGCTATTTCACCCTGACCTTCTACGACCTTTTCGCGGTGCGGGCGATCGGCCACGCTCATGTGCCCTATCGCATCAACGCGCTCGCGGCGTTCACGTCCTATTCGATCGGCCACAATGTCGGCGCCAGTGTCTTCACCGGCGGCGCGGTGCGCTACCGGATCTATTCGGCCTGGGGGCTGAACGCGATCGACGTCGCCAAGATCTGCTTCCTCGCCGGGCTGACCTTCTGGCTCGGCAACGCCGCGGTGCTCGGCCTCGGCATCGCCTATCACCCGGAGGCGGCCGCCAATATCGACCAGCTGCCGCCCTGGCTCAATCGCGGGCTCGCCTTTGCGATCATCATCGCGCTGGTCGCCTATGTGGTCTGGGTCTGGACCCAGCCGCGGGTGGTCGGCCGTGGTCCCTGGACGGTGACCCTGCCGGGTGGGCCACTGACCTTGCTGCAGGTCGCCATCGGCATCGTCGACCTCGGCTTCTGCGCGCTCGCGATGTATGTGCTGGTGCCGGATGAGCCCAATCTCGGCTTCGTCGTGGTCGCCGTCATCTTCGTGTCGGCGACCCTGCTCGGTTTCGCCAGCCATTCCCCCGGCGGCCTCGGCGTGTTCGACGCCGCGATGCTGGTCGGCCTCTGGCAGATGGACCGCGAGGACCTGCTCGGCGGCATGCTGCTGTTCCGCCTGCTCTACTATATTGCGCCCTTTGTCATATCTGTAATCTTGCTGACGTTTCGGGAGGTTATTCTCGGCGCCCGACTCAAACGGCTGCCGCAGGCTGATTCGGGTCCCCACGCAGAGCCGCAGCACGAGGCGGTGTATGTCCGCAAGCGTGGCGAGCCCGGCGTCTGACGAAACGGCGAGCTGCCTCGTTGCGCGAGGCCGATCGGGCCTGGCTTGAGGCAGGCATCAACGACGGGAAGAAAGCCGCCGCGATGGCAATTGACGATTCTCCCTCATCCATTTTCTCGCCGTGGCCGGACCGGCTGCGTCACGCGGCGATCATCCTGCTGGCCGCAGCCCTTGCGCTGAGCGTGGTGGTCGCGCTCGGCGAATTGTCGCTGGTGCGGGCCTGCGCGGTGTTCGCCTGCATCGCAGCCGCGGCGCTGGTGCCGTGGCGCCTGCATGACGCGGCGACCTCGCGCGAGGACGTCCGCGGCGTCAACCCGGTCGAGACTGCGGCCGTCAGCGCCGTTGTCTCCGGCATGCCTGACCCTGCCGTGCTGCTCGATCGCGCCGGCCGCGTCATCCACCTGAACAGCGCGGCGGCCCAGCTCGCCCCGGCGCTGCGCAAGAACGAGCTGGCGCAGTTTGCCCTGCGTTCGCCCGAGATCATCACCGCGCTGCGCGAGGCGATCGCGACCACCGAGCCGCGCCGCGCCACCTATACCGACCACGTCCCGGTCGATCGCTGGATGGAGCTGGTCATCACCCCGGTTCCGGTGCCGACCCTGTTCGGCGGCACCGACAAGTGCATGCTGATGACCTTCCACGACCAGACGCCGCTGCGCCGGGTCGAGGAGATGCGGGCCGACTTCGTCGCCAATGCAAGCCACGAGCTGCGCACCCCGCTCGCGGCGCTGTCCGGCTTCATCGATACGCTGCAGGGGCCGGCGCGCGACGACGCGCGGGCGCGCGAGCGCTTCCTCGGCATCATGCACACCCAGGCCACCCGCATGGCGCGCCTGATCGACGATCTGCTGTCGCTGTCGCGGGTCGAGCTCTCGGCCCATGTGCGGCCCGAGGCCTCGATCGACATCGTGCCGATCATCCGCCAGGTGGTCGACGGGCTCGAGGCGCTGGCGACCGAGCGACAGGTCGAGATCGAGCTCGACCTGCCGGCCACGGCGGTCACGATCGCCGGCGACCGCGAGGAGCTGCTGCGCCTGTTCGAGAACCTGATCGAGAATGCACTCAAATACGGCGCATCGGGCGGGCGCGTCATTGTGTCGCTCAGCCAGACCGCGCCAGGCGACCCGAGCCCCGAAATTCGGGTCATGGTGCGCGATTTCGGCCCCGGCATCGCCCCGGAACACCTGCCGCGGCTGACCGAGCGCTTCTACCGGGTGGACGTCGGCGACAGCCGCAACCAGGGCGGAACCGGCCTCGGATTATCGTTGGTGAAACATATTCTTAACCGTCACCGGGGCCGTCTTTTGATCGAAAGCGTGCCGAAAAACGGCGCCACTTTTACCGCCTGTTTTCCCCGCCGGAAGACCGTGATATCCAACTAAAGTCGAACGATTTCAGCTGTTTAGCGCTGTCATCTGACTGTCATCTAACCTTCGTAAAAGCAGCACCGACCGCTCCTAGATGGACCGGCGTGAGCGCGATCGGGCGCATTTGGCGCTTCGCTCACTAAAGGAGATCAGCATGAATTTCGTAAAGGCAATCTGCGCCGCCGGCGTGCTGGCGGTGTCGACGCCCGCTTTCGCAGCCGACATCACGGGCGCGGGATCGACCTTCATCTTCCCCGTCCTGTCGAAGTGGGCCGACGCCTACAAGAAGGAATCCGGCAATGGCGTGAACTACCAGTCGATTGGCTCCGGCGCCGGCATCAAGCAGATCCAGGCCAACACCGTGACATTCGGCGCGACCGATGCTCCGCTGAAGGCCGAGCAGCTCCAGAAGGATGGCCTCGCCCAGTGGCCGATGATCATGGGCGCGATCGTTCCGGTCGTGAACATCGAGGGCGTCAAGCCCGGTGAACTCGTGCTCGACGGTCAGACCATGGGCGAGATCTTCCTCGGCAAGATCACCAAGTGGGATGATGCCGCGATCAAGAAGCTCAATCCGAACGTCAAGCTGCCGTCGGACGCGATCGCCGTTGTGCACCGCGCCGACGGTTCGGGCACCACGTTCAACTTCACCGACTACCTGTCCAAGGTCAGCGCGGACTGGAAGAGCAAGGTCGGTTCGGGCACGGCCGTCGAATGGCCGGTCGGCGTCGGCGCCAAGGGCAACGAGGGCGTTGCTGGCAACATCGGCCAGACCAAGAACTCGATCGGCTATGTCGAGTATGCCTACGCCAAGCAGAACAAGCTGACCTACACCGCGCTGGTCAACAAGGCCGGCAAGACCATCCAGCCGAGCAACGAGTCGTTCCAGGCTGCGGCCTCGAATGCCGACTGGACCAATGCTCCGGGCTACTACCTGATCCTCACCGACCAGCCCGGCGACAAGTCCTGGCCGATCGTCGCGTCGACCTTCGTGCTGATGCACAAGGAAGCGTCCGACAAGGCGGCGTCGCAGGAAGCCCTCAAGTTCTTCAAGTACGCTTTCGAAAAGGGCGCCAAGTCGGCTGAGGAGCTCGACTACATCCCGATGCCGGACTCGGTCATCAAGCTGATCGAGAAGACCTGGAATGCCGACATCAAGAGCTGAGTGCTCGCCTCGGGTGTGAATCTGCCCCTCTCCCTTCCCCGAAGGGAGGGGGGACTTTCACATCACCGGTTGAGGTTTTCGACGCCACGGCCGCTCGCAGGCGTTCCCTCACGCTCTGCCGGGCCTGCCGAATTCCAGCCCCCACATCGGGGTGGAAGATCAACGGGCGCAGACCCATCGCGTCCGGCAAAACGTAAAGCAGACAGGGGATTGGCGTGGTAGATATGGCCGTTCAAAGCGACACGAGCAACGTGATCGACGCACTCGGACCCTACGACCGCGCCAAGGCCTTGAGCGCTTTCAAGGCCGGCGATCTCACCTTCTATTGGATCACGCGGATTTCCGCGATCTCGGTGCTGGTGATCCTGGGCGGCATCATCATCTCCCTCATCATCGGCGCCTGGCCCGCGATGCGCGAATACGGCTTCGCCTTCCTGTGGACGCAGCGCTGGGCGCCCTCGGCCGATCCGCCGGTGCTCGGAGCGCTCGGCCCGGTCTACGGCACCCTGATCACTTCCTTCATCGCGATGCTGATCGCAATTCCGGTCGGGCTCGGCATCGCCGTGTTCCTGACCGAGCTGTGCCCGCAATTGCTGCGCCGCCCGATCGGCATCGCAATCGAACTGCTCGCCGGCATCCCCTCGATCATCTACGGCATGTGGGGATTCTTCGTGCTCGGTCCGTTCCTCGCCAACACCTTCCAGCCGTTCATGATCAGGATCTTCGACGGCGTGCCGGTGCTCGACGCGGTGTTCGCGGGACCGCCCTCCTATCTCAGCCTGTTCAACGCCGCGCTGATCCTCGCGATCATGGTGCTGCCCTTCATCACCGCGATTTCGGTCGACGTGTTCAAGACCGTGCCGCCGGTCCTGAAGGAAGCCGCCTACGGCATGGGCTGCACCACCTGGGAGGTCGTCCGCAACGTGGTGATCCCCTACACCAGGGTCGGCGTGATCGGCGGCGTCATGCTGGCGCTCGGCCGCGCGCTCGGCGAAACCATGGCGGTGACCTTCATCATCGGCAACTCGTTCCGCATCTCCTCCTCGATTTTCGCGCCGGGCACCACGATCTCGGCCGCGATCGCCTCCGAATTCGCCGAGAGCGACGGCCTGCATCAGTCCGGCCTGATCCTGCTCGGCCTGCTGCTGTTCGTGCTGACCTTCTTCGTGCTGGCCGGGGCGCGGCTGATGCTGCTGCGGCTGGAAAAGAAGGCGGGGAAGTGACGCCATGAACCCGATCTACAAGTCGCGCCGTCGCAACGACATCATCGTCCGGCTGCTTTGCGTCGGGGCCGCGCTGTTCGGCGTCACCTGGCTTGCGCTGATCCTGGCGACCCTGCTCTACAACGGCGTCGCCGGCCTCAGCGTGCAGCTCTTCACCCAGAACACGCCGCCGCCCGGCTCGAGCGAAGGCGGGCTCCTGAACGCCATCGTCGGCTCGGTCATCATGACCGTGATCGGGGTCGGCATCGGCGCACCGCTCGGCCTGTTCGCCGGCACCTACCTCGCCGAGTACGGCCGGCACGACAAGCTGACCTCGGTGATCCGCTTCATCAACGACATCCTGCTCAGCGCGCCCTCGATCATCATCGGCCTGTTCATCTATGGCGCCGTGGTGGTGCCGATGCGCGGCTTCTCGGCCATCGCAGGCGCGCTTGCGCTCGCCGTGATCGTCATTCCAGTGGTGCTGCGCACCACCGAGGACATGCTGCTGCTGGTGCCCAATCCGCTGCGCGAGGCCGCGTCCGCGCTGGGCCTGCCGCGCTCGCTGGTGATCAAGCGGATCGCCTACCGGGCTGCCCGATCGGGCCTGATCACCGGCGTGCTGCTGGCGACCGCCCGCGTCGCCGGCGAAACCGCGCCGCTATTGTTCACCGCGCTGTCGAACCAGTTCTTCAGCCTGAGCCTGACCAAGACGATGGCCAACCTGCCGGTGACCATCAACAACTTCGTGCAAAGCCCCTACGCCTACTGGAAAGAGCTGGCCTGGAGCGGTGCACTGCTGATCACCATCACCGTGCTCGCGCTCAACATCGGCGCACGCATCCTTGGTGCCGAAAGGGCCGCAAAATGACCGAGCTTTCCGTTTCGACAACCGCCGCCGGCCACGTTCCGCAGGTTCCCCTGCCGGAAGCGCCGCCGAAGGTCACGGTACGCAACCTCAACTTCTATTACGGCGAGCACCACGCGCTGAAGAACATCAACCTGACGCTCGGCACCAACCGCGTCACGGCGTTCATCGGCCCGTCGGGCTGCGGCAAGTCCACGCTGCTGCGCATCTTCAACCGGATGTATGACCTCTATCCTGGCCAGCGCGCCGTTGGGCAATTGATGCTGGACCAGACCAACATCCTCGATCCCAGGCTCGACCTCAATCTGCTGCGCGCGCGGGTCGGCATGGTGTTCCAGAAGCCGACGCCGTTCCCGATGACGATCTACGAGAACATCGCCTTCGGCATCCGCCTCTACGAGAAGATATCGAAGTCCGAGATGGACGACCGCGTCGAGAAGGCGCTGCGCGGCGGCGCGCTGTGGAACGAGGTCAAGGACAAGCTGAACGCTTCGGGCCTCTCGCTCTCCGGCGGCCAGCAGCAGCGCCTGTGCATCGCGCGCACGGTGGCGGTGCGGCCCGAGGTGATCCTGTTCGACGAGCCCTGCTCGGCGCTCGATCCGATCTCGACCGCCAAGGTCGAGGAGCTGATCCAGGAGCTGTCCGAGGACTACACGATCGCGATCGTCACCCACAACATGCAGCAGGCTGCCCGCGTCTCCGACAAGACCGCCTTCATGTATCTCGGCGAGCTGATCGAGTTCGACGACACCAACAAGATCTTCACCTCGCCGAGCGATCGACGCACCCAGGACTACATTACCGGCCGGTTCGGCTAGAGCACGATACGGGAAACCGGAGAGCGGTTTTTCGATGGGATCACGACCAAACGGGGAATGAATCATGATCCGGCATGGATCATGATTGAAGGAGACCAAGCGATGGGTTCTGAACATACCGCCAAGGCATTCGACAGCGACCTGCAGGAACTCACCCGCCTGGTCGCCGAGATGGGCGGCCTCGTCGAGCGCATGATCACCGAATCCGTCGATGCACTGATCCGCCGCGACGTCGCGCTCGGCAAGCGCGTCGTCGCCGCCGATATCGAGATCGACAATCTGCAGCGCGTGATCGAGGAGCGTGCGGTGCTGACCATTGCGCGCCGCCAGCCGATGGCGATCGACCTGCGCGAGATCGTGGGCGCGATGCGCGTTGCGACCGATCTGGAGCGTATCGGCGATCTCGCCAAGAACATGGGCAAGCGCGTCGCGGCGCTGGAGAGCGATTTCCAGCCGCTCAAGCTGATCCGCGGCCTCGAGCACATGACGGACCTGGTGCTGTCGCAGGTCAAGTCGGTGCTCGACGCCTATGCCGCGCACGATCTGCCGGCGGCGATGAATGTCTGGAAGGGCGACGAGGAGGTCGACGCGATCTGCACCTCGCTGTTCCGCGAGCTGCTCACCTACATGATGGAGGATCCGCGCAACATCTCGTTCTGCATCCATCTGATGTTCTGTGCCAAGAACATCGAGCGGATCGGCGACCATGCCACGAACATCGCCGAGACCGTGTTCTACATGATCGAAGGGCAGCAGATCACGGACAAGCGCCCGAAGGGCGACATGACCAATTTTGCCACGACTGTGCCGGGTAACACATAACTGAGAGCATGATCCGGAAAAGTGGGGACCGGTTTTCCGAGCAGGATCATGCTCAAGTGAGATCAGCGTTCGGTTCGCGTCTGGACAACTGAACAAGAGAGAGAACTTAAACCGATGAGCGCACGCATTCTGGTGGTCGAAGACGAGGAAGCGCTGACAACGCTGTTGCGCTACAACCTCGACGCCGAAGGCTATGATGTCGAGACCGTCGGGCGCGGCGACGACGCCGATACCCGGCTGAAGGAGCGCATTCCCGATCTCGTGGTGCTGGACTGGATGCTGCCGGGCCTGTCCGGCATCGAGCTGTGCCGCCGCCTGCGGGCACGGCCGGAGACCAAGCAACTGCCGATCATCATGCTGACCGCGCGTGGCGAGGAGAGCGAGCGGGTGCGCGGCCTCGCGACCGGCGCCGACGATTACATCGTCAAGCCGTTCTCGGTGCCGGAGTTGCTGGCGCGGGTGAAGGGCCTGCTCCGGCGCGCCAGCCCGGAGCGGCTCGCGACCGTGCTGACCTATGGCGACATCGAGCTCGACCGCGAGAAGCGACGCGTGGCGCGGTCGGGCCGCCCGATCGATCTCGGACCGACCGAGTATCGCCTGCTCGAGTTCTTCCTCGAGCATCCCGGTCGCGTCTTCAGCCGCGAGCAACTGCTCGATAGCGTCTGGGGCCGCGACATCTACATCGACGAGCGGACCGTCGACGTGCATATCGGCCGCCTGCGCAAGCTGCTCAATCCGGGCCGCGAGCAGGACCCGATCCGCACCGTGCGCGGCGCCGGCTACGCGCTCGACGATCGCTTTGCCAAGGCCGAGCCGCAGCCGTAGGGCAGCCTGCTCGCGATACGTATCCATACGACGTCGTCCCGGCGAAAGCCGGGACGACGTCCACTGATTGGCCAGGCCACAGCGGCATAAAAAAATCCCCGCTTTCGCGGGGATTTTGCTTTCGAAATCCGACCTTATCGCGTCGGCGGCTTGGTCGAGGGCCGGCGGCGATCGGCGGCCGGCTGGTAGGCGACGCGGGAATGATGCGCGCAATAGGGCAGGCCGGAGAGCGCCTTGCCGCCGCAGAAGAAGAATTCCGGGCTCGAGGGATCGCCGACCGGCCAGTGGCAGGTGGCCTCGTTCAGCTCGAGCAGCGACAGCCGCTGGCTCATCGGCACCACATTGTCAAAGGCGATCGGATCCGGCTCGAGCTCGACCTCGAAGGCATGGGCCAGCGCGGTGTTGCCGCGCGATACCGGGCGCGCCACCCGCATCATGTGCTGCGCCGGACGCGCCTTGCGCTGGCGCGGCGCCGCCGTGGAAGGCGCCTTGGCACGGCCCGACAGCCCGAGCCGATGCACTTTGCCGATCACGGCGTTGCGCGTCACATTGCCGAGTTCCGCCGCGATCTGGCTGGCCGACAGGCCGGCCTCCCAGAGCTTCTTCAGCTGCTCGACGCGATCGTCGGACCAGGTCAATACCGTCATCGCATTCTTCCCTTCGCGTTGCGCCGGCCATTTTCGGAGCGGCGCTGCGGGCCAAGTCTGTCCAAAATCCCTGCAGTCAGAATCCCTTAGCCCTCGCCGGACGCGGTGTTGCGCCCGAACGTGTACGCGAGAACGAAGGCTACTTAGAGGGTCCAGTACCGCCGCACGAGATGTCGTACCCGACAGGCAAAACGCTACAATATGGCGTGACTCCGGCGCAAGAGTCCGCGGCAGCGCGTCCACATGTTCCCACACAGTTAAGCACTGCAATGAGGCTTTTCCACCGCACCGGAATGCTACGGATTGCGTATGTTTCGCAGCGCAGGAAGGTCGCGTCGTGACGATTGACACGGACCGGCCGCAGCATAGAATGCCCTTACGTGCCGCCTGAAAAGGCGGCACGTTTTGTTTTCCGAAGCTGGCTGTTGTCGCGCCGGCATCAAGGCGCGCGGCAATTGTCGGCCTCCAACCGTCAGTGATGGCCATGACCAACAGCGCCGCATCGCATCTGCTTCCCGTCTTCGCCAGGATCGATCTCGGCTTCGAGCGCGGCGAGGGCGCCTGGCTGATCGCAACCAACGGCGATCGCTATCTCGACTTCACCTCGGGCGTTGCGGTGAACGCGCTCGGGCACGCGCACCCGCATCTGGTCAAGGCGTTGCAGGAGCAGGCGACGAAGCTCTGGCACATGTCGAACCTGTTCAAGAGCCCGGACGGCGAGGTACTGGCCGCGCGCCTCTGCGAGCAGAGCTTCGCGGACCTGGTGTTCTTCTGCAATTCCGGCGCGGAAGCGATGGAGGGCGTGATCAAGCTGGTCCGCCATCATCACTTCTCCAAGGGCCATGGCGAGCGCTACCGCATCATCACCTTCGAGGGCGCCTTCCACGGCCGCACGCTGGGCACGCTCGCCGCCACCGGCTCGGCGAAATATCTCGAGGGCTTCGGCCCGCCGATGGACGGCTTCGACCAGGTGCCGCATGGCGACATCGAGGCGGTGAAGAAGGCGATCGGCCCGCACACCGCGGGCATCCTGATCGAGCCGGTGCAGGGCGAGGGCGGCGTGCGCGGCGCGCCGCAATCCTTCTTCAAGGCGCTGCGCCAGCTCTGTGACGAGCACGGCCTGCTGCTCGCCTTCGACGAGGTGCAGACCGGCATGGGACGCACCGGCGAGCTGTTTGCCTACAAGCGCGTCGGCGTCACGCCCGACGTGATGTCGCTGGCGAAGGCGCTTGGCGGCGGGTTCCCGATCGGCGCGGTGCTGGCGACCGCAGACGCGGCGAAGGGCATGGCGCCCGGCTCGCACGGCTCGACCTTCGGCGGCAATCCGCTGGCGGTCGCCGCGGCCAATGCCGTGCTCGATGTCATGCTCAAGCCCGGCTTCTTCGATCATGTGCAGAAGATGTCGCTGCTGCTCAAGCAGAAGCTCGCCTCCGTCGTCGACCGCTATCCGTCGGTGCTCTCGGAAGTGCGCGGCGAGGGCCTTCTGATCGGCGTCAAGGCCGTGGTGCCCTCGGGCGATCTCGTCACCGCGCTGCGGGGCGAGAAGCTGCTCACCGTCGGCGCCGGCGACAACGTCGTGCGTTTCCTGGCGCCCCTGATCGTCACCGAGACCGAGATCGACGAGTCGATCGGCAGTCTCGAGCGTGCCTGCGCGAAACTGGCGGCACAGCCGCAGAAGGCGGCGGGGTGATGAGCAAACCTGTCCGCCATTTCCTCGATATCAACGAATTGCCGCTTGCCGAGCTGCGCAACATGCTGTCGGCCGGCGCCGCCATGAAGGCGGCGCGGAAGGCGCATGAGAAGGCCACGCAGCCGCTCGAAGGCAAGACGCTGGCGATGATCTTCGAGCGACCGTCGACCCGTACGCGGGTATCATTCGACGTCGGCATGCGCCAGCTCGGCGGAGAATCGATCATGCTGACCGGCGCCGAGATGCAACTCGGCCGCGGCGAGACCATCGCCGACACTGCGCGGGTGCTGTCGCGCTATGTCGATGCGATCATGATCCGCATCCTCAATCACGACGCGCTGCTCGAGCTTGCCGCGCACGCCACCGTGCCCGTCATCAACGGGCTGACGCGCCGTTCGCATCCCTGCCAGGTGATGGCCGACCTGATGACCTTCGAGGAAAATCGCGGCTCGATCGAGGGCAAGACGGTGGCCTGGACCGGCGACGACAACAACGTGCTGGCCTCCTGGGCCCACGCCGCCGAGCGCTTCAAGTTCAACCTCAACATCGCAACGCCGCCGGAGCTTGCGCCGAAGAAGCCGATGCGCGACTGGATCAAGGCGACCAATGCGCCGATCGTGCTCGGCACCGATCCGGAGGCCGCGGTGCGCGGCGCGGACTGCGTCGTCACCGACACCTGGGTGTCGATGGGCGACAAGGAGGGCGAGCATCGTCACAACGTGCTGCGGCCCTACCAGGTCAACGCCAAGCTGATGTCACTCGCCAGGCCCGACGCGCTGTTCATGCACTGCCTGCCGGCGCATCGCGGCGAGGAGGTCACCGACGAGGTGATCGACGGCCCGCAATCCGTCGTGTTCGACGAGGCCGAGAACCGCCTGCATGCGCAAAAGGGCATTCTGGCCTGGTGTTTCAACGCGGTCGCGTAGGCGCCAATGCCGTCGCCGGGACGACGATCTCTCGTCGAGTGAACCCTTTATTTCATGCTCCGAGACCCCAGATAGAGCGCCATGGTTTCACAATCCCCCGACATCAAAATCACGGCCGAGGCGCCCGTTCGCGCGCCGTCGGCGGTTCCGGTTGACGACGCCGTGCTGGCCTTCGAGGTCGGCGCGCTGGACCTGCGCGGCCGGCTGACCCGGCTCGGCCCCGCCCTCGACGAGATCCTGCACAAGCACGATTATCCACCGCCGGTCGGCAAGCTGCTCGGCGAGGCCATCGTGCTGACGACGCTGCTCGGCTCGTCCGTCAAGTTCGAAGGCCGCTTCATCCTGCAGACCCGCACCGACGGTCCGGTGTCGCTCCTGATCGTCGATTTCCAGGCTCCCGACCGGCTGCGCGCCTATGCGCGCTACGACGCCTCGCGCCTCAAGCCCGGCCAGACCTCGGGCGAACTGCTCGGCAAGGGCCACCTGGCGATGACCATCGACCAGGGCTCGAACACCAGCCGCTACCAGGGCCTGGTCTCGCTCGACGGTGGCAGCCTGGAAGAGGCGGCGCATGAATATTTCCTGCGCTCCGAGCAGATCCCGACGCGGGTGCGGCTTGCGGTCGGCGAGGAGATGCGCGGCGGCGAGGGCGGCAAGCTGCACTGGCGCGCCGGCGGCATCATGCTGCAATTCCTGCCGAAGGCGCCGGAGCGCGCCAAGCAGGCCGATCTGCATCCGGGCGACGCGCCCGAGGGCACGGTCGCGCATGAGGTGCCGGATGACGACGCCTGGGTCGAGGGACAATCGCTGATCTCGACCGTCGAGGATGTCGAGCTGATCGATCCCGATCTCTCCGGCGAGCGGCTGCTCTACCGCCTGTTCCACGAGCGCGGCGTCCGCGTCTTCACCCCGCAGCCGCTGCGCGCGCAGTGCTCCTGCTCGCGCGATGCGGTGTCCGCGATGCTCAAGAGCTTCGCCCCGCAGGACCGCGCCGACATGGTCAAGGACGGCAAGGTGGTCGTCACCTGCGAGTTCTGCTCGTCGGTCTACGAATTCACCCCGCAAGACGCGGGCGTGGAGTAGGCGCCGGTCACCTTTGCCCGGATGGAAATCCGCGACGGTCCAGCCGTCGATGGTCCTGCCCCGGATTGTGCTGCGCTTGATCCGGCTACGCGGCAGTCAGTTCAAGACCCTCTTCCCGTCCGGACTCGGGCTGTCCAGCGAGAACGTCGGCACGTCGATCTCGAAACGCTCGCCCGTTTCGCTCACCATCTGGTAGCGGCCGGTCATGAAGCCGGAGGCGGTCGGTAGCGGCACGCCGGAGGTGTATTCATAGCGCTCGCCGGGCGCCAGCACCGGCTGCTCGCCGATCACACCTTCGCCGCGCACCTCCTGGCGGCGGCCGGTGGCGTCGGTGATGATCCAGTGCCGGGTGCGCAACTGCACCGTCTCGGGGCCCGAATTGGTGATCACGATCGTGTAGGACCAGAAATATTCACCCCGCTCCGTCGACGAGCGATCCGGCATGAAGTTCGGCTCGACGGTGACTTCGATCTGGCGGGTAACTGCGCGGTACATTCGGCTTCTTCCGATGGTCTTGGAGCATGATCCGGAGCGCCGCGCCGGTGCAAACCGTGCGCGGCTTTCCGGGAGGTCACACTCGAACGGTCCCCCATCATATCGAATTGGCGCGCAGGAACCAATCGATTGCCGGGCGGCGCAAAGGTCGTGCCATCGCGGTTTCAACATAGTTCCGGCCTAAAGCGCGACGGCGTGCCGCCGCTTTCAGCGCTTTGTCCGCAGGTCGTGGGCCGATATTATCGTTAATCCAACCGGCGCGGCATCCCGCGGCCGACACGGTGTTTGATGAACTCGATTGCCGATCCCATAGCCGGCGCGCCCGCTGATGCCAAGGCGTCGAAAACCGAGGCAGCGAAGACCGAGGCGACGAAGGCCAAGGCGGCTGCGCTGGCGATCACGCTGCCGGCGGCCGGCGAGCGCGAGCTGCGGCTCGACCTGTTTCGCGGGCTCGCGCTGTGGCTGATCTTCATCGATCATCTGCCGCCCAACCTTTTGACCTGGCTGACGATCCGCAACTACGGCTTCTCCGACGCCACCGAGATCTTCATCTTCATCTCCGGCTACACCGCAGCCTTCGTCTATGGCCGCGCGATGCTGGAATCCGGCTTCGTGATCGCGACCGCGCGGATCCTGCGCCGGGTCTGGCAGATCTATGTCGCGCATGTCTTCCTGTTCACGATCTTCCTCGCCGAGATCTCCTATGTCGCGACCTCGTTCGAGAACCCGCTCTACACCGAAGAGATGGGGATCATGGACTTCCTCAAGCAGCCCGACGTCACCATCGTCCAGGCGCTGCTGCTGCGCTTCCGTCCGGTCAACATGGACGTGCTGCCGCTCTACATCGTGCTGATGCTGTTCCTGCCTGTCATCCTGTGGCTGATGAAATGGAAGCCCGACGTTACGCTCGGCCTGTCGGTGCTGCTCTATGCGCTGACGTGGCAGTTCGATCTCTATCTGTCGGCCTATCCGAACGGCTTCTGGGCGTTCAACCCGTTCGCCTGGCAGCTGCTGTTCGTGTTCGGAGCCTGGTGCGCGCTCGGCGGGGCACGCCGGATGACGCGCATCCTGGCGTCGAACATCACGATGTGGATCTGCATCGTCTACCTGGTCGCGGCGTTCTTCGTGACGCTGACCTGGTACGTGCCGCAACTCGGCCACATCATGCCCAAGCGGATCGAGCAGTGGATGTATCCGATCAGCAAGACCGACCTGGACGTGCTGCGCTTCGCGCATTTCCTGGCGCTCGCCGCGCTGACCGTGCGCGTCCTGCCCCGGGATTGGCCGGGGTTGAAATCGCCCTGGCTGCGGCCATTGATCCTGTGTGGCCAGCATTCGCTTGAGATATTCTGCCTTGGTGTCTTCCTCGCCTTCGCCGGACATTTCGTGCTTGCCGAGGTGTCTGGCGGGGCCGCGCTGCACGCCCTGATCAGCGTCTGCGGCATCCTGATCATGTGGGGCATGGCGTGGATCATTTCGTGGTACAAGCACTCCGCCGACAAAAACGCCTCGCGAACGAAAGGCGCCGGCGGCAACGCCGATCTGGCGGGAGGGGGAGGGGGAGCATGACGTCCCCGCGGACAGTGCTTGGCCTGACGCTTCTTGCAGCCTTGCTGGCGGCCGCGCCCGCCCGCGCCGAAGAGGCCGCCCCGCCGCAGCAGCCCTGCGACGTTCCGGCCTATCTGCTCGCCAGCGACAGTTCGCTCCCGAAGGTCACGGAAGCGGTCAGGGGCGGGCAGCCGCTCGACGTGCTCGTGGTTGGCAGCCGCTCCTCGACGATCCCGCAGAACGAGGCCAGCGCCTATCCGGCCAAGCTGCTGGCGGCGCTGAAGGAGAAGCTGCCGGCGGCGACGGTCAATCTATCCGTAGAAATACAGGCCAAAACCACCGCGGAAGAGACCTCCGGGACCCTGGTCAAGCTTGTCGAGGCGAAAAAGCCGACTTTGGTCATCTGGCAGACCGGCACGGTCGATGCTATGCGATCGGTCGATCCCGACGATTTCCGCACCGCTGTCGACGACGGAGTTGTTGCGCTGCGGAACGCCGGGACGGACGTGGTTCTGGTGAATTTGCAATACAGCCCACGCACCGAGACGATGATTTCTGCGCCGCCCTATCTCGATATTTTGCGGGCGGTGGCACAGCAGCACGACGTTCCGCTGTTCGACCGGTTTGCGATCATGCGGCAATGGAATGATGCGGGATATTTCGACCTGTTCAGCACCTCGCACGGTGTCGAACTGGCCAAGCAAGTTCATGCCTGTCTCGGCAGCGCGCTATCGAAATTCGTGATCGATGCGGCCCATCTGGGCCCGGTGCAGCAGAATTAGAGGAAGTTGAGTTGATGCGTTGTGCCGTCCCTTTTCGCCGAACCATCTGGCGAAGCGTGTCCGCCGTTGCCGCAATCGTGCTGCTGAGCGCAGCGCCGCTGCAGGCGCAGACCGCGCAGCCGGATCAGCATGCGGCGCTGTCGGCCGGCGCGAAGGCCGAGGCCGCCACCAGATCCGATGCAGCAAAATCTGATGCCGCAACGCCGGCAGCGGCAGCTGGCGATCAGGCCGCGCCGCAGGCGCCGGGTCTCACCGCGCGCGCAATCGACAAGGTCAAGCAGGTCGCGAAATCCGCCGGCGACATCTTCCATCGCGTGCCATGTCTGGCGCCCAAGGGCGTGCCGAACTCGACCGGCTCGCTGCCGCATGTCGCCGCCAAGCTCGCGGAGGGCAGGCCCGTCGTCATCGTCGCGTTCGGGTCGTCCTCGACCCAGGGCTACGGCTCGTCGGCGCCGGAGTTCACTTATCCGAACCGGCTCGCCGCGCAGTTGCGCCGCCAGTATCCCACCGCCGACATCTCCGTGCTCAATCGGGGCAAGGGCGGCGACGATGCGCCCGAGATGATGAAGCGGCTGCAGTCGGAGGTGCTCGACGTCCACCCTGACATGGTGATCTGGCAGGTCGGCACCAATGCGGTGTTGCGCAACCTCGATCAGACCGAGACCGAGAAAGAGGTCGCGGACGGCGTCGCGCGCATCCAGGCCGGCGGCTCCGACGTCGTGCTGGTCGATCCGCAATACTCCCCGCGGGTCACTGAGCGTCCCGAGAGCGCGCGCGGCATGGTCAAGCTGCTCGGCCGCATCGCAGCGCTTCGCCATGTCGGCATCTTCCCGCGCTTCGAGGTGATGCGCGACTGGCACGAGAAGCAGGCGATCCCGATCAACGATTTCGTCATCGCCGACGGCCTGCACATGAACGACTGGGGCTACGCCTGCTTCGCCCAGCTGCTCGGTGACGACATCATCCGCTCGGTCGGCCAGGTCAAGCTCGGCGTCAACGTCCCCGCGGAGACGCGGACCTACCGGCCGATGTGATCTCTCCACTTGCTCGTCACGGCCGGGCCAGGCCCAGACATGACGGCGGAAGACTGAGCCGCGCCCAAGCTTGACGTTGCCGCGGTAATCCGCTCCTTTGGCCCCGGACACAATCAAGTCAGGGACGAAGCTTCAAGGAAACGCTCATGTCTTTCGTGCTGGCCATCGATCAAGGCACCACGTCGTCGCGCGCCATGGTGTTCCGCAGCGACATCTCCATCGCAGCGGTCGCGCAACAGGAATTCCCGCAGCATTTCCCGGCCTCCGGCTGGGTCGAGCACGAGCCGGATGACATCTGGACCTCGACCGTCATGGTGTGCCGTGACGCGCTGGAGAGGGCCGGCCTGAAGGCGAAGGACATCGCCGCGATCGGCATCACCAACCAGCGCGAGACCACCGTGGTGTGGGACCGCGCCACCGGACAGGCCGTGCACCGCGCCATCGTCTGGCAGGACCGCCGCACCGCCGATATCTGCGCGAAACTGAAGGCAGAAGGCCACGAGCCGGCGATCTCGGCCAAGACAGGCCTGATCATCGATCCCTATTTCTCGGGCACCAAAGTCGCATGGATCCTCGATCACGTGCCGGGCGCGCGCGAGCGGGCCGATCGCGGCGAACTGCTGTTCGGCACCGTCGATTGCTACCTCCTGTGGCGGCTGACCGGCGGCAAGGTGCACGCGACGGATGCGACCAACGCCTCGCGCACGCTGCTGTTCAACATCCACACCGGCGAGTGGGACGACGAACTGGTCAAATTGCTGCGCGTGCCGCGCTCGATGCTCCCCGAGGTGAAGGATTCCTCCGCTCGCTTCGGCGAGAGCACGGCGGATCTGTTCGGCGGCCCGATCGCGATCTCGGGCATCGCCGGCGACCAGCAGGCCGCGATCATCGGCCAGGCCTGCTTCGAACCCGGCATGATGAAGTCGACCTACGGCACCGGCTGCTTCGCGCTGCTCAACACCGGCACGACGCCGGTTGCCTCGAAGCACAAGCTGCTCACCACGATCGCCTATCAGCTGGGTGGTCAGCGCACCTACGCGCTCGAAGGCTCGATCTTCGTGGCGGGCAGCGCGGTGCAGTGGCTGCGCGACGGGCTGGGCATCATCAAGCAGGCCGCGGAGACCGGGCCGCTTGCCGACAAGTCCGACAGCATGCAGAGCGTCTATCTGGTGCCGGCCTTCGTCGGCATGGGCGCGCCGCACTGGAATCCGCGCGTGCGCGGCGCGCTGTTCGGTCTCACCCGCAACACCGGTCCGGCCGAGCTTGCGCACGCGACCCTGGAGAGCGTCTGCTACCAGACCTTCGATCTCTGGGCCGCGATGCGCACCGACTGGCCGGAGGCCAACGCCGCCAACACCGTGCTGCGCGTCGATGGCGGCATGACGGCCTCCGACTGGACCATGCAGCGCCTCGCCGACCTGCTCGACGCGCCGGTCGACCGTCCGATGATCCAGGAGACCACGGCGCTGGGCGCGGCCTATCTCGCCGGCCTCAACGCCGACGTCTACCCGGAGCCGGCGAAATTCGCCGACAACTGGCGGCTCGAACGCCGCTTCAAGCCGGCCATGAGCCAGGCCACCCGCGATCGCAAGCTCGCCGGCTGGGCCCGCGCCGTGAAGGGCGTGCTGGCGAGCGACGAGGGGGAGTAGCCGCGCCGGTCGCGCGGCAGAACTCGCTGCCTGCAAGCGGGAGAGGGAGGCAAGGCAGCTCGCACGCCTTACTTCTCCTGCTGCTCCTGCAAATCAATCATCAGCCGCAGCACGTCGTCGCTGAGCTTGCCGTTCGGTGACTGCGTGCGCCGCTGCGTGGCCTCGACGGGGCGCGAATGCCGCGGCAGGACCGGCACGGGCGTGCCGTCCGGCATTTCCCCGGCATCGTCGACCTCGCCGGCCGCCGAGGCATAACCGACCCCGCGCCGGCGCCGGGTTTTCTGCGGTTCTGGCGGCGGTGGCGAATAGATGATCGGCGGCAGCGCATGATGGCGCGACACGGTGGTTGCTCCCGGTGGCCTCCGCTCATGGAGCCGCTGATTCGCCGAAACGGCCACTGACAAATCGGTAATGTTGTTACACCGCGTTGCATTGCATCCGCCGTGCGGCACGAGGATATTTCCAATCGGCAATCGAAACAGAGATCGCGCGATGATACTGCCCGACGGCTATTCCGACGTCCCCACAGGCAAGATCGCCGCCGTCGTCACGCATCTGGAGATGACGTCGCCGCCGCCGCGGCGAGACGATCCGCCCGGCGCATGGCGCCTGCGCAAGGCGGAGACGCCTAAGCTCGACTGGTACCGCGATCTCTACCGCCGCGTCGGCGAGGAGTGGCTGTGGTTTTCGCGCGCGCGAATGAGCGATGCCGAACTCGCTGCGCGCATTCATGCGCCTGACGTCGAGGTCTACGCACTCGTCGTTCACGGCAACGACGAAGGCCTGCTCGAGCTTGATTTCAGCGAGGCCGGTAACTGCGAGTTGGTCTATTTCGGCGTCACCGCCAGTCTCGTCAGCACCGGCGCCGGCCGCTATCTGATGAACCGTGCGATGGAGCTTGCGTGGCGAGGCGGCGTGCAACGTGTCTGGGTGCACACCTGCACCTTCGACCATCCGTCGGCCGTCGCGTTCTATCAGCGCTCGGGCTTTCGTGCGTTCCGGCGGCAGATCGAGATTGCGGATGACCCGCGGCTCGACGGCACCGCGCCGCGGGATACGGCGCGGCACGTGCCGGCGATTGAGTGAAACGACACGATCCGGTGGTGGGTCCCTGCTTTCGCAGGGACGACCGCGAGTGGTAGCCGGCGTCCAGCCCCGGCGGCGCGTGGCAAGGGCCGACGGAGCTGGCGGGACGCAAGGCTCCATCGGAATGACCTCGCCTGTTGCAACGTGGCGCAGCCCATCTAGGATGGTGCAAAGCGCAACCTGTGACCCGGCGTCGCCGTTCCTCCTCGAAAGCCCCGGCTTTCGCAGGTGACGGCGCGCCGCGGCATGACCGACGAGATGACAGATGTTCCTGATCGGCCAATACGACTCGCCCTTCGTACGCCGTACCGCGATCGCGATGCGGCTCTACGGCTTCAACTTCCAGCACAAGCCGTGGTCGACCTTCGGCGATGCCGGGCTGATCGCGCCGTACAACCCGTTGCGGCGGGTGCCGACGCTGGTGCTCGACGGCAATGAGGCGATCATCGATTCGGCTGCGATCCTCGACTATCTCGACGAGACCGTCGGGCCCGAGCGCGCCATGCTGCCGCCCAGGGGCGCGGAGCGGCGCCATCAGCTTCGCATCTGCGCGATCGCGACCGGGCTCGGCGACAAGTCGGTCAGCCTCGTCTACGAGAGCGTACTGCGCAAGGAGCAGCTCAAGCTCTGGGTCGATCGCTGCGAGGCGCAGATATCAGCCGCACTCGATGCGCTGGAGAAGGAGCGGGACGCGATCAAGACGCCCTATCTGTTCGGCGAGCGCATCGGCCATTCCGACATCGCGGTGGCCTGCGCGCTGCGTTTCACCGGTGAAGCACATCCGCATCTGTTCGACGATCGCTATGCCGCGCTGAAGGCCCATGCCGCGCATTGCGAGGCGCTGCCGGCGTTCAAGGAGATCGTCCAGCCATTGGCGCCGCCGAAGGGTTAGGGCGACCGCGCCCTGGCACTGATTTGCCCGACGGCGCAAGCCCCCACCGCAAAAATATTTCGGTTTATCGTAACGACAAATCAGTGTATAGATTTTTCCGTCTCACCCGCTCGAGGGGCGCTTCGCGATCGTCACGAACGTTGCGGTGGGATGCGGTGGACGTTGCGTGCGTGACTGACGAGAGCGCATGTAGCGGACGGCGAAATCGTGCAGGCCTGACGCCCTGGTGGCAGGTGTCCTCTCGTGAAGCGTGCGAAAGCATCTTTGCGAAAGCGGTGACAAAAAAGCCCAGTCTCGCCGGGGAGAGCACGTATAAGCCGTAACCCATCGCGCAGGGAAAGCCGGGTTGTTCCCGGTTACACCTGTGGTCCTAC
>NZ_JAFCKQ010000050.1 GCF_018130215.1 Bradyrhizobium jicamae
GGTCCCGAGGTGATGTTTGGCAGCGCGCCCCTGACCCCCGGTGAGTATGGCTGGACCCCGATCGGCGCAGTAGAGACCTCAGCCGGCTATGAGCTGGCGCTGAAGGACGCGGCCACCGGCCAGTACACGGTGTGGAATACCGATGCCGGCGGCAACGTCATCGACAACGCGATCGGCAACGTATCCGCAAGCAGTCCGCTGCTGGAAGTCACCGAATTGAGCTTCGGTCAGGACCTGAACGGCGATGGCGTTATCGGCATTCCCGGTGCCATCGAGTCCTCAGGCGCGACCAGCCTCGTCCAGGTCGGAAATCATTATGTCCTCGACAGCAACAGCACCGGGACCGGTCCCGAGGTGATGTTTGGCGGCGCACCTCTGGCCCCTGGCGAGTTCGGCTGGACGCCGACAGCCGTCGCGCAGACATCGACCGGGTATGAGATCGCCTTGAAGGACACGAGCAACGGTGAATACACCGTGTGGAACACCGACACCAATGGCAACGTCACCTACGACCCGCTCGGCGGCAACGTGTCGGGTAACAGCGTCGCGCTGGAATCGCTGGAGCCGAGCTTCCATCATGATTTGAACGGCGACGGAGTGATCGGTGTTCTAGTCGGGACATCCGCGACGACCAATCTGGTCCAGTTCGGGGACAATTATTTTCTCGACGGCAAAAGCACCGGGACGGGTCCCGAGGTGATGTTTGGCAGCGCGCCCCTGACCCCCGGTGAGTATGGCTGGACCCCGATCGGCGCAGTAGAGACCTCAGCCGGCTATGAGCTGGCGCTGAAGGACGCGGCCACCGGCCAGTACACGGTGTGGAATACCGATGCCGGCGGCAACGTCATCGACAACGCGATCGGCAACGTATCCGCAAGCAGTCCGCTGCTGGAAGTCACCGAATTGAGCTTCGGTCAGGACCTGAACGGCGATGGCGTTATCGGCATTCCCGGTGCCATCGAGTCCTCAGGCGCGACCAGCCTCGTCCAGGTCGGAAATCATTATGTCCTCGACAGCAACAGCACCGGGACCGGTCCTGAGGTGACGTTTGGCGGCGCGCCGCTGACACCCGGCGAGTTCGGCTGGACAGTGATCGGCGCAGAGCAGACATCAACCGGCTACGAGATCGCCTTGAAATATGCGGCCACCGGTCAGTACACGGTCTGGTACACCGACAGCAGCGCGAACGTCACCTACGACCCGCTCGGCGGCGCCGTATCGGGCAACAGCGTCGCGCTGGAATTGTTCGAATCAAGCTTCCACCAGGACTTGAATGGCGACGGAGTGATCGGCCAGGCGGTCCCGGCGGGCGGAGCGCTCGTCGCGCCCGGCTTCGCCAGCCAGTCGGTCGCGGTCACGATCGCGGGCCCGGGCAATGATACGTTTGTGTTCCACCCGGGCATCGGCGCGGACACGATCGTCAGCGCCGGAGCCGCCGATGCATTCGAGCTGGATGGTTTCTCGGTCACAAGCAATTCGGAGCTGGCCACGCTGCTGCATGAGGCGCAAGCCGGCCAGCCGCAATCCTTGTTCCAGTCCGTGAATGGCGGGCACGACACATCGATCGATCTCGGCAATCACGACGTCATCACTCTGACGGACGTCCGATTGGCCGATTTGCACGCCAACGATTTCATCATCCGCTAGACTGTGGTGAAGTCACGCGAACTGCGCGACCAGCAGCCGCCTCACCTCGCCGACCAGCGCAGGCTCGCTCGGCTTCGGCGGCAGCAGGCTGAACTCGGCGTCGGGCATCTCGGGCAATTCATCTGATACGAACCGCCGCGCGCCTGCAGGCACGGCCGATGCGTTGAGGCAGGTGACGCCAAGGCCGGCGGCGACCGCCATGTGAAGGCCGGCGACGCCCGAGGCCGTCAGCACAACGTCGAACTTGACCCTGTGCCGGTTCAGCGTGCGAATGATCGCGCGCTGCAGCGAGCAGGTCTCGGGCAGGGTCACCAGCGGCCAGCGAGTCGCTCCGGCGAATTTGAAGCCGTCATGCGCGATCCACGACACCGGCTCGCGGGCAATCAGGATCCTGCCGTCGTCGGGCGCCTTGCGGCGCCTGGCGCCTTCGACCAGCCGCATCGAGATGCCGATGTCGAAATCGTCGGGGTCCTCCTCGATCAGCGCACTCTTGCGCACCGAGACCTGCAGGCGCAAACGCGGATAGCGCGCACGGATCCGCGCCAGGATGTCGATGATCTGAGCCGGGCGGAAATAGTCGGTCATGGCGAGCCGCAGCGTTCCTGCGATCTCGATGCCCTGGACGTCCTGATAGGCGAGTTCGGACATGCCGAGCAGCTGACGTGCATGCTGCAACAGCCGCTCGCCCGCCGGCGTCGGATGCGCGCCGCCCTTGCCGCGCACCAGCAGCGGACGGCCGCAAGCATCCTCAAGCTTCTGCATCTGCTCGCTCAGCGCAGATTGCGAGCGGTGCACCCGGCGCGCGGCCGCGGTCAGGCTGCCGGTGTCGCAGATGACGACGAAGGTGTGCAGCAGATCAAGATCGAGGCGCATGGTCGTGATCCATCGGAAGTTCCGATGGATTGTACCACATATTCCCGCTTTTCCGAATGATATAAGTGGCTAGCCTCGGCTCAGGTCAACACGACGAATGGAGAGAGCAATGCCCGGACTGAAGCTGACCGTGTCGGGAACGCCCGACGAAGCATTGAGCCGCCGCCTGGCCGCCGAACTCACCACCCTCACCTGCACGACGCTGAAGAAGAAGCCGGAGCGCACCATGGTGCAGGTCCGGTATCTGCCGCACGAGCACTGGTTCATCGCTTCGCGATCGCTCGTCGATCACGGCAAGAACTCGTTCCGGCTCGAGGTGACCATCACAGAGGGAACCAACACGCGGGACGAGAAGTCGGTCTATCAGAAGAAGGCCTTTGCGCTGCTGTCGGAACTGATCGGCAATCTGCACCCGCATTCGAACGTGCATATCATCGACTGCGGCGCGATCTCCTACGGCTATGGCGGCCTGACCCAGGAGTACCGCTATAACCACGAGGCGGCGTGACGCATGATCGTCGAGATCGTGCGCTTCGACCTGCCGCCGGGCACCACGCGCGACGACGCGATGGCGCTTTATGAGCAGAGTGCGCCGGGCTGGCTCGACAACCCGGACCTTGTCGAGAAGTACTACCTGTTCGACGCGCAGCGCTGCGAGGGCGGCGGTATCTACATCTGGCGGTCACGAGCCGCCATCGACCGCTGGCACGGCACCGACTACATCAGGATGGTCGCTGCGCGCTACGGCTCCGCACCCCGGATCGAGATCATGGAGGCCGTGATGCATCTCGACCCGGCGCGCCGGAGCGCGACCCGGCTCGAGATGTCGGGATAGCTCATCGTACAGGCCCGATCCCCGGTCCGCCGCTCCAAGGGCTTGCGGCCGGGATTTCCGGCCATTTGGGATGCCAAACTGCCCGCTTTGTTGCATTGCGGTATGGCGAATGCTGCTATGCAAACAAACGCATTGTTCGTGGTATCTGGTATACCTAAATACGTCCCAGACGTTGGGCGGGCACATTGCCGGCCCCAAGACCGAAAGGGACACAGATGTCCAAGACCACGACCATCGCACTCGCTCCATCAGCCACCCTGTTCGCCCGCCTGCTCGCGACGGTTGACCGCCTTCTGATGAAGAGCGCCGAGATCTCCAACCGCAATGGCGACCTGCCCCGCCCCGGCTTCTGAGCTCGCGACGCGACCGGCACCGATCGTCATCGCGTTGCCGACCCCTTGCCGCTGCGGCTTTGCGACGCACCGCCTGAAACTGTACTTTTGACCAATGGCCCCGATCTTCGGGGCCATCTTTATTGGTGGAGGATTTACTGGCGGCGATATCAAGGGCGTAGGCTCCGCCCTGCAACGCGGTGACAAAAAGCGCCCTGGCGCGTTCGTTTCCCACATCGCGAGAAACCGTGCCTTGGACGCCAGTTTTGCTGCGGCGCAGCGTCGGGACAGGCTTGCTTTCTGGGATATAGTATACCAACATCCGCACAGCGCTTGTGACGATAAGACAGAATAATAGCGACACACGGTCACAAGAAGAAACGCGCGCTCGGGAGGACTTGATGGTTTCCAGCAATAGTGCCGTCACGCAAGCTCAACCTTCGTCCAGCGGCTTCCGCTGGCTGCAACTCGCCATGGGCATCGTCTGCATGGCGATGATCGCCAACCTGCAATATGGCTGGACGCTGTTTGTCGATCCGATCGACGCCGCGCACCACTGGGGCCGCGCGGCGATCCAGCTCGCCTTCACCATCTTCGTGGTGACCGAGACCTGGCTGGTGCCGGTCGAAGCCTGGTTCGTCGACAAATACGGTCCGCGCATCGTCGTCATGTTCGGCGGCGTAATGATCGCACTGTCCTGGCTGCTCAACTCCTACGCCAACAGCCTCACGCTGCTCTACGCGGCCGCCGTGATCGGTGGCATGGGCGCAGGCGCGGTGTACGGCACCTGCGTCGGCAATGCGCTGAAATGGTTTCCCGACCGCCGCGGCCTCGCCGCCGGCGCCACCGCCGCCGGCTTCGGCGCCGGCGCCGCGATCACGGTCGTGCCGATCGCGAGCATGATCGCCTCGAGCGGCTATCAGGCTGCGTTTCTCAACTTCGGCATCGGCCAGGGCGTGATCGTATTCGCGCTCGCTTTCTTCATCCGTCCGCCCACGGTGGCGATGCCGCCGAAGAAGAAGCAGCTCAATCTGCCGCAGACCAGGATTGACTTCACGCCGCCGCAGGTGCTGCGCAGCCCGATCTTCTGGATCATGTATCTGGTGTTCGTGATGGTTGCCGCCGGCGGCCTGATGGCGGCGGCGCAGATCGCGCCGATCGCGCATGACTACAAGATCGCCAGCACGCCGGTCACCCTCGCCGGCTTCCAGATGGCGGCGCTGACGTTCGCGATCTCGCTCGACCGCATCTTCGACGGCTTCGGACGTCCGTTCTTCGGCTGGGTCTCCGACAATATCGGCCGCGAGCACACGATGTTCATCGCCTTTGGCACGGGCGCCCTGATGCTGCTGACGCTTTCGACCTGGGGCCATAATCCGCTGGTATTCGTGCTGGCGACCGCGGTCTATTTCGGCGTGTTCGGCGAAATCTACTCGCTGTTCCCGGCGACCTGCGGCGACACCTTCGGCTCGAAGTTCGCGACCACCAACAACGGGATGCTCTACACCGCGAAAGGCACGGCGTCGCTTCTGGTTCCGGCCGCCAGCATCGTTGCGACCACTTACGGCTGGCACGCGGTGTTCGTGATCGCGGTCGCACTCAATGCCACCGCGGCACTGATGGCGGTGTTCGTGATCAAGCCGCTGCGGCGCGCCTTCATACACGGCAACGAGGTTGCCGCGGAAACCGCTGCCACGACGAGCGCCGAGACAAATGCCAAGATAGCCTGATTCCTTTCCTCCTCTCCCTGACCTGGCTCGAGGCGCACTTCGGTGCGCCTCTTGCTTTGGTGTCGTCAAGGTATGCCAGATACAAGGAATGCCGCCTGCGCTCCATCAGTGTTTGCCATGGGCGTCGCCCGGCAAGGCCGAAAGCGTCAGAATTCCTGCCTTTTCGTGCGATTTTTTATCGTCGATGCTGGCCTCTATCGTGTTGACAATTGGTATTATGTATACCAGACTTCAGGCATCGATAACCCCCAAGGAGGTGGCCATGCAAGTCGGAGATATCCTGCGCAAGAAAACCGCCCGCGTCGCAACGGTCCGCATGAATGAGACGGTCGCGATCGCCGCCCAGCTGATGCGCTCCAGCAATATCAGCGCGCTCGTGGTCAAGGATGTCGTTCGCACCGAGGGCAATACCGCCGTCGGCATGTTCACCGAGCGCGACGTGGTGCGGGCGATCGCCCAGTACGGTGCGGCAGGCGCCGGCATGCAGGTGTCGCAATTCGTGTCCGTGCAGCAGCTGGTGTCCTGCAATTCGACCGACACGCTCGAGCACGTCCGGCACCTCATGAACAGGCACCACATCCGCCACGTGCCTGTGATCGACAATTACAGCCTGATCGGCGTCGTCAGCATGCGCGACATCTCGGCGGCGTTCGACGAAGAGGCAACTGCCGCCGCCACCGTGTTCGCCGCCTGATCCCTAACCGCGCCGGCATCTTCTGGAGCTGCATTTCCAGCGACGACGGCACCGCAACGCTCCATATCAACACCTGTCGCAAGGCAGGCGCTCGCAAACCTGCGCCGGAATCGTGCGCGCCAACATCATCTGGGAGGGCGCATGGCCCGCAACGTTCTGATCCTCGGCGCTTCGTATGGCTCGTTGCTGGCGACGAAGCTTCTGATGGCGGGCCACAACGCGACCCTGGTCTGCCGGAAACAGACGGCGGACCTCATCAATCGCGACGGCACCGAAGTTCGCATCAAGCTTCGTGACGAGGCGACCCACCGGTCGATCGTCTCGCGCGACCTTCCCGGAATCCTGGACGCGGCCGAACCCGCCGACGTCGATCTCTCCCGCTACGATCTGGTTGGCCTTGCGATGCAGGAACCGCAATACGCGAGCCCTGCGATTCAGCTTCTGATGAACAAGATCGCAGAGGCGAAGCTGCCTTGCCTTTCGATCATGAACATGCCGCCCCTCCCCTATCTCAAGCGGATCCCGGCGCTGGCGAAGATGGATCTGGAGCAGGCCTATGCCAATGCTGCGGTCTGGGAGCGGTTCGAGCCGGGCCTGGTGTCGCTCTGCTCCCCTGATCCGCAGGCCTTCCGTCCGCCGGACGAGGCGGCGAATGTTCTTCACGTCGGCCTGCCGACAAACTTCAAGGCTGCGCCATTCGCGGACGAGACCCACAATCTGCTGCTTCGGGAGCTGGAAGCCGACATCGATGCAGTGAGGCTGGATGGTCAGGACGTTCCGGTAAAGCTCAAGGTGTTCGATTCGATGTTCGTCCCGCTGGCCAAATGGTCGATGCTGTTGACGGGCAATTACCGCTGCATCACGCCGCAGGAGCCGCAGTCGATCCGCGACGCGGTGCACGGCGATATCGATCTCTCGCAATCGATCTATCGCCATGTCGATGCCATCGCCCAGCGCTTGGGCGCCGATCCCGCCGATCAGGTGCCGTTCGAGAAATACGCCAAGGCTGCGGAAAGCCTTCTCAAGCCCTCGTCGGCAGCAAGAGCGGTTGCGGGCGGTGCACCTGCCATCGAGCGCGTCGACCTGCTGGTGAAGCTGATCTCGCATCAGCTTGGCGTTCCCAATGCCGAGATCGACCGTACGGTGCAGATCGTCAATCAGAAACTGAAACAGGGCATCACGACAGGCGAAACCGGCGCGCCGCGAGCTGTTCCGGTTGCGGCGACGTAGAGCCTGTCGGCTCCGGATTTGCCCTCCTGCGTTTGCGCATGGGCCCGCCGCCCTTGCAGGATAGACTTTTGCCCGACAGGACGGCATCCTCCCGCTCGAAACTTCCATAACAACCGTGCGCGGCTGTCCGCGCCACGGAAAATTCGAGCGGAAACCGAGGGCAGGATGATCACAACACGTTTCACCGAGATGTTCGGCGTCGACCACCCGATCGTGCAGGGCGGCATGCAATGGGTCGGGCGCGCCGAGCTGGTGGCCGCCGTCGCCAATGCCGGCGCACTCGGCATGATCACCGCACTGACCCAGCCGACACCGGACGATCTGCGCAAGGAAATCGCGCGCTGCCGCGAGCTGACCGACAGGCCGTTCGGCGTCAACCTCACCATCCTGCCCGCGATCAAGCCGCCGCCCTATGCGGAATATCGCCAGGCCATCATCGAGAGCGGCATCAAGATCGTCGAAACCGCCGGCAACAAGCCGCAGGAGCATGTCGACGAATTCAAGAAGCACGGCGTCAAGGTTCTGCACAAATGCACCAGCGTCCGTCATGCACTCTCCGCCGAACGCATGGGGGCCGATGCGATCTCGATCGACGGCTTCGAATGCGCAGGACATCCCGGCGAGGATGACACGCCCGGCCTGATCCTGATCCCGGCCGCCGCCGACAAGGTGAAGATTCCGATGATCGCCTCGGGCGGCTTCGGCGACGCCCGCGGCCTCGTCGCCGCGCTCGCGCTCGGCGCCGAGGGCATCAACATGGGCACGCGCTTCATGTGCACCAAGGAGAGCCCGATCCATCAGCTGGTGAAGGAACGCATCGTCGCCAATGACGAGCGCGAGACCGAGCTGATCTTTCGCACGATGCGCAACACCTCGCGCGTCGCCAGGAACGCGATTTCGACCAAGGTCGTGCAGATGGAGAAGGAAGGCGCCAAGTTCGAGGACGTCCGCGAGCTCGTTGCCGGCGCCCGCGGCAAGATGGTCTACGCCACCGGCGATGCCGACGAGGGCATCTGGTCGGCCGGCCAGGTGCAGGGCCTGATCCACGACATCCCCTCATGCGCCGAGCTGATCTCGCGCATCATGCACGAGGCGGAGGCGATCATCCGCTCGCGGCTCGAGGGCATGATGTCCGGCGGCAAGCGCCAGGCTGCCGAGTAACGACGCGAAAATAGCTGCCCTCGTATTGCCATGGCAGCCGGCTTCATGAGGCCGGCTGTTTTCTGACGGGAGTTTGCATGCGCCTGTTCGCGTCGACCGTTGCGGTCGCCCTCTGCCTGTCGGCATCGCTGGCCAATGCGGCCGGCCTCCGACTGATCAAGGTGGAGACCGACGGCGCCCCGCCGATGCAGGTCGCCGTGTGGTCGCCCTGCGCCGCGCCCGCAGGCGAGGTGAAACTCCGCACCATCACGCTGCCGGGGACGACGGATTGCCCCATCGCTGGCGAGAAGTTGCCGCTGATCGTGGTGTCGCATGGCTATGGCGGCAGCTTTACCGGACACCATGACACCGCCGAGACGCTCGCGGATGCGGGCTTCGTCGTGGTCGCCGTCAATCATCCGGTCGATACCGGGGCCGGCGACAAGACCCGGGCCGACACGCTTGCCGTACTGACCGAGCGCCCCGCCGACATCAAGCGCGCGATCGACTACATGCTCGACACCTGGCCCGAGCGCGCCAGGATCGATCCCGGCGAGATCGGCTTCTTCGGCTTTTCGCGCGGCGGCTACACCGGCCTCGTGGTCGCCGGGGCCGATCCCGATATCCGCAAGGCCACGGCCTTCTGTACGACCGGAATTCTTTTGCCGAGCTGCGCCGAGTTGCAGCGGGGCGAAATCCCGACGCAGCCGCCCGTCCATGACCCGCGGGTCAGGGCCATGGTGGTGGCCGATCCTGCGTTCGGCCCGCTGTTCGATCGCGACGCGTTGAGAGACGTCAAGATACCGGTACAGCTCTGGGCCTCCGAGCTCAGCGGCGAGGACAGGATCACCGAGATCAACCCCGGCTACGTCGCTGCGATCGACGACGAGCTGCCGGTCAAGGCGGACTATCACGTCATCCGCAATGCCGGACATTTCGTCTTCCTGGCGCCCTGCTCTGCGGATCTCGCCGCCCGGCTGCCGAGGATCTGCACGGATCCGCCGGGCTTCGATCGCGTTGCCTTCCACAAGGAATGGAACGCTGACATCCTCGCCTTCTTCCGCAAGCATCTGGTGGAAGCCCGTCAGCCGTAACGAGCAATCGAGCACGCTCGGCCAATCACAGCCGGAGAGAACATCATGAAAGCGTATGTGTACGGGGCCAGCGGCCCGGAGATTACCGACGTTGCCAAGCCCGCGCCGAAGGGCACGCAGGTGCTGGTCAAGGTGCATGCCTGCGGGCTGAACCGCGCCGACCTCGGCATGACCAAGGGCCACGTCCACGGCTCGGCCGGCGGCGCCGGCACCGTGCTCGGCATGGAATGGGCCGGCGAAGTCGCAGAGCTCGGTCCCGATGCGAAGGGGGTGAAGGTCGGCGACAGGATCATGGGCTCGGGTGCCGCTGCGTTTGCCGAGTACACGCTCGCCGATCACGGCCGGCTGTTCCGCGCGCCCTCCAACATGAATTTCGACGAGGCCGCCACGCTCCCCGTCGCGCTGGCGACCATGCACAATGCGGTCGTCACCAACGGCGCGCTGCAACCAGGCGAGAGCGTGCTGATCCAGGGCGCCAGCTCCGGCGTCGGCCTGATGGCGATGCAGATCGCCAAGCTGAAAGGCGCAAGGCTCGTCGTGGGCTCGTCGACCGACGCGACGCGCCGCGGACGGCTGAAGGAGTTCGGCGCCGATCTTGCGATCGACTCCTCCAATCCGGCCTGGGTCGATCAGGTGCTGAAGGCGACCGGCGGCCAGGGCGTCGACCTGATCGTCGACCAGGTCTCGGGCAAGGTCGCCAACCAGAACCTGGCGGCAACCAGGGTCAAGGGCCGCATCGTCAATGTCGGCCGCCTCGGCGGCACCCATGCCGATTTCAACTTCGACCTGCACGCCGCGCGCCGCATCCACTATATCGGCGTCACCTTCCGTACCCGCACCATCGAGGAGATTCGCGAGATCTTCGACGAGGTCAGGAAGGACATCTGGCCCGCGGTCGAAGCGCGCAAGCTGCAGCTGCCGATCGACAAGGTCTACAAATTCGCCGACATCGGCGCGGCGTTTGCGCACATGGAAGCCAACAAGCACCTCGGCAAGATCGTGGTGACGCTGTAGCCGGCTTCCGACTTCGATGAGGATCGAGGCGCGGCGATGCAAACCGATCGCTATCGCACGCCATACCGCGCGAAGTCGTCGGCTATGCCGTCCCGGATCGTCTTTGCGGTTGCGATATCGGCAGTGCCGTGAGCTTCGTCGCCCCGCTTGAGCCTGGCGAGCCCGCGACCATAAAGCGCGCTCGCCAGCTTCGGATTCAACCGAAGCGCGGAATCGTAATCGTCGATCGCCGCTGGAATCCGGCCCATCTTCAGGTAGATCAGGCCGCGCGAGTCATACGCCGCAGCGTTTCGGGAATCCGACTGAAGCGCCTTGTTGCAATCCTCCAGCGCCCCCTGCAAAACGCCGAGCACGGCACGGGTCCAGCAACGCCCGTTCCACACACCTTCCAGGCTGGGCTCGAGACGAATTGCTTCATCATAATCCCGCGCCGCGCGAAAGTATTCGCCCTTCTTCAAGTAGGCCTCGGCGCGGTTGGCGAAGGCCTCGCCGTAACCGCGGTTGAGTCCGATCGCGCGGTCGAACGCCTCGATCGCGAGATCGTATTCGCCTTTCTTCAGGAAAGCTACGCCGCGATTGTTGAGCGGCTTGGTGTAGTTCGGATCGAGCTTGATCGAGCTGTCGAAATCCTGAATGGCGCGGTCATAGTCGCGCTCGGCGGCATAGGCGTTGCCACGGTTGTTATATGCAATCGCCAGGCCGGCCGCCGTCATGTCCTGGCGCGCGTCGATGAGGGCCGTGCAACCATTGATGCGAGCTTCGAACGGCGTGCGATTCACCCCGTTGCACAGCTCGACATTGTGGAGATTGCCGTCCCGTTGCCGATCTTGCGCCAGCGCCGGCGAAGCCAGCAGCAGCACGACCAGAACCGCCGCCAGGCCCTCGATCGCCCCCGTCACTGCGCGAATGTCCATATCCAGGCTTCCCGATGCCCCGCGCTCGACCTCAGCACCCGCGACAGATGTTGGGATTGAATGTGCGGTCGATCTTCTGCTCAGGCTGCTGCGTCGCCGGCGCCCTCGCCCTTTTTACGAGCTTGCTTTTGCCCTCTTCAATCAGCGTGGAAAATCGGACCGTTCCGTCGTCAGATATTTCGATATGCGGCGTGGTGCCGCGAATGCCCATCGTCGCAACGGGAGTGTCGATCTTCATGTCGCCGGTCTTCGCGATGTTGCCGGCAACGAAGGTGAACGTTCCCTTTGTCAGGCTGAGCAAGCTCGAGTTTGACTTTCCGTTGGGGTCGTAGACGAAATCGTTCATCACCATGCGGGCGTTGCTCGACAGGTTGAACGAAGTGCCATCGGCAAAGTTGATCCCGACCCGGCCGCCCGCTCCGGTCACGACCACGTCGTTCAAATAGACGAGATCGCCAACCTTGGTCGCTGCATCCTGACTCGAAGCATTCGCCTGAACGACGACTGCATTCTTGTGTTCGATCGTGACCGAACCGGAGACGGTCACGACCCTGCCGATCGGCTTTGCGGACGCATCCTGAACGGCGGGTTGAGCAGAATTGGTTTGCGCTCGCGCCGGGGGCAACAGACTTGCCATCGCCAGAACGAAGCTTGCCGCCAACGCGCTCATCCAGTGCATACGCATGATCCCCTCCCCCTTCGAGAAGATCTTGTCGTCTGGCTGCCCGATGCAGATTGAATCAGATGGCCATGACGGCAAAAAAAAGCATTGCAGCCAAGCTCGCGCCCGAGCCTCGCCGTTTAATTCACGAGTGGACATTTCGGTCGTTAACTATACTATAATTTTGACGGGATCGCACTCGCGACAGAACGACAGCAATGCTGTCGGATCGGCGAAGGCGGATTTCTATCGCTGCAATTTACGATCGAAATTGAATTCCATCGGGATGTTTCGGCGGGCAAGCGCAAGGCTGCCAGCGCCAAGATGAATGACCTCGTGGCGAGGGCAGGCCAAAGCAAGAAGACTGCGGTAGCGCGCCGAGCCTGAGTTACCTGGCAGGCGAGGTTGAAGCCAATGTTAGTTGTGTCCGGCGTTGAGTCCGGGGACGCGAGCACGGCCGCTTTGGGCCAGCTCCACCCGGCATTGGGCGATGTCATCGGCAACATTCTGACGGCGATCGGTCACGGTACCATCCGGCGTGCGAACGGCACTCCCGTTCAGGTCTTGGCTGGCGATCCTGTTTGCCCGGGCGACATGATCGAGACCGCGGCGGACGGACGGATCGAAATTCGCTTCATCGACGGCACCGCATTCAGCCTGTCCGGCGACACTAGCGTGGTGGTCGGCGGACCCGCGCGGAATTCCACCATTCCCCTGCGTTCGACCCTGATCGAGGTCACCAGGGGTGCCTTCGCTTTCGCCGGCGGCGAATTGGCGAACACCGACCCGCTGACAGTGGAAACGCCTTTTGGCAGCATCCGCAGCCGGACCCAGGCCAGCGGTTTCGCCATGCTGTCGCTCGCGGCACTGACCTTCTCATTCGTGAAGGAAGCCTTGGCCGCGGACCCGGACGTCACATTCCTTGATGACGACACCATCACATACAAGGAGCTGCATCACGGCGTATTCGAGCTCACGACCAAGGAGGCGAACCCGCGACACATCATTGTCGAGGACCCCGGAGAGACCGTCGTCCTGAGCAGAAGAGGGTCCTCGGTCAGCGTGGATACGGTCGCGAACACGCCTGCCCAGATGCAGGCGTTGCAGATGGCCCAACAGGCCGCGCTGGACAACTACGCGAAAGGATGGGGATCAGTCGGCTCGAGCACGCCTCCTTCCCTCAATCCGGGGGACCTGCTGCAGCCCATCAATTTTTTTCAGCCTGACCCCATCCACCCGCTGAATCTGCTTCCTCCGCTGCAAACGGCGATCTTCCAGCCCATCGAGGTGGGTCAACCGACGCTGGCAATCACGAGCATCGGGGGACAGATCGACGTCGCCGGCGACGACATCATCAATGCTGCCAAAGCTGACGCCGGGATCGAGATCGTCGGCGCAACGACCGGTGTGGCGAACGGGCTGATCGTCAAGGTCTTCATCATCGATGGTTCCGACAACATTGAATTCAGCGGCACGGCCATCGTGAGCAACGGCAGCTGGGCGATTGTACTCAGCCCGGAGGAAGCCAAGGCGCTGGTCGACGGCATCTACACGCTGAAAGCGGACGTGACAAACCAGTTCGGCAACACGGCGGAAGCCTCGCAGCCGATCAGGGTGGACGAAACCCCGCCGACCATCGCGATCGACCCCGTTGCGAGGAGCAACGTCGTCAACGCCGAAACTGCCAGCGCCGGGTTCACCATCGTCGGCACGGCGACGGATGCGGAGAACGGGCAGCCGGTAACGGTCAGGATCATTGATAGCTCCGGCAACGTCGTCGATACATTCGTCACCAAGCTGACCGACAACACCTGGTCAATCAACGTCACGTCAGCCGAAGCCAAATTGCTGCATGACGGCAGCTATACGGTGACGGCTGATGTCTCGGACTCGGCCGGCAATCCGGCGCCGGAAGCCACGCAAGTCATCAGGGTCGACGAGACGCTGCCGACGGTGACCTGGTTGCCGCAGGCGGAGAGCGGTGTCGAGGGTGCGGCGATCGCGCTGGGTACGATCGCTGCGAGCGCAAGCAGCCTGCCAGGCAACAGCGTGCAGTCGCTTGTCGTGAGCGGCATTCCCATTGGGGCGGTCCTGACCGACGGCACCAACAGCTTCGTGGCGACGAGTGACGACACTTCGGTCGATGTGAGGGGCTGGACGCTCTCGAATCTGAAGATCACCCCGCCGAACGACACCAATTTCACGCTGACCGTCACCGCGACCGACCAGGATGCCAACACGTCGAGCGCGAGCGAACTGGTGACTGTCACCCCCCTGGCGCCCACCCTCAATCCGGTCGCCGCGCAGGGCAACGAGAACACAGCGATTGCCCTGGACCTTGGCGCGACGGCACAGAGCCTGCTGGGCGACGCGTCGCCGAACCACCTCGCCGCGCTGCTCGTGAGCGACATCCCGGTGGGCGCCACGCTGACTGATGGCAGCGGCCACAGCTTTACGGCAACCGCAGGGAACACCGCGGAGGATGTGGCCGGCTGGAACCTGTCGAGCCTGACGATCACGCCTCCGGCAGAATTCGAGGGCAACTTCACGCTGGCGATTGCGGTGAACGAGCGCGACCCGGAAGGCGATCTCAGCGCCACGGTGACGGCAACCGTGCTTGTGAAAGTCAACCCCGTCGCCGAGCCGCCGACCATTAGCGCACCGCCGACGCTGACGCTCAACGAGAACGCCAATGGCGTGACGATTGCCGGGGTGAGCGTCGGCCCGCTGGCGGAAGACAGCGACGACACGGTGAGCGCGACGCTGGCGGTGTCGCATGGCATTCTGCATGTCGCCGGCCTGGACGGCGTGACCGTGACTGGCGATGACAGCGGGATGCTTACCCTGTCGGGGAGCGCCGCGCTCGTGAATGCGCTGCTGGCGCAACTGACCTATACGCCGACCACGGAGTACGAAGGCTCCGACGCGCTTCGGATCTCGGTGGCGTCGAGCGACGGCTCCAACACCTACCCGGGGCTGGCCACCGCCACGACCGTGATCACGGTGAACCCGGTTGCCGAGCCGCCGACGGCTTGCGCACCGCCGACGCTGACGCTCAACGAGAACGCCAATGGCGTGGCGATTGCCGGGGTGAGCGTCGGACCACTTGCGGAAGACAGCGACGACACGGTGAGCGCAACGCTGGCGGTGTCGCATGGCATTCTGCATGTCGCCGGCCTGGACGGCGTGACCGTGACCGGCGATGACAGCGGAATGCTGACGCTGTCGGGAAGCGCCGCGCTCGTGAACGCGCTGCTGGCGCAACTGACCTATACGCCGACCACGGAGTACGAAGGCTCCGACACGCTTCGGATCTCGGTGTCGTCGAGCGACGGCTCCAACACCTACCCTGCGCTGGCCACCGCCTCGACTGCGATCACGGTGAATCCGGTCGCCGAGCCGCCGACGGTAAGCGCGCCGGCGACGCTGACGCTGAACGAGAACTCAACCGGCGTGGCGATTGCCGGGGTGAGCGTCGGACCGCTGGCGGAAGACAGCGACGACACGGTGAGCGCGACGCTGGCGGTGTCGCATGGCATTCTGCATGTCGCAGGCCTGGACGGCGTGACCGTGACCGGCGATGACAGCGGGATGCTGACGCTGTCGGGAAGCGCCGCGCTCGTGAACGCGCTGCTGGCGCAACTGACCTATACGCCGACCGCGGAGTACGAAGGCTCCGACACGCTTCGGATGTCGGTGACGTCGAGCGACGGCTCCGACACCTACCCGGGGCTGGCCACCGCCTCGACTGCGATCACTGTGAATCCGGTCGCGGAGCCGCCGACGGCAAGCGCGCCGGCGACAATCACGGTCGTCGAGCACGATGACGGGGACTTCGACAATGACGACAAGGTGCGACCGATCCAGATCCAGGGTGTCGTTGCAGGTCCGGCCGCTGAAGATGCCGACGATACGATCAGGGTCCTGCTGACCGTGGCACACGGGACATTGGCGGTGATCGCCGTGGCGGGAGTCACGGAAATCGCGAATGGCTCCGGATATCTGACACTTTCGGGGACGGCGAGCGAAGTCAACGCCGCGCTGGCCAGCCTGGTCTACACGCCCACCGAGGGCTTCTTCGGAAGCGACACGCTGAATGTAACCGTGACGTCCATCGACGGCACAGATATCTACCCGACGCCGGCGACCGCGGTGACCGCAATAACCGTCACCACGGAGTCCGAGTCGTTGATCGTCGGCGGGCCTGCGCCAACGCTCGATTGGAGCGACGCGGCCAACTGGAGCGCTGGCGTCGTTCCTACCCTGACCATCAGCACGTTCATCGGTGCCTCCGCCCTGTACACGGTCATCATTGACGACATCGCTCAGGCGGCGTCGCTGACGATACCGCACGGCTCGGCGATGACGAATATCACCGCCAGTGGAACACTGCAGCTTGCCGGCAATCTCGATGTCAGCGACTCGGGAAAACTCGAGAACGACGGAAGACTGGAGGAAACCGCCAGCGGCACCTTCATCGGGCCTATCATCAACAACGGCACGATCATCGTCGATCAGGCCGTCAACCTCGACGTGACAGGCACCATCACCGGAAACGGGAAGTTCTCGATCGGCAGCGGGGGCACGCTCGAGTTCGCCGCCGGCAGCAAGGTTGCTCCGGGCACGACCGACAGCCAGACCATCTCCTTCGAGCAGGGCGCGGGCAAGCTGATCATCGATGACTGGGGGAAATTCGCAGGCGTCATCACCGGCACCGACATCGGTACACAGCTCACGTCGACCGATTTGATCGATCTTACACAGCTTCCCTTCGTCGGCGGAAGCATGTCCGTGTCGGTGTCGTACAATTCCGGCACCAACGTCAGCACGATGACCTTCAGCGACGGCAACGGTGCGAACGACGTGACGCTGCATTTGTCCGGGAACTACACCGGCACCGCCTGGACGTTCACGAGCATCAACGGAGGTGCCGGCACCGAGATCAGCGACCCGCCGCCGAATTCCGGCACCATCACCGGTCACATCGCGGTTGCCACCGCTGCCGTGACCGCGGCGAGCGCGCTGCCGGCTCCCCAGACCCTCGCGAGTCCGCTGGCCAGGCTCACGGGCGATGGCAGCCCCGCCGCGACGACGACGGCGACCGGTCTCTGGGTCCCCACGCCCGGCAGCGCCGGCACGGCAAGCACGCTCGGTACCGGCAACACCCTGGCCGGCATGATCATCGTCGGACTCGGTGCGAACCTGCCCACTGGCGGGAGCGACACTGTCTTTCATTCGCATGCGGCGAATTCCAGCGCGACCGGGTTCGACACGATCACGAATTTCGTATCGGGGTCCGACAAGATCGATCTGACCTCTTTCGGCTCATTTTCCTCCACTATCCTGACTTTGTCCCCCGGAAGCACGTCAGTGCCGGCGCACACCATCGCCTGGCTCTACGACGGCAATGCCAATCAGGCGCTCGTGTATGCCAATCCGACCGACCACGCCGTAGGCATCGGCGACTCCAGCCTGGTCGCCATCCACCTGCCGGGCGTGGCGAACCTGCACTCGTCGGATTTCGCGCTCGCCACGACGACGGCTGCGCCCGTGGTCGTATCTGGCGATCCGATCGATCACGCCGCCACGACCCACGACGATGCAGTGACCAGCGCAAATCATGCGTCCGGCACGACGAGTACAACCCAGGCTTCGCCCGATACGAAGGTCAGCTACGACGCGCCCCTCGCCGACGGGGATAACACGACGCAAGCAGCCAGCATCCCCACAAGCTTCGGTGCCATCGATGGCCCGGCAATGGCTCTGCCTGGCGGACTGACAGTTGAACTGACTCAGATTGCCATGACGGCGCTGATGCAGCCCGGCTTCACCTTTGATCCGAAGCCGGCGTTCGACAATGCCAATCCGACGCCGGTCGCGTTTACAGCCGTGAACAGCGACTGGTTCGCGCCGTCCTGGAGCGATTGGAATGACAATCCGGACACGAGCCCGAAGAACGGAGGTCATGACGCCTCGCACGCCGGGGACGTGGCGAATGCCGGCAACAGTCACGCCCATGATGCCGATGCAGACGCCGTGCCTGACGCAGCAGCGCCGAAAACGTCTACAAACAGCAACGGCAACGGCAAGAGCGAAGGCCATGGCAACAAGACGCCGGCAGATGACCATGGTGACGGCAATGGCAAAGACGGCAACCATCACGCGATGGCAAGCGACGCCAGCGGAAACACGACGCCGCAGCATCGCGGCGAGGCATCCCCTCCGTGGCAGCATAAGTCCGTGACCACGTCGAACCCCGAAGGGCCGGCGATCAACGACGCTGCAAAGCCCAACGAGCCGCCGACCTCGAAGGGCCACCACGGCGATGCTGCCGTCACTCACGGGTCCCAGGTAAATCCGGAAGGAGGCGAGGCCTCCGGTTCGCCTGACAAAGCCTTTATCTTCAAGGACGCGATTTCCAACTCGAAAGGTTCATCCGTCACCGACCTCGCACAGTTCGATGCAACTCCTGCGCCTTCCTTCGACTACAAAGGAAATGTTCCGATCCTGGCATCGCATACGGAGGATGCCATCGGACTGTCTCCGCACGATCAGCACTCGAACCATGGCGCAAGTGTCCACGTGCCGCACGATCTGATCATATGACCCGGCCGGCGCCGACGCTTCTCGCGGCGGTAGCGGGCATTGTGAGTTGGGCTACTCGTCCGCCGTAGCTCGAAGAGCGATGGCAGACCGCTGTCGCCCCCACCGCCAATCGCCGGCGGCACCGACGGTTACCAATCGTCGTAGAGCCACTCCCTTGGGATGCGAGGCGGCGCTCTCGCATATGGCGGCTGATATGTCCGCTGGGGCTTGCGCAGGATTGGAGAAGGCTGTGCCGGAGGCTGCTGCGTCGGAGGCAATACCGTCTTCTGCTCGGAAACCTTCGCGAGCGCCCGTTTTATCTCTTCCTGGCTCGCCTTGAGGTCCTGGATGGCTTTGGAGCTCTCGCGGGCCGATTGTTGCTGGTCTGCCTTGAGCTGTTCAATGTTTCGCTGCACGTTCGCGAGATCGCGCGCAATGGCTTGCAGCAGCTCGGTTTGATCGGGAAGCGCTGCATTGGCGGTCGGCGCGGCGTTCTGCGTTGCGGTCGGAGCCACGGGCGGCGCCTGCGCTGGTGCGACCTCCGCCGCGGCAACTTGAACGGGAGATGGCGCGGGCTGTGCAGGAAGCGGCGGATCAACTGGCGGCGACGATGGAGTTGAAACGAACTGCGGCACCCAGCGAGCGACAACCAGCTTGGCCCTCCCGCCATAAGACGACTGCGAGGCCAGCGCGGCGCCGACGATGAACGCTGCCAGCGACAGGCCGGCGAGCACTCGTAACATCGGCCTTCGAGACGGTGCGCGTGGTTGAGGTGCGAGGGAAGGAGGGCCGGATTCGACCGGGGGCGGGTCAGATCCGACCGAGGGCGGGCCGGATTCGACCGAGGCCGGGTTAGATCCGGCCGAGGGCGCGCCAGACCCGGTCGAGGCAAGGTTCGGTCCAGCCGAAGGCGGGCGCGCGGCATCGCGCTCCATTTTTGCAAGCTGCTCACTCAAACGCGTGAGCTCTTCATCAGCGCGCGCGATTTGCTTGTAGGCCTCCGCGAGTCGTTCATCGGCGCGCGCGGTCAGGGCATCGCTCGATTCAACCGCGTGCGGAGTGGGTGTGGAGTTCATTGGCCCTTCCCTGTTCCGTCCAATGTCATCCAAGACTGCCGCATCGGCTGTCCGTCACCCCAGCACCCCGTTCAGTCTTGTCCAGAGAAGAGGATGATAGCGCGCCTGATATCTCGTGATAAGCACGATCGTCCTCCCGCTTTGGCGCGGAAGACCGGCCCCCGGCGAGGCGGAGGTCAGGCCCGCAACTCCGCCGAAAGCGGACGTAGAGAGCGCTGGTGAGGCAATCGGCTTCGATGCTCCAACCGCGGTCACGAAATCGGCTCGCCGCTGCCGCCAATATCGTGACCGCAAACGGGGGGCTTACCGACGCACCCCAACGCGATTGACGCCGCCATTCATATTGCCGCCGGCGTTATGGCGGACCGCAGCGCGCGCCACCGGCCGCGGCCTGAGCACGACACCGGCCCGCGCGACGCATCCCGCCGGATAGCCAACATACGTGCAGTAAATCACGGCCTCTGCCGGTGCTGGACAGAGTGTTACGCCTGCAAGCCCAAGCATGAGGCTGGCTGCAATTCCCGCAACTGTCACTGAGCCGGTCGAAAGCTTCTTCGTCGGATGCATGTGGTCCTCCTCAACGTGCGCGAACCGGAAGGTGATGGGACGGCGCTCCAGGCGCGATCAGGTCAACTATCGTCAGCGGCACGGGGTGCGTGATCTTGACGCAGATCAATACAGGGTACGAAGTCCGGTCGGGATTCAAATCCGCGGAGCACTGGGGCTGACGACGAAAAACTGAACCTCGCCAACGCCGCGCGGCACAAACTGCATAGTCCGCACAACAGCGTGCACACGATTACTGAAAAACCAAAACTGTTGCATCCCTGGCACACGTCGTCGGCGCCAAATCGGCTAGGCTCCGTGCTGGAATGGGAATGCAAGCAAGACCTTTGCAACACAGTTAGCGGCCGTCGTCCGGGCAGTCATTGCAACGACGCCGGGAGGGGACAATGCGATGAAGAAACTGTTGATGGGTACTGCAGGTTTGATTGTGCTGGGGATGGCAACTCCCGCATCGGCTGCCGATATGGCCGTCAAGGCGCCGCCACCGGCCCCGCTTCCCGTGATCTACAACTGGAGCGGCTTTTACATTGGCGCCAATGGCGGTTGGGGTGAAAGCCACAACTGCTGGGACTTCATCACCGCAGCCGGAGCAGTGGTCGCTGACGGCTGTCGTGATCGGTCCGGGGGTGTCGCTGGCGGTCAGATCGGATATCGCTGGCAGACCGGCGCCTGGGTGATCGGCCTCGAAGCGCAGGGCGACTGGGCCGACCTCAGCAACATACGCCAAAGCGTGATTGCTCCGGCATTCCTGACCCGCGTCAAGACCGACGGGATCGGACTCTTCACCGGGCAGATCGGGTACGCGTGGGATGCGGCACTGCTCTACTTCAAGGGCGGCGCGGCGGTCACCAGCAACCACCTTGACATCATCTCCAACGTGACCGGAGCGGACGTGGCCTCGGCAAGCGCGACCCGCTGGGGCGGCACCGTCGGCGTCGGGCTGGAATATGGCTTCGCACCGAACTGGTCGATCGGCGGCGAATACGATCATCTCTTCATGGGCAACGCCAACAACTCGTTCTCCGTCGTCAATCCAATCGTCGCCGGAGCAGCCAATCGGATCAACCAGGACGTGGACATGGTCACGATACGCATCAACTACCGCTTTGGCGGATACGCAGCGCCGGTTGCAGCGCGGTACTGATCGACTGGTGACCTACAGCAAACCAGAAAGCCCCGGGGATCCCCCGGGGCTTTCTTTTATCCTGCGATCCGCAGACCGGCGCGCATGCGAAATCACCTGCTTCATCATGCGCCGTTGCGCCGACTTCACTGACAAACGTACTCGTGGCCGTCAGCCATCTTCGTCATCGTACCGGGTTCGCAGCTGATGCCGTTGATCGTCTTGTAGTCGGCCCAGCCGGCATAGCCGTAGTACGGACTGATCCCATGGTAGGCGCGTGCCGGATAGTAGGGCTGGCCGAAGTGCGGATCGGTCTGGGCAGCATAGGCATTGCCCCAACCGCCAGTGCCCCATCCGGTATAGGCGGGCGCGGTTGCGGCGACCGCGGTGGCCGCTGCCGCAGCGGCTACTCCCGCGCCATAGCCGTAGTGGTGATGATGCCCGTAGCCGTATCCGTAAACGGCGCGGCGGTTGTGGCGACGGGCAACGCCCGCGACGCTCATGGGCGTCAGCGGTCGGCCGACGCGTGCCTGGGCGCTTTCGACTGATGCCGAAATGCCGCCCTGCTCAGACCAGCTGATGGAGAGCAGTGCCGCACACGCGAACGTCGAGAGCGCAATCGCAGTATTCCTGACAATCCTCTGCGTCATGTCCAATCTCCAGCGTTAGGTAGTCCATGGGTCCACCCCAATTCAGTGATCCGATATCATGGCCAACGCCATGAGCGCGGCTGAAAGAAACCCGCTGCCCATCGCCATCGCTCTAAAGAAGGCTTCACGCTCCAGTGCGGCGACCAAGCGGCGCTTGGCTGTCGTCACCCAGAGCACAACCGGATGCCTTCGCAAAATTCCGCATGCCGACGTAGCTTTGCCGGAGACGTCAAGCTCCCGTTTAGGTGATGCGGGCTGCCTGCCGTGTTTCAATGCGACATTCTGCGTGCCGGATGCGGGCGGCACGCGGCCGCCAAACTGCGATTGTGCGCCGGCTGGAGGTACGAGGTCGCGCGTAGGGACGACCGGACTGATTCCGGAGGTCCCGTGCAACCGGCACCCAATGTTGGCCCCCGGCGTACGCATGACAATTTTCCTCGCAAGAAGTATGCACCCGCGACAATAATCCTGCCAGCAATTTTCAACTGCGACCCCAATTGGCACAGACTGCATGTCGTCGAGGCAATGGTCCCGACTGATTTGTCACTTGGCATTCAGCCCGCAGGCGGATTTCATAAAGTTGTCGTCGAATGGAGAGGGAGGCGACGATGTTGATACTGACATCTCGTGAAAAGCAGCACCGCGAGATCGCCATGCAAATCGGCGGCACGCTGCAGCACGTCAGTGCCCAGCGCGAAACGACCCCGCTCGTTCGCTTCGATCACGAGAACACTTGATCCATGTCAAAGGCGTTGAGGTTATCGAGTAAGACATTGGTGCTCGACCGTGCGCACCTCAGAGCGATCTTGCCGACTATAGCCGCTTGACGCGATGCCATGAGCCACGCTTCAGCGGGAATCCCCGCCCGAACCATGAAGCCCGGCAATGTGCACAATCGCCAATGGAGCGATCCATGCCAATGGCGCGATATTTCCTCTTTGTCGGCGGAGCGATGCTTGCGCTCCTGCTCCTCTTGGGCGCCTATCTGCCGAGTCCGTCGGTGACAGAGCGATCCAGTTCCGCTCACCCTTCCATCCGCATCCATTCGATGGAGAAGCTGCCCGACCTTGTCGTGTACGATACGAGCCGGCCGATCATGGTTCCCGAGCAAGTCGCGCAGGTTCCTGATCCAGCCGCTGCCCCTGCCCTTGCCCCCGCCGCAGCCCCAGTCGGGATTGCCGACGCGTCGCCGGGAAATCGGACGGCATTCGCCCAGATGCAGCAATCCGTTGCCGAACGGCCAAAGCTGTCGGCCCCCAAGCCGAAGGCGGCCAAGCCGCCCCACGAGCACGCGCATGCAAGGAGACACGCGCCGTCATATTACTGGCTCTATGCAGAGCGGCGACCGCGATTCGGGTGGTTTGACAGCTATGTCTGGTGACCAATTACCTGATGGCGATCGATGGCGGCGGTCTCGTCGCGCGGACCTCGACCGCAACAACAGCCGGGATTTTCCCGTGAATGAAATCGTTGATGCTTAGGACGAAAAAAAGGAGGAGCACCATGATCCGGCTAATCGCTGTTGCAAGTCTCGCCCTGTCCATTGGAGGAGCCGCACAAGCCATGACGCCCGCGCCGCCTCCTCAGATGGACGAAATGGTCACCCAGGTGGCTGTCGGCTGCGGTGCGGGTAGGACGCGCGTCAACGGTGTCTGTGTCGCAAGAACGACCATTCGACACACTCGCCGAGCCGCTCGCCGCTGCGTGCGCTGGCACGGAGGCGCTTGCGCTTTGTACGAATAAGCCGCTTCGGGTCCGAGACCCGGCGTCGGCGCGCGAAGAGCACGCGCAAAGGCAATGGCCCCAACGCCAATCAGACGTCGGGGCCATTCGAGACCGTCGGGCCGGTTACATCCGCCGACCTTCGGATCCAAGCACGCTGATTACAGCACTCGATCTTGAGCAAGATGTGGCGGTCGTGCGGCGTTGAGGTGATCACCTTGCCGGAAACGGCTGGCGGCGAGCTCACGCTTGCCAGCAAAGACGCCATGCAGAAATTCGAATCCATCGTCGCCCTAGGCCACGAAGCGCAGCGAACAGTTCGCTGCCAAGCGTGCGGCATCGACGACCGCCAACAAAAAAGCCTGCCTTAGCGGTCGCTCTCCCCGATGGCCCTCAAGATCAGTTCGCGATGCTCGCGCATGACCTGGAGGTTGGCCTCGTACACCCGCATGGTTTCCTCCGCGAGTTTCGTTTCGTGGCCATCGCGACGCAGGTCTTCAATGATGGCGGTTTGATCCCTGATGATGCGCTCGGCCCTCGCTACGTGTGTATCGGCAACAGACAGATGTTGCCGCTCGATGGATCGCCGCTCGCGGGCTGCCGTCGTTTTCCTCTCGATAGCCAATCGCATCCGGCTATCGTCGGGCTGCGGAGAGGACGGCTTGTTGGTCTCACGATGCGGAATTGTCGAAACATGGGGTTCAGGATTATCCGTGAGCACTTTGCGGCCCAGGGCGACGGCAGCCCGCGCCAGCGCCAAATGTCGAGCCTCCTGCATTTTATCGAGACGGAAAAAGCCGAAAGTTGGCGACAACATCTTGGCGCCCCTGTGTTGCGGGCGGGGCGCAACCCGGTCCCCCAGTGACCGGCGCTGCAGAACCCGGTACCGCCGGTTATGATGACATTTTACCGGGATTTGATCCGCCGAATAGCGGGAATCGGCTCGCAAAACCGGGCGGCCGCTGATTTGACGCGGCCTTCGGGAACCGCCGCCCGCTCACTCAGGTTATCCGAGATGGCGCAAGATCCGGAGACACTTTTCTCGCGTGCCCAAGCCGCTGTGCTGCGTGCCAGGCAGCTGTCGGAGACCATCACTGTATCGCTCAAGCGCGCGAAGCAGCAGCTATCCGCGATGCAGCTGAACCACTTCACGCCGGCGGACCGGAAGATAAGGTACCCTCAGGATTTTCCGGAAACGCGCCCCGTTTATCAGCCGTTTCCAGCGCAAGCTGACGATAGCATAGTTGACGGTTCCCCCTTAGTTGACGGGCCAACCTTTTGACTGCATCACGCATTGATCCCCTGTGATTGCGGAGCTTCTCTCCCTGGTCCGGATTGGGAGCATGTCACCGTCCGAGATGCGGCAACTTGCCGACAGCTATGAAGCGATGGCCGGTTGGGTTCCTGACCAATCCAGGCGGACCGACCTTCATGCGGCTGCCGATAAATGGAGACGGATCGCTCAACAGATCGAGGCGCTTGAAAAAACGCCCGCCTATCGGATCATCCGCCGGGCGTCCTCAACCGAGGCCTACTGTAGCTGGTTCAGAAGGCGCTTCACGTCGTGTTCGTGGATCGCTTGCGTATCTCTCATCGTGTTGAGAATCTTTTCCGCGTCTGCCGTCGGGTGGCCGTGCGCTTGAAGCTCGTCAATCAACTCTTCCTGCCGGGCGACGATCCGCCTTCCTTCGGCAGCGTGCCGTTCAGCGATAGCGAGATGCTCTTGAGCAAGGGTGCGGTCCATTGCGCATTCTCCTGAGCCCCCTTTTGAGTGGCAGTGAGGAAGCGCACCCCGCCCACTAAAGCTTCTGCATCCAGCTCACGACCGTAGCTCTCGTAGTAGCTGACGATCAACTAGCAGGGAGCTCGTGAGTTCCCTGTTCATTCATCTTCATCTCACTTGCGCGGAGCGAAGCCGTCCGGGCATTCGGGCGGCTTTGCCGTATGGCAATTGGGGGGGGGTGGGGCCACCATGCGGCCCTACATGAGCGCAGCAAATGCGACGATGGCGATTGGTGCCAGACCCAGAACGGCGATCATCGCGTCATAGAGCGCTTCCGAGCGCTCGAACATCGCCGCTGCATGGCGCCAGGCAATGATAAGGGTAACGCGCTTGCTGCGTTTGTGGCGCTCGCGGCCGTCCGCCCGAGAGAATTCCAAATGACCATAAGTCATGGAAGCACCCTGCTCGGCGCCTATCCTAGGCCCGGAACCCTCCCGCTCAAAGTGCAGTTTGTGCCTGAACAACCAACAAAAATGAAGCGGCCCGGCAACTGAGGCGGCCCTGTTACCTCAGCAAGCCGATTTCCCGGATCGTTATCTCGGACAGCGCCAGGGCGTTGGTGACGCCGCGCGTGAGCACTTGGGTCATCGTTTTGGCCACGAGGTCGCATAGCGGATCACTGCGATCGACCAGGTCGAGCTTGCGCAAAGCGGTGCTGAACGCCAGTTCGATGACGTGCTGCTGGTCAGGCGTGAGATTGATGTCCGAGAATTGACGCGCGACCGACATAGCCGTGCTCCCTTTCCTTGGCAGGCGGGAGCTCTATCGGTCTCTCAGCCACCGACGCCTACGGGCAGAGCCTTGGCCGGTGATGGAACTACAACACTCCAGACCATTGTTTGGTTCCCAAGGAACTCCGTTCACCCACGGAGAACGCCGGTAATACTTCTATCCTGTGGATGAAGAACAGTCGGCGGACCATAAGAATTGCTATGGGGAGAACTCCTGCGACGACTCAGTCGTCGTACAGAGAGCGCCGGTCTAACCAATTGGGGCCACTCCAAAAATCAAACCGGGCCGGTCCCCGACAGTGGGGTGCCGTCCAGGGCACCCGACAGAACAAATCAGGACACCGACTGAGTGATCCGTTCCTTAAGCCAGAGCTTCGCGCGCTGAGGCCGCTTCTCTTGAAGGACTGACACTCTACGAAACAATCGGGACACCTGAGAGGTAGCCCGGAAGCGCCATCTCCGTTGCAGCCATTTTGACGGTACCGTGAAATGCGCTCTGGGATGGATGGAGCGTGGTGTGGGGACGGCTCCGGCGCTGCACGCCGCCAGCCCCGGGAAGGTGCCGGAGTCGTTCAGCCCCGTGCGGGTGCCGCTTCTTTTGGAGCCGTCGCGACTGCATGACTTCGGACGCTGGACCTCCCGGACAACATCCTTGTCCAACCATCCCTCCTTGATCGCGCGCCGAATTCCATCCTCAATCAAACTCCTGGCGGGCTCGTGCCTTCGCATCGCTCGACCCATGCTGCATGGCCCGGGTGTTGCCAGTTCGACACGACGGGCAAATCAGCAAACCTCGTCAAGCCCGCGCGACACAAATATTTCGGTTTATCGTAATGATGGATCGGTGTACGATTGCTGCATCTCATCCGATCGAGGGGCGCTTCGCGATCGTCACGAACGTTGCGGTGGGATGCGGTGGCCGCCGGGCGTGTGACTGACGAGTGCACATCAGGCGGACGGTGAAGTCGTGTGGTCCCGACGCCCCAGTGGCAGGTGTCCTGTCGGCAGGAGACTGACGTCTCTTGCTGACGGCGGTGACAAGCAAGCCCGGTCTCGCCGGGGAGAGCACGTATAAGCCGTAAAGCCATCGCGCAGGGAATGCCGGAGTGCCTCCGCTGAACCTGTATGCTCGTGTGCGTTTCCTTCTCCATTTTTTGCACACGAGACCGCGGGTGCAGCGTGCACCCGGCATTCCCTGCGCCCTCTGCTTTCGAGGGCGGATGGTCCCTCTCGAAGCCCCGGGCGAAAACAGGCCGCGGGAACGCGGAGCCGTATCCGAAATGGGCTGGCAACTTGTGTAACGCAGCGTCTGAATTCGGAATAGTTCGCAACACGCCTGCTCCTGCAAGTGAGTAGCGATTGCGCAGGACCGACGACACTTGATGTTCATCATCGCCCTGCTAAACCGCCGCCCATGAACTCTTCCAAGACCAGCACATCCCATTCCAAGACATCGGTCGCCGCGATCTCCATCCTCGCGAGCGGCGGCATGGCTGCGGCGAAGTTCGTGGTCGGCATCGCGATCGGCTCGCTGGCGCTGATCTCCGAGGCGCTGCACTCCTCGATCGACCTGGTTGCGACCATCATCACCTGGGCGGTGGTGCGGGTGTCCGACCAGCCGGCGGATGCCGAACATCATTACGGCCACGGCAAGTTCGAGAGCGTCTCGGCGCTCGGCATCATTGCCATGCTCTACGTGCTCGCCGGCGGCATCCTGGTGCAGGCCTACAGCCATTTGCGCGAGGGCGCGCCGCCGCCCGCCATCTCGGCGATTCCGTTCGTCGTGCTGGTGCTCGACATCGCCGTCAACCTGTGGCGCGCCCGCGCGCTGCACCGGGCCGCGCGCGACACCAAGAGCCAGGCGCTCGCCGCCGACGCCCTGCATTTCGCCTCCGACGTGATGGGCTCGTGCGCGGTCATCGTCGGCCTCGTCCTCGCCGGGCTCGGCTTCTGGTGGGGCGACGCCGCCGCCGCGATCGCGGTCGCCGTGATGATCGCGCTGCTGGGCCTGCGGATGGCCCGGGAGACGGTCGAGACCCTGCTCGACCGCGCGCCCGAAGGCGCGCAGGCGAAGGCAAGCGCCGCGATCAAGGCGGTCGCAGGGGTGGTCGACGTCAACCGCCTGCGCGTCCGCATGGTCGGCGCCACTCATTTCATCGATGCGATCGTGACCGTGCCGCGCACCTATCCCATCGACCGTGTCGAGGAGATCAAGCGCAAGGCCCAGGATGCGGTGACCAAGGCCTTCGGCGACGCCGACCTGACCTTCACGGCGGTTCCGGTCGCCCGCGACAATGAGAGCGTACGTGAGCGCATCATGGTGATCGCGCGCAATTCCGGCCTCGCCATCCATCACGTCACCATCCACGATGTCGGCGGCAAGCTGGTCGTCAGCATCGACCTCGAGGTCGACGGCGAGATGGCGCTCGATGCGGCGCACGACATCGCCCATGAACTCGAGCGCTCGATCCGTGAGGATTTCGGCGAGGATGTCGAGGTCGATACCCATATCGAGCCGCTCGAGCCCGAACTGCCGTGGGGAACCGACGCCGATCCCGACCGGGTCGAGACCATCAGGGGCGCGCTGACCCGTATCGCAGCCGACGGCGGCGCTATCCACGACGTCCACAATGTGCGCGTTCGCGACACCGACGCCGGCGAGATCGTCAACTTCCATTGCCGCGCCGCGCCCGCGACGAGCGTGATCAAGGTGCACGAGGGCGTCGACGAGATCGAACGCGCGATGCGACGCACCTTTCCGACCATCAAGCGCGTGATCAGTCACGCCGAGCCGGCGCGCGCGTAGTTCTACGGAGTCGTTCCCGTTTCGGACTCGGTTTGCGCGTTCCGATTCTGCGTTGAGCAAGATTTATTTCGCATTAACGAATCGTTGACTCTCGACAGCTCGAAAAATCTGGATTCAAATCATCATGATTCGGATGCATCGCGGGGAGCGTCCGGACGCGTAAAAAGCAGCTTGAAAATGGGGGTCTAGGGCATGGCGCGTGCGCATGCGGCGAACGCGTGCGTCCAATCCGATTCGATCAAGGGATTGGCGCAGTCGATCGCGAAACCGGCCTATCACAGGCTTCTTACGGCCGAGCCTGCACTGCGCCGCGCTGTCCCGACACTGATCATCGCCTTCCTGATCACCATCTGCCTCGGCGCGTTCGTCCAGGTCATCGACCAGAACCGGCAGAAACGCGGCGCGGCCAAGCGCGACCTTGCAGCCCTCTCCGACATCCTCGCCGAGCGTCTCGATCGCCTGACCTCGGTGCGCCGTGATCGGTTGAACAACATCGAGCACATCCAGGAGCAGCTGCCCGACCTGATCCCGTCCTGGGGCATCGCCTATGGCCGCCACGTCATCATCACCGGCGCCGACCATCGCGTGCTGGCGCGCGTGCCGATCGACGGGATCGGCGAGAGCGATCGCCTCCTCGACGTCATCTCCACCGCGCAGCTGTTGGTGGCGCCCGGCCAGCAGGGCATGGTCAACGACATGACGCTGCCCGGCGGCGCCGATGCGCTCGCGATCTCGCGGCTGGTCAAGTCGCTGCCCGGGCAGGTCGTCGTGATCCAGGAGATGAACGAACCGATCTGGGGCTCGGACGCGGCGCTCTCGGTCACGCTGTCGGCGACCACGAGCTTCGTGGTTCTGATCCTCGGCTTCGCCTTCCACTGGCAGTCGACCCGCGCACGCGAGGGCGACCTGATCAACGACGCGGTGCGCGGCCGCATCGACACCGCGCTCAACCGCGGCCGCTGCGGTCTGTGGGACTGGGACCTGTCGCGCGGCCGGATCTTCTGGTCGCAGTCGATGTTCACCCTGCTCGGCCTCGATTCCCGCAACGACCTCCTCACATTCGGCGAGGTCAACGCGCTGGTGAAATCCGACGACATCAACCTGTTCGACATCGCAGATCAATTGATCGCGGGCAAGATCGATCACATCGACCAGAGCTTCCGCATGCAGCATGTCGGCGGCCACTGGATCTGGCTGCGGGTGCGCTGCGAGCTCAGCCACGCGGCCGCCGACGGTGGCCTGCACCTGATCGGCATCGCCGTCGACATCACGGAGCAGAAGAGCCTTGCCGAGAAGTCGGTCGAAGCCGACCTTCGCCTGCGCGACGCGATCGAGACCATTCCCGAGGCATTCGTGCTCTGGGACGCCGACGATCGCCTCGTGCTCTGCAATACGCACTTCCAGCGGCTGCACAAGCTGCCCGATACTGCCGTCCTTCCCGGCACCTCGTATGAGACCGTGATCGAGGTCGGCAGCATGCCGGAGGTCCGCACCCGCCTGCACGAAAGCGGCGTGCCGGCACCGGGCGCCCGCACCTTCGAGGCGCAGCTCGACGACGGCAGCTGGTTGCACATCAGCGAGCGACGCACCAAGGACGGCGGCTACGTCTCCGTCGGCACCGACATCACCCGCATCAAGGCGCATGAGCAGAAGCTGGTCGACAACGACCTGCGGCTGCGCGCCTCGGTGATCGACCTGAAGCGCTCGCAGGGCGAGCTGGAGCGGCAGACCGGCGAGCTCGCCGACCTCGCCGAAAAATATTCGCAGGAGAAGACCCGAGCCGAGGAAGCCAATGCGGCGAAGTCGAAATTCCTCGCCAATATGAGCCACGAGCTGCGCACGCCGCTCAACGCCATCATCGGCTTCTCGGAGATCATGGGCTCCGGCCTGTTCGGCGCGCTCGGCTCCGACAAGTACCAGGAATACTGCCACGACATCCTGACCTCGGGGAAATACCTGCTCGACGTCATCAACGACATCCTCGACATGTCGAGGATCGAGGCCGGCCGCATGAAATTCGACATGGAGCCGCTGGATCTCTCCGGCATCCTGGCGGAGTCGCTGCGCGTCGTCTCCGGCCGCGCCGAGCACAAGGGCCTGTCGCTGGAGTCGGAGATCGAGAGCACGATCTCAGTCGTCGCCGACCGCCGCGCGGTCAAGCAGATCATCGTCAACCTGCTCTCCAACGCCGTCAAGTTCACGCCCGACCACGGCCGGGTCCTGGTGCGCGGCCAGATGCTCGATGACTCGATCGTGCTGCTGATCGCCGACAGCGGCATCGGGATCGCGCCGGACTCGCTGCGCCGGCTCGGCAATCCGTTCGAGCAGGTCGAAAGCCAGCTCACCAAGACCTATCAGGGCTCGGGCCTGGGACTGGCGATCGCGCGCTCGCTGACCGGCCTGCACGGCGGCTCGATGAAGCTGCGCTCAAAGCTCGGCGTCGGCACCGTGGTCCGCGTCACGCTGCCGCGCGACCCGCGGGCGCAGCAGGCCAGGCTGCCGGAGGCGGCATAGTCAGCTACTGCGTCCCGAGCGTCGGCGCGACCTCGCGCGCGACCTGCACCAGGGCCGCGATCAGCGGCGTCATCGGATCGCGCTGCGGGATCACCATGCCGATGCTGTAATCCACCACGGGATCGATGATCGGGATGCTGCGGACGGCATCCGCAAGCCCCAGCGTCTCGGCGAGCTTGGCCGGCATCACGCTGGCCCAGCGGCCGGTCTTCACATGGGTGTAGAGCACCAGCAGCGAGTTCGAGGTCAGCGTCGGCGTCGCCTCCGCACCGACCGACAACAGCGCGCGATCGATGATGCGGCGGTTCTGCATGTCGGGTGTGAGCAGGCAGAGCGGCACGGTCCCGACCTCCCTCCACGTCACCTGCTTGCGATCGCCGAACATGCCGTCCGGCGCCGTCAGCAGGCGATAGCTCTCGTTGTAGAGCGGGATGGTGCGGACCTTGCCGATCGGCTCGTTCTCGATATAGGTCAGCCCGGCGTCGACCTCGAGATTTTCGAGCAGGCCGAGCACATCGGCCGACGTGCAGGACTGGATGCGGAAGCGCACGTCCGGATGCTTTGCCCGGAACGGCGTGGTCAGCGCAGCGACCATGCCGAGCACGGTGGGGATCGCCGCGATCCGGATCTCGCCCGACAGCTTGTCCTTGAGGCTGTTGATCTCCTGCTTCATCGCCCGCGCGTCGCCGACGATCCGCCGCGCCCAGTCGAGAGTCCGTTCGCCTTCCGGCGTGAACCCCTGGAAGCGCGATCCGCGCTGCACCAGCATGACGCCGAGGATTTCCTCGAGCTGCTTGAGGCTGGTCGACATGGTCGGCTGGGTGACGCCGCAGGCCTCGGCGGCCCTGCCGAAATGCCGCTCCTTGGCCAACGCCAGCAGAAGTTCCAACTTATCGATCAAGGATCAAACCTCATCGGAAAACGGTGTCCCAACACGGCCACAAGTATCACGACCGCGGCGCGATCCCCAACCCAACGCACGCCGGAATCCCGCGATTTCAACCCATTATTTCGAACCCAAATCGATCGATTGCGCAACGCTATTAATCGCGTTTCGCAATCGCCGCATGAGACAGCTTTATTGATGTTTCGAGGGATTCCAATGCACATGGCAAGAGTCGAAAAACTGATCTTGAGAGCGCGGATGACATCGCCATACGAACCATGGGACGAGGCGCGCGGCGCCGAAATCATCTCCGAGCACGCCGGGCTCGAGGGCGCCACGCTGGTGATCCTGCACGCGTTGCAGGAGGCGTTCGGCTACGTGCCGGAGCCGGCGATCCCGATGGTCGCGCAGGCGCTCAACCTCTCGCGCGCCGAGGTGCACGGCGTATTCACCTTCTACCATGACTTCCGCAAGCGGCCGGCCGGCCGGCATGTGCTGAAGCTCTGCCGCGCCGAGGCCTGCCAGGCCGCCGGCGGCGACGCGCTGGCGGCGCGCGCCGAGGCGAGGCTCGGCATTCCGCTCGGCAACACCACGGCGGACGAGCGTGTGACGCTGGAGCCGATCTACTGCCTCGGCCTGTGCGCCACCGCGCCGTCGGCAATGCTCGACGGCCGCCTGGTCGGCCGGCTCGACGAGGCGCGCATCGACGCGCTGGTTGCGGAGGCACAGCGATGACGATGCGGATCTTCATTCCCCGCGATGCCGGAGCGGTCGCAGTCGGTGCGGACGATGTCGCGCTGGCGTTCGAGCAGGCGGCCGCGGCAGCCGGCAAACCAATCGAGATCGTCAGGACCGGCTCGCGCGGGCTCTATTGGCTGGAGCCGATGGTCGAGCTGGCAACGCCGAACGGCCGTGTCGCGTTCGGTCCGGTGACGCCAGGCGACGCCCCTTCCCTGCTGGGCGTGATGACCAGCGACGGCCCGCACGCACTGCGGCTCGGCATCACGGACGAGATTGCCTGGCTGAAGCGTCAGACCCGCCTGACCTTCGCGCGCTGCGGCGTGGTCGATCCGCGCTCGGTCGACGACTACCGCGCCCATGGCGGCTACAGGGGCCTGGAGCGGGCGCTGGGCCTGACGCCGGATCAGATCCTCGTCGACGTCACCACGTCCGGCCTGCGCGGCCGCGGCGGCGCCGGCTTCCCCACCGGCATCAAGTGGAGGACCGTGGCGCAGGCCAGCGCCGACCGCAAATACATCGTCTGCAACGCCGACGAAGGCGATAGCGGCACGTTTGCCGACCGCATGATCATGGAAGGCGACCCCCTCGTCGTGATCGAGGGCATGACGATCGCGGGCATCACGGTCGGCGCCACCAAGGGCTACATCTACATCCGCTCGGAATATCCGCATGCCGTCACTGCGATGAACACGGCGATTGCCGCCGCGAAGCAGGCGGGCTTCCTCGGCAGCCGCATCGGTGGCTCCGCGCACTGCTTCGATCTCGAGGTGCGCGTCGGTGCCGGCGCCTATGTCTGCGGCGAAGAAACCTCGCTGCTCGAAAGCCTCGAGGGCCGCCGCGGCATCGTGCGCGCCAAGCCGCCGCTGCCGGCGCACAAGGGCCTGTTCGGCCGGCCATCCGTGATCAACAACGTGCTGTCGTTCGCGGCGATCCCCTTCATCCTCGACAACGGCGCCAAGGCCTATGCCGATTTCGGCATGGGCCGCTCGCGCGGCACGATGCCGATCCAGCTCGCCGGCAATATCAAATACGGCGGCCTGTTCGAGGCCGCATTCGGCGTCACCCTCGGCGAGCTCGTCGATGAGATCGGCGGCGGCACTCTCACCGGTCGTCCGGTACGCGCCGTGCAGGTCGGCGGCCCGCTAGGCGCCTACTTCCCCCGCGACCTGTTCGACACGCCGTTCGACTACGAGGCGTTCGCCGCGCGCGACGGCCTGATCGGCCACGGCGGCGTCGTGGTGTTCGACGACAGCGTCGACATGGCGAAGCAGGCGCGCTTCGCAATGGAGTTCTGCGCGGTCGAATCCTGCGGCAAATGCACGCCGTGCCGGATCGGCTCGACCCGCGGCGTCGAGACCATCGGCAAGATCATCAATGGCGAGCGCGTGGCCGAAAACCTCGCCGTGATCGAAGACCTCTGCAACACCATGAAATTCGGCTCGCTCTGCGCGCTCGGCGGCTTCACGCCCTACCCGGTGATGAGCGCCCTGAAACACTTCCGGGAAGATTTTGGCCCGGCGCCGGCCACGCTGCAGGCCGCGGAATAGAGGAGATCACGATGTCGCTGATCCAGGAAATCGATTTCGGCACACCCAAGTCCAAATCCGAGACGATGGTCACGCTGACCATCGACGGCAAGAGCGTCACGGTGCCCGAGGGCACCTCGATCATGCGCGCGGCCATGGAGTCCGGGACCCAGATCCCGAAGCTGTGCGCGACCGACATGGTCGATGCGTTCGGCTCCTGCCGGCTCTGCCTGGTCGAGATCGAGGGACGTGCCGGCACGCCCGCCTCCTGCACCACGCCTGTCACGCCGGGCCTCGTCGTGCACACCCAGAGCGAGCGGCTGAAGACGCTGCGCAAGGGCGTGATGGAGCTCTACATCTCCGACCATCCGCTGGACTGCCTGACCTGCGCTGCGAACGGCGACTGCGAACTGCAGGACATGGCGGGTGCGGTCGGTCTGCGCGATGTCCGCTACGGCTATCAGGGCGAGAACCATGTCTTCGCCAAGGCGAATGGTTGCGATAACGACAACTGGATGCCGAAGGACGAATCCAATCCCTATTTCACCTACGATCCCTCGAAGTGCATCGTCTGCTCGCGCTGCGTCCGCGCCTGCGAGGAGGTGCAAGGCACCTTCGCGCTGACCATCGCCGGCCGCGGCTTCGACAGCCGCGTTTCACCCGGCATGAGCGAAAGCTTCCTCGGCTCCGAATGCGTCTCCTGCGGCGCCTGCGTGCAGGCCTGCCCGACTGCGACGCTGACCGAGAAATCCGTCATCGAGATCGGCCAGCCCGAGCATTCGGTCGTCACCACCTGCGCCTATTGCGGCGTCGGCTGCGCCTTCAAGGCCGAGATGCGCGGCGAGGAAGTGGTGCGCATGGTGCCGTGGAAGGACGGCAAGGCCAATCGCGGCCATTCCTGCGTCAAGGGCCGCTTCGCCTGGGGCTACACCACCCACAAGGAACGCGTCCTGAAGCCGATGATCCGCGAGCGGATCGAGGATCCCTGGCGCGAAGTGTCGTGGGACGAGGCATTCGGCTTCGCCGCGGCGAAGTTCAAGGGCATCCAGCAGAAATACGGCCGCGACGCGGTCGGCGGCATCACCTCGTCCCGCTGCACCAACGAGGAGACCTACCTGGTGCAGAAGCTGATCCGCGGCGGCTTCGGCAACAACAATGTCGACACCTGTGCCCGCGTCTGCCATTCGCCGACCGGCTACGGTCTGTCGCAGACCTTCGGCACCTCCGCCGGCACGCAGGACTTCGATTCGGTCGAAGAGACCGATGTCGTGGTGATCATCGGCGCCAACCCGGCCTCGGCCCACCCGGTGTTCGCCTCGCGGCTGAAGAAGCGGCTGCGCCAGGGCGCCAGGCTGATCGTGATCGATCCGCGCCGCACCGAGATGGTGGAATCGGCGCATGTGAAGGCGCTGCACCTGCCGCTGATGCCTGGCACCAACGTCGCCGTGCTGACGGCGCTGGCGCACGTCATCGTCACCGAAGGCCTCGTCAACGAGACCTTCGTGCGCGAGCGCTGCGACTGGAACGAGTTCGAGGACTGGGCGACGTTCGTCGCCGATCCCGGGAACAGCCCGGAGGCAACCGCGCTTCAGACCGGCGTCGATCCGAAGGTGCTGCGCGAGGCGGCACGGATCTATGCCACCGGCGGCAACGGCGCGATCTATTACGGGCTCGGCGTCACCGAGCACAGCCAGGGCTCGACCACGGTGATCGCGATCGCCAACCTCGCGATGGCGACCGGCAATATCGGCCGCAACGGCGTCGGCGTGAACCCGCTGCGCGGCCAGAACAACGTTCAGGGTTCGTGCGACATGGGCTCGTTCCCGCACGAGCTGCCCGGCTATCGCCACATCGCGGGCGATGCGGTGCGCGAGCAGTTCGAGGCGATGTGGAACGTCAAGCTCAACAAGGAGCCGGGCCTGCGCATCCCCAACATGTTCGATGCCGCGATCGAGGGCACCTTCATGGGGCTCTACGTACAGGGCGAGGACATCCTGCAATCCGATCCGAACACCAAGCATGTGGTGGCGGCGCTGTCGGCGATGGAATGCGTCATCGTCCACGACCTCTTCCTGAACGAGACCGCGAACTACGCCCACGTCTTCCTGCCCGGCTCGACCTTCCTGGAGAAGGATGGTACGTTCACCAACGCCGAGCGCCGCATCCAGCTCGTTCGCAAGGTGATGTCGCCGCGCAACGGCTATGCCGACTGGGAAGTGACGATCCTGCTCGCCAAGGCGATGGGCTTCGAGATGCACTACAACCATCCGTCCGAAATCATGGACGAGATCGCGGCGCTGACGCCGACCTTCGCCGGCGTTTCCTATGCCAGGCTCGAGGAGCTCGGCTCGGTGCAGTGGCCGTGCAACGAGAAGGCCTCTGAGGGCACGCCGGTGATGCACATCGGAGGCTTCGTGCGCGGCAAGGGCAAGTTCATCATCACCGAATATGTCGCGACCGACGAGCGCACCGGCCCGCGCTACCCACTGCTGCTGACGACCGGGCGCATTCTCAGCCAGTACAATGTCGGTGCGCAGACCCGCCGCACCGAGAACGTGGTCTGGCACGCGGAGGACCGGCTGGAGATCCATCCGCATGATGCCGAGCAGCGCGGCGTGCGCGACGGCGACTGGGTGCGGCTGGCAAGCCGTGCCGGCGAGACGACGCTGCGTGCAGAGATCACCGACCGCGTCGCGCCGGGCGTCGTCTATACCACCTTCCACCACCCGGATACGCAGGCCAACGTCATCACCACCGACTTCTCCGACTGGGCCACCAATTGTCCGGAGTACAAGGTCACCGCCGTGCAGATCTCGCGATCGAACGGTCCGACCGACTGGCAGAAGGCCTATGACGAGCAGGCCCGCCACTCCCGCCGCATCCTGCCGGCGGAAGCTGCGGAGTGACGATGCGCGATCCCGTCCACAAGGCGAACCGGAAGATCTGGCGCGACGGCGCGTTCAGCGAAGGCACGCGCCTGATCCCGGAGGAGACCGCACTGGCGCTGACCTACAATGGCGGCACCTATGCCGTCATGATGGGCACGCCGGAGGACCTCAGCGATTTTGCCATCGGCTTCAGCCTGAACGAGGGCATCGTGCAATCGGCTGACGAGATCGAGACGCTCGACATCGTCGAGCTCGACGACGGCATCGAGCTCAGGATGTGGCTCAGGCCCGACAAGGCCGCGCTGATCGCCGAGCGGCGCCGACACATTGCCGGTCCAACCGGCTGCGGCATTTGCGGTATCGACTCGATCGCCGAAGCGGTGCGGCCGGCTGCGCTGGTGCCGGAGGGCCGCTCCTTTTCGCCACGCGAGATCATGACTGCGATCGCCGCCGTCGCGCCGCTGCAGGAGATCAATCACCAGACCCGCGCCGTGCATGCAGCTGCGTTCTGGACCAGGACAGCCGGCATCGTTGCCCTGCGCGAGGACGTCGGCCGCCACAACGCGCTCGACAAGCTCGCCGGCGCACTGGCGCGCGACAAGGTCGCAGCCGGCGACGGCATGGTGCTGCTGACCAGCCGCGTCTCGGTCGAGATGGTGCAGAAGACCGCCGCGATCGGTGCGCCGCTGATGGTTGCGGTATCGGCTCCGACCGCGCTCGCGATCAAGACGGCGGAGGCCGCCGGCATCACGCTCGCCGCGATCGCACGAGCAGATGGATTTGAAGTCTTCACGCATCCGGAACGCATCGCAGCCACCATGGTTGCCAGGGAGTCTGTCTATGTCGTCGTCGCCTGACAAGCTGGTGTATATGGCGAACCAGATCGGAAAATTCTTCCAGAGCCAGGGCCAAGACCGCGCCGTTCAGGGCATCTCCGAGCACATCTGGAAGTTCTGGGATCCCCGGATGCGAAAGCAGATCTTCGCCCATCTCGACGCCGGCGGCACCGGGCTCGACCCTTACGTTCTCGATGCGCTGCAGAAGCTGAAGCAGCAGGCGTAGAAATCTAGCTGCCACCCATGATCGCGTTGAAGACGCGACGCACCTCGCCTTGCGTCTCGCGCAGGCGGGCTTCCAGCGTCGAAAAATCCGGCGTGTCGGCTGCGCGCGCCATCACGCGCAGCAGGTCTTCGCCGGCATTGTCCGGATTGAACTTGCCGATCACGCAAAGCCGCAGCACCTGCGTCAGGTCGTGATAGAGCCGCGCGGCCGAGCGCAGGATCTCGGCCTCGGATTGGCCGAGCAGACCGAGCCTGGCCGCATTGTCGAGCACCTGCAGCGTCGAGACGCTGAGGATCTCGGGCTTCGCCGCCGCGTGCGCGAGCTGGAGATATTGTGCAATGAAGTCGATGTCGACCAGCCCGCCCGCGGCAAGCTTGAGGTTCCAGACGTCGTCCTCGCCCTTCTCCAGTGCGATTGCGCGTCGCATGTCGGCGACGTCGGCCGCCGTCCCCGCCGCATCGCGCGGCCGCGTCAGCACGGTTCGGATGATCTCCTCGACCCTGGCGCGGAACTCCGGTGACGCCGAAATCACGCGCGCGCGCGTCAGCGCCATGTGCTCCCACGTCCAGGCTTCGCGCTCCTGGTAATCGGCAAACGAGTCGATGCGCGAGGCGAGCGGCCCGGCGCGGCCCGACGGGCGCAGCCGCATGTCGACCTCATAGAGCACGCCGTAATTGGTGCGCGTCGTGAAGGCGCTGATCAGGCGCTGGGTGAAACGGGCAAAATATTGCGCGCCGTGCAGCGAGCGCTCGCCGTCGGAATCCGGCGCGTCCTGGTCGTAGTCGTAGAGCAGGATCAGGTCGAGGTCGGAGGACGCGGTCATTTCGCGGCTGCCGAGCCGGCCCATGGCGATGATCGCCGTCTCCTGCTGCCTGATGCGGCCATATTGCGCGGCGAACTGGTCAGTGACGAGGCCATGCACGGTGTGCACGATGCCCTCGGCGACGTCGGCAAAGGCCGTGCTCGCATGCTGCGCCGAGACGGTGCCGGAGAGGATCCGCGTGCCGATCAGGAACAGGCTCTCCTGCCCGAACAGCCGGAGGCGATCGAGGAAATCCTCGTAGGAGGAGGCATCCTGCAGCGTGGCGGCGAGCCGCTCGGACAGTTCCTTCTTGTCCGGCATCGCGCCGAAGAAGCGCGGGTCGATCAGGCCGTCCATGATCTGCGGCTGGCGCGCCAGCATATCGCCGAGCCGCGGCGCAGCGCCGAGGATCAGCGCTACCAGCGCAACGAGGTCGCGGTTCTGGCTGAGCAGCGAGATCAGCCGCCCGCCGCGCTGCACCGCGCCGAGGAAGCGGTCGAATGCCACCACCGCATCGTCGGGTTCCTCGGCATGCGCGAGGCCATCGATCAGGCCGGGAATGAACTCCAGGAACGCCGCGCGCGTCGCCTCGACACGGAGCGCGCGGTAGTCGCCATCGATCCACTGCCGAACAGCGGAGGCGACCGCGACCGGCTTCTTGAAACCGAGATTGGCGAGATGCTCGAGCAGGCGCTGATCCTCAGGGCCGGCGCCATAGTTGATCTCCGGCAGTCTTGCGGTCCCGGTCGGATCGTCGCCCTCGAACAGCTTGCCATAGTGGCTCTGCACGATCTTGAGATGGCCGAGCAGATCCGTGGCGAAAGCCTCGCGACTGGCGTAGCCGAAGAATTGCGCAAATCGCTCGACCGCCTCGGCCTCGTCGGGCAGCGAATGGGTCTGCTCGTCGGCGATCATCTGCAGGCGATGCTCGACGCGACGCAGGAACTCGTAGGCACGGGTCAGTTCGTCGCGCGCCTCGTAAGTGATCCAGTTGCTGTCGGCGAGCACATTCAATGCCTCCAGCGTCGGCCGCACGCGCAATTCCGGATGCCGGCCGCCGGCGATCAGTTGCTGGGTCTGGGCGAAGAATTCGATCTCGCGGATGCCGCCGCGCCCAACCTTGACGTTATGTCCCTCGACCGAGATCTCGCTCTGGCCGCGGTAGGTCTGCATCTGCCGCTTCATGTCGTGGACATCGGCCAGCGCCGCGAAATCCAGATGCTTGCGCCAGACGAATGGCGCGAGCTCGGCGACCAGCGCGTCGCCTGCCTTCGGGTCGCCGGCGCAGGGCCGCGCCTTGATCATCGCGGCGCGTTCCCAGGTGCGCCCCTCGCGTTCGTAGTAGTGGAGCGCGGCATCGGTGGAGATCGCGACCTGGGTCGATGCCGGGTCGGGCCGCAGCCGCAGGTCGACCCGGAACACGTAGCCCTCGCCCGAGCGCTGCTGCAGCGTCCGCGCCATCGCCTGCGTGAGGCGGACGAAAAACGGCTGCGGCTCGATGTCCTCGACCAGCGAGGTCGCCGCAGGGTCGAAAAACACGATCAGGTCGATGTCGCTGGAGTAGTTCAACTCACCAGCGCCCATCTTGCCCATCGCGAGCACGATCAGGCCCGAGCCATCCTCGGGATGTTCCGGCACGGCGGCGGTCATACGGCCGCGCGCCACCTCCTGCCGCAGCAGATAGCGCAGCGCAGACTGCACGGACGCGACGGCGACGTCGGTCAGCGCCGCCGTGACCCGCATCACCGGCCAGACGCCGCCGATGTCGCACAGCGCGATCATCAGCGCCGCCTCCGCCTTCATGCGGCGGAGCAGATGCATGACGTCGGCCTCGCTGCCGGCGGCGAATACCGCGCGCGAGGTGTCGTCGATCAAGGCGGCGAGATGCGACTCCGGGTCGCATGACAGGATCCGGATCAACCGCGCTGCGTCAGCGCGCGCCAGCTCGAGCAAATAGGGCGAGAACTCGGCAATGCCGCGCAGGATGTCCCTGGCGAACGGATGGGCCAGCAGCGCCTCGAGCGCGGCCGATTGTGCCGGCTCGAGCTCGGCGAACCAGTCTGTCAGGCACTTTTCTGCGGATGCGGAAGCGGCGACACACGGTCCGTCCGCGAACCGCGCGGCCAGACGATGTCGATCCGCGTTTCCCGGCGCGGCGGCGTTCATGCCGCCTTCTGTGGCACATCCTGCGTTTGGGCCGCAAGCCTGTCACTGCCGCCCGCGCGCGCCGGCAGCGCCAGCGTCGCGACCAGGCCCGGATGCGAATCGCCAAGCCGAAGCTCGCCGCCATGGAGCGTGGCGACCGCCGAGGCCAGGCTGAGGCCGAGACCGGAGCCGGGCAAGGTCCGGCTTGCCTCGAGCCGGACGAAGCGCTCAACGGCATGCTTGCGGTCGCCTTCGGGGATGCCGGGGCCGTGGTCGGTGACGCTGAGCAGGACTTGGCTGCCCTCGCGCCGCGCCTCGATCAGGATTTCTCGCGCGGCGGCATTCAAGGGCTGCAGGGTGGCGTTGGGCTTGCCGTATTTGATCGCATTCTCCACCAGGTTGGCGAGCGCCTGACTGATCAATTCGCGGTTGCCGTGGATCGGCGCCGGCGCCGCCTTGACCCGCAGCGTCATGTCATCGTCCTCGGCGAGCGGCTCATAGAGCTCGTGGATGCCGTTGGCGACGTCGGCGGCATCGAAATCGTCCATGTTGCCGCGCGCCTGTCCGGACTCGGCGCGCGCGATCATCAGCAGCGCGTTGAAGGTGCGGATCAGGCCGTCGGATTCCTCGATCGTCCGCTCCAGCGCCGCGCGATAGTCGGCCTCGCAACCGGACCTCGCCAACGCCTCCTCGGCGCGATTGCGCAAGCGTGTCAGCGGCGTCTTGAGGTCGTGGGCGATGTTGTCGGAAACCTCCTTCAGCCCCACCATCAGCGCCTCGATGCGCTCGAGCATGGCGTTGAGGTTTTCCGCGAGGCGGTCGAGCTCGTCGCCGCTGCGGCCGACCGGCAACCGGCCGGAGAGATCGCCGGCCATGATGCGCTTCGTGGTGCCGGTCATGGCGTCGATCCGGCGCAAGACGCGGCGCGCGACGAAGATGCCGCCGCCGATGCCGAGCACGACGACGACGAGGATCGACCATTGCGCGGCCTTGGCGACGATCCCGAACAGCCGGCGCCGCTCCTCGAGGTCGCGCCCGACCAGCAGGCGAAAGCCGTTGCTCATCTCGGTGACGCGTACCAGCGCGCGGTGGTCGGTATTGTCGTTGTCGTCGAGCCGCCGGTAAGCGGTCTCCGCCCAGCCCTGGATGCCCATGACGCCCGGAGCCAGCGAGCCGACATTGCCGGCAAGCGCCTGCCCGTTCGGCTCCGTCAGCAGATAGAGGTTGGCACCCGGCCGCAGCGCGCGGTTGCCCATGGTGCCCAACAGGCCGCGCAGGCCGCGACGGTCATAGATGCTGGTGATCTCGCCGATCTCGGCATTCACCGTCGTCGTGATCTGCTCGGTGATCAGCCGCCGCGTGTTCCAGGCGAAATAGGCCAGCAGCGAGGCCGCAAACAGGGCGAACAAAAACAGATACACCAGCGTCAGCCGGAACGCCGTGGTGCGGATCAGTTTGCCGAATGCCGTCACGGTCTACCTGATACCATCCCTGATCATGTACCCCGCGCCGCGGATCGTGTGCAGCAGGGGCCGCTCGAACCCCTTGTCGATCTTGGAGCGCAGCCGCGAGATGTGAACGTCGATGACATTGGTCTGCGGATCGAAATGATAGTCCCAGACGTTCTCCAGCAGCATGGTACGCGTCACCACCTGCCCGGCATGCTTCATGAGGTATTCGAGCAGGCGGAACTCGCGCGGCTGCAGAGTCAGCTCGTCCTTGCCGCGGGCGACGCGATGCGAGAGACGGTCGAGCTCGAGATCGCCGACCCGGTAGGTGGTCTCCTCGGCCGGGCCGACATTGCGGCGCGAAAGCACCTCGACGCGCGCGAGCAGCTCGGCAAACGAATACGGCTTCGGGAGATAATCGTCGCCGCCGGCCCGCAGGCCCTTGATGCGATCGTCGACCTGGCCGAGCGCTGAAAGGATCAGGACCGGCGTCCGGTTGCCCTTGTCGCGCAGGCTGCCGATCAGTGACAGGCCGTCGCGCTTCGGCAGCATGCGGTCTACGACCAGCACGTCGTAATCGCCGCTGTCCGCCAACGAGAGGCCTTCCTCGCCGTCGGATGCGAGATCGGCGACATATCCGACTTCCCGGAACGCCTTGACCAGATAGTCGGCGGATTCGCGGTCATCTTCGATGATCAGGATGCGCATTTGCGGGGCGGTTGCGGTCACGGAAATAGGCCTTCTCTCACCATGGCGCGGCCGGCCTGCACATGCAAGACGACCGCTCATAATCTCGGATGGGTGCTGCAGCAGGGTCAGTCCGGACCAGCTTCCACCGCACATCACGTGCGGTGGAAGCTTTGCCGGCATCACGCGGCGGTGAAAAAAGTGGGCGGTGAAGCTGGGGGACTTCACCGCCCTGAGCCCTTCCGACGGAGGGGGGCGTATTCCATCGAAAGGTACCAAAGGGAGCGAGCAAAGGGCCCGCCCCCAGGAAAGCGCCGTCGGCGGGGGCGACTGATGCCGGCGACACTTCCCAACTCATATAGTTAGCCCTTGGCCAGCGGCACTGCCACGAAGCGCGACGAACCGCCGCTCTTCACGCGCATGAGAACGCTGTTCTTGTTGTCGTTGCGCGCTGCGGTAATCGCATCGCGCACCTCTCCGGCGGTGCCGACGGTCTTGCCGGCGACCTCCAGGATCACGTCGCCTTCCTTGAAGCCCCGCTCAGCGGCAGCACTCTTCGGATCGACTTCGGTCACGACCACGCCTTCCTTGCCGGCGCCGGCCACGCTGTTGGCGGGAGCAACGGTCAGGCCGAGCTTCGGCACGTCGGTGCCGCGGCTCGAGTTGCCCTTGTCGCCATTGTCGCTGTCAGCCTTGGCTTCCAGGTTGTTCGGCAGCTGGCCGAGCGTGAGGTTGACGACCTTGTCCTGTCCCTTGTGCAGCACGTTCAGCTTCACGGCGTTGCCGGGAGGCAGGCCGCCGATGGTGCGGGCGAGCTCGCGCGCATCCTTCACCGGCTCGCCGTTGACGGCGGTGATGACGTCGCCCGACTCGATACCGGCCTTCGCCGCGGGGCCATTGGCCTGCGGTTCGGCAACCAGCGCGCCTTCCGCCTTCTTCATGCCGAGGCTGTCGGCGATGTCCGATGTCACCGGCTGGATCTGGACGCCGATCCAGCCGCGGCTGACCGAGCCCTTGTCCTTCAACTGGGCGACGACGTTCTTGACGGTCGCGGCGGGGATCGAGAATGCGATGCCGACGCTGCCGCCGGACGGCGAGTAGATCGCCGTGTTGACACCCATCACCTCGCCCGACATGTCGAACGCCGGGCCGCCCGAATTGCCCTTGTTCACCGGCGCATCGATCTGGATGAAGTCGTCATACGGACCGTTGCCGATGTCGCGGCCGGAGGCCGACACGATGCCGGCGGTCACGGTGCCGCCGAGACCGAACGGGTTGCCGACCGCCAGCACCCAGTCGCCGATCCGCGGCTTGCCGTCGGACAGCTTGGCATACTGGAAGTTGGAGCCGCCCTCGACCTTGATCAGCGCGACGTCGGTACGCGGATCGGTGCCGATCACCTTGGCGGAATAGGTCTTGCCGTCGTCGGTCGTGACTTCGACCTTGTCGGCGCCGTCGACGACATGGTTGTTGGTCACGGCGTAGCCGTCAGCCGAGATGAAGAAGCCGGACCCCTGGCCGGTCACCACGCCACCGCCACGCGGTCCGCCACGCAGGCCCGGAGGCAGGCCGTCCGGACCGCCGAAGCGACGGAAGAAGCGTTCCATCGGCGAGCCGGGCTGGAACGGCGTATCGTCATTGCTGTCGTCCTTGGAGAGCTTCTCGCGGATGTTGACCTTGACCGAGATCACCGACGGCTTCACGCGCTCAACGATGTCGGCAAAGCCGATCGGCTGCTGAACCTTCTTGACCTCATTGTTGACCTGCGCATGCGCCGGGGTCGTGAACAGATCGGCGGGGTCATGCGACGGGCTGAGGCCATAGCCGGCGATGCCGAGGCCGGCGACCACGGAGGCCATCAGCGCGAATTTGCGGGCCGAGAACAGCGAGCGCTTCGGCGCCTTGTAGGACGGGAAGGACGAGAGGTCGGGACGGTCGGTCATATGTTGAGATCTCCAAGGCCAGATTCGTCGGTGCGGGGGCCGCCACCTTATGCGCCTGAACATGGGGTCATCAGCCTTACGGCGCGCTGGCTGCGGAATTAAACTTTTGTAATCAACGGAAATAAAAGTGCGGCAGAATAGCGCAGGCAAATGAAGGGCTTACGCGAAGCTTAAGTCCGCCGGTCCGGTGTCGATTCCGCACTCAAGAGCCGTTCCAGCCGCGCTTCCTCCTCGGCCGTCAGCGAAAGGTCGGAATCGGCCCCGACTTTGGTCGGATTCGGCCGGCGACGGCTATAGCGCCAGAGCGCAAATCCGCCGCCGAACAGCGCCAGCGGGGGGACCAGCCAGAGCAGCAGCGTATGCGGATTGAAGCGGGGCTTGAGCAGCACGAACTCGCCGTAGCGTGCCACCAGGAAGTCGATCACCTGCCCGTCGCTGTCGCCGGCAGCGATACGCTCGCGCACCAGAAGCCGGAGGTCGCGCGCCAGCGGCGCCTCGGAATCGTCGATCGACTGGTTCTGGCAGACCATGCAGCGCAGTTCCTTGGAGAGCTCGCGCGCCCTCGCCTCCTTGACGGGATCGGCCATGATCTCGTCGGGCTGCACCGCGAAAGCCGGTGCCGCGCCGATCACCAGGATCGCCGCAAGCAGACCGACCGCAAGGCGCTGCGACGGCCGCATCATTCGGCCGCCTGCAACGCGCGTGCCGCCTGCGCGGGCTTCGGCGCTCCGACCCGCAGGCGGCGGTCGGAGAGCGACAGCAGGCCGCCGAAAGCCATCAGCACCGGACCCCACCAGATCAGGAGCACCAGGGGCTTGTGATAGATGCGCACGGCGATTGCGCCATCGGCCGCCGTATCACCCAGCGAAATGTAGAGCTGGCTCGCCCCGCGCGTCAGCAAGGCAGCTTCCGTCGTCGACGCGCCGCGGGTCGTGAAGTTGCGCTTCGACGGCGTCATCACGCTGATCCTCCGGCCGTCCAGGCTCACGGTGAATTGCGCGACCATCTCGCGGTAATTCGGTCCCTGCCGCGGCGTCATGCCGTCGAGGCGCAACTGGTAGCCGGCGACGCTCGCGACATCATCCGGCTTCATCGCGCCGATATATTCGCTGTTCCAGGTGGTCTCGCAGACGATCCCGATCAGCGCGACGCCGAGTCCGGCATGCGCGAACATTGTGCCCCAGGTCGCGCGCGGCAATCCGCGCGCGCGGCGCAGCGAGATCGATAGCGGAATGCGGAACAGTCCGACCCGCTCGGCGAGATCGCACAGCGCGCCCGCAATCACGAACACCGCCAGCCCGATCGCGATCGGCGCCAGCGTCGCACCGCCATAGGTCCACGCCCATGCCACCGCGATTGCCGCAAACGCTGCGATCCCGGCCGCCATCAGCCGCTGCGCCGCACCGAGCAGGTCACCGCGCTTCCAGGCGAGCAACGGCCCGAATGGCACCGCGATCAGTAGCGGCACGAACAGCGGCGCAAAGGTCAGATTGAAGAACGGCGCACCGACCGAGATCTTCTCGCCGGTGAGCACCTCCAGCGCCAGCGGATAGAGCGTGCCGATGAACACGGTCGCGCAGGCCGTGGTGAGGAAGAGGTTGTTGAGCACCAGCGCGCCTTCGCGCGAGATCGGCGCGAACAGGCCGCCCTGCTTCAGCGCCGAGGCGCGCCAGGCGTAGAGTGTGAGGCTGCCGCCGATGAAGACGCAGAGGATCAGCAGGATGAAGACGCCGCGCGTCGGATCGGTGGCGAAGGCGTGAACCGAGGTAAGGACGCCGGATCGCACCAGGAAGGTGCCGAGCAGCGACAGCGAGAAGGTCAGGATCGACAGCAGGATGGTCCAGACCTTCAGCGCGTTTCGCTTCTCCATCACCAGTGCCGAGTGCAACAGCGCGGTGCCGGCAAGCCACGGCATCAGGGAGGCATTCTCGACCGGATCCCAGAACCACCAGCCGCCCCAGCCGAGTTCGTAATAGGCCCAATAGGAGCCCATCGCGATGCCCAGCGTCAGGAAAATCCACGCCATCAGCGTCCATGGCCGCACCCAGCGCGCCCATGCCGCGTCGATGCGGCCTTCGAGCAGAGCCGCCACCGCAAAGGAGAACGAGATCGAGAAGCCGACGTAACCGAGATAGAGCATCGGCGGATGCACGGCGAGGCCGATGTCCTGCAACACCGGATTGAGGTCACGTCCCTCGATCGGCGGATTGGCGATGCGCAGGAACGGATTCGAGGTGATCAGGATGAAGAGATAGAAGGCGCTGGCGATCCAGGCCTGCACCGCCAGCACATGCGCGCGCAGCGACAGCGGCAGGTTGTTGCCGAAGGCCGCGACCAGCCCGCCGAACAGTGCCAGGATCGACACCCACAGCAGCATCGATCCCTCGTGATTGCCCCATACGCCGGTGATCTTGTAGATCAGCGGCTTCAGCGAATGCGAATTCTCGTAGACGTTGACGACCGAGAAGTCGGAGGTGACGTGCAGCGTCACCAGCGCGACGAACGAGGCCGCGACGAACAATAGCTGCGCAAGCGCAGTCGAGCGGGCCACATTCATCAGTGCGGCATCGCGCCAGCGCGCGCCGAGCAGCGGCACCGTGGACTGGATCAGCGCCAGGCCGAGCGCGAGCACCAGGGCATAATGGCCGCTCTCCGCGATCATCGCACGGCTCCCTGCGTCGGTGCCGGCGCTGCCTGTGCGGTCGGCTTGGTGCCATAGTCGTCCTTCCAGTGGCCCTGCTTCTTCAGGGCATCCGCGACGTCCTTCGGCATGTAGGTCTCGTCATGCTTGGCCAGCACGGTGTCGGCGCGAAAGACGCCGGATGCGTCAAGCGAACCTTCCGCGACCACGCCCTGCCCCTCGCGGAACAGGTCGGGCAGGATGCCCTTGTAGGCGACCGGAAGCGCCGCGCTGCCGTCGGCGACGGTGAAGGTCACGGCGAGATTGTCGCCGCGCTTGAGCGAACCGGTTTCGACCAGGCCGCCGAGACGGAAGCGGCGGCCCGGGCCGATATGCTTCTCGGCGACCATGGACGGCGTCGAGAAGAACACGATGGAATCGCGCAGCGCGTTGAGCACCAGCGCAGCCGCAATCCCGAGCACCATGAGCGCACCGCCGATCAAGGTCAGACGCCTTTGCTTTCTGGTCATCGTCCATCCTCGCGCATCACGCGCCTCCCGCAAACTGCTGCCCGGGTTCCCGCGTCATGCGTCATCCATCCAGCCCAAGATTCTTCAGTCCGTCATTGAGCTGACGCAACCGTTCCGCATTGCTGGCGACCGCCTGGCGGGCGTCGGCCACCGCACTCATCGCCTTGTCCCGCTCGCCCATCACGAGATAGGCGCGGACCAGGCGCAGCCAGCCTTCGACATCGTCGCCGTTCTGTTTCAGCCGGGTCGCCAGCCGATCGACCATGCCCCGGATCATCGTATTGCGATCCGCCTCGCTCATGTCCTTGGCTGCAGCGACGGCACCGTCGGGCAATGCCGGGGCGCTGACGCCGCCGACCCGCACCAGCGCCGCCTGCACCAATGGCCGCCACGGCGCGTCGCCCGGCCCCGTCGCCAGCATCTTTTGCCAGATCGCTGCCGCGTCGGCCTTGCGGCCGTCCTGCTCGGCGGCGAGACCGAGGAAGTAGTTGGCCTTGGCATCGTCGGCATCCTGCGCGATGGCGCGCTCGAACTCCGCCTTGGCTTCCGCGGTGACGACACCGCCGGCCGTCCCTATCAATGCCTCGCCCAGATCGGCACGGCGATCCGCGTTGTCGCCGGCATAGGTGATGGCATTGCGATAGGCGCGCACTGCATCATCATAACGCCCGAGGCGCGACAAGACCGGTGCCAGCACGCTCCAGCCACGGCCATCGGTCGGATTCTTCTCCAGGTGAGCCTCGACCTGCGCCACCAGATTGGTGAGCGGCTGATTGGCGTCGGCCGCCCGGCTGCGTGCCGCGAGCGGAAAGTCACCCAGCTGCGGCGAGCCGAGCGCCAGATAGAAGCCGGCCGCAACGACCGGCAGCCCGACCAGGCCCAGCGTCGCAGCCATCCGCCGCAGCTTGAGATTGCTCTGCACTGGAACTTCATGCTGTTCCTGGTCCGAGGCCGCGAGCAGCCGGCGGCTGATCTCGACCTTGGCGGCCCCCGCCTCCGCGGCGCTGATGATGCCGGCGGCCATGTCGCGGTCGATCTCGGCGAGTTGATCCCGGTAGACGACCGCCTCGCTGCCGTCAGTGCCGGCCGGCCGGCCACGGCTGAGCGGCCACAGCACGGCAAAGATCGCCGCGACCGTCATCAGCGCGAACACAAACCAGAGCGTCATCAAGCGGTTCCCGGGTGGAACGGCGGCTTCCGGCAAGCTGCCTCGGAATCGCTTTACACCACCGGCGGCGAGCCCGGCAATTGACAATTGCTAGACCGGGAGAGCTTGGAATCACGCGGTTTCCACCGGGTTGACGACGTACCCGACTGGTGCCGGGGGCATCAGCAACACCTGCAGCCTTATGGCAGGCAGCGCGCCTATTTCACCTGCGGCACACCGGTCTGCGGATTCTCGAGCCAGCCGAGCAGCACTGCGTGGAAGCGGGCCGGCGCCTGGATCTGCGGCGAATGGCCGAGGTCCGGGAATTCGACCAATTGCGCGTGTGGAATCCGCTTCGCCGCTTCCTTGCCGAGCACCGGGTAGTTGCCGAGTGTCTTGCGGATCTCGGGCGGAGCGGTGTCCTTGCCGATCGCAGTCGTGTCCTTGTCCCCGATCAGAAGCAGCGTCGGTGGTGCGATCTGTTCGAACTCGTAGAAAACCGGTTGGGTCGCGATCATGTCGTAGATCCGCGCCGAACTCGAAGAGACGGCGGCGCGGCCGGGACCGCGATACATCCCCGCCAGCATCTGCACCCAGGTCTCGTAGGACGGGTCCCAGGTGTCGGCGTAGTAGGTGGCGCGCTCATAGGCGCGGATGCCATCCGCGGTGACTCGTGCTTCACGTTGCATCCAGCCGTCCAGGCTGAGCCACGGCACGCCCTTGGCCTTCCAGTCTTCGAGGCCGATCGGGTCCACCAGCACCAGGCGGTCAACCGCATTCGGGTACATCAGCGCATAGCGCATCGCCAGCATGCCGCCGGTCGAATGACCGATCACGATCGAATGCTCGATCCCAAGCGAAGCGAGCAGCGCGCGGCTGTTGCCCGCGAGTTGCTGGAAGGTGAACTGGTATCCTTCAGGCTTTGAGGATTTGCAGAAACCGATCTGGTCGGGCGCGATGACCCTGTAGCCGGCGTCGCTCAGGGCCTTGATGCTGCCTTGCCAGGTGGCGGCACAGAAATTCTTGCCGTGGAGGAGCACAGCGGTCTGCCCGTTCGGCGCCTGCGGCTTCACGTCGAGATAGGCCATATCGAGCTCCTGGCCCTGGGAGGTGAAATGATAATGCGCCACCGGATAGGGATACTCGAAACCCTGCAACTCCGGTCCGTAAGCCGGTTGGTCGACCGGCTGCGCGTGGGCATCGGACCAGCCGAGCACGACAGCGGCAAGGGCGGCGAGGCAAAACAGCGGATTCAGGTGCATCTTTTGGAAATCCGGAAGGAGGCAGTCGAGCTCGGCCCGAACTAGCCGACCTCGCCACGGCCATCCAGCGGCCTGCCGATGATTTGTTCGTGATCGGAGCAAAGTGCGGCGGTGCGCTCCTGCCCGGCTTCCCTCCGAGGGCCCGAAAAGGTGAGCCTTTCGCCGTCCGGCGATAGCCGGAGATCGACGAGACAGGTAAGTTGAAGCGCACACCGGCGCTATCGACGCCATTACACCTGCCATCAAGCGAGCCATGCGATGACCGAGATCGAACTTGTCAACGTGTTCACGCACATGGGACGCGGTGGCAACCCCTGCCCCATCGTGATCGACGCATCGAAGCTTCCGAATACCGGGATGCAGTCGGTGGCCCGGCACTTTGGGCATGAGTCGGGCTTCGTCCTGCCGGCCCCGAGCCTCGACGCCGACTATGCCTTCCGGTTCTGGGTTCCACGTCATGAGATGGAGATGTGCGGGCACGCGACGATCGGCGCGCTCTGGGCGCTCGCGACCAGGGGCCATTTGCGCGCCGAACAGGTTCGCATCGTGACGCGCAGCGGACCAGTCACGGGCTATGTCGACCGTGCAAGGTCAGGCGACCCATCTGTCGAGATCAGCCAACCGGTCGGCAAGGTCGTCGACCTCTCGCACGCCGAGGAAGAGCAGGTGCTCTCGACGCTCAAGATATCGCGCCACGATCTGCTCGATCTTCCGGTGCAGAATGCCGTCACTTCGCGCGTGAAGACCCTCATCCCGATGAAGGGCGTCCGTCAGCTCAATGAGCTGGTGCCCGATGCGCCCCGGATTGAAACGTGCTGCGAGCGAATTGGGTCCACCGGACTCTACCCCTACGCAATCGAGCATCAGGGCGAGCGACGCTTCGAGGCGCGGCAGTTTCCGAAATCGTCGGGCTACCCGGAGGATGCCGCCACAGGCATCGCCGCTGCCGCACTCGCATTTGGACTGCTCAAGAACCGCCTCGTTGAACGCAACAGCGAACGGATCACCGTGATGCAGGGGCGTGCGATGGACGCCCTTTCCGAAATACGGGTGCGCCTCGGGTTCGCCGACGCCACGCCTGTGGGCTGCCTTCTCGGCGGCACCGTGACGCATGCGGAGTCCTGCACCTTGCAGCTCTGAGCGGGCCAAAGCGGGTTTTCCGAAAAGATCATGCTCAAGCAAACAGCCAAGGCGCGATGACGATGCAATCCAATATCATCGCGCTTCAGCCGGCGCGGGAGGATTTGCGCTCGCCGGTCACCGCGTTTTCGGCCGCCCGGCTCATCAGCGAGGCGTAATCCTGCCCGAACAGCACCTCGCAGAAGCGGATCGCGGCCTTGACCTGCTGCTGACGGAAGGTGCGCACCCGCGCGTCACCGCCGCGTAGTGACTGCACGAGCCCTTCGGTCGAATGCTCGACGTAGTGCTGCAGATCGGAATAGGTTCGCAGCGTCACCTCGTTGATGGCGAGTTCGCTGGCATAGGTGCGGCACACCGCGACGAAATCGATCAGCGCGGCGACGTCCTCGACCTCGGACATGTCGATCTTTGCGCCGGCCGAAATGTCCTTGTCGGCGCGCTGGCGCAGGATGCGGCGGACCCGGCCCGGCACGCTGTCGATCTCCGATTGCAGCGCGTTGGAGATCTCAGCGCGGATCGAGGTGAGCTGACGGCCCCATGCGGAATCGTTACGCAGATCGAGCTCGGTGCGCAGGCCGCGGACGCCATCGTGCAGGGTCTTGAGCAGTTCACCGACTTCGTCGAACTGGCCGCGCTTGATGTCGGTGCGCAAGCAGGCCGCAACAAAGGACAGGTCGTGCAGCGCGATCGCGACCGCGACACTGTAGGGTGTGGCCGCGACCCTCAACTCATCGTCGGAGGCCGCCATCTTGATGGCGAGCCGGATGATCTGCCACGGCGCGACCAGTCGTTGCGCGATCAATGACAGTGCGAACGGCAGCAATTGCGGCGATTGCAGCGACGGCACCTTGAGCGCCTCGGTCACGGAAGCGATCTGGGCATCGGCAAACACCCGGACCTGGCTCGGCAGGCGGCTTCCCAGCGTCTCCAGAGCCTCGCGGCCCCGCAGCACGAGGCCGATCGGCAGCAGATCCTCGATCACACCAGACGACCCGACGCGCGACAGAGCCCGCTGGCGGTCCTCGCCGGGCACGGGGGTTGCGAGCTTGACGATGGCTTCCGCGGCCGCAAGCTGGAATTTGCGGGCGGCCGCCTCCGCCGAGCTGCCATCCGATGCCGCGGCAAGGCTGGTCTCGAAGTCGCGAGCCGCCTCCGGAACACCGTCTCGCGCCAGCCACTGCCAGATCGGCAGCAGCGAACTGCGCCTGATCTGGCCCGGCCGGGTGGGGAAATTGGTCTCGGCAAGGAACGGCTCGAGCGGCCGGAACAAGAGCCGCGCCGGATCGTCAGTGCGCGGCTCAAAGTCGCCGTCCTCTTCGGCACGGACGATCTTGCGGAGCTGCTCGAGCACCAGATTGGCGACGGCGACGTCTTCTCCACGTTCGACGGCGCGCTCCAGCTCCCGCATCAGCAGCGCCTGTGATTGTGGCGGAAGCTGCGCGAGATAATCCCTCAGCTGCTCGGTCGATCTCTGGCCCATACGCCTGGTATTGAGTGATTGATGCCCCGCGGACGGCCGCCTTGCACCCGCTCCGGATCATAGGAGCGCGCGCGTTAAGAAGGCGTTTAGCAATAATGACGGTTCCGAGACCCGGCCAGGGCCTCGCGAGGCACGCCTAGACCGCTGCCAGCACCAGCTCGGCCCTCAGGCCGCCGATCGGCGCCTCGCCGAGGGCAAGATTGCCGCCATAGAGCCCGGCGAGATCGGTCACGATCGACAGACCGAGACCCGAGCCGGGCTTGGATTCGTCGAGCCGCTGGCCGCGCCGCGACACCTGGGCGCGCTCTGCCTCCGACAGGCCGCGGCCGTCGTCGTCGACCACGATGCGCAGCCTCGGCCCGGCGCCCGGCTCGTTCGGAGGCTGGATCGTCACCTCGATGAAAACCCGCGAGGCCGCCCATTTGCACGCATTGTCGACGAGATTGCCGACCATCTCCTCCAGATCCTGCCGCTCGCCGCGAAACCGTGCCGCCGGGTCCGCCTTGGTCTGGATCGAGATCGAGCGGTCGCGATGGATCTTCTCCATGGTCCGCCGCAGCCCCTCGATGACGGGTGCGACTTCGGTGATGGTGCTGACGATGGTGACGCGGGCGGCGATGCGGGCGCGCTCGAGGTGATGGGCGACCTGATCCCGCATCACGTCAGCCTGCTCCAGCACCTTGCTGGCGAACGGGTCGGCCGCATGCACGCTTGCTTCGTTGACGATCACGGACAGCGGCGTCTTGATCGCGTGGGCGAGATTGCCGACATGGGTGCGCGAGCGCTCGACGATCTCCCGGTTGGCGTCGATCAGCGCATTGGTCTCGCGCGCAAGCGGCGCGATCTCGACCGGAAACTGGCCCTCCAGCCGCTCGGCACGGCCCGAGCGGATGTCGGCGATCGCCTCGGATATGCGCTTCAGCGGCGCGAGGCCGTAGCGGACCTGGAAGATCGTGGTCAGCAACAGCACGATGCCGAGCGCCGCGAAGGTGCCGCCGAGATAATAGTCGAAGCTGCGCGTCTCGTCGAAAATCTCGGTGGCATCGCCGGCGACGCTCACCAGGAACTTACCGTCGGCGCCGAGATCGACCGGCCGCTCCACCATGCGCAGGTTCTGGCCTTCGGGGCCGTCGACATAGCCGAGCCGCACGCCGGCCGCAGTCAGCTCCGCGCCGTGCTCCTCGAGCTTCGGCAGCTTCTTGTCCCACAGCGAGCGCGAGGCACGGGTCTCGCCCTTCTCGGTGTCGGTGCGGGTGATCTGCCAGTACCAGCCGGACAGCGGCAGGTCGAACAGGGGCTCGCCGAGCGACTGGAACTGACGATCCGGTGGCTCGTCGGGCGTCGCGACTTCGGCGATCAGCGTGCGCAGATAGAGATTGAGCCGGCGATCGAAGGCGCGCTCGGTCGCGTCACGGTAGACCGAAGACAGGATGACGCCTGTTATCGCCAGGATCACCACCACCCAGGCGGTCGCCGAGACGAACAGGCGGGTGGCAAGCGAACTGCCGCGCATCAGTGCACGGTCTCGAACATCGTGTCAGCGGGCCTCGGCATGGCGAATCCAATCAACCTCCCGCGGATCATGCCAACGCCCGCGCGCGGATCAAGCGCCTGACGGCGGCTGCGCCAGCATGTAGCCCAGGCCCCGCACGGTCTGGATGATGTCGACCTCCAGCTTCTTGCGGATCCGGCCGACGAACACCTCGATCGTGTTCGAGTCCCGGTCGAAGTCCTGGTCGTAGAGATGCTCGACCAGCTCGGTGCGCGACACCACCCGTCCCGTGTGGTGCATGAGATAGTCGAGCAGATTGTATTCATGCGATGTCAGCTTGACCGGATTGCCGTTGACCGTGACGCGCTTGGTGCGCGTGTTCAGCGCCACCGGCCCGCAGACGAGTTCGACCTGCGCATGCCCGGACGCTCGGCGCAGCAGCGCGCGGATCCGCGCCAGCACCTCCTCGAGGTGGAACGGCTTTGCGACGTAGTCGTCGGCGCCGGCGTCGAAGCCCTGGACCTTGTCGCTCCAGCGATCGCGCGCGGTGAGAATCAGCACCGGCATCGCCCGCTTGTTCCGCCGCCACGCCTCGAGCACCGAGATGCCGTCCATCTTCGGCAGACCGATATCCAGCACGACCGCGTCATAGGGCTCGCTGTCGCCAAGGAAGTGCCCCTCCTCGCCGTCGAATGCGCGGTCGACCACATAGCCTGCATCCGTCAGCGCCGTGGTGAGCTGGCGGTTCAGATCGGGATCATCCTCAACGACAAGCAGACGCACCTTGGCCTCCGAAAGTGAGAATTGCGATATACGGCATCAAATGAGGCTTCCGGCGCTGAACGGGTTATGAACGGACCGATTAGTGGAATGTTACTTTTTTGTCATTTCCCGGCTTGATAGCAGATTTGGAACCGGCGGGCACGCTCGTTAACGCCTGCGGAATTAACGACGTTTGTCGGTCAGCCGCAGAAACGATCCTGATGGAGGCGCGCGGGTTGCAATCGGGCCGGCCGTCGCCTAACCCTCTTGATCATGATCCAGAAGATTTCCCGTATTGCGGGGTGGCTGGCGTTCGCCTTCATCGCCTTCGTGACGATCTCACCGATCGACGACCGGCCGTCGATCGCAGCCCCCCAGATTGAACACTTCGCGGCCTTTGCGCTGCTCGGCCTCCTGCTGGTGATGGGCTATCCGCGGCGCGCGCTGGCAGTCGTCGTGATGATCGCAGCCAGCGCCTACGCGCTCGAGGCGCTGCAACTCCTGACGCCCGATCGCCACGCCCGCCTGCTCGATGCGACGGTGAAGGCTGTCGGCGGACTCTGCGGCATCGGCGCTGGCCGGATCCTGCTGCCGCTGCTGCAGGATCAGATCGACCGCTTCAGGAAGCTGCCGCAACAATCTGCGGGTTAGTTGATCACGACCGCACAGCAAGTGCTCAAATCTGCACGAGGTTTTTGCATCGCGCGGATGCGATATCCGCGATCGCGACAAACAGCGCTTGGCCTCGAGAAAAGCGATGCTATGAATGCTGCGACAACTCGAACGACGCCGTCGCGTCGTCGTCGCAACGCAGGGACATCGCATGATCCTGGTCACCGGAGGCGCCGGCTATATCGGCTCACACGCATGCGTCGCACTGCTGTCGGCCGGTGAGGACGTTGTCGTCTTCGACAATTTCTCCAACAGCAGCCCGATAGCGCTCGAGCGGATACAGGCGATCTGCGGCAAGCCATTGACCGTCGTCGAAGGGGATGTGCGCGATCAATCCGCACTCGAGAAGGCACTGTCGCAGCATGGCTGCACCGCCGTGATGCATTTCGCCGGCTTGAAGTCCGTGCAGGATTCGGTTGCGGAGCCGCTCGAATATTACGACCAGAATGTGGTCGGGTCGCACCGGCTGTTGCGTGCGATGCGGGCCACCGGTGTGCGCAAGATCGTGTTCAGCTCATCGGCGACGGTATATGGCAAACCGCAGTTCCTGCCCTGCACCGAGCAGCACCCACTTCAGGCGGTCAACCCCTACGGCCGCACCAAGTTGATGATCGAGGAAATGTTGCGAGACCAACATGTCAGCGACAACAGCTGGGCGATCGCGATCCTGCGTTATTTCAACCCCGTCGGCGCGCATGAAAGCGGCCTGATCGGCGAAGATCCGAAAGGCGTTCCCAACAATCTCGTCCCGTTCGTCGCCCAGGTCGCGATCGGACGTCGCGAACGCCTCAACGTCTGGGGCAGTGACTATGACACGCCCGATGGCACCGGCGTGCGCGACTACATCCATGTGATGGATCTGGCCGCAGGTCATCTGTCCGCGTTGAGGCTACTCGACACTCCGCAATGTTTCGCCGTCAATCTCGGGACCGGCGAGGGCAGCAGCGTGCTTGACGTCATCCGTGCCTTCGAGGCCGCAAGCGGCCGCACCATTCCCTACGCGGTCAATCCGCGCCGCCCGGGCGACGTCGACACCTGTTATGCTGCGACCGACTACGCGGCGAAGCTCCTCGGCTGGAGGGCCACCCGATCGCTTCAGACCATGTGCACCGACCACTGGCGCTGGCAGAGACGCAATCCGAACGGCTACGCGTGAGGCATTACGCCCCCGCGATATGATCCCAGGCGGTCGCTGTCTGTAGGACGGCGTGCTCCGAAACCGCCCGGCTTTCCGGAGCCTTCCTGCTGGAGCCCTCTCGTCCCCAAACGAGGTCTGGCGCTGCGCAGACCATTATCCAAAGGGGTACGCACGAAGGGGTAGGCAAGTGACGCCGAGGGCAGCGAACAAAGCTGCTAAAGTTGGTGCGTGTGGAAGCCCGACAACAGGTCAATCGACGACTAGAGTCTGCGTCCTGAGACCGTCCGGATGCCTGCCCTGGTGAGCCAGATGCAAACGCGCATCGTCGGCACGCAGGACGAATCGCACGAACGGTGCAGACCTTGACTCGACGGCCTCAGCGTTGGCAAAAGCCCCTTGAGTGCACGGAGTCCACTGGTGAGCGGCATCATCCTCCTGATAATTTTGCTCGTCGCAGCCTACGGCGCCGGCTACGGGACACGTGAGCTCATTTCTCGCCGACGTCATGCGAGAGCGCGAATGTGGATGGGTTACGTTGAACCCGATTGGTTGCGGCCGGCAAATTCGAACGAAATCGGTCCCAAGCAGGCTAGCGGTGAACTTGGCCAGATGCTCGTTCGATGGGAAAAAAGAGCGCAGGCGCGGCGACTAGCTCAGGCCGTGACAACGCACTGAGCTCATCTGCAGTTTGGCGAGCTCGGCCAGTTCTCTGAAGCACTATTCCGCATGAACCGTCTCAATTTGAATGAGCCTGTCCGCCCGCGGCTCCCTGCGGATGGCGCGATCGACGAACCCCACGATGCATGGAATTGCCGCGTGTCGACCGTTCGGCGTCTTGCTATTGGCGGTCTTCGTATCGGTCGCATTGGGGGTCACCACGCTTGACCAGGGCAACCTCATTAAGCGGTGGACCGCAGCGCAGCAAAGAGTACTGGCTTTCGTAAGGCGCCGGCGAGCGACGGCAAACGCTTTTACCGACAGGCACCTCGACCGACTGATTTCCCACGGTGTAGAAACAAGCGCTCGGTTTGGGCAGCTCCTCTTTCGTTTGAGACTGAGCTTGAGCGCCTCCCAGCAACAAAACGGGGATCGAAAAGACCAAAATTCCGCGCATCGGGTTTTTCCTCCGAACCTCGTCTAGGTATGCTAGTAGGCATAGTCTACGATAGTTGTTGTCGCTCTCGCAACTTCCACGCTGATGTGGACGCCAAGCGCCTGGCATGGATTCGATGCTTGGGGAAGGCGGCTCTCCAGATGTCGGGCGGGCCGCCGGACCGTCAGCCATCCCGCTCGGTGCATGTAGGCAGTGCGCTCTCGCAAACGACGGTCGTTCCTTTATCGCACCGCTGTGGGGCGACGAGCCTTCCGCACAGCATGCTGATCTCGCTTCCCACCCCATTCCGCCGACCGCGTGTCAAGACAGGTATCCAGCCAAATCGGCGAGGCGTACTGCAAAGGCGCCCAACGTGACTGTGGTAATGGTCTTCGTGACAATCAGGGCGATCATTCTGTTACTGGCATCGAGCCCGGCCATGGTTCGCCTTTGCGAATACCAGACCGGATTGATCATCGATTTGGCAACGCCGAAGAGGCCATAGAAAATGCCAAGAATGACGAGCCAGAATGCCAACGAGTATTGACTTTGGAAATAGCAAGCAATCGCTGCGACAACAATCTCCATTTGCTATCCCCGCGAGCCAGAGCGCCACTAGCCCGTTCGACCTGAGACCATGCCTCTCCTGCAAGCAGCCTCATCGCAGAGGACTGCACGTTTGGTCGCATTGGCTGAGCCGACTATCGATCAAGGGCGCCATAGTGACTCTAGCAGTGCGTCGCATCTAAGGCGCGACCTCGGGCCATGGCCAAGCTTTCTCAATCAGCTCAGTCGTGCTCAAGGTTCGCACCATTTCGCAACTACGCTCGGGGCGGAAGGATTGCCCGCCAGGGCATGGCCGCGTTCGCCACCCCTCTCGTGCACAGTTTCCATCCGGCCTGCTAGGCGCGCTGATAGTCATCCTCGATGCGGACGATGTCGTCCTCTCCGAAGTAGCTGCCGGTCTGCACCTCGATCAGTTCGAGCTGGATCTTGCCGGGGTTCTCCAGCCGGTGCACCGCGCCGATCGGGATGTAGATCGATTCGTTCTCGTGCACGGTCTTGACCAG
>NZ_JAFCKQ010000051.1 GCF_018130215.1 Bradyrhizobium jicamae
GCGCGGTTGTCGAGCGACTGGGCCGTGAAGAAGTTGGTCGGGTTGTCGAGCGCGCTATTGACCTTCTTGCCGGTGGCGAGGCGGTTCTGCGTCGTGGCGAGCAGATCGGCGGTCGACTGGAGGGAGAGCAGGTTCTGACGAACGGAAGCGGAGAGGACGAGATCGGACATTTTCATACCCTTCTGGTGTGAAACTGAGGAGAAAGCCGCTCCAATCCTTTCTGATCGGGCGGGTGGCCGATCATCACGAACAACGCTCGAAGAAAAGACGAAGCCGCGCGACGGCCTTTGATTCAAATGCAGGAGAAAGGATCTTCTCTGGCTTGGTGGGGCTTGCCGGAGAAATTGCTGAAACCCTTGTACATTCGCGGTACCCGCCCGGTACGCAGGCCCATTTACCAATCGTTAACCATCATGGGAAAGGATCGCAGCCGCATCGGCCCGTCCCGGCAACGGCGGCTGTAAGCAGAGCCGGCATCGATTTCGATTTGCTGCGACGACGTCTCGCGCGACTGCCGCCAAAGGAGAATGGTCATGGCCCTGAAGGTCGAGCTCAAACCGAACGAGCGCATCATCGTCGGCAATTGCGTGATCACCAACACGGATCAGCGTGCCCGGCTCCTGATCGACGGCGACCGCATCCCCATCCTGCGCGAAAAGGACATCCTGACGCCGGAGAGCGCCGACACGCCGGCGAAGCTGGTCTATCTGGCCGTGCAACTGATGTATCTGTCGCCGGATCCGATGGCGCACCACCCGACCTATTTCAGCCTGGTGCGCGATATCCTCACCGCGATGCCGAGCGCCTGGCCGTTCATCGAAGGCATCAACAACTGCATTCTCAATGGCGATGTCTATCACGCCTTGAAGGAATCGAAGAAGCTGATCGCGCACGAGGAGAAGGTGCTCGAGACCGCACGCAGCCTGCAGGCCGCGGCCCAGGACGAGCCCCGGAAGAGCGCCTGACGTTCCACCGCCATGGCGGCAAGAAGGCCTCCGCAGGGAGGCCTTTTGTTTGGCTCAACTGATCGGCAGGTATTTCAGCAACGTCGTCTGGTAGAGCATCGACGTGGTCTGGTAGGAGGCCTGCAGGCTCGTCTGCAGCGCCAGGATCTTGGTCGCGACCTCGTCCTGGTTTACGCCCTCGATGGAATCGAGCATGTTCTGCGCCATCCCCTTGAGCTGGGTCTGGCGGTCCGTCGCCGACTTGATCGACGTCTGGGCTCCGGCGAGCTCGGCCTGCACATCCTGGATCTGCTGCTGGCCGGTCTGCGGCGCAAGGTTCGCTGAAATCCGCTGCGCCAGTGCCGTCGCCTGCGCATTCGCATTCGGGTTGCTGGCGTTGGTCGTGACCGCCGCATAGACCGCGACGTTCTGCAGCAGATAGCGGAAAGCCTGCTCGTTGGCGCGCGCGCCATATTGCACCGAGATCGACTGATCAACCTGCGCGACTGCGGTGCCGCGCGCCGGATCGGTGCCATTCTCGCCGGTGTACCAGATCACGGTGTTCGCGGACGTTCCGGCCACGAGGTTGGTTGCGGTGTTGAATGGCGGGCCGCCGACGCGCAGCGGCGCCGGCGTCGCGGTCGTGTTGTTGGTGATGCCGACCGAGGCGAGCGCCGCCGGATTGGAGCTCGAGATCGACAGGCTCGCACCATCGGCGCCGTGCAGCGTGATCGCACCATTGCTGATGGTCGACGCATTGCCGGTCCCGGTGATCTGGTCGATCTTCGACATCAGCGCCTGGACGCTGTCGGTGACGTTGAGCTGGTTGCCTGTCGCGCCCGAGGCCACGAAGGTGATCGGCGTGCCGTTCACCGTGATGGTGTCACCGGCCGCGAAGCTCGTCGACAGCGAATCGGTTCCCGCCGCACCAGACAGCTGCGTCGCACCGGTGATCGGCGCCGCCGGAGCGGCCTGGCTGTTGACCGCCGAGCCGGAGATCGTCGCCACGGGGTTGAAGAAGTTGTTGGAGGCAGCGATCGCCGATGCTGCGACCAGCGAGGTGTCGCTCAAGGTCTGGATCGAGGATTTCAGCGCCGCCTGCAGGTTCGCGGTCGTGGCCGTGGTGTCGGCGCCGATCAGGAACGAGCCTGCCGGCGGTGGGTTCGTGGTGGTCGCCGTGAGCTGGATCGCTTCGGTCGTGCCGTCGGGCAGCGTGAAGTTGAACTTGATCGTGTCGCCATTGTTCGGATTGACGGCGCCGAGGTCGACCGAGGCCGCGGCCGGCGTGCCGGTCGGCTGCGTCACGGTGGCGCCTGATAGCGACGACTGCACCGACAGCAGCTTCAGACCGAAGGCCGATCCGTCCTGGGCGATGCTGGTCACCGTGGTCGTCGCTGCGGGTGACGAGACCGTCAGATGGCCCATATTGTTGACGCCCTGATCGGCCTGCTTGCGCTCATTGATGAGCTGGGTAAGACCGGCCTGCGTCGCGGTGCCGTTGAGCATGGTGTCGGCGGGAACCGTGGCCGTTGTATCGGTGGCGCGGCCGGAGAACAGATAGCGGTCTCCCGACTGGCTGTTCAGCATCGAAACCGCATTGGCGAACGCGGCCTGCGCCGTGATCTGGCCCGAGGTCTGGCCGCTGTTGTTGAGCGTCAGCGTCGCCGTTGTCGAGGCGTTCTTCACCTGGGCGCCGACGTCGGACAATCCCTGCAAAGCCAGGTTCATCACGCTGAGGCGCGTGTTGACGTTGGTCGCGGTGTCGGAGAACGCGTTGATGCTGCTGATCTGGCCGCGCAGGCTGAGCGCAAATCCACGATCCAGCCCCTGCCCTGCATAGGTCGTCGACACCTTTCCGCTCGCGAGCTGCGTTGTCAGGTCATCGAGCTGACTCCGCAGGTTCATGATCGCGGAACCTATATAGGACGTCCGCGCGCTAACGCCGTCGATCGACATGCAACCCTCACATCACCTGCATCAGCGTGTCGTACATCTGCTTGATGGACGACATCACCCTCGCGTTGGCGGAATAGGCATTCTGCAGCTGAAGCAGATGCGCCATCTCGTCGTCGATATTGACGCCCGAGGTCGCGCTCATCTTGCTCTGCAGCGTGTTGAGCACGACGTCCTGTCCGTCGGACAGCTGCTTGGCGGCGGTGGCCGCCTCGCCCTGCTGGCTGATGAACTGCCGCGCGAAATTCAACAGCGTGCCCGTGAACGGGGCGCTGGTGGTGCCGAGGCCGGTCTGCGGCGAATAGCTGTAGGACCCCGCCGACAGTTGCGACAGCATCATGTTGGCGCGCGTGGTATCGCCGGCCGCGGTGAGTGGATTGGTGGAGAACACGACGGTGCGCGAGGGATCTCCGACCAGCGCGGTGTTGACGCTGATCCGCGCGGCAAGGCCGGTCATCTGCGACCCGTTGGCGGTGATTGCGCCGGTATAGAGCCCGCCATTGTCGGTGAAGAGCGGCAGCTGCGGATCGCCCGACGTGAGCGAGGATACGGTCGACGTCACGGACCCCGATGTCACCGAGGAACGGCCGGTGCCGTCATCGAGCACACGCAGCGTCGATCCGGACGGGTTGGAGAATTGCAGTCCCGCGGCCGAGCCGAGTGCGCCGTTGAGCTGCGTCAGTACCGAGCTCATGCCGCCGGAGAAATCGATCCCGACCACTTCATCGTTCGGATCTGTTGTTGCGCTGTTGCTCAGCGGCAGCACGCTCGGATCGTCGACGCGGACGAGCGACAGATTGTGGGTGACGCCGGTCGTGTTGTCCTTGTAGCTGACATGGACGACGTTGCCGCTCTGCAGTCCCGAGAGATCGAGGTCGAAGCCGGATTGCGGCGCCAGCGAGGCAGGTGCCGCGGTCCCCGCAGTGGTCTTGTCCGACAACGCACTCGACATCGATGCGGCGAACTGGTCGATCTGGGTCTGCGCCTTGACCAGGGTATTGTCGCGCAGCTCGAGATACGCGGCGATCTTGCCGGAGCGGATCGAATTGGTCGACACCAGATCATAGCTGCCGCCGTGCGGGAACGTGACGGTGATGGTGCCGACATTGCTCTTGGTCGGATCGGAGTTGTACAGCGTGTTGGGCGTCATGGTGCCCTGCGCATTGAAGCTCAGCTGCGCCGCCTCGGTGCCGACCAGCTGCACGCCGGAATTGGTGAACACCGTCACCTGGTTCTGGTCATTGGTGACGGTGCGGATGTCCATCAACTGCGAGAGCTGCGTGATGTACTGGTCGCGCTGGTCGAGCAAGGCCGCGGTCGACGCGTCGGTCTGGCCGCCGGACTGCAGCTGCTTGTTGATGGTCGCGATCTGCGTCAGCGCATTGTTGGCGGTGTTGACCGAATCGCTGATGCCGGCCTCGGCGTTGGCGCGCAGGCTCTGGATGCCTTGGGAGGTCGCATTGAGCTGCTGCGCCATCGACTGCGCGGCGTTGACGACGCCGATGCGCGCCGACTGGGAGTCCGGGCTGGTCGAGAGGCCCTGAATCGCCGTCAGGAGCTTGTTGTAGGCGTCCTCGATCGTCCCCGTCGAGTCGGGATTGCCGTAGACGCTCTGCAGATTGGCGAGATAGGTCGAGCGGACGTCGGCGTAGGACGCTCCCGACGTCTCGGTGCGGAGCTGGCTCTGCAGATACTGGTCGAGCTGCCGGTTGACGCCGTTGAGGAGGACGCTCGATCCGTAGTCTCCGGTCGTGCCCGCGACCTGGTTCACCGTCTTCCTGACGTAGCCGGGCGTTTCCGCGTTGGCAACGTTCGACGACACGAGCGAGAGCGAGGCCTGCGTGGCTCGCAGGCCGGACATTGCGGTGGTAAGGGCTTGGCTCAAACCCATGACTTGCTACTCGCCTCTACTTCATGCCGGGTGCGCTTTTCGGATCAGCGCATGACGTTCAGGAGATCCTGCACCATCGAGTTGGTGGTCGTGATCACCTTGGTGTTCGCGGAATAGGCCTGCTGCGTGACGATCAGCTTGGTGAACTCGTCGGCGATGTCGGTATTCGAGGATTCCAGGGAGGACCCGACGATGGTGCCGCCGTTGCCGAACAGCGCCGCACCGGACTCGTCGGTCGCCTCGAACGCGCCGCCGTCGATGCGCTTCAGGAAATTGGTGCCATTGAACGTCGCGACCGAGATCTCGGCGAGGTCGACATTGCGTCCGTTGGTGTAGGTGCCGACGATGCGCCCGTTTGTGGACACGCTGACCGACTGCAATTGGCCGGCCGGGAAACCGTCCTGCTGGATCTGGTTGACCTGGACGTTGCCGTTGACATCGGCAAACTGGGTCACGCCGCCGCTGCCGAAATTGATCACGGGGTTGCCGAGCGACACGCCGTTGACCACCGCGTTGTTGAGTGTCACCGAGCTGACCGCCGGCGACATCTGGCCGCTCGCCGAGAACGTGAAGTTGACGTTGGCGTTCTGCCAGGCGACATCGGTGCCGGTCGCATTGGGATTGACCTGGTAGAACATGTTCCAGGTATCGGCATGTCCGGCCCCGAGCGAAGCACTGTCGGTCTTGGCCCAGCGTAGCTGCAGGTTCACCGGTGCACCCGACACGTCGTAGGCCGTGACCGAGCCGCCTGCGAGGCTCTCGTTGAGGAAGGTCGAGTTGTCGTTGCCGACGACCTGACCGGTGCCGACCGTACCGCCGCCGCCGCGGACCGCGGTGGCCGTGCCGCCGGCAAAGCCGAGTGCCGCGAAGGCGGTCGAGTTCGAGGTCGTGATCGAGAGATCGGCCGAGGTGCCCGAATGCAGGGTGATCGAGCCGCCCGAGATGGTGGAGGCCACGCCGGTGCCGGTGATCGAATCGATCTTGCTCAGCAGGGTCGAGATGTTGTCGGTGATGTTGAGCTGGTTGCCGGTCGCGCCGGAGGCCACGAAGGTGAGAACCGTGCCGTTGACGGTGATGGTGTCGCCTGCGGCGAAGCTGGCGCTGATCGAGTCGGTGCCCGCGGCACCCGACAGCGCGGTGTTGCCGGTGTTCGGCGCCGATGGCGAGGCCTTGTTGCTCTGCGCGCTGCCCGTCGTCGACGAATCGGTGTAGGGCGCGGCCGGCGTGCCCAGCACCAGCGGATTGTGACCGGCGCTGAACGAACCCGGCTGCAGCAATTCCGAACCGGGAACCGAGGTGTCGTGCTTGGTGGTCAGCGGATAGGACGCGAGGTTGACGCGGTAGTCGACCTTGGTGGTCGGCTGCGCGGGCAGGAAGTCGTTCTTGAAGCGGAGCGTTTGCGGCGAAGAGCCCGCCGGATTGCCGGTGGTCGGGTCGATGGGTACGCCTTCCAGATAGTAGCCGGCGCCGTTGACCAGATAGCCGTCCTTGTTGAGCTGAAAGTCGCCGCGGCGGGTGTAGCGGTCGACGCCGTCGAACACCGGCGAGCCGTCGCTGAAACTGGCGGGCTTCTGCACCGAAAAGAAGCCGTTGCCGTTGATCGCCATGAAGGTCGCGACCGACGCGGACTGCACGTCGCCCTGCACCGAGTTGGTGGAGCGGGACTGCGCCGTGACGCCGCCTGCCACCTGTGCCGTCAGCGCGGTTTGCGGCACGAGATCCATGAAGGAGGTGTCGATGCGCTTGAACGCGGTGGTCTGCGAGTTGGCGATGTTGCCCGAGATATTTTCGAGCGCATACGACTCTGCGCGCAAGCCGCCGACGGAGGTCGTAAGAGCGCCGAAGATACCCATGACAAAATCTCCAATTCGATTTTTGGCGGCGCCCACCCGAAAAATCTGCCGCATCGGCGGAGCATGTCGCAATTGCCGTGCCAGGAAACGAAACGTAACAAAATCATGCGCTTGAAAAAAAAGCCCCGGCCGTTAGGCCGGGGCACTTTTGCCGGGCGGGCAACAATTGCCGGGAAGAGTTGTCAGGTGGCCGATGGAGCGGCCGGATGAAACACCAGCGCGAAGCCGTCCATGCAGTAGCGCAATCCGGTCGGCTTCGGGCCGTCGTCGAAGACGTGGCCGAGATGGCCGCCACAGCGCCGGCAATGAATCTCGGTGCGCAACATGCCGAAGGTGCGGTCTTCCGTCTTGCCGACCGCGTTCTCCAGCGGCTGATAGAAGCTTGGCCAGCCGGTGCCGCTCTCATACTTGGTCTCGGACGAGAACAGCGGCAGGTCGCAGCCCGCGCAGGCGAAGATGCCCTTGCGATGCTCCTTGAGCAGCGGACTCGATCCCGGCCGCTCGGTGCCCTGCTTGCGCAGGATCTCATATTGCTCCGGCGTCAGCTGCGCGCGCCACTCGGCGTCGGTCTTCTCGATCTCGAATTTCTCGGCGGCTTGCGCCGGCGAGGCGCGGAGCCAGCGGAACGCGGCCAGCCCCAGCAGGCCGGCAGCGGACGCGAGCAGGATGCGGCGATCGATCATCATAATTCTCCGGGTTGGGCCCATTGTTCGCCATAAAATACGGGCGCCCGCGCCAGACGTTACATCGGTCCGCCGGAGATGTGCTCACTTTCCTGCGAGGAAGCCGGACGCGGCTCGGCTGCCTCCCGCACCGGAGCTGGCGGAGCCGGTCGCACGGCCCCCGGCGGTGGGCGGCGCCGCGGCGGCCCCCGGGTTCCCGCCTTCAGATTGGCCGCCGCCAGCCGCGCCTCGCGGACCCGCTCCTTGGCGCGCACCCCCTCCCGATAGCGGGCCAGCGCGCCTGCTGCGGACGAGGCGCCCCGCGCCCAAAGGCCGATGAAATGGCCGGCGATACGGCCGGTGGTTCCGCCCGCCCAGACCAGCTCGAACGGCGAAAACAGCCGCCAGCGATCGTCGCCCCACAGGATGCTGCGCGCGATCAACTGTCCGGCCATCGCCGAGGTGTTGAGCCCCTGCCGGCCAAAGCCGCTTGCGACCCACAGCCCTTTGCGGAGTTGCCCGATCTGCGGCATGCCGTGCACGGTGACGCCGAGCGCGCCGCCGAAGATTTCAGCGATCGGCACCTTGCCGAGCTGCGGAAACACCGTGGCAATCCGGCGCTGCACCGCGGCGCCGAATCGCTTCGGCCGCGCGTCCCAGGTGGTCTCAGGGCTGGCCCAGAGCAGGCGGTCGCCGTCGACAATTCGGAAATGGTCGATGCCGTCGCTGTCGGTCACCGAGCCGCGGAATGCGATCACATCCGCCAGCGCTGCGCCGAGCGGCTCGGTCAGCGCCGCATAGCGCCAGACCGGCAGCAGCGTATCCGACAGCCGCTTCAGCGGCGCGCCGAGATGGATGTTGCCCGCCAGCACGATATGCGTGGCGCGCAGCCGCGCCGACGGCGTGACGATGCGCTTGCGGATTCCCGAGAAGTCGATGTTGACGACGGGCGTCTCCTCGAAGATCCGGGCGCCCATCCGCGTCGCCAATGCCGCGAGGCCATGGACATATTTGCGCCCGTCGAGCTGGAAGGCCTTCGGATAATGGATGCCGTGGAAGTAACGGCCGGTCCGGAGCGCGCTGCGCACCCGGTCGACCTGCCAGCCTTCGACCTCGGTCGCGAAATCCCCGGCCAGGGTGTGCAGTCGCCTGATCAGGGTCTCGCCGGCATCGACATTGGAGACCTCAAGGACGCCTTCGCTCATGCCGATGCCAGGGATCAGTTCCTCTGTCGCCGTGGCGCGAACATATTCGGCACCCTGCTTCGACAGTGCCCAGAGCTCGCGAGCGCCCTCGAGGCCAACGCGCTCGATCAGGTCCGCGACCGGGAGGCCGAAACCCGGCATCACGGTACCGAGATGGTGGCCGGAGGCGTTCCAGCCGACCTGGCGGCCCTCGAGCACGGCAACGCTCGCGCCGAGCCGCGCCGCCTCGCGCGCCACCGTCAGGCCGGCCAGGCCCGCCCCGACCACGCAGATGTCGACGTCGAGGTCGAATGCCAGACGCGCACGGAACGGCGAGGTCGCCGCATCGGGGCCGTCTGCCGCACTTGTGGAAGTCTCGTCCATGGCGTTTCTTACGAACCGCCGCGGCGCTTGTCACCTTGTCCCGGACATGAGCCTGTAGAATTAATTCCGGTTGAACGAATCGAGATGGAAGTCCATGCGCCGTTTGCTGCTGCTGCGTCACGCCAAGACCGAAACTGACGCGCCGTCCGGGCAGGACCAGGACCGCCGCCTCGACGAGCGCGGCCACCGCGACGCGGCCGAGATCGGCGGCTGGATCGCCCGCCACAAGCCCCTGCCCGACCTGGTCCTGGTGTCGCCGGCGGTTCGTGCAGCGCAGACCTGGGAGATCGCGCACGAGGCGATGAAGGACGTCAGGCCGCGGCCGAAGGTCGAATTCCTGCCGGAACTCTATGGTGCCGATCCAGCGCAGTTGCTGATCACGATCCGGATGGCGTCGGCCATCGATCCGAAGCGGCTGATGCTGGTCGGCCATAATCCGGGGATGCACGAGCTCGCACTGGCCTTGGCCGGCAGCGGCGACGAGGCCGCGAAGAAAGCGCTGAGCCACAACCTGCCGACCTCGGGGCTGGCGATCATCGACTTCGCGACCGATGACTGGAATGAGGTGTCATTTCGCCGCGGCAAGCTGGTCCAGTTCGTCAGCCCGAAGCTGTTGAAGCAAGCGTGACGCGACCGACAGCGGGCGGACAGCGCAGCTCGGCCGTGCTATGTTGCGCCCGCGCGACAGGGGACCGTTCGCGCCGGAGCGGGTCAGGAAGCGACGCGAGACCGATGTAACGACATAAGACGGCAAGAGAAGACTTCAACAACGAGAAGGCACGCGCCCCCGCAACCGGGACGAAGCGGCTCCGGACCAATCGCGGACAGGAGGGCGCCGATGTACAAATCGATTCTCGTGCCGATCGACCTCGCCGACACCGATCTGGCGAAGCCTGCGATCGCAACCGCTGCGACGCTGTCGCAGACCTGGAGCGGCTCGGTCCGCCTGCTCAACGTGCTGCCGATGACGCCGGTCATGCTTGCCGAATACGTGCCGGCGGATTTCGACAGCCAGCAGCGCGAAACGTCGGAAGAGGCACTTGCGATCGTCGCCCGCGAATCCGGCATCGAGCCGGGACGTATTTCAGGCGTCGTTCGCCAGGGCGGCATCTATCACGAGATCCTCGAAGAGGCCGCCGCGATGAAGGCCGACTTGATCGTGATGACCTCGCACCGCCCCGCGATGCGGACCTATTTCCTCGGCTCGAACGCCGGGCACGTCGTGCGCTACGCCAAGTGCTCGGTGCTGGTGGTGCGGCACTGAACCGCTTTCATGCGAAGTGGATACCGGTTCGCGTGAAGAAGACGCGTCGAGACAAGTCGAGGCCGCACCACTGCTGACCGGGTCAGCGCAAACGCACCAGCTCCAGACCATCGACGTCACCCGCGACGGCGCTCTCGATTTGGCAGCGCGAAATCCCGATATCGTGCAGGGCCCGGTCGTCGAGCTGGCGCAGGGTCTTGATCGCATCGCGGCGCATCCAATAGGTGGCGAGTGCATCGGCCCATGATCGGAGCAATCGGAGCAATCCGCTCCACAGGCTGGGCCGCACGGGCAGCGACATGGCTGAATACAAGGTGGTCATTGTCATCTCCTTCCGGGCCCACGCGGCAACACGATGCCGTTGATACAGATGCTCTTTTCAGGATCCGATCTTGAGACCTCGGATCGCTTGCGCTGTCCTCGGTACAATCGCGGGCTTGTCCTCTCTTAAATGGTCCGGTACATTGCTCGGAGCAAGTAAAACATTGCTCTCGGTGCAATAATGTCGAAATTCGAGTATCTGAAGCTTGCCGATACCGTCGCCGCCGAGATCGCGAGCGGGGCGCTGAAGGCCGGCGACCGGCTGCCGCCGCAGCGCCATTTCGCATATGACCGCAAGATCGCCGTCTCGACCGCGAGCCGGGTCTATACCGAGCTGCTGCGGCGCGGGCTGGTGGTCGGCGAAGTCGGACGCGGCACCTTCGTGTCCGGCGAGGCACGCCGCGGCGTCGCCGCCTCGAGCGAACCCCGCGGCGCCCGCATCGACCTCGAATTCAATTATCCGCTGCTGCCGCATCAGGCGACGATGATCGCCAAGAGCCTGGAAGGGCTGGAACGGCCAGAGGTGCTCGAGGGCGCCCTGCGGCCGGGCACCAGCGTCGGCACGCGGGCGGCACGCACCATTTCGGCTGAATTCCTGGCGCGCAGGAGCTGGGCACCGAATCCCGACCAGATCGTGTTCACCGCCAACGGACGGCAATGCATCGCCGCCGCATTCGCAGCCGTCGTGCCGCCGGGCGGACGCTGCGGCGTCGAGGCGCTGACCTATCCGTTCGTGAAGGGCATTGCCGCACGGCTCGGCATCTCGCTCGTACCGCTCGCGATGGATGAGCACGGCGTGCGGCCCGACGCGGTGCAGAAGGCGCACCGCGAGGCGCATCTGTCCGCGCTCTACATCCAGCCAACGATCCAGAATCCGCTCAGCATCACCATGCCGGCCGAGCGCCGCGCCGAACTGCTGCGTGTGGTGGAGAAGCTCGGCCTCGTCATCATCGAGGATGGCGTCTACGGCTTCCTCGACGACGAGGTGCCGCTGGCCGCACTCGCGCCCGACAGCTGCATCGTGCTCGACAGCCTGTCGAAGAAGGTCGCGCCGGGACTCGCGCTCGGCTTCCTCGTCGCACCGCCGCGGCTGCGTGAGAACATCATGGCCGCGGTGCGCTCGGGCGGCTGGACGGCGTCGGGCTACGCCTTCGCCGCGGGGCAGCGGCTGATGGCCGACGGCACGGCCGCCGAATTGTCACGGCTGAAGCGGATCGATGCCGGCCGCCGCCAGCAGCTGGCGGCAAGGCATCTGGCCGATTTCGAGATTCAGACCAACGCCAAATCCTACCATCTGTGGCTGACCCTGCCGCAGCACTGGCGCTCCCAGACCCTGGTCGCGGCCGCAGCCCGACGCGACATCGCGCTGACGCCGTCGACGACCTTCGCCGTCACGCCCGGGCACGCGCCCAATGCTGTACGGCTCGCGCTCGCGGCACCGCCGATGGAGCAGCTCGAACTCGGCTTGCGGACGCTGGCGGGCATGTTGAGCGCGACCGAAGAGGATTTCGACTCGACCGAGTGACAAGCCTCAGAGCGCGTTTTTGAGCGACGTGGATACCGGTTCGCGTGAAGAAAAAGCGTCAAAACAGGAATCCGGAGCTTCGGTTCTGATTCAATCGGAACCGAAATTGCTCTGGTCAACAGGCCATTCGGCGATAAAGCCCTTCGCCTTGTAGGGTTCGATCTTGTCCCATTCGCTCAGGATGCGGCGGCGAAACTCCGGATCGGTGTGCCAGAGCGCACGCGGCGTCGCGAAACTGTCGACCATCACCAGCATCTTCTCGACCTCCGGCCAGTGCCGCTGCAAGGTCATCGGATAGCGCCGTGCCGTCCAGGTATTGCCGAGGCAGATCACGCTCCTGATCCTGGCGAGGCCGAGTGCGGCGTCGATCACCGGCAGCGAAAAGATCACGTTCTCGCCGGTGTTCTGCGCGCGGTGCTCCTCGAGGATTCGTTCAGCAGGCAAACCATGCGCGACCATCGCCGCCTTGATGACGGCACATTCGGTGCGGTGATCGCCCGCCGTCACGCCGCCGCTCACGATTGCCCACCGGGCGAGCCCGGCGCGCCAGAGGCGGACCGCCGCCTCGACCCGCTCGGCGACATCCACGCGGGTGCCGAACACGAACAACAGATCGGCGGGCCGAAGCGGCGTCTCGACCAGGTGCCGCGCATTGATCGCGCCGATCTCCTCGTCCGACGGTATCCGCAGACTTCGATCCTCCACGCCCCTGCTCCCCGGCCACGGCCTCGCGCGGACGATGCCGCGCGGTGGCGCAAGCACGAAGTCACATTTCATTGCGCTTGATTGCGCCCCGCCCTCGGCAGCAGCGCATCGGGCAGACCATCGAAGCTGTAGCGCCGCGGCCGGTTGCGCGTGACGAAGCCGCCGACCTGCCAGGCGAACAGCGCGGCGAAGCCGACCAGGAACAGCGCCCCCGTCCATTCGGCGGTCAGGAGCGCACGCAGCAACAGCCCGGCCATCGAGACGGCCAGCACCGCAAGCAGCGCCAGTGCGGCAGTGTAGGTCTTCGGCCCAAGCCCCGCTGTCAGCACCGCGTTACTGCCGGCTGCGCGCATCCGGCGATGCAGTTCGACGATGAAGTCGCGATAGAGCTGCCCTTGCGGGGCCATCAGCGTCGCGGTCTGCCAGGTGGTCGACAGGATCGCGATACGGCCGCCCTTGACGTTGTCGACGTCGGCGCGAAATCGCTGCTGCTGCATCGACACCGGCCGATAGGACAGTTTCACGGCGGAGATCTCGGTGTAGCTCCACACCCCCGACTGGCCGGCGATGCGCCACGACAGCCCGGCATCGGTCAACTCGAACGCATGCGCGGAACCGATCAGGGAGGCCTTGTAGGCATAGCTGACGACCGGGCCCCCGCCCTCCTCTGGCCGCTGCTGCAAATCTGTCGGCAATCCGCAGGTCCACCATAGAAATGCGCGTGCAAGGTTGCGCGGCAGGTCGGGCTTATCCTACAAGCGAAGCATGCCCGAGACGACCTATTTTCCGCGTCACCTCATTCTCGGCGGCGCGATGATCACAGGAGTGCTGCTCGCGCTCGCCGTGCACATGCTCGGCGCGCGTTACGGGCTTGATCTGGGCGGCCTGTGGCGTTCGGACACGCATGAATTCATGCCCGCAGGTGCTGCGATCGCGTGGTGGCTGATCGCGACGGTTGGATTCTCGGGCGGCTACTTCACGGCCAATCTGATGCACAGCGCGGTGGCTGGCCAGATCCCGCAGCGGATGCGTCAGTTCCTGATCGTGGTCGGCGTGCTGATCCTCGCCGGTGCCGGCCAGGCGGCATCGGCGCCGAGTCCGATCCCGACCATCTCGGGCGTGCTCGCAGGCCTCGCCGCACTCTGCCTCGGCGCGGTGATGGCGTTTTGCGGCGCCTATTTCGCCCTGCGCAAGGCCTGAGGCCGTTCGATCAGGCCACCGACCGTTCGGGGGCCGGGCGCAGCATCTTGGCGACGTCGGCGGCCGGCCGCGGCGGGCTGAACAGATAGCCCTGAGCCTGGGTGCAACCCTCCTGCCGCAGCAGATCGAACTGCGCGTCGGTCTCCACGCCCTCCGCCGTGGTCACGATGCCGAGGCTCTTGCCGAGACCGGTGACCGCACGCACGATCGCCATCGATTCATCGCGGGTCGCAAGATCCGTGACGAACGAGCGGTCGATCTTGATCTTGTCGAACGGGAAGCTGCGCAGATAGCTCAGCGACGAATAGCCGGTGCCGAAGTCATCGAGCGAGATGCGGACGCCGAAGCCGCGCAGCTCGTGCAGCACGGCGAGCGTGGCCTCGCTGTTCTGCAGCAGCACCGATTCGGTGATCTCGAGCTCGAGGCGGTCGGACGACAATGCGGATGCCTGCAGCGCCGCCTTCACCGACGTCACCAGATTTGGATTCTTGAACTGCACCGGGGACAGATTGACGGCAACCGCGACGTCGTCGGGCCAGCCTGCGGCATCCGCGCAGGCCTTGCGCAGCACAATCTCGCCAAGGGGCACGATGAGCCCGGTTTCCTCGGCCACTGGAATGAAATTGTTCGGCGCGATCAGGCCGCGCAGCGAGTGGTTCCAGCGCGCCAGCGCCTCGAATGCCACGATCCGGTCGCCCTCGAGATCGCGGATCGGCTGGTAGTAGACCTCGAACTCGTCCCGCTGCAGCGCCAGCCGCAGGTCGCGCTCCAGCACGCGCCGCGCCTGCGCGCGCGCATCCATGCCGGTCTCGAAGAAACGATAGGTGCCGCGGCCGTCGGCCTTGGCCCGATACAATGCGAGATCGGCCTTTTGCAACAGTTCGTCGGGACCCTTGCCGTCCTCGGGCGCGAGCGAGATGCCGATGCTGACGCCGATCACCAGCTGATGGCCGCCGATCTCGTAGGGAGCCGCGACCCGCTCGACCACCTGGCTGGCGAGCGCAGATACGACCGACGGCTCGCAATTGCTGCAGAACTGGACGATGGCGAATTCGTCGCCGCCGAGCCGCGCCACGGTATCGTGCTCGGTCACGCATTCGCCGAGCCTGCGCGCGACCTCGCGGAGCAGCGCATCACCGATCGGATGTCCCAGCGTGTCGTTGATCTCCTTGAAGTGGTCGAGGTCGAGGCAGAGCACGGCGAGCTGGTCGGCGCGCCTGGCAAGCCGCAGCGCCTTTTCGAGCTGCTCACGAAACAGCGTCCGGTTCGGCAGGTTGGTCAGCGCGTCGTGCCGCGCCATGTGCGAGATCTGGTCCTGGGCCTGCTGCCACTCGGTGATGTCCTCGAAGGTCGCGACCCATCCCCCGCCCTTCATCGGCTGGTCGACGACACGGATCGAGCGGCCGTGGCGATTGACGATCCGCGTCGCAGCGTTGCCCGCCTTCGCTTCCGCGATCAGGCCGGTGCAGAACTCGTCGGGATCGCCCTCCCACTCGCCGATCGAACGCAGATCCTGCAGCACATCGATCAGGAGGCGCCCATGCAACGGCATGCGGCTGCGGCCCATCATCTCGCCGTAGCGCTCGTTGAACAGCACGATGCGCCCGTCGGCATCGAACATGCACAGCCCCTGCGACATATTCTCCAGCGCGGTGTCCAGTACCATCTTCTGCTTGTGGATCTCGCTCTTGGCGCGGCGATCCAGGATCGTCGCGATCAGCGCAACACTGAGGATCGCGAAGGCCGCGACGGCCGTCATGAACGACAGCACCAGCGGCGAGATCGTCAGGGTGTCGAAGACAACTGTCGGATCGGGCACCAGCGTGATCGCACCCATGCCGGTGAAATGATGCGAGACGATTGCGAGCGTCATCAGGCCGGCTGCGGCCAGCGCGCGGCCGATGCTGTCGCCGCCGACGGCGACGACAAGCGCGGCAGCGCCGAATACGCTGCCGAACACGACCGAGGTCGCGACAATGCCTGGCGACCAGATGATCCGCGCGGGCAATTCAAGTCCGGACATGCCGGTGTAGTGCATGGCCGCGACACCGATGCCGACGATCGCTCCACCGGCTGCAACGGTCGACCAGCGCTCGTCGAGGCAGGCAACCGCAAGGCCAACGGCCAGGATCGCCACCGCAATGAGCAGCGACAGCACGGTGATGGGAATGCTGTAGCCGGCGCCAATGCCCGGGTCGTAGGCCAGCATGGCGATGAAATGGGTAGCCCAGATGCCGCAGCCGCCGACGCCGGCGTCGAGGGCGATCCAGATATCCCTGGAGCGTCCCTTCGCGGCACGCGCGCGATGAAACAGGCTGATCGTGACCGCGCTCGCCAGCGTGCAGATCACCCCGCCAAGGACGACCAGCCGCCAGTCATGTTCAAAAGTGAGACAGGTCAGAACGCGATACATTATAGGTCCCCGTTATGGACCTATAAAAGCGAGCCTAATCGTGTACCAACGGTAACCGGGGCATGCCGGGCCTGCCCGCATGGTGAAGAAGCGTTGAACGCACCGCAGGATTGCCGAAAAGAACGGCGGCTTCGGCACACATCATACAACTCATCCGCGCAACCCCGGCACCAGTTCGCCTCCGACCTCGATCTTCAGCGAGGAACCGGCGAAATCATTGCCGATCGGCTGGCAACGGCCGCCGAGATGCTTGGCAAGAAAAGCCTCGGTCACGCCGTAGCAGGCGAGCCGGTTTTCGGGCCGGACAAAGCCGTGCCCTTCGTCGATAAAGGTGATGTAGGTCACGGGCACATTGCGTGACTTCAGCGCCGCGACCATCTGCTCGGACTCGGCAGCAACCACCCTGACATCCCGCATGCCTTGCGCGATCAGGATCGGCTTCGTCGCGCGCTCGATATGCGTCAGCGGCGACCGGTCGACCAGGAAGGCGCGGCCGGCTTCGGTGCCGGGGTCGCCGAGCCGGTTCTTCCAGATACTGATCCACGGCCCCCAATAGGGCGGGATCGACGCCATGAAGGTGACGAGGTTCGAGATACCGAACAGGTCAACGATACAGGCGAACACCTCGGGCGTCTTGGTCGCAGCCATCAGCGCTGAATAGCCGCCGTAGCTGCCGCCGAAGAAGCCGACGCGCTTGGGATCGGCGATGCCTTGCGCGACCGCCCAATCGACCGCATCGATCAAATCGTCGTGCATCTTGCCGCCCCATTCGTGGTCGGCGGCGGTCACGAAGGCCTTCCCGAAGCCGGTCGAGCCGCGGTAATTGACGCTGAGCACCGCATAGCCGCGACTGGCGAGCCACTGGTGCACCGACATGAACCCCCAGTTGTCGCGCATATACGGCCCACCATGGATCACGAGCACCAGCGGCACGCGTCCCGCTTCGGCCTCCACCGGACGGGTCAGATAACCGTTCAGGCGCAGACCGTCGCGCGACGGGATCGCGACCGGCTCCAGCTTATGCAGCGCGACGCCGCCCAGTGATTTGCGCTGGATGAACAGCTTGTGCACGTCACGCGTCTGGCGGTCGAGCAGCGCGTATTCGCCGCTTTCGGTATCGCGTTCGTAGTAGATGGTTCCGAAGCGGAGATCGTCGCTGTTGCTGACGAAGGTGATGTCGCCGCCGCCATGGCGGGTGAGATCGGCGAGATCCCGCGTCACGGATGGATCGACCGCGTGCCAGCGCGCCCGGTCGGTCATGGCCATCGCGGCCAGCGGCCGCCGGTTCTCGTCGAAGATCGCGCGCGAGATGTCGGCGTCATCGTCCGCCGCGAGCAGCGTGGTCTCGTGCGTCGCCATGTCGAGGGCGAAGAAGGCCGCCTTGTCGCGGCCACGTGAATCGATCAGGTAAAGGGTCTTGCCGTCGGCGCTGAAATCCAGAAGGTCGGTCGTATCGCTGTCGGCAATCGGCACCGTCGCGAATGCCACCCAATCACCGTCCTTGCGCTCGAACACCTCGGTGGTGCCGTCCGCCGCGATGCGCGCAGCCAGCCGCAACTGAAAGGCGCTGTCGGTGACGAAGCCGATATACTGGCTGTTCTCGTAGACGAGTTCGCTCTTGCCCGTCACGATATTGACGCGGAACAGATCGAAGTAGCGCTTGTCGCGCTGGTTGTGCCGCAGCAGCATCTCCTCGGGAAACTTGCGGTCGGCCTCCTGCACGGACGACGAGACGCCCTCCTCCGGCGTCAGCGGCACAATCGCCCCGCTCACGATGTCGACGCTGGCGGCGCGCCAGTTCTCGTCGCCGTCGTGATCGCGGAAGAACACCAGATAGCGGTTGGTGTAGCCCCATCGATGGTACGTACTGATATTGCGATCGGTGGCTCGGGTCACCGGTCGCGCCGCGGTGAGATCGGCAATCGGCGCGACCCACAGATTGTTCACCCCGTCGACCGGCGCGATGTAGGACAAATGCGTGCCATCCGGGCTGAGACGAACATTGAGGTAGTCGGGATTGTCGAAGAAAACCCGGCGCGCAACCAGATCGGGCGCCTGCGCACCGGCTGCTGCATCGCCCAGGTTGATGAAAGGCAGGCACAGGCCGAGCCTGGCGGCGCGGGACAGCAACAGGCGACGGTCGATCGGCGCATGCATCTGATCAGCCCTCCGCCGGCGACAACAGTCGCCGGCGGCGGGACAATAGATGTGCGTCAGCCCTTCCGCAATCGACGGCTCACGTCACTGCCGGGCATGTGATCGGCCGCCGATCCAGATCATCGTGGCCGCGGCGATCAGCACGCCCGCCGAGATGCCAAGCGCTGCGTGAAGGCCGGCGATGAAGGCCGAGGACTGGCCGACCAGCGACCCGAACAGCGCGACGCCGAGCACGCTGCCGGTCTGCCGTGTCGCGTTCAGCACGCCGGCCGCAATGCCGGCGCGCCGTGGCTCGACGCTGCCGAGCAGCGTCGACGTCAGCGGCGGCACCAGGAGGCCGAGCCCTGCGCTCATTGCGATCAGTTGCAGGCAGATCGCTGGGTATCCGGTGTCGCGGTCGACGCCGAGCATCGCCAGACACCCGGCGGCCGCGATTGCGGTGCCGAGCGCGATGGTCGCGGGCGCCCCGAACCGTTCGGCGACACGCGGCGCGATCAGGTTGACCGGCAGGACGGCGCCCAGCATCGGCACGAAGGCGAGGCCGGTCTCGAACGCCGAAAGGCCGTTGACCTGCTGGAAGTAGAGACTGACCACGAAGATCAGCCCGTAGAAGGCGACATTGACGAGAAGGCCGACCAGCGAAGTCAGCGCGAACATGCGCTGCCCGAACAGCGACAGCGGCAGCATCGGCTGCGGTGCGCGTGCCTCGCGCCAGACGAACAGCACCGCGAAGACGGCCGACCCGACGAAGCCCGCGATCACGAACGGATGGCCCCAGCCGAGCGCGCCGCCCTCGATCAGCGCGCCCGCGAGCGTACCAAGGGCTGCGATCGCCGTGACCTGGCCGGGCAGATCGACCTCCCGCTGCGCGCTGCGCGGGGTCTCGTCGGCGAAGCGCCAGGCCAGCCAGAGGCCGGCGAGGCCGATCGGCAGATTGACCAGGAAGATCGCGCGCCATCCGACCAGCGTGATCAGCCCGCCGCCGACGAACGGGCCTGCGGTCAGGGCCAGACTGGCGCCCGCAGCCCAGATGCCGACGGCACGCCCCCGCGCCTTCTCGTCGACATAGGCATGACGGAGCAGCGCGAGCGAATTCGGCACCAGGATCGCCGCCGCAAGACCTTGCACACAGCGCGCCGCGATCAGCGTCACGGCATCGGGCGCGAGCGCGCAAGCAACCGAGGCCGCGGTGAAGATCGCAAAGCCGGACATGAAGATGCGCTTGGCACCGATGCGGTCGCCGAGCGCGCCCGCGGTCAGGATGAAGGCGGCAAAGGCGACGGTGTAGGCGCTGACCACCCATTGCAGTTCGGCAATGCCGCCACCAAGCGAGGTACCGATCGCATTGAGCGCGGTGTTGACGATGGTGACGTCGAGTTGCACGACGCCGTAGCCGAGGCTCATCGCGGCGAGGGTCAGGGTCGTGGCCAATCCGGTCCGTTCGGGGCGGGCAGCCGCCCGTTGATCGAGCGCCGGCAGGATGTTCGTCGATGCCTGTCGCATGGGTTCCACTCCGTGTGCCAATCCAATGCGAGAGATAGGCGCGCATTTCGCTCTGACACTTCGTTTCAGGTCGAACTGTGATGTGAAGAGCCTTGGTGCCAAAACGCCACGCGGAGGGCCCGCGCGGCGTTTTGTCTCAATAGACCTACTGACTAGCGGGCCGCCCTTTGACCAGTGCGTCTGGCGCGAAGCGGATACCCGTTTCGCGTCAGGAAAACGCCTCAGAACAAGAGCTTTGAGCTCGTTCCAATTCCATCGGAACGAACAGGCTCTAGCCGGCGGCGTGCATGTTGACCTGCCCCTCGGCGAGCGAGGTCAGCTTCTGGTCGGTCTTGCGCTCCTCGTCGAGAGTCTTCTGCAGAACGGCGGCGCAATCGCTGCGGCCGAGCTGACGCGCCCAGGCGATCAGACTGCCATAGCGGGTGATCTCGTAGTGCTCGGCGGCCTGCGCTGCGTTGATCAGCGCTGCGTCCAGCACGCGCTTGTCCGCGACCTCGCCCGCGACTTCGTCCGCTTCTTCGATGATACCGTCGATCGCGGGACAATTGACCGCCTTGACCTCGGCATTGTGCATCTGGAAAACCTGCTCGAGCCGCTGGACATGGGTTTTGGTCTCGTCGAGATGCTTCAAAAAGCCTTGTTTGAGCTGTTGGTCGGTCGCCTTGTCGGCCATCTTTGGCAACGCTTTCACGAGTTGCTTCTCGGCGTAGTAGATATCCTGAAGCTGATGCACGAACAGGTCGTTCATGGTTTTGATGTCTTTGGTAAACAGTCCCATCGAGTTGCCTTTCGTTCCAGGAACAGGTGCAAGCCTTCTTCGCCCCGCTGCGCGCAGCCATGTCCGATTGCCGATGCCGGCTAACCGGCGCCGGCGGCAGCCGTTCCTGTGAAACCCGTGAAATCCCGGAAAACGCATCGGGAACGGCGGTGTCCCGGAGCGGGAATGTCAGCAATGCCGATCGGGAATGCCTTGGGTTGCGACTCACAATGGCTGCTGCCCGCACCATATGTAGGCCGTATGACAATGACCATCGACGAGGACTGAAGCTTGGCTTGTCAAGGGCTGCACAACGCATCGGTTTTGCCTTATGGGTCATTGCGCACGGTGCGTTTGCCCGTCACCCGTCGCCATCCGTGACCGGGTCTCACTGAAATCGCCGCCCTGCCGGGAGGATGAATGCATCGACTGCTGACCACGCTCGGGCGTGGCTTCAAGGGAAAGATCGGCTGGAAACGGCTCGGTATCGCTGCGAGTGTGCTGATTATCGTGTTTGCGGTCACGACGCTGGTCCGGACGCTGAAGGGCGTCGACACCAGCATCATCCTTACCGCGCTGACCGATATCGCGCCGCACCGGATCGCGCTCGCGGCGCTGTGCGTGGTCGGAGCCTTCTGCACGCTGACGTTCTATGATTTCTTCGCGCTGCGCACGATCGGCAAGAACCACGTCCCCTATCGCATCGCGGCATTGTCCAGCTTCACCAGCTACACGATCGGCCACAATATCGGCGCCACCGTGTTCACCGGCGGCGCAATCCGCTTCCGGATCTATTCCGACTACGGCCTGAGCGCGATCGACGTCGCCAAGATCTGCTTCCTGTCGGGGCTGACCTTCTGGCTCGGCAATCTGTTCGTGCTCGGGTTCGGCATGGCCTGGCATCCGGCTGCCGCATCGGCGATGGACCTGCTGCCGCCGGCGATGAACCGGCTGATCGCGCTCGGCTGTCTTGCCGGCATCGTCGCCTATTTTGTCTGGCTGCTGACCGGCGAGAAGCGCCGCGAACTCGGCCAGAACGGCTGGAAGGTGGTGCTGCCGTCCGCCAACCTGACGCTGCTGCAGATCCTGATCGGCGTCGTCGATCTCGGCTTCTGCGCGCTTGCGATGTACCTGTTGATGCCGACCGAGCCGCATATCGACTTCGTGTCGCTCGCTGTCGTGTTCATCCTGGCCACCCTGCTCGGCTTCGCCAGCCATGCCCCCGGCTCGATCGGCGTGTTCGACGCCGCGATGCTGGTAGCATTGCCGGAGTTCAGCAAGGAACAGCTGCTGGCGACCCTGGTGGTGTTCCGCATTCTCTATTTCCTGATCCCGTTCGGGATTTCGATCTCGATCATGGGCATGCGCGAGCTCTGGCTCAACGTGGTGCAGCCCTGGCAGGAACGAAAGCGACTAAGCATGGCCTGCACGGCTTCGGCGACCGTGCGGCAACCGATCGATAGCCGGCAGCAGCGTATCAAGCAGCTGAAACGGTAACAGCGACGTTATCGACCCACGGCGCGGATTTTCGGTCCCACCACACCCCATTCTCATATTTTCGCCTTACCGCTGACGTGAAACGCGCCATGCTTAGCTCTTTGGCTCGATTTTCGTTTCGCTTGATGGTCTGCGGTGCGCTGCTCGGCTGCGCACTGCTCGGGGTATCGGCATCCACTGCGCACGCCCAGGAGACGCTGCAGATCTCCTGGGAGGTGAAGAACCGCTTCCGCCTGTTCCGCGAGGAACGCGACTTCCGCCTCCATGTCGAAAGCGGCCTCGGCCGCAGCGTGCTGGCCTCCGAGCAGGCGCTGGAAGTGCAGAGCGACGGGCGCGGCTGGGCGCGCAACATGGTCAATCGGCTCTGCATCGACACCCAGGGCCGCGTCAGCGAGCCCTGCACCCGCGACAACGTCAAGGAAAGCTACCTGACGCCGATCGATCATCCGATCGTGGTTCGCCTCACCGGCCCGGTGCCGGTCGGCGCGACATGCGCCTGGTCGTTCGACGACGGCGACGGTCCGCAAGCCTCGACCTTCGATTGCGCCGAACCGGTCAATCTGCGCGTCCGCTACGGCCGTACCACGGTTGCAACGGTCGACGTCGCCAGCGGCTCGGAGGCAAACCAGCGCGTCTCGACGCAAATCGCGGTGCGCGATCTCTTGATCGCCGGGCTCGGCGACAGCATCGCCTCCGGCGAGGGCAACCCTGACCGTGCGATCGCGCTGTCCGACGAGGGCTTCTGCTTCCGCTCCTATCTCGGCGGCGCGCAATACTACCGGCCGAGCCGCGCCGGCTACAAGGGCGGACGGGCCTGCGAAGCGCCGGACACCCTGTCGAACTGGCAGCGCCACAGCGCGCTGTGGTTCAATTCGGCCTGCCATCGCTCGCTCTACAGCTATCAGACCCGCACGGCGCTGCAGCTCGCCGTGCAATATCCGCACATCGCGGTCACCTATTTGCCGCTGGCCTGCACCGGCGCCACCATCGCCGACGGCCTGTTCGGCGCGCAGCAGGCGCGCGAATGCCTGCCGACCAAGTCGGCCAACACCTGCGCCGGCACCGTCAATGGCCAGCTTACCGAGCTGCGTGCGGCGCTCGCCGCTGCCAAGCGCCGCCAGCCGGACCGCACGCTCGACCTCGTGCTGCTGTCGGTCGGCGCCAATGACATCTACTTCTCCGGGCTTGTTGCCGACGTCATCGTCGACACGCCGACCGAGCGCACCTTGTTCAAGCGCGGCGGCTCGATGGCGACCGTCGACGATGCGCGCTCTGCGCTGACGCGCGATCTGCCGTCGGGCTTTGCCAGGCTGCGTGATGCGCTGAAGCCGCTGGTCGGCGGCGACCTGTCACGCGTCATCTACACGACCTACGCCAACCCGGCACTGACCGATGGCGGCGCGCCCTGCCCCGGTGGCCGTGCCGGCTTCGAGATCCACCCGTCCTTCAATGCCGATCCGCAGCGCCTGGCGGCGGTTTCAGGCTTCGTGCAGAACGAGTTCCTGCCGCAGCTCAAGGCGCTCGCGCTGTGCCAGTCCGGCGTCATCTGCGGCCATCCCGACAGCGACCGCATGACCTTCGTCGATGCGCATCAGGACGCGTTTGCCAGCCACGGATTCTGCGCGCGCGCATCGACCGATCCGGAGTTCGACCGCGAATGCTTTGCCGCCAACGGCGACAGCTTCGACCCGGATATCGTCACCGCGGCCAACCAGCCCCTCAAATGCGGTCGCAGCGCCGGCGAATATCGCGCCTATCTGCCGCGCGCGCGCTGGATTCGCGACGCCAATGACAGCTATTTCGCGGCGATGACCTACCCGCAGGCCCTGCCCTCGTCGATGCAGCCGACCGACATTCACGACGCGACCTGGGGCATCCTCTCGGCAGTCTACGGCGGCGCGGTGCATCCGACCGCCGAAGGACACGCGGCGATGGCCGACGCCGCCGTGCCCGCGGCCGCCGGCGTGCTGCAGCTGGACACCGTTGGCCCGGAGGTGCTGTCGCAACCGGTCGCGCCGCTGCCGGCAGCGCCGGGGCAGCGCTGAACTGCGTTCGCGTCAAAACAGGAACCTGGAGCTTCGGTTCTGATTCAATCAGAATCCAAATCGCTCACCAAAGCGCGACATCGCGCTAAAGTGCCTTGTTTGACATGATCTCCGCGCAAACGCGTTCCGCGCTTGTCACGAGGGAAACCCGCTACAATTTTTTCCGGATCATGCTCTAGTGCCGCTTCGTCGCGGGCACGGGCGCAGCTGCCGCCGGCGCCGGCTTGATCGCAGCGGCCTGTGACGGCAGGTATTTGGCGATGATCGCGGGGTCAACCTGCGCAATCATGCTGTCCGGCAGCCGGGTCCAGACCTCGTCCTTGCCGAACAGCGAGATGCCGAGATAGCCACGCATGGTCAGTGTCTGCCCGTCGGCGCTCAGCGTCATCTTCGCGCGGTAGACCTTGCCGTCGCGCGGATCGAGCACGTTGCCGTTCTCGTATTTCAAGCCTTCGCGCTTCATGTCGCGGATGAACGACAATCCAAGCCACGGCGCGTTCTTGCGATCATCGGTGCATTTCGAGCAGATCGGGTTGGGCGGATCACTGGGGTCCGAGAACATCTTGGCGATCACGCCTTCGAAAATGCCGCTGTGATCGATCACCAGAAACCAGCCGTCAGGCCTGCCGTCCACGGTCTTCTGCCAGAGGCCGGCCGCGCTCGGCTCAGCGGCCCTGCTGGCAGCAAGCGGGGCCGCAACAACGAGCGTCATCGCGATCGCAAGGATCAGCCGAAATTGGGATAGCGTGTTCCGCATCGTCATCACCTGATCAATCAACAAAACGAAAGCCGGAGTCTAAGGCCATTTCACGACGTATGAAAGTACCCGCGTGACACCGGACACGGCGGCGCCACGCGAGATTGGCCATAATTCGGTTGGAATTAGTTGACTCCGAGCTTCTTCTGCAGGCTCGACGACGACGTCGTATACTGGAACACCAGTCGTTTGTCCGGATAGACATATCGGTGCGCCTTCTGCGCCATCAGCGCGCCCTCGTGGAAGCCCGACAGGATCAACTTCAGCTTGCCCGGATAGGTGTTGATATCGCCGATCGCGAAGATGCCGGGAACGTTGGTCTCGAACGCCGCGGTGTCGACCGGGATCAGATTGTTCTCCAGCGCCACGCCCCAGTTCGCGACCGGACCGAGTTTCATCGTGAGGCCGAAAAACGGCAAGATCGTATCGCAGTCGACCTTCGACATTGCATTGTCGTTGCCCTTGACGTGAGCGCCGGACACCTGGCCGCTCGCGCCTTCGAGGCCCGTGACCTGGCCGATTTTCAAGTCCATCTTGCCGTCGGCGACCAGCGCGCGCATCTGCTCGACACTGTGGGGAGCGGCGCGGAAATCATCGCGCCGGTGCAGCAGCGTGATGCGCTTGGCGATCGGATGCAGATTGAGCGTCCAGTCGAGCGCCGAATCGCCACCCCCGACGATCAGGATGCTCTTGTCGCGGAACTGCTCCATCTTGCGCACGGCATAGAACACCGAGGTGCCCTCATAGGCCTCGATGCCCGGCACCGGCGGCCGCTTCGGCTGGAACGAGCCGCCGCCCGCGGAGATCACCACGACCTTGGCCTCGAACTCCTTGCCGGCGTCGGTCTTCACGCGGAACAGCGGATCGCCGATCTTCTCGATCGTCTCCACCATCTCGTTGATATGGAAAGTCGGATTGAACGGCTTGATCTGCTCCATCAGCTGGTCGGTGAGGCCCTGGCCGGTGACGAAGGGAATGCCGGGAATGTCGTAGATCGGCTTCTCCGGATAGAGCTCGGCACACTGGCCGCCGATCTTGTCGAGGATGTCGACCAGATGCGTCTTCATATCCAGCAGGCCCAGTTCGAACACGGCGAACAGTCCGCAGGGACCTGCGCCAATAATCAACACATCGGTTTTGATCGCTTCGCTCATATCCGCTTCTTTTCAGTTGAGGTCGACCGGCTTTCGCCTGTCCAGCCAGGGTGCCGGATCGGGTCATGCATAATAGGGGCAGAGGCTGGCGCGGCAACCCCTTGCCGAGATCAGGCAAGTCGGCTGTATGGACGGAAACCGACGGAGATCCCTCTTGAACGCCCCTGTCAGAGCTGACGATACGCCGCGCCTGGAAGACTTTCCCTACCGGCTCTCGGACAATGTGCGCTTCGCCGATCTCGATCCGAACGGCCACGTCAACAATGCGGTCTATGCCACCTATTTCGAGACCGGCCGCGTCACGCTGGTGAAGGACCCCAGCATGGGGCTGATGCCGCCGGGACTCGGCTGGATCATGGTACGCCTCGATATCCATTTCCGCGCAGAGTTGCACTGGCCGGGCCAGATCGAGCTCGGGCTCGGCCTCGTCAAATTCGGGCGGACCTCGACCGCATTCGACCAGGTGGTGTTTTCGGAAGGCAGATGCGTGGCGTCGGCGCGAGCCGTCACCGTGATGATCGATGAAGCCACGCGCAGGCCGGCGCCGCTGCCGGCCGAGGTCAAAGAAAATTTTCGACGCTGGGTTCGCCGCGGGGTCAATCCCGACAGCGACTAGCCCACGATCCGGACCTGCAACGCAGCGTCAACGCGAGCCCAATGCGGCGACCCTTCGCGACGAGCGCGAGGCATTCGCAACGAAGATCATGGTCGAGCAGGACGGCTAGGCGCGACGACGATCGAAGCCTCATCGCGCTTGAAGGCTTCAGGCCTGCCGCTCCGGCGTCGACACGACGAGGCCGTCAAGCTCGTCGGTCACCTTGATCTGGCACGACAGCCGCGAGTTCGGCCGGACGTCGAATCCGAAGTCGAGCATGTCCTCTTCCATCGGCGAGGGGGCACCGACCTTCTCGCGCCAGGCTTCATCGACATAGACGTGGCAGGTCGCGCAGGCGCAGGCGCCGCCGCATTCGGCTTCGATGCCGGGGACGGCGTTGCGGATCGCCCCTTCCATCACGGTCGCGCCGTTCTCGATCTCAATTGTGCGTTGCTCGCCGGAATGGTCGATAAAGTGGATTTTGGCCATGATCGCTCGTGCTGCCGGAATACGCCGGGCTTTAGATGGAAGGTCCCCGGCAGTCCTATAACGGGTCGATCCGCACAGCGCCAGCGTCGGGCGGGCGAAAACCTGCCGACCGTTCGGATCGGGACAAGAGCCTGTGGAGGCGCCCGGAGTCTAGGACCGGCGTACCATCAGGTCGATGGCCGCCCGCGTGTTGGCGATCGCAGCCCCGAGCTCGGCGAGCGCCTGGGACGGGTCGGAACCGCTGGAAAAAACCGCCTCCAGCCGTGCCGCCGCGTCGGCCACTGCGAATGCGCCGATCGCGCGGGCCGATCCCTTGAGAGTATGGGCGTGCATTGCGCCCTCGGCCGGCAAGCCGGCCAGTTCGCCGATAATTCGGGCCGACTGGGCCGAAAACATCGCCAGGACCTCCTGCTCGAGGCCGGCGTCGCCGAGCGTCATGCGCCGGAGGTGGTCAAGATCGATCGGACCGTCATCGGGGGCGAGTGGCGGCGATGGCATCCATTCAATCCGTTCGAGATGAAGCGACATGACCTGTCCCGGTTATCCCGCCCGGAGACGCATTTGGCGGTTGTTGGGACTAGCCAATCACGAAACTGGTTAACGGATTCTTGTCGGGAAGAACTGGAAATCCGCCCGATTTCAGACAAGATCCCGACACATTCGGCCTGACGGCGCGGGAATTTCGTGTACCCATAAGGCCTTATGGCTTAAAGCTGTTAACGATGATTAAGAAAGTCTTAATCGCAAGCATTTCATTCGCTTCGCTCAGCCAATAGGATGTTTGCGGATGTAGCGGACAAGCCGCCGACGGGCAGCTTGCGCTCCGCTGTGGGCACCGGCTTCGAGCTTGCGGGGGACGTTCGCAAGGTCGCCGACGCGTAGATAGTAAGAGGGCTTAGGGAACATGGCGAACACTCCCAAGAAGGTCAAAGATCCCACCGAAGTCGCGCTTTCTGCCATCCAGGAAGCCCTCAACATCAGCGAACAGGGCACGGAGAACCGCAGCCCCGACAACGAGGAGGTCGCTTCGCCGGGCCTTCCGCCCGGCGCGTCCGATTTCTCGGCAAGTTCCTTCGAGCCTCGCCCCGCGGCGGACCGTGCAGTGTTCGAACCGATCGAGGAGACGCGCAGCCCGCGCCGCCCCGCCAACGATGATCGCGCCACCATCGGCCAGCTGCTGCAGACGCTGCAGAACGGACGTCCGGCCCGCAACGCCTTCACGCTCTTCTTCATCTGCTCGGGTGTCTGGCTGATCGGCTGCGGTATCCTCACGCTCGCCTTCCTGCCCTCGCTGCAGGCCGCGATGGCCCAAGGCACCGCGGTGCTCGTGCTCGCCGGCCTTTGCGCCCTCTTCCTCGCGCCGATCCTTCTGTTCTACTTCCTCACCAGCCTCGCCTCGCACGGTCAGAGGATGCAGGCGATCGCGCAATCGATGGCGCAGATCGCGATCCGCTTCTCCGAACCGGAAAACGCCGCCGCCGATTCCATGGTGACGGTGGGCCAGGCGATCCGCCGCGAGGTTGCGGCGATGGGCGACGGCGTCGAGCGCGCGATCGCGCGCGCCGGCGAACTCGAGACCCTGGTCGCCAACGAGGTCGCCGCGCTGGAGCGCGCCTATTCCGACAACGAGGTGCGCATCCGCGCCCTCCTGCAGGACATCGCCCACCAGCGCGACAATCTGGTCGGCCAGGCCGAGCAGGTGCGCAGCGCGATCTCCGGTGTGCAGATCGACCTGCGCCACGACATCGCGCTGATCTCGGACGCGATCGCCTCGCGCGTCGACGAAGTTGCCAAGAGCATCACCGGCGCACTGGAAGAACGCGGCCAGCACATCACGACCGCGCTGAGCCATGCCGGCGACAACATGATCCTCGCGCTCGGCGAGCGCGGCGGCGACCTGCTCGACCGCCTCGAGGAAGCCAGTGCCGAAACCACCCGGGCCGTGCTCGATGCCTCCGAGCGGCTGACCACCAGCCTCAACTTCAAGACCGGGCACGTCCACGACGAGTTCGTCGATCTCGCCGACCGCGTCCACGAGATGCTGAACGAGCGCATCGACCGCATCACCGGCGAGTTCGAGCAGCGTTCGTCGACCATCGTCGACGGCATCTCCGACCGCACCGAGCAGATCCACGACTCCCTGAAGAACTCCTCGGACTCGCTGCTGCTGGAGCTCGAGCTGCGCAGCAACGATCTCGTCGGCAAGATCGACGACGCCGGCAACCGCCTCGCCGGCCAGATCATGACGAGCGGCGACAGGGCGAGCGAAGCGCTCGACGTCACCGTCAACTCGCTGGTCGCCAAGGTGGTGAGCCAGACCGAGACTGCGCACGACTCGCTGTCGCTGCAGATGAGCGCCTTCGACGAGCTGGTGAAGAACCACGGCAGCGAGCTTGCCGAGAAATTCGCCCGTGACTCCGGCACGCTCGGCGCGCTGATCACCCGCCACATCTCGGAGTTCGACCGCACCGTCAAGACCTTCGGCGGCGACATCGTCGAGCGCATGGGCCAGCGTACCCAGGACATCGCCGACAGCCTGAAGAACTACGTCGAAACCTTCGACCATCGCGTCAGTTCGAACGGCGGCGAGATCACTGCATCCCTCGACCAGCGCCTGCTGCAGTTCGAGACCACGCTGGGCAGCCGCGTCACCAATCTCGACTCTTCGCTCAACGACAAGCTCTCGACCTTCGACAGCTCGCTCGCCGGCAGGATCGGCTCGCTCGACGGCCGGCTCCAGTCGCTGGATGAAGCGATCGATGGCCGCATGCAGACGCTCGCAGTCACGTTCGAGAGCCGCGCGAAATCGGTCACCGACACGATCGACGGCCACCTCGGCACGCTCGTGACCTCGCTGACCGATGGCGCCAGTCAGGCGATCCAGTCGATCGACTCGCGGCTCGGCCTCCTCACCACGACCCTGACCGATGGCACCGTGCAGGCCATCGCCGCGATCGACCACCGCATCAACAATGTCACCGAGACGATCGACGGCCACAGCGCGCGCCTTGCCGAGACCATCAACGGCCACAGCACGAACCTCGCCGAGACCATCAACGGCCACAGCGCGCATCTGGCCGAGACCATCAACGGCCGCAGCGCGCACCTGACCGACACCATCTCGGCGCGCTTCGTCGACATCCAGCAGGGTATCGAGACCCGCGTCGGCGCCGTCGCCAGCGACATCGACACCCGTGTCGCGCAGTTCGAGGACCTGCTGGGATCGCGCGTCGAGGCCGTCGCAGGCCGCATCGAGAGCAGCGGCCGCCATGCCAGCGAAGACCTCATGGCCCGCGCGGAGCTGTTGTCCTCCGGCATCAAGTCGCATGTCGAGGATGCGGAGCGCTCGCTGACCAACCTCGTGGTCAACACCAGCGAGACCATCCAGACCGGCGCGCGCACGGCTCAGCAGGCGCTGCTCGGCGTGTCCACCGACGTCAGCGCACAGCTCAAGCTGACCTCTGCCGAGGTCGAAGGCGTGCTGACGGCCGTCGGCACCAGCGCCGCCAATTCGATCCTCACCAGCGCCCGCGATGCGCAGGCCTCGCTGGTCTCAGCCTCCGGCGACGTCACCTCCCAGATCAAGGCCCTGTCGGCCGATGTGGAGCGCACGCTGCAGGCCGCCGGCAGCGCCACCGCCGCTTCGGTGGTCTCGGGGGCCCGAGAAGCGCAGACCACGCTGGTCAGTGCATCCACCGATGCCGCAAGCCAGGTCAAGTCCCTGGTCGCCGACGTCGAGCGCTCACTGACGATGACCGGCAGCGCCACTGCGGAAGCCCTGATGAACGGCGCACGCGAAGCCCAGACCACTCTGGTCAGCGCATCCGCCGATGCCGCGAGCCAGGTCAAGTCACTGGCCGTCGATGTCGAGCGTTCACTGTCGATGGCCGGCAACGCCACTGCCGAAGCCCTGACGACCGGCGCACGCGAAGCCCAGGCGACGCTGATCTCGGCGTCGACCGACGTCACGAGCCAGGTGATGTCGCTCGCCAGCGACGTCGAGCACTCGCTTTCGATCGCCGGCACGGCCACTGCCGAGGCCGTCGTCGCCAGCGCCCGCGAGGCCCAGAGCACGCTCGCGCTTGCCTCCACCGAGGCTACCAACCTGGTCCGCTCGCTGGCCGCCGACATGCAGCACTCGCTGTCGACCGCCGGCACGGCCACCGCCGAATCCCTCGTGGCCAGCGCGCGCGAGGCCCAGAGCACTCTGGTCGGCGCGTCCACCGAAGCGACCAACCTGGTCCGCACGCTGGCGGCCGACATGGAGCGCTCGCTGTCGATCGCCGGCGCCGCGACCGCGGAAGCGATCACATCAGGCGCCCGCGACGCTCAGACCACCCTGGTCAGCGCGTCCAGCGACGCCGCAAGCAAGGTGACGGCGCTTGCCGCCGACATCCAGCGCTCGCTGTCGATCGCCGGCAGCGGCACCGCCGAGACGCTCACGGCCGGCGCCCGCGAAGCCCAGAACACCCTGGTCGCCGCCTCGTCCGATGCCGCCAACCACGTCAAGTCGCTGGCGGTTGACGTCGAGCGGGTGTTGATCGCGGTCGGCACCAGCACGGCGCAGACCATTCTCGGCAGCGCGCGCGAGGCCCAGACCTCGTTCGCGGCCACCTCCGCGGATGCGGCCAGCCAGATCCGCGCGATCTCCGCCGATATCGAGCGCTCGCTGACCACCGCCGGTGCCGACACCGCGCAGACCATCCTCGGCAGCGCGCGCGAGGCCCAGAACTCGTTCGCGGCCACCTCCTCCGAGGCGGCCAGCCAGATCCGCGAGCTCTCCATCGAGATCGAGCGCTCGCTGACCACCGCCGGCGCCGACACCGCGCAGACCATCCTCGGCAGCGCCCGCGAGGCCCAGAGCTCGTTCGCGGCGACCTCGGCCGACGCCGCCGGCCAGATCCGCTCGCTTTCGACCGACATCGAGCGTTCGCTCGGCGCGGTCACGGCGAAGACCACCGACAACATCCAGACCTCGGCGCTGGCCGCGCAGGCCGCACTGGTCAGCATGTCCAACGAGGTCACGACCAAGGTCAAGACCACCTCGGCCGACATCGAGCGCTCGGTCATGGCTGCGTCCAGCACCTTCGGTTCGACGATGACCGGCAAGACCGACGAGATCGTCACCTATGTGCAGCAACAGGCCGATCGACTCTCGCAGATGGTCGACAGCCGCCGCGGCTCGCTGGTCGATGCGCTGACCACCAAGTCAATGCAGCTTGTGACCGACATCGATCGCGCCACCGCTGACGCGCTGAAGGCGATCGAAACCCGCGGCCAGGCTTACTCGCAGTCGATGGCGGCGCACGGCAACGACGTCGCGCGCAACATCACCTCGGCCGGCGACCAGGCGACCGGTGCGGTGGCGAAGTCGCTCAGGGATCTCGAGCAGGCCTCGCGCGCGGCGATCGACCAGTCGCGCCAGGTGTCGATCTCGGCGGTCACCGAAATGCAGGAGACCAGCAAGATCCTGCGGACCGACACGGTGGCACTGTTCGAGCGGCTGCGCGAGGGCAACATCCTGCTGCAGGAGGTGTTGACCGGCGCCCACGACAACCTCAACTCGCTGGAGCGCGCGCTGGTGACCCGCGTCGCAGACTTCGTGTCCGCGATGAACGACGTCACGTCGCGCAACGGCGTGGCGACCCAGACGCTGGAAGACCAGCTGTCGGTGTTCAACAGCAAGACCGGCAAGGCGCTGGAGGATCTCGGCGAGCTGTCGAGCCAGTTCGAAACCCACGGCAAGGCGCTGATCGAGGCGGCGGCCGTGGTCGAGCAGGCCAACCGCTCCACCACCGCCTCCGTCAGCGAACGCAGGTCCGCGCTGGAATCGCTGGTCACGACCATCGACCTGCGCACCACCGATCTCGACCAGCGGCTGTCCCGCTTCACCGGCCTGCTCGATGAATCGCTCGCCGCAGCCGAGGAACGGGCACGCGACATCGCCCGCGTGGTGGCCGAGACCGCCGGCGCCGGATCGGCGGCGATCAGCCGGCAGTTCGAGGCAGTGCGCCAAGCGGCGGAAAACGAGCGCCAGCAGACCATCGACGCGATGAACGACCTCTATCAGCAGAGCAACGCCGAGACCGACTCGATGTTCAAGGAATCGACGGAGAAGTTCTCCACGATGGTCACGGCGATGAAGCAGATGGCCGCCGAAATGCACAACGAGCTCGAGGCGACGCGCAACGAGCTGCGACGTGGCGTGCTCGAAATGCCGCAGGAGGCCGCCGAGAACACCGCGCAGATGCGCAAGGTGATCGTCGACCAGATCGAGGCGCTTGCCGAGCTGAACCGCATCGTCGCCCACCATGGCCGCGGCCTTGACGTGGTCAGCGCGGGCCGCAGTGGCGTCCGCTCGGAGGAGTCGGTGGTGGCGGCCACCGGCGGCCGTGGCGAGGCGCGCATGCGCGATACCGGCATGCGGGACACCGGGATGCGCGACACTGGCGTGCGCGATACCGGCATCCGCGATACCGGCATCCGCGACAACGGCAACAGCGCCTCGACGCTGCCGCCGCCGGATCTGGGCATGCCGAGCTCGCGCCGCACCGAGGCGCCGCCGGTGAGCCCGGCGGGCTCCGACAATGGCCGTGACGGCTGGCTGTCCGACCTGCTCAACCGCAGCGATGCGCAGCCGCCGGCGCCGAGCCGCGAGGCCCCGCGGCCGCGCCCCGCGCCGCAGGCTGCCGCCAATCCGCTGGAGTCGCTGTCGCTCGACATCGGCCGGCTGATGGACCGCAACCTCGCGGCCGAGATGTGGGACCGCTACCAGCGCGGCGAGAACAAGGCGTTCTCCAAGCGCCTCTACACGCCGGCCGGCCAGAAGGCGTTCGACGAGGTCGCACGCAAGTATCGTTCCGACCGCGGCTTCAAGCAGACGGTCGATCGCTACGTCGCCGAGTTCGAACGCCTGCTCGACGACGTGGCCCGTGACGGCCGCAGCCCGCAGGAACTGCGCAACCACCTGACCTCGGAGACGGGCCTGGTGTACACCCTGCTCGCGCACGCGGCGGGGCGGCTCGGGTAAGTTGGCGAGTAGCCAGTGGCGAATATAGAAAACGGAGGCCGAGAGGCCTCCGTTTTTGCTTGTGCGAGATTGACCCGCAGATTCTGCGTCGCAAAGGACTGGATAGTTTCAACTGCATTATTCCGGGGCGTTGCGAGCAGCGACGCCAATTCGCTATTCGCCACTCAACATGCACAATCAATTCACTGCCGCCGCCTCGGCCCTGGCGCTGCTGGCGGCGCGGGCGCCGGCTCCGGCGCGCTGTTGTTGCTTCCGCCGAAGATCACCCGGCTTGGGTTGCGATCGAAATTGTTCACGGCGCGGCTGATGTCGGACAGCGTCTTGCGGCCGTCGGTAATCAAGGCGCCCGAGCGCTTGTCGAGGTCATCGGCGAGTTCGCGGATCGACTTCACCATCAGACTGAGCTCGCTGCCATTGTTACCGCCGGCGATCGCGTTGAGCCCGAGCATCAGATTGTCGGCCTTGCCCATCACGCCGTCGACCTTGAGCATGACGTTGTCGATCTTCTCGGAATTGCGCGCCAACGCCTGGGTGAAGGTCTCGAGATTGCGCAGCGAGTTCTTCACCGATTCCTGATTGTCAGCCACGATGCGGTTGACGTTCTGCAAGGTGGCGCGGATCGCCTCGGTGACGTCCTGCAGTGCGTTCGGGTCGGCGGTCAGCACCGGAATGCCGTCCTCGTCCAACGGCACCGGCGGAGCGGATTCCTCGCCGCCCTTCAGCGATATCGCGGCGACCCCGGTCAGGCCCTGGAATTCGAGGCCGACGAGGGTGTCCTTGCGGATCGGCGCGTTGTTCTCGATCATCGCCAGCGCGACCACCCGCCGCGGGTTGTCGAGCTTCACCGAGACGACCTCCCCTATCCTGATACCATTAAAATTGACATTGCCGCCATTGCGAAGGCCCGAGGCCGGCCCCTCGAAGATCACCCGGAGCGGGCTGCGCTGCTTGGTCGTGTGCAGGCTCTGGAACCAGAGCACGAAGCCGAAAGCCGCCGCGATCACCGCCAGCGTGAAGGCTCCGATCAGCACGTAGTTCGCCCGCGTTTCCATCAATTGCTCCTAGGCTCTGTTGCCACTGCGGGCACAAGAGCCTGCCGAATTTCCTGTTGGCTCATGATCTCGTCCGAGAACCGGTCTCCACTTTGCGGGATCATTCGCTAGCCCGTAACGGCCCGGGCGCGCTTGCCGTTGAAATATTGTTGCAGCCATGGATGCTGAGACGCCTTCATGTCGGCGATCGATCCTGCTGCAATGATCTTACCGCTCCCCAAGACGGCGATACGGTCGCAAGCGGTATAAAGACTGTCCAGGTCGTGGGTTACCATGAAAACGGTCAGCCCCAAAGTACGCTGCAGCGTGCGTACCAGCTCGTCGAAATCGCCGGCGCCGATAGGATCGAGGCCCGACGTCGGCTCGTCGAGGAAGACGAGTTCCGGATCGAGGGCGAGCGCGCGCGCCAGCGCGACGCGCTTGATCATGCCGCCCGACAGCTCCGACGGATAGCGGTCGGCGACCTCGGGCTTCAGGCCGACCATCACGAGCTTGGCGACCACGATTTCGTCGAGCAGCCGCTGCGACACGCGCAGATATTCGCGCACCGGAAACTGGATGTTCTGCCGCACCGTAAGCGAGGAGAACAGCGCGCCCTGCTGGAACAGGATGCCCCAGCGCCGCTCGACGGCGCGGCGCTGCGCCGAGTTCGCGGCATCGAGATCGACACCGAACACCTCGATGCTGCCTGCGACCTTCGGCACCAGTCCGATGATGGTGCGCGTGAGCACGGACTTGCCGGCGCCGGACGGGCCGACGAAGCCGAGTATCTCGCCCCGCTTCACGTCGAGGTTGAGCCCGTCGAGCACGCGTGTCTTGCCGAACTGCACGGTGATGTCGCGGACCCGGATGATGGCGTCGGAAACCTGCTCCGCCATGGTCACATCCCGATCGAGGCGAAGAAGATCGCGAACACACCGTCCATCACGATCACGAAGAAGATCCCCTTCACCACTGACGCGGTGGTGTGCTGTCCGAGCGACTCCGCGGAGCCCTGCACCGCGAGCCCCTCGACGCAGGCGACGATGCCGATCACCGCGGCCATGACCGGCGCCTTGACGATACCGACGATGAAATGATCGATCGAGATCGCATCGCGCAGCCGCAGCAGGAACGCCTCCGGATCGACGCCGCCATAGAGCCAGGCCACCAGGCCGCCGCCATAGAGCGCGGCCATCGCGCCGAGGAAGGCCAGGATCGGCAGCGCCAGCACCAGTGCGAGCATCCGCGGCAGGATCAGGACCTCGATCGGATCGAAGCCCATGGTGCGAAGCGCATCGATCTCCTCGCGCATCTTCATCGAGCCGAGTTCGGCGGTGTAGGCCGAGCCCGAACGGCCCGCGACCATGATCGCGACCAGCAGCACGCCGATCTCGCGCAGCACCAGCACGCCCAGCATGTCGACCACGAAGATGTCGGCGCCGAACTGCCGGAAATGGAAAATGCCCTGCTGCGAGATGATGCAGCCGATCAGGAAGGTGATCAGCACCACGATCGGCACCGCGCGCCAGCACACCTGCTCGAGATGATGCACGGTCGAGGCGAGCCGGAAGGTGCGCGGATGGATCAGCACGTTCCCCGCCGCGGCGATCACGGCACCAAGCATGTCGACCAGGCTGACGATGGTGCCGCCGATGCCGACCACGGTGAGGCCGATCTGCTCGAGCATGCCGCTGAGCGACAGCGACGTGCTGTCGACCGTGGGCGCAGGACCGACGCGGCTGACCTCGTCGACCAGGCTGGAATAATTCGCCGAGAGACCGGCGATCTTGGCTTCCGCACTGGCATCGCTGAGGCTGCGGCGCAGGCGCTCGATCAGCCATGCGCCGAAGGTGTCGAGGCTCGCGACCTGCGAGACATCGATGAAGAAGTGCGTACGGCTGCCGCGCAGTTTCTCGGCATCGGAGACGATCCGCTCCAGCGCGGGAGCAAAGCGGGCGGTCCAGTTGCCGGCCGCGCACAATGCCAATCCCTCGCCTTGGGCTATCCGCTCCAGTGTCGGGTCACCGTTCACGTCTGCCCATCCCTCGGCTGGCTGGCCGTCCGGTCCCCGGTATGCCCCGATCGCCTTGTCGAATCTGTCATTAACCAGCCATAGTTGGTTGCGGGTCGCAAGCATACGGAAATAGTAGACTTTAAAATGACTTCCAGCCCCTCTCGAGCCCTGTCCGCCGGTATCGAGCGCTGGCCGATCGCAGGCAGCTTCACGATCAGCCGCGGCGCCAAGACCGAGGCATTGACTGTGGTGGCCGAGATCAGCCAGCACGGACTGACCGGGCGCGGCGAATGCGTGCCCTACCCGCGTTATGGCGAGACGCCGGAGGCGACGCTCGCCGCGATCCAGGCGATGCAGGGACCGCTCGCCGCCGGCATGGACCGGACCGCACTGCAAGCCGCGATGCCCGCTGGCGCCGCCCGCAATGCACTGGATTGCGCGCTGTCGGACCTCGAGGCCAAGGTCGCCGGCCAACGCATCTGGAACCTGCTCGGCCGCCCGGCGCCCGCGCCCTGCACCACCGCCTACACCATCTCGCTCGCCGTGCCCGAGGCGATGGCCGAGGCGACCGCCAAGGTCGCACACCGTCCGCTGCTCAAGATCAAGCTCGGTGGTCACGACGACGGGGCGCGGATCGCCGCCGTGCGCAAGGCCGCGCCGACATCGGAGTTGATCGTCGACGCCAACGAGGCATGGACCGAGGCCGATCTTGCGGCCAACTTCCGGGCATGCGCCGATGCCGGCGTCACGCTGATCGAGCAACCGCTGCCGGCCGGCAAGGACGATGCGTTGTCGCGAATCGAGCGACCGGTCGCGGTCTGCGCCGACGAAAGCGTGCATGACCGCGCCTCGCTCGCCGGCCTGCGCGACCGCTATGATGCTGTCAACATCAAGCTCGACAAGACCGGCGGGCTGACCGAGGCGCTGGCGATGGCTGATGCCGCCCGCGCGCTCGGCTTCGAGATCATGATCGGCTGCATGGTCGCCACCTCACTGTCGATGGCGCCGGCGATGCTGATCGCACAAGCCGCGCGTTTCGTCGATCTCGATGGCCCGCTTCTCCTGGCGCGCGACCGCGACAACGGCCTGCGCTACGATGGCAGCCTCGTCTATCCACCGGATGCCGCGCTCTGGGGGTGATGAATGAACTTGTGCCGCGCCAGCCACATCACGACCCCGCTGGTCGCAGCCATCGCTGCCATCATGTAGTAGACGCCCTGCCCGTAGCGCGCATAGACCATGCCACACAGGATCGAGGTCGCGCTCGCGACAATTCCGCCGCAAGCCGTGAGGTAACCTTGCCCGCGTGCGATCATGTGGCTCGGAACCTGGCGCACCATCAGCCCCATGATGGCGACCTGGGTCAGCCCGAAGGTCAGGCCGTGCGCAAGCTGCACCACGGCAAGGATCGGAAGCGGCGGATCCTGCGCGGTGACGGTCCAGCGCGCCACAGCGCTTGCCGCGGCGATCACGACCAGTAACGCCGACGGCAGCGTGAAGCGTGGCGAGAGCGCGAACAACACGATCTCGGCGATCACGCCGAGCGTCCAGAGCACGGCGATGGTGAGGCCGCTGAAGCCGGCCTGCTGCCAGGCGATCGAAGCGAAGATGTAATAGGCCGAGTGGCTGCTCTGAATCAGCGCCGAGCAGGCGATGATGATGAGGAAGCCGGGATCGCGCAGCAGCCTGCCGCCGCCCGGCGCAGGGGTTGCGGCGCCGGAGGCCTGCTCCAGCGGCCGCAACGTCAGCCCGACGAGCGCTCCGAGCACGGTGACGCCGGCGATGATCCAGATCAGGTGAACCGGCACGACATAGCCGAGCGCAAGCCCGGCACCGAGCGCGCCGACCACGAAGGCCGCCGAGCCCCACAGCCGCAGCGGCCCGTAGTTCAGCCCGTGGTGGGCGACGCCGCGTAGCGCATAGGCGTCCGTCAGCGGCACCATCGGGGTCCAGACGCAGCAGGTCAGCGCATAGACCGCGAGCACGGCGAACACCTCGCGCTGGGTACCGATGATGAGGAAGCCGACCGCGGTGGCAAAGCCCGTGAGCATGATCGCGCCGCGCAGCATCTTGTGCCGTTCGGCCGCGCCGGTGATCAGCGGCAGCACGGTGAAACGCGTCACCGCCGGCACCGCCGTGATGGTGCCGATCCAGGCGGAATCGATGCCGATCGCCTTCAGCCACACCGTGAAAAACGGCAGATGAACCCCGGTCATCCCGAACAGCGTGGCGTAGAACGCCGCCAGCCGTCTCGCGAATCGCCTCGCTGCAACCTCGGCAGCAATGGGGATTTGTGATTCGATAGACATCAATTCAATTGCGATTCGCGCGATATCGTGATGATCGTTAGCCTAACGCGCAGTGATTTGCGCGAAGAGATTGTGATGGCCGAAGAAGCATTCGCCCTGTCGCCAATTTCCGCCCGCGCCGCCCAGCCGAGCGAGGAGGATTATGCCGCGATCAGCCAGGCGTTCATGGAGACGTCGCGCGGCCGCTGGTTCCTTGGCGAATATGCCAAGCGCAACCGCAACGCCGACACGCGCATGGTGCTGGACGCAGTGGCGCGGATCGAGGAAAGCCTTGCCGCGCAGCGGCTGTCCGCCGCAGAGGCGTTCAGGGACGAGCAGCTGGAACAGGCGCTGAACGCCCTGCGCGGGGCGGTCGAGGCCGTGCAGGCCTCCGCCGTCGCCGCATTGGACGATCTCGGATTCGAGCAGCGACTGGCGCCGCTGCGCAGGGGCGTGCGGGTGATTCGGGAAATCTCCTGGCGGCTGCGCGAGATCGGCAATGATGGCCGGATCTGCGACATCATGGATTCGCAGGCCGGCGCGATCGAGGCGAGCGCCGCCCAGCTCTCGCTCGACGACGCCAAGACCGTGCTCGACAACGCCTTCGCGACGCTGGCGCGTCGGCTGGCCGGGTTCAGCATGGACGAGGCGACGCAGCTTGAAGCGGACGCGCCCCAGGCCACAGCGCCGATTGCAGAAGCGGCGGTTGCAGAGCGGCCTGCGGCGCCTCCCTCGCCCGTTCCGAGCGTCGCCGTTGCCGAGACCATGCTTGCGCAGGAGGAGGCCCCTGCAGCGCCCAGCGCCGAAGCCTCCGCGGCCACGACGCTCCGGGCGGACGACGCAGCGCTCGCGGCAGCCGAGGCCGCATTGGCCGAGGCGGAGGCCGCGGAACTTGCGCACGTCGCCGACGAGGCGGCAGCCGACGCGCATGATGAGGCCGTGCTCGACCTTATCGCGATGGAGATGGGCGCGCCCGATCCGATCGACGACGAGATGATCGCCGAAGAGACGCGAATCGCAGCGGCCATGGCCGCCGAGCCGGAGACCGCGAGTCAGCCCGAGCCCGTTGCCGAAGTCGCGCCGCAGGCGGCGGACATCGCACGCGTTCCCGAGCCGGTCGCGTCGATCGAACCGCCGGTCGAGACGCCGGTCGCCGCAGCACCGGCGAGTGAGCCGGCGCCGCAACCCGATCCCGCTGCCACGCCCGAGCCGCCGATCGAGGTATCGCTCGGCTCAACAATCATCGCGAACGGTCTGGTCAAGAAGCCAAGCCCGGCGGCCAATGATCCACTGGCCCCGATCCGCCGCATGAGCCAGGCCGAAAAGATCGCGCTGTTCTCGTGATCATCAGTCATTGCCGGGTGTGCCCCCGCAATCCATCAATCATCAGGCGTTCTGTTTTTGACGGATGCGCGGGTCAAGCCCGCGCATGACAGGGGCCGCGGTCGTTCACCGCATCCGCGTGTGGTTCAAGCCACCAGCTTTGCAAACAGGTCGGCGTCGACATTGCCGCCCGAGAGCACGATCACGACATTCTTGCCCTTGGCATCGATCCGCCCGGCGAGCAGCGCGGCGAGCCCGATGGCACCGCCCGGTTCGACCACGAGCTTCAGCTCGCGATAGGCAAAGGCAACAGCCGCGCCGACCTCTTCGTCGGTGGCGTTGACGCCGTCGGCCAGAAGCTTGCTGTTGATCGCGAAGGTGAGCTCGCCCGGCATCGCCGCCATCAGCGCATCGCAGATGGTGCGCGCGGCCACCGGGTGCGGCTCGCGGTGCCCGACCTTCAGCGACAAGGCGTGATCGTCGTAGCCAGTGGGCTCGGCCACGATCACCTGCGCCTGCGGAAATTTCACCTTCACCGCGGTGGCAACGCCCGCGATCAGCCCGCCGCCGGATGCCGGCGCCACGACGATGTCCGGCGCAAGACCGAGCGACGCCATGTCCTCGGCGATCTCGCGACCGGCGGTGCCCTGACCGGCGATCACGAAGGGATCGTCGTAGGGACGCACAAGGGTCGCGCCGCGCCTGTCGGCGATGCCGTTGGCGATCGCCTCGCGGTCGTCGCGCTCGCGGTCGTACAGCACCACCTCGGCGCCATACGACTTGGTGCGCTCCCGCTTGGTGAGGGGCGAATCGGCAGGCATCACGATCGTGGCCTGCATGTTGAGGATCTTCGCCGCCGCCGCGACGCCCTGGGCATGGTTGCCCGAGGAGAACGCGACCACCCCGCCGCCGCGCCTCTCTTGCGGGATCGAGGCCAGCTTGTTGAAGGCGCCGCGGAACTTGAACGATCCGGTCCGCTGCAGCATCTCGGGTTTCAGGAAGACCTGGGTGCCGATCCGTTCATTGAGGACCGGGAAGGTCAGGAGCGGCGTGCGCACCGCGAACGGCGCGACCACCCTGGCGGCGGCATCGATGTCCGCGGCAGCGACGGGTGGATTGAGAGCGGTGTCCGTCATCCGCATTTTCTATCGCGGCAGTGGGTTGCTCGGCAAGACCCGCGGCGGCTCAGCCGAGAATGCCCTTGAAGCCGGCATACAGCGAACCAAACACGGTTACCGCCACGCCGGCCAACGGCCCCACGGTCTGGATCAGATCCTGGATCAGGCGAGCGCGACGCCGGAGTTGCTCTTCCCCGACATGTTGCCCCAGCAGGCGTGCGATCCTGTAGGCGGCCGCATTCGGTCGTCCGCCCTGCGCCAGCGTCTTCGGCAACGCGTAAAACACCACCAGCCCCAGGATGTTACCGGATACGAAGGCGAGGAAGATGCTGGAACTGTATTCGAGCACTTCGCGCCATTCGACCCACGGCCCCGGCAGGATCGGAACATGGTCGTGCAGCCCCGTGACGGTCAGCATCGCGCTTACGCTCAGGGCCGCCGTTGCAACGCCGAGAACCAGCGCGCCCGTGACGCCGAACTTGCCTACGCGAAAGCTGGCAAATCCGAACAAGACCGGCACGATCACCGAGGCGAGCCGCAACCCGATCTGGGAGACATCGAGTACGATAGTAACAAGGATGTGCGCGAAGACGAGCAGGACGGACGGAACGACCACGTAAAGCAGGATCAGGGAGGCAAAATAGCTGATCGGACGTTTGTGCCGCTCCAGGCGGACGTTCACGCGGTCGAGTTCCTGCCGCAGCCTGTCCAGGTCGGCAACGATATCCTGAATCTCAAGCAGGATGGGACGAACGACGCGCAGATCGCGCGAACAGTGCTTGCATGCGATCGCCTCGTCCTTGATCGTCTCGGCGCAAAAGGGACATTCCATCAGTGTTGCCGTCGCTGACGGCGCTTGCTGATTGCATCAAGCTCCCGTCGCGCCTCCTGTAACTCCGCCCTGATCTGCTCGCGCTTTCGAACCAGGTTGTCACGCTCGACGATCAGGGATTCGGGCACCGCAATATCGCGTGCACAGCCGATGCAGACGAGCGCGCCCTCGCAATTGCCGGACATGCAGAAAGGACAGTTCATCGCGTTCAAGGTGCAATCTTGAGAGCAAAGATCGTACTGCCGATTCGACCGTCGCTATCCTTCAGATCGACTCGGACGAGAAAATCGCCGGATGGAACTTCCGCATCGGGCATGTCGACGCCTGACGGCTGCAGATACGCCTTGACGCGAGGCGTCAGGTCGACGTTCGGGGTTCGAAGAAAGGTGATCTTGACCGAGTCGACATCGATTCTAGCGCCGCCGAAGGCCTCGAACTTCAGCTGAAGGTGTACCGGCGACCGTGTGGGTTGGGCGGGCGAGATAACTTCGATCTTCGGCGACCGGAGAATTCCCCGACGGTCGGCAACGACGGCTCCTTTCGGCGGCGGGAGCTTCGCTTCGTCGTCCGAAATCAGCCGCGTTGCCCATGCAGGGTCAAGGCCGAGCAACGTGATGGCCACCAGCACCACCACCCCCGGCAGCCGCAGCCTCCCTGACGTCTTCACGCGTGCTCGCTGCAGATTGGCAACCATCATCGAGCGCCTCCATCCCCGATGATCGAATATGGCGCCCAGAACAAGGGATGGGCATAGGAGAATTCGGTCTTTCCCCCGTTCACGTAGCCGGGCCCGTCGACCAACGCCATCATGGCCTGTCGCAATGCTTCGCCACGCGTGATCGCCTTGTCCTGCGCCTGCCGCCGGAAAAGGTCAGTGACGAGTTCGCGGGCAGATTGCGAGTGGACCGACCAGTTCGTCACCAGCAAGGCACGCGTGCCGGCGTAGAAGAACGCCCGACCCAGCCCGGACGCAGCCTCGGCGCCGGCAGATGCCGCCGAGCCGCTGTTGCAAGCCGACAGCACGACCCAATCGGCATTGAGCTTCAGCGAAAGAATCTCATCCATTGTCAACAGGCCGTCGCCGTCGATGTCCGCGACCGACGGTGCCGAGAGTGCCAGCGCCGGCTGGGTCAGACCGTCCAGATCGCCAGGCAGCAGCCCGTGAGTCGCAAACGCTATCACCTTGACGTTCGAAAGATCGCTGGTCTCGACCTTCCGTTCATTGGCGTCCTTGCCAAGGTTGAGCACCTTCTCCGGATCGGCGTGCAATGCCAGCGCGATCGACCTGAGCTCCTCGGCGGTATCCGGAAGGCGCGGCAACATTCCGAGCTGCGCGCTCTCAACCCCTTCAAGATTTGGCTTGTTGCGCAGCTTCAGCATGACGCCGCGCGTGGTGCCGGAGGCGCTCGCCTCCTGGACCCAACTTGTGTCGGCTTCATCCGCCAATTGCTGGCGACTGAATATCGGATCGCCAAAGCCGACGAATTCCTGCCGCTGGCTCGTGACCGCCGGCAGTTTGCGGAGCGTCACCAGCGACGACGTGGACGGCACGCTGGTGACCGCATGTGTTCGCGCCAGCCACGGCACCTTCCTGTAGCTCGAGAACAGGGGATCGTCGTTCTGGTCCACCTCGGACGGTGCGGTCGGCAGCAGCGACATCGGCAACAGGCCAAGCGCCCCGTTGGTGATGACGATCAGGTTCTTCGCGGGCTTCCAGTCCGCTTCGGACGGCTTCAGCAGGGTTGAATAGAGCCCATAGGCCCGCTTCAGATCGAACGGTGGAATGTCGGAAATGATTGCGGCATTCGGCTCGAGGCTCTCGCGCAGCTTCGCTACCGTCGCATTGACATCGCCGAGCGTCGTGTCAAGGGACGAGAATTGCACCGCCTTGTCCCTGGACAAGACCCACAGGAAGCTACTGAACCTCCCGAAGTAGAAGGAGAGGATCACCTCATCGTCGCGCAGAAGTTTTTGCGTTTCCGACGGTGTCGAAAGCGGTGGTCGCGTCAGGCTGCTGTATTCAGGGAATTTTTTCGCGATCTGCTGCAGCGTTTGCGACCTGGTTTGCTTCAACCGCGCGATTTCTGCCTGCGTTCGTGCAAGCGCGGATCCGTCGCGCTCGGATGCGGGCAAACTCAAAAGGTTGTTCAGCGTTCCGACGGCAGCGCCGATCTCCTTTTCACTATCCTGCGCCGATCTCACCAGTTCCGCGAGAGCGCTGTCCTTTGCCCTCTCACGAAGGGATGAGGCCTGCAGCGCCCTCTGCACGGCCTGCCCACGCAAGACATCCGCATAGCCGAACGTCTGATCGATCTCGGCCGCAGTCGCGAGCGATGGGTTGCGGCTCAGAACCCGGAGATAGATTTCGATGATCAGCCGGACCCGGCCCTCCTGGGCCGCGGCGGTCGCTCCGCTATCGTCGTCGCCCGGCGGATTGTCGGAACTCAGCAGCGCCGGTATCACGGCCCGGAAATCCGTCAGAGCCCCACTGGTGTTGTTGGCGCGCGCCTCGGCGATCGCGACGAACCCGCGCGCCGTGAGCGTATTCAGGCTGTTGTCGCCTGATCTCTGTCGCTCACGTTCATAGGATCGCTGGGCGATATCGAGGGCATCTCCCGCCTTTCCCTCCATGAGCAAAACCGAAACGCGCGCCAGCCCGCCCGATACGAAGGCGCGCCGAGCCGGTTCCCATTTGGCGGTCAAGGCGTCGATCTGGTCGTACAGGCGCGCGGCCGCGGCGTAGTTTCGTTCCATATTCAGAATCTGTGCAAGGAACAGCTGCGCATGGACCAGTTGCGCCGAGTCGGTCGCGTAACCGAGCCCCGCAAAGATCGCGATCACCTCTCGCTGCAGCCTCTCCGCTTCGGCGTACCGACCTTGCTCCTGCAGGACGTACACGAGCACTTCGAGCACCCCGGCGGTATCTGCGTGAAACTTACCGGACTTGCTCAGCCGACTGAGCAGGGCGCGCCTCACATCGGCTTCGCCCTCGCCGACCCGCCCTTGCTTGACCTTGACCCGCCCTTCAAGAGCGAGCGCCCAATCCGAAAACCTTTCCAGTTCGCCTTCGGACGGCTTGGACTCCCATTGCGCAACGGTCTTCAGCGCGCTGAGATAGAAGATCGAAGCCTTGTGATAGGCGGCCTCCGCATCCGGATAGCGGCCGCGAGCCTCGTCGACCCGGGCGTTCCCGTCCTCGACAAGGGCTTGCCAGCTCATTCCATAGACGGGAAAAACCGGCCATCGCTGCGCTTCCGCCAGCAACGCGCGATTCTTGGCGACATAGCTTTCGGCGGTGCCGAGATCGCCATTTCTGAGAGAGCCGACGGCGATTGCATAATGCAGGCCGAACAACTTGCCCTTCTTTTGCTTTGCGAATGCCGAAAGCTGCTTCGCAAGCAAGGCGTTGGCGCGCTTGTGCTGGCCGACGTCGCGCAGGCGACGCATCAGAAGTTGTTCGTAGCGACTGCCGAGATTGGCATAGTCTGCGCCCGCCTCGTTGCTGACCGCCAGCTCTGCATCATCGAGGGCGTCGGCGCGACCAAGCAGCGTTCTTGCCTGGGCACGCTTGTAATAGAAGGCGGCCAGGTCAGGTCCCTTCAGATTTGCCGGAACCGGCTCGTCGGCGGTCGCCGCCTGGGTCGCAATCGCGGTGGGATCCGGCTTTTGCTGATCGAGGATCGCGGTGATGTCGTCGACGTTTCGCGGCGGCGCGACCAGCGCAGGGGCACCGCTTTTGGCGGAGCCAGGGTCCGGCTGTGCGGGGACGGGAACGGTCGACAGCTTGTCGGCAGAGAACAGCGGCGCTTTCGGGTGGGCCGCGATCATCGCACTCTTGGCGCAGGCGCCGACGATCGACCTCGCCCTCGAGAAACAGGCCTCGTGTGTTCCGCCGTTCTGCCGACAAGCCATATAGGCGGGCCTGCCGGAGCTGTTGCGGCAGTTTTCAATCGCCTGATTGAGCTCCAGCGCGCGGCTTGTTTGCGGAAGCAGCACTTGTCCGGCAATGAACACTGCAATGACAAGACAAAAGCGGGCAGCGATGAAACGCATGACCAGCCCCATCAATGAATTGATTATGCGACCGTCTTGAGCTCTTTCCAGCGCCGGCGTCCACGCTGGAGCGCCTGACTTATTCCTTCAAAAACAGCATCTTGCTCCGAAATACAGCCCATCAAACCGCATTGGATGAGCGAAAGCAAGCCGGGTTTGACCGGTGTCGGGCCCAGCTTTCGTATAACCGGACGCAGACAGGGGGACCGCGAGTGTCGTTGCGTGCTGCAGGGAGAATCTGCGACCGCCGCGCCGTCAGGCGATGAAGTGAGGATCTTCGGCGATGAAGTTCATCGCCGTGACCTCGCGCTCGTGCTCCGACTCCGGATCGACCGGGCGATTGTTGGTAGCGCGGTCGATGAACACCCGTGCCGAGGCCTGCCAGGTGTGGAGGGCGGCGAAATCGACACAGGCCTGCCGCGGGATGCTCAGCGCTTCCATGCAGGCATGCTGCAGATCGTCGTCGAGCACGCCAACCGGCGCGGCACCGATCACGTCGCGGGGACCGGTGACCGGAAAAGCGGCAACCGGCAATCCGCTGGCCAGCGCCTCGAGCAGCACGAGGCCGAACGTGTCGGTCCGGCTCGGGAAAACGAACACATCGGCGGCGGCATAGATTTCGGCCAGCTCCTCGCCATGACGCGCCCCGAGGAACACGGCTTCCGGAAACTTCCGCTCCAGTGCCGCACGCGCCGGCCCATCGCCAACCACGACCTTGGTGCCCGGCAGATCGAGCGCAAGGAAAGCCTCGAGGTTCTTTTCCACCGCGATGCGGCCGACGCTCAGATACACCGGCTGCGGCAAGCAAAGATCGACATCACGCGGATGGAACAGCGTGGTATCGACGCCGCGCGACCACAGCACCACGTTGCGGAAGCCGCGCTGACGGAGCTCGGCGGCCAGCGCAGGGGTTGCGGCCATCACCGCCTGGCCCGGCTTGTGGAACCAGCGCAGCATGCGCCACACCCAGCCCTCCGGGATCGGCGACCGCGCCGAGACGTATTCGGGAAAACGGGTGTGGAAGCTGGTCGTGAACGGCAGGCCGCGCCTGCGGCAGTAGCGACGGACCAAAAGGCCGATCGGACCTTCGGTCGCGATGTGGATACTGTCGGGCTTCGCCGCCTCGATCAGTTTCGCGATCTTCGCTGGGCTCGGCAGGGCCAGCCGCAGATCGCGATAGCTCGGCATAGCGAAGGTACGGAACGAGTCCGGCGTCAGGAAAGTCACCTCGACGCCGAGCGACTTCGCCGCCTGTGCCATCGTGGTCAGCGTGCGGACAACCCCGTTGACCTGGGGATGCCACGCATCGGTCGCGACCAGGATGTGCGTCATGCAGCGCGTGCCGTCACTCGCGGAACCGGGGCAATGCTGCGCACCGGATCGGTCCAGGTGATGATCTCGAAGTGACCGTCCTCGTGCTCGGCGAGCGCGGTGCAGCTCTCAACCCAGTCGCCGCAATTCATGTAGCGGATGCCATGCTCGTCGTGGATGGTCGCGTAGTGGATGTGGCCGCAGATCACGCCATCGCAGCCATGGCGCCGCGCCTCGCCGGCGAGCGTCGATTCGAACGCGCCGATATAATTCACCGCCTTCTTGACCTTCAGCTTGGCCCATTGCGACAGCGACCAGTAGGGCACGCCGAACATCTTGCGGAAGAAGTTGACGAAGCGGTTCATCTGGATCGCGAAGTCGTAGGCCTTGTCGCCGAGATGGGCGAGCCAGCGTGCGTTCTGCACCACGAGGTCGAAGATGTCGCCGTGGATCACCAGATAGCGCTTGCCGTCGGCGCCGGTGTGGACCGTGTTCTCCACCACGTCGATGCCGCCGAAATGCGTGCCGTAGTACTTGCGGAGGAACTCGTCGTGGTTGCCGGGGACGTAGATCACCTTGGCGCCCTTGCGCGCCTTGCGCAGCATCTTCTGCACGAAATCGTTATGCGTCTGCGGCCAGTACCAATTCGACTTCAGCGCCCAGCCGTCGACGATATCGCCTACCAGATAGATCGTGTCGGCATCGTGAGAGCGGAGGAAATCCAGCAGACGGTCGGCTTGCGAACCGCGGGCTCCGAGATGAACGTCGGAGATGAACAAAGTGCGAAAGTGCCGCTCGGGGCTCTCTTCGCTCAAGGAGTCACTTCCCATGCCTGTGCACCTACAAGATTCCTGTGACAAGGCGATGACGATCCCCGCGACCCAAGGCCCCACAAAGAGTTAACGAGAATCAGTTGCACGCCCCATCACTGCCGATAACAGCGCGATGCGACAATCTGGCGACATGGGACCCGCCCTGTGTGCGGAACATGTGACGTGTTGCGCGAAACCGACGCGTTATGCGTAGCCCGGATGGAGCGAAGCGCAATCCGGGACTGTATCCGCGGATCAACATCGGGCGCGCGGGCGCGTGACCCGTCGGCTCCATCCGGGCTACGGAGCCTCAATAATACTTGTGAAAATGATGCACAGGTCCGTGACCATGCCCGACAGCGAAACGATCTGCCGCCGCGATCGCATCCGTGATCCACGCCTTGGCGTTGCGCACAGCGCTCTCGAGCTCGTCGCCCCTGGCAAGGCCCGCGGCGATCGCCGACGACAACGAGCAGCCGGTCCCGTGCGTGTTTGGCGTAGCGACGCGCGGCGCTGACAGTGCGACAACGCGCGCGCCGTCGAACAGATAATCGATGCTCTCGGCGCCCGTGCCGTGGCCGCCCTTGATCAGCACCGCGCGACAGCCCAGCGCCAGCAGGCGCCTGCCCTGGCTCTCGACAGCGGCCTCGTTCCCGGCGACGGGCTCGCTCAGCAGCGCCGCCGCCTCGGGCAGGTTCGGCGTGATCAACGACGCCAACGGAAACAGCCTCGTCTTCAGTGCATCGACCGCCCCGGCTGCGAGCAGGCGATCGCCCGAGGTCGCAACCATCACCGGATCGAGCACGACATGCCGCGGTGACCAGCGCGCCAGCCCGTCGGCGATGGCCGCGATGGTCTCGGCCTGCGCCACCATGCCGATCTTGACCGCACCGACGGCAAGGTCTGCGAAGACTGCGTCGATCTGCGCGGCGACGAAGACGGCCGGAACCGGGTGAATGGCGCTGACACCGGTGGTGTTCTGGGCCGTCAGCGCCGTGATCACGGAGGCGCCGTAGACGCCGAGCGCGGCAAAGCTCTTCAGGTCGGCCTGGATGCCCGCGCCTCCAGAGGAGTCCGAGCCCGCAATGGTCAGCGCGATCGGCGTCATTTCGCTGCGCCCATGGCTGGTGGGAACGGGATCATGACCTGTCCTAGCGCGGGCGCCTGCCGGCGGCAAGTTTGCTTGGATTTGCCGTGACTTGCCTCTCGTTCTTCCTGCACTTGGCCTTGCCTTGGTGGCCTGTTTTTGGCCTATAGTCGCGGAAATCCCCGGAGACGACAGCGATGGTTCCCTTCTTCGTCCAGATCAAATGCAAGCTAGGCCAGTCCTACACCGTCGCCAACGCTTTGGCGGAGGCCGAGATTGCGTCGGAGATCTATTCCACCGCGGGCAACTACGATCTCCTCGTCAAGTTCTATGTCGACCACGACACCGACATCGGCCATTTCATCAACGAGAAGGTGCAGGTGATCCCGGGTATCCAGGACACCCTCACCATCATTACCTTCAAGGCGTTCGGCGCGAAGTAGCCGCCCGGACTCGTCGGCCTCAGGATTCCTTTTCCGGCTTCTTCGGCTTCGGCGGTCCCTCGACCGGCGGCAGCGACTTAATGTAGTCGGCGATCGCGTCGCGATCTTCACCTGAAAGCTGAGAGGTGTTGCGGATCACGCGCACCATCGATCCGCCCGCGCTGTCGCCATCCGGCGTCTGCCCGGTCTCGAGGAAATAGGCGATATCCTTCGCGCTCCAGTCCGACAGCCCCTTCTGCGTGATGTTGGGCACCCAGCCCTCGCCTTCCGGATTCGGCCCGCCGGCAAAGCGCTGCGCGCTGATGATGCCGCCGAGAAAATTCCGCGGGCTGTGGCACTCGGCGCAATGGCCGAAGCTGTTGACGAGATAGGCACCGCGATTCCACTGCGCCGAGCGGCCGGCATCGGCGACGAACGGCTTGCCGTCCATGAACAGCCATTTCCAGACACCGATATCGCGGCGGATGTTGAACGGAAACGGCACGTCATGGTCACGAACCTTGCCGGCGACCGGTGGCAGCGTCTTCAGATAGGCAAACAGGTCCCTGACGTCCGCGAGCCTGGCATGCTGATAAGAGGTATAGGGAAACGCCGGGAAGAAATGCGTCCCCGCTGGCGACGTGCCCTTCATCAGCGCGGTCACGAAATCGGCCTCGCTCCAGCGGCCGATACCGTCATCGGGATCGGGCGAGATGTTCGGTGCGTAAAAGGTGCCGAACGGCGACGGGATCGCGAGCCCTCCGCCGAGCCTCAAGCGATCATCCTGCTTCGGCACGGCATGGCAGGAGGAACATCCTCCGGCGTTGAACGTTGTGAGGCCGTTGGCGGGGTTGGGCTGGTAGGCGGGCAGCGCGTCAGCCGCAATGGTCGCGGGGATCGTCAACCACCAGAACAGGCCGAAGCCGGCGGCGCCGGCCGCCACGGCGAGGAGGAGGATTCGTCGCAGCATTCACTGATCCGTCATTGGCGCTTTCAAGGGTGCGGCCAGTATGACCACAGGCGGGCGGATAAGCTTCCATGAAATTTCTCGCCTTCACCGCCATTCCGGGAATAAATCCGCAAGTCTGCTGTTTTGAGACTGACACAACGCGTGACGTCAACAGGGAGAGACCCATGTCGAACAAGACCATGCTTGCCGCGCTGACGCTCGGCGCCGCGATCGCATTCGCCGGCCCGGCGTTCGCCGAGAAGCTGAAGGCAACGCTCAACGGCAAATCCGAAGTGCCGCCGAATACCAGCGCAGGCACCGGCACGGCCGACATCGACTACGACGCCGCCACAAAAAAGCTGACCTGGAAGCTGACCTATTCCGGTCTCAGCGGCCCCGCTACCGCTGCGCATTTCCACGGTCCCGCCGAGCCCGGCAAGAACGCCGGCGTTGCCGTCGCCATCCCGAATGCAAGCTCGAGCCCGGCGGATGGCAGCGCAACGCTGACCGATGCGCAGGCCGCCGATCTCATGGCCGGCAAGTACTATGTCAACGTCCACACCGCGGCCAATCCCGGCGGCGAAATCCGCGGCCAGGTCACCAAGTGATTCCAGCGAAATAATTCCAGAAAGAAGGGCGGACGCAGCAGAGCGTCTGCCCTTCTTGTGTCGCGCGGCTATTTCAGTTTGAGGCGATACGTCTCGTGGCAGTCGCTACAGCGGTCGTTGATGGACTTGAAGGCGACTTTCAACCCATCGATGTCCTTGATCTTGCCCTTGACGTCGGCGATCGCCTTCTGAACCGGCGGGATCTTGGAATCGAAATCCTTCTTGTTCTCCCAAATCTTCTGCGACGATCCGTACGTTGCGTCCTTCACCTGTTCCTTCGGATTCGGCGTAAACACGGTCGCGATCTTGGCTACGTTTTGCTCGAGGTCGGCGATGGCATCGTCCACTGCCTTTTGCTCGTAGGGAATGTCGCCCTTCACCATCTTGCCGATAATGGCATACATGCTCTTCCCCTGAGCCCTCATCAGATTGTCCTGCTCCACGGCGATCTTCTGATCTGCCATGACCGCACTCGCACCGAGCAACAAGAAGCCTCCCAGGGCAGCCGCAACCCGCTTCATGGACGAATTCTCCCTTTCAAATGCATTCGATATGCCGAAAGCCGGCTCGCGCGGCCCGCGGCTTCCACTATAGAACCCGCGCGCGGGAGGTTATTCCCGCGCGCGAGGGTTGATCTTAGAGCTTGTGCAGGCGCTGCGCCTCGCGGATCGCGACCCAGACCCGTTCGGGCGTTGCCGGCATGTCGATGTGGTCGATCTTGTACTCGCGCCACAGCCCCTCGATGATCGCATTGACCACCGCGGGGCAGGAGCCGATCGCGCCGGCCTCGCCCGCCCCTTTCACGCCGAGCGGATTGGTTGTGCAGGGCACGTTGTGGGTCTCGAACGTGAAGGACGGCCCGTCAGCGGCGCGCGGCATCGCGTAGTCCATGAACGTGCCGGTGACGAGCTGGCCATCCGCCGAGCTGTAAACCCCCTGCTCCATCAGCGCCTGGCCAATGCCCTGCATCGCGCCGCCATGGACCTGGCCGGCCAGCAGCAGCGGATTCAGCGTAACGCCGAAATCATCGACGATCACGTAGTTGACGACCTTGATGATCCCGGTGGCGGGATCGATCTCGACCTCGGCGAGATGCGTGCCGTTCGGATAGGTGCCGTCGGCGCTGGCGAACGTCGCGCTCGCATTCATCTTCGATGGATCGCCGCCCGGCCGCTTCGCGAGATCGGCAAAGCTGACGGAACGGTCGGTGCCGGCGATGCGGACGCGGCCATCCGAGATCTCGAGGTCGCCGGCGCCGGCTTCGAGCGCCTGAGCCGCGAGTTCCTTGAGCTTGTTGCCGAGCTCGCGCGTCGCACGCTCGACACTGACGCCGCCGGAGGGGATCGATGCCGAGCCGCCGGTGCCCAGCCCGGTCGCGATCTTGTCGGTGTCGCCTTGCAGCACATGGACACGCTCCGGCGGCACGCCGAACTGCTCGGCGACGAGTTGGGCATAGGCCGTCTGGTGGCCCTGCCCGCTCGACTGCGTGCCGATCAGAATCGAGATGTCGCCGTTGGGATCGAGTGCGACATTGGCGGTCTCCTCGCCCATGGTACCGCAGACCTCGACATAGCTCGCCATGCCGATGCCCCGCACCAGACCATCCTTCTTGGCGGCCTTGGCGCGCTTGGCAAACTCCTTCCAGTTGGCGATCTCCATCGCGCGCTTCATATGCGCGACGAAGTCACCGGAGTCGTAGACCTTTCCCGTCGCGGTCGTGTAGGGCAGCGATTTCGGCGGGATGAAGTTCTTCCGCCTGATTGCATCGGGCGTCATGCCGAGTTTCCGCGCGGCGGCGTCCACCAGCCGCTCGATCACATAGGCGGCCTCCGGGCGGCCGGCGCCGCGATAGGCATCGACCGGCACCGTATTGGTGAACACGGTGCGGACGCGGCAGTGGAAGGCCTGGATGTCGTAGAGCCCCGGCAGCATGCCGGCGCCGCCATGCGGGATGTAGGGCGCAAAGGTCGAGAGATAGGCGCCCATGTCGCCCATCAGGTCGACGTCCATGCCGAGGAACTTGCCGTCCTCGGCGAGCGCCATCCGCGCGGTGGTAAGATTGTCGCGGCCCTGCGCATCGCCCATGAAGTGGTCAGAGCGCTCGGCGGTCCACTTGATGGTCTTCTTCAGCCTGCGCGCGGCGACCGAGATCAGCGCATATTCCCGATACGGAAACAGTTTCGTGCCGAAACCGCCGCCGACGTCGGGGCAGACCACCCGCATCTTCTCTTTCGGGATCTTCAGGATCATGTCGCAGAGGATCTCGCGCAGCCGGTGGCTGCCCTGGCTGCCGATCGTCAGCGTCAGGTGATCCTTCTTGGCATCGTATTCGGCGACGGCTGCGCGCGTCTCCATGAAATTGGTGATGACGCGCGGATTGATGATGGTGATCTCGGCGACCGCATGCGCCTTGGCAAATGCGTCTTCCGCGGCCTTCTTGTCGCCGATCGAGACGTCGAACAGCACATTGCCGGGCTTGTCGGGCCAGACCTGCGGCGCGCCCGTCTTCACGGCATTGGCGAGACCGGCGACAGCGGGCAGTTGCGTCCATTTGACATCAACAGCCTCGATCGCGTCGCGCGCATGATCGACGGTGTCGGCGACCACGAATGCGACGGCGTCGCCGACATGGCGCACCTCGTTCCTGGCGAGGATCGGATAAGGCGGTGCGGTGAACGGATCGGTTTCGAGGTTGAACAGGCACGGCAGGCCACCGAGATCGGCGACATCTTCGGCCGTCAGGACCAGCGCCACCCCGGGCATGCCGCGCGCCCTGGTCGCGTCGATGGTGAAGGTCGCATGCGCATGCGGCGAGCGCAACATCAGCGCTTGCAATGCGGGAGACGGTGCGACGTCGTCGGTGTAGCGGCCCTTGCCGCGGATCAGGGCGTCGTCCTCCTTGCGCCGCACACTTTGTCCGACGCCGAACTTGATGGGAGCTGCCATCGTCTCTCCAATTGGCTTGGTTTTGTTGGTCGCATATTGGCGTGGTTGTCAGGGAAGCGCAAACCGCTTTCCAGGCGCTGTGGCGCGGCGTGCAAACGCGTCCCTATGCAATTGATTCAACAGAGTAAAACTATCCACGCCGGAGCGCGAACAGCCAGCCGCGGCCAAACAGCACGAGGATCGAGAAGCCGTAGACGAACATGCCGACCGCGACCAGGAGCAGGAGGATCAGCGCGTCGCGAATCACCTGAACCGGCGCGAACCACACTGCGGCGAAGTGCGAGGTCAGCCACAGCGCGATCGCCAGCAGGAGGCCGCAGAGCGCGAACGTGCCGAATGTCCGCACCAGCGTGCGATCGAACTCGAGATAGCCACGGCGCACCGCGAAGAACAGCACCAACAGGAGGTTGATCCAGGCGCCGACCGCCGTCGCGAGCGCGAGCCCGACCTGGGCCAGCGAGCCCATCAGCAGCACCTTGAGCAGCACATTGACGGCAAGCCCCGTCAGCGATGCCTTTACCGGCGTCGCGGTGTCCTTGCGGGCGTAGAAGGTCGCGACTGCACTGCGGATCATCACGAACGGGATGAGACCGACCGCATAGGCCGCGAGCGTGACCGCCGCCTCGGCCGCGTTCGCCGCCGTATAGGCACCGTGCGCGAAGACCGCACGAACGATCGGATCGGGCACCGCGATGAAGGCCGCCACGAACGGGACGGTCGCGAGCAAGGTCAGGTCGAAGGCGCGGCGCTGCGCGGCGGCGGCGCCGGCGACGTCACCGGCCGACAGCCGCCGCGACATCTCGGGCAGCAACACGGTGCCGACCGCGATCCCGATCACGCCGATCGGCAACTGGTAGAGACGCTCGGCGTAATAGAGCGCCGACAGCGCTCCCGCCGGCAGGAAGGTCGCGATGATGGTATCGGCGAACACCGCAACCTGCGTACCCATCGAGCCGAGCGTGGCCGGCCCGATCGCACGAAAGAAGGCGCGGACGTCGTCGTCGAGCCGCGGCATCGCAAACCGAGGCAGGCCGCCGTGACGCGAGAGGTCGCCGGCGAGCAGGAAATATTGCAGGAAGCCCGAGATCAGCACACCCCAGGCCGCGGCGTGGCCGGCTGTCGGGAAGAACGCCGCGAGCGCCAGGGTCGCCATCATCGACAGATTGAGGAAGATCGATGCGGCCGCCGCCGTCGCGAAGCGCTGCATCACGTTGAGGATGCCGCCATAGAGCGTCACCATCGTGATTAGCAGCAGATAGGGAAAGGTGATCCGGGTCAGCTCGATCGCAAGCCTGCGCTGCTCAGCATCGTCGCTGAACCCGGGTGCAAGCAGGCGCAGCGCCTGCGGCATAAAGGCCCATGCGAGCATCAGTAGCACGAGCTGGGTCAGGAACAGCAGCGTGAAGATGCGGTCGGCGAACAGGCGCGCCGAGGTGCCGCCGCCCTTGCCATGGACATGGGCATAGGCCGGGATGAAGGCGGTGTTGAACGCGCCCTCGGCGAAGATCGCGCGGAAATTATTCGGCAGCCGCCAGGCGACCAGGAACGCATCGGCAATCGGCCCCGCGCCGAGGATCGCCGCGAGCATGATGTCGCGCGCGAGCCCGGTGAGTCGCGAAAGCAGGGTATAGCCGCCGACAGTGAAGATACGCCCGAGCATGCGCTGCTTCTAGCGCATGCTCGCCATACGCGAAAGCTGCGTTAGGACGAAAGCGCGCTGCGCACAGCCGCGATCACGCAGTCCTGCGTTGCCTCGTCGAGATAGGGGTGCATCGGCAGAGCGATGACGTCCTTCGACAGGCGCTCGCTGACCGGCAGGCCGCCGTCGGCAACCGGATAGTGGCTGTAGGCCGTCTGCTGGTGGACCGACTTTGGATAGTAAATCATGGTCGGAACGCCCAGCGCCTTCAGGGTCGTCGCGAAGGCGTTGCGATCGATGCCCTCGTAGAGACGGATCGTGTACTGCGCCCACACCGAGGTGCAGCCGGGCGCAAGGCGCGGCACGGCGACGAGGTTGCCGAGCGCGCGCGAATAGCGCTCAGCCACCCTGTTGCGCGCGGCAATCTCGTCGTCGAAGATCTTCAACTTCTCGATCAGGATCGCCGCCTGCATGGTGTCGAGCCGCGCAGTGAGACCAAGCCGCACGTTATCGTACTTGTCCGAGCCCTGGCCGTGCACGCGGATACTGCGCAACGTGTGGGCGAGTTCGTCGTCATCGGTGAAGATCGCGCCGCCGTCGCCGAAGCAGCCGAGCGGCTTGGCGGGGAAAAAGCTTGTCGCAGTCGCAAGACCGAAGGTGCCGAGCTTTCGGCTCTTGTAGCTCGCGCCGAACGCTTGCGCGGCGTCGTCGAGCACGAACAAGCCCTCAGCCTTCGCGACGACAGCCACGGCATCGTGATCGGCGCTCTGGCCAAACAGATCAACCGGGATGACACCGACCGGCTTAAGCCCACGCCCCCGCGCGGTCGCGATGCCGCGCTTGAACGAGTTGACGTCGATGTTGAAGGTCACCTCATCGACGTCGACGAAGACTGGCGTCGCACCAGTCAGCGTCACGACTTCGGCGGTCGCGCAAAAGGTGAACGACGGACACAGCACCGCGTCGCTAGGCCCGACATTCTTCGCCATCAGCACCATCAGGAGTGCGTCGGTGCCGCTGGCGCAGGTGACCACATGCTTTGCGCCGCTGTACTTTGCCAGGGCCCCCTCCAGCGCCATCACCTCCGGGCCATTGATGAACTGGCAGTGGTCGAGCACGCGGGCGACTGCCTCATCGATCGACTTACCTAGCCGCTGCCGCTGCGCAATGATATCGATGAACGGGATGGGTTTTGGAGACATGTGCTGGTTCATGAAGGACCTTTGTGTGTTGAGAGAATAACAATTAGCCGACGACGCGGCGCGGGCCCTTGCGCGCCGTCGAGGCGGCGGGCCTGGCAGGCGATTCCAGGCAGCGGATCGCGACCGCGAGGCTGGCGACGCCTTCGTCGCCCGAGACGGCCGGCAGCTTGCCGGTCCTGACCGCATCTAGGAATGCGATCAGTTCGGCGCGCAGCGGCTCGTCATGGCCGACGGGCAGATGGCGCATCGAATAGCTGCCGTCCGGCTTGAAGCCGAAGCATTCGGTGACCTGCCGCGTCAGCAGGTCGCCCATGACGTATTTGCCGCGCGTCGCTACCGTAACGTTGCGCGCCTTGAACGGCGTCAGCCAGTTGGTGTTGATGTGGGCGAGCACGCCGGAAGCGGTACGGAACTGCAAGAGCGCAATGTCCTCGCGCTCGGCGACCGCGCTGGAAAGCTGCGGCTGCACCTCGACGATGTCTGATTCCGTGAACCAGCGGATCAGGTCGATGTCGTGCACCGCGAGGTCGATCACGACGCCGACGTTCGACATCCGTGGTGGGAACGGCCCGACGCGGGTGATGCCGATCGACAGGATATCCTCGCCCGAGATCGCCTGCTTGATCGCGGCGACCGCCGGGTTGAAGCGCTCGACATGGCCGACCATCAGCGTGACGCCGGCGCGTCCTGCGGCGGCGACGATCTCGCGGCCCTCCTCGACGGTGGAGGCGACCGGCTTCTCGACCAGGATATTGATGCTGCGCGCGATGCAGGTCAGCGCAATCTCGTGATGCAGATGGGTTGGGGCCGCGATCGTCACCGCATCGACGCCCTCGGCGAGCAGTTCATCGAGGGTCTCGAAGGCGCGACAGCCGACGAGGTCGATGGCGCGGGTGCGATGCTCCGGCAGCGGATCGACGATCCCGATCAGCACGACACCGGGCAGTCCAGCCAGCACGCGGGCGTGGTTGCTGCCCATCACGCCGGCCCCGATCACGCCGACGCGCAGCGCGCGCTGGATATCGGCCTTCGCGCCCGATGCGGACACTTTTGCATTCATATTATTGACCCCGACTGACCTTCTGGCGGTTGTGCCGACTACCCCGGGAGCCCCCCGCCCCGAGAGGGACCAGCACGATGACCCCAGCCCGTGGTTGGCGCTCCGGCGCGAACCACCCCCGCTTCGTTGGAAGCCGCTATAGCACGAGGCCACAAATGCGGCGATTGGCAACGGAGAAATCCGGACACGTTTTGATTCAAAGAGTTACATCGCCCCAAAGGCCTTGTCGGGGCGATGGAACCGGGGCGATGGGTGCGCCGGCAATCATCAAATGCGCTGGTAATCATCCTCGATGCGGATGATGTCGTCCTCGCCGAGGTAGCTGCCGGTCTGCACCTCGATCAGCTCGAGCTGGATTTTGCCGGGGTTCTCCAGCCGGTGCACCGCGCCGATCGGGATGTAGATCGATTCGTTCTCGTGCACGGTCTTGACCAG
>NZ_JAFCKQ010000052.1 GCF_018130215.1 Bradyrhizobium jicamae
ATTCATCGCGGCCCGGCCCCCGCGGAAGCTTCCGGGCGGTGGCTTCGAGCCCCACCGCCATTTCTTCTAGCTCCCGCGAGTCGTTCGCGATCATTTGGTTCGCCTTCGGTCCGGATCCCGACCAGGCGGCGGATGCTTACCACTCGGAAGGCCTAGGGGCGGCGGCGATCTCAAGGTCTACCGGCGTAAGGGAAGTGGTGTGTTTGTGGACCTCGTAGAGGTGCAAAGCAAAATCATAGTGTGTCGCCGTGGCTTGCTGAAGGTCTTTGCGTCGCGCCATGCGGGACAGGAGCACCGGCGTCGACAGGGTGACAGGCTTGGGTACCTAGGGCGCGTCCGAACTGGCGTCACCTTTCCGGCGGTGCTTGCGCGGCCCCCCCTTTTATTTTCCTTGTCGCGTGTTGCCGCCGCTCGTTTATCGAGCTCGAACGGTTCCCGGGTCGGATGCCTAGGCTCAACAGAACGGCGCAACTGGAGCGAGCGGAGAGGCGCGCAGGATCCGACCGAACGGAAAGCTCGTATCTCCCCTTGCGGCCACAGCCTCCGTTGCTATTCCCGCAAAGTCTTGCGCCACACTGCTGGTCCCTCCCGGCAGCAACTCGACGGCGATGATGCTCAGCGACGAATTGGCAGACAGATGGACCGACGCCAGAATGGCTTCGATCTGGGCCTGGTGGAACGCGGCCACCGCCGTCCGATTGCCCGTTTTTGAGTTCAGCGAGCTTGCGACCAGCGTCGTGAAGAAGGGTTTGAGCGCGGGATCGATTGTGTCGAGCGCCCTGTTGACAAACACGCCCGGCTCTGAGGCGATCAGCACGTTGCGCATGGACGCGCCGTCCGCCTGCACGGCCTGCGCATAGAGCAGGAACCACATCGAGGTGTGCGGCGGCTGCGCGGGCGTGACGAGGAATGTCCCGTTGAGCACCGGCGTCGCGTAAGGCGCGGTCGCGACGACCAGGCTCGGTGTACCGTTGCTCGCCGTGACCGGCGGTACGAGCGGTGGCATGATTTGCCCGAGCTGAAATGGACAAGCCGCGGCCGTCATGGCCGACAGGACTGCAGCAGCAGAGCCCCCGGGAACGTTGATGCGTCCGGCGTGACAGATGAGGGCCGGCGACGGATGCTGCACGCCGACCACTCGCAGTTGCGAACCGAAGCGTGCGTTCGCAGTCGACCACCAGCGCAGGTCTCCCGGCTGTCCGGCGTGGCCGATCCGCAGTTCGTAGGTCCAGAAGCCGAAAAGCTCGGGGTCGTCCGGGTCCATGCCAGGCGGAAGCGGGAGCAGGAAATGAACGTTCGAGCCCGGGGCTGCCACGAGCTCTGTCATGGCGTTGAGCCCGGCGCGATCGTCGGTGTCATCAGGGATGATGGCGCGCACTAGCTCGGGATCAAGCGGTAGCGGTGGGTTGCTGTCGGGCACGACCTGCGGTTTGGCGTCGTAAAGCAGTGGATCGGCTCCGTGGTTGAGCACTCGCGCAAACAGTGCATCGCCATCGGCATTGGCGATCGGTTCGGTCAGCTCGATCCAGAGCGATCGCTGCCGTGCCGCTGTCGACGCGTATAGTGCCCCGGCCACGTAGGGTGAGAGTGCAAGCCCGACCGACGCGATCGCGGGAACCTGCTTGGGTGGAATCGCGATTGGCAGGCGCAGGTCGAGCGGTGCATCGGCAAACTCGATGGTGGGGAGCGGTGGAGGCGGCGTCGTAAAGACCGGCGTGGGCGGTGAAGGCGGAAGCGGCGGTCCTGCAGCGATCCGATTTGGCTTGACGAACCAGCGATGCTGCAGCGATTGCGGAAAACCTCCCGAGACCGGTTCATGCGGATCGATCGCATCGAAGAAGATCAGCCGCGTTCGCGAGCGTGCCAGATCGCTCGGCTGCGTTGTCGCCGCTCCTCCGACTACGCGTGGAACAGCCAGGGCGCCGACCGCGACTGCAGCGGCTTCGCCGTCGCTCGGTCCGCCGCGCAGGATCGTCAGACCGGCGTCGGTGAGGCCGTCCCAGGTCCAGTCGCGCTCCAGATCGAGGACGACGGCAACAACCCAGAAGCGCAAGAGTTCGCTGGTCGAGCCGAAAGTCAATGTCTCGCCGTCGGCAGAGACGATCGCGCGCAAGGCGCGCGAAGCGCCGAACGCGATGCGCATGCCAGGCGGCGCGGAAAGCGAGTTGCCGTTGGCGACCACGCCGATCTGCTCCGCCAGCTGCGAGACGAGCGGAGGTGCGGCGACGTCGGCGGGGCGACGGAACAGATAGGCGGTGACCGGTTCGTCCGCATCCGCCTGGCCCAGCAGGACAGGCTCGGCGGTGGGCTCGACGCGCACCTGGATCGTGGTCGCCATCGCCTGGGTGGTCTGTGGACCGAAATAGCCGGGTTCGTCTGCGCGCAGCGAGCCGCGTAGCGTAATCCGCACGTCGCGCCCGCGCGGAATGAGCAGCGGTCCCGTGACGGGCTGGCCGGTCGGCGACCAGTTCACGATCGTAGGTTCATCGATGAAAATGACAGGAATCCTTGTCCCGGGGTCGCTCGCAAGCGGTGGTGAGCCAGTCGTCGGGTTGAGCGTACGTGTGGTCGTGTAGAGCGTCACGTAGGGGCCGTTGTCGGTACCCGTGTCGTGAAGTGGATGACGCACCCCCACCTCGATGGACACCGCGGTCACGTCGGGATCAGGGAGTCCGGCGATGCCGTTGGTGCTTTTCGCACTGCTCACGAGGGTTGCCCGGATGGTATCGCGCGACGCCGGCAGATCGCCAAGGTGGGTGTAGAGCACGTCCGGATAGATAATATTCGGCCGCTTCACGACGAGCGAGGCTGGAGAACTTCCGGTGCCTGCTACGGGAACAATCGGCTTTCCGTTGCCGTCGAGCTGTTGAACGAGTGGCGCCTTGGGAGGGATCAGACGCTGGAAGGGTAGCGTTGCAATCGACGCCGGGCCGGGATTGACCGGCTCGTCGCCGAGGCCTGGCCCGCCGCTGCTCAGATCGCCGAGCCGAACACGGAATGAGTAGACGTGTCCGTAGGACAACAGCGTCGTGAGGTCGACGGCTGTCCGTGTCGGTATCGCGGGCGCCGTGCGGGTTGTCAGCGCTTGCGGTATGGGGTCTGGCTCGCACAGCGAGCCGCCGCGCCAGTTCGCAAAATAACGTGGAAGCCATGCATCGGCGGGTGTGGTGGAAAAGGGTTGGGTCGGAGCCGGCTCGACGCACAGCTCGCCCGTGAAGGTGCCGAGCGAGGAGGGGAGTTTTGTGGTGACCTTGCAGAGCGATTGCCAGACCGGCGTCTTGAATGGGCCGCCTTGTGTCGAGGGCGTTACGTCAGCGACGTCAACGCGATAGCCTTGAACGCCGAGCGGCGTCTGGGGCGCGCTGCCAAGCGTCCCGCCGGTCCGTGCGCTGAGCAGCGCGAGCTGATCGTTGTGCCATTGCACCACCTGCTCGTCGTCCCAGCCGAGCTCGATGCCGAGGTCGCTGCCGGGCGCAATCAGGCCGTCACCCACGGCCGCCGCGGAATTTGCCGGCTGCGCGCAGTGGACGAGCTTTGCGAAGCCGTCTGCATACACGTCGGCCACCTGGAAGGATGAATCGGACGGAGTACCACCCTCGCCATTGACCGGGAACTCGACAGGGGCAAACAGCGCGCGGGCGGCCGCGCTGAGCGGCGGGATGCGCGCGGCGTGGGTGCGGATCGATCCGGCAAGCGAGGCACCGGCGACTGCCCACGGATCGCTTGCGGCGAGCGCGACGAAGACATATCCGCCGGCGACGAACGCGTCGGCGTCGCTCGCGGGCAAGGTGACCGAAAGCTGGTAGATCAGACCGAGCTTTGTCGCGAGAACCGGCTGGCGGAGCGAGTAGGAGATGACCTGACCCCAGCTCAGCGTCTTCAACGGTGTCTTCGGTATTGGTACTGCCGGGCTTCCGCGAACCGCGCAGCCAAACTCGTCATCGGTCGTGGTGAGATTGCCGTCGGGCGGTCCGCCTCCGGCCGCCAGATAGGAGGGCGGCAGCGACTTGCGAATGCGCGGAATTGCGAGGATTGGCTGAGTCCCCAGCGTGGCGCCGCTTGCCGTCACCGAACTTTGCAACATTGCGAAAGTTGCTGCCGGGGATGCCGGGGCTGACAGGATCGCCGGGGTGAGTGCGATTGTGTTCGCGCCGCTCGAGACCGGCAACGCGCCGAGTCCCTTGTTGACGATCACCGTGAACGTCGGGGTGCCGTTCGCGAAGGAGGGTGATGAAGGCCCGATCAGCGAACCGGGCAGCGGGTCAACGGCCGGAATCAGAACGACGTTGAGCGTGAGCGTGCCATTGCCATCCCAATGCTGCGGGAAGGTGGTGAGCGCCAGGCGAAGTGGGTCGGCCATCAGGCACCTCCTCTAGACAGAAATCGTCTGGCTGAATCCCCACGACCCATCGAAAGAGACGTTGATGACCCAGCAGATGCTGATGTGGATTCCGACCGAGACCTGTGCAGATAAATCGGCTTCGCTGGGCGGAAGCGGAGCCGGCAGGGTGATCGTGATTGCCGCTGTGAGCGTTAGCGACGCACTGGCGAGGCCACCAAGCACATCGACCTGCGCGTTGCCGGTCAACGCGGCGGCGATCTGGATCTGTGTTGTCCCGATGTCGAGACTCAGGCTGACGACGATCGAGGCGCTCCCCGACGCCACAGCGACGCTGATCGAAAGTCCGAGCCCAAGGCCCGCCTCCAGAAAGACATCGAGGCCGCCGCCCTGCACGCCGAGCACGATGGCGCCCGTTCCGGCCAGCGGCGAGACCACCCATTGGAACGGGTCCTGTTTGCTCCCGATTCCCACACTGAACGAGAGGTCGCTCGGGATGGTCGCGCTGAATCCCAGATCGAGGCCAAGGTCGGTGATCTCGCCGAAGCCGAGTGGAATGGTCGGCAGCGTGAATCCTTGCTGCACCGTGAGCGTGTTGCCGGAGAAGCCCACATCAAGCTCGGCATCTCCGCCCAGACTCTTGGCGATGCTGCTGAGCCCGGTGAGGATCTCCTGAACCGGATCAAGGGATGGGCCGTAGATGACGTTCAAGTTGGTGAAGCCGGGCGATATCGTGGAGCCGGCCTGGAAGCCGCCGGTGATCGTCAGAAGTGTACCGAAGCCGTCGACATTGCCGATGAAGGCGAGGTTCTCCAATGTGAGCGACCAGTTCGTTGGAGTGGCGCTCGCATCGAGGGTCAGCGTGCCCTTGAACTTGCTGTACGAGAGCACCAGGTGCACGATCGCGATGTCCAGAACCGCGCGATCGGGTGGCGCCGCCGTGGGTGGGCTGGCGCCTGGGCCCCAGGTGTAGGTTCGGGTAAAGCCGTCGCCCTTGAGCGGCAGGCCGTCGGTTGATGGAATTTGCAGCGCGCTGCCGATGTCGGGAAATATGCCGGCAACTCCGAGCAGCGCGCCGACATCTGCGAGCCCGGGCAGCTTGTTGAAACCGATACCGTTTCCGGCGTCGTTGATCAGCGGGTGTTCGTAGAGCGTCTTCGAGGTCCCGGTCCCCTGCATGATCGAGTAGAAGATGTTCGGCGTATCGACTCGCTGCGCATCCTCGGGATCGAGCAGCCGGAAGCTGTCAGCGGCGAACGTCCCGGCGTTCGTCGGCACGCTCATGCCTGCCGAGGTGCCGCGTGTCAGTGGCACCGGTGTCTGTGAATCAACCGGTTGCGGCGTGTTGGCGGCGCTCGGACGCTTCGCGACGCTCCACTGGCCGTCCTTTGGCAGGCGCGGCGTCCCGAATAGCGCGGTCTGCAGCTTGACCGGCGTGCCGGCCGCAAGTGCCGCGCCGAACGAGGACACGTTCATCGTGAATTGCTGCGGACCGGTTCCCCCGAGACTGGCGATGCAGTGGGTCGTGCCACTGACCCGACCCTGTTGCTGCATCAGCGCAAAAATGTCGGCTGCGGTGGGTGGTGCAGGGCTGAGTTTCGTCGGGTCGCTGCTGGTGATCGTGTCCTGAGCGTAGCCCTGAATCGCAGTTCCGGCCGCGATGTGGATGTTGGTTCGTCCGTCGGCGGTAATGTGAATCGCCGGGTCGAACTCGACGTCAGCCTCGAACGAGCATGGCGTGTACTGGATCGCTCCGACGGTGACGACTGACGTCGAGAACTGGATGTTGCGTACATTTTCCACGAACTTGAGCGCGCCGGCGAGCAGACCGTTGGGAGCCAGCAACTCGAAGGATCCGGGGCCGACCGCCTGCCATCCGGTATCGTGCTTGACGACCTCGCCGGCATCGGAGCGGTCAAAGGTGATCGTACGCTGGAGACGAATGCACCAGGGCAGTATCCAGGTTTGCGCCGTAATGATCTCATGCGCAGTTCTGCCAAGAAGGACGTTGAACAGCGCGCGGATAATGCCTGGATCGGTCGGTACGGGATCGTGCCAATCGGAAAACAGCGTCGTTCCGTAGCCCGAGAGGTCAATTCGCGCGACCGGCATGAACCCACGGCCGCCCGGTCCGAAATCCTGATCCCAGAAGCTCGCCACGCTCGGCAGCGCAGTGCCGAGGACCTGCGCCCCATAAGCAGGCGGAGTAGCGGCGAAGCCCGTGATGGCGGTGCCAGGGAGGATGCCCTGCGGTCCAGTGATCGACAGCACTCGCGCGCCTGTCAGCCCCTCGTCGGGGAATTCCACCGACGGGATGACATAGCTTGGTCCGGGAGAAGCGGGCGTCGGCTCGGATAGGTTCGCCGTGATGCCGAACGGAAGCGTGAAGGCCGCTTGCGTCGGCAGTTGTCCGGCGCCGGCCTGGTATTGCTCGAGCGCGAGGACGGGAACGATTGGCGTGGGCGCAGTCACGGCGACGAGGAACGTGGTCGGAATCCCGTCATCGGGTGAGAACGCAGCGAGCCAGTTAGGCACGCCGGTCGCGTCGACCACCGGCTCCCAGGAGATTCCAGGCACCGTGAAAACGGCCGTGTCGGCTGCCGGCGCCTGCATTTGCAGACCCGCAAAGCTGAATTGTGCGCCGCCGAGCACGCCTATGGTGACACCCCATTGATCTGCGTTGCTCGAAACGTCGAGCAGCCGGAAGGCGTTACCCGCGGTCGCAGCGGGCGGCAGCGAAACTGTCGCATTACCGGGTGGCGCAGGGGATGGTGCGAGAGCCGATCTTCTGATCGGGCTGATCGAGAGAACCGGCGGTGTCGTGGCGGTCCACGTCACCAACGCGGCGACACCCGCAAGCAACTCGCGGCCGGCGCCGGCGGTGTACGACGCCGCATAGGGATCCGGGAATGTTGGAACGATCACCCCGGCTGGAAAGCCGATTGAGAGACCGCCGGAGATTCGTCCCTGCGCCAGCGTACCGCTGAGCAAAAATCCGTTCGGCGTGCCGACGGGAATGAGGGCGTTCTCGGCTATGAGCGCCAGCGACGTATTGGCGGTCGGCGTGAGCACCGATCCGATGTCAACCGTGATCGACGTAGCGGTGTGTACCCGGATGAACAATGCCGGTCCACGCAGGGCGATCCTCTGGCCGCCGGCGTCCACCGGACGATCGAGCAGCGCATTGAGGGTTCCCGCGGCGAACGATGTCTCCTGGTCGGGCGCTGCGCTGAAGGAGACGAGCGCACCCGGTCCGAGGTCGAGCGTAACCTGTGAAGGCGGCCGGGCAAGCGGCGGTTGGGTCGGAGGCACCGGCGATGGTTGTGGAGGTGTAGCCCACAACAGATACGATTCCTGCGCGCGTCCTGCGCCATTCGCAACCAGGCCGACCAGCCGCGCCGGGGTGAGCGCAAACGATGCGCCACCGAGCCCGAGCGGCCCGGTCAATGGGGCGATCGTCGCCGAGAGACCACTGCCGGTGACGACGACGATGCCCCAGGCATCGTCCGGAGCCGGAAGCGCGTTCGGCGTCGTGGCCGTGAGGATCGGAAACACGACGCCGGTGCCGATTATCGGTGCCTTGCCGGCCATCACGACTTCGGGCGAGGTCGACTGTGCCACCGTGAACGTTGATTGCGCGCAGTTGCAGGAGATGGCGACATGCGGCGTGGTGAAGTTGATCTCGGCCACCGTCGGGCTGATGGCCGGTGTCAACGACAGGGACTGGCCATAGAGTGTCGCCGCGCCAACTCCGGATAACACGATCGTGGCGCCGGCCGGAGCAAGCGCGATCGTGGCGCGCGTGAACGGCGTCAGCTTGGCCGCGAGGAAATCCGGTCCAATGGGATCGCCGGCCGGCCCGGTTGCCGGCGTGATCGCAGGGGTGAGGGAGAAGGTCAATGTCGCGGCGGCATCGAGCACGATTTCGCCGCCGCCGAACGTGACCGAGCCTGAGGCGGTCATCGACGCACTTGCGAACGGTATGCCAGCGAAACCCGCGGCAGACGCGAACGATGCGCCAAGCAGGGTCGCCTCGATCCACAACGTTCCGCTTGCGAGTACGACGTTCGCCGCGGTCGGCACGGGAGCACCGAAGGGCGTAATCACATGGCCGATCACGGTCGTACCGCGCATCAATGTGGTGATGACGGGGAGGTGGATGGGAATGGGTGGGATCGGGGGTCGGACCGCCTTGAGTGACGGCAGCGGCGGTGGAAGCGCAACGCGTAGATTGGTCAGTTCCTTGGAAAGATCGACGAGCGAGGTGGCGTCAACGGTCAGCATGGGACATCACACCTCCCAAGGATGAAGATCCACGCGAGAATTCGCTACTTTTTCAAAGCGGCTGCTCGACGAGAGTTTGTCCCGCTCCTTCGATTGGGACACACTGAGATTTCCGCTGGAGTCCGATTGCGTTAGGCGAATTGAATCAATTTCGTCGCAATAAATAGTTTCATCCTAAAGTAGTATATCACGATAGAACAACACAACAATTGATGATTGCGTCGTTACAGGTTTCAGTCGCGTTGATTTGAACAAGGGAGCGGTTCTAGCCAGCCATCCTCCACGCCTATGCCGCCGGGAGGGACCCGATCTTGACGCGCTGGAGTAGCAAGCAGCGGTAACGGCACCGGAGCGCGCAACGCGTCGAGGGTCGCGTTGCTCGACGCGTGCACCGGGCAATCAAGAAAGATCGATCCCATCACAGCCGAAGTGAGAAGGTCCGAATGAGATTCTGAATCTTCTGCCCCGGAAGGGTGATAACCAGGCGCAATAGAATAGATCTTCTCGAACCCGCTCATTTCGTGCTGTCCGTCCGGATCTCCCGCCATTGAGGCGCGGGGGAAGATCGTGGTGCCGGCCGTGGCCCTCGTGCGTTACGGGTGGCGCGGTTCAACGCACCACCGTCTTGCATGGAGTAAAATTGTCCTCGACTGTACCGAGGCGACATTGCGGCGTCTCGTTGTAGATCGCCAGCAGAACCAGTGCGATCCCGCAAGCAATTAGCGTCGCAACGCCCAGTCTCTTGTGAATCAGCATGAGATTAGCGCACGTTCCGATAGGCGTCGTTTGTCTTCTCCTGTTGGTTTGATCCTCGCATGATCAGGTCGACCGTGCAGGCTCCAACGCCGGGGCCATCGCCGAACTCCTTTTTGCATGCCGGTTCGGCGCGGGTGGCAAGGTCTGGCGGGTTCATCGAGTTCGAAGCCAAGACGGTCATGCCGATCACGGCGAGCATATAAAAAACGTTTGTCCAAAAAATCCTCCCAAGTTAGGCAGTTGCAATAGATTGATCGATGAGCTGTTTCAATCTCAGCTCAATGCGACAGGCTGCCGCGCCTATACGGGCGAGGATTGTCAGGCCTGGATGCGCGAAGTCGGCTTTTCAAAAACGCGCGTCGAACCCCTTGTCGGCCACGAGTCGATGGTGATCGGATTCAAGCAGTTTGCACGACTACCGAGAAAACTGCGACATGCCGGAGAGGACTGGCTGTGGCGCGGAGCGGACGTCTGGCTCAAGCCGCATGTCTCGGAACGGATGGAAAAATGGTGATTGCCCATTCCATTGGCCAGGCCACCTATTTCACACAGGCGGTTAGTAGATTGGATCGATCGTAGCTATCGACCACCGCCTCCCGGGAGTGGTCGCGTCGTCTTTCGTAACTTCTGTGATGGTGGAGAGATTGAATTGACCGAGATCGAAGGGCGCCAAGGCCCGCAAGACTGTCAGTAGGCGACTGGCATTCCGCCTAGAAACAATGGCGGGCGTGACACGCGAAGACTTTGATAAACGCCCAACTCGGATCGCCTCGCTGCCCAATCACAGGAAATCTCTCATGCGGACCGCTGCGCCGGCTTCGTCTCCTTGATGTCAACTGTGCTTGCCTTTGACGGCGATGCCCGGCTGGCCGCGGCTCTCAGGAGCTCAAACTCATCGGCCAGGAACGTCACCAGTCGTTCTATATCGGGAACAGCATTCCGGCAGGCGATGAGGCCGAAATCTAGCTTGTCGAGGTAACTTTGGACGGTGATATTGAGGACGCTTCCGTTCGACGGAATCGAAACCGGAAAATAATGCGTCATCTGCGCGCCTGCGCAATATAGCGGCTCCTTCGGACCGGGTACGTTCGAAATCAGCACGTTCACAATTGCCGGCAGTCGTTCGGCGAGCTTTGCCTGATTCAAAAGGCGGGCCATGCCGGTGGCGATGATCGGCGCACCAAGCCAGGTCATGTCGGTCGGAATGACTTCGCGTATGTCCTCTAGGCGCTGCTTCGAATCGGCGGAGGAGGCGACAATCGCCTCCAGGCGGCGTACTGGGTCCGAAATATGGGTCGCAAGATTGCACAGCATTGCCGTAACCTGGTTGTTCATGTCGGCATTGCCGGCTTTACGCAGCGAAACGGGAATTGCGGCAATCAAGGGACTCTCGGGAAGACTATTTTTCACCTCAAGATAGCGTCGCAAGGCGCCAGCGCTGATGGTCATGACGACATCGTTGATCTTCGATTTCGTCTGTCTCGCCAATGATTTGGCATCGCGGAGAGAAATGGTGCAGGTTCCGAATGATCGCTGGCTGGACAGGGATGCATTAAACAGTGTCTTTGGCGCTAGCGGCATCATGCGGGGCGGATTGGCAAGGTCCTTCGTGACACGTTGTCCGACCTTCGCAATCGCCTTGCCAATATCGGGCCACGACTCGTAGAACTCGCGCTGCTGATTGAAAAACCTAGCGTATGAATCGCTGATCAACTCGAATAGTTCAGGCGTTCGACTGCCTCGCGCTGGCGGCGTAGGTAGCGGCACCGGTTCCGGATCAGGAGAGGTTGCGAAAATGATGGGTAGCGCAGCCATGCCTGCGCCACCGTCGATGCCGGCGTGGTGCATCTTGATGTAGATCGCGAAGCCGCCGCCCTCCAATCCCTCAATCACATAGTACTGCCAAAGGGGGCGCGAGCGATCGAGGAGGATCATGTGCAGTCGCGCCACCAAGGTCTCGAGTTGCTCCAGAGTCCCGGGCTTTGGCAAGGAGACGTGCCGAAAGTGATAATCGAGGTCGAGATCGTCCTCGTGTGCCCAGACCGGGTGATCGAGCTGAATTGGCGTCAAGACCAGTTTGCGTTGGAAGAATGGTACGAGGTGGAGCCGCGCTTTTAGATGGTCGCGGAAGGCGGGAAATACTTCGGTATCAGCGGGCGGCGGTTCAAAGATCGCGAGCCCCGCGACATGCATGGGAGATTCCGGTGTTTCGCCATAGAGAAAACTGGCATCGAGAGCTGACAATCTGTCCATGGCATCCTCCCATCCGTTTCCAAGTGCCAACCGATCGTTCGGTCGTGTTCATCCGGTTGGTTCGGCTTTCTGCGTAACATCCGCGGGGTTTGAATTTTGGTCGGCGGTTTCGCAGTGCGCGGCAATTGCGTCGACCAATGTGGGAATGAGGCTGGTCGGAATGTCGTGACCCATTCCGGGAATGATCATTAGTTTTGAACCTGAAATCTGCGCTGCGCTGTGCCTGCCGCCTTCGACGGGTACCAGACGGATCGTCTGCGCCATGCAGTACAAGGGATGGAACGGAAATCCTCCTAAGTACTTCAACGCGCGAGCCGCATGCCAGGATCGCGGCAAACTGTCGACCGACCCCTAACGGATAGTGGGAACGGTCGAAAGCCGCACCGACTTTTGCACGTAAGGACATTGGCGTTACCCGACAATTCGCGGCAGGTACCAAGCCTTCGTTCGAGCACTGCAACCGCGAGACCATAAATGCGTCGGCACTAAATGGAAGAGCGCTTCCCGGCCTCTTCTTCGTTGAGCTCTTTCTTCGAGAGCTTGCCAACCGCAGTTCTCGGCAGCGCATCACGAATTTCCAGCGCGCTGATCATCTCATGTTTCCCTAACTTGTCTTTGAGAAAGTCCTTCATCTGCTCGAGCGAGATTGGCTCAGCGTTTGTCTTCAGCTTGACGAACGCCTTTGGTGACTGGCCTCGGTAATCATCGTGGATCCCGATGACGATGACCTCTTCGACGCTTGGGTGCTTGTAGATTGCTTCTTCGATGATCCGTGGATACACGTTGAACCCGCCGCAAAGCAGCATGTCCTTGGTCCGGTCGACAATGAAGACGTATCCGTCTTCATCCATGTATCCAACGTCCCCCGTTCGAAGAAGGCCGTCCTGAGTCATCGTCTCCTTCGTCGCATCCGGGCGTTTCCAATAGCCCTTCATTACATTAGGACCGCCGATGCATATTTCGCCTTTTTCCCCGAGATTTACGTAGCGCGAGGGTTCGTCGACATCAGCGAACTTGATGGTGATGCCGGGAATGGGAATGCCGCACGAGCCTGGCTTCACCGCGCCGTCCAGCGGTGTGAATGTTCCTGTCGGCGATGTTTCGGTCATGCCCCAACCCTCGGCGAGCCGACACCCAGAGATTTCCTGAAAGCGCTTCTGAATCTCGAGAGGAAGAGGTGCGCCGCCAGATGCGCACCATTTGATCGACGATAAATCAAGGTTCTCCACACCAGGATGGTTGATGATTGCGACATACATCGTCGGCACGCCAGGAAACACAGTAACTTTCTTTTCGTGGATGTCTCTGACGACGGCCGCTGTGTCGAACCTTGTGTGCAAGATTAACTCGGCGCCTAGATAAACGCCAAGCAGCATATTGACGGTCAAAGCATAGATGTGGAACGGCGGCAGGACTGCGAGTATCCGCTCGCGTCCTTCTTCCAAGAGCTGGGGTTGCGTGTGCGTCGTCTCGACATACTGTGCGGTTGCGGACGAGAGGTTGGCATGGGTCAGCATTGCTCCTTTCGGAAGGCCGGTCGTCCCGCCGGTATATTGAAGCACTGCAATCGTCTGGCGTAGGTCCGCTATCGGATGCTCGACATAATTGCCGTCATTGTCTAGCAATTCGTGAAACGTCAAATGCTGGCTGTCACTGGGGACTTCGACGAGTTCGCCATTCTTGGCCATCCGGGCGCGCACGGCTTCAGGCGCGGGCGTCATTTCCGCCATGTTGCCAACGATTAGGCTCTTCAGTCGCGTCGTTCCGAGCAGTCGGTCCATCTGAGGGTAGAGCGCCTTCAGGTCGAGTGTCACGAGAAAATCGGTCTCACTGTCCTCAACCTTGTGCTCGAGGACCTTTTCTGCATCGAGCGGCGAGTAGTTGACGATGGTGCCGCCGGCCTTCATCACGCCAAAGAACGCGACGATGTAATGAGGCGTATTCGGCAAATAGACACCGACATGAACGCCCGGACGTACACCCAGTTTCTGAAAGCCCTTCGCGGCGCGGTTAGTGAGATCGCTCAACTCCTGATACGAGAACTTCCGGTTCATGAAGTCGAGCGCGGGATTGGAAGGCCATTTGGTCGCCGAACGCTCGAGGATTTGCGCGAGCGGCATCGTTTCCAGTTCTGCATCCCAGCGAACGCCCTTCGGATACGACTTGACCCAGGGTGCAGACATGAGCGCGCCTTTCCTGTCGATGGACAAAAGCTGCGATAGCTCCATGATCGCCGCGATGAGGCGTGTTTGCAAGACGATCAGCCCTTAAATAGGTATATTGCATTGCGAAGGGGCATCGCAGCCGAACTAGACTAGCCGCGCTGTCCGTCGAGCGACGGGACGGGGAGCGATACAGCGGCGCGCCGTCGATCTCGATGCGCGACTTCGGCAGTTGTGGTGTCGGATGGTAGCCCGCAGCCGCGACAGATATCCGTAGTAGGTCGAGCGGTCGACTACTCCTGATCGGTGAGGGTCACTGCGAACGGAGCCAAAACTAATGAGCCCGGAAATGCGGGTCCATTTGAAATGGCCGATCGCCTATGAGACGGTAAGCGTAACTGACGATATGCCTAAGCAGGACGGACCGAATGCGGATTTGGTCATAGGGTGGCTGGAACACCGTTTGCCCGGTGTGTACGCCGGTGCTTGTCTTCCTGCCCGGCGCAGCCGTCGCGATCGCGTCGCCTCCTTCTAGCGCCGTGCCGTGGCTTGCTTTCTCCCTGGGCCGCGCCATCCTGTTTGCCCTGGGCCCGTGGGCGGCCAACAGGCCCCGGCCATGCCGCTTATCGCATCAGGCCCGAAGAAATGGCAGAGCGCTGTGAGCGGTGAGGTGGACTGGCAGGAAGACCGGAGAATTCTGTTGCTACGTGAGCGGCGTGATCTTGGAGTTCATGCCGATTTGACTTTGCCGCGCGGCAAGCAGTGCGGCAGCCGCTCTGCTTTGAACGGTGATGGACTGCCAATCCCGCGCGGACACGAGATTCTTTGGGGCCATCCAGGAGCCTCCCACGCAGAGGACATTCGTCAGTTCCAGATATCGAGGCGCGCTTTGTCGAGTTATGCCTCCTGTGGGGCAGAATCTGAGCTGCGGAAGGGGCGAGGCAAGCGAAGATAGAAAATCGACGCCCCCGGCTGATTCAGCCGGGAAGAATTTCGCAAGTCGATAACCACGTTCGATGAGATTAAGGGCCTCCGATGCGCTCGCAACACCTGGCAAGAGTGGGATTTCGCTAGCCTCCGCGGCATCGAGCAGGCGATTGGAGTATCCGGGGGAAACCGCGAAGCGGGCGCCAGCTCGCGTCGCCGCCTCAAGCTGTGCCGGCTGGATGATCGTTCCCGCGCCGACCACAACACTTTCGACCTCGCTCGCAATAGCACGAATCGCATCAAGGGATGCAGCCGTACGAAGCGTGATTTCAATTACAGACAAGCCACCGGCTGCCAGAGCCCGTGCCAGGGGGACCGCATTCGAAATGCTATCAATAGAAATCACGGGAACGACTGACGTCTTAAAGAGGATGTCGAGGAGGCCTTGTTGCGCGGTCATTCCGACATTCCCAGAAAGATGCTTGCACCACTGTCTGCCCGGCCAACCCTGTCGCGAAAAACTGCGAAGAGTTCCCGGCCCACCCCGCGTTGCGAGATGGAATGGTCGAAGAGCGCTGGCGCTCGCGTCCTCCAGTCCTCGGGATCGACAAGGACTTCCAACCGGCCGGCAACCGCGTCAACTCGGATGAGATCGCCATCGCATATCTTGGCGATTGCGCCTCCTTCGGCTCCTTCCGGCGTGACGTGAATGGCAGCCGGCACCTTGCCCGAGGCCCCTGAAAGCCTGCCGTCGGTCACGAGAGCGACTTTGAGGCCGCGATCCTGCAGCACGCCAAGGGGCGGCATCAGCTTGTGCAGCTCCGGCATACCGTTGGCTTTGGGTCCCTGGAAGCGCAAGACAACGACGAGATCGCTCGTGAACTCGCCCGCGGCGAAGGCGTTCTGAAATTCCTCTTGAGAATGAAAGACGCGGGCAGGCGCTTGGACCAGATGCCGTTCTGGCGCAACCGCCGACGTCTTGATGACGGCCCGCCCGAGTTCGCCTTCCAGGACGTTCAACCCGCCCGTTTCCTGGAAGGGCTCGGCAACGTCGCGCAGAACGGAGGGATCGCCGCTGGTTTGCGTTCCCTCATGCCAGGTTAGCGCGCCTTGAGAACCGAGCTTCGGCTCGTAGAGGTAGGCCGCCAGGCCTGTGCCCCAGACAGTAGTGACGTTGGCGTGCAGGAGGCCGGCTCCGAGCAGTTCACGGACCAGGAAGCTCATTCCGCCCGCGGCATGAAAATGGTTCACGTCCGCAGAACCGTTGGGGTAGATGCGGGCCAGAAGGGGAGCGACCTCGGCGAGGTCAGCGAAATCTTCCCAGGACAGTGTGATGCCGGCGGCTGCGGCCATCGCAACCAGATGCAGCGTGTGATTGGTGGACCCACCGGTGGCGTGGAGACCGACGATGCCATTCACAAACGCGCGCTCGTCGAGCATTTTTCCAATCGGAGTGTATTCATTGCCGTGAAAGGTTATGGCGAGAGCGCGCTCCGTCGCAGCGCGTGTCAGCGCGTCGCGCAAAGGCGTGTTCGGATTGACGAAGGATGCACCCGGCAAGTGGAGGCCCATTATCTCCATCAGCATCTGATTGGTGTTTGCGGTTCCGTAAAAGGTACAGGTTCCCGGACCATGATAGGCTCGCGCCTCAGCCTCGAGCAGCGCGTCACGTCCGACCTTCCCTTCGGCATAGGCTTGGCGAGTTTTTGCCTTTTCATCGTTCGGCAGTCCCGAGGTCATCGGGCCCGACGGGATGAACACTGCGGGCAAATGCCCAAAGGACAGGGCCCCCATCACAAGTCCCGGCACGATCTTGTCGCAAATGCCGAGGTAGACCGCGGCATCAAAAGTCTGGTGCGACAAGGCGACCGCAGTAGAAAGTGCAATCACGTCCCGGGAAAACAGCGATAGCTCCATTCCTGCTTCGCCTTGCGTGATGCCGTCGCACATCGCCGGGACACCGCCCGCGACTTGCGCAACACCACCTGCTGCACGCGCACTCTCTCGGATGAGATCGGGGAAGCGCTGGTAAGGCTGATGGGCCGAGAGCATATCGTTGTAGGCCGTGACAATTCCGAGACTGGGAACGTGACCATCCTGCATCAGCTTCTTGTCGCGCGCGCCGCAGGCCGCGAAGGCGTGCGCCTGGTTGGCACACCCCAGTCGTCGCCGCACCGGCGTGCCGGCCGTCTCGGCAATGCGATCAAGATAGCGCGCTCGGCTTTCGTGACTGCGCCGGACGATGCGATCCGTCACCTCGGCGACCCTCGCATTGACGCTGGCTTCGATCGTCATCCAAACCTCCTGCTTGCAGATTGAGCATCGACTGCGCCTCGCCCCGTGATCATGGGCCGTCCTCCATCCAAGTCCGGCTGTCGCGCTCGATCAGCGCGACGGCGGCGGAGGGGCCCCAGCTGCCGGCAACATAGGGGCGGGGGATTTCATTCATCCGGCTCCACGCCTGGCGGATCGGGTCGATCCAGCGCCATGCCGCTTCGACTTCGTCCCGGCGCATGAACAAGGTCGCGTCTCCGCGGACCACATCCATCAACAGCCGTTCGTAGGCGTCCGGTACCGAGACGTCGAACGCTTCCGCGAAACTCATGTCTAGCGGGACATATTGCAACCGCATGCCGCCCGGTCCGGGCTCCTTGATCATGAGCCAGAGCTTGATTCCCTCGTCGGGCTGCAAGCGGATCACGAGCCGCGTCTGCACCGCCTTTCCCGAGTCCGAGTTGAAGATGGAATGCGGAATTTTCCTGAAGGTCACGACGATCTCGGAACTGCGCTGCTGCAGTCGCTTGCCGGTGCGGAGGTAAAAGGGCACGCCGGTCCAGCGCCAGCTCGCGACGGCTGCCTTGATCGCGACGAAAGTTTCGGTCGAGCTTGGAGGATCGGTAATCTCCTCCGCATAACCCGGAACCACGACGCCGTTGCATGCGCCGGCGCGGTACTGGCCGGGCACGGTCAGGAATGTCGCGTTGGTTTCGTCGATCGGTTCAAGTGATTTCAGGATCTTGAGCTTCTCGTCGCGCACGGCGTCGGCTTCGAGCGAATGTGGCGGCTCCATCGCCACCAGACAGAGCAGTTGCAGAAGATGGTTCTGCACCATGTCGCGCAGGGCGCCTGACTTGTCGTAGTAGGTGCCGCGTTCCTCCACGCCGATGGATTCGGCCACAGTAATCTGCACATGGTCGATGTGGGCGGCATTCCACAGTGGCTCGAACAACGCGTTGGCGAACCGCAGCGCCATCAGATTCTGTACCGTCTCCTTGCCGAGATAATGATCGATCCGGTAGACGCGCTCTTCCGGGAAAATCATGCCGACGGTTTGATTGAGCCGGATTGCGGATTCGAGATCCTTGCCGATCGGCTTCTCGATCACGATCCGGGAATCGCCGTGTGAAAGACCGTAGTGACCGAGCCTTTCGCAGATCGGTCCGAACAGATGCGGTGCCGTCGCCAGATAATAGACCTGAATGCGGTCGGCGTGGACAGACAGGGCGGATGCGAGCTCGGTCCACCCATTCTCGCCTTCTGCGTCGGCAGCCATGTAGGAGATGCGGGCCAGGAAGCGATCCAATTCGGGTCCCCTGGTTTCCGTTGTCGGCACGTGTGTTACGATTGCTGCGCGCACCATGGTCAGGAATTCATCCCGCGACATCGCCCCGCGCGCGACGCCGAAAACGGTCGCTTCATCCGGGAGCTGGCCCGCAAAATCGCGCCGAAACAGCGCCGGCAACAGTTTGCGGCGCGCGAGATCGCCTGTCGCGCCGAAGACGGTCAGCACAAAGGGAGCCACCGGAATCACGCGGCTTGTCATAGGGATCCCTTTCTCGTCCGAGCCTCTCCGGTGCCCACGTGGAGCATTCATCAATCTGTTGGACATGGCTGCATATTCCCTTCGACGTCGGCCGCGGTCGGCAGGTCGGCGCCGTCGCGCGAAACCGTAATGGCGGCGGCAACGGTTGCGTAACCGAGGAGCTCGCGGATCGCCGACTGGTCGAGTGCCGCGATGGCCCCGGGATGGAGCCGACCGGTCTTCGCGAGCTGGGCCAGCAGCGCGGCGTGGAATGTGTCGCCGGCGCCCACAGTGTCGCGCACGACCACGGAACGGCCGGGCACCGAAACGCTGCCTGCGGCGCTAAAGGCGGTTGCTCCCCGCACTCCCTCAGTCACCACGACCAGGCGAGCGCCACACTCAAGCCAGTAGGCCGCCGCGTCGGCAATCGAGAGACGACCACCCCACGCAACGCGGACATCCTCGTCACTCGCCTTGATCACTGTGGCCGTCCGATAGAAGCGTTCCGCGGCAACGGCCCAGGTTTGCATGTCGCCGACGACGGTCGGACGTAAGTTCGGGTCGACGCTAATGACGCGACGCCCGTGCTCGCGTTGCGCGAGCGCGGCAAATGTGCTGCCGACCGGCTCGACGGCCATGGAATAGGAGCCGAAGGTCAAAGCCTCAATGTCGTCCGGCAAGACGCTGGGCAAGTGCGCAAGCCGAAGCGAGCGATCCGCGGCACCTTCGCCGTGGAAAGCGTAGTTCGGTTGACCGTCGTCGGTAGCCGCAACGATCGATACCGTGGACAGCCGATCGGTGCGCACGAGAAAGCTGTTGTCGACTCCTTCACGAGAGAGCCGGTCTGCGAGGAACGTGCCGAAATGATCGCGCGAGATGCCACCAAGGAACGCCGCTCGAACGCCAAGCCGGGCGAGACCGACAGCTACATTGAAGGGAGAGCCACCGGCAACAGCGCGGGCCGACATTTCCGACCGCCCGGGCGCGCTCACAAACAGATCAATCAGCGCTTCGCCACAGACAAGCATCATGATGCGCGAGCCTTGTCCGGGGAACGCCTTAAGACCGTTCGGCGTGGGGGGAAGCGGTCCGCACCAGGCACGATGATGCGCTCGGAGGGAAGAGCCGTGTCGTCGGCCATGGTCAATCCTTAAAGAGAACATCGTGATCGCGCGCGAATGCCGCGAGCAATGGCAAAGCCGCACCGCCGATCGCGCGTGCGTCACGCCCGATCGAGCCTTCCACGACCACGGCGTCGGTGAGTCCCTGCCGATCCATGCCAGCCCAATTTGCGTTTGTCCGCTCGACAAGGCGACGGCGCACATCAACCGGAAAGGCCCCGTCGATGATGACGGCTTCGAAATCGATCACCGCCAGCAATGCAGCGACCGCCTGTGCCAGGGCCTCGGCCGCCGCAGTAACCCACGCATCGAGCGGCTCCTCGAAGCTCGACCAATCGTCGGGCGAGAGCCAGATATCGGTTCCAGGTCGACCGGCGGCGATCAGTTGGCGCTCCAACTGATAGATGGAGGCGGTGCGGATCAGCTGCTGGAGGCTTGTCTCACCGCTATCCTCCCGTCGCATGATCGGCATCGAGCCGAGCGCGCCCGCATTGCAACTGCGACCCGGGAAGAGGCTACCGTTCAGCACAATGCCGCCGCCGATGAAGGCGCCAACATAGAAGTAGGCAAAATCTCGATACGCCGCGCCGGCACCGAAGGTGAGTTCGGCCGCACACGCCGCGGTCGCGTCGTTGTAGACACGCACCGACCAAGGGCCGAAGCGGCGCGAGAGTTCAGCGGCGACGTTGAAGTCACGCCACTTGCCGAGCACGCCTGGCGGCGTTTGCAGCTCGGCTTCCCAGTTCCACAGTTCAAATGGCATCGCGACGCCGATGCCGCTGATCCTGCCGTGCTGGGCTTCGGGCAATTCGGAGAGAAGAGTCGGCACCTCGCGTTCCGCAAATGCCAAGATCTCCTCGGGGTCGGGGACGGAATAGATCGCGCGGCGCCTGGTGCGGATGCCGGCGGTGAAGTCCATCAACACCAGATCGGAACTGCGTCGGCCGATCATTAGACCGAGGCCGAAAGCGCCAGCCGGGTTGAGAGAGTACGGGACGGAAGGTTGGCCGATGCGGCCTCGCTGCGGTTCACCCGCGAGCACCAAGCCGTCGGCCTCCAACCGATTGATGATTACTGTCGTGGTTTGGGTCGAAAGACCGGTCAGGCGCGCGATCTCGACCTTGGCGAGACTGCGATGGCGCCGGATCAGGGAAAGGACCAAGCGTTCGTTATACAGTCTCATGCCCGTCTGGGTGCTGCCGCGGCTCCCACCCGGCAAGGACACCGGTGTAGCCGCTGCAACCGGTGCTGTTTCGTCCATCCTTTGCTCCGCAATTCATAGGTGGTTGGCCATCGGGGCAGGTCGGCTGGCCGTTTCCTTGGCGATTGACCGCTATAATGGGCGCACTTCCCGGTAGGTGTCAATAAATAAGTCGGGATGATTTATTTATTGACAGAGCCGCTTTCCTCCTCTTAGGATCATCAGAACGCGGTCCAATCGCCAGGCAAACACACGTTCAACGGGAGGGAATAAATGCGTCAATCATTCGGACTGTTCGCTGCACTCGCACTTGCTCTGGGTGCCACCAGCGCTAGCGCCGCCGACAAGCCGATCGTCGGACTTATAACCAAGACCAGCACCAATCCGTTCTTTGTGAAGATGAAGGCCGGTGCAGAGGAAGCAGCCAAGGCGAATGACGTCGAACTGCGATCCTTCGCCGGAAAAGTCGACGGCGACAACGAGAGCCAGGTCGCGGCTATCGAGAACCTGATCGCGGCCGGTGCCAAAGGCATCTTGATCACGCCTAACGACTCCAGGGCTGTCGTTCCGGCCGTCGAGAAGGCGCGGGCGGCGGGCATTTTGGTGATTGCCCTCGATACCCCGCTCGATCCGGCGAATGCGGCGGATGCGACGTTCGCCACCGACAACTTCCTGGCGGGTCAACTGATCGGCCAGTGGGCAGCCAAAACGCTGGGCGCCAAGGCAGTGTCGGCGAAGATCGCGCTGCTGGATCTCAACGTGAACCAGATCTCGGTCGATGTCGCCCGCGATCAGGGATTTCTAAAAGGCTTCGGCATTGATCTCGGCAACCCCGCCAAGATCGGCGACGAGAAGGATGCGCGCATCGTTGGCCATGATGTGACGCTCGGCAGCGAGGAGGGTGGTCGCAAGGCCATGGAGAACTTGTTGCAGAAGGATCCCGACATCTCGCTCGTCTACACCATCAACGAGCCGGCGGCAGCGGGAGCTTATGAGGCCTTGCGTTCGGTCGGGCGCGACAAGGACGTGTTGATCGTCTCCGTTGACGGCGGTTGCCCCGGAGTGCGCAACGTGAAGGACGGCGTCATCGGCGCCACCTCCATGCAGTTCCCGCTCCTGATGGCGGCGAAGGGGGTTGAGGCGGTGAAGACCTTCGCTCTTGGTGGCGGCAGGCCTACGGCGTCACCGGGCCTGGACTTCGTCAATACCGGCGTCGAGCTCGTCTCGGACAACCCGGCTGCGGATCTGCGCTCGATTGATAGCGCCGCCGCTCTGAACAGGTGCTGGGGCTGATCGCACCCTCGATTTGTCACCTCTGGCAAGGGCCGGCGCCCGCGATCCGGGCGTCGGACAAGGAGGACGTTTGCCAGAGATCGGGTCAACAGGTCTTCATATCAAAAGGGAAAACGGTCATGACCGATATCGGCAATAGCCGTCCCGCTGCTCAGGCCTTCGAGCTTGCGCTCGACAAGGGCGAGAGCCGCGTGGCCGAATTCGAAGTCCGCACAAGAGCACCGCTGCAGAAGCTTCAGCATTTCCTGCACGCCAATCCGACAGCGGTGCCGGCGATCGTGCTCCTGCTCAGCGTTGCAGCCTTCGGCTCTGTCGTCGGCCCGCGTTTTCTGTCGATGTTCAACCTTTCCCTGATCATCCAGCAGGTCACCATCATCGGTGTGATCGGGGCGGCGCAGACGTTGATCGTGATCACCGCCGGCATTGATCTGTCGGTTGGAGCCATCATGGTCCTGTGCTCCGTGATCATGGGCAAGCTTGGGGTTGCAATGGGGCTCGCGGCGCCTCTGGCGCTGCTGATCGGCCTTGCCGTGGGCGCGGGCTGCGGCGCGATGAACGGCGTGCTGGTGACGCGCTTCAAGCTGCCGCCCTTTATCGTCACGCTCGGGACCTGGTCGATCTTTTTCGCCCTCAATCTCTGGTATTCAGCCTCCGAGACCATCCGTTCGCAGGACGTGGCGAAATTCGCTTCGTTACTCCAGGCCTTGGGAACGCCGGTGAACATCTTCGGCGCCCGCTTCACTTACGGCTCCCTTTTCATGCTCGCACTCGTGCTGGCAATCTGGTTCGTGCTGAATCGCACCGCCTTCGGGCGCCATCTTTATGCGGTGGGCGACGATCCCGATGCGGCGCGGCTTGCAGGAATCCGAACCGACCGCATTCTCTTCAGCGTCTACGTGATCGCCGGCGTCATTTGCGCGCTCGGTGCCTGGGCATTGATAGGGCGCATCGGCTCGATCAGCCCTCAGGCCGGCCAGACGGCCAATCTGGACAGCATCACGGCGGTGGTTGTCGGTGGCGCCAGCTTGTTCGGCGGGCGTGGTTCGATTGTCGGCACGCTGATCGGTGCCCTGATCGTCGGCGTATTTCGCAACGGGCTCGCCTTGTCCGACGTCGACGTGCTCTGGCAGGAATTCGCCGTCGGCTGGTTGATCATCATCGCAGTGGCCCTCGATCAATGGATCCGAAAGGTGTCGGCATGAGCAATGAATCCATCACTTCCGCGCCGCTTCTGCAGGCTCGTGGTCTCGTCAAGCGCTATGGTCGCGTGACGGCACTCGATCACGCCGATTTCGATCTCTACCCAGGCGAAATCCTCGCCGTCATTGGAGATAATGGCGCGGGAAAGTCCTCGCTGATCCGCGCGCTTTCCGGAGCACTCGTGCCCAATGCGGGCGAGATCAGGCTGGACGGCAAGCCCGTCGCGTTCCGCTCGCCTCTCGATGCACAGGCTGCGGGTATCGAGACCGTGTATCAGACGCTGGCGCTGTCGCCGAGCCTGTCGATCGCAGACAACATGTTTCTCGGCCGCGAATTGCGCCGCACGGGGCTGCTCGGCACGGTCTGTCGCATGCTCGATCGCAAGGCCATGCAGCGCATCGCCCGCGAGAAGCTCACAGAGCTTGGCCTCATGACCGTGCAAAACATCAATCAGTGCGTTGAGACGCTATCGGGCGGTCAGCGCCAGGGGGTCGCGGTTGCAAGGGCCGCGGCCTTCGGCTCGCGAGTGGTGATCCTGGACGAACCGACTGCAGCGCTGGGGGTCAAGGAATCCCGTCGTGTGCTCGAATTGATCCTCGATGTCCGGCGGCGAGGTCTGGCGGTTGTCTTGATCAGCCACAACATGCCGCACGTATTCGAAATTGCCGATCGTATCCACATCCATCGGCTCGGCCGGCGACTCACCGTGATCGATCCCAAGTCGTATACGATGTCGGATGCGGTTGCCTTCATGACCGGCGCGCGGGCGCCAGTCGTAGCCGCAGCCTGAACGGCCGCGACAAATGGGAAGCGCCTCCGACTGGTATGGATCGTGCGCTATTTTTGCGCCCAAGCACGTATTTTCTTGTTGGGTACCATACAATTAGCGACCTCTGCCGTGTGATCGATCCGTCCTTGCCCTGGCGGTCGCGGCCCCGCCGCCGCGTAATTGGCCGGCAAGGAGGTCAAGATCGGCATTGGCGGACTGCTCACGACTTCGGCCGGTTTTGGCGTCGAGATGAAACAGGCCGTCGACGAACGCAACGCGGCTGGCGGCAGACGGCGCAAACGAGCGTCCCACGGGCCTTTATGATGGACTCCCGTACATCCCGCATGGCGTTGCAATAGCAACGGCGCTGGCACGAAAAATGCTGAGGCGCCTCCGCGACGGCGAGCGCAAGGTTCGCTGGGCAGACGGAGGAGAACATGAGAGCCCAAGTATTGAAAGCGTATGACGAGAAGCTGTCCAACGACCGGTGGGTCATCGAAGAAAGCGTACCTGATCCCAAGCTGACGAAATCGACTGACGTCATCGTCCGTATCGGTGGTGCAGGTGTATGCAGGACCGATCTGCATATCATTGAAGGTGTCTGGAAGCCGCACATGGATCCGTTCGGCGACAAGCTCCTCCCCATCATCATGGGACATGAAAATGCAGGTTGGATCGAGGAGGTCGGCAAGGAAGTCGAGGGGCTGAAAAAGGGAGACCCCGTCATCGTTCATCCGAAGATTACGGGAGGCACGTGTCTCGCCTGTCGCCGCGGCTTCGATATGCATGGTCCCGGCACATTTCCGGGTCTGGATTGCAACGGCGGCTATGCAGAATTCCTCTGCACCTCGGAACGGAACATCGTGCCGCTGCCACGGACGCTCGCACCCAAGGAGGTGGCGCCTTACGCGGATGCGGGCCTCACGGCCTATCGCGCGGTCAAGAAAGCCACGCGCCACCTCCTGCCGGGCGAATTCTGCGTCGTTATCGGTGCAGGTGGATTGGGCCACATCGCAATCCAGTGCCTCAAGGCAATGTGCGCTGCCGATATTGTCGTGGTCGACAAGTCCGAAGCGTCGCTGAAACTGGCTGAAAAGTCAGGCGCCGACCACCTGGTGAAAGCCGACGGCAACGAAGTTGCTGCCGTCCTGATGCTGACCGCCGGAAACGGCGCGGAGGCGGTGATCGATTTCGTCGGAGAGAAGGGCACGACGTCCAAGGGGTTGGCGATGACCCGTTCGATGGGCAGCTACTATGTTGTGGGCTACGGTGAGGACATCCGCGTCCCGACCGTCGACATGGTGATTACCGAGAAGAACATCATCGGCAACCTGGTCGGCACGTGGGCCGAGCTAACGGAGTTGATGGCGCTCGCAGACCGCGGCTTGGTTGAATTGGCCACCGCCGAGTATCGTCTCGCGGATGCAAACACGGCCTTGCATGACCTCAATGCCGGCAAGATTCATGGGCGCGCAGTTTTGATTCCGTGAATCCGAACCTGGTCCACCGCGAGCATTTGCTCGTGGTGGATTTCACGCGCTCGTCTACCTGGGTTTGCGAAAAAATACTCTTTCGGTTGCGCGACCGAGATGGCTTCGAAAGTTCATCGAAGCGATGGTTAGAGATCAGCCGGAAACGGCCGATCGACCAAATCCAGTCAGGCATCCAAACAGATGTTCATGCTGCATTGCAAACGCAGGAAGTGAGGATCTCAATTACGTTCGTGGCGAGTCTCAATTTGCATCTTTGTCGCATTTTGCGTCGCGGATGCTCTCAAGTCGAGGGGCGAGGGCATCCAGGATCGCCGGTGATTACCTCGTTCAAGAAGCGATGATCGGGAGGTTCTGGACGGTCTGGCACAGCCGTTGCACGAACTATGCGCAGGCACCAGCAAGGCGCATTGACCAATTCAAACCGGCGCTGGGAGCCGATCGCAGATGCTTCGTTGGTTCCGGGCCGGCCGAGTTGGGGAGCGATTGCCAGTGACATCGTTTCTTCGCATTGAGAGGCGCCACATGAGGTTCATTCTGGTGAACGGCATCGCGCTGCGCCCCAGAGCCCTCTGCATGCTTTGCTGTGAACCAATCGGCGCTAACTATCTCAAGGAATTCAGCACCGAACTGTCATTCTGCGGTCATGGCTGTTACGCGCTTTATTGCGACCGCTGGCTGTCCAGGGTGGGGCAGACAAAGTGCTCTGCCGCTGCGGAGACTTCCCGCTAATTCTGCGCGTGCTTGTAGGCAAGCGCTCCCGCGCGGTGCTTCGAGCCAAAAACCCGGAAGTCCGGAAACGTCGCTGCATCCAATGTGCTCCAAGCGCGCTTTTGCACTGCAAACACTGCCCGCAGCGATCGCTGTCGAAATTCTCATTCTGCAATTGCGGTCGCAATCTGCATCTGCGTCAGGCGCAATTCGGGCGGATGTGACGCCTCCGTCCACTCCATACCGGCATCGGTGCCTCGGAAAGCGACCTGGCGAGCGCATCGGACGCGCTGGCACGCCCATTGCAAAGCTCCTGATCACAACAACGCAGACTGCTCCGTCCGGGGCGAGCCGCGACAAGAACGAGGGAAGGGGACGCTGAGCTGAGGGCGCATCACGTGGGATGAAAGCGATCGAAGGACCGTGGTTCGAAAGATCGCCCCTGACCATCGTTGCGGTGCACCACAGTCGTTCCCGAGACCCTTGCCGATATCAAACGTCCGGCCGCGCAAGCGACCGCGAGGTGGCCCGTAACGCACGGGTAAGCACTGCCCGGTCCGTGAAGTCCAGGCAGGCGGAATATCGATGTGGTTTCTGACCCGATCAGGAGGAAAGACGAGATGTCTGGAACTTTAACACTCAACAAGATCACCGCCCAGCGCGGCATATCCGTCGGTGACGCTGCAAAGAAGATTGCAGATCTCGGATGGAATCCTTCCTACGTCCAGGAAGCGATGACCTTTCCCACGGACTACAAGATCGCGAAGGCTCCGAAGGATCCGATGAAGCAGGTCCTCCGCTCCTATTTCCCGATGCAGGAGGAAAAGGATAACCGCGTCTACGGTGCGCTCGACGCTGCGCTGCGCGGCGACATGTTCCGCAACGTCGAGCCGCGGTGGGTCGAGTGGATGAAGCTGTTCCTGGCGATCATCCCATTCCCGGAAATCTCCGCAGCGCGATCCATGGCCATGGTCGGCCGCCTCGCTCCGGGTGAAGATCTCCGCACCGGATTCACGATGCAGATGGTCGACGAGTTCCGTCACTCGACGATCCAGATGAATCTCAAGAAGTGGTACATGGAGAACTACATCGATCCGGCCGGCTTCGACATCACGGAGGAAGCGTTCGGAAAGTGCTACGCCACCACGATCGGCAGGCAGTTCGGTGAGGGCTTCATCACCGGCGACGCGATCACCTCCGCGAACGTCTACCTGACCGTGGTTGCCGAAACGGCGTTCACCAACACATTGTTCGTCGCCATGCCATCGGAAGCCGCCCGCAACGGTGACTATGCGCTGCCGACAGTCTTCCTGTCGGTTCAGTCGGATGAGAGCCGGCACATCGGCAACGGCCACTCGATGCTGATGTCGATGCTGAAAGAGCCGGAGAACCATCTGCTGCTGGAGCGCGACATGCGCTACGCCTTCTGGCAGAACCACGCCATCGTCGACGCGGCGATCGGCACCTTCATCGAGTACGGCACCACGAACCGCGACAAGACCAAGGAGTCCTATGCGGAGATGTGGCACCGCTGGATCTTCGAGGACTATTATCGCACCTACATGCTGCCGCTCGAGAAGTACGGAATCAAGATCCATCACGACGACGTGCAAACCGCCTGGAAACGACTGACCGAGAAGCATTACGTCCACAAGGTCGCGCAGTTTTTCGCGGTCGGCTGGTCGGCCAACTTCTGGCGCATCGAGGCACAGACCGACAAGGACTTCGAGTGGTTCGAGCACAAGTATCCGGGCTGGTACGCGCAGTTCGGCGATTTCTGGAAGTGGTACGAGAAGCTGTCGCACCGCGGCCAGACCAACATCCTCTTCAACAGCGATGTCGGCTACGTCTATCCGCACCGTTGCTGGTCGTGCCTGGTGCCCTGCCTGATCCGCGAGGACATGGTCACGGGCGAGATCGACGGCAAGCTCTACACGTTCGCCCACGAGCTCGATCGCTGGACGGCCGTCGAAGCCTTCGCTGGCGAGTACCAGGGGCGTCCGACCCCGGCGATGGGGCGGTTCAGCGGCCGTCGTGAATGGGAGAGCGTCTACCACAATGTGGATATCGCCGACGCCATCAAGGATCTCGGCTTCGTGCGTACGGACGGCAAGACCCTGGTCGCCCAGCCGCACCTGCGCTTCGATGAGAAGGAAATGTGGACGCTCGACGACGTCCGCGGCCACATCCTGAAGAGCCCGCTGCTCACGCTGCGCGAGATGAGCCCGGCCGACCGGGAGAAGCACCTCGCCGAGTATCGCAAGGGATTCACCATCAATCCCTGCAATTAGCCGAGACGGAAGGAGCCGGCTTCGGCCGGCTCCTTCCCGATCGATCTCCGGAAGATACGCAAGCCTTGGTTTGAGGAGGCCCTATGGGCACGCCCGCTAATGTCGTTCGCCTGCAACCGGTAGGCATAGAATTCGAGGTCGAGGAGAACGAAACCGTTCTTGACGCCGCCTTCCGCCAGGGCATCGCACTGCCGCACGGTTGCAAGGAGGGGCAGTGCTCGGCGTGCAAATGCGTTCTCACCGGAGGCGAAGTAGAACTCAAGAAGTATTCGACGTTCGCCCTCAACGAGATGGAGCGAGGCCAGGACTACATCCTGTTGTGCCGGACCTTGGCTTACTCGGACCTCGAGGTGGAGCTCCTCAACTATGACGAGGAGGTGTTGTCGAAATCGATCCCGGTCAGGGACTTCACGGGCACAGTCACGAGCGTCTCCGCACTGACCCATGACATCCGGCTCCTCGAGATTTCGCTCGAGCAACCTCTGAAGTTCTGGGCGGGTCAATATGTCGACATCACGCTCCCGGGGGCAGAGACGATTACGCGCTCGTTTTCCATGGCAAATTCGCCGATCGAGAGCGAAAAGCTCGCATTCATCATCAAAAAGTATCCGAACGGACGCTTCTCTTCCCGGCTCGACGGAGACCTCGCCGTCGGAACCGCGGTCGGACTCCGCGGACCCTACGGGACTTGCTTCCGAAGAGAAAACAGAAGCGGAGCCATAGTCCTGGTTGGCGGCGGGTCGGGAATGTCGCCGCTGTGGTCGATCCTGCATGATCACATCGCGTCTGGCGAAGCACGCCCGGTACATTTCTTCTACGGAGCACGGACGCGCAACGATCTCTTCTATGTCGATCGCTTCGCAGAGCTCGCCGCCAGGCATCCGGAGTTCAACTTCGTCCCGGTGCTGTCCCATGCGGCCGACGATACGGCCTGGGGCGGAGCAAAGGGCTTCGTGCACGAAGCCGTCGGAGCGCACCTTCGCAACGCGGGATATGGCGAAGACGTCGACGTCTATGCGTGTGGACCGTCGCCGATGATCGAGGCGCTGGTGCCAGTGCTGCAGATGAATGACGTCGAGTCGGATCGCATCTTCTTCGACAAGTTCACACCAGCCAACAACTGAGAGTTCCGCTAGCGAGCATGCCTTTTGTAGAGCCCACCAAGGGAGGAGGAAGACGACCATGACTGCCGTTCAAAGTGTTCCAGCGAAATCCGGTGCAGCAGGCGCTGCGGTATTTCCGGATTCGGACAGCCGCAAGTACCGCTATTTCGAGCCCCGCAGCAAGCGGGCGACCCACTATGAGGACGTGACCGTAGACGTTCAGCCCGATCCGGAGCGCTATTTGCTGCAGGACTGGATCATTTCCTTCCCCAACGGGAAAGGGGCCTACACCAAGGACAACACAGCCGCGCTGAGCTCGAGCTGGCATGCGTTCCGTGCGCCCGACCAGGAGTGGGAGCGCACCCACTACCAACGTCAATCCAAGATCGAGACCATGGTCCAATCGGTGATCGCCAACGGCCGCAAGTCCGGTGCGCCGAAGGGCTTCGACAAGGCCTGGGTCAAGATCCTGCAAAACCACCTCGGCGCGTGGAAACACGCCGAGTTCGGGCTCGGCACGTCGCTGATGCAGGCCCAGCGCTACGGCTACACCCAGATGATCAACAACGCGACCCTAACGAACTCGTCCTACAAGCTTCGTCTGGCCCAGGACATCACGCTCTATCTCGCTGAGATCGGAATGGATATTCCAGGCTTCGACGACGCCGCGGGCAAGCGGGCGTGGCTGGAGGACAAGGGCTGGCAGGGCACCCGCGAAGCGATCGAATCGATCATGGGGTCGGCTGACTACCTCGAGCAGTACTTCGCCACCAACATCGTGTTCGAGCCGCTGGTTGGCGAGTTGTTCCGCAGCGGCTTCCTGATGCAGGTCGGCTCGCCGAACGGCGATTTCATCACGCCGGCGGTCATCTCGGCAGCCGAGGCCGACTATGAGCGCAATCTCGCCAACACCATCGACCTGATGCATCTGCTGGTGACCGACAATCAGCATGCCGCGCACAACAAGAAGTTGTTCCAGGGTTGGGTTAACAAGCACGTGGCGCTGGCCGGCAAGGCGGCCACCGGGCTGCAGCCGATCTGGTCGCAGCCGCATTCGAAGCCGGTGCAGTACGCCGACGTCCGCGCGCAGTCGGTCGAACGCATCAAGAAGATTCTCGGCGAGCTCGGCCTCGTCCTTCCCAAGGAGTAAATTGCAATGTCCGTCGCTTCTAGAAGTGCAACCAACCAGAACATCTTCCAGAAGATGGGAGATCTCCGTTTCGAGCAGACGATCTCCCATCAGTGCGGTGTCACCATGAATGACAGCGTCGAGGCGCGCGCCATCGCTGAATTCATGGGCAAGAAGCCGAAGGTGACCGTGACGTACCAGCCGGCCCTGATCCGCATCGACGGCGAGGGCAAGCTGATCTTCAAGATGGATGAGATCAGCGACATCCTCGGAAAGGACATGACGGCCGAGATATTCGAGGTGAATACCTCGACCCACTACGGCCGGATGGTGCGCATCGACGACAATACGGTGACCCTGTTCGGAAACATGGACGAGGTGTTCGAATATATCGAGTGAGGCTCCCTGACTCGGGGCCGCATCGTCAACCGTGCGGCCCCACCGCTTCCAAATCGTTCGCGCTACGGCGCCTCGATCGATCGAACAGAGCTTATCAATTCCTGGAGAATGTCATGTTCATAACTCCCACGGGCGAGGAAGTCTTCGTCATCGACGGTCACACCCACTTCTGGGACGGTAGTCCGGCGAATCAACTCAACGTTCACGGCAAGCAGTTCATTGATTGCTTCTATGCCTACCACACCTCACTCAGTCCAAAGGACAAGCTCTGGCCCAAGGACCAGTTCGAGAAATACAGCGCGGAACAGATGTACCGCGATCTGTTCGTCGACGGCCCGGACGACATGGCCATCGTGCAGTCGACCTATCTCACGGAATTCTACAAGAACGGCTTCAACACCATCGACCGCAACGCAGAGATGGCGAAGGCGTACAAGGATCGATTCATCGTCAACGGCGCCTTTGACCCGCGCGACGGCGAGCGAGCGCTCGAATACATTCACTACATGAAGGAAACGTTCGGCATCAAGGGCGTCAAGCTCTACACCGCCGAGTGGAAGGGCGAGTCGCGGGGCTGGAAGCTCACCGACCCGAACGCTTATCGTTGCTTCGAGCTCTGCCAGAAGCTCGGCATCACGAATATCCACGTCCACAAGGGGCCAACCATCATCCCGTTGGACAAGGATGCATTCGACGTTCACGACGTCGATCACGCGGCGACCGATTTCCAGGGCCTGAATTTCATCATCGAGCATTGCGGGCTGCCCAGACTCGACGATTTCTGCTGGATCGCCGTCCAGGAGACCAACGTCTATGGCGGCCTCGCGGTCGCGCTTCCGTTCATTCACGGACGTCCCCGGTATTTCGCGGAAGTGATCAGCGAATTGCTGTTCTGGGTTGGCGAGGACAAGATCCTGTTCGGTAGCGACTATGCCATCTGGACGCCCCGCTGGCTGGTCGAGAAGTTCTGGAATTTCGAGCTGCCCGAGGATCTCAAGCAGGAGCACGGTGTCGATCTGACGCCGCAGGCCAAGAAGAAGATCCTCGGCCTCAACGCTGCGCGGCTTTATGGCGTGGATGTCGAGGCGCAGAAGGCAAAGCTTGCAAAGGGTGCCTACGCGGCCGCGGCAGGATGACATCACATGAATGCGCCTCTCCTGAAATGTGATCGGAGGACCAGCGAGGTGTGGCAGCGCCTCGCGTCGGTCACAGACCCCGAACTCGACGAGTCCGTGACCGATCTCGGATTCGTCGAGCATGTTACCGTCGATGATGATGGCGATGTCGATATCGTCTTTCGGTTGCCGACCTACTGGTGTTCGGCGAACTTCGCGTTCCTCATGGCCGACGACATGCGCCGGGCGGTGTCGTCGCTGCCGTGGGTTCGCAAGGCGCGGCCACAGCTTCGGGACCACATGGTCGCGGAGCAGATCAACCTTGGTGTTCGCGAAGGCAGGTCGTTTGCCGACTCCCTCAAGGAGTTTGCGCCCGGAGGTTCGCTCGACGAATTGCGGGACAAGTTCCGCCGCAAGGCGTTCGAGCGGCGCCAGGAGGTCATGATTCTGGCCTTGCGTGGGCTTGGTTATGAGGATCCGGCGATCTGCCGCATGAATCTGGGTAGCTTCGACGAGGTCGAGTTCACTTCGGCGGAAGTCGCGCGCCAGAAACCCCGCTATCGCGACCTTCTGATTGAAACGGGCCTGGCCTGTCTCCCGGAGGATCGCGCGTTCGTGGCCTACGAGGGGGGCCCCATCAAACGGCACGAACTGGTGTCCTATCTCCAGCGGCTGCGGGGCGTGCGCATCAATATGGAGTTCAACAGCTCATTGTGCAGAGGCTTGCTTGCCGTGCGCAATCGCGAACCCGTCGACGGCAAGGCTGAACCCACGCGATCACCTTGCGGGGGCTGCGGCAGCTGTGCGGTTCCATCAGGCGGGCAGTGAGCATGGAGAAGCATGCAATCGCCCTGGCGTCCCGCCTGGTCGCGGCTAGTGCCAAGAACCGGAGCGGTCAGCAAGTCCGCCCAGCCAGACAACAAGATCCGACCGCTTGGGAGTGAAGCCAATGCCGAAGGTGTTACTACATCATATCGAAGCCCGCCGTGCTCTTGCGCGCGGGGTCCAGAAGCTTGCGGCGGCGGTCGAATCGACCCTCGGTCCCAAGGGCATGAATGCGATGGTCGACAGGCCGATCGGTACGCCCATCGTCTCGCGCGATGGCGTCACCATTGCTTCTGAGATCGAACTGCCCGATCGCTTCGAGAACATGGGTGCGCAGGTGGTGCGCGAGGTCTCGATGCAGACCAACGAAGTCGCCGGCGACGGTACCACCACCGCCATGGTGCTCGCAAATGGCCTCATCCAGGGAGGCGTTGCGGCACTGGAGCGTGGCGCCAAGGCCGTCGATCTCTGCAAAGGGATCGACCGGGCCGTCGAGGTTGTCGTCGAAGCCCTGAAGAACTCGGCAATTGCCGTTTCGGACCGCAAGACACTGGAGGCGGTGGCCACGATCGCGTCGACCGACGCCCATCTGGGCGGTTTGATTGCGGAGGCAGTCCAGCGCGTCGGCAAGGATGGCATCATCAGTTCCGACTACGGGCTGACGACCAGCACGACGCTCGAAGTCGTCGAAGGCATGTCATTCGATCGCGGCTACATCTCGCACCACATGGTGACGGATGTCGAAAAGATGGAAGTGGTGCTCGATCAGCCCTACATTCTCCTGACCGACCTGAAAATCAAATCGCCGCCGGAACTGGCGGCGGTGCGTGCGACGGTCGCTGCGACCGGGCGGCCGCTTGTCATCGTCGCCGAAGAGATTGCGCCGGAGGTGGTGGTCACGCTGCTTGGCGATGACAATCGCGGCAGGATTCTGGTGGTCAATCCGCCTGATTATGGTCACTGGCGCAAGGCGATGATGGACGATCTCGCCATCATCACCGGGGGACGAGTCATCGCGCGCGAGCTTGGTGGCAGGCTGGAAGAGACCAGCCTTGCGGATCTCGGCACGGCACGGCAGGTGCGGGCGAGTGCGCGCGAAACGGTGGTCATTCGCGGCGGCGGCGACGATGCGGCGATCGCGGCGCGGCGCCAGCAGGTGGCGAAGCAGCACGATCTGGCACCGCCGAACATCGAGCAGGACAAGCTCAAGGAGCGCCTGGCTAAGCTGTCGGGCGGGACCGCCGTGATCCTGGCAGGCGGCGTCACTCCGGTCGAGCAGAAACGGACGATCCAGTTGATCGACGATGCGCTCAGTGCGGCGCGGGCCGCGGCCGAGGAGGGTATCGTGCCCGGTGGCGGCACGGCGTTGGCGCAGTGCGCGCCGGTGGTGGCGCGCACGCTCGGCAACATCAATGGCGATCTGGGTGAGGGCATCAAGCTGGTGCGTGAAACCCTATCGCGTCCTGCCGCCTTCATCGCACGGAATGCCGGCCATGATGCGGAGAAGGTCGTGGCCGATCTGCAGAGCTCCCGGTCGGGTGTCGGGTTCGATGCCGCCAACGGTGTATTCATCGACATGGTGTCAGCCGGCATCGTCGACCCCGTCCGGGTGACCTATACAGCGCTTCGAAACGCCGCTTCCGTCGCGACCCTGGTGCTGACCACCAACACGCTGATTGCCGATGTGCCGGAGTACATCGATCCGACGCAGGGGCCGGCGCTGGGCGGTGGGGCGGAGAAGCTTGGACGCGCATGAGGCATGTGTACGCGGTCCGCGTTCCGCCGCGCCGTCTCAGCAGACGGCGCCGGCGGCGGCCAGGGAGACAGAGGCCTCGATTTCGAAGTCATGATCAAGGAGGGGGAGCTATGCAGAAGTATGTTGCGGAATTTATCGGTACGTTCGCGCTGGTGTTCTTTGGCTGTGCGACCGTGATCTTCATGCGGGCCGAGGTCGGCTTGCTGGGCGTGGCGTTCGCATTCGGCCTGTCCGTGGTCGCAATGGCCTATTCGATCGGACATATCTCCGGTGCTCATCTCAATCCGGCCGTCAGCCTCGGGATGCTCGTCGCCGGACGGATGTCGCCGCGGGATTTCTCGGGCTATATCGTTGCGCAGTTCATCGGAGGGATTGCGGCTGCAGTCGTGCTGTACCTCATCGCAGAAGGCAAGGTCGGAGGCTACGACGTCGCGGCGAACGGCTTTGGCCAGAATGGCTGGGGTCAATACGGCGTTCTCTCCGCGTTCGTTTTCGAAGCGTCGGCAACCTTCCTGTTTCTTACGGTGATCCTGGGGGCGACGCAAAACGGAGCGACATCTGCCTATGCGGGGTTGGTGATCGGTCTCACCTTGGTCGCGATCCATCTCGCCGGCATCGCCGTATCGGGCTCGTCGGTCAATCCAGCGCGCTCGCTGGGGCCAGCATTGTTTGCGGGTTCCGACGCGCTGTCACAGGTGTGGCTCTATTTTGTGGCGCCTTGCCTGGGGGCCGCATTGTCCGGCTACGTCTTCAAGGCGGGGGTGACGCGCCAGGTGGTGGCGACCGCGTGACCTTCGCGATCGAATGATTGATTGCACCGTGACAACGATCTGGAACGGGTTACAATCTTGAAAGCTCCGGCATGAGCCGAAGGAGGCAGTGTAACAAGCCTCCACGATCATCAGATCAGCCGGGCGGGAGGAAAAAGGGACATGGTCTATATCATCTCCAAGCGCGACGGTCCGCACCGGGAAGAGCTGGCGGCCAAGGACTTCCTTCAGAAGAACCGCACGACGGTCAACGCGCTTGCCAATCATCTGACGCTTGGGCGTTGGCAGCAGCTGCGCAATCCGGCGCCTCCTCCGCAACCGCAGCCATCGGGCAAGCTCTGGTCCACGCCGCCGGCTCGTCCAAAGGAGGCCGAGCCCTATGTGCGGATCAGCCATAACGGTCGCGTCGTGATCGCCGATCTGGCATCGGGACGGCAGCTCGATTTTGTCGGCGAACTGCGCGGCCACGGCCACTCGCGATACTTCGCCCTGGCGACACGCGAGAACGGGATCTTCGAGCCGTTGAACGACGAATTGTACAAGGTCCTGGCCGATCTCGAGGGAGTGGGTGTGCCCGACGAGACGTCGGAAGCCCACCTGGAACAGATCATTTCAGGCCGGCTCGGCCTGGACGCGATCTCCAGAAGCGTCGAATGATCTGCGTGAGCGGAGCCTGCAGGGAAACCGATCCTGGCGGGCTCCGGCTCAGTTCGTGTTTGCCGATCGGGTTGCTGTTTGCCAACGGACGTATGGTGCTCCAATGCTGACGGAAACGCTCATGGCCAAGCCGCCGTTCTCGCTGGAAGGCTACAAAGCTTCGGACGCGGAGCAGGGGCGGCCATACGATGAGGGCGAAACCAACAAGGCATGGGAAAATTTCCTGACCTTCGGAGACCTGAGGCGCGAGAACGCTCCGGTACGAAGCGTCATCGAGGATTCATGGCAGCGCAGCGTCAAGTCCGGGGTCGATGCTCGTGGCAAGGGCAGTCATCTCCTCGCTTCGCCGGACGACCTCTATGAACTTCGTTTGAAGAATGATGACCTGCTTGGCTCGAGCGCCGAGACCTTCCGCCGGATTGCCGAGGTGCTTGGTGACGCGGCGACGATGGTGGTCATCACCGACAGGAACGGCGTCGTGCTGGAGGTCGGTGGCGATCGGCGGACCATTGATGCAGGACACGATATTCGCCTGGAGGCAGGCGCGGCCTGGGGCGAAGCGGTCACCGGCACCAATGGCATCGGTACGGCGCTGGTCACGGGAAAGCCGGTTCATGTCCATGCGGCCGAACACTTCTCGGAGGGCATCAAGGCGTGGACCTGCGTCGGTAGTCCCATCCGCAGTCCGATAGACGGCAGCATCATCGGCATCGTCGATTTTTCCGGACCTCAGGCAATCTTTCACCGGCACAATGTGGCCCTGGCGGTGGTCGCGGCCCATCACATCGAACTGGCGCTCTCGGAAAAGATCCGCATCGAGAGAATGCGGCTGCTTGAGGCGAGCATTTCCCGAATGCCGGGGATGAACAGCTCTGATGGGGTCGTCATTCTCGACCGGTTTGGCAGGGTCGTTCATCACAACGACATGGCCTCCGTTCGCTGGCACCGGATTGCGCAATCGCAGGACCTGAGCATCGGGAGGCAGCTTCTGCCAAGCGACGATGGCTTTCTGGCAAGAGACCTTGCCAAGGGGCTGCCCGAAGAATTGCGCGAGCAGCGGATCGAGCCTTTGGTAGTCGATGGCGTGGTGAAGGGCGCGATGCTCGTGCTCGCGGCGAAGCCTCGCACGGGTCTTGCCCGATCCCAGATGTCGCCGGCGGCTCGCGCCGCACTTGTCTCGGCCAAGGACGCGATTGTTGGATGCAGTGACGCATTGTTGCAAACGATCGAGAAGATTGAGCGGGCAGCGCTCGGACGAACGGCAATCCTGCTCGAGGGCGAGACGGGTGTCGGCAAGGAGCTCTTCGCCCGTCTGGTTCACGCCGCCAGCCAGAATACCGGCAAGGAACCGTTCATTGCATTCAATTGCGGTGCGGTCTCCAAGGAGCTTCTCGGCGGCGAATTATTCGGCCATGCGCCGGGCGCTTATACCGGCGCCACGCGCGAGGGGAGACCTGGACGGTTTGAGTTTGCAAATGGCGGCGTGCTCAGCCTCGACGAGATCGGCGAGATGCCGATGGACCTGCAGCCCTACCTGCTCCGTGTACTGGAGGAGCGCGCGGTGTACAGGCTTGGCGACAACAAGGCGCGATCTGTGGACGTCCGATTGGTAGCGTCGACCAATCGGAATCTGAAGCAAGAGGTGGCGGAGGGACGTTTTCGCAAGGATTTGTACTTCCGGATCGGTGTCGTCAAGTTCACCATCCCGCCGCTCCGTGAGCGCCTGGGCGATGTCGAGATTCTGATCGATCATTTCAACAGGCGGTTTGCGGAGACCTATGGCACCCAACCGCTGCGCTTCGAGGCAGCGACGATGGAGTTGCTGCGACGCTATAGCTGGCCCGGGAACGTTCGCGAGCTGCGCAATCTGGTCGAGAACCTCGTGCTGATGACGATCACCGGCATCGTCGCTCCCAGGGACTTGCCGGAGGATTTCGTGGAGCCGGCTCAGTCCTCCTCGTTGCCCCAGCGGGCGGGGCATAGCTCAACGGGACCGGAAGGCGACGAGATCGCGCGTTTCGACGAAGTGGAACGCCGTGCGATCGAGAGGGCCGTCGCGACTGCTGGCGGTAACATTGCCGCCGCTGCCGAGAAGTTGGGGCTTTCGCGCGCCACGCTGTATCGCAAATTGCACCAATACCGTTCCCGGACCTGAGGGCAGGGCGAGGCATGGCGACTGTTTGGGACGAACAGAACGGCGGGGAGGGGTCCACTACCGCGGCGGCAATCGCATCGCAGATCCTTGCGCGCGCGGACCGCGACGTCACTTTCGTGGTGCAGCTGCTCGGCGAAAGCCAAGATCTGCTGGTTCGGCATTTTATCGTGTTCATCGAGGTCGAACTTGCAAAACGCAGCATCGGTTACGGCGCGCATCCGTTGTTGCGTCCCTTCATCGAAACGCATGCGCGCGAGCTTTCGGAATTCGTCTTGAAGGGGATCGGCTTGCGGCATCAGTTCGGACTTCAGGCCGTCGAGACGATGGCCGGCGATCCAGCGCGGTTGTTGAGGGTCGATCTGTGGGACTCCCTGCAATCTCACATCAATGACGCGCAGCAACACTTCGTATCCGGTATCGGAGGCCTGCATCGGATTCTGGCTCAAATCGAGGCGGGCGCATGAGCAACAATCCGCAGACCCTGATTGAGGTGTTCAAGGAGCGGTTGGCTGTCGTTCAGGAGATATCGGCCGCTCAATCGCGCAACCTTCTGAACCTTCAGCTCGGCGGTGGGGCGCAGTTCGAGATTCAGGAGATCGAGCGACAGATGGTCGCGACAGGCGTCTCGCACGCGCTCGCCGAGGCGCTCGAGCAGGCGCGTGCGCGCCTGACAAACGCGACTGCCGGAATGGCGGCATGCGATGCCCAATGCGCCGCACTGGAGCGCCGCCTTGAAGATCTTGACAGGCGGATTGCCGCCGGCAGGTGAGACGTTCGATGGATACGATGGAAGCAGAAACTGCAACACTTTATGATTTGCTCGGGCGGCACTGGACAGCCGAAGCCCCCGTCACCGATGCGGCCTTCGCGGAAGATGGAGTTGCGTTCGCGCTCGCCGATGGTGCGCTTGCGATCGCTCCGCTGACCGATATCGAGCCGCCGCAGGATCGCTGCCGTATCGCGCTGGATGGAGGGCGAACCACAATCTCGCCGCGGCGGAAGCCGGTGCCTCCATTGACGAAGGTCGTTGTCAGCGATGCTCCGCTTCATCTCGCTTCGATCGGGACGTCGGGCTTTGGCGCAAGTGATCACAGCCGGTTGCTCAGCGTGTCGGCATCCGGCGTCACGCGGCTGATAGCGGATCATGGGTCCCCAATCGATCTCGTTGCCCCGGTGCAGACGGGGGGCATTCTGGCCGCTTCTGGCGGATCGGTCATATTTTACGATGCCAATGGCGATGTCGGCTGGCTCCAGGAGCGCGCCGGCGGGAATGCATCGGCACTTGCCGTATCAAGGGATCGCAGGCGCTTTGCGATCGGAGTCGGCATTCGTCTGCTCGTTCGTGCCTTCGCGGCGCGACCGGAGCCGACGGCTTCATTCGAGCTCGGCCCAATCTCCAAACTGGCGTGGAGCCCCGACGGAACCTGGTTGGCTGCATCTGTCGTCGGGACAGGCGTTGTTCTGGTTCGCCTTGCCGATGCTCGGATCGTCCGGATTTCGAGTTATCCCGGGAGCACGTCATCGCTGTCATGGAGCGTGGATTCACGTGTTCTTGTTACGAGCGGGGCTTACCGGATGATCGCATGGGACATTTCCAGCCTGCGCGACGACAGCGAACGGCCGATCAGCCTCTCGACAGGCCGTGCCAGATCCGTGCTCGTGGAGACGGCGGATATGCACCCCGAGGGTCGCCTGATCGCAGCAGGTTATGCCGACGGCATGGTGGTTGTCGCCAGGATCGGGGAATCCGACGAACTGCTTGTCAGGCCACCTGGTCGGGGCGCTATCCACGCACTGCGTTGGTCGCCCGATGGCAAGCACCTTGCATTCGGTACAAACAACGGGGAGGCGGCTATCGTCACGTTTCCCAGCCAAATTTTCAAATAGTTTGGCCCCGCGCCAGGGGCCGAACGTCTTCCGCGGTCATCAGGAGGGAAACCATGACATCTACCCGATTGCTCAATGAAGCCGATAGCAAGGATCAGTACTTCAAGGAGCTTGCTGAGCTTTCCGAACGCATGATCGCCGCGCATGGAAAGGAGTTCTCGATGGGTGCCCTGGTGCTGGCCGCAAGGTTCATCGCCGAAAACAAGCCTTTCGAGCAAAGTGCAGTGAGGACAAGCTAAGGAACGCTCAGCAACGCCGTTATCACGGGCATTCCGCGGATCGGGCGATGGCCTCGTAGACCTCCTCGATGGTTCGCCGGGCGCCGGCATTGCGCAGCCAATGTTTGAACTTGGCGAAGAACTGCTCGATCGGGTTCAGATCGGGCGAATATTTTGGCAGGTAGAAGAGCCGTGTCGCTGGCGGCGCGACGTACGGCGTGGGCCCTGTGCGAGCCGGATTGTCAACAATGACGATGTCGCCAAGCCGCAGGGTCGGGATGAGAACCCTCTCGATGCAGAGAAGGAAGGCTTCGCCGTTGATTGGCCCCTCGATGAACCACGCAGCGGTGATGCGATCGTGGCGGCGTTGCCGTAACGCACCCGCCACCGGTTTACCGGCGGCAAAAGGTAGGCAAAGAGCGTGGCAGCGCCAGCCTTCCGTTGATGGCAAGGGCTGCCTTGATCTTCAATTTGTCTAGAACCTCCAGCATGCGCCAGAACCCGACACGACTGCCGTACTCGTGCCATGGCCAATTCGGGATAAACGTCCGTTAGATCCCTCCCCAGTCGCTTCCGTTTCGCCCGGACAACGAACGCTGGCTGGGGTCGCTCACTCGCCGCTCGTGAAAGATGCGACGAGTGCGTCGACTTCCTTCTGATCCGGACCCTTGCAGCGGGCGTTGACGCGCGGACCGGTGGCGTAACCAATCCACAGTACAATCTCGTGCGGCCGCGGCGCGTCGTGGATGAGCACGGGAGTCGAATCAAAGGCATCGAGATCCCACCCCTCGTCGAGGGGCCCATAGATCAGATCGACACTCGTGCCCGGCGGGCCCACCTTGGCGTGGCCCGGAATGATAACGCGACCGCGTTTGATCGCGCGGCGCATCGACATACCGAGTCTCGGATGTATCATCGCCGCGCCGTGTTCGAGGTCGCCTCCGATGCCTACCAACGCCGCCTTGGTGTATGCGCGTAGCTGCCCTGGGTTTGCACCAAGTGTCGCCAACGCCGTCTTCGTGAGCAAAGCCCCGAGCTCAAGCGAATATTCGATCAGGGGCTTGAGATCAGCACCGGCCGGCCCGCCGGCGAGCGGGTTATCGAACACCGCTGCAATCGCGACGCGTCGCAGCGGGGGGCTCGAACGCGCACCGTACTCGCTATTGATCTCCTCGACGAGAGTGACGGTCTTGCGGATGGTCATGATGTACTTGCTCCTCTGGTGTCGATCCCGTGCCCAGCAGATACTATCCGCCAAGCTCGGTTAGAAGAAGGGCTGGCAGTCGCCGTCGCGTGTCAGAACGAAACGCCCGGTGCGCGCCGATGCAGCTGTCGCCTCGCTACCGAGCAACAGAACACATCCGATCAGCGACGATCGCAAAGATGTCGAGGCGTTGTGGACAGGAGTTTGTTTAGAGCGTGCGTTCGTGCAACGAAGTGGGGGAACAATAACCCCGCCTGCGCCATATATTAGGTCCATCTTGATTGGCGAAGCTAGTCAAATCGCTCGTGTCCAGCAAATGCTGCGGCACGCGGCGATCTCAGATATGAAACCTGTCGACAGGGATCGACTTCATTCGTCCTTCCATTTGATCGAGCAGCCAATGGACGCGTTTTGGTCAGCCGGCGCCAGACCGGTGGTCGCAATCGCGCGCATGGCCTCGACAAGCTCTCGGGGCGCGCCCGTGCGAGGCGGAGTTGTGCGCCCTTCGTCGAGCCGGCCGCGATACTTGAGCTTGCGGTCGGCACTGTAACCGAAGAAGTCCGGCGTACAGGCTGCCCCATACGCCCGAGCGACTGTCTGGGTCTCGTCGTGGAGATACGGAAACGGGAAATCATGAGCCTTCGCGAAACGCTTCATATTCTCAAATGAGTCTTCAGGATAGCTCGCCGCGTCGTTCGAGCAAATCGCCACGAAGCCTATGCTCTCTGACATCAGCACGCGGGCGTCCGAAACCATGCGGTCGATCACCGCTTTGACATAGGGACAATGGTTGCAGATGAACACAACGACCGTGCCCTTTTTGCCCGCAACGTCGTCCAGTGCGTAAGTCTTGCCATCGGTGGCCGGAAGCCGGAACACCGCCGCCGGCTTATCAAAAACGACTTGGCTAGCTGCTGTCGCCATATCGCACCTCCTTGTGCTCCAATATATGTTGACGCACAGTTTCCAAAACCTGCTCGCCAGTCGCCTCGTTTGGCTATACGTCAGCCATTTCCGGTTGACCCTTAACAGCCGCCATTTGGACGAGCGCCGGAATTCGTCTGTGTGGGCCACGAACGGACGTTAGCTCCTCCAATGCCCCGGCGCGTGGGGCGGTGACCATAATATGCTCCTGTCTCAAGTTTGCTCCTCCGGCGGCTCGGAATGATTGCCTCGACACTCACTGCCGGCCGCGCTCCTGCGACTTCTTTTCGCCGATCAGACAGGGCACCCGGGGCTCTTTCTCGACGGCTGGGACGATCCTGCTCTCTGGCGTTCCCGCAACTTCGCGAACAAGCTTGGCCCGGATCGCTTCCTGGAATTTTTCACGATCTTTGATCGTCATGACGAAGGCGCCCGGCCCTCCGATCACGCAGTCCTCGTAATAGAGATCGAGATTCTCGATATCCGTCGTCGTGAGGGATGGCTCCTTCACCATGATCGGAAGGCCGTTGATAATGATGCCTTTCTCCAGGGCAGCGTCGCGGGCGCCGGTTACGGGGGCTCCGTCGTTGTTCGGCCCATCGCCGGAAATATCGATGACGCGCCGCAACCCGCGATAGGGGTTCTCCTCGAGCAGCTGCACAGCGAAATCGATCGCTCCGGAAATCGATGTACTCGAACCGCGACGAACCGGCGCTTTCATGATCTCGCCGGCCACGGCATCCGCTGATTCCGGACCGTCGATGATGCGCCAGGGAATGATGATCTTCTCGTCGCCCGACATCGACCACTCGAAATAGGTCACGGCCACCTTACTGCCCGGACCGGCCCTCAGCGCCTGAAGGAAGTCTTTCGATACGATGGCATGTGCATAGCCCTCGCGCTGAATGGCAAGTTCGTCCATATCCATCGAATAGGAGACGTCGACGGCGATAACGAGCTCGACATTGACGGACTGTACACTGTTGTTGGCGTCGGCGAATCGAGAGTGCGGGGTTGGCGCGGCAATGCCAGCAACGTCACCTCCGACGATCGCCCCCGCAACAAGCACCGCCCCGACCCAGACACACCAGCGCATGGCGGCCTCCCGTCCCTTCCCGAGCATGGTGACACTCAAAATGCACTCCGAAAAGCGCAAACATGCAATGTCGTCTTCGTTCGCAGCAATTGAGGCCCGCTCTGGACGATGAGGAGAGGCCCGGAACTGCCTCGTGCTTCCGGGGCGCGCCAACCCCGAAGAAGCTTTGCCTGGGGAGTCGGAGAAGGCCAGACGAGAGTGCGACCTAACCGCTCGTCGCAGCGCGATAAAAGGCTTCTACCTTCCACAGGTCCTTTGAGTGAGTGCCCTCTCGATCGGTTCTTGTTTTCGAGTCGACGCCGGCAGGTCGTACCGACCGAATGGCTTCCTTGACATTGTCTGGTCCGAGGCCACCAGCAAGGATTACCGGGGTGCGAACACTCTCCACTATCCTTCGACTGATGCTCCAGTCGTGCGTCACGCCCTGCGCGCCGATTTGCACATCACCCGTGCGATGACTGTCAAGCAGGATCCAGTCGACAACTCCATCATATGCTTGCGCCACGCTTACCGCCTCGGGTCCCGTGACAGGTACGCTGCGCATGAATTTGCTCTTTGGCAGAGACTTTCGCAGCGCCACGACAAGATCGGGCGTAAGCAATTCGCTTGATGCGCCGAGATGGACGATGGGCGGGTCAAGCTCCCGTGCCATCCGTTCGACAAGAGCGACATCCGCCGAGAGGAACAGCGCGGAAAGTACGGACGGCGCCCGGATCATCTTCATAACGGCTATTGCTTTCTGAACCGAAAGCTCCCGGGGGAAGGCTCCGTCGCCGACGAGCACGCCGACATGATCCACGCCGACTGCCGATATCGCCTCAGCTTCCGCTGGTGTCGCAACTTCGTAAATTTGCGTCAGCATCGTCTTGCACCTCGTTGCCGGCCACTCAGCGCTGAGTAAACAGAATGGCTTGGTGCTGGGTCAATGGCCGTCTTGGGGTGACCTGGCGAGGATGGAAACTCTTGGGCACCAAGCGAGCGCCGGTCGCACGCAAAGCAGGCTAAGGGCCGCTGAGTGCTCTACCCAGCTATCCGGGCACCCTGGCGCCGCCGGCCCAACTCCTGCAGCAGGTCTCGCGGCGAACGAAAGAGTCGAAAGTTCCCGAGCAGGGACGAGTCATTGCATTGGGTTAGACGCCGGTTGACCGGTAGACGCATCCCATTGGTCGAACTCGCGTACCAATCGTACCAGGTGCACAAGCAGCATGGATGTATCGTTCTTGCGGTGGCTCATGATGATAGGCGACATCATCTTCGGCTCGTCGAGGTCGATGAAGCGCACGTCGTCTCGACCCAGGCGTTTGACTGAGGCTGGGACGATGCAGACGCCGGCGCCGGAAGCCACCAACCCCAGTGCGGTTTGCAGCTCTCTTGCCTCTGTGCCAACCCTCGCCTCGATGCCCGCGTCTCGATAGAACGACAGCACCTGGTCTGCGTAGCTGGGCCGTGGTGACTTGGGATAGACAATGAGCTGCTCTTCTGCGGCCGCGCGCAATCGAATTTTTCCTTTCCTGCTCGCCAGCTTGTGCCCGCGCGGCACCGCGACGCAGAGTCTTTCTTCGCGAATGATGCGGCGGACGATCGCATCGTCGTCGAAGCGAAGGCGGCCAAAGCCAACGTCGATGCGCCCGTCCTTCAAAGCCGCGACCTGTTCGAGCGTTGTCATCTCCAGAAGATTGACCTCTGCGCCGGGTGCGATGATGCGGAACCGACGGATCAACTCTGGCAGCGCGTCGTAGAGCGTAGAGGCGACGAAGCCGATGTTGAATTGCAGCACCAGTCCCTTGGCAATTCGCTTCGTCATCGCGCGCATCTCGTCGATGCGCTGCAAGACCAGGAGTCCCTGTTGGAACAAATATCGTCCAGGCTCGGTCAAGGTAAGTGGCCGTCCCCGGTCGAGCAGCCGCACCCCGAGCTCCTCCTCGAGCTGTTGCACCTGGCGGCTCAGGGGCGGTTGGGCAATATGCAGCTTTTCCGCGGCGCGACTGAATGAGCCTTCCGCGGCGACCGTCGTGAAGTAACGCAGGTGGCGAAGCTCCAAGGAACAGTTCCTCCAAATTCACCATACCTTTCGAGTATAAAGATAGACCCGATCGATCCTGTGCATCAAGTGGGTCCTGGCTTAAACCAAACGTGGACACCACCCAGGAGCATGTGCGGTGATCGTCTGTAGTTGCAACGTCCTCAGCGACAGCCAGATAAGAACTGCGATTGCGAGCGCGACACCTCGTGCGCGGATAAGACACGTCTATGCCTCGCTTTGCTGCGCCGCCAAGTGTGGCCGCTGCGCACGCACGATCAAGGCGATGCTGGAAGACCACATCGTTGCGAGCGAAGGGGCCGCTGCCGGCTGAAAGTCGCATCGAAGATGAGAGCCGCAAGCGCTCATCCGATCACAACAGCCGATTTGGCACAGCACTCGCGACCGCGCATGAGACCGCTTCGGTCGCTTGCAATCCCGCTGCCCGCGTTGGCATTCAGTCCATATCATACAAGCTCGTCGCATCGCCGCCCGGCGTAGCGCGACGGGCTGGCGCATTACGATGTCGGTCGATGCCGGGCGCGCAGCAGAGGCCAGGTCGGCCGCGCACGCGAAGTGCGATCGTTGTCCAACGTCATGAAGTCGCGCGGCCGTCGAAGGCTTTCCACGTCGCACTATACCATGCAGGTATGAATTAAAACTCAATCGGTCTTTGCGGAAGGCGTCAGTCTCACCTAGTTGTTGACTATGAAATGCCAATTCGAGGTCAAGCCGTTGACGATCAAAGCCGCCCAGTTCGATACCTTTATCGTGGATCTGCCGACGATCCGGCCGCATGTGCTGGCGATGGCCACCATGCGCAGCCAGGCAATCGTCTTGTTCCGGATCACCTGTTCGGACGGTGTGGTCGGCGTGGGCGAGGGAACCACAATCGGGGGCCTGAGCTACGGAGACGAGAGCCCTGAGGGCATCAAGCTCGCCATCGATACATACATCACCCCGATCCTGAGGACGTGCGACGTATCCCGCGTCTCTGAGACGATGTCGAAGATCGGCCGCAACGTCGTCGGCAACCATATCGCGAAATGCGCGGTGGAGACGGCGCTGCTCGACGCAGCCGGCAGAAGGCTTGGCGTTCCCGTCTCCGAATTGATCGGCGGAGGCCGCGTACGCGACCGACTGCCGGTGGCCTGGACGCTCGCGAGCGGAAATACCGCGCTCGACATCGAAGAGGCCCAGGCGATGATTGAGGCCAGGCGACACTCGATATTCAAGCTCAAGATCGGCAAGCGCAGTGTGGCCGAAGACGCTGCTCACGTGGCGGCGATCAAGAAGGCCGTCGGAAGCCGCGGCAGCGTTCGTGTCGACGTCAACCAGGGCTGGGACGAAGCGCAGGCCGATGTCGGCATGAAGATGCTGGCGGACGCCGGCTGCGATCTGGTCGAACAGCCGGTCGCGCGCGACGCGCTCGCGGCGATGGCGCGTCTGTCCGCGCGCCACGGAATTCCACTGATGGCGGACGAGGCGCTGCACGGCCCGCGGGATGCGTTCCGTGTCGCAGCAAGCGCCGGCGCCCGTGTGTTCGCCGTGAAGATTGCCCAATCGGGCGGCTTGCATGCCGCACGCGACGTCGCCGCCATCGCCGAAGCCTCGGGTATCGGTCTCTACGGCGGCACCATGCTCGAGGCCGGAGTGGGGACAGTGGCCTCCGCCCAACTCTTCGCGACCTTCCCGAAGCTCGCTTGGGGCACCGAACTGTTCGGCCCGCTGCTGCTCACGGAAGAGATTCTCGCCGAACCACTCGACTATGCCGATTTCAGCCTCGGCGTACCTACAGGACCCGGCCTCGGCATCGCGCTCGACGAGGACAAGATCGCCCGTTTCCGCCGCGACCGCACGGCGCCCACCCTGCACGTCGTTGCAGCCAAAGGAGCTTGAGCCGTGCTCGCCATGGTCCAGATGAACGTTCGGATCCCGTTGGACTTCGACAAGCAGGAAGCCGAGCGCCTCAAGACGCACGAGAAGCAGCGCTTCCAGGAGCTGCAGCGCGCCGGCAAGTGGCGGCACATCTGGCGCGTCGTGGGCCGCTACGCGAACGTCAGCATCTTCGATGTCGAAAGCAATTCCGAACTCCACGATATCCTGACGAGCCTGCCGCTCTATCCCTTCATGGAGATGGAGGTGACGCCGCTCTGCCGCCACCCGTCCTCGCTGCATGAGGACGATCGCTAACGCTTCGAACCACGAGCGTCCGCACAGCGGACACAAACCAACGGAGAGACGACATGGATGCGAGCTTCGTGAAGACCCCGGAAGTCCAGGCCCTGCTCGACAAGGCCGCCGGTCTCAATCAACCAAGCGGTGATGCCCGTCTGAAAGCGATCGTCCGCGACATCGTCGAGGCGAGCGCCGAGATCATCGTCCGCCACGACATCAGCGAGGACGAATTCTGGGGCGCAGTCAGCTTCCTGCAGAAGGGTGCGCCGGAATTCGGCCTGTTGGTGCCGGGCTCCGGGCTGGAGCACTTCCTCGACCTCTTCATGGACGCGAAGGATGCGGAAGCCGGTCTCACCGGCGGTACACCGCGCACGATCGAGGGGCCACTCTACGTGGCGGGCGCGCCACTCGAGGAAGGTGACGTCAATCTGACCAAGGACGCCGACGAGACCGGCAGTCTCTACATGAGGGGGCGTGTCACCGGTCCGGACGGCGAACCGGTGAAGGATGCGGTGGTGCACGTCTGGCACGCGAACTCGCAGGGCTGGTACTCGCACTTTGACCCGACACGCGAACAGACGCCCTTCAACAACCGCGCCCGCATCAAGCTCGGTCCGGACGGAAAGTATTCGTTCCATTCCAGGATGCCGAACGGCTATTCCGTGCCTGAAGGCGGTGCCACGGATACGCTGATGAAGGCGATAGGCCGCCACGGCCATCGGCCGGCGCACGTCCACTTCTTCATCGAGGCGCCCGGTTACCGGATGCTGACGACGCAGATCAACTTCGGCGACGATCCGCACGCCGCCGACGACTTCGCCTTCGCCACCCGGGACGGTCTGCTTCCGGTTCCGCAACGCCAGGGCGACAGCGCCTACATCAACTTCGACTTCCAGCTGCAGCGGGCCGCCGGCACCGCGGACGAGCATCTTTCCGGCCGGCAGCGAGCCGAGGCGGCGTGAGCCGCCACCCGGACCGGATGCGAAAACGAAACGAAGAGGAGAGGAACCAATGACGACGCTTTTGGAGCGCATCGATGGTGCGGTCGTCGAAGACAAGGAGCGCGGGCTGTACCGATGCCGGCGCGACATCTTCAGCGACGTCGAGATGTACGAGCTTGAGATGCAGCACATCTTCGAAGGCAATTGGGTGTTTCTGGCGCACGAGAGCCAGATCCCGGACAACAACGACTACTTCAGCACCTGGATCGGCCGAAAGCCGATCATGATCACCCGCGACAAGGCAGGCGAACTGCACGCAATGATCAACGCCTGCGCCCATCGCGGCGCGATGCTCTGCCGGCGCAAGCACGGCAACAAGAGCAGCTTTACTTGTCCGTTTCACGGCTGGACGTTCAGCAACGCCGGCAAGCTGCTGAAGGTGAAGGACGGCAAAACGGGCGATTATCCGAGTTCGTTCAACACCCAGGGTTCGCATGACCTGACGAAAGTCCCCCGGTTCGAAAGCTATCGTGGCTTCCTTTTCGGCAGCCTCAACCCGGACGTCGTATCGCTCGAGGAGCATCTCGGCGGCGCCAAGGTCGTGATCGACCAGATCGCCGATGGGGCGCCTGACGGCATCGAGGTGCTGCGCGGCAATTCCTCCTACATCTACGACGGCAACTGGAAACTCCAGATGGAGAACGGCGCCGACGGCTATCACGTGAGTTCTGTGCACTGGAACTACTCGGCGACCATGGGCCATCGCAACTACGAGAACGAGGGCACCAAGACGGTCGATGCCAATGGATGGTCCAAGAGCGTGGGTGGGGTCTACGGTTTCGAGAACGGCCATATCCTGCTCTGGACGAATCTTCTCAACCCGGAAGTACGGCCGGTCTTCAACCACAGGGATGACCTGGAAGCTCGCCTCGGCAAGGATCGTGCTGGCTTCATCGTTGGACAGACGCGCAACCTCGCACTCTACCCGAACGTCTACCTGATGGACCAGTTCTCGACGCAGATCCGCGTCGTGCGACCCATCAGCGTCGACCGGACCGAGGTCACGATCTACTGCTTCGCCCCGAAGGGCGAGGACGCGAAGGAGAGGGCGACGCGCATCCGGCAGTACGAGGATTTCTTCAACGTTTCGGGTATGGGCACGCCGGACGATCTGGAGGAGTTCCGTGCATGCCAGACGGCCTATACCGGCGCAGGCGAACTCTGGAACGACCTGAGCCGAGGCGCTGTCCACTGGATCGATGGTCCGGACGACAACGCCAGGGCGATCGGACTGAAGCCGCTGCTGAGCGGCGAGCGCAGCGAGGACGAAGGCTTGTTCGTGCGTCAGCACGAATTCTGGGCGAAGTCGCTACGCGAAGCGATCCTTCGCAACGGCACCGGCGCGACCCAGGTCGTCCCGATGCAGGGAGAAGCAGCATGAGCGCCGCGACCGCCACCACCCTTGCGCCTCTGGCGAAGCTTGACATCGAACAGATCAGGGCCTTCCTCTACCGCGAGGCGCGCCTGCTGGACGACCGGCAGTGGGATGAATGGATCAAACTCTATTCGCCGAAGGCCAGTTTCTGGATGCCGTCCTGGGACGATGACGACCAGTTGGTCGAGGATCCCCAGCAGCATGTTTCGCTGATCTACTACCCCAATCGCGAGGGGCTCGAGGATCGCGTCTTCCGGATCAAGACCGAGCGCTCGGGTGCGAGCACGCCGGAGCCGCGGACCAGCCACAACATCTCCAACATCGAGATCGTGGCGGAACGTGATGGCGAAGTTGACCTGCGCTTCAACTGGCACACGCTGAGCCACCGCTACAAGAAGACGGACAGCTTCTTCGGCACCGCATTCTACACGCTCGATACAAGCGGTAGCGAACCGCAGATCGTCGTGAAGAAAGTCGTCCTCAAAAGCGACTACATCCACCAAGTGATCGACATCTACCACATCTGACGCGGCTCGCCTGACGAGCGGAGAGTAGACATGACCTATCGCGTGGCACTCAACTTCGAAGATGGGGCGACCCGCTTCATCGAATGCAACGAGGGCGAGAAGGTTCTCGACGCCGCCTATCGCAACAAGATCAACTTGCCGATGGATTGCTCGGATGGAGTCTGCGGCACCTGCAAATGCCGTTGCGAACAGGGCGACTACGACCTCGGAGACGAGTATCTGGAGGACGCCTTGAGCGGAACGGAAGCCGAAGAAGGGATGGTGCTGACCTGCCAGATGGTGCCATCCTCGGACTGCGTCATCGCCGTTCCCGTGCCGTCCAGCGCCTGCAAGGTCAAGCCCGCGGAACACGGGGGAGTGGTGAGTTCGGTCGAACTCGTGTCGGATAGTACCATCATCCTCAAGCTCAAGCTCGACAAGCCCGACGCGCTGGGATTCCTGCCTGGCCAATATGTGAACCTCACAGTGCCGGGGACGAGCGAACATCGTTCCTATTCCTTCAGTTCGAAGGTCGGTGCGGCCGAAGCCAGTTTCCTGATCCGTAACGTTTCCGGCGGTCTTATGAGCGGTTGGCTCGCCGGGAGCGCCAGGACAGGAGCCCGGATGAAGTTCGTTGGTCCGCAGGGGAGCTTCTTCCTGCGGAGCGTGGATCGCCCGGTCGTCATGCTCGCCGGCGGCACCGGACTGGCGCCGATCCTCTCGATGCTTGAGGTCCTTGCCGACAAGGGTACCGATCGGCCGGTGCACCTGATCTACGGCGTCACCAATGACGGGGATCTGGTGGAGATCGAGCGGATCGAAGCGCTGGCCAAAAAGCTGCCGACTTTCACCTGGGCGACCTGTGTCGCCAGCCCCGACAGCTCGCACCCGTTGAAGGGCTACGTCACGGCGCATCTGGCGGACGAGCATCTGAACGCGGGCGACTGCGACGTCTATCTTTGTGGTCCGCCGCCCATGGTCGAGGCCGTACGGGCGTTTTTCGCGGAGAAAGGGGTGAACCCGTCCCATTTCTTCTATGAGAAGTTCTCGGCGACCGAGGCGGTGGCAGCATGACGTTCGCGGGTCGCTTCGCCGACAAGACCCTTGTTGTGACCGGGGCAGCGCAGGGCATCGGACGGGCCGTGGCGCTGCGGGCCGCGGCCGAGGGCGGCAACGTCCTGTTCGTCGACCGGGCAGACTTCGTAGGCGATGTCGCCTCTGAAGCGGGCGAGAGGGGTCACGGGTTCGTCTGCGATCTCGAAACCCACGAGGGGGCTGCCGCGGCCATGACCGAAGCCGCCAGGCGTTTCGGCGGCATCGACATCCTCATCAACAACGTCGGCGGCGCAATCCGGATGCGCCCTTACGACCGCTTCGAGCCCAGGCAGGTCGAGGCTGAAATCCGCCGTTCACTGATGCCGACGCTGTGGTGCTGTCACGCGGTGCTGCCGCACTTTCTCGCGCGGGGGGCGGGGACGATCGTCAACGTCTCCTCGAACGCAACGCGCGGCATTCACCGCGTGCCGTATTCGGCGGCGAAAGGTGGCGTCAATGCCATCACCCAAAGCCTGGCGATGGAATATGCCTCGCGCAACATCCGCGTCGTTGCGACGGCGCCCGGCGGCACCGATGTTCCGCCCCGGCGCGTACCCCGCAACGCAGAGGGCGACACCCCCCAGGAACGTGTGTGGATGACCGAGGTCGTCGAACAGGTGAAGGAATCCAGCTTTTTCAAACGCTATGGTACCATCGACGAGCAGGCTGGGCCGATCCTGTTTCTGGCTTCAGACGAAGCGAGTTACATTTCCGGAAGCATCCTGCCGGTCGCCGGCGGTGATCTCGGATAAGGTCCAGGAACGTCGCACCGGTTCAAATTGCCGGAATCCTCGCGGAACGGTCTCTCGGTCGTCGCCACGCCGCGTCCTTTCGATCCCGGTATCGTGGTGCTAGGTTTGACGGTGGCAGGGAGAGAGTACCTGCTCCCTGTTTCCTACCGAACGGGAGAACGACATGGCTGAGAGCGTCTACAAAATTATCGAACTGATCGGTACCAGTAGCGACTCCTGGGAGAAAGCCGCCGCCAACGCGGTCGAACAGGCGGCAAAGACTCTCCGGGATCTTCGCGTCGCGGAGGTTGTCACACTCGACATGCAGCTGGACGCCAAGGGCAAAGTGGAGGCCTATCGCGCCAAGCTAAACGTCTCGTTCAAGTTTGAAGGCTCCTGAACACGATCGACCTCGCCCCGAATGCGGGGCGAGGTCGTCGCCGTGCGCGGCGAAAGCCGGAATCAATGGTGCCCAAAGCTGCTGTAACGTCGGGTGGCCAAACGCGAGCCTTCGTCCCACAGGACGGATCGGACGGCGGGTGACTGGCCGTGGGCTGGCGGCGAGCGTCAGGACAGCCTTTCCGCCTGTCGTACTCAAGAGTGTAGTCCTGCTTCTGCTGATCGCAAACGCTCTCAATGTCGGCGCCGAGCGCGAGTTCGCTAAACAGGCGTGTTACTAAGCATAATACTAAACATCATTTCGGGCATCATGATCATTGCCTGACGTAAAGAGAACGCTGAAATATGCTGCATATCTGAAGAGCAGGCACTGCGCGATGCTTAACCGATAATTTAGTGATGCGTCCATACACTGAACGTATCGCTCCTCGCTGCCGTGATTCTCATCGCGAGCGGACCTCTTCCGGGACTTATCGATGAAGCAATTTTCAACGCTGCTCGGCGCGGGTTCGATTACGCTGCGCATCTACCTCGGCTTCTGCACCTTGCTGTTTCTGCTCGCAATGATCGCGAGCTACGGTTGGCTCCAGGTGAGAAGCACAGCAGGCCTGTTCGATGGTTACGCGGCGTCCGCAGGTGTCGTCGAAGGAGCGAACCGCCTGCAGATGCTGGTCGGCGATCTGCAGCGGACTGCCAGCGAGTTCGTCGCTGCGGGGGCACCCGAGAAGAAGGTTGAGGTGGCGGAGCGGGCGGAAGCCGTCAGCAAGTATCTCGAAGCGCTCGGCGAGCAGATTTCCGATCCCTTGCAGCAGCAAGTCCAAACCATCCGTCAATTGAACAAGGAGGTCGACGAAAACCTCCTTACGCTTTATGAGCGCGTCACGCTGCGGCAGGAGGTGGAGGATGGTCTCAACTACGACGACCGGGATATCCGCAAAGCGCTGGGAGGCCTCATCGGAGGCGGCAAGGGCGATTTCGCGGTCGTGCTCGACCGCTATCTGGGCGCTCGGGCTTCCACCATTCGCTTCGCGACCAGCGGCAAGGACGAGCAAAATGTGCGCGCCGAGTTCACCAAGGTTGCGGAACTCGGTTCGAAATTCGCGTCGGAAGTCAAGGACGGTGACGATCTCAAGGATAGTTATGACGACTTCGTCGGCGGTCTGAAGCGCTATATCGAAGACTTCGATCGGTTGTCCAATGCGCTGACCAAGCGGCAGGAGCTTGTGGTCAGGATCGATCAGCTCAGCAACAAAATGCGGGCCGCGGCGACTGAGGTCAAGAAAGCCACGGCAACTGTCCAGGACCTCACCCGAACATCGGTAGCGCAGGCCGCATCCAACGCCAGCAAGTGGATGCTGGTTCTGTCCTTGACGTCGCTGGCCTTTGCCGCACTCGTCGGTTTTGCGATCGCCCGCAGCATCACCGTGCCTGTACGCTCCCTTAGCGCCGCGATGCGCAAGCTCGCATCCGGCGATATCGCGGTCGAGGTGCCTGCTCTGCTGCGGCGCGACGAAATCGGGCAGATGGCGGCAACCGTACAGGTCTTCAAGGATAATGCGGAACGCATCCAGGTGCTGCAGGATGAGAACAAGGCCGGCGAGAAACGAGCGGAGGCCGAGAAGAGGGCCACCCTGATGCGCCTGGCGGACGAGTTCGAAAACGCCGTAGGTACGATCGTCACGACCGTCTCCTCGTCGTCAGGCCAGCTCGAGGCGTCCGCAGGTACGCTCGCAAGTACTGCGGAGCAAGCGCAGGAACTGGCCACCTTGGTCGCGTCCGCTTCGGAGCAGGCGTCCGTCAATGTGCAATCGGTGGCCTCGGCGAGCGAGGAACTGTCGGCTTCGATCAGCGAGATCAGCCGTCAGGTCCAGCAGTCGGCGCGGATGGCGAGCGAAGCCGTCGAGCAGGCCCGGACCACCACGGAGAGCGTTGGCGAGCTGTCGAAGGCTGCCGCACGCATCGGCGACGTCGTTGAGTTGATCAATACGATCGCGGCCCAGACGAACCTGCTGGCTCTGAACGCCACCATCGAGGCGGCGCGCGCCGGGGACGCCGGGCGCGGGTTTGCGGTCGTTGCCTCCGAGGTCAAGGCGCTCGCGCAGCAGACCGCGAAGGCGACATGCGAGATTGGTGAGCAAATCTCCGAGATTCAAGCTGCAACGCGCTCGTCAGTCTCCGCGATCTTGGACATTACGGCAACGATCGAGAAACTGTCAGAGGTGTCATCCACGATTGCTGCCGCAGTCGAGGAACAAGGGGCGGCCACGCTGGAAATCTCCGGCAATGTGCAGCAGGCGTCGCATGGCACGCAGCAAGTATCCTCCAGTATCGTCGATGTGCAGCGCGGAGCGTCGGAGACGGGCCTTGCCTCTTCGATGGTCCTGGCTGCAGCGCGATCGCTTTCGAGCGAGAGCGGACATCTGCGAACCGAGGTCGATCGGTTCCTGTCCACGGTCAGGACGGTGTAGGCAAGCCAGAGTTCGCGCGAGGCAAGGAAGCTCGGTCGACGCCACCCCCTGGATTGGATGCGGCCCTGGATCGATGTCAGGTCATGGGAATGCCAACGTGGATCGGATCGCCCGGCCACGCGCCCCTGACATGGCCCCGAGAGCCCTCACAAGATAAAGCCCGTATTGATGAAATTGGAGCGGTGCTCCTTCACGATGGTCCCCAGCAGCTGCTTGTTGGCATCGGTCTGCTTGGTGGCGATCATCGACCGGATCGAAAAGGATCGTAGCGCGTCCGATACCGACAATGTGCCCTCGGCAGAGTCCTTGCGCCCCGTAAAGGGAAACACGTCCGGTCCGCGTTGACACTGGCAGTTGATGTTGACGCGGCAAACCTGGTTGACAAGAGGGTCGACCAGCCGTCCGATCAGTTCGGGATTCGCGCTGAAGATGCTGACCTGCTGGCCGTTTTCCGCGGCCGCTACATAGTCAAGTGCAACCTCGATCCTGTCGAACGGAATGACCGGGATCACGGGCCCAAACTGCTCTTCGCGGTAGAGCTTCATCCCCGCGCTGACTGGGCATACGAGTGCGGGATAGAACAACGATTGGCAGACGCTCCCGCCTCCCGGATTGACGACGCGCGCTCCCTTGGCTTCCGCATCCCTGATGCATTCGGCGAGGTAGGCAGCCTTGCCGGGCTCGGCGAGAGGCGTAATGGTGACGCCGGCGTCCCAGGGCATGCCGACCTTGAGTTTTGCGATCTCTTCGCCGAGGCGATGTGTGAACTGATCAACGATGGCACTGTGAACGAGCAGCGCCTTGAGGGCGGTGCATCGTTGACCGTTGAACGAGAGCGCTCCGAGCAGGCACTCGCGGACTGCAAGTTCGAGGTCGGCGTCGGGCATCACGATCGCCGCATTCTTCGCGTCGAGCCCCAGGATGGCGCGCAGGCGATTGACCTTGGGGTGCAGTTTCTTGAGGTGATCCGCGACCTTGCTCGAGCCGATCAGCGTCAGCACATTGACTTTGCCCGATCCGAGCAAAGCGGGAACGACATCGGCTCCATTGCCATAGACGGTGTTGACCACACCCTTCGGAAAAGAGTTGCTGAAGGCTTCGAGCAACGGCTGGAACAGCAGCACACCAAAGCGTGGGGGCTTCAACAGGATCGTGTTGCCCATGATGAGTGCGGGAATCAGTGTCGCGAAAGTCTCATTAAGCGGGTAGTTGTAGGGTCCCATGCAAAGCACGACGCCGAGCGGCGTCCGACGGATCTGCCCGATTGTGCCTTCCGCGACCACGAAGCGGGAGCTGGAATTGTCCAGGTCCTTGAGTGCGTCGATCGTGGCGGCGATATAGACGATCGTGCGGTCGAATTCCTTCTCGGAATCGGGGAAGGTCTTGCCGACCTCCCACATGATCAGACTGACGATCTCGTTCCTGCGCGCCAGCATCTGCCGGGTAAATCTTTCCATGCAGGCAATTCTTTCAGCGACCGTCATCGTCGGCCACTCGCCGCTTCCGTTCGCGTAGGCCCTGACCGCGGCCGTCAACGCCGCTTCGGTTGCTTCGCTGGAGCCCTTTGGATAGGAGCCAATTTCGGTCGGCCCCAGTAAGCCCTCGTGATTCCGAGTCCAGATTGGCGAGAGGACGGGCTGGTTGGCGCCATTCCATGGCTGCAAAGCTCCATCCAGCAGAATGCTGCGCTGATGGATCGGCTCGGCCAGCCGATGCCTCGACGGAATGTCGCTCAGCGACACGAACAATTGCTCCAGAGTCAAGCTGTCGACCACGATCGTCACCTCATTCTAAAGAGTTGCGGCGTCAGACATTTCGCGCATCGAAATGGTGCGGCGATCGCTGTACTAAACGTTCAGTAATATAAAACACTAAACATTGCGACTCAAGCAAGATCTGGCCGTTTTCAGCGACGGTTCGAAGTTCGGGGCGTGCGGGTCGACGTTGTTTTTTGCTGACAGGCTGGTCCTCGGTTGGATGGCGGGTTGCGAGGCTGCGCTCAGAGGCCGGTAATTTCAGCGGCAAGAAGCGCGACGTGTTTGATCGCCGCGTCCGGGCGTGTTGCAGTGCGAAGCGGGAGTGTCGGCCGAATGGTTGGCGACAAACTTTTTTTGCATCCCCGCAATAAACCCGCTTGACGGCTTTTTGAATTTAGTAATACGTTTAGTGAAACAAAAAACTAAACATCACGCTTCGAGCAGATGTTGGGAGGAGGCAGCCCTTCCGGATCCTCAATCCGGAAACGGTCCGTCTCGATCCTCATCATCGCTCGTCAAAACTCGGTTTCAGGGTGTTGGCCTTCGTCCGCGAAGCGGGCCGAGCGGGTTGGTGATTCAATGGAGAGAGGAAACGGACATGCGACGATTGAAGTGGCTAGGTAGTACAGCGGCGTCGGTTGCCCTGGGGGCGGCGGCGCTCGGGATGTTCGGCGGCGGAGAGGCCGCCGCGCAAGGCAAGCAGCTCACACTTTGCTGGGCGGCGTGGGATCCTGCCAATGCTCTGGTTGAGCTCGGCAAGGACTTCACCAAGCAGTCCGGCATCGAGATGAAGTACGAGTTCGTGCCGTGGACGAGCTATGCGGATCGCTT
>NZ_JAFCKQ010000053.1 GCF_018130215.1 Bradyrhizobium jicamae
GTGGTCCTACCCCCGTGCTTTCTACCTTGCACGGGGCCCATGGGTGCGATCGGCACCCGGCTTTCCCTGCGCCCTCTCCGAGAGAAGAGGGCGAAACGAGATGCAAGCCTCGGACACGTCGTGCCGCGAGAATGCGCATGTACGACTCGCAAGCCGCGCCACGCATTCAGCGTCGTTCCGGCGAACGCCAGGACGACGATGCGGAAGCAGCGATCGGTTCATCACGATCATCGCCACAAACATTCTCATCGCTGCGCACGCGCCGCCGTCTCGAACTCGCGCCCCCTGATCCGCACCAGATCATCCGCCGAATGCGTCAGCAGCTCCACCGTCGCTTCGCGCGCGGCTTCGGAGTGGCCCGCGGCGATGGCGTCGAGCACCGCCTTGTGCTCAACCAGCGCCCGGGGGCGGTGAGCACCAGTGGCGGCGATCGCAAAGCTCCGGCGCAGGGTGATCTCGAACATCTGGGCGATCGGCCAGAAGAACTCGTTGCGGGTCGCGAAGTAGATGCCCTGATGGAACGCGATGTCGGCCATGACGAACGCCTCGTTGGCCTCGGCCGCTGCCATACCCTCATAGCCGGCGCGGATCCGCGCGATGTCGTCCTCGCCGGCATGGATCGCGGCGAGCGCGGCGGCGGCCGGTTCGACCGCGCTGCGCAGCTGGAACAGCTTGGCGAGGTAGCGGTCCATGTTCTCGGTCTCGAGATGCCAGCGCAGCACGTCGGGATCGAGCTGGTTCCACTGCTCGGGCGGCCGCACGCGGGTGCCGCTCTTCGGCCGCGACTCGATCAGGCCCTTGCCGGTGAGGGTGCGGATTGCCTCGCGCACCACGGTGCGACTGACATCCATCATCTCGCAGATCTGCATCTCCGGCGGCAGCGTCTCGCCGACGCCGATCTCGCCGCGCACGATGCTGCTGCCGACACGGTCGGTGACCTGGCTGTGCACGTTCCGGCGCAACGCGCTGTGTGTCTGGAACATCGGAAGCCTCGCTGCGGTTGGTGCGCACTTGCGCAGCCCGGTTGCGCCCTTGCGCGACTTGATTTGTTTTGTCATACATTAAGACAAATAGCCTGCCAAGCTCGCGAACGACCAAGGCTGCGGGCAACACACATCCGTTCCTGGGGAGGAGCACCATGACGTCGAAGCGCTTCAGCCGCCGTATCGTATTGCAGTCGTCGGTCGCAGCGGGCGCGTGGCTCGCCGCCGCGCCGGCGCTGATCGGCCGTGCCGAGGCCGCGACCATGAAGATGCGATGCTCGTCCTCGCTGCCCAACGATCCCAAATACGCCAACGGCCGCGTCTACTACGACAACCTGGTCAAGAGCCTGAAGGCCAACGGGCTCGGTGAGCAGATCGACATTTCGTTCTTTCCCGACAACCAGCTCGGCCAGGAGATCGACGTCATCAACTCGGTGAAGTTGGGCGTGATCGACCTGATGGTGTCGGGCTCGTCGATCTCGGCCAACCTGGTGCCGCTGGTCGGTACCTTCGACCTGGGCTACCTCTTCACCAGCTTCCCGCAACAGACCAAGGCGTTCGATGCCGGCGCCGCGAAGCCGATCGAGGATGCGCTGCTCAAGGGCGGCAACATCCGCATCATCGCCTGGGCCTATAATTTCGGCGCGCGCAGCGTGCTGGCGAAGAAGCCGGTGAAGACGCCGGAAGATCTCGCGGGCCTGAAGATTCGCACGCTGCCCAATCCGATCATCACCGAATGCCTGCGGCTGATGGGGGCGGCGGCAACGCCATTGGCGTTCGGCGAGATCTACACGGCGCTGCAGGCCGGCGTGCTCGACGGGCTCGAGCACGATCCGCCGACCATCCTCGCAAGCAAATTCTACGAGACCTCGAAGAACTACGCGCTGACGCAGCATAACTTCTCGCCGCTCGCGATCTATTTCAGCGACACCACCTACAACCGGATGGATCCCAAGCTGCGCGAGGGTTTCCTCGATGCCGCGAAGAAGGCCGCGATCGACACCCGCGCGCACGGTCTCGCGGTGGAGAAGGAAGCGTTGGCCGCGCTGACGGAGAAGGGCGTCAGCGTCGTCGAATGCGACAAGGAGGCGTTCCGCAAGCGGGTGCTGCCACAGACCGACAACTTCATCAAGGCGCGGCCCGAGGCGAAGGCCGTCGTCGATATCATCCGCGCCACCCAGGCCTGAGGCTGATACGATGTCGATGGCCGCAGCCGTGCCCGGCCGCGCCGGCTTCCGGATCACTGCGCCGCTGCTCGCCGCGAGCGATGCGATCGCCGCGGTCCTGCTCGCCGCCGACCTCGTGGTGGTCTGCGTCTCGGTGCTCGCCCGTTTCTGGTTCAACGCGCCGGTCGAGTGGTCCGACGATGTCGCGCGCGGCCTGATGGTCGGGTCGAGCTTCTTCGGCGCGGCGAGCGCGCTGGCGCGCAGCGAGAATCTCGGCGTCGCCTTCTTCGTCAACATGCTCCCGGCGGGGGGACGGCGCGTCGTCGATGCGGTCGGCGCGCTGCTGGTCACGATCGTGGCCGGCTACGTCGCGTTCAACGCCATCAAGATGGGCTGGCTGACCACGGGGCAGACCTCCGGTTCCGGCCTGCCGCTGGAATGGACATTCTATCCGATGGGTGTCGGCGCGCTGTTCATGACGGTGTTCGCCCTCGAGCTGTTCTGTGGCCGCTCCCTGCTCGACATGATCGCGGGCCTCGTCGTGACCGGCGTCATCGTCGGTCTCTATCTGGCTTGGGATGCCTTCGCGCCTTCCTCGGTGCCGTCATCGCAGACGCTGATGCTGGTCGGCTTCTTCCTCACGCTGTTCGGCGGACTGCCGATCGGGTTTGCGCTGGCGCTCGCCGCGCTGATCTTCATCTGGGTGGAGGGCACTCTGCCCGGGGTTATCTTCGCCCAGCAGATGGCGCGCGGCATCGACAATTTCGTGCTGCTCGCGATCCCCTTCTTCATCCTGGTCGGCTACCTGATGGAAGCCAACGGCATGTCGGTGCGCCTGATCGAGCTGTTGCAGCGTGCGGTCGGACGGATGCGCGGCGGGCTCAACGTCGTGATGGTGATGTCGATGGTGCTGTTCTCGGGCATCTCGGGCTCGAAGATGGCCGACGTCGCCGCGGTCGGTTCGGTGCTGATCCCGGCGGCACGGCGCTCGCGGCAGAACCCGGGCGGGGCGGTGGCGCTGCTCGCCGCGTCTGCCGTGATGGCCGAGACCATTCCGCCGTGCATCAACCTGATCATCCTCGGTTTCGTCGCCAACCTGTCGATCGGCGGCCTGTTCGTCGCCGGCATGCTGCCGGCCGCGCTGATGGCAGTGGCGCTGATCGCGGTGTCGATCATCTTCGGAAAGCGCCCGGCTGACAGCGGCGACGCCGCGCCGCGCGCGGCGGTGTCCGGCCTGTGGACCGGCGCGATCGCCTCGTTCGGGCTGATCTTCATGATCTTCTTCGGCTTCAAGAGCGGTTTTGCCACCGCGACCGAGATCTCGGCCTTCGCCGCGGTCTATGCCATCGCGGTCGGCAGCCTGCTGTTCCGCGAGCTCGGCATCAGGAGCCTGGCGCACTGCTTCGTGCAATCCGCGACCCGTTCGGGCCTCGTGCTGTTCATCGTCGCCGCGGCGCAGTCGCTGGCCTTCATCCTGACCCTGCAGCAGGTGCCGCATGCTGTCGGCGAATTCATGCTCTCGGTCTCGGGCAGCCATGGCGTCTGGCTGTTCATGGTGCTGTCGATCGCGGTGCTGGTGGTGATGGGCTCGGTGCTGGAAGGCGCCGCGGCACTGATCATCTTCGGCCCGCTGCTGTTGCCGGTCGCGGTCAAGCTCGGCATCGATCCGCTGCATTTCGGCGTCGTGCTCGTCATCGCGATGGGGCTCGGGCTGTTTGCGCCGCCGCTCGGTCTTGGGCTCTACGGTGCCTGCCTGATCGGCAGCGTTCCGATCGAGCAGACCATCAAGCCGATCACGGGCTATCTCGGCCTGCTGTTGCTGTGCCTCCTGGTGATCGCCTTCGTGCCCGCCATCAGCACGATGTTGCCGCACGCGCTGGGCTATTAGGAGGCTATGCGCTTGAGAGTTTTGCTCGCTCATACCCCGCAGATGCGCCGCGATTACTACGGTGAGCGCAGCCTGAACGGCTTGCGTGCGGTCGCCGACGTCAAGCTGCACGAGGGCGATGTGGCGCTCGACGCGGCGGCGCTGGTCGAGGCCGCAGCCGATGTCGATATCATCGTCGCCGATCGCATGACGCAGGGCCCGGGCGAAATTTTTCCGCGCCTGCCGAAGCTTCGCGCCTTCGTGCGCTGCGCGGTCGACATCCGCAACATCGACGTCGCGGCGGCGTCAAACGCCGGCGTGCTGGTGACGCAGGCAAGCCCCGGCTTCGTGCAGTCGGTCGCCGAGCTTGCGCTCGGCTTCATGGTCGACCTGTCGCGCGGCGTGTCGCGCGCGACGGCCGACTACCATGCCGGGAGCAAGCCTGACGTCGTGATGGGCCGGCAACTCGCCGGCAGCACGATCGGCATCATCGGCTACGGCGCCATCGGCCGCCATCTCGCCGGCATTGCCAAAGTGCTCGGCATGACGGTCATCGTCGCCGATCCCTTCGTCACGATCGATGATGTCGCGATCCGGCACCTGCCGCTCGACGATCTCCTCGCGCACGCCGACTACGTCGTCTGCCTTGCGGTCGCGAATGCGCAGACCGAGAACCTGATTGGGGCGCCCGCGCTGGCGCGGATGCAGAGGCACGCGTTCTTCATCAATCTGTCACGCGGCAATCTCGTCGACGAAGCGGCGCTGGCGGTGGCGCTTCGCGAGAAGCGCGTTGCGGGTGCGGCGATGGATGTCGGCCGCGCACCGGACCAGATGCCGACCCCGGAGCTCGCGAAGCTGCCCAATGTAATCGCGACGCCGCATGTCGGCGGCCTGACGCCGCCGGCGATCGAACACCAATCGTCGGAGACGGTGCGCCAGGTCGCAAAAATCGTCGCCGGCGAGATTCCCATCGGGGCCGTGAACGCCGATCGCTGGATGCGGCGGCCCTAGGCGACGAACAATCTGCTACAAGGTGACCATGCGGCTTCCCTTCTTCTACGGCTGGATCATTGTCGCGGTGACGTTCGTCACCATGGCGATCGGCGTCAACGCGCGCACCGCGTTCTCGCTGTTCTATCCGCCGATCATCTCCGAGTTCGGCTGGGAGCGCGGCGTCACGGCCGGCGCGTTCTCGTTCGGCTTCGTGGCCTCGGCGATCGCCAGCCCGCTGATCGGACGGCTGATGGACCGCGGCGGACCGCGCGCGGTGATGGAACTCGGCGTCGTGTTGATGGCATCGGGCCTGTTGCTGGCGCCGCTGACCTCGCAGCCCTGGCACCTCTATCTCACGATCGGCGTGCTGGTCGGTGCCGGCAGCGTCTGCCTCGGCTATTCCGGCCAGTCGCTGTTCGTGCCGAACTGGTTCCTGCGCAGCCGTGGCCTCGCGCTCGGGCTCGCTTTCGCGGGCGTCGGCGTCGGTTCGGTGACGCTGCTGCCGTGGGTGCAGCACATGATCGAGCAGACGGGATGGCGCACCGCCTGCACCGCGATGGGGATAGTCGTGCTGGTCGTGCTGGCGCCGATCAATCTGCTGCTGCACGAACGGCCCGAGGACATCGGCCTGCGGCCCGACGGCGATGCCGCGCCGACCTCGGCGACCGCGGCCAAGGCGGCTTCGAACGTCGTCGATCCGGTCTGGGCCGGCACCGACTGGACGCTGCAACGTGCGCTGCGCACCGCGCGGTTCTGGTGGATCGCGCTCGGCTATTTCTGCGGCCTGTACATCTGGTACGCGGTGCAGGTGCACCAGACCAAGTTCCTGCTCGACATCGGCTTCAGCTCCAGCGTCGGCGTCTGGACCCTCGGCATTGTCAGCCTGCTCGGCATTCCCGGCCAGATCTGGCTCGGGCATCTCTCCGATCGCATCGGTCGCGAATGGGTCTGGGCGATCTCCTGTGTCGGCTTCGCGATCTGCTTCGCGGCGCTGGTCGCCTTGAAATACTGGCCGGTGATGCCGCTGGTCTATCTGATGGTGTTCACCCAGGGCGCGCTCGGCTACGGCCTGACCTCAGTGATGGGGCCGGTGGTGCTGGAGATCTTCCAGGGCAAGCACTATGGCAGCATCTTCGGCACGGTCATGCTTGCCGCGCTGGCCGGCGGCGCCGCAGGACCCTGGATCACCGGCCAGCTCTACGACATCTCGGGCAGCTATGGCGCCGGGTTTGCGCTCGGAATCGTCGTGAGCCTGCTGTCGGCGTTCGCGATCTGGCAGGCCTCGCCCGGCAAGGTACGCGCCGTCGCCGGAAAGATGAGCCAGGGGTAGGGGGGTGCGCCCTTGTGCTTGCTACGGTGCATCGAATGCGACGCCGATCGCCGCTCGCAGGTCGTCGGCCGCGCGCAGGAAGCTGTCGGCCGGCGTGGTCTCGGGATCGATCAGACGATGCAGGCGGAAGCCGTCCTCCAGCGCGAGCAGGATCGCCCCGACCCACGCGGGATCCTGGAAGGTCTTGCCGGTGTTCTTCGCAGTGGTTTCGACGATCTCGGTGATCATCTGCCGGCGCGCACGCAGGCGCTTGGCGAGTTCCGGCCGGCGTTTTTCGGCGCGCGCCACGAACAAGATCATTTCCATGTGCAGCAGCGGCGATCGCCCGAGCGGATCCTGCCGCGTGCGATCCATGTTTCTGAAGGCCGCGATGTAATCGGCCGGGTCCTTGTGCTTGGCGAGCAGGTCGAGGCAGCGTCGGATCGACTGCTCGACGTGATCCTCGAGCATGGCGATGATCAATTCGTCCTTGCTCTTGAAGTTCGAATAGAAGGCGCCGCGCGAGAAGCCGGCGGCCGCCGCGATCGCCTCGATGCTGACGCTGCCGATTCCCTGCTCCTCGAACACATGCGCCGCCGCTTCGAACAGCTTCTCGCAGGTATCGTCCCGTGTCGGCCTGGTGCGCACCCTTGACATCGGCGCAGTTTAGGGCACAATGCAACTCAATACAAGAGTGTATCGAGTTGCCCATGGAGCGATCACCATGAACGAGCACGTACAGTCGATGAGCAGCGACCCGCTCTTCAATCCGCTGGCGCCCGAATTCATTCGCAATCCCTATCCGCATTACGAGCGGTTGCGCACCCACGACCCGATGCACGTCAACGCGCACGGCGCCCACGTCGCCAGCCGCCACGCCGAGGTCAGCCTCGTGCTGCGCGACAAGCGCTTCGGCAAGGACTATGTCGACCGCACCATTCGCCGCTACGGCCCCGACATCATGAAGGAGCCGATCTTCCGCAGCATGGGCCACTGGATGCTGCAGCAGGATCCGCCGGATCATACCCGCCTGCGCGGCCTCGTGGTGAAGGCCTTCACCGCGCGCCGGGTCGAGGACATGCGGCCGCGCATCCAGCAGATCGTCGACGAGACGCTCGACCGCATCATTCCGCAAGGAAAGATGGACCTGATCGAGGATTTTGCCTTCCGTCTGCCGGTCACCATCATCTGCGATATGCTCGGCATCCCTGAAGAGCATCGCGAAGCCTTCTACAAGGGCTCGCGTGATGGCGGGCGCGTGCTCGATCCGGTGCCGTTGTCGCCCGAGGAGATCAAGGAGGGAAACGCCGGCAATACGATGGCGGCGATGTATTTCAACCAGCTGTTCGAGCTCAGGCGCAAGCAACCGGGCGACGATCTCACCACGCAGCTGGTCCAGGCCGAGGAGGATGGCCAGAAGCTCACCAATGAGGAACTCACGGCCAACATCATCCTGCTGTTCGGCGCCGGTCACGAGACCACGGTGAACCTGATCGGCAACGGCCTGCTCGCGCTTCACCGCAATCCGGACCAGCTGGCGCTGCTCAAGGCCGAACCCGGCCTGATCACCAACGCGATCGAGGAATTCCTCCGCTACGACTCCTCGGTGCAGATGACCGGCCGTGTCGCGCTGGAGGATATCGAGGACCTCGGCGGCAAGCGCATCCCGAAGGGCGACGCCGTGCTTTGCCTGCTCGGCTCGGCGAATCATGACCCGGCTGTTTACCCCGACCATCCCGAGACGCTCGATATCAGGCGGCCGAACGTGAAGCCGCTGTCGTTCGGGGGAGGCATCCATTTCTGCCTCGGCGCCCAGCTGGCGCGGATCGAGGCCGAGATCGCGATCTCGACCCTGCTGCGCCGGATACCGGACCTGCGTCTCGATGACGCGGAAAATCCGGAATGGCGGCCGACCTTCGTGCTGCGCGGGCTGAAGCAGCTGCCTGCGCGATGGTGATCCGCCGGGTTTCCCGGGAAGCGGCAAGATCCGGCGCGCACGCGCCGTTGACCTGATAGCGCCGTCCGGCCCGAAGTCACGGCAGCAAAGCCGCTGTGACTTCGCCATACTTGCCTCTATATATTGAACTGCTCCGGCCCAGGATTGGCGTGCGCAGGCCGCAAGCGGAGCGGGTTCAAAGGGAGACACCGTGCAGACGACACTGCTCGGCCTGGCAATCGCCTTCATCCTTGCACTGGTGGCCGCGCTGGTCGGTCCGTATTTCGTCGACTGGAACCAGTTCAGGCCGCAGTTCGAGGCGGAGGCGAGCAAGATCGTCGGTGCGCCGGTGCGGGTCGCCGGCGATCTCGACGCGCGCCTGCTGCCGGCTCCCTCGCTGCGCCTGAAAACCGTCACTGTCGGCGGCGCAAACGACCTCGGCAAGGTCCGCGCGGCGAACCTCGCTGTCGAGTTCAGCCTGGGCTCGCTGATGCGCGGCGAGTGGCGCGCGACCGACCTCACGATCAACGGCGTGTCGCTCGATCTCGGGCTCGATCCCAAGGGGCGGATCGACTGGCCCGCTTCCACCGGCGCCTTCAGCCTGGCCTCGCTTGCGATCGACCGGCTCAACCTCACCGGCCGCGTGGCGCTGCATGGCGGCGCGAGCCGCAGCACGCTCGAGCTCAACGACATCGCCTTCAGCGGCGACGTCCGTTCGCTCGCCGGCGCGATCCGCGGTGACGGCAACTTCATGTTCGAAGGCAACCGCTATCCGTTTCGCGTCTCGTCGGGGCAAGGCCCTGACGGCAGCGGCACCCGCGTTCATTTCAGCATCGATCCCGGCCAGCGCCCGTTCTCGGTCGATCTCGACGGTGTCCTGAGCTTCGAGGCGCGCGCGCCGCGATTCGACGGAGCCGTCGTGCTGGCGGGCACGCCGACCCGGCGCGGCGGGAGCGACACGCCGCCGTGGCGGATCGCGGCCAAGGTGAAATCGGACTATTCGGCGGCGCATCTCGACCAGGTCGACGTGAGCTATGGTGCCGAGGATCGCGCGCTGAAGTTCGCAGGCAATGGCGATATCCAGTTTGGCGCGGCGCCGCTGCTGCGTGCCTCGCTGACGGCACGACAACTCGATGCCGACAAATTCGCTGGCAAGGACGGCCAGGACGGCAATACCGAGCCGGCGCAAGTGTTGCCGGTGTTGCGCGGCTTCGTCGCGGGCCTACCGCAATGCCCGATCCCGGTGCAGATCGAGCTGGCCGCCGAGCAGATCATGCTCGGCGGTCGTCCGCTGCAGGACATCTCGGCCGAGCTTCATTCGGAGGCGAAATCCTGGACGGTGCGCAGTTTGGAGTTTCGCGCGCCGGGCTCGACGCGTGTCTCGATGAGCGGCGCGAGCGCGCAAGGCGCAGCGCCCAACGGCTTCAAGACTGCGCTCGACATCGAATCCTCGGACCCCGATGCGCTGATGACCTGGCTGCAGGGCCGCAGTGACCTTGCCTATCGCAGCCAGAAGCCGCTGCGGTTGCGCGGCGACGTCACTGTGTCGCCGGCGGGCTTCGCGATCGACGGCATGAAGGCGGAGATCGAGGGTGGCGCGGTCGAAGGCCGGGTCGCCGTCTCGCATCGCGCGAAGGCCGAAGGATCGAAGGTCGAGGCACAGCTCAAGGCGGAGCGGCTCGACCTCGATGCGACCGCGGCCTTCATCCGTTCGCTGGCCGGCCCGCAGGCCGAATGGCCCGACGAGGCGCAGCTCTCGCTCGCCGTCGGGGACGCGATATCGGCGGGGCAGGAGTTGCGGCCGCTGGTCGCGAAACTTGCCTATAGTCCAAAGGACATCGTGCTGGAGCGGGTGAAAATCGGCCAACCCGGCGACGTCGCGCTCGACGCCAGTGGCCGCTTCGATCGCACCAGCGCGACCGGCAAGCTCGCGCTCGACGCGACGGCCGCTTCGCTCGGCCGCCTCGTCGCGATCGTGCAGCCGTTCGCACCGTCGTTTGCCGCGCGGCTCGGCGCGCTGCGCGCCGATGCCGGTCCTGTCAGGGCGAAGCTCGCGCTCGATCTCGGCAACGGAAAGACCGCCGACCGGACGGCGGCGCAGGCGACGCTCGATCTCGATGCGCCGCAGGTCAAGGGACACACCGTGCTGTCGGCGACGACGCCGGCTGCTGCGATCCGTGGCTTGGATTTCGACACGATCAGCCGCAGCGATCTTGCGCTCGAGACGAAATTCACGGCCAGCGATGCCAATGCCCTGCTGGCGCTGCTTGGACTTGATCACGTCGTCGCAGCTGGCGCCGGAGCGGCGCAGTTCGAGGGCACGATGAACGGCGCGTGGCACGCGCCATTGCGGCTGAAGGCGAGGCTCTGGGGGGCGGGACTTGATGCTGACGCCGAGGGGACCGCGGAGCCGTGGGCCAAGGACTCCAGGTCCAGCGTGAACCTGCGCATACGCAGCGCCGATCTCAGTCCGCTGCTGCAGCTGAAACCGTCGGACAATCTCGGGAGCATTCGCCTCTCCTCGCGGGTGATGCTGGCGGGAGACAAGGTGACTTTCGACGATCTCGACAGCATCGTCGCCGGCTCGCGGCTGCGCGGACGGCTGGCGGTGACGCTTGCCGATCAGAAGAGCGTGGAAGGCGAAATCGGTCTCGATCAGATCGCGCTGGCGCCGACCTTTGCGACCGCAATCGGCGTGACGGGACATGATGCGGCGGACCCGCTCGGCCCGGGCCTCGTCAATGGCTGGCGCGGTAAGGTCGCGTTCGAGGCCTTGCGCGGCATGCTGCCGGGCGGCTCCGAACTGCAACCGGTCAGCGGCATTATCAAATCGGACGGCCAGTCACTGACCTTCGACGGCATCAAGGGCAAGATCGGAGGCGGTGAGGCGTCGGCCACCGTCGATGCGCGGCAGGGGCCCGGCGGACTTGCTGTGAACGCGAACGTTCAGCTCTCCGGTGTCGACGGGCCGGCGTTGCGCTATCGCGGCCTTGCGATACCCAAGAGCCGCGCGTCCATGCAGATGACGTTGCTCACCCAGGGGCGCAGCGCCTCGGCGCTCACCGGTGCGCTGTCCGGCAGCGGCACCGTCACGCTGGACGGTGTGACGCTCAACGGCCTCGACCCGCGAGCGTTCGACGTCGCTATCCGCGCTAGCGACACGGGCCAGGCAACCGACGACATCAGGCTGAAGCAGATCGTCGAGCCGGCGCTTACAGCCGGCTCGCTGTCGATCGCATCGGCGCAAATTCCCTTCAACATCCGCGACGGCCGCATCCGTGTCGGCGCCACCACGCTCGCGGCCAATGGTGCCAATGCCACCGTATCCGGCGGCTACGACATTCCGGCAGATCAGGCCGACATCCGCGCCGCGCTGGCGTCGACCCAGGTCGGAACCGTCAACAGTCGCCCGGAGATCCAGTTGCTCGCCGTCGGCACGCCGGACGGCTTGACGCGAAGCCTCGATATCGCGGCCTTGTCGTCGTGGCTTGCGGTCCGCGCGATCGATCGCGAGACCAAGCGGCTCGACGCGATCGAGCGCGGCGAGCCGCCGCCACCGCCGGAGCCGATGCCGGCAGCGATTCCGCGACCCACCGAGCCAGCTCCCGAGACACCCAACGCCAATTCCGCGGCATTGCCGCCGACGGATGTACCGCTGCCGCGCCGCGCGCCGCCCAAGCCGAAGATCGTGGCGCCGCGCCCGCCGGTCGTCCCTCCGGTGGCGACGGCGCCCGCCGTCGTGCCGTCAGCACCGACCGCGAGCCAGCCACAGGTCGCGCCGTTGCCGCCGCCGATCGAGGTCAAGCCGCCGCCCGGCGCGCTCAGGCCGCGGCCGCGGCCGCCATTGTCGCTGACGCCACAGGTCGCCAATCCGCCGCCGCGTCCAGCAACACAGAACTAGCGCGACGCGTTCTTGCGACAAACGCGCAAGGCGCTTGTGCGGAGATCATGCTCAGGCAACAGACTGAAGCGATGACGATTCAACTCAACTGATCGCGCCGGAGGCCCGGTGCTCGAGGATATTGACCAGCTTGCCGAAGGGATCGCGGACGAAGAAGCGCCGCACGCCCCACGGCTCGTCCGCCGGCCCGTATTCGATCGCAATCTCGGCCGCCGTGACGCGGCGAAGCGCTTCATCGAGATCGTCGACCTCGATCGACAGATCAGGCACTGGCGCGCCGGAGCCACCTTCGGATGCGAAGCTGATTTGAACCTGCATGGTTTCGGATGAGCCGTAGGTCGCAACCCAACCGAAATCCATCAGCGATCGGAGTCCCAGGACATCCTGATAGAACACCTTCGCTGCCGCCACGTCGGTAGCGGCGACGTCAGCGACGATCCGTTTGATCTTCATGCTGGGTGCCCGCGCAAAATTAAGCCGCCATGCTCCATAGCATGGCGGCGGTCAGTCGCGGCGATTGCAGAGGGTGTCAGGCCGATTGGCGCGTATCGATCTGTTGCGGCCTGACATCCGGCACGGCCGGCGTGGCGCGCGAGCGGAAATAATCCAGCACGAAGAGGCGGATCGCCGAGGAAAGATTCCCCTGCTGGCGATTATTGTCGATCTCGCCGACCAGCTCCGACAGCGTCATGTTCCGGAGGCCGGAAATCTCTTTCATGCCGTTCCAGAACGCCTCTTCGAGGCTGACGCTGGTCTTGTGTCCGGCCACCACAATCGAACGCTTCACGACGGGGGACTTCATGATGCCTCTCCTCCGTCGATGCGATGCTGATCGAGGACCTGAGCGGTGCGCTCTGCGATGAGTTCATCACGGCTGCGCTCTGACTTGGTGCGACCAAATAGCGCACGGTTCGTGTCGGCCTGCTTCGCGGCCTGTTCGCGCTCGTTGCGCTTCTTGAACCGTTTCAAATTGACCACGTCGCCCATGCTTGTCCTCATTGTCCCTTCATCCGACTTGGTGATGCATCGTGACGAAAGCAAGAGTGACGACGCTGCGCGCCTGGTTCGATATCCATCAAGAATCCCCGGTTGATGCGTCGTGATAGCATCAAAGAATCAATTTCGCTCTGCGAAAACTTGACATCTGTCTTGCTGTAACATGCGCCAGCGCGCAGCCGATAGATGACCGGCCTTAGTCTTTAGGCGTTATGATCTATAATTATATCACGCAGGTTGTCCGTAATTATCCGGACAATGAATGTACTCAGCCGGGGTGTGTCATTTTGTCCGGCTGCACGAGCTGTTCAAATTCATCTGCAGATACAAAGCCAAGCCGCAAAGCTTCTTCCTTCAGCGTCGTCCCGTGCGCATGCGCGGCCTTGGCGACCTTGGCCGCATTGTCATAGCCAATCTTCGGCGCGAGCGCCGTGACCAGCATCAATGAACGCTGCATCAACTCGCTGATGCGCTTTTCGTCTGCGCGTATTCCGACGATGCAATGCTCGGTGAACGAACGGACGACGTCGGACAGCAACTGGATCGAATTCATCATACAGTATGCCAGCACGGGCTTGTACACGTTCAGCTCGAAATGGCCCTGGCTGCCGGCGACGGTGATCGTCGTCTCGTTGCCGAACACCTTGCAGCAGACCATGGTCACCGCTTCGCATTGGGTCGGGTTGACCTTGCCCGGCATGATCGATGAGCCCGGCTCGTTCTCGGGCAGGATCAACTCGCCGAGCCCCGAGCGCGGGCCCGAACCGAGGAAGCGGATATCGTTGGCGATCTTGAACAGGCCGGTCGCGACCGAATTGATCACGCCGTGAACCAGCACGTAGGCGTCGTTGGAGGCGAGCGCCTCGAACTTGTTTGCGGCGCTGGTGAACGGCAGCTTGGTGATCTCGGCGACGTGCCTGGCGAAGGCCTTGGCGAATTCCGGCTTCGAGTTGAGGCCGGTGCCGACGGCGGTGCCACCCTGTGCCAGCGGAAACAGCTCCTTCACGGCGCTCCTGAGGCGCGCGATGCCGCTCTCGACCTGCGCGGCATAGCCGGAGAATTCCTGCCCGAGCGTCAGCGGTGTTGCATCCTGGGTGTGGGTGCGCCCGATCTTCACGATCTTGGCGAAAGCCTCCTCCTTCTCGTGCAATGCCTGATGCAGCTCGCCGAGCGCCGGGATCAGGTCGGCGATGATCCGGCTTGCCGCCGCGATATGCATCGCAGTCGGGAAAGAGTCGTTCGACGACTGGCTCATGTTGACGTGGTCGTTCGGATGGATCGGCTGCTTGGCGCCGAGCTCGCCGCCGAGCATCTGGTTGGCACGGTTGGCGATCACCTCATTCACGTTCATGTTGGTCTGCGTGCCCGAACCGGTCTGATAGACGACCAGCGGAAAATGATCGTCGAGCTTGCCCTCGATCACTTCCCTGGCGGCGCTGGCAATGCCGCCGGCGCGCCGTTCATCGAGCTGGCCGAGTTCGCGGTTGGTCTCGGCTGCCGCGAGCTTGACGATGCCGAGCGCGTGAACGATCGCAATCGGCATCCGGTCATGGCCGATCTTGAAGTTCTGCCGCGAGCGTTCGGTCTGCGCACCCCAGTAACGGTCGGCAGGCACATCGATCGGACCGAAGCTGTCGGTCTCGCTGCGGGTGGCGGCGTTGGATGGATTGGTTGATCGAGCCATGGATGCCTTCCGTTGCGTCGTCGATGCGTAACCCGGCGCGATAGCAGGAAGGTCTGCGCAGAGGTCACGCGCATGCACAAGATAGTGCGGGACGACGATCCGTCATCCCGTGCGAGCGCATCTTACAAGGTCGGAGGCAGGTCCGCGCCTGGATTATTTCTTGCGGAAGCGATCGAGCCGGACCACTTCGGCGCCTTCGCCGGACTTCGCCGGCTCATCGGCGCCGGCTTCGTCGGCCTTCGCTTCGGCCGCGGGTCGAACTGCCGGTGCGGGGAGGGGCGTGGCTGGCGCTGAGGCTGGCAACTCGGCAGGCGGCGCTTCGGCCACCGCGTCGGAGGCGTCGAACTGCAGGTCGAACGGTGCGGACGGATCGAGGAAGCGCGTCACCGCGGCGAAGGGCACGGTCAGCCGCTCGGGGATTCCGCCGAACGACAGGCCGACCTCGAACCGGTCCTCCGTCACCACCAGATCCCAGAACTGGTGTTGCAGGATGATGGTCATCTCTTCCGGATATTGCGCGAGCAGCCGCGGCGACAATTTCACGCCCTCGGCGGTCGACAGGAAGGTGATGTAGAAATGATGCTCGCCGGGCAGACCATGTTCGGCGGCGTCGGTCAGAACCCGGCGCAGCACCCCGCGCAGCGCGTCGCGCGCCAGCACGTCATATCGGATGTGATCGGTCGCCATGGTAATCCTGTTGCTTTCGAAAATTGACCCGTGGCGCCGCCGGACCGCCGACTCGCCCCATTTTGGCCATGCTACCCCGCCGGGAGCCGGAAATCAGCAGGGGCGGCAGCGGAAATGCTGGCCGAAATCCCTGGTCTGGAATGAAGTGGAGGCTTCTGTTGCCAGGTGCCTCCGAACCCCGCCTAGCGGAGCTTAACCCGCTAGGACTTTAAGATGGTCTTTCAAACTGCGTTACGCAGCCTGAGCAACCGGAGCAAAGTTGTCGTTGGCAACTATTGCAATGGCCCGATGTCGGCGGAACCATACCGAGAAAAAACGCGCCCTTTACGCCCTCGTCGATCCTATTTCGCCCCCGCCAAAAGCCGCCTCGAGGCGACGGGTTTTGGTGGAGGCGCCGGGTACCGCCCCCGGGTCCGAATGGTTTATTGCGACGGTCATTTATTTCCATAGCCGGCGAACCGGCACCCTCAATATAGGGGGCAACGATTGAGAAAAATAGAGCCGATTCAGGGCTGTTCAGGTGTGAAAACGCGCCGATTTGGGTCATCACGCATCATCGCTCAGTTCCGCGTCTTGCGCAGGCCTTCGGTCCGGTGACCGACGCCGGCTGGCATTGCCTGACGAAAATCGCTAGCAAGGTCTTGGGCGAACATCACAAACCATCCAATCAGAACGGGCGGGAAAGCCTGCCGGGGGAGTGAATTCATGACTGACACGCCGAACCAGGCGCCGGCCAGATCCATCCTGCCGAAATGGGTGCGCGGACCGCAGGACTTTGTCGGCGGAATCGTCCTGATCGGGATCGCCCTGTTTGCGCTGTGGGCGTCCAGCGATCTGCAGGGCATGCACGGATTCTCCTTCGGCGCCGGCACGGCGCCACGCATATTCGCCGTGCTGCTGCTGCTGCTGGGCGCAGCCGTCGCCGTGGTGGGGGTCCTCAAGGACGGTCCGCATATCGCAGCCTACTCATGGCGAGGGCCGTTCTTCGTGGCGGCGTCGATCGTGTTCTTCGCGCTCGCGATCCGGCCGGTCGGACTCGTCGTCTCCGCCTTCGTGAGCTTCCTGATCGCGGCTCTGGGCTCGCATGAGACCAAATGGCTCGAGGCGATCATTGTCGGCGCCTGCCTGACGCTCGGCTGCGCGCTGCTGTTCCCCTACGTCCTGGGGCTGCCGATGCCGATGTTCCCGCGCTTCCTGGTGCAGTGAGGGCGCGATGGAACTCTTTGCCAATCTCGCTCACGGCTTCGTCGTCGCCTTCTCTCCGGTCAACCTCCTGATGTGCCTGATCGGTGCGCTGGTCGGCACGCTGGTCGGCGTGTTGCCCGGCATCGGCACCATCGCAACCGTCGCGATGCTGCTCCCGATCACCTTCGGCCTGCCGCCGGTCGGCGCGCTGATCATGCTCGCCGGCATCTACTACGGCGCCCAGTATGGCGGTTCGACCACGTCCATCCTGGTCAATATTCCCGGCGAGGCGACCTCCGTCGTCACCGCGCTCGACGGCTTCCAGATGGCCAAGCAGGGGCGCGCGGGACCTGCGCTCGCGATCGCCGCGATCGGCTCGTTTTTCGCCGGCTGCGTCGCCACCGTCCTGATCGCCGTGCTCGGCGCGCCGCTGACCAAGCTCGCACTGGCCTTCGGTCCGGCCGAATATTTCTCGCTGATGGTGCTCGGCCTGATCTTCGCGGTGGTGCTCGCCAAGGGTTCGGTGCTGAAGGCGATCGCGATGATCGTGTTCGGTCTGCTGCTCTCGATGGTCGGCTCCGACATCGAGACCGGGGCCTCGCGCATGGCCTTCAACATCCCCGAACTGGCCGACGGCCTCGGCTTCGCCACGGTCGCGATGGGTGTGTTCGGCTTTGCCGAGATCATCCGCAACCTCGACGCCGGATCCGAGATGAACCGCGACCTGGTGCAGCAGAAGATCACCGGCCTGATGCCGACGCGGAAGGACATCGCGGACTCCACGCCCGCCATCATCCGCGGCACGATCCTCGGATCGATCCTCGGCATCCTGCCGGGCGGTGGCGCCGTGATCGCGTCGTTCGCGGCCTACACGCTGGAGAAGAAGATCGCGAAGAATCCATCGCGGTTCGGCCGCGGCGCGATCGAGGGCGTTGCGGCGCCGGAGAGCGCCAACAACGCCGCTGCGCAGACATCGTTCATCCCGCTGCTCACGCTCGGCATCCCGCCGAATGCGGTGATGGCGCTGATGGTCGGCGCGATGACCATTCATGGCATCGTGCCGGGTCCGCAGGTGATGCAGAAGCAGCCCGACCTGGTCTGGGGCATGATCGCCTCGATGTGGATCGGCAACCTGATGCTGATCATCATCAACCTGCCGCTGGTCGGCATCTGGGTCCGCCTGCTCCGCGTGCCCTACCGGCTGATGTTCCCCTCGATCGTGATCTTCTGCGCGATCGGCATCTACTCCGTGAACAACGCGCCGGTCGACGTCATCCTCGCGGGCGCCTTCGGCCTGATCGGCTACTGGCTGATCAAGCACGATTTCGAGCCGGCGCCGCTGTTGCTCGGCATGGTGCTGGGTCCGCTGATGGAGGAGAATCTGCGCCGTGCGCTGCTGATCTCGCGCGGCGACTGGAGCGTGTTCGTCTCGCGGCCGCTGTCGGCGGTGCTGCTGGCGATCGCCGGCGGCCTGCTGGTGCTCGCCGTGCTGCCGGCGCTGCGCGCCAAGCGCGACGAGGTGTTCGTGGAATCGGAGAGCTGATCGCGCCGGCGAAACTTTATCGAGCGCAATCAAATGGATAGGGAGGGGCGGGACGCGGGTTCCGCCCCTTGTCGTTTGGCCCGGAGATGCTCATTTTTCCGGGTATAATCGGTGCGATCAGCCGAATCGATGTGTCGACCCGCAGCCTCGGCCGCTACATTCGCCGCACTCTCGAAGGCCCGAAACAGACGCCATGAACCAGTACCACGACCTGCTCGAACGTATCCTCGCGGACGGCGCGGAGAAGCACGACCGCACCGGCACAGGGACGCTGTCGGTCTTCGGCCACCAGATGCGCTTCAATCTGTCGGCCGGCTTCCCGATGCTGACCACCAAGCGGCTGCCGCTGAAGGCGATCGTCCACGAACTGCTCTGGTTCCTCGCCGGCGATACCAATATCAAATATCTCAACGACAACGGCGTCACGATCTGGGACGAATGGGCCGACGCCAATGGCGATCTCGGCCCGGTCTACGGCTCGCAGTGGCGCTCCTGGCCCGCGCCGGACGGACGCAGCATCGACCAGATCGCCGGCGTGATCGAAATGATCAAGCGCAATCCGGATTCGCGGCGGCTGATCGTCAGCGCGTGGAATCCGGCCGAGGTCGACAAGATGGCGCTGCCGCCGTGCCACTGCCTGTTCCAGTTCTATGTCGCGAACGGCAAATTGTCGTGCCAGCTCTATCAGCGCTCCGGCGACGTCTTCCTGGGCGTGCCCTTCAACATCGCCTCCTATGCGCTGCTCACCATGATGGTCGCGCAGGTCACCGGGCTGAAGCCCGGCGACTTCGTGCACTCGCTCGGCGATGCGCATCTCTACTCGAACCATCTCGAGCAGGCGCGCCTGCAATTGACGCGGCCGACGCGACCGCTGCCGACGATGGCGATCAATCCCGACGTGAAGGACATCTTCGCGTTCCGCTACGAGGATTTCAAACTCGAGGGCTATGATCCGCATCCGCATATCAAGGCCGAGGTCGCGGTGTGAGGGATTGAATGTCTCTCACCATCCGCCGCGCGCGGCCCAATGAGGCGGGACTGGTGTTCGCGCTGGTCCGCGAACTCGCCGACTACGAAAAGCTCGCGCACGAGGTTCGCGCCAGCGAGGCCGACATCGCCGAGGCGCTGTTCGGCGCCAATCCGCGGCTGTTCTGCGACATCGCGGAATGGAACGGTGAGCCCGCCGGCTTCGCGGTCTGGTTCGTCAACTTCTCGACCTTTTCCGGCCGCCACGGCATCTATCTGGAGGATCTGTTCGTGCGCCCGGCGCTGCGCGGCAAGGGCATCGGCAAGGCGCTGCTCGCGCATCTGGCGAAAGAGTGCCTCGCCAACGGCTGGTCGCGGCTGCAATGGGCGGTGCTCGACTGGAACGCGCCCTCGATCGCCTTCTACAAATCGCTCGGCGCCGAACTGATGGACGAATGGACGATCTGCCGCGTCTCGGGTCCGGCGCTTGACGCGCTTGCGGACGGGGGGCGCTGATGGAGATCGTGCTCTTCGTCGCCGCCGCGGAGAATGGCGTGATCGGACGTGACAACACCATTCCGTGGCGCCTGAAAACCGACCAGCAGCGCCTGAAGGCGATGACCCTGAACAAGCCTGTTGTGATGGGGCGCAAGACCTTTGAATCGCTGCGCCGGCCGCTGCCGGGACGCACCAACATCGTGGTGACGCGCAATCCGGACTACCGGGCGCGCGGCGCCGTGGTCACGACCTCCTTCGAGCACGCCCATGCGATCGCGCTTGGCGACGCGCTGCGGCGTTTCGCCACCGAGATCGCTGTGATCGGCGGCGCGGAAATCTATGCGCAGTGGATGGGCGCCGCCGACCGCCTCGAGATCACCGAAGTCCATGCCCGTCCCGACGGCGACACGCACTTTGCCACAATCGATCCGAACGACTGGGAGGAGGCGGCGCGTGTCCGCCATCCCGCCGGCGAGGGCGACAGCGTCGACTTCTCCTATGTGACATATCGTCGGCGCCGCCAGGGTTAACCAATGTTTGCATTGACAATTATGCCCCGGGGCATAGCTCGTCCCGCCAGGAAGCTTGCGTTGTAAGGGTCCCGACGGTCCCCTATAACCGGGCCGGACATTCGAGCCGGGGCGTCCGAGCCCGGGCTTGTCGAGGAGATGTTTGATGCCGTGGAAGAATCAGGGCGGGGGGCCGTGGGGCTCGGGTCCGAAAGGCCCATGGGGCACCGGTCCGCAATCGGTCGGGCCAAGGCCGCCGGACCTTGAGGACCTGCTGCGTCGTGGCCAGGATCGGCTGCAGCAATGGTTGCCGGGCGGTCATTTCAGCGGCATCGGCATCGTGCTGGTGCTGGTTGCGGCGCTGGCGATCTGGTTCGCCTCCGGCATCTTCCGGGTCCAGTCCGAAGAACTCGGCGTCGTGCTGCGCTTCGGAAAATATGAGCGCGATGCACAGCCCGGCCTGCGCTATCACTTGCCGTATCCGATCGAAACCGTGCTGCTGCCCAAGGCGCTGCGCGTCAACACGATCTCGATCGGCATGACCCTGATCGACGATCCAGCCCGGCGCGGTCGCAGCATCCGCGACGTGCCGGAGGAGAGCCTGATGCTGACCGGCGACGAGAACATCGTCGACGTCGACTTCACGGTGTTGTGGCGCATCAAGCCGGGCGGGGCCGGCGCCTACCTGTTCAACATCCAGAATCCCGAAGGCACCGTGAAGGCGGTGGCCGAGAGCGCGATGCGCGAGGTGATCGGCCGCTCCGAGATTCAGCCGATCCTCACCGGCGCGCGCACCCAGACCGAAACCACCGTGCAGGAACTGATGCAGAAGACGCTCGATACCTACGGCGCGGGCATCCAGATCACGCAGGTGCAGATGCAGAAGGTCGACCCGCCGGCACAGGTCATCGATTCATTCCGTGACGTGCAGGCGGCGCGCGCCGACCTCGAGCGCGCGCAGAACGAGGCGCAGACCTACGCCAACCGCGTGGTGCCCGAGGCTCGCGGCCGTGCCGCGCAGATCATCCAGGCCGCCGAAGGCTACAAGGAGCAGGCGGTCGCCGAGGCCAAGGGCCAGAGCGCGCGCTTCCTCAAGGTCTACGAAGAGTACAAGAAGGCTCCCGACGTGACGCGTGAACGCATCTATCTGGAAACCATGGAGCGCGTGCTCGGCGGTTCCGATAAGCTGGTCTATGACGGCGCTCCGGGCCAGAACATCGTGCCCTATCTCCCCCTCGGCGAACTGACGGCCAAGCGTCCGGCCGCTCCGGCACCGGCCGGACAGCCGCAGGGAGGCTCGCGATGAGATCACCTGTCACGGGCATCGCCGCCCTGATCGTCCTGTTCGTCCTGATCATCGTCGCCTACGGCTCGGTCTTCACCGTGCAGCAGACCGAGCAGGCCCTCGTGGTCCGTTTCGGCAAACCGGTCGACGTCGTCACCGAGCCGGGCCTGAACTTCAAGGTTCCGTTCACCGACAGCGTGATCCTGATCGACAAGCGCATCCTCGACCTCGAAAACCCGTCGCAGGAAATCATCGCCTCCGACCAGAAGCGGCTCGTCGTCGACGCCTTCGCCCGCTACCGGATCAAGGACGCGCTGCGCTTCTACACCAGCGTCGGCTCGATCCAGGCCGCCAATCTGCAGCTGACGACTCTCTTGAACGCGTCGCTGCGCCGCGTGCTCGGCGAGGTCAACTTCATCGCCGTTGTCCGCGACGAGCGCGAGAAGCTGATGTCGCGGATTCGCGACCAGCTCGACAAGGAGGCCGACGGCTACGGCATCCAGGTCGTCGACGTCAGGATCCGCCGCGCCGATCTGCCCGAGCAGAACAGCCAGGCGGTCTATCAGCGGATGCAGACCGAGCGTCAACGCGAGGCCGCCGAGTTCCGCGCCCAGGGTGCCCAGAAAGGCCAGGAGATCCGCTCCAGGGCCGACCGCGAGGCAACCGTGATCGTCGCCGAGGCCAATTCGACCGCGGAGCAGACGCGCGGCGCGGGTGATGCCGAGCGCAACCGACTGTTTGCCGAAGCCTACACCAAGGATCCGGACTTCTTCGCCTTCTATCGCTCGATGTCGGCGTATGAGAACGGCCTGAAAGCGGGCGACACGCGCTTCCTGTTGCGGCCGGACTCCGATTTCTTCAGGTATTTCGGCAGTGCCAGCGGCAAGCCGCCCGAGGCGGCTTCAACGCCCAAACAGTAGCGCCGCCCACAGTCGCGTCACGACACGGCGGCGATGCGAAAAACCGCATCTCCGCTCCTTCAAGAAGAATGCATCAAGCGGGAGGTTGCCATCCGATGAGGTCAATAGCGTTCGGCGACTTCCTCATCGGATTGGGAATCCTGTTCGTGCTCGAAGGCATCCTGTTCGCCGCAAGCCCGGCATGGATGCGGCGCGCGATGAAGAGCGCGCTGGCGACGCCCGACAACATCCTGCGTGTCGTCGGCATCGGCTCGGCGGTCGTCGGGTTGATCCTGATCTGGCTGGTGCGGCGCTGATCGCTTCCGTGTTCCCGCGCGACAGGCGAACCGGAACGAAATCGTGAGCCTTGCGTGGCCGGTTTTTCGCCGAAATGCCCGGCTGAGATGCTTGCGCCGCGCGCCGGTTCGGGCGCACTCTGTGAGCAACGATCTTGACCCGTTTCCCTGGAGAGATTCCGACATGACCGCTGTCAGACCAGCCCTGAGCCGTCGCCTCCGCCTGATGGGAGCTGCGATCTCGATCGGTGCTGCGTGCACGCTGAACTCGGTGCCGGCGTTCGCGCGCGGTCCCGAGGGCATCGCCGACATCGCCGAGAAGGTGATCGACGCCGTCGTCAACATCTCGACCTCGCAGACCATCGACGCCAAGGGCGGCGGCGCGATGCCGCAACTGCCGCCGGGCTCTCCGTTCGAGGAATTCTTCGACGACTTCTTCAAGAACCGCCGCGGCCCCGGCGGCAAGGGCGGCGACAAGAGCGGCGAGTTTGCGCCACGCAAGACCAACTCGCTCGGCTCCGGCTTCATCGTCGACACATCGGGCATCGTCGTCACCAACAACCACGTCATCGCCGACGCCGACGAAATCAACGTCATCATGAACGATGGCACCAAGATCAAGGCGGAGGTGGTCGGCATCGACAAGAAGACCGACCTCGCGGTGCTGAAGTTCAAGCCGCCGAAGCCGCTCGTTGCGGTCAAGTTCGGCGATAGCGACAAGCTGCGTCTCGGCGACTGGGTGGTCGCGATCGGCAACCCGTTCAGCCTCGGCGGCACGGTGACCGCAGGCATCGTCTCGGCCAAGAACCGCGACATCAGCCAGGGGCCGTATGACAGCTACATCCAGACCGACGCCGCCATCAACCGCGGCAATTCCGGCGGTCCGCTGTTCAACCTCGATGGCGAAGTGATCGGCGTCAACACGCTGATCATCTCGCCGACCGGCGGCTCGATCGGCCTCGGCTTTGCCGTGCCGTCGAAGACGGTCGCGGGTGTTGTCGACCAGCTGGAGAAGTACGGCGAGTTGCGCCGCGGCTGGCTCGGCGTGCGCATCCAGCAGGTCACCGACGAGATCGCGGAGAGCCTCAACATCAAGCCGGCGCGCGGCGCGCTGGTTGCCGGTGTCGACGACAAGGGCCCGGCGAAACCGGCCGGCATCGAGCCCGGCGACGTGGTCGTGAAGTTCGACGGCAAGGACGTCAAGGACCCCAAGGATCTGTCGCGCATCGTGGCCGACACTGCTGTCGGCAAGGAGGTCGACGTCGTCGTCATCCGCAAGGGCAACGAGGAGACCCGCAAGGTCACGCTCGGCCGCCTCGAGGATACCGACAAGGTCCAGCAGGCCAACGCCAAGCCGAAGGACGATACGGCCGAGAAGCCGGTGACGCAGAAGGCGCTGGGCCTCGATCTGGCGGCCCTGAGCAAGGACCTGCGCACCAAGTACAAGATCAAGGACAGCGTGAAGGGCGTCATCATCACCGGCGTCGACGGGAGCTCCGATGCCGCCGACAAGCGCCTGTCGGCCGGCGACGTCATCGTCGAGGTGGCGCAGGAGGCGGTCTCCAGCGCCGCCGACATCAAGAACCGCGTCGAGAAGCTGAAGAAGGACGGCAAGAAGTCGGTGCTGCTGCTCGTCTCCAATGGCGACGGCGAACTGCGCTTCGTCGCGCTGGGCGTGCAGTAACAATTTCCGAAGTCGTTCCGGGGCGATGCGAAGCATCGAACCCGGAACCTCGAGATCCCGGGTTCGGTCCGGCGGACCGCCCCGGAATGACCGCGTCCTTATCCCTCCACGAATTCGTCTCGCCGATAGCCCTGCGCGTAGAGCAGCGCGGTGAGGTCGCCATGCTCGATCCGCGCCGCGGCTGCGGCCGAAACCTTCGGCTTGGCGTGATAGGCGACGCCGAGCCCGGCCGCCTGGATCATGCCGAGATCGTTGGCTCCGTCGCCGACAACGAGCGTGTCGATGTCGTCGAGATCGAAGGATTCCATCAGTTCGACGAGGGTGGCGAGCTTGGTGGCGCGCCCGAGGATCGGCTCGATCACCTCGCCGGTCAGCTTGCCGTCCGCGACCTGCAACCGGTTGGCCCGGTTCTCCTGGAAGCCGATCTTCGCCGCGACCGGGTTGGTGAACAGCGTGAAGCCGCCGGAGATCAGGCAGGTATAGGCGCCATGGGCGCGCATGGTCATGACCAGCGCCCGGCCGCCGGGCGTCGGCGTGATGCGCTTCTCCAGCACCTCGTCGACCACGCTCACCGACAGCCCCTTGAGCAGCGCCACGCGTTCGCGCAGCGCCGATTCAAACTCGATCTCGCCGCGCATCGCGCGTTCGGTGATGGCGGCGACATGGGCCTTCAGCCCGGCGAAATCCGCCAGCTCGTCAATGCATTCCTGGCCGATCATGGTGGAATCCATGTCGGCCAGAAAAAGCTTCTTGCGCCGGGCGATCCGAGGCTGCACGACAATGTCGATCGGCAGATCGGCGCGCGCCTGGCGCAGGCGCTCTGCGAACGCCTCGATGTCGTCCTTGCTGTGGTTGGGGCTCTCGAAGGGGATATCGACCGCCACTTCGTTGAACAGCCATTGCGCCGGGCCGGCCGAAGGCAGCACTGCCCGTGCACCGTCGACGATGGTGGAGTCGAGCGCGGGGATTGCGGGATTGCAGATGAGTGTGGCGACGAGGGACATGCAGGCGCATTCGAACGGGTTGGACAAGGCCGTGCTTATCGCAGGGCCGACCGCCAGCGGCAAGTCGGCGCTGGGGCTCGCGCTTGCGCAACGGGCCCGCGGGGTCGTGATCAACGCCGACTCGATGCAGGTCTATCGCGACCTCCGGATCATCACGGCGCGTCCCACCATTGACGAGGAGGCGCAGGTTCCGCACCGGCTCTACGGCGCTGTCGACGCCAGCGTGAATTTTTCCGCCGGCGCTTGGGTCAACGAGGCTGCCAGGGTGCTCGACGATGTGCGCGCGCAAGGTGGCCTGCCGATCTTCGTCGGCGGCTCCGGCCTCTATTTCAAGGCGCTGACGCGCGGTCTTTCCGCGGTGCCGCCGATCCCCGCGGAGGTGCGCGAACGCGTGCGCTCGCGGCTCGAGCAGCACGGTGTCGAGGCGCTGCACGCCGAACTCGCAGGCCGCGATCCCGTGTCCGCGGCGCGCCTGAAGCCGCGCGACCGGACCCGCATCGCCCGCGCGCTCGAGGTCGTGGAGGCCACCGGCCGAACGCTGCCCGACTGGCATCGCGATGGCCTGCCGCCGTTGCTGCCGCCGGGCGCGTTCTCCGCGGTCTTCCTCGCCCCCGACCGCGACCAGCTCTACGCGCGGATCGATGCGCGGTTCGGGGCCATGCTCGCTGCGGGCGCACTCGGCGAGGTCGAGCGGCTGGCGGCGCGCGGCCTCGATCCGCTGCTGCCGGCCATGAAGGCCCATGGCGTGCCCACACTGATCCGGCACCTGAAGGGCGAGATCACCCTGGAGGAGGCCGCCGAGATCGGCCGGGCCGACACCCGCCACTATGCCAAACGCCAGTTCACCTGGTTCCGGCATCAGCTTCCGGAATTCAAGTGGGTAAGGCCGGAGGCGGCGGTGGAGTGGCTGGAGGACGAGCTACGGCTCTCTCCCTTTTGATTCGACGCCCGTCTGCCATGCGCTTGCAGGCACGCAAAAACACTCGCCGAACGATCGGAACCCCGTTACACTACGGATATCGCGAAAGTCTCTGCCTTGCCTTGACATTCGGGCTTTGGCCGCTATGTTCGCGCAACCTTTGGGAAGACCGAGCAGTCTCGTGCGCAACATTATTACCAAACTCCTTATCGCCGTCGTACCCAGGCACACCGCCGGGGATGGCTAGCGGCCATCCAGATACGGGCGGTGTGCATGGGGCCTCTGGGGCCCTTTTTTATTTTCCGAAACAGACCTGAGAAACCGACAAAAGCCGCGCAAAATCAAGCGCATCCGGAGCGAGCCATGACCGACAAGAGCCACGACCCCAATCAGATGACCGGCGCCGCGATGGTCGTGCGCGCGCTCATCGATCACGGCGTTGAGCACATTTTCGGCTATCCGGGCGGCGCGGTGCTTCCGATCTATGACGAGATCTTCCAGCAGAGCGAGGTCGAGCACATCCTGGTCCGCCATGAGCAGGGCGCCGGCCATGCGGCCGAAGGCTATGCGCGCTCGACCGGCAAGCCCGGCGTGGCGCTGGTGACGTCGGGGCCCGGTGCCACCAACATGGTGACGCCGCTGACCGACGCGCTGATGGATTCGATCCCGCTGGTCTGCATCTCTGGCCAGGTGCCGACCCATCTGATCGGCAATGACGCCTTCCAGGAATGCGACACCGTCGGCATCACGCGGCCCTGCACCAAGCACAATTGGCTGGTGCGTGACGTCAACGACCTCGCCAAGGTGCTGCACGAGGCCTTCTATGTCGCGATGTCCGGCCGGCCCGGCCCGGTGCTGGTCGACGTGCCGAAGGACGTGCAGTTCGCGACCGGTACCTATCATCCGCCGCGCAAGTCGGACGTGCATGTCTCCTACACGCCGCGCCTGAAGGGCGATGCGAGCCTGATCCGCAAGACGGTCGCGATGCTGGCATCCGCGAAGCGTCCGGTGATCTACACCGGCGGCGGCATCGTCAATTCGGGCCCCGAGGCCTCGAAGCTGCTGCGGGAGCTGGTCGAGGTGACGGGCTTTCCGATCACCTCGACGCTGATGGGGCTCGGGGCCTACCCGGCCTCGGGGCCGAACTGGCTCGGCATGCTGGGCATGCACGGCACCTACGAAGCCAACATGACGATGCATGATTGCGACGTCATGCTGTGCATCGGCGCGCGGTTCGACGACCGCATCACCGGCCGCGTCGACGCGTTCTCGCCGGGCTCGAAGAAGATCCATATCGACATCGACCCGTCCTCGATCAACAAGAACATCCGTGTCGACGTGCCGATCATCGGCGACGCCGCCAACGTGCTCGGCGACCTCCTGCAGGTGTTCAAGGCGGAAGCGAAGAAGCCCGACATCAAGGCGTGGTGGCAGCAGATCGCGCAATGGCGTGCGCGCAACTCGCTGTCCTACCGGAAGAACAACGACATCATTCTTCCGCAACACGCGATCCAGCGCCTGTTCGACCTGACCCGCGGCAAGGACACCTACATCACGACCGAAGTCGGCCAGCACCAGATGTGGGCTGCGCAGTTCTACGGCTTCGAGGAGCCGCACCGCTGGATGACCTCGGGCGGTCTCGGAACGATGGGCTATGGACTGCCGGCCGCGATCGGTGTGCAGGTGGCGCACCGCGACAGCCTGGTGATCGACATCGCCGGCGACGCCTCGGTGCAGATGACGATCCAGGAGATGTCGACGGCGGTCCAGCACGAGCTGCCGATCAAGATCTTCATCCTGAACAACCAGTACATGGGCATGGTGCGGCAGTGGCAGCAGCTGCTGCACGGCAACCGCCTGTCGCACTCCTACACCGAGGCGATGCCTGATTTCGTCAAGCTCGCGGATGCCTATGGCTGCGTCGGCCTGCGGGCGACGAAGCCGGGCGATCTCGATGGTGCGATCAGGGAGATGATCTCGGTCAGGCGCCCGGTGCTGTTCGATTGCCGGGTCGCGGCGCTTGAGAACTGCTTCCCGATGATCCCGTCGGGCAAGGCGCACAACGAGATGCTGCTGCCGGAAGAGGCCACCGACGAGATCACCGCCACCGCCTTCGCCGGCGGCAAGGCGCTGGTGTGATGATGCGTGCGACAAATACCACTGTCATCGTCCGGCTTGACCGGGCGATCCAGTACGCCGAGGCGTCTCGATTTCTCCCGGGCGCCTCTGGAGTACCGGATCCCCGCTTTCGCGGGGATGACGGTAGTGAAGGACGATCGGAAGACCAGGATGTTTGACCTCAACGAGCTCGAGCGCGCGCACGGCATCGTCGGCACCGCGGTGCCGCCGACGCCGGCGCACGTCTGGCCGCTGCTGGCCGAGCGGCTCGGCACATCAGTCGTGGTCAAGCATGAGAACCACACCCCGATCGGCGCCTTCAAGGTGCGCGGCGGCCTCGTCTATCTCGAGCGGCTGAAGCGCGAGCGGCCCGACGTGCCCGGCATCATCTCGGCGACGCGCGGCAATCACGGCCAGAGCCTGGCCTTTGCCGCCGGTCGACACGGCGTGCCGGCGGTGATCTATGTGCCGCGCGGCAACTCGACCGAGAAGAACCGCGCGATGCGGGCATTCGGCGCCGAGCTGGTCGAGCACGGCGAGGATTTCCAGGCCGCCCGGGAAGAGGCCGAACGGCGCGCGCAGTTCGCGGGCCTGCACATGGTGCCGTCGTTCCACCCCGACCTTGTGCTCGGGGTTGCGACCTACGCCCTCGAGCTGTTCCGCAGCGCGCCCGGCCTCGACATCCTCTACGTGCCGATCGGGCAGGGCTCCGGCATCTGCGGCTGCATCATGGCGCGCGACCTGCTCGGACTGAAGACCGAGATCGTCGGCGTGCAGTCGACGGAAGCTCCGTCCTACGCGCTGTCGTTCGCCGCCGGCAAGATCGTGACCACCGAGACCAGCAACACCCGCGCCGACGGCATGGCGACGCGGATCCCGGATCCGGAGGCGTTCGCGCTGATCCGGAAGGGCGCCTCGCGCATCGTGCAGGTCACAGACGACGAGGTCGCTCATGCGATCCGCGCCTACTGGACCGATACCCACAATCTCGCCGAAGGCGCCGGCGCCGCGTCGCTCGCGGCCGCGCTGCAGGAAAGAGGCAGGCTCGCCGGCAAGCGGGTCGGCCTGATCCTGAGCGGCGGCAATATCGATTTCGACCTGTTCCGCACCTGGGTCGGGACAGAGGCCGCGCCATCAGCCAGACGGGCAATGGCGTGACGAGAGGAATGTAAAGGGACGACAATGAACCAGCCCGCATCCGCCTATTTCCTGGAAGAGCGTCACGATCCCAACGAGACGCACACGTTGTCGGTGCTCGTGCAGAACGAGCCGGGCGTGCTCGCGCGCGTGATCGGCCTGTTCTCCGGCCGCGGCTACAACATCGACAGCCTCACCGTGTCGGAGACCGAGAGCCAGAAGCATCTCTCGCGCATCACCATCGTCACCACGGGTACGCCGATGGTGATCCAGCAGATCAAGCATCAGCTCGACCGCATGATCCCGGTCTATCGCGTCGTCGACATGACGCTGACCGGCAACTCGATCGAGCGCGAGCTTGCGATGGTCAAGGTGCGGGGCGCCGGCGATCATCGCGTCGAGGCGCTGCGGCTGGCGGATGCGTTCCGCGCCCGGGTGATCGACGCCACCACCGAGAGCTTCGTCTTCGAGATCACGGGCAATTCGTCAAAGATCAACCAATTCATCGACCTGATGCGCCCTCTGGGCCTGGTCGAGGTGTCACGAACCGGGGTGGCCGCCATCACGCGCGGGCCGGAAGGGATGTGAATCATGTTGGCGCGCGACTGGTACTACACGCAACGGCGGCGGGTCGGTCTCGATACGGCCGTCGCCTCGATCTATGACATCAGCGAGGACAGCGATGCCCGCGCCCGCCAGGCGCTGACCATGCTGGGCGTCAAGCCGGGCTGGCGGGTCGCCGATATCGGCTGCGGCAACGGCGTGCTGGCGACCGAGGCGGCCTTGATGGGCGCCGAGGTCGACGCCATCGACATCTCGCCGGCGATGCTCGGGCTCGCCGAGATCTACGCGCGCGACCGCAAGGCGCGAATCCGGACCCAGCCGACCGGTTTGCTCTCCTTCGCCTACCAGCCGAATTCCTACGACCTGATCGTCAGCGAGTTCACGCTGCACCATCTGCCCGACTTCTGGAAGGCGGTGGCGATGTCGCGGATCTTCAGCGCGCTGAAGCCCGGCGCGACTTTCTACCTGCGCGACATGGTGTTCGTCAGCATGCCCGATGGCGTCGACCGCGACGTCGAGGGCTGGGCCGATTTCTCGATCAAGAACCACGATTTCGAGCGCGAAAGCGTGATGACGCACATGCGCGACGAATACTCGACCTTCGGCTGGGTGATGGAGCGGATGCTGACCGAGACCGGCTTCACGCTGGTCTCCGCCGATTATCACGCGCCCCTGCACGGCACCTATCTCGTGCGCAAACCGAAGCCGGACGAGCAGATCTAGACACCGACCGACAGAACGAAGCTGAACCAGAAGAAGAACAACAATGAAGCCGGCCGATGTTGGCATCGCCGTCATGGTCGCGGTGATCTGGGGACTTGCGTTCGTCGCGAGCCGGGTCGCGCTCGATGAACTGCCGCCGGCATTGATGACGGCGCTGCGCTTCGGCATCGCGGCGGTGCCGTGCCTGTTCCTGCGCAAGCCGAGACAGGTGTCATGGCCGCTGTTGATCGCAATCAGCCTCAGCCTGTTCCTCGGCCAGTTCCTTGCACAGTCGATCGCAATTGCCCGTGGCGTTCCGGTCGGGCTCGCCAGTGTGATCGTGCAGAGTCAGGCGCTGTTCACCATCGCCTTTGCCGCCGTGCTGTTCGGCGAATTGCCGTCGCGGATGCAGGCGGTCGGCATCGCGATATCAGCGACCGGCCTGCTGATGATCTGTGGCACCGTCGGTCATGATTTCAGCGTGGCGGCATTCGCGATCCTGATGATCTCGCCGATCTCGTTCGCAATCGGCAACCTGCTGCTGCGGAAAGCGCAGGGCGCGCGCATGTTCGACCTGTTTGCGTGGCTGTGCCTTTGCGCCGCGGTGCCGCTGCTTGTCCTGTCGCTGCTGACATCGGGGGCGGGGCCGGTGTGGGGCGCGCTCACGCATATGTCGGCGGCCGTTGTCGGGTCCATGCTGTTCGTCGGCGCCGTCTCCACCAGCATCGCCTACTGGCTGTGGGGACGATTGCTGCGGGATCATCCGGCGGCGCAGGTGGTGCCGTTCGCGCTGCTGGTGCCGTTCGTGGGTTCAGCGGCCTCCAGCATCGTGTTCGGCGAAACATTCGGGCCGCTGCGGCTCGCGGGCATGCTCACGGTCGTCGGCGGCATTGCCGTGATGCTGCTGTCGAAGCGGCCCAAGGCAATGCCGAAGGTCGCGTGAGGGCACCATGTCGCATTCGCTGATGTTCGCCTTTGTCGTGTTCGCCGTGGTGATGTTTTTCACACCGGGTCCGAACAACATCATGCTGCTGTCGTCGGGGCTGACCTACGGCTTCCGCCGCACCGTGCCGCACATTGCCGGCATTACGGTCGGCTTTGCCTTCATGGTGGGCGCGGTCGGCGTCGGGTTGGGAGCCATCTTCATCGCCTATCCGGTGCTGCAGACCATCCTCAAATATGGCGGCGTCGTCTATCTGGTCTACCTCGCGGCTGTTATCGCCATGGCCGAGCCGCCGTCGGCCGAGCAGCAGGATGCCAGGGACGGCCGCGGCCCGATGACCTTCTGGGGCGCGGCCATGTTCCAATGGATCAATGCCAAGGGCTGGGTGATGGTGATCGGTACCATCACGGCCTATGCGGCGATTGCCGTCTTCCCCTGGAACATCGCGATCCAGGTCGCCCTCAGCCTGCTGCTGGGAACTGTTTCCTGCATCGCCTGGGCCTTGTTCGGCACCGCGCTGCGGCCGGTCCTGACCTCGCGCCGGGCGATCCGCATCTTCAATGTGGTGATGGCCATCCTGCTCCTGGCCTCGCTCTACCCCGTCTTCATGGACGCATGATGCCGCACCGCCATGCGAGATGGGGGTTTCCCAGATGAGGGAAAATGCTCTAGACAACGCCGGAAATTCGCGGGCGCCCGGCGGTTCGTCCTTCCGAAAGCCTGATCCATCGGCCGATTTTGGCCTCCCTTTCTGAAACGAGGAAACCACGATGCGAGTTTACTACGATCGCGATGCCGACCTGAACCTGATCAAGGGCAAGAAGGTCGCCATCGTCGGCTATGGCAGCCAGGGTCACGCCCATGCGCTCAACCTGAAGGATTCCGGCGTCAAGGAGGTCGGCATCGCGCTGCGCAAGGGGTCGGCGTCGGCCAAGAAGGCCGAGAATGCCGGCTTCAAGGTGATGGAAGTCGCCGAGGCTGCCAAATGGGCCGACCTCGTGATGATGCTGACTCCGGATGAATTGCAGGGCGATATCTATCGCGAGCACCTGCACGACAACATGAAGAAGGGCGCAGCGCTGGTCTTCGCGCACGGTCTCAACGTGCACTTCAACCTGCTCGACCCGCGCGCCGATCTCGACGTGCTGATGATCGCGCCGAAGGGCCCCGGCCACACCGTGCGCTCGGAATATCAGCGTGGCGGCGGCGTGCCCTGCCTGATCGCGATCGCCAAGGACTCCTCGGGCAACGCCCATGACCTCGGCCTCTCCTACGCCTCGGCGATCGGTGGCGGCCGCGCCGGCATCATCGAGACCACCTTCAAGGAAGAGTGCGAGACCGACCTGTTCGGCGAGCAGGTCGTGCTGTGCGGCGGCCTGGTCGAGCTGATCAAGGGCGGCTACGAGACGCTGGTCGAGGCCGGCTACGCGCCGGAGATGGCCTATTTCGAGTGCCTGCACGAAGTGAAGCTGATCGTCGACCTGATCTATGAAGGTGGCATCGCCAACATGAACTACTCGATCTCCAACACCGCGGAATACGGCGAGTATGTCACCGGTCCGCGCATCGTCACCGACGAGACCAAGAAGGAGATGAAGCGGGTGCTCAACGACATCCAGTCCGGCAAGTTCGCCCGCGACTGGATGCTCGAGAACAAGGTCAACCAGACCTCGTTCAAGGCGACACGCGCCAAGCTCGCCGCGCACCCGATCGAACAGGTCGGCGAGAAGCTGCGCGACATGATGCCGTGGATCAAGAAGGGCGCGCTCGTCGACAAGTCGAAGAACTAAGGCGCGAAATGCAGGGTGGGCAAAGCGCAAGCGTGCCCACCTTGACGAGGCGTTTGATGGGTGGGCACGGCGCTGGTGCGCCTCTGCCCATCCTGCGCGCAAAATCGAAAGGGTGGGTCAGGCGCTTGCCTTGCCCGCCCTTTGCGTTTGTGACGCCGCGAAAAGCGCCCGGTTCGGCTATCCCGCCGCCATCGGCTGCTTCTCGATCCTGTTGTGCAATTGCCAGAACCGCACCGTGCGCTGGGCCGTTTCCAGCGACAGCCGGCGGTAGTCGCGCTGGGCGACCGCGAGCGTCGCGTCGTCGATCCGGCGCGGCATCGGCCGCTTGCGCAGGATGGTCTCGACCGTCGGCCAGTTGAGCCGCGCGGAGCGGCACGGGATCAGGATCAGGTCGGAGCGCTGGCCGAGCATCAGCCGCTCGGTCATCTCGATCGGCATGTCGTTGAGCAAGGCGAGCGCGACGGTGACTTCGTCGAACTTGCCGGCTTCGGCGAACTTGTAGACCGCGACGTCGTCGAGCTCGTTCAGCTGCTTCATCAGCCTGACGAGCTCCTCGGCGACGCCATAGTTGCGGCGCGGAGCGGCGATGCCCTCCTGCGCGATGTCGTTCAGCACCTTGCGGATCTCGTCGCATACCGCGGGCGGCGCGATCGCGAGCAGGCGGGCGCGCACCGCATCCTTGGCGCGGTGCAACAGTTCGCGCAGCAGCTTGGCCGGCAGGTCGAGGCGCAGCCCGAGGATCTCGACCAGTTCGTCATCGCCCGCGGCGCGCGCCACGATGTTGGAATAGCCGGCGTCGGAGAACCGTGCGCTGGCATTGTTGGCGAGGCGGTGGACCACCTTGTCCTCGCCGCGATTGACGATCACGTCGGTGACGGCCTCGGGCAGGTTCTCGCGTGCGGAGATCGCGAACAGATGCTCCTGCCCCCTGGTGCTGGCGATCTCGAACAGCGCCTCGTTGCCCAGGCGGCTGGAATGGGTGAGCACGTCGCCGGCGACGTTGATGTCGTCGTCCCAGGCGAGATGCTGGATCACCTCGAATGGCGCGTAGTCGAGCGGTGCGAGCCGCTTGCTGAGCTCGGCCCGCGCGCGGGTCTCGACGCGCGTGATCAAGAGGCACAACACGTCGTCGAACACCTTGACCTGTTCGTCGTTGAGACGGTCGCCGTCGTTCAGGAACAGGTCGGTCACGCGACGCAGCGTCTGCACGCGCTTTGCGGACGTTCCGTCCCGGACAGCATCTTCAAGTTCGGCAATGATCGACTGTGCCGGCTGTTGCGCCATGGATGGGCAGCCTGTTGTTGTTGAATGACACCAGCAGCCACCATGCCGTGCGCGGCGTTACGCCCGCGTTAAGCCGGAACCCGGCGCAAATACGGGTGCCACGCATCCTTAACGGAACGCGACCGGACATGATTCAATTCGTGTGTCTTTCGCAGGCAGCGCGAAGTTTAAGAATTCCTTTACGATGATGCTTGCCGACGCGCCGTCGCGGCCTCGCGCCGCGCGACGGCAAATATCTCGATCGGCGCGGCGCGTCCGCGCAGCCGCGTCGCGCCCAGCGGCTCGATGATGACGTTTGCGTCCTCGGGCAGCAGCCGAAGCAATTCGCCGGACACCAGCAATGCGCGCCCCACGACCTTGCAATGCTGCTGCAACCGCGCCGTCACGTTGACGGTGTCGCCAAAATAGGCGAGCTGCCGGCGAGAATCGCCGCACTCGCTGATGACGACCGTGCCCGCATGCATTCCGGCACGAAACGCCGGCACCGTGCCGAATTCCCGCCGATAGTCGTCGGCGAGTTCGGCAAGGCGATCGTCGATCGCGAACACGCAATCGAGATAGCGCCGCGAGGAGGGACTGGCATTGACCGGCCATGTCACGATCACCTCATCGCCGACATAGGCGTGAACTTCACCGCCGTGGCTCACGATCGCCTCGTCGATATCGAAGAAGAAGCGCGTCAGCAATTCCTGCACACGCAACTCGCCCATCGCCTCGGCAAGCGATGTCGACCCGACGAGGTCGAGAAACAGCAGCACGCGCTGCTCGCGGATCGGCCGCCGATAGCGTCCGAGCAGGACATGGAGCAGTGTCCTGCCCCCGGTCATCCGCGTCAGCTCATAGGCGGTCGAGAACGGGACCGACAGTCCGAGCGAGAAGCCCATGATCTTGGGAAAGTCGCCGGCGATCCATCCGAACTCGATCCGGTGGTCATAGAGGATCACCTCCATGGCGATTGCGGTGATCGCCAGCACAACCGCCATGGTGATCGAGCGGATCAACAGTTCGACGACAAACGGCCATCGGCGCACCCAGGCGCTGCTGCGCGAGCTGAAATACAGATGAACGCTCCCCATCACGAGCGCCAGCGCCACGCCGTGGGTGCAGCTTCGCAGATAGTTGGCGACGGAGGCCTCGCTGGGGTCGTTGAAGATGTAGCGAAACAGGCCGCCTCCCAGCAGGCCAGTGATCGCCAGGACGATCGTGAGCGTCACCGAGCGCCGCATGGTCCCTCCACCCTCTTGAAATAGCGCGTGCGGACCGGGAAGGCCAGCCGCAGCGTGCGCAGCATGATGGAAGCGCGCGCCTGGGAGCTGGAAGGTCTTCGCCATCAGTGAGCCATCATCCGGTGTCACGCCCTGCCGTCATGACCGACGCAAAGAGCCACGACGAACTGACCCGCCTTGCTGACGATGCGTTGCGCGCCCAGCCCGGATGCGAGACGGCGCGCGTGATGAGGGTCGCGGCGCTGCCGCTTGTGCGGATCGGACGCAACTGGGAGATTCCGGACGTCGTGCTCGGCGACAGCCTGATCAGCGACGTCGATCGCGCCGTGATGTCAGTGCATCGACAATTGGGCCGCCGATTCCATCTGGTGTGATGCTGGCGCTCGCCTAGCCGGCCTGCGCCGGCCGCGGCGCGGCGCGTGACGCCATTCCGATCAGGCGCAGCGCCAGCACGGCGGCGAGCGGGATCAGGAACAGCACATACAGCGGCATCTCGGGAATCCGCTTGGCGAACGAGACGGTGAACTGCAGCAGCAGATAATAGCCGCCGGTGAGATGCAGCGCGCGCCAGGCGCGCGGGCCGAGCATCGCAGCGGTGCGGTCGAACGAGGTCGCGGTCAAGGCGATGACAAAGCCGTAGCCGATGCCGCCGAAGATATAGGACACGACCGAGGTCGCCTGCGCGAAGCCGGCCGGGTCCGCCTTTGCGAACCACACGATCGCAGCGGCGTGGATGGCGTGCGAGGCGGCGAAGGTGACGCCCAGATAGCGCCGGTTGCGGCGCTGCCAGCGCGTCCACGCGTTCGGCCGGAGCCGCGCCAGCGCCGCGGCGGAGAAGGCGAGGCAGAACAACAGCAGCGAGGTGCGCGCGGTGAAGCGGATCACCATCCGCAGCCCGTCGACCTCGAAACGCCGCGTCCCGGCGATCCAGATCGAAAGCGCGATCAGGGTCAGCGCGAGCACGGCAAACAGCCGCCAGCCTTCGAACCAGCTTTGACGTTTCGGCATGTCCGACCTCCCTCAGGTAATGTAATCATCAGTTACATCGCGTCGCAGCGGTGTGGTCAACTCGTGTAATCGGTGCTTACAGTCACAAGCGGGTGATGCTAGAGGTGCGCCATGCGCCGCCCCGTCGAGAGCCCGCCCGCCAAACGCCGACCGGCCAAGCCGCGCCGGGCCGCAGCGCGCGTGCCGGCGGCGAAGCCCTATCACCATGGCGACCTCCGCCGCGTGCTGATCGATGCCGCCATGCAGCTGGTCGGCGAGGGCGGGCCCGAGGCGGTCAGTGTCCGCGAGGCCGCGCGCCGCGCCGGGGTCTCGCCGGGGGCGCCGTTCCGGCATTTCCCGAGCCGGGACGCGCTGATGAACGCGGTGGCCGAAGAAGCGCAACGCCGCTTCCGTGCCGAGATCGAGACGGCCCTGGCGGAGGGACCCGTCGATCCGCTCGGCCGTTTCCGTTGCCTCGGCATCGCCTATCTGCGCTGGGCGCTGCGCAACCCCACCCATTTCGAGGTCATCTCGACCCGCCGCATCTTCGACCATGACCGGTCGGCCGGGGTCTCCAGTGACAATGCCGAACTGATCGCCCTGACCGAGCGCACGCTGGCGGAGGCGTTCTCGGCCGGCCAGATCGGGACCGCGGACCTGAAGCAGGTCCGGATCGCCGGCCGCGCCCTGGTCTATGGCTTTGCGCGGATGCACATCGACGGCCATTTGCCGCGCTGGGGAGTCGCCGAGGCGGAGGCCGAGCGGATGGCAGCCGGCATCATCGATCTCTTCATCGCCGGCCTGGCGAGAGGCACGTCGCCTGCTGCGAAAGTTTAAGGCGCGCCACGCCGACCTGGCCGGACGCGGCCCGACGAGTTCATTGCCTGTTCATGACAATTCCACTACGGTTTTATGACGCGGTGCGGGTACCGGCTGCGCCGCGCGTCCGCTGGCCGTCGCCAGCCCAGGCCCGTGTATTGCGCCGGTTTGTATTGCGTATCACCCATGGCGCCCGCGCCACAGCAAAATTCCTCCGTTGCCGCGCTGGCCGGCGGCCTGGCTGCGATCGGCATCTGGCGGCTGATGGCGGTTGCAGCACCGCATCTCGGCGCGCTGGTCCTGATGCTGCGGACCGAAACCGACTTCGGCTCGCGCATCTGCTTCCTGTTCACCTGGGGTCTGCTGAACTTCCTGTTCATCGCGCTGCTGCGCCGCCCGGCGCTGTCGGGCGCGCTGTCGCTGACGCTGGTCGTCGTGCTGGTGCTGCTATCGCGCTTCAAGCACGACGTGGTGCAGATGACCGCGAACTTCGTCGACCTGATGGTGATCGATCGCGACACCGCGGCGTTCCTGCTGACGATCTTCCCGAACCTGCGCTGGTCGCTGATCGGCGCCGGCCTCGTCACGCTGCCGCTGATGTATGCGCTATGGTGGCTCGATCCGTTCCGCATCCGCCGCCTGCCGGCCGCAGCCGCGTGCCTCGCCTGTACGGCCGCGCTCTCGGCCTACGCCTTCGCCTGGCCGGATGAGGCCTGGCGCGGCTATTATGACGACGGCTATCTGTCGAAATTCGCGCGCTCCGGCGTGACCGCGGTGTCCGACTTCGTGGCCTATGGTTTCATGGAGTCGGATCCGGTCGCGAGCGACCGGCTGAAGCTGCCGCTGATCGATGCGTGCCATCCCGCCGGAGTGCGGCCGAACATCATCATGATCCATGATGAATCGAGCTTCGACATTCGCATGGCCGACGGCGTCAAGGTGCCGCCGGGCTACGGCAGCCACTTCAAGTCCTATGACGGCGTCGAGCGGAGCTTCCTGGCCGAGAGCAATGGCGGGCCGAGCTGGTTCACCGAATACAACGTGCTGGCCGGACTGTCGTCGCGTTCGTTCGGCCGCTTCGCCTATTTCGTCACCAGGATCGCGTCGGGACGCGTCGCGCGCGGCCTGCCGCTCGCGCTGCGCCGCTGCGGCTATGACACGCTGTCGCTCTATCCGGCGTTCGGCGCTTTCATGAGCGCGCGCGGCTTCCAGGCCACAACCGGCATCCAGCACTTCTATGATGCGCACGATTTGCATGCAAAAGACATCGAGCCCGACAGCTTCTTCTACGACAAGGCCCTGAGCCTGATGGCCGAGCAGAAGGCGCCGGGCACGCCGCTGTTCACCTTCGTCTATCTCGCGGCAAATCATTTCCCATGGGGGACAACATTCCGCCCCGACCTGCTGCCGTCGTGGAAGAAGCCGGGCAATGCGCCCGCGGTCGACGAATATCTGCGCCGCCAGGCGATCAGCGCGAGCGACTATGCCGGCTTCATCGCGGCGTTGAAGAAGAATTTTCCGGCGCAGCCGTTCCTGATCGTGCGCTACGGCGATCATCAGCCGGAATTCTCGCCGCAACTGCTCGATCCCGGGCTCGACGAGGCCGGCATCGGCAAGAAGCTGATGGAGTATGACCCGCGCTATTACGCCACCTATTACGCGATCGACGCCGTCAACTTCGAGCCGGTGAAGAGCCCGGCGGTGATGGACACGATCGACGCTGCCTACCTGCCGCTGGTGATCCAGGAAGCCGCCGGCATTCCGCTCGATCCGTCGTTCGAGGAGCAGAAGGCGATCATGCTCCGCTGCAACGGCAAGTTCTATTCCTGCAAGGACGGGGCCGAGGCACGCCGCTTCAACCGCATGCTGATCGACGCCGGCATCATCAAGGGATTGTAGCGCGGTGTGCGCAGATTTGCAGAATGGGGTGGGGCGAAGCGAAACCCATCCTGCGCTGCTTTGCGATGACGGTGCCGTGATCGCGTCATGAACTAGACCAACGTCGTTAGACGAATGTCTCCCGCGATCGCGCCGAGCATTACTCATTTGTAATTGACTTGCCGAGATTTCGTCACGATTGGCTCGATGATCTGTCGCGCCGCTGCCACGATGTTTCATCGGCGCGCAGCGTCAAATCAGCCAATCTTGCCTCTCTTGCAGGAGTGTTTGCCCATGCGAGCGCTCGATCTCGCGCGCCTTGTCGCCGTCTTCGGACTTCTCATTCCCGCCGCCCATGCCGCAGAGCCACCGCGCGACATCAAGGGCCTCTACATGATGACGGACTATCCGGCCGTCACCATCAGGCCCGGCACCACCTCGAACATCTCGCTCCGTCTTCAGAACTACGGCCTCGGTCCGCAGCGCTACAGCCTCTCGGTGGACGGCGTGCCCAGCGGCTGGACAGCGACGCTGCTTGGCGGCGGTCAGCCGGTCGCGGCCGCGATGCCGGCGCCCGACTCCAGCGTGCCGTTGCAGCTCCGGCTCGACGTGCCGGCGAACAGCTCGCTCGCCGAGCAGACGCTGACAGTAAAAGCCGAAGGGCAGGGCAGCGAGGCGACACTGCCGATCGCCGTTGCGCTCGCCAAGGAATTGCCGGCCAAGCTCACCGTGTCGTCGAAGCTTCCTGAGCTGCGGGGCAGCCCGAAATCGAACTTCGAATACACGCTGACCATCAAGAACGACAGCGGGCGCAATCTGGTCGCAAGCTTCGCGGCGGCCGCGCCGAACAGCTTCGAGACGTCGTTCACCGAGGCCTATGGCACCCAGGAATTGTCCTCGATTCCGATCGAGGCCGGCCAGTCCAAGGACATCAAGCTCAAGGTCCGGCCGCCGAGCACCGTCGATGCCGGACATTTCCCGGTGAAGGTCACGGTCAACGCCGAGGACGCGTCGGCCCAGACCGAGGTGGCTCTCGACATCGCCGGCCAGCCGCAGCTCCAGCTCTCCGGGCGTGACGGCCTGTTGAGCGCGCGTGCGGTCGCCGCCGAACAAAGCACGATTCCCGTCGTCGTCACCAATACCGGCACCGCGCCGGCCGACAACATCACGCTGGCGGCGACAGCGCCGACCGGCTGGAAGGTCACGTTCCAGCCCGCCACCATCGAGCACCTGGTGCCCGGCAAGGATGCCGAGGTTCAGGCGCTGGTGACACCGGGCGACAAGTCGCTCGCCGGCGACTACCAGCTCGCGATGCGTGCAACGTCACGTGGCGAGAGTGCTTCGAGCCAGTTTCGCATCACCGTCAACACCTCCACCGTCTGGGGCATGGCGGGAGCCGGCGTGATCGGCGTCGCGCTGCTCCTGATGCTTGGCGCCGTTGCGAGGTTCGGACGGCGATGAGCGGACCGCAGAACGAAGGCGTAGCGGCGTCGCCTGACGTCGTCATCGCCGCACGCGATCTCACCAGGCGCTACGGCAAGTCCACGGTCGTCGACGCCATCAACTTCAACATCGCGAAGGGCGAGGTGTTCGGGCTGCTCGGCCCGAACGGCGCCGGCAAGACCACGACCATCCTGATGATGCTCGGCCTCACCGAGATCTCGGCCGGACGGGTCAGCGTGCTCGGCTTCGATCCGGCACGCGCGCCGCTGCAGGTGAAGCGGCGGGTCGGCTACTTGCCGGATGCCGTCGGCTTCTACGATCATTTGACCGCGGTCGAGAACCTCGCCTATGTCGCCAAGCTGATGGGGCTCTCGGTGGCCGAACGGTCGCAGCGGATCGTGGCGGCGCTGACCCGGGTCAGGCTGCTCGAGGTCGCCAACAAGCGTGTCGCGACCTATTCGCGGGGCATGCGGCAGCGGCTCGGGCTTGCCGAGATCATCGTCAAGCGTGCCGAGATCGCGATCCTCGACGAGCCGACCTCGGGCCTCGATCCGCAGGCGACGCTGGAGTTCCTCGACCTCATCAGGGAGCTGAAGGCCGAGGGCGTCACCGTATTGCTGTCGTCGCACATGCTCGATCAGGTCCAGCGCGTCTGCGATCGCGTCGCGCTGTTCCGCGACGGGCGGATCGTGATGATGGGCTCGGTTGCCGAGCTCGCGGTCCAGGTGCTGGGCGCGGGCTTCGTCGTCGAGGTCGAGGCCGAAGGCGCCGGCATCGCTCGCAGGCTTGCGGCGATCCCGGGCGTCGGCAATGTCGAGACGCTGGCCGAGGACCGTTTCCGCATGACTGCGGAGCACGACGTGCGGCCGGATGCGGCGCGCGCGGTGGTCGCAGCCAACGGGGCGCTGCGGCGGCTCTCGGTCGACGAGCCGAGCCTGGAAGCGATCTACGCCCGCTATTTCCAGGCGGCACAATCCGGAGGAGTGCGCGATGCGGCGTGAAGGATCAGCATTTCAGGGCGCAGGCGCGGTCTTCATCAAGGAACTGTCCGACAACATCTCGAGCGTCCGCATGCTGATGCTCGAGCTGCTGATCGTCCTGACGGCGCTGGCGGCGCTCTACGAGGCGATCATCGCACTGCGCCAGAACACCGCGGAGGACCCGTTCCTGCTGCTGCGACTGTTCACGGTCGATCAGGCGCCGCTGCCGTCCTTCGTCGCCATCCTCGGCTTCCTGATCCCGCTGATGGCGATCGGACTCGGTTTCGACCTGATCAACAGCGAGCACAACCGCCGTACGCTGTCGCGGATCCTGGCGCAGCCGATCTATCGCGATGCGCTGCTGCTCGGCAAATATCTCGCCGGACTTGCGACGATTGCGATCAGCCTGACGGCGCTGTGGTTGATGGTGATCGGGCTCGGCCTGATCTTCCTCGGTGTGCCGCCGGGCGGCGAGGAAATCGCCCGCTCGCTGGTCTTCCTGGTGATCGCGATCTTCTATGCCGGCGTCTGGCTGTCGCTCGCCATGCTGCTGTCGATCGTGTTTCGCTCGCCGGCCACCGCCGCGCTGGTCGCGCTCGGCATTTGGCTGTTCCTGACCGTGCTGTGGCCGATGCTGGCGCCGGCGTTCGCTCAGGCGATCGCGCCGCCCGATCCGCGTTACGCCGCGCTCGGCATCGACACGCCCGATACCGTGATCTGGACCCAGCTCCTGCAACGCTTCTCGCCCAACGACCTGTTCGGCGAGGCGATGCTGGCGGTCCTGTCGCCGACGACGCGCACGCTCGGTCCGGTATTTCTCGACCAGCTGCGCGGTGCGGTGATGGGTGCGCCGCTGCCGTTCGCGCAAAGCGTGATGATCGCCTGGCCGCAGACGGTCGGGCTGATCGCCTGCACCATCGTGTTGTTTGTGGCCGGCTATGTCTTGTTCCAGCGGCAGGAGGTCAGGGCCTGAGGAGACCGCGCGCTCCTCGCAATGACGATCGGAGAGCTACTTTGGCCCGATCTTCTCCCACAGCCACCGTGCGACCGCATCGGGCGACGATGTTGCATCATTGCCTGATGCGCGCAAATTCGCCTCGCGCATTGTGGCGATATCGATCTTGCCGAGCATCGGCTGCAGCGCGGCTTTGAGCGCCCCGTCGTCCCTTCGCTTGGGCGACAGCAGCATGATCGCATCATAGGGCGGGATCGCATGCCTGTCGTCGTCGAGCGCGACGAGATCGTATTTCGCGATCAGGCCGTCGCTGGTGTAGCCGGCGATCACATCGACCTCGCCCGAGGCGACCGCGGCATACATGAAATCCGGCTGCATCTGCCGCTGGGCCCGGAACGACAGCCCATAGGCCTTGCGGATGCCGGCCCATTCCGGCCGCGAGAAGAATTCGTAGTCGCCGGCGATCGACATCGATGGTGCCTGTGCCACCAGATCGGAGATCGAACGGATGCCGAGCGCCTCGGCGCGCTTCTTCGGCATCACCAGCGCATAGGCGTTCTCGAAGCCGAGCTCGCCGAGCAGGGTGATGTTCTGACGTGCCAGCATCGCCTTGAGCTCGTTGATCAGCTCGGTTCGCGGCTTGATCTCGGTGTGGTGGAACTGGTTGGCCCACAGCGTGCCGGAATAGTCGACATAGACGTCGATGTCGCCAGCCGCGAGCGCGTCGAAGATCACGTTGGAGCCGAGCCCGGCGCGTGTCGTGGCGGACAGCCCGGCCGATTGCAGCCGCTGCGTGATCAGGGCCGACAGCACATACTGCTCGGCGAATGTCTTGGCTCCGACCACGTAGCCGCCATGCGGGCGCGCAATCGCCGGCACCAGCGTCGCCGCGATCAGTGCGGCGAGCCCGAGTCCGCCGAGCGAGGCGCGCAGCCGGCTGCGGTTGCGCAGGCCGTTCTCGATCTGTGCAAGCAGCTGGTCGACCGCGAGAGCAAGCACCGCGGCGGCGACGCAGCCGAACAGCACGAACACCCAGTTCTGGGTTTGCAGGCCTGCGAAGATGTAGTTGCCGAGGCTGGTCTGGCCGATCGGCGTCGACAGCGTCGCGGTGCCGATCACCCACACCGCCGCGGTGCGGATCCCCGCCATCATCACCGGCAGCGCCAGCGGCAATTCGACCATGGTGAGTGATTGCCGCGGCGTCATGCCGACGCCCTGCGCGGCCTCCAGGATCGCCGGATCGACGCCTGCGAGCCCGGTGATGGTGTTGCGCAGCACCGGCAGCATCGAATAGAGGGCGAGCGCCAGCACCGCGGGCAGGAAGCCGAACGCCGAGAAGCTGAAGCCGAACCACGCCGCCGTCAGCGCCGCGAGTGCCAGCAGCAGCGGATAGAACAGCGCGAGCAGCGCCAGTCCCGGCACCGTCTGCACCACGCTGGCAAGCCCGAGGATCGCGCCCCGCAGCACCGGCCGGTTGCGTGCGATGATCGCGAGCGGCAGGCTGACGACCAGCCCCAGCGCCAGCGCGGCGACGCTGACCCGGACGTGATTGCCGAGGTAGTCAGGCAGATGGGCGAGCGCGTCGCCCCAGCGGGGATCGGTGAGCAGGTTCATGCGGCGCCGTCCCGCGGCAGCAATGCGCCGAGCCGCTCCGCCTGGCGGCGTGGCGTGCGCAAGAGCTCGCCGACATAGGGATCCGTATCGGTCGAAAGTTCGGCCGGCGTGCCCAGCGCCAGCAGGCGGCCCGCACGCATCACCGCGACGCGATCGGCGAGCAGGATCGCTTCCGTCATGTCGTGGGTGATCATCACGGTGGTCAGGCCGAGCTCGCGATGCAGCGCGCGATAGTCGTCGCCGAGCGCGTCGCGGGTGAGGGGATCGAGCGCGCCGAACGGCTCGTCCATCAGCACGATGCGCGGCTTCGCAGCGAGCGCACGCGCCACGCCGATGCGCTGGCGCTGGCCGCCGGAGAGCTCGTGCGGGAGCCGGTCGCGATGGTGCGCACCGTCGAGCCGCACGAGCGCCAGCAATTCGTCGACCCGTGCCGCGATCTCCGCCTGCGGCCAGCCGAGCAGCTTCGGCGTGATGCCGATATTGCCGGCGACGGTGAGGTGAGGAAACAGCCCGCCGCTCTGGAAGACGTAGCCGATGCGGCGGCGCAGCAGAATCGGGTCGATGCGGCTGACATCGTCACCCTCGACCGCGATCCGGCCGCGGTCCGGCTCGATCAGCCGGTTGGCGAGCCGGAGCAGCGTGGTCTTGCCGGAGCCGGAGCCGCCGACGATCGCCAGGAATTCGCCCTCGGTCACCTCGAGCGAGACGTCGTCGACCGCCACCACGCGGCCGTCAGCAAAGCTCTTGCCGACATGCGCATAGGCGATCAGCGGCGTTGCGGGCATCGCGGCGGGGCCTCGAGATTCACCATCATCGACGACAGTGATAGCCCATAAAAGGAGGTTTGACTCGAACTGAGGCGCGCCGTCGGCCTCGCGTCTTGCGTTGTCCCTGATCTGGTCAGGTGTCTATCAGGCCGGGGTGCGGAGGCAGCCGGCCTGTGAGCACATCACACATCGTTCTTGGGGACGTATTTGCCCATGATGCACTTATAACTCTGCAGATGCCACTCGTGATACGGCCCCTTGGCGAGCCAATCGGCGATGCCGATCTGCGCATTGACCGCGCAGGCTCCCATGGTGATGCCGGATTGATCACTGGTGGTGACGACTTTCTCCATGCAGAGCTGGGCGTTGCAGAGGACGGCGATGAGGGTAACGAGCATGATGGCCTTTATCAGTGGAAATACCCGGTCTGGTACGACTCCTGAACCGAATCATGCAGGGTTCATGCCACTATCAGCGCCGCTCGCATCTCCGTGAGCAATTCCGGGAAAATACGGCCGGCCGGGGAGGGTACGGCTGCCGGCGGCGCGTAGCCGCCAGCGCGCGGATACGCTATAGTCGCGTTCCAACGACGACATGAGATCGGAGTGGACGAGGAAGGTTGCGCTGTCGGGGCTGCATCGATGATGACGTTACCTGAGTTGGCGGCAAGTGCCCTGGAAAAGTTTCTTGCCGCGCACGTCCAGCGCACCTTCGGGGCGTCGCAGGCGCGTTTTGGCGAATTGCTGCCGGCCGCCGCCCGCATTGCCCTTGAATGCATCGGCAACAGCGATGCGCTCTATCACAATGTCGAGCACACCATGCTGGTCGCGCTTGCGGGGCATGACATCATGTGCGGTCGTGCGCTGCGCACCCACGTCACCGCCGAGGACTACACGCACACGATCATCGCCTGCCTTACCCACGACATCGGCTATGTGCGCGGCCTCCTCAAGGGCGACGGCCCGGACGGCTACGTCATCGATGCGGCCGGCAACAAGGTGACGCTGCCGCGCGGCTCGTCGGACGCAGGCCTGATGCTCTATCACGTCGACCGCTCCAAGCTCTACGTGCTGGACCGGCTCGGGGCGGTGGTTCCGCTCAACCGCGAGCGGGTCGCGCGCAACATCGAGGGCACCAGGTTTCCGGCGTCGGAAGGCCAGGAATATGACGATGAGGCGGCGATCGTGCGCGCGGCCGATTTCATCGGGCAACTCGGCGATCCCAATTACATCCGGAAGGCCAACGCGCTCTATCACGAGTTCGAGGAGGTCGGCATCAACCGCCAGCTCGGCTATGAATCGCCGGCCGACATCGTCGATCGCTATCCCCAATTCTACTGGAACATGGTGGCCCCGAACATCCAGGGGGCGATCGGTGACCTCAACATGACGGCGCGGGGCCGGCAGTGGATCGCCAACCTCTACGGCAATGTGTTCCGTGCCGAACGGGAGATCGGGCTTTCCGGTCCGCAGAGCTGACTCGCCGGCTCATCCGGTGCGCCGCTCATCCGGCTCCGGTCCGGCAAAATACCGGCGTTTGCCGGCCATCGCCCGGTTGCATGGCCGAGGCAAATCGGCGACCTTGGGCCATGCGCTTGCCCCTCGAATGCATTCCCCATCATCGGACGTCTGGCTTTGCGTGGCTGATCCTGGTCGCGATCGGCTGGTGGCCCGCGCTGGCAATGGCCGGTCCGGTCTATGACGTCGACCTGTATGCGCTGATGTCGGGCACCTGCCGCAATGTCAACGTTGCCGGACGCAACTACAGCTGCAAGGCGGTCGCCTACTTCCACAATCAGCGCGGACGTTCGGAGTTCACCGTGGTGCTCGACGACCCCGCGGACAACAGCCACATCGTCTCGTTCGCCGGCGAGAGTGCCGAGCGGACCCAGGACAATGTGTTCGAGGTCTCGGTCGACCGCATGCTGCTGAAATCGCACGACCGGCCGAGGGTCGACGGCCTGCCGGTGCCCCAGGTCGAGATGTCGACGGGCTCGTGCCGTCAGATCGGAAGCTTCGTGACGCGGCAGGTGTCGAGCATCAATTGTGCCGCCACCGACCAGAACGGCAAGAAATACGAGCTGAGCTTCGAATCGGACGGCTCGCCCATGACGCTGCGCCGGCTGCGCCAGTCGTCGCTGCCGACCGAGCGGCAGCGCGCGCGCCAGATCGCGCAGGTCGAATGCCGCCTCAAGGCGCGCGCAGCCCAGGTGCTGCCGCGGGATACGACTGCCTTCATCATCCGTTGCCTCGGCGACGACGACGGCAAGCCGGCGGGCGACCAGCGATAGCCTCCAATCACGACGTGACCGTGCCCGGCTGTTGACTAACTCCCGCAGGTGTGACGAAACGTCGGGACTTCAGGGAGGATCCGATGCGCTTCAGATTCTACGCGATTGCCGCGCTCGGGGTCGTGTTCACCGGGCCCGCCGCCGCGCAGGCCTATGATCCGAACTACCCGGTGTGCATGACCGTCTATGGTGGCGGGCTGACGCCGGAGTACATTGATTGCAGCTACGCCTCGATCCCGCAGTGCCAGGCCACCGCCTCGGGGCGACCGGCGACGTGCTCGGCCAATCCGTTCTATGCCGGTCCAAAACCGGCGCCGAAGGGCCGCGCGCAGCGGCGCCACCACCACGTTGACTAACTCCGGCGATTGCGAGGAAACGATCCCGATGACAAGGAGAAGTCGATGCGCCTGATATTCTATGTGGTCACAGCGTTTACCGTCGCCATGGCCGGACCCGCGGCCGCGCAGAACTACGATCCCAACTATCCGGTGTGCATACAATATTTCGGCGGCCGGATCGGGGGCGGCGGGGGCTATATCGCTTGCAAGTTCACTTCGATCCCGCAGTGCCAGGCGACGGCCTCGGGTCTTGCCGCGACGTGTTCGGTCAACCCCTATTACGCGGGGTCGCGGCCGGCACCCGGACGCCGCCATCGCCACTCATATTGATGTCGCGCAATCTCCGTTCCGGTTGAATCGGAACGGAGCTCTTACGCGGAAACGTCCACCGCTATCTGCGCGTGATCAGGAAGTCGTCGGTGAACTCGCCGCGCGACATCTTGACCGGGATTTCGCCGTCGCTGCCGATCTCGAGGATTTCCGAGCCCGACTTGCTGTCTTGCGGCGTCAGCAATTCGATGCGCTCGGCGATCCGCTCGGCCTGCCAGCCCGTCAGCTTCCAGGCGAAGCGCCCCCCGAGGTCGCGCATTCCGAATTCGTCGTCGGCCGGCGCCAGCACCAACTCGTGCCGCGAGACGGCGCCCGGAATGCGTTCCGCCACGGTGATGAATTGCGGATTCTCGGCAAATCGCCGCAACAGCGCTGCCAGCGCCGCGAGATCCGTTCCTTCGCCGAGGAACAGGAACAGCGGATGGAAATCGCTCGGCATATACTCAAATCGCAGCATGTCCACTTGTCCAAACGCTGGAACTTACTCGCTGAGCACCTTGACGATGTCCTGGGCATGGCACAGCTCGACGGTGCCGACCTCATCGGGCCGGGCGGGCGATTCCAGGCAGCGGACCTGCAGCCACTGGCCGTCGTCCATGTTCTCGATCACCTCGGCAACGACGCCTTCCTGCAATTTCAGGCGCGCCCCCACCTTGATCGTCGTGACATCCATCATTGCGCAGCGCTCAGAAGAAGGTCGTCAGATTCTTGGCCATCAGGATGTTCTGTTCAAGCAATATCTCGCGCTTCGCGATCTTCCAGCCTGCTTCGGTCAGGCGCAGCGTGTCGTTGCGGCGGCCGACGAAGGTGTAGGTCTCGTACTCGACGCGGTTCTGGTAGACGAGGAAGCGGCTGGTGACATCGAGCTCGCGCGGCGCGTCGAGATCCGGCCGCACAGCCCTGATCTGCACATTGCTGACCATGTGCGTGATCCTCGATAGCGGTTCTTCGGCGTAGTGCACGCCGGTCAGGATCTGTTCGACCCGCTTGCTCAGCGTCCACTTGTCTTCGTCGAACCAGCTCATGCCTTCGCCGCGCCTGGTATTCTCGCGCGCGGCCTGCTGGCCAAACTTCACGTTGCGCCGGATCGGCATGAAATACGTGATGTCTTCGGCCAGCAGGTCGAGCCAGTCGCGGAAGCGGCGGTCATCGATCAGGTCGGCCTCGCGATAATAGAAATCCTCGACATCGGCTTTCAGCCGGTAGTAGGCCGCGGATCTTTCGATCGCGGCGTTGGATGCCGGATCGGCCGGCTGTCTGTCCTGGACGGTCATCGTCATGGGCATCTCCTCATCAGGAATGGCATATCGTCAGGGTGCCGGCTTGGACGGGATCGGTCCGCCCTGTTGCGCAAAGCAGCCGACGTCGATCACGGTGCCGGACAGCGTTTCGGCTTCCGGCGACAGCAGGAAGGCGACAACATTGGCAATGTCGTCGCCGGTGGCGGCGCGGCCTGCGGCGGTACCCGCCGCGCCCTTGCCGAAGCGGCTTGCTTCGCCGCCGACGCGGCCGAGGCTCATGCCGGTGACGATACCGCCGCCACCGGGGATCACGGTGTTCACGCGGATCCGCTGATGGAAGAAATCGTAAGCCATCGCCGCGCTGAGGGCCACGACGCCACCCTTGCTCGCGCTATAGACCGCCATGTTCGGCTTGCCCCAGCCGGCGCCGGATCCGATGTTGACGATCGCGCCGCCACCTTGCGCGATCATGTGCGGGATCGCAGCACGGCTCGTCAGATACGGCCCCTTGAGATTGACGGCGATGATGCGATCGAACAGCGCCTCGTCGGTATCGAGCACTGTTCCGAGCGGACCGATCGCAGCGTTGTTGACGACGCCATCGATGCGGCCGTAGCGCGCCAGCGCCCGCTCGATCACCCCGGCGACATCAGCCGCATCAGACACATCGGCTTCCATCAGTTCGGCGGAGAGGCCCTCGCGATCAAGCAGCTCGCGCAGGCCGGGAATGGCATTTTGCGCGATGCTCGACACCTGCGGCGACTCAAGGCCAAATGCCACGACCGAATGACCGCGTCTGGCAAGGCCGAGCGTGATCGCGCGGCCGATGCCGAAAGTGCCCCCGCTGACGAGGACGGTTTTTCCCGCGGCGGTCATTCTGCGGCCTGCCTGTTGCCCGCGGGCGACCCGAGCAACTCGTTCCAGTCGCCGCCCTGCATGTAGGTGGTCCAGCGACGATAGAAGCCGCGCGCGATCTGCTCGGTGACTTGCGTGCTGACGTCGCCGCCCAGCGGATGATCGGTCACGTAGGCACCCATGGATTGCTGATAATTGAAGGGGTGACGCCGCGCGATCGTCCCCGTGCTGGCCGCGGTCGCATAGAGCCAGTTCTCCATGTCGTCCTGCTCGGTCATGCCGGCCGGGCCCGAGTAACGCATGTAGTAGTGGCGCAGGTAGTCCTTGGCTTCCTGCGGCGCGTCCTTGTCGACGAGGAAGAAACGCCAGCCTTCGGTCGAGGTCGGGCTGTGCGGATGCCAGGCGCACAGTCCGCGCGGCTGGCGTCCATGGTAGGAGGTGTTCGGGAAGATCGTGCCGACGAAAGGCAGGAGGCGTGCCTGCTCGCCGAGCCGTCGCTTCCGCTCCTCGAAACAGTGCCGGAAGTATTTTTCGAGGATCGGGTTGTCGAGGAAGGACTCGACGTACTCGTTGGCCTCCGGCTGGATGGCGCTGTGCACGCCGTGTCCGCCCGGAAAGCTGATCCAGACGTGTTGCGCCTTCTCGAGTTCGTCGTCGCGGCGGCCCTTCTTGCCCGCCGCGGCGCTCGGCCCGATGCCGATCAGGTCGACGGAGCGGTGGCTCGGATTGTGATAGGTGTCGCCGAGGAAGTTCTCGGCAGCGAATTTCCAGTTGGCGGGGAAGACCCATTTATGGACGCCGATCACCTCCGAGCCGCCCTCACGGCCGTCGCGGCAATCGAGCGCCTGGTCGAGATGGATCTTGGCGTCGCCCAGATAGGTGATGAAGTCGGGCGCATCCTTGTCCCAGGTCGCCCAGATCGAACCCTTGTAGTTGCAGAGCTTGGCGACCGAGACCAGCGAGTTGGTCTCGCGGTCGAGCACGCCGTCATACAGCGTCCGGTGCAGCGGAACACCCTGCAGCTTGCCGTCGGTCGTATAGGTCCAGCTGTGGTAGGGGCAGGTGAACAGCGACGTGTTGCCCTGCTCGTATCGGCACACCTTCATGCCGCGGTGCCGGCACGAGTTGAGGAAGACGTGGATTTCGCCCTTCTTGTCGCGGCAGAGGATGACCGACTCCTCGCCCATCCGCGATGTGTAGAAATCGCCGGGATTCGGCACCAGGCTTTCATGGCCGACCAGAAGCCAGGCCCGGGTGAAGACCTTGTCGAGCTCCTGCCGGTAGATTTCGGCGTCCACGAAGATCTCGCGGCTGATGAAGCCGTTCCTGACGTCAACGAGATGGTCAAAGTCATTCCGTGGAGACATCGATTCCTCCTTGTCTGACATGCGCGACGGCGTGTCGCGGCAAATGAAGTTGTTTCCTATTCGTCGAGCTTGCAGCCGCCTGTGCCTTCGGGACGGAAGGCCCGGTCGCCGGGAATCACCGCGATCTTCTGGTAATAGTCCCAGGGATACCTGCTCTCTTCCGGCTTCTTCACGCGATAGAGCGAAAGATCGTAGACGACGCGGCCGTCGTTGCGGATGCGCGCGGGCCGGCCGAAGAAATCGACGGGCAGCTTGCGCATCTCGGCGTTGACGGTCTTGGCGTCGTCGCTGCCGCCGGCCTCGATCGCCTTCAGATAGTGGCGTACCGCCGCATAGGTCGCGGCCTGCAATTTGGTCGGTTCGCGCTTCTCGATCTCGAAGAACCGCTTGGCGAACGCGCGGGTGCCATCGTCGTCGTCCCAGTAGTACTGCGCTGCGACGTACATGCCTTGCGCGTCGCGCAGGCCGATCGAATGGACGTCGGAGATGAAGGTCAGCATGCCGACGATGGTCTGTCCGCCCTGTTGCAGGCCGAACTCGTGGGTCTGCTTCACCGCGTTGACGGTGTCGGCACCCGTGCCGGCCAGTGCCACGACCTTGGCGCCGGAGCTTTGGGCCGCCAGCAGAAAGGATGAAAAGTCTGTGGTGTTGAACGGGTATCGCACCGCACCGAGCACCTTGCCTCCCGCATCGGTCACGGCCCGCGAGGCATCCTTCACCATCGCCGTACCGAACGAATAATCGACCGCGACAAAGAACCAATCCTTGCCGACGCGGCGGCTCAGTTCCCCCACAAGTCCGGCCGACAGCGCGTAGGTATCGTCCGCCCAGTGCGTGACGACGGGCGAGCATTTGTCGCCGGTCAGTTCCGACGTCGCTGCGCCCGAGACCAGCGCCGTGCGGTTGCTTTGTGTGGCAAGCCCGGCGACGGCAAGGCCGACCGAACTCACGGCGAGGTCGGTCACCGCATCGACGTGCTCGACGTCGAACCATTGCCGCGCGATCCCGACCGCAACGTCCGGCTTGTTCTGGTGATCCGCCGATATGATCTCGATCGGTTTGCCGAGCACCTTGTTGTGAAAATCCTCGGCGGCAAGCTTTGCGGCGGTGACCGAGCCTGGGCCCCCAAGATCGCGGCCGCTGCCATAGTCACCCAACACCGCGATCCGCACGACGCCGTCCGAAATGCCCGAGCCGTCGGGTGCGGCCTGCGCCAGCGACGTCGAGAGCATCAGCGTGGCGATCGCCGAGATCGCCCATCTGCAGGACGCGTGTGTCTGAAGCAAATCCCGATCCTCCCGACGTGTCCGATTTGTTTGTGTCCATCTGATGGACATCATTCTCATAATTTGATACTGTATCCGCGCGGGCGGGTCGGTCAAGTGCGCTGGATGCAGTGCGCCCCGCCGAAATTGCCGAGGTGGTCGATGACGAAGAAACCCAGGGCTGACGATCAGGACACGGAGCACGGCGCGTCGGGAGTGCGCGCAGTGGACCGAGCGATCGCGATCCTGCAATGCTTCACCCCCGATCAGCCGGCCTTGAGCGTCATCGAAATCCAGAAGCGCGTCGGGCTCAGCCGGCCAACCCTGTACCGTCTGCTGCAGACGCTGGCGCAGCGCGACCTCATTCAGGCCGAAGGTGACCCGCAGCGCTTCCGTCTGTCACATGGCGTGATGAAGCTGTCGCATGTGTGGTTGAAGGGACTGGATGTCGTCACGATCGCGCGCCCGGTTGTCGAAGGCCTGCGCGAAGCAACCGGCGAGACCGCAGCGCTTTTCCGGGTGCAGGAGGACCGAGGCATCTGCATTCTCGAATGCGAGAGCCGTCACGTGCTCTCGATCAGCCGTGGTGTCGGCGACAGTTTGAGTCTGACCCAGGGATCGACCGGCAAGGCCATGCTGGCCTTCATGGACCCGGCGCGACAGGCCGAGCTTCTCTCCACCGTCAAGAAGGGCGACGAGCGCGCGCAGCTTGAGGAAGCCTTGGGCTTCGCCAGGCGTCACGGCTATGCAACCAGCCACGGTGAGATCTTCGCCGGCGCCGTCGCGGTCTCGGCGCCGTGCTTCGATCATCGCGGCAGCGTGGTCGGTTCGGTGGGCCTGTACGGGCCGAGTGCCCGTATCGATGAGCAGAAGCTGCTTGAATATTCGAAGCTGGTGCGCGAGGCCGGGCGGCGGATTTCGGTCCTGTCGGGATTTCAGGACGGTGAGCCGTCGGCAACGAGGCGTGTGCGCGCCGATTAGAAGAGGCCGCCCGGTCGGGCGGCCTCGCGACAAGCGTTCATCCTTCCAGGATCAATTCGGCAGGCCTTCGGTGATGAAGGATCTGACCTTGATCGCCTTGTTCCGCTCCGGTGCCAGTGCCTTCCACTCCGGCGACGTGCGCGCGGCCTGAGCCTTCGCGAAGCTGTCATAGACCGCGATGGTCACACGCTTTGGCGCCTCGCCTTCGACAGCGAAAATGTTGCCGCCGCGAGCCAGAAAGGTTCCGCCGGACGACTTGATCAGCTCCGTCACTTTCGGAAGGTACGCATTCTGCGCGCCCTGATCGAGGACCTCGATCTCCGAGACGACATAGGCCTTTGGTGTGGACTGCGCGTGAAGCCCTTCGATCGCGACGGCGCCGACCGCGATGCCGGCAAGCATGGACAAGGCAGCAGTGTATGCTGTTTTCAAGGTAATTCTCCATTTGATCTATGGTTCAGGTGAGTACGCGTCGCAGGTGAGCGCGCGCGTTCGCTGCCGCGGGAATTGCCAGTCGAAAACAATGTCGCCGATGGAATAGGCTGCCAACTGTCGCAAGCGGAGAATTCGGCATGTCTCCGCTTTATCTGCAGCTCTCGGCAAGCCAAACGCTTGCCGCGCGAGGAGGCTACACCGTCCCCGGATCAATACCTATGGTTGTTTTGTGACGCGGCGTGTCTGCTTCAGCCTGGCAAGACATCTCGCGTGTGGCGATGGCTCACACTACGCCGGCGTGCCCATGATGTAGGGCTTCAGCACCGCATAGAGCATGTCATGCGTCGGCGTCGGGATGCCGAGCTTGCGGCCGAGTTCGACCACCTTGCCGTTCAGCCAGGGCAATTCCAGCCGGTTGCCGCGCTCGAGATCGAGCGCCATCGACGCCTTCATTGCCGGCGGCGCGTGGCCGATGAAATCCAGCACCTTCTGAAGCGCATCCGTCGGCAGCTTGATGCCGGAGGCACGCGCGACGGCGACGGTCTCCTCGCAGGCCGCGACGAACAACGGTCGCAAATCGGGGTCGTCGCGCAGCCTGCCGAGCGGCTGCCGTGTCACCGCGGTCATGCCGGCATTGGTGGCGAGCAGCACGAACTTCATCCAGAGCTCGGTCGTGATCTGCTCGCTCAGCGTGGCGTCGAAGCCGGCTTTCAGGCAGAGCTCGAGCAATGCCTTGCCGCGCGGCGTGACGCTGCCGTCGAGCTCGCCGAAGATCATGCGCATGAAGGTGCCGACCTGGTTGATCACGCCGGGCTTGATGATCGAGGCGCTGATCTGCGCGACGCCGCCCATCACGGCCTTCTGTCCGAGGATCGGGATCAGGCGTTCCGGCGCGTCGATCCCGTTCTGCAGCGGGATCACGGCGGTGTCGGGACCGACCATCGGCTTGATGTGGTGACCGGCGCTCTCGACGTCCCACAGCTTGACGCAGAACAGCACGATGTCGACGGGCCCGACGCCGGCCGGATCGTCGGTCGCCCTGGTCGGCACCAGATGGGTTTCGCCGCGGCCGCCCTGGATCCTCAGTCCCTCGCTCCGCATTGCGGCGAGATGCGCGCCGCGCGCGATGAAGGTGACGTCGGCTCCGGCCTGCGCGAGCGCCGCGCCAAAACCACCTCCGACGCCGCCGGCGCCGACCACCGCAATCCGCATGATCTCTCTCCTGACCGGGCGAGGTTGCCCCGCGGCTCCCTGCCTCCTCGAGGCCGACAGGCTTGACCGATGTCGGGCCAATTCTCAACCCGGTTGCCGTCAAAAATCGCGTGAGCATGGCAGCTTCCAGCCGCAGCCTTCGCCTTCTTGCCGCGTTGAAACTGCGGCTGCGAACCGCTAAGCCGTCCTGCAAACATCGGGAGGCAACGCGTGGGAATGACAGAGCCGACGGCGGTCGCGCTTGACGATGCGACGGTGGCTTTCCGGCTGGCGGACGGACGCGTCTATACGGCGGTCGAGAAGGCCGATCTGTCGGTCGCACATGGCGAGTTCGTCGCCATCGTCGGGCCGACGGGATGCGGAAAGTCGACGCTGCTGAACGTCGCGGCCGGCCTGTTGAGGCCGGCATCGGGCACGGCACGGATCTTCGACAGGCCGCTCGCCGGGCTGAACCGCGAGGCCGGCTACCTGTTCCAGGCCGACGCCCTGTTTCCCTGGAAGACCGCGATCGACAATGTCGCGATCGGCCTCGAGATCAGGGGCACGGCACGATCGGAGGCGCTGGCGCGGGCCGGGAAATGGCTTGCCTCGGTCGGCCTCGGCGCCTTCGCGAACCGCTATCCGCACATGCTGTCCGGTGGCCAGCGCAAGCGCGTCGCCCTGGCCCAGGTCCTGATCCGTGATCCGAAAATCCTGCTGATGGACGAGCCGTTCGGTCCGCTCGATGCGCAGACCCGGCAGATCATGGGCAATCTGCTGCTGGAGCTGTGGACCGCCGACCGCAAGGCGGTGCTGTTCGTCACCCACGACCTCGAGGAGGCGATCGCGCTCGCCGACCGCGTCGTGATCATGTCGGCCGGGCCGGGCGCGCGCATCATCGGCGACTGGCGCGTCACGCTTCCGCGGCCGCGCGACATTTCCGAGGTCAGGATGGAGAAGGATTTCCATGCGCTCCACAAGGAAATCTGGAACGTGCTGAAGGACCAGGTGATGAAGGGCTATGCGCAGTCCTCGCAGGCGGGAGCAGCCTGATGTCGCGGATCACGCTGCTGTCGCTCCAGGTGCTGGTTGCCGTCGTCACACTTGGTCTGTGGCAGTTGTTCGCCAGCGTGCCGGTGTTCGGCAGGATCGTGCTGCCGCCGTTCTTCTTCTCCAATCCGGTCGACGTGTTCAGCCAGATCATCACCTGGTTCGCAACCGGCGTGATCTGGAAGCACCTTGCCATCACGCTGTGGGAATCGATCCTCGCCTTCGTGATCGGCTCCGGCCTCGGAATCCTCGTCGGCTTCTGGTTCGCGCGCCAGCCGCGCGTTGCGGCGGTGTTCGATCCCTATGTGAAGATGATCAATGCGCTGCCGCGCGTGGTGCTGGCGCCGATCTTCGCGCTGTGGTTCGGGCTCGGCGTGTGGTCCAAGGTCGCGCTCGGCGTGACGCTGGTGTTCTTCATCGTGTTCTTCAACGTCTATCAGGGCGTGAAGGAAGTCTCGACCACGGTGCTCGACAATGGCCGCATGCTCGGCATGAGCGAGCGGCAGTTGATGCGTCACGTCTATTGGCCGTCGGCGCTGTCCTGGATGTTCTCCTCGCTGCACACCTCGGTCGGCTTCGCCGTGGTCGGGGCGGTCGTCGGCGAATATCTCGGCTCAGCGGCCGGGCTCGGCTACCTGATCCAGCAGGCCGAAGGCGTGTTCGACGTCGCCGGCGTGTTCGCCGGCATGTTCGTCTTGTCCGCCTTCGTCATCCTGATCGACATGGCCGTGACCGTCGTCGAGAAGCGCCTGCTGGTCTGGCGGCCGACGACAGCAGCGCGGGACTAGATGCCGTAATGGGCCCTGCTCCGAGCAAGTGGTCATGATGGTGGCTGTCCCCCGATAGATGATGAAACGGGG
>NZ_JAFCKQ010000054.1 GCF_018130215.1 Bradyrhizobium jicamae
ACCTGACGACGGCAGTTCGCATCGTGGAGAAGATCTCGTCGCCGGCGGCCGGGATACTCGTCGACGCGCTGCACTTCGACAGGTCGGCGGCGAGTTTCGAGGACCTACTCAGGATTCCGTCCCATCGGCTGCATTACTGGCAGATGTGCGACGCTCCGGCCGAGCGGCCTATGACAACCCAAGCGCTCATTCACGCCGCTCGGGAAGAGCGCATGTTCCCGGGAGAAGGTGGCCTCGATCTCATTGGTCTGACCAGGAATATGCCGTCCGAAATCACCGTCAGCATCGAAGTTCCAACCGCCGAACTGGGGAAGACGCTAGACGCCGAAAAGCGCGCGCGCCGCGCACTCCAGGGAGCAAAGGCTATCGTCGCGGCGGCGTCCGCCGCCTGAACGTCAACACGCTACGGCGCGTAGTTTTTCAGGAACTCCTTTAGGCTAGGCTTTGACCTCATCGTCATCGGCCCTAGCGGGGGTCACCGGGCCGCTTGAGGAACCACGTGGTCACCGGTTCCTTCGAGGCGAAGAGGCCAGCAGGCTTCAGGATGGTCTCAAGCCGTCGAAGCGCCGACCATCCATCTGGCTGCTATCGCCGTCGACGATGTTCTAAATTTGGTGCTATCCCGTCGTGATTCTCTTTACCTACAGGCAAAGCTTGTGCGCTGTCCAATCGGGCCGCCAGCCCACGTTGTCTTTTTGGGATAGACGCACACTGGATAGACTACCGTTCCGTCACTCGAAGCGATCGTAATATCCTCCGGCGCTATTCCCTTCTCGACCCAGTCGGTCAGGGCCGCGAAGAATTGGTCTTGATCGCGAGCCGGTGTCTGATTGGCGTTGCCGGGCAACTTTGGCAGAGGAACGGACTCGTTCTTGCCGTTTGCGGCGAACGGTCGACCTTGCGACGAATGGGCCGCGCCGGGTACGACATACATGCGCATGAACTTGGCGACCCGCGCGTTGCCGCCCATTTTTTCCGCAACGCGCTCGTGCCAATTGATGTTGCCAGCCGGCGGAATGGCGTCGTCGACGAGGCCGTTGTAGACGATGACTTTGCCTCCAAGCCGCCTCAACTTTGAAAGATCCACATTGTCTGTCGCGAGATCCGAAAACAGGCTGGACTGTGCCGCTTCATATTGTTTTACGGCCTTAGCGAGGCCGCCATAATCCAGCTCCATCCATTTGTTGCGTATGTCGGTCGAGGAATTGGAGATCGCAATTCCGGGGTTCGCTATGTCGGGACTCGATGCGTAACGCACGTCCTGCAGGGCAAGAGCGAGATTGTCGCCGCCGGCGCTCGTGATTGCCGATCTTAGCCCAGTTCCCCTTGTGAACGCCCACCAGATTTGATGAGCGCCAAGCTTCTTGCCACCGCGGGTCGTCGCGCTCTCCAAAGCATCAAAGCTGCCGTCGTCGGTCGCGCCGTACCAGATCTTGTCGAGCGCGGTCGCCTCCTTCGCACTCATGCAGGTCGTCGCGTCGCCATTCGTCCCGGTGACGGCCATGACCTGAACGCCGGCGCATAGTGCCGCGGCGTCCTTCAGCGGGTCATAATCGCAAGCGAAATTGTCGAGCAGGAAGCCGAGACCAGCCTTGTCGCAGGTTGCTACCGCGCGCTTCGTAGCGGCTTCAACCTTGGTTGCAAATGCCGCAGCCCTTGGAGCGTCAGCGGCGGTGAAGCCGAGTTCGGTCTTCATGACGAGCTGGGGATAGATCGACAGGACTCCGAACCTCGGAATGTTTATCGCGGGAGCCGCGATCATGTAGCCGTCGTAAAGTTCGGGATGGTCCTGGACGATCTTAAGGCCCTGCCGGCCGCCCTGCGAATGGCCGTCATAATAGGCGAACTTTGGCTTGCGCCCGTAATAGAGCGTCGCGAGCGCCCTTGTCTTGACGGCCTGCTCGACCATCGCGCGGACGGAGAAGTCGCGGAACGCCTCACGATTGACCTTGCCGTTCGACAGGAAGGTGAACGAGCCATCCTGGTACCATGGCTGGCCGGCATCGGTTGTGCCGGATACGTAACCGATGTTGGCATTGACGATCGCCGGTACCTTGCTGCCGATCTTGTCTGCAAAGCGATGACCGCCCCCAACCCAACCGCCGCCACCATAGTTGCGAATTCGCTCGTTCCAATTCGCGGGCGCAGGCAGCCAGACCTCGATCCCGATTCCGTCGGACCAGGACCGGGCGTCCTTGTTTTTTTCGGCGGTGAAACCCGGACCGACCAGCAGCTTGACAAGGCAAAGGTCAGCAGCGGCGGTCACCGGCTTCGGAGCGTCGGGAGCCTGGAGGCTTTCGCCCTTGTGAACCTGTCGGACGGCAAGAACGCGCGTCAATTTATCTGGCTGAAATGCCGTCTTGATTCCGTCGTCGCAGGCAAGCGGAGCAGCGAGCGCGGATGAGCTGGCAGAAGCGGCGAGCCATGCTAGAGCAATACAGGTCTGTCGCTTTCTTCTCATCCTTCTGCCCCTCTCGACGCAATGACCGGTACTCGGAAAATGTAGTCAAATTCAAGCAGTGCGATTGCATTCAGGCGCGTTCGTTGGATACTCCTATGCGAGTCCCAAGTCGCCTTTCAAACCACCAAACGAACTCGCGCGGTCATCACTTTGGCGACTACGCCGGGAAGCGACTAGTTATCTTTGCGAGCATAAAGTGCTGCTGCGATCACGATGACCGCGCCTTTGATGATCAATTGGACTTGGATCGGCACGCCAAGCAGCAGCACCTCATTTGCGATAATGACAATAATTGCCGCACCGGTCAGGGCACCCAGGATCGAGCCGCGCCCGCCTTGCAGGGACACTTGACCGACCACGCAGGCCACGATCGAATCGAGCTCGTAGCCTTGACCCACCCAATTGTCGACGAGTCCGACGTAGCCGCTGAGGATCAGGCCCCCGACGGCCGCAAGACAGGCGGATATCAGGTAGCAGGCGATTATGATTAAATCGGATTGGATCCCGAACAACCGTCCCGTCACCGGATTGCCGCCGACGATGAAGATGCGGCGGCCGAAGGTAGAGCGGTGCAGGACTATTGCGAGTATGATGGCAAGCGCGACCAGCACCAGCACGTTGTAGGGAATGCCGTGAAATTTGCCGGCCCCGAAGACCCGCAGCAGCGGCGGTACGTTACCGGAGGGGGCACCCTGCGTATAGGCGAAACGGAACCCCTGCAGCAGGATCATGGTCGCAAGCGTTGCTAGGAACGGCGACACCTGCCGCTTGGTGACGAGGAAGCCGTTGAGCAGACCGATCATGACGGCAACGGCCAAGGCGACCGCAAAAATCGTGGCCACATCGCGGTCGCTGCCGGAGAAACCGGTGGCGATGACGGCCGCAGTCGCCATCATAGAGGCAACCGACAAATCGAGTCCGCGCACAATCATGACAAGAGCTTGCCCCATGGCGACTATCGCCAATGGCGCGAACTGCAGGAGCAGGTTCGAGAGGTTATCGGCGCTGATGAAGGCCGGTGACACTATTCCGCCTGCGGCCAAGAGCAGCGGCAAGATGAGGAGCATTCCGAAGCGGTCGAGCAACGCGCGCGTAGACCAAGCCGGAGCGATCGGCTGATCCAATTCGGCGGGTGTCGTCAATCGGTCGCTCACATCGTCCTCCGTCGTTCGACATAGACGGAGACCGCGAGGATGATGATTACCGCCTGCGCCACTAGCTGATAGTGCTTCGAAACGTCCATGAAGTTGAGCAGGTTGTTAAGTAGGGCGATCAGGAAGGCGCCGAACAGCGTACCGACCACGCCGCCCTTGCCGCCACTCAGCAGCGTACCACCCAGCACGACAGGCGTTATCGAGGCCAGAGTGTAGTTGACGCCGGTATAGGGCTGGCCGACGCCAAACCGAGCGGCAAGGTAGAGGCCGGTCGCCGCACAGCAGAAGCCGGAAGTGCCATAGACGAGCATCAGGATACGCGTCCGCCGCAATCCAACCAGTCGGGCTGAATTGGCGTCGTCACCAAGGGCGTAAACCTGTCGCCCGAGAGGCAGATATCGCAGCAACAGTGCAATCAGGATACAGAGCAGCACCGCGAGGGTGGCGCCGAGCGGCAGACCGTACACGCGGCCATAGGCGAGGAAATTGAAACCGCGCGGAACGCGGCCGACGGGCCCAAGCGCGTATAGCAGCGTCACACCTTGGAGGACCGCACCCATACCGAGCGTGACGATCAGTGGATGTACGCGCAGTGCAACGACGAGGCTGGCATTGACGCAACCGACAGCCGTCCCCAGCACGAGCACGGCGATCACAACGACGACGACGCGATCGGGGTTGTTGTTGATCAACCCCGAGGTTAGGCATGAGGTGAGGCTGATCAGCGAGCCGACAGAAAGGTCGATGCCCCCAGCGAGGATGGTCAGCGTCTGCCCGATGCTAACCAGCGCGAGATCGGTGGTCTGCTCAAATACATTGAGGAAGTTATTGAAGCTAAGGAAACGATCAGATGCGGCCGCGCCGACGAGGCAGACGAGGGCGATTAGAACCAGCACGCCGGCGAGGCCCGCATTGTTGCGGAGCAACCAAGGCATCTCGATGCGAAGATTTGCAGCGCCGGTCACGCCGCGTTCTCGCTAGTCGCCAGGTGCATGATATCCTCCTCCGTCGCGGCGCCTCCGGGGAGTTCTCCGGTCACGCGACCTTCGCGCATGACGATGATCCGATCCGCCATGCCGATCACCTCCGTCAATTCTGAGCTGATCATCAGAATCGCGACACCCGACCTGGCGAGCTCGCGCATGATACGGTAGATTTCGGCCTTGGCGCCGACGTCGATGCCGCGGGTGGGCTCGTCAAGGATCAGCACGCTCCGGCATATTCGCGCCCAGCGCGCGACAATCACCTTCTGCTGGTTTCCACCCGACATGGTCGCGACCTTGGTCCCGGGACCGCGACAGGCGATGCGGTAGCGCTCGATTTCTCGCGCGGCGACCTCAGATTCCAGTCGCCGATCTATAAGTCCGTGCTTTGCGACCTCCGATAGTGCGGGCCCCGAGATGTTAGCCGCGATATCGAGCAGCATCGCCAGTCCCTGTGACTTGCGATCCTCGGTTACGAGGCCCATGCCGAGCCCTATAGCCCGCGCCGGTGTCATCGACGTAATGCGCTGGCCGGCTAGATGGATCACGCCGCTTCGAAGTGGCATGGCGCCAAACAGACCGAGCGCGAGCTCCGAGCGACCCGCGCCGACCATACCCGCTAACGCAGCGATCTCCCCCCGCCTCAGTTCGATGGAGACGTCCCGCACCCGCTCACCGACCGTGACGCCTTCAGTGCGCAGTATGGTTTCGCTACTCCGCGCGGTCATGGTTCGCGGCGGAAACAAGTCGCCGAGGTCGCGTCCGACCATCATAGAAATTAGTCGCTGGCGCGTGACGTCCCTGATGTCGTGCGTGCCGACCAGGCGGCCATCCTTTAGCACGGTAACGCGATCGCAGATCGCAAATACCTCATCGAGGCGATGGGATATGAAGAGTACAGACACGCCGGTCTCGCGCAGGCGGCGCAGAAGTTCGAAGAGAACTGCCACTTCGCGCCCTGCGATCACGGCCGTAGGCTCGTCGAGCACCAGGAGCTTAACGTTGTGAACCATGGCCCGTGCGATCTCGACCATCTGCTGGTCGGCGACCGACAAGGACGAAACCGCCGCATTGACATTGAGAGAGACACCGAGCCTTTGCAGCAACTGCGTCGCCTCTCGGCGCGTTCGCGCGTGGTCCAGAAGCCCGAACCGGTTGCGTCGCTCGTGTCCGATGAAAATGTTCTCCGCTACCGAGCGTTGCGGAAACAGGGCGAACTCCTGGTAGACGACATGGATGCCGTGTTGTTTCGCCTCGCGCGGCGACGACCACTGTACCGGCGCATCTGCGAAATCCATTTCCCCTTCATCCGGCGCATCGGCGCCGGCGATGATCTTGATCAGTGTGGACTTGCCAGCGCCGTTCTCGCCGAGAAGGCCGTGGATCTCGCCGGGCTGCACGTGCAAGTGCACGCCATTTAGCGCACGGACGCCGGGGAAGCTTTTCGATATACCTGCAAGCTTAAGCATGGAACGGACGTGCTTCTTGCGGCGGCATTGGCACAAAGGGCGAACGCCGCCGGAGCGCCGCGCGATCAGTGTGGGAAGTCAATCTTGAACGTGCTCGGATTGTAGTCCGGACCCATGCCGCCCGATACTAGCATGTCGTCGGGGCCATCCGGAACGACGTGCTTCTCGACATACATGTCGGGATGGGGGATCGAGGGCGTCTCGTCGCCATGCGTCAATACGATGTTGGAGTTGATGGTGTAAACGCAGGGCACCGACGCGCCGGCCAGCACCTTGAGCGCGACATCCAGTGCAACCCCCATCATTGCCGGCGGATAGTCGATGTCGAGAAGTGGGAACTTGTACTTGATCGCCATCTTCATCGGCCCGTTCATGTCGGCCGAGGTTATCGGCGGAATCTCGTTCCCTTTCCAGCCCGCTTCCAAGAAGGCCTCGATCGCGCCGGGTACCTGCAGCCCGTGCGGTGCGAACACCGCATTGATATTGTGGCCATGTTTCGCGATCATCGCTTGCATCACCTGCTTGCCCTTAACCGGACTCCAGTCGGAATAGACGGTGTCGAGGATCTTGATGCCGGGATAGGCGCCGAACACCTGCATCGCAGGCTTGACCCGGTTCTCGTTCGGGCTCGAGCCAGCCTGCCCGCCCAGGATGATAACGTTGCCCTTTCCATTCAGCTTTTCGACGATCCATTGCGCGAACAGACGGCCCATCATCGCGTCGGAAGCGGTGACGAAAGTGACGAAATTGTCGGAATCGACGCGGCGGTCGACCATGACTACGGGAATGCCGCGCTCCGTCACCTGCGTGACGGCGGGATCGAGCGCCTGCGAGGTGTTGGCACTGACGATCAAGAGATCGACACCGCGTGAAACGAGGTCTTGGATATCGGCGACCTGCTTGGCGTCGTCGTGTCCGGCGTCGGTGATAAGAAGCTTCTTGACCACGTCAGCATGATCGTGCGCTGCTTTTTCCAGAGAGTGCAGGCCGACCACTCGCCAGCTATCGCCCAGGCCGGCATTCGCAAAGCCTATCACGTAGGGCGGAGCTTTCTTGAATTTCGCGGTGTCGCGGATGCAAACGTCGAGTGCCGGATTGAATAGAAACGTCCGCGGCGCGCCTGAATATTGCGCCTCCGCCGTCGTGGGCGCGGCCGCGGCCAGACAGGCCAGTGACAGGCAGCTCGCGATAATCGCTTTCATTGATTTTCCTCCCCTTTTGTCCACTCGTTGTTTCTTGTGGCGACTTGACGCCGCTCTTAGGCATGAACGCATCGGTTGGCCGTCGTGGGACGACGGCATCAAAGATGCGTCGATACTAGTATTTTCAGCTTGTCATTGCTGGCGGCCGTAAGAACGTCAAAGCCTTTGGCGACGACGTCCTCGGCCCGGATGCGGCCATCGATGATCTTCGAGATCGGCAGTTTGCCCGACTGGACGAGTCCGATGATGCGGGGCCACATCGTTATCGGATAGCACCAGGTCGCCTCGATCGTGATGTCCTTAAGTGCCCACATCATCGGATCTGTGGACGCCTTGCCGACGTGGAGGCCAGCCTGCACCACGGTGCCGCGTCGCCGTACCGCCTCGACGCAGGTGTTGAGGGCACTCTCTTTGCCCACGCATTCAATGGCGATGTCGACGCCGACATTCTCTTCGGTCTGCGTCTTGACTTCGGCTGCGACATCGGCGGCCTTGGGATCGTAGATGCCGGTGCAAATGCCCCAGCTCTCGATGGTCCTGCGCCGCGACGCGTTCGGCTCGGAGACGAAGATCCTGGCCGCGCCCGCGGCGTGCGCGCAGAGAATGGTCAGTGCGCCGATCGGACCGGCGCCGGCGACCAGCACTGTGCTTCCGGCCTGCACGCCGCCACGGTCGACGGCATAGAGCGCGACGGCGGCCGGCTCGATCATTGCCGCTTCCTCGTCGCTGATCGATTCTGGCACCTTGGCCGCGTTATAATCGTTGATGACGGCCAGATCGGACATGCCGCCCCAGTCCCAGCTCAGGCCGACGCATCCCATCTTCTCGCTGAGATGGTTGAGTCCACGCCGGCTGTAATAGTCGTTCATCGGCATCACAAGCGGCTGCACCGAGATGCGATCGCCGCGCTTGACGTGCGTGACGTCGCGACCAACATCGACGACTTCGGCGGAAAACTCATGACCGAGAATCTGTGGTAGGGTCGCGGAGGTGAACACGTGCGGTGTCGCGGGCGTCACGATCGGGCCGGCGACATACTCGTGGAGATCAGTACCGCAAATGCCGGTCCAGAGCGGCTTCACCAGCAACTGATCCGGCCGCATTTCCTTCGGCTCGTTGACTGTTTCGACGCGGATGTCCCTGCGTCCGTAATAACGAACAGCTTTCACAGCGCTCTTCCCTTACTGCCGATGCGGGGAATTTTTCCCTACGCCATTATCATGCCGCCCCGGGTCACTCGGAGGATTTAAGGAAGATCCATCGCAGGACTGGAGCAGCCGGTTCCCAAACAGTAGAATAGGCGCTCTGAGGCCACAATACGCTGCAATTTCCCTTCACTGGGGAATTTTATGCCTCAATAGAATCGAAGGGGCGGTCCGATGGCGATCGATCGAATGAAGGACATCAGTGTGTTTGTGCACGTGGCGGAAGCCAAAAGTTTCACTGCTGCGGCCGAACGCATCGGGCTTTCGCGATCGGCCGTAGGAAAAAGCATCGTCCGGCTCGAAGACAGGCTCGGCGTAAGGTTGCTGCAGCGGACGACTCGGAGTGTCTCGCTCACGGACGAGGGCGTGGCCTTCCAGGAACGTTGCGTCCGGCTCCTCGCGGATCTCGACGAGGCGGAGATGGCGATGCTGAGCCATTCGCAGGCGCCGCGTGGACGGCTGCGACTGGATCTGCCGGTCTCCTTCGGGCGACTGCACGTGTTGCCAATACTCAGCGACTTTATGCGCAAATGGCCCGAAATCTCGGTCAGCGCGTCTTTCAGCGATCGTTACGTGGACCTCATTGACGAAGGCGTCGATATTGCCATCCGGATCGGTGATACCGAGGACTCGCGCTTAATGACAAGGCTGCTTGCGCCACATCGACTGATCACTTGTGCGGCTCCGGCCTATTTGGAAAGTCACGGCATGCCGCGCACTATCGACGATCTTGCAGCCCATAGCTGCCTCGCGTTCATCCATGGCGGACGGTCGGTCGAATGGAGGTTCAGCGAAAACACGCAAATTCGCTCGATTGCGATCAGTGGTCGGTTTGCGACGACAAATGCCGAGGCGTTGCGTGATGCGACTCTCGCCGGGTACGGCATCGCGCGGCTGGCTACCTTCTTGATCAGCGACGACTTGCGTGCGGGACGATTGGTCCCGATTCTACGGCACGTCGATGCCGACGGCGCGCCGATACGAGCCGTATATCCATCCAGCCGGCATCTCTCTCCCAAGGTCCGGGTATTTATTGACGAACTGCTGGATGCGTGGCGTCCTGAACCTCCTTGGGATCAACCCTGATCGCTTGGAACGCAACGCCCGCGTAGGAAGTAGTGACTAGAGAACGCGATCGCGTGGTTTTCGACCGCGCTGCTCCAAGGCGCCGGCCGAGTTTCGAAGGAAAGGGTGAAGCAGTCATGTCGCTTTTGGGTAAAGCAGCAGTCGCCATGTGGTGGAACATTCGACCGGAGCAGCGCCCGGAGTTCGGCGATTGGCACAGCCACGAGCATTTTCCGGAGCGGATGAGCATTCCAGGTTTCCGGCGGGGGTCCCGCTGGACCAGCACTTTGGATGCCGAAGGGTTCTTCGTCCTCTACGAACTGGAGCAGTACGAAATCCTCACCTCGAACGGGTACCTCGACCGCCTGAATGCACCGACCCCGTGGTCAACCAAGATGATGCCCCATCATCTCAACATGGTCCGCAGCCAGTGTCGCGTCGAAGCAAGCTTCGGCGGCGGCATCGCGACTTCGCTTGTGACGATCAGGCTCTCTCCTCAAGTGGGTAAGGAAGCGCAGCTCAAGACGACGCTTTCCGAGCGTTTGCGCGATCTCTCTTCGAAACCAGGCTTTACCGGTGCCCACTTGCTGATCACGGACACTCCAAAGACGAACTCACCGACTACCGAACAGCAGATACGAGGAGCAGACGGCGCCGCCGACTGGATCGCGCTACTTTCGGGCTACGATCCCGAGATCGTGCAGGACGCTGTCGCCAAATTCTTCTCGACGTCCGCGCTGCAACGCCTCGGCGCCCATGAGAAGTCGGTCATGGGCAAGTATAAGCTCGCCTTCACGTTGACGCCCTTGGACGTGGCGGCGAAGCATATAGACTCAGCCTAGGTCCTGTGACCGATCGGGCATCCCTCCACCTCCGCTCGTGACGTTTGACGCGGTTGCGGAAGAAACCGAACTGATCCTCCGGGAAGGCCAGTTGGGTCCCATCGGGGCGCTGATTGAATGGACGACAGACATGACAGATGCCTCAAAGAACGTCGGCTTTATCGGAATCGGCAAGATGGGCCTTCCGATGTCGATCCTGATCGCCAAGGCCGGATACGCCACGACCGCTTTCGACCAGAGTGCGGCTCGTCTCGCGGAGGCGCGGGAGCATGGTGTTTCGGCCGCTGCCTCGTCCGCCGAGGCCGTTCGAAACAAGTCCGTCGTCATCACGTCCCTTCCCGATGACAGAGCTCTGCGCGCGGTGCTGCTTGGAGCCGACGGGCTGATTTCCGCGATGACCCCAAAATCGGTGTTGCTTGAAACCAGCACCGTAAGCGTGGAGGCTTCCGCGGAGGTCGATGCAGCCGCCCGGGCGCATGGGATCGGCTATCTGCGCGCGCCGGTGTCCGGCAATGCCAGTATCGTCCATACGGGGGCATTGACCTGCTTCGTCTCTGGTCCCAACGACGCCTTCGAAGACATGAAGCCTCTGTTCGCGAGCTTTACCCGCGCCCAGACCTATCTCGGTCCGCGAGAGGAAGCGCGCTATGCCAAACTGGCCGTGAATCTGATGATCGCGGTTTCAGCCGGCATGATGGCCGAGAGCATCGCGCTGGCGCGCAAGGGCGGCATCGCCTGGCAGGACATTCTGAAGGTTCTCGACGACAGCGCCGTCGCTTCGCCGATGGTGAAGTACAAGACCGCGCCGCTCCGTACTCGCGACTTTCACTCGACTTTCTCATGCAAACAGATGGCGAAGGATCTCGACCTGGTCCTCGGTGCCGGCCATGCCGTCGGCGTTCCCCTGCAACTCGCCGCGCAGGTGCGCGAGATCTATGGCTCATTGGTAGCGCAGGGCGACGGCGACACCGACTTCATCGCGACAGTTAAGCATCTGGAGAGGCTATCCGACCTCGGCGAGCCAGAACTCTGATCGTGGGAGGCGAAATTGCGTAACTTTGAACACCATCACAGGCGCAGTGCGCGAACGTGTGGCCGGTTCGGTCGATCCCCGCGTCAGGCGGATCAGCGAAGCGTTGATACGCCGCCTCCATGCCTTCGTGCGTCGTCGTTTTGGAGGCCGGGGCGGATATTGGAGGGCCCGGGCCTACGCTGCGACGTTGAGAGCATGCGGGGATACTGAAGCTTGCTTTCGGGATACCCCGTGGACACCGGCGGCGAAACAAGCTCTCCACGGCTTCCAATGATTGCTGCCGCGGGGCATCCAAAGCAGGGTTCACCCGAGGCCCCGTTTCCGGTTAGGAGAGGTCGGGGCTGACTGGGTTCTCTTTAAGGTGTCGCGACCCAGGATAAAGATCGGCGTGCCTAATCAGTCGCCGACAGCGCTCCAGATGCATCGCGGGTGAAACGGTCGCTGCGGGTTTACGTCGGCTCAAGCAGGAAAGCGCATCGCAGGGTGGTTAGCTTGCGTCAAGAACCCTCGGCCAACTCGTAGCAGGCTTCGGCCAGCTTGGACGACCTGGTCGAGATCGCCTTCGCGATTGGGCACGACATCGGCCGGCTCGGTCGCCGGTGCGAATTGCCCGAGTGTCTGGAAAAGGTGACGGAACTCGTCGAACCGCTGGCTGCGTGGGGTGCCTGGCTGAGAAGCCTTTGGCGGCACCATCGGAGCATCGGCGAGAGGCCCGCGCCGCGAGCGCGGGGTCTTTTGTCGCTCAGAGTGTGAGCGGGCGCCTATCCAAGAAGCACAGGGAACTCGCTCTCGGGTAAGGGCTGCTGCCCGCCTCGCTTGATGAATTCGAGGAAGCGATTCATCACCGTCCACGCCCTCAATCCGATCTCTCCCCGTTCTTTGACTCCAATCTCCTGTAGCCGATCGCCGTGACGTGGTGCCCTGGACCCTTCGGTCACCATGCGCAGGTATCGCTCGTCCAGCCTTAGGGCCTCTCGCATGGCCCGCCAGCCTTCAGTTCGGTCGGCACCTGGACGAATCGCGTTCCTAATTGTTTCGACGGCGCGGGCACAGTTCACGACACCAAGGCGAGGATCCCGTAGGGTTGAAACGAGGTCATGCAAAGCGAAGAAGTTATTTCGCTCGGTAACGACCTTGGCGATCACCCGGATATCCTCACGGATGTGCGATACGTCTGTCGGGTTGATCGCGGTCCCGTGGACGAGCGTGTCGGACCTGACGACGGCAGTTCGCATCGTGGAGAAGATCTCGTCGCCGGCGGCCGGGATACTCGTCGACGCGCTGCACTTCGACAGGTCGGCGGCGAGTTTCGAGGACCTACTCGGGATTCCGTTCCATCGGCTGCATTACTGGCAGATGTGCGACGCTCCGGCCGAGCGGCCTATGACAACCCAAGCGCTCATTCACGCCGCTCGGGAAGAGCGCATGTTCCCGGGAGAAGGTGGCCTCGATCTCATTGGTCTGACCAGGAATATGCCGTCCGAAATCACCGTCAGCATCGAAGTTCCAACCGCCGAACTGGGGAAGACGCTAGACGCCGAAAAGCGCGCGCGCCGCGCACTCCAGGGAGCAACGGCAATCGTCGCAGCGGCGTCGGCCGCCTGAACGTCAACACGCATGAGGCAACATGTCGTTCGTAGGCACATCCGCAACGGCTGTCGTCCGCCTATCGCTCCACCGTCAAGCGTCGCCGCAAAAGTCGCTGATCCCGATGCGCCACACGCTCTCGGAACTGACCGGCCGGTCTAGGGTCATGAGACCTTGCGCGAGCATGACAGCGATCTCACTATCCAGCACAAGGGCGAGCCGTTCGGCGAACGCATCTTCGTGCGTGGCCAGCAATCGTTAGAGACGACAATCGGCAATTTGACGCCGACACTTCAAAGCGCTGCGCAGGCTTCACGCCGTGTTGGGGCCGCACGCCGTCTGTGCATAGAGGACCTGCACGGAGTTAACGCCACGGCCGACGCTAACATCGTCTCGGAGCGTGCCAGGACGCGTTAGATATGCCGTCTGCCGATCAGGTCGCCACCCCTCTCGAGAGGCGGACAGGCTTGTTCACCGCTTTTCAACCCTTCTTCTCGTCAAGGAGCCTAGCGAGGCGACGCAGACCGAGCAGATATCCCTGGGTGCCGAGGCCCGCAATTACGCCATCCGCACGTTGGGAGACGAAGGAATGGTGACGGAATGCCTCTCGCTTGTGCACGTTGGAAATATGCACCTCTATCACCGGGCCCTCGAAAGTATTCAGCGCGTCGAGGATCGCAACCGAAGTGTGTGTGAACGCTGCGGGATTCATCACGATCCCCGCGGCCGCATCCCGCGCTTCGTGGATCCAGTCAATCAGCTCGTATTCCCTGTTGGATTGATGAAATCGAATCTCCAGGCCGAGTTCATTGGCCAAGGCTCGACAATCTCGTTCTACGTCGGCGAGTGTTTCGTGACCGTAGATGTGCGGCTGGCGTTTGCCGAGAAGGTTCAAGTTTGGACCGTTGAGGACGTAGACAAGGCGGCTCATGATTGACTCCCATTCGATGGTCGACGGCTGCGCTCCGGAATACCTTGGTGTGCGACAGGGCGGCGATTGACCAGGATATTCTCCGGCAAGCTGCGCTGCTCTCTAGGATATTTGCTGCATTTACTGATCGAGAAGCTGAATCGGAATGTTCCGCAACAGTTGCGGCAAGGTTGTCATTGTGAGCATAGGAGTCCAGCCCGACGATATGTAATGCAGACGTACATCGCTGGGAACGTCAATACTGCCTGGACTACCCAACACAACGAGATCCGAAATCCTTTCAGGATGACGTTTTGCTCCATCGATCGCCGGCGTGAGACCGGCGATACCTGTGATCAGGATCGTTTTTCTTCGAAGGTGTCGTGTGACATTGGTGATCAATTGCGAGAATCGCTTTGCCGTGGCCAGGTCCGCGTGATGAGCGATGACCGGCCGATATCCGGTTGCCTTGAGCCATGCCGTAAGCATCGACGCGTTGAGGTAGCTACCGAGATCCTGCGGCAGAACGAGAATCGGCTTCCCGTCGCCAAAGGGCGCGGAACCCGTCGCCAAAATCGATTGCCTCGCGATGGACAGTGAATCGATCGCAGTTTCCGCGGCGATCAATGGCCATTGCGCATACATTTCCAGCGCGGGCCAGAGCGCCTCCAGCAGCGTCGGTGCATTGCGGTCGTTCACATGGAGATCGGCCTCCTTGGCGCAGCTGTTCTCAATGCGTAGAAAAAACCTTGAAATGATGGATGTGCACTCTTCGGTTGCTTCCCATATCACCCGATGTCCGCGACCCGAGAGGACGATCAGTTCGGCGTTCCGGATGCGTTTCACCATCATCTTGGAGTTCTGCGGAGAGATCAGCTCGTCGATATCGCCGGTGAGCAGCATGGTAGGACAACGTATATCCGCAAGTGCGCTCGAAGCGTCGAATTCGGCGAAAGCCTGAAACTGCAGGTCAGCGGCGTGCAAAGGGGTTGGGTCAGCAATTTCGCGCCTCATCTGGCTCTCGGCCAGTTCGCGGTTGTTCGCGAGATAGGTGGGTGCGTATGTGACCTTCCAGATCCGGCGCGCTGCCTCGTCAGGCGACAACCCGTCGAGATCGCGCATCACTCGGACAACCGATTGTTTGGCATAGGTTGCCTGAGGGCCGCCGCACATCGTCGCGCACAGGACAAGTCCTTTCACACGCTCGGGAAATTGCCGTACGAACTCCTGCGCGATGGCGCCCCCCATGGAATAGCCGAACAGATAGGTGCTGGTGATTTCGAGCTGGATAAGGAGCTCAAATACGTCCCTCGCCATATTCGCGAGGGCGTAGCCGGCGAGGGGTTTTTCGCTCTGACCGGTACCGCGATTGTCCAGCGTGATGACAGTGAACTGCTTTGCTAGAGCCTCGATGAACTGAGTGGGCCAGGCCGCGGAATTGAGACGATACCCCATGAGGAGCACGAGAGGAGGTCCTGCGCCTTGCACCCGATATGCCAGACGCATGGCATTGACATTCGCAAAGTGCATCGTCATGTCGGCTGATTGTCCCCCTAGAGACCGGAGACTAGGTGTCCGCCGTCGACGGCGACGACGCTGCCAGTCATGAAAGATCCGGCATCTGAAATCAGCAGGAGCAAAGGACCATCCAATTCGTTGAGCTGGCCAAGCCGCCTCTGGGGCACGCGCTTGATCAGAGCTTGTCCGGCGTTGCTCTCGAAAAAATCATCGTTGAGCTCAGTCGCGAAGTAGCCGGGCGCGAGCGCGTTGACCCGGATGCTGTGGCGTGCCCATTCCAGTGCCAGCGCCTTCGTCATTTGCACCACGCCCGCCTTGGAGATGGCGTAAGGCGCGACCGCGCCGGCAACGCGTAGCCCCAATATGGATGCGATGTTGACGATCGAGCCCTTGACCTTGTTCTCGATCATTCGTCTCGCGCTCGCCTGAGCGACCTGCCAGACTCCTTTGAGATTGGTGTCGATAACGCTATCCCAGGCACGCTCATCCTGGTCGAGCGCTGGTTTGGTCGCGGTCACCCCGGCATTGTTGACAACTGCATGAACAGGACCAAATTGTGCCTCGGCCTCCTTGAACGCCGCGTCGATCGTTTCGGCGATGGTGACGTCGAGCACAACACTCTGCGCTTTGCCGCCGGAGCCGTTGATATCGGTTACCGCAGAAGCCAGTGCCTCGGCGCGGCGTGCCGCCAGCGTGACACGCGCTCCCTTAGCCGCAAGGAAGCGAGCGAAATGCCGGCCGAATCCGCTTGAGCCACCGGTGATCAATACGTGCTTGCCGTCGATTTCGAACACTGAAGCCTCCGGATCTTTCATTGTCGCCAATTCGGTGGCGCCAGTTACCACCGTCGGCGCGTTCGGGGTCTGATCTCTAGCTCAGTCGCGGCATGGAACGTGGCTTTGCTTCCCGCGTCTGGGCAGCGAGCCGGATACCAGCGTTCGGCGCGCCGAAGCCCTTGTATCCGCGCCGCTGCACGATCTCGAAGAAGAATCGGTCCTCAAACGCGTGGGTGTAGATCTGAAAAAAGTCGCCTACGTCATCTCGGTCATAGAGGATTGCGTTTTCCTTCATCGACTTCAGTAGGGCCGGGTCAAGGTCAAATCGGCTGTCGATGTCGTCATAGTAGTTGTCCGGGATCTTCAGAAAGGTCGCGCCGGCGGCACGCATAGCCGAAGTGGCCTTGAAGATGTCATCACACGTGAAGGCGATATGCTGGACACCAGCGCCGAAGAACTCTGAAAGAAACCGGGACGACATGGTCTGGCTTGCGGTCGATGCGTTGAGGACCAGACGAAGGGACCCATCTTTGCTTTGCAGGACCTGGCTTTTTACGAGCCCCAAGGGATCGGCGATCTCGAGCTGGGGAGACCGATCGACCTCGAAGAGGGCTGTGTAGAATTGCTCCCAGGACAGCATCTCCTCGAACCGCATGGATTGAGAGATATGATCAACGCGGCGCAGCATGCCTGTATCGGAATTGCTTTCGATCGGCAGGAAGTCGATATTCCAGTTCGAGGAGCCCGGCGCAAGGAAATACAGGAGGCTTCCACCCACACCGCGGATCGCCGGTATGGTCAATTCGCCCGGGCCGACTGGTTGACGAAAAGCGGCAGCCTGGATGGCCTCAGCGCGGTTCATCATGGTCGGGACGTCGGCGATCTCGAGACCAATGGCGCAGACACCGGACCCATGAGTCACAGTGTGTGACTTAGCGAAGCTGTCGGGAGAACTGTTGATGAGGAGGTTGACTGACCCTTGCGACCATCGCTCAACCGCTTTTGAACGATGCCGGCCGGTCAGCCTGAACCCGAGCTCACCGAAGAGTGTCGCCAGCGCGGCCGCGTGTGATGGCTCGATGGCAAACTCGATAAAGACCACCTCGGTAACCACGGATCGGGTCCGCAGGGCGGGGGCGACTTGCGCTCTGGTTTCGTCGTCGTCCAGCAGAACGAGGGATCGCATCCCGTCGACCGCGAAATCCTTGGTCGACTGGGCACGGAATTGGTCGTTGAAGATCTCCAGAGAGAGCGGCCCCTTATAGCCAGTCGCGTCGACCGCCTGCATGAATTCCCGGATCGCGAGACTTCCCTGACCCGGGAAACAGCGAAAGTGCCGGCTCCAGGAGAGGACATCGAGGTCGAGTTGTGGCGCATCGGCAAGTTGCACAAGGAAAATCCGATTGCCGGGAATGGCCCGTATTGCAGCGACGGGAAATGATGGAGCGAGCGTATGGAAACTGTCGAGGATAATGCCGATCGATCGGTGGTCCGCCCTTCGTACAATTTCCCAGGCATCTCGATAGTCATTGACGTGGCGGCCCCAGGCCAAAGCCTCGAATCCGACTCTCAGGTTTCTCGCGCTGGCTCGTTCGCCCAATTCGCGAAAGTCATCAGCTGCCCTGTCGATCCCGCCGAGCGACGCGTGCGAGACGTTGCTGCAAACAAGGAGAAGGTCGGTACCCAACTCCTGCATCAAATCGAATTTCTTCTCGATCCTCCGAAAGGCCTGAGTGCGCAGGTTCCCCGGCATCCCTTCAAAGTCGCGAAAGGGCTGAAGAGCACAGATCTTGAGGCCGAGGTCGCTGCACATGCTGGCGACCTCGCGCGCCGATCCGTCATAGCAGGTGAAGTCGTTCTCGAAGATCTCCACGGCCCGAAAACCGGCCGCGGCAATGGTGCGCAGCTTCTCGTCGAGCGCGCCGCCAATCGAAACCGTTGCAATCGAACGTATCATCTTACCGCTCTGGCATTCCGGGTTAATAATGGATCTGTGCGACCTCGCGCAGCTCGTCCGACGTGGTCGTGCCAAAGCCGAAGAACTCGAGATAGGCGGGAATCTGCTCGAACAGCATGTCGGTCCCGACTTGATAATCGCAGCCCTTCGACCGTGCTGCCGCCAGCAGCGGCGTGATCTCTTCCTTCATCACGACTTCGCCGACGAACGTGGAAGGCGCGATGCGATCGACGTCGAAGGGCAGGGGATCGTCCTTTTTCATGCCAAGCGGTGTTGCATTGACGACGACATTATATCCGGCCGGATCGGCGGAACCGGTGGCCACCTCGAGCTTTGGATAGTGAGACTTTAGGCGCTGCGCCAGCTCATTCATGGATTTCGGGAAGGCGTCGTTCAGGCCGAGCTTGGCGACACCGGCCTTGGCGAGGGACGCGGCGATGGCAGATCCGACACCGCCGCAGCCGGAAACGAGCACCTTCACCCCGGACAGTTGCCGGCCCTTCTTCAGGACGCCGCGCACAAACCCTTCGCCGTCGAACATGTCGCCGAGCAATTTGCCTCCATCGTCGAGGCGAACTGCATTGCAGGCACCGGCGATCTTGGCCGACACCGAAGTGTCGTCGACAAGCCCAAGGGTGGTGATCTTGTGCGGCATGGTGATCAGCGCGCCACGAATGTTGCTGAGCCTGAAGACCAGCTTCAGGAATTCGGCGTAGTTCTCACCCTTGCAGCCCATGGGCACGACAACGGTGTTGATCCCGCGCCTCTCGAAAAAGGGATTGTAGATCATCGGCGCCTTGAACGATTCCGTCGGATAGCCGATATGCGCGATAAGTGTTGTTTTGCCGTCGATCATCGTCTCGGACCTGCGGTTGTTCGTTATGATTGAGTCTTCTCGAGAGATTTGACTTGCTCGCGGAGCAGGAATTTCTGGATTTTGCCCGTCGACGTCTTGGGCAACGGTCCGAACACCAGCGTCTTGGGAACCTTGAAGCGCGCGAGCCGGCTCTTGCAGAAAGCGAACACTTCGGCATCATCGGGCTTGGACGCGCCCGGCTTAAGCTCGACAAAGGCGCAGGGCGTCTCGCCCCATTTCGCATCAGGCCGCGCTACGACGGCGGCCAGCATCACGGCCGGATGCTGGGTTAGCACTTCCTCGACCTCGAGACTGGAGATGTTTTCGCCGCCCGAAATGATGATATCCTTCGAACGGTCTTTGATTTCGATCGCACCATCGGCGTGCCAAACCGCAAGATCGCCCGACAGGCACCAGCCGTCCACCAGCGTCTTTGCGGTGGCAGCCTTGTTTTTGAGATATCCCTTCATCACGGTATTGCTGCGTACCATGATCTCGCCGACGGTCTCGCCATCCCGCGGCACGCTCGCCATGGTCTTCGGATCGGCCACCTGGACGTCGTCGACCATCGGATAGGCAACGCCCTGCCGCGCCATCCTGGCAAAGCGCTGATCGTCGGGCAGTTCATTCCATTCCGCCTGAAAGACGCACGATGTCGCGGGACCGTAGGTTTCAGTCGCGCCGTACAAATGAACGACGCGGAAGCCGAGCGCCTCCATCGAACGGAAAACGGCGGACGGCGGCGCCGCGCCGCCTGTCGCCACCGACACCACGTGATCGAAGCGAACGCGTTGTTCAGCGGGCGCATGGCTCAGCATGTTGAGGACGATCGGCGCTCCGCACAAATGGGTGACCCGATGTTCGGCTATAAGGCGGAAAATGAGGGGCGGCTCGACCTTGCGAAGACAGACCTGCGTGCCGCCGACCGCCACCACCGCCCACGGATATGACCAGCCGCAGCAGTGGAACATCGGCAGCGTCCAGAGATAGATGCTGTCGAACCCAAGGCCAAAGCACAGGCCATTGCCTAGCGCAGAGAGATACGCGCCGCGATGACTGTAAACGACGCCTTTGGGATCGCCTGTTGTGCCCGACGTGTACAACAAGGCGAGCGACTGCCACTCGTCGGTGATCCCTGTCCAGGTGAATGCGGGATCGGCGGCCGCAAGCATCTCCTCGTAGCCATATTTGCCGATTGCCGATGCAGGCTCTTCTGGGACGGCAATGTCCACCACGATGATGTCACGCTCGACCTGCGAAAGGGCGTCGCGAACGACCTTTCCGTAATCGCCATCGACGATCAGTACCTTGGCGGAGCCATGTTTCAGAGAGAAGGCGATGTTGGCCGCATCGAGCCGGGTGTTCAACGGATTGAGGACGGCGCCCAGCATCGGAACGGCGAAATGGGCTTCGATCATCTCGGGTATGTTGGAGGCGATTATGGCGACCGTGTCGAGGCGACCCACTCCGAGCTTGGCCAGCGCTGAGGCGAGCCTCGTGCAGCGGTCCAAGAGCTGTCGGTAGGTATAGCGACGCGCGCCATCGATGACGGCCACTTTCTCCGCGAAGGCGCTGGCGGCCCGGGTGAGGAAGCTCACCGGAGTCAGCGGAACGTAGTTGGCGCCGTTGCGATCAAGGTCCGTTTCAAAGGGATGACCATTCGACATCATCGCGACCTCCCTCACAGGAATCGAACGCGCGTGGTAGCAAAGGACGCTCTCGTAAAGGACATGGCTCGGTGACCTCTTGTGTCCCTGGCAGGACGGATTAACCGACCCTGGTCCAGACAAGAATTGATCGTCCCAACGTTCCGTCGAGATAGCTCCGGTATGGAGCTGTCGTGATCGTGAGTGTGTCGCCTTCCAGGACAAAGTGCCGGATCTGGTCGGTCCCGGTCCATGCCTGGTTCCATGACGTGTCGATGTGGTGCACGACGACATTGTCGCCCAGTGAAAAGGTGCCGGCATAAGCCACCATGCTACCGATTAATTCGACGCCTTCCTCGTCGGTCGGCACCACGTCGCGCGGTGTGACGCGGTCGTTGCGGGTGAAGATCGCGTACATCCGGCCGTCGGGAGCATAACCGATATAGCCGATCGGGGCGTCGCCGAATTGATTGTGCTTTTGTCCGTCGGACAGTCGTTCGCGCACGTAAGATTGCAGCGACCAGGTCCCAATCACCGGGCAACTTGATAGTGGCTTGCCGCGCTTGACGGATTTGAGGATTTCGTCGTTGGTTGCCAGCATGTTTTCCTCCAGCTCACCACTGCTCAGACATCGAAGAACACGGTCTCGCGCTCGCCCTGAAGATAAATATCGAACGTGTAGATGGTTGCGCCGTCGCGCTGGGATCGTGGCGCGATCAGGGTCTTGCGGCGTTCGGGTTGCTCGATGATGTTGAGCACGGGATCCTGCTCGTTCGCGGTCGTCTCGTCGCCGAAATACATTCGTGTTGCGAGACCGATGTTGATTCCCCGTGAGGCGATCCAGAAGTTGACGTGCGGCGCCATCTCCTTGCGGCCCCGTCGGCCGGCGACCAGTCCGGGCTTGATGGTGCTGATGCGATAAAGGCCGCTCTCGAAATCGGTCCCCGTACGGGCCCAGCCGCGAAATGCGTCGTCCAGCGGCTTGTCCTGTCGATCGCCCGGATGGTTGTAGCGGCCCGCCGCATTGGCCTGCCAGGTTTCGACCAGGACGTCCTTTGTCACGTGTCCCGCACCGTCGTAGACCCGTCCTTCGATCACGATGCGCTCGCCGGCCACGCCAGGACCCGCAATGTCGCCGCCAAAATTGTTCTTGAAGATATCAAAGCCAGCCTGGTTCGGGATCAGCCCGATATGCACGTAAGGCCCGGCCGTCTGCGATGGTGTTTCCGGATAGTAGGGGAGAACGAAGGGTGTCGGCGCCGGCATTGGATCAGTTCCCGTGCAGCTTGTTCTCGAACAAGGTCTGGCGACTGCCGCGCAAGACGATATCGAAGCGGTAGGCAAGGCATTCGAGCGGCAGCGAGCCATTGAGGTCGAGCCTGGCGGTGAGCCGATCCGCGGCCGACTTGTCGGGAATCGTCGCGATGATCGAATCGTGAGGGATCAGCGGGTCGCCCTCGAAGTACATCTGGGTGATCAGACGTTGCGCAAACCCGGACCCGAATACGGAGAAATGGATATGGGCCGGTCGCCAGCTGTTCACGCGATTTCGGAACGGGTAGGCGCCGGGCTTGACGGTACGAAAGAAGTAGTAACCGTTGTCGTCCGTGAGCATCCGTCCGCAGCCGCCGAAGTTCGGGTCGATCGGCGCGATGTAAGTGTCGTTGCGGTGGCGATAACGTCCCCCGGCATTGGCTTGCCAGACCTCTACAAGGGTGTTGCGGACGGGACGGCCGTTGCCGTCAAGGACATGACCATGCACAATCGTCTGTTCGCCGATCGGCTTGCCGTCCTTCGCGTAGTTAAGGATGAGATCATTGTCGAGCGGGCCCAACTCCTCCCGCGTGAATGTCGGACCGGTGACCTCCGACAGTGAATTTTGCAACGACCAAAGGGGTATTCGCGGTGATCGAAGCACGCTTGTCTTATAGACCGGCGTGTAGGCAGGCGGATGAATGTCCCGGTCGCGCTGATGAAATTCAGATTCCGGCGTCATAAGATCCTCACGCTATTTGCGCGGATTGCCCGTGCTGGCGTCCGCCATACCGGCGAAACCGGCGCCGACACATCTCGACTTGCCTTCGGTTAAGCTACTGATGGTCTCTCTTTGACTCCTCCTAGATTGGCGCCGCGCCGCCAATCGAGGCGGCCCGCAGACGGTCATATTCTGCCTTCGGCATGGGAATGGCATCTCGATTGCCGAGATCACCGACTGGAACCCGGTATGTCTCACGTGCGGACATCGCAGCCACTGCGGCGATCACCGTAATTGCGAGCGCTATGGCCCCCACGGTGAACGGTACGTTTGCCGAACCGGGAGGAGCGGCGGTGGCGAAAAGGGCGGGCAGCAATGCCGTGATCGTCGTGCCCGTATTTTGCGAGATAGCCATTGCAGATACGCGCGACCGTGCCTGAAACAGCTCCGGATAGAAGCTTGGAAAGACGGCGTTGTAACCCTGATAGACGATCCCCCACATGAGAATCGAAAGAATGATAGCGAACGGGATGTCCTTGATGCTGATGGCGTAGAGATAAGCAAAGGAGAGCAAGCCAGAGACCAGTGCACCAAAGATGATGGGCGGCCTGCGCCCGATCTTGTCGGAGAGGGTGCCGACGATGGGAATGATAAAGACGGCGACCACATTGCCGAGCACCGGAATCCAGAGGTAGACATCCGGCTTAAAGCCGATCCCGTAGGCGGGCTGCACGGCATAGGCAGCGCCGAAGATAGTCGCGACGACGGGAATCACGTTCATGAGCGCCATGCAGACGACCCGCAGCATGTCATCCCAGCTGGTCTTGAAGGCTTGAATGATGGGTGCCTGTGGAATCGTGCCGGCCGCGCCTTCCTGAGTAAATGTCGGCGTCTCCTCCACTTCACGCCGAATAAAGTAGCCCGCAATGACAACGAAGACGCTGAGCAAGAAGGGGATTCGCCAGCCCCAACTCATAAAGGCGTCCTTCGGCATGTAGGTCGCGATTGGCAGGAACACGGCGGCTGCAAGAATTTGTCCGGCCTGTACTCCCTGCAGCGTGAAGCTTGCGAAGAAACCCCGCTTACCGAACGGAGCGTGCTCGAGAACCATTGAGCTGGCGCCGGATATCTCGCCCGCTACAGCGAAGCCCTGTATCAGCCGCAGTATGACGAGAAACATGGGGGCGAGGACGCCGACCTGGTCGAACGTTGGGAGCAGGCCAACTCCCATCGTGGAAATGCCCATCAGGAACATGCAGACCAGAAGCACGTTCTTTCGGCCATGCGTGTCGCCCCAGTGCCCGAGCACAAAGGCGCCGATCGGCCGGGCAACGTATCCCACTCCATACGTAGCAAGAGACGCAACGATTGCCGTGGAGGGGTTGTCGGAGGGAAAGAAGAGCTGAGGGAAGACGAGCGAAGCGGCGGTCGCGTAGATGAAGAAGTCATAATATTCGAGAGCCGAGCCGATCCATCCGCTGGCTGCTGCGATCTTTGATTGGCTTTTTTGATGCGCTGCCTCAATGGATATGCTGCTCATTGTCTTCCTCCCCTTAATTGAAGAATCTCTGGCAGGCTCGTTCTGATCTCCTTGTCAGCCGTTCGCGCACAGAACTTTTCGCGGCTGCGCGAGCAACCGCGTCGAGGAGTTATCGAAATTGGGAAACCGTACCGCGACGCAAAAGCGCAACCGCGCAAACCGTCCCGCTGGTTTCCTCCCAACGTTCTTGGTTTTGTCATGAAAGCATATCACGCGTTGTTTCGATAACAATGGAATTATCGCGCCGACGATTGTAGAAATCGAACATGGTATGAGCGAGCAGGTGCTTTGTGGCCGGTTCCCAGATTCCGAGCTACGTCCTCTATGGTGAGCCATCAGGGAGCGCGTTTCCCGATTGCTTGCACTGCGAAAGAGTCTCCGAACGCAGTCGCCTGCACAACTGGACCATTCAACCGCACCGTCATCGAGGCCTTCATCAGTTCTTCTGGATCGCGAAGGGATCGGTTGTTGTCACGAGCGATACCTATCGACGCGCGCTAAAGGCGCCAGCATTAATCATGAACGCGCCGATGTCGGTGCACGGCTTTGAGTGGGAAGCGGAGTCCGATGGGTATGTAATCACAGTCCCAACTGTCAGCCTCGATAACAATCTTCCACCGCACACGGGGTTGTTGGGTCGACTCGATCGATCACTGTTCCTGCAATATTCAACTGAACGAACTGCGGCAGTGATGGCGCTGAAGCTCTTTGAAGCAATCGACGACGAATACCGGGGCCGTCAGGAGGGGCGGGTACAGGCGCTGCTCTGCCAGGTCGGTCTACTAGCTCTGTTTGTCATTCGCGCCGCAGGACGGCGACAAAAATCCCTGTCTGAGCCAGCTCACTCAGGTGTTGCGATGGGACGGCGCTTTGTCGAATTGGTGGAAAGCAACTATCGTAAGCACCGCCCTCTTTCCTTCTACGCTTTCCGACTAGGCGTCAGCGTGACGCATCTCGGGCGGATTTGCCGCGGGCAGTTCGGGATTTCCAGCCAGTCGATCCTGCATGATCGCCTTATATTGGAAGCGAAGCGCAATCTGGCATACACATCAGCCTCCGTTGCAGACATTGCATCGGACCTCGGCTTCCGGGATGCTGCCTATTTTTCGAAGTTCTTTGCAAGCCAGGTAGGGGACACGCCGAGCTCGTTCCGAAAGACTTTCTAGTGCGTGCACACCATTCCTCAAGTGAAGCTAACAATCGTTTCGCGGGCAAGGTCTCCGACGGCGACGTGATCCCGGACCGCATGCTGGAGATCTGGCAGGCCGACGCGCAGGCGCCGCCGACTGGATCGTGCTTCTTTCGGGCGACGATCCCGAGATCGTAGAGGACGCTGTCGCCAAATTCTTCTCGTCGTGCGCCCAGCAACTCGTCGGTGCCGACGAGTCGGTCATGGGCCGCTACAAACTCGGATTTACGATGACGCCGGGGACGTTCTTGCTTCTTAAGCAGTGCGCGCAGACCTACGTCGCTTCGTCTGGAGGCGGGAGAGGGCGAGTCCTCTGAAGGATAAGAGGACCCGCCCAGCATGCGGGGGCTTTTTCCGGCACTGTTCCTGCACGATGCGAGCGAGGGTGGCGAGCGTCATGGCGCGATGGGAGGCGTCGCAGCGCGTACTGGTGAGCGCGACGTAGAGGCGCGTGGAGGGGCGAAGGCAAATTCGTCGACTTCAGGGAACTGCTCGAGCCGGAGCCCGACTGCGGCGCGACCAAGATCCGCAACGTCTCCGGTGCTCTTGGGACGCAAGAGCACCCTCGTGCGGGAGGCGTTTTCGTTTCAGCAATCTGGCTCGACGCCTAGGCGTGAATGATGATTGCGAGAGTGAGACCAAACCATTTAGATTTGAGCGTGCCTTCGACCCCGGAAAACGATCCGCTCGACGCGTTACCGAGCCTGCTCTCCGCCAGGCCCTGGCAAGTCGCCATGATTGGCCTCGGCATGGCGACGGCTCAACTGGACACCTCCGTAAACATCGCGTTTCCGGCCATATCGCGAGGATTCGCGCTTTCGATTGGGGAAATCCAGTGGGTCGTGATTTGCTATGTGCTGACCTACGCCAGCCTGCTGCTGGCGTTCGGCCGCATTAGCGACACGGTTGGTCATGCGGTCGTGTTTCGTGCCGGCCTGGTCTGGAGCACCGTTGCACTGCTGCTGGTCGGATGGTCGCCAAGCTTCGGCGCGATGCTGTTCTTTCGTGGCCTGCAGGGCATTGGCGCTGCGCTGGTTCTGAGCTGTGGAGTCGCGCTCCTAACGTCGCTTTACGGCGAAGATCGACGCAGTCATGCGCTCGGCATTTACACCATGATGCTGTCTCTTGGCTGGATGCTTGGTCCTTTGCTTGGCGGCGCCCTGACGGCGGCCTGGGATTGGCCTTCAGTCTTCTGGTTTCGCGTTCCGATTGCCGTTGCAAGCCTGCTTTTCCTGCGGGGCGTGCCTGCATCGCTGCGGCGGCAGGCCACCGACCGATTTGATGCCGTGGGCGGTGTCGCACTGGGCCTGGGGCTGGTCACGATGCTGTTCGGCATCAATCGCGTACGAGAACTCTCTGCTATTTGGCTGGGATTACTGTCCGCGCTCTCCTTTGCCGCATTCATCTATCGCGAAAAGCGCGCGGCACGGCCGATTATCGCGTTTGATATTCTTACCCGGCCGGGTTTCGCACTGCTAAATCTCCTAAGCGTGCTCATCAACTTCGCGGCCTTTTCGGTGTGGCTGCTGGTGCCCTACTTTCTCGCGCGGGTGCCGTTCTATAGTTTGACGGAAAGCGGCGCTATCCTAGCTATGGCGGCGGCGGGCGCTGCCCTGTCCGCGCCGATCGCCGGCCGGCTTGCAGAACGCCGTATTTCGACCAAGTCGCTGGCGATCAGCGGCGCGGTGACCAATGGTCTCGGTCTGTTGCTCCTGAGCGCGTGGACAGAGCAAACACCGACGTTTCTCCGGATCACGGGGCTCGTGATACAGGGCGCCGGGCTCGGCTTCTTTCAGACGGCTTATGCCGACATCGTCACAGCAGCACTTCCTCTCAAGGATCGTGGTGTGGCCGGCAGCCTCGTCTTGCTGACGCGAACCTTCGGCACGGTAACCGCCGCATCGGTCGTCTTTCTCGTGTTCGAAATCTTGAGCGGCGACTATGGCTTCCTGGTGGGCTTCCAGAAGACCTTTCAGTTTGCGGCCGCGATGGCATTTGCTGCGGCTGCATTGTCATTGCTTTCGCACCGGCGGATACGCGACCCCTCCTGATCCGCCATGCGAGCCGCAAAACGGCGGCCGACTCGCCAAACCAGGCCCCGTCGCCAATCTGAAGGTCCCACGCGGGCAGGGAAGACCAGAAGCGAGAAACGGCCTTTGGATCGAACGCCTCCGGATTCAGCCGGAGGCAGCATAGGGCCCCACCATCGGGACTGGTCGTGAGGCGAGGGCAAGGCATCGCACTGACCGATGCCGGGCAAGCCGTGCTCGCGGCCGCACGGTAGATCGTCGCTCAACTGGATGACTTGCGGCATCTGGCTCAGGCCGGACGGCCGAGGGGCCGATTGCGCGTCGGTGCGATCTCGACGGCGTTGGTCGCCTTGATGCCCACCACCTTGGGCTGGCTCTCGGAGCAGCATCCGAATATCGAAATCAAGGTCGTGCTGGGGACGTCGGCAGGGCTTCTCAAGATGCTCGATGTGACGGAATCCATTCTCCTGGTCGACGGCGGATACACCTGCTGGTAGCGGAATTATCCGGCGAAAAACATCGGGTGCGGACAGGCGCTTCTGCCGAATTGGTAGAGCGCGAGTTCGGACGGCTTGATCCTGTCTCCAGAAAACGCGCTTGCTGCCTTCTTATGCGACCTGCCGAAGCGACGTGCACGCGGTCAGATCATTAACCTGGCTTATGTCGCGGATTTTTACTTCCAATTTTACTTCGGGAATTCCCGTCAATAGCCTCCCCATCAACCAAGCACATCAGCAGTCGATCGATGCCGATCGGTGTGCGTTTCATCGTAACCAACGAGGGTTGCCATGCTTGACAGGTACAAGGTGAAGTCCGGTTCCGGCCAGTCGGACACGACCAGCGGATCGGCGAAAAAGCTGAGCCGACGCACGCTGTTGAAGGGTGCGGCGGCGATCGCGGGCGGGGCCGCAGGCGCGGACGCAATCCGTGGATTTCCGACCATCTGGGCGCAGGAGATCAAGGACATCGAGCTTCGTCATGTCGGTGTGTCCTATTCGGTCGTGAAGGCGATCGGCGACCAGGCGGCCAAGGATCTCGGCTTCAAAGTGACAATGCAGAACCTCGACACGTCTGCCGCAATAAACCGGTTCATAAGCCAGCCTAATACAGTCGACATCGCCGATCTCGAGGGCTGGCAGGCGAAACTCGCTGCCAAGCGCGGGGTGATCCAGGGGATCGAGGTCAAGAAAATCAAGGAGTTCGACAACATCCTGCCGATCTTCACCAAGGGCGAGATCGATGGTCACAAGATCCCACGGCAGGGCATTTCGCCCTACGAAGCGATGTACATCTCGAAGCCGGACGCGACCGATCTGAACGAAGGCGTCACCGAATGGGCGACCTTCCTGCCGCAGGTCTACAATGCCGATTCCATCGGCTACCGACCGGATCTCGTCGGCCATGAAGTGACCGAATGGAAGGACCTGATCGATCCAAAGTTCAAGGGCAAGGCCGCGATTCTCGATGTGCCGGCGATCGGCATCATGGACGCTGCCCTGTGCTTCGAAAGCGCGGGACTGATCAAGTACGGCAACAAGGGCAACATGACGAAGGAGGAGATCGACTTTACCTGCAACAAGCTGATCGAGTTGAAGAAGGACGGCCAGTTCCGGGCGACCTGGACCACCTTCGATCAGTCGGTGCAGCTGATGGCAGCGGGCGAGGTGATCATTCAGTCGATGTGGTCGCCGGCGGTGGCCGCCGTGCGTGTCAAGGAGATCCCCTGCGTCTATGCGCCGGTCAACATCAAGAGCGGTAAGGAAGGCTATCGCGGCTGGTGCAACGGCATGGGGTTGATGAAACACCTGTCCGGCAAGAAGCTCGAGGCGGCCTACGAATATCTCAACTGGTACCTCTCGGGCTGGCAGGGCGGTTTCGTTGCTCGTTATGGCTACTACAGCCCGGTGCCGTCCACGGCGAGGAAATTCCTGACCCCGGCAGAATGGGCCTTTTGGTACGACGGGCAACCGGCACCGGAAGTGGTCAACGATCCCTACGGTGTGCCGATGGAGAAGGCCGGTACCAAGCGGGACGGTGGATCGTTCCTCGATCGGGTCAAGAATATTTCCTGCTGGAACACGCTGATGGATGAAGCCGCCTACATGAACAAGCGTTGGAACGACTTCAAGGTGGCGTAAATCCTGCTTTCCTTGACCCATGCGAATGCCGGCGCGGCGCGCGCCGGCATTCAGATCCCGATCTTGAGGCCGTTGCCGATATGCAGCCAAGTTCGACGCCGTCAAGCGCAAATCTCGCAGGCTGGCTCTACGTGTCGCCGCTGGTCCTGGTGCTGGTGCCGTTCTTCGTGGCACCCATCCTGGTCGTTCTCGCGGCGAGCTTCTTTGCGACCGACGGGTTTGGCGGCCTGACACCCGGCTTCACGCTGGCGAACTACATTGAGGTGCTGCACTCGTCGCTGACGCTGAAACTTTATCTGGCGACCATCAAGTTCACGGTCTTGACCTGGGTTTTCACCCTGATCATCGGCTTCTTCGTGGCCTACTTTCTGGTGTTCCACGTTCGCAACCAGTTGCTGGCGATCGGCCTGTTCCTGCTCTGCACCGTGCCCTTCTGGACGTCGAACATCATCCGGATGATTTCCTGGATACCGTTATTGGGCAAGGAAGGACTGATCAACCAGGCACTGCTGGCCACCGGGATTATCCATCAACCGCTCGAAGTGCTGCTGTTCTCCGATCTGGCCGTCGTCATCGCCTACGTCCATCAGCTGACCATCTTCATGATCGTGCCGATCTTCAATTCCATGGCGCGCATCGACAAGAAGCTCATCGAGGCGGCAATCGACGCCGGCGCCAGCCGCTTCGACATCATGCGCCTGATCGTGGTGCCAATGTCCAAAAGTGGCATCGCACTCGGCACCATCTTCGTGGTGTCGATCGTCATGGGCGATTTCTTCGTAGTCAAGGTGATGTCCGGCGGCGGCTCGGCCTCGGTCGTCAGTGCGTTCTACGAGGACGTCGGTGTCCTGCAATATCCGACTGCGGCGGCGAGTGCGATGCTGCTCACGCTGGTCCTGGTTGCGATTGTCGCACTGATCCTTCGCACGGTGGATATCCGCCAGGAGATCACGCGATGAGCGTGATCTCCGCCGGCATGCCCGAGACGGTCGCCCCGGCGACGAGAAAGGCGATTGCGCCGAGCAAGGGTGGACGACCCTGGACGTTCTACGCGCTCGCGACCGTGTTCACGCTCTACGTGCTCGCGCTCTACGGACCGATGATCTGCATCTACATCCTGTCCTTCCAGGACATTCGCGGCGGTCTCGTGTTTCCGATGAAAGGCCATTCGCTGCATTGGTTTGTCGATCTGTTCACGCAGGTCCGCACCGGCGACGTCAAGGGCGCATTCGATCGTTCGATCAAGCTGGCCATCCTCGTCACGATCATCACCGTGGTGATCTCGTTCCTCGCCGGGCTCGGCTTCCGGCGGCGCTTCAGGGGCGATGCCATCGTGTTTTACATGATGATCGGAAGCCTGGTGGCTCCGGGCCTCGTGCTAGGTCTCGGCACCGGCCTCTTGTTCCAGACCCTCGGCCTCAATGCCAGCTGGCACACCTCCGCGCTGGGCGCCCAGCTGTCCTGGACGTTGCCGTTCGGCGTACTGGTGATGTTTGCGGTGATGTCGCGCTACAACCGGGCCTGGGACGAGGCAGCGTATGATCTTGGCGCGAGTCGCTGGCAGACCATCTGGCTGGTGATCGTACCCGTACTGGCGCCTGGCATTGTTGCGGTGGCCCTGTTCGGGTTCACGCTCTCCTACGACGAGTTCGCCCGGAGCCTCCAGACCGCGGGCTCGCTCAACACGTTGCCGCTGGAGATATGGAGCATGACGCTGAACGTGACATCACCGTCGCTCTACGCGCTCGGCACGGTCACGACCATCATATCCTTCATCGTCATCGGCGCGAGCCTCGGGACCATCGTGGTGTTGCAGAAGAAGCGCGGCGGCGGGACGAAGGGCTAAAGGTGCTACGGGAATGACAATCGAGCGCGGCGATATCGAACTCGCAGGTGTCTGCAAGAGTTTTGACGGGGTCACCAATGTGGTCGACGGCGTCAATCTCCGGATTGCGGACGGTGCCTATTGCTGCTTCATCGGTCCGTCCGGCTGCGGCAAGACGACAATCTTGCGCATGATTGCCGGTCATGAGGACCCGACGGCTGGCGAGATCGTGATCGGTGGCCAGAACGTCGTGGGACTGGCGCCGGTGCAGCGGCGCACCGCGATGATGTTCCAGTCCTATGCGCTGTTTCCGCATCTCACCGTGCGCGAGAACATCGCCTTTGCGCTCCGCGTTCGCGGCATGTCGAAGACGGATCGCCTGCGCGCCGCAGATGCGATGATTGAGAAGGTCCGGCTGACGCAGTTCGCCGATCGCCTGCCAGCACAGCTGTCCGGCGGCCAGCAGCAGCGCGTGGCACTGGCGCGAGCCGCGATCACCGAGCCGCGGGTGCTCCTGCTTGACGAGCCGCTTTCGGCTCTCGACGAGCAGCTTCGGGTGCAGATGCGCCAGGAGCTTCGGCGGATGCAGCAGGAACTCGGCATCACGTTCATTCATGTCACGCATACACAGCTCGAAGCGATTGCCCTGGCCGATCTCGTCGTTGTCATGGAGCTGGGCAAGATCAAGCAGGCGGGGCCGGCCCGCGAGGTCTACGCCCATCCGCATGATCGCTACGTCGCCGAGTTCATGGGTGGCCAGAACGTGCTCACCGGGCGCGTCGAGAAAGTCAATGGCGCGAGCTTTGTGCTGGCCCAAGGGGTGACCGATGGCATCGAGGTGCCGTTGCCACCGCGCCCGACCGTCAGCATCGGTGACCAGATCGATATCGCGGTGCGGCGGGACGACGTCATCCTGGTCCGACCGGGGCAGGCGTTGCCCGCCGGCTGCAAGAGCCCGCTGCCGGGCCGGGTGCTTGCGATCGAGTATCAAGGATACTTCGTCAAGGTGATGCTCGACGCGACGCCGGATGACGACTTCGTCGCCTACGTGCCGGAGAAAATCTTCTTCGCCGATCCGTTCATCGTGGGCGATGCCGTGCTTGCGACCTGGGCAACCGATCGCGCCCGTCCACTAGCCTGAACAGACCCGTAGCGCACAGGGAGCTTTGATCGTGCAAATATCCTTCACCCTCAATGGCCGGCCAACCACCATGGATGTCGATCCGGCAACGCTCGTCGCCGAGCTACTGCGCGAACGGCTCAATCTGACCGGTACGCATATCGGCTGCGACACCAGCCAGTGTGGCGCCTGCGTCGTCCACCTCGACGGCCTGCCGGTGAAGAGCTGCACATTGTTGGCGCCGGCTCTAGATGGCGCGACGCTCGTGACCATCGAGGGCCTTCAGGGTGCGCCCGGCTCGAACCGGCTGCATCCGATGCAGGAAGCGTTCCGCGAGAATCACGGTTTGCAATGCGGTTTCTGCACGCCGGGCATGGTGATGACAGCCGTCGCGCTGGCCAGGGACAAGCCGGGCCTCACGGAAGCCGAGGTTCGCCACGGGCTCGAAGGCAACATCTGCCGCTGCACAGGCTATCAGAACATCGTGTTGTCCGTGATGGCGGGAGCAGACGCCATGCATGCCGCCAAGGGAGAATGACCATGGGCAACGTAATCGGGATTGGTGCGGCACCGAAGCGGAAGGAAGATCAACGTTTCCTGACCGGCCGCGGCAACTATGTCTCCGACATCAAGCGTCCGGGCATGACGGCGGGTGTGTTCGTGCGCTCGCCGCACGGCCACGCGGTGATCCGCGGCATTGACAAGACCGCAGCCCTTGCCGCGCCCGGCGTGATCGCGGTGCTGAGCGGCGAGGATGTCGCGGCCGATGGGCTTGGCTCCCTGCCTTGCGGGTGGGGCATCAGCGACGCCCAGGGCGTGCCGATGAAGGAGCCGCCATTTCCAATGCTTGCCCAAGGCAAGGCGCGGTTTGTTGGGGACATGGTGGCATTCGTTGTCGCCGAGACGGCGGAGCAGGCCAATTCCGCAGCGGAACTGCTGAACGTTGACTATGAGGTGCTGCCTTCGGTCGTCGGTGTGCTCGAAGCGGTCCGGCCAGGCGCACCGCAGCTTTTCGATGACGTCCCAAACAACATCTGTTGTGACTGGGAGCTTGGCGACAAGGCGGCCGTCGAAACCGCGTTCCGCAAGGCTGCGCACGTTGCCCGGCTCAGCCTCGTCAACAACCGCCTGATTGGCAATCCGATGGAGCCGCGCGCGGCGATCGCCGAATATGAACCCGGCACCGATCGCCACACGCTGTGGAGCACCAGCCAGTTTCCCCATGTGGTCCGCTTCCTTATGGGGGCGCTGGTCCTGAATATACCGCAGCACAAGCTGCGCGTGGTCGCGCCCGACGTCGGCGGCGGCTTCGGCGTCAAGCAGTTCCACTATGGCGAAGAGGCCGTCATCACCTGGGCCGCCCGGCGGGTGATGCGGCCAGTGAAATGGGTTGCGAGCCGCTCCGAGGGTTACGTGTCCGACCGCCATGGTCGCGATCACGTCACCGAGGCCGAGCTTGCGCTCGACGAGCACGGCAAGTTCCTGGCCTTTCGCGTCAAGACGCTGGCCAATATGGGCGGATACCTGTCGACCTTCGGGCCGAACATCCCGACCAATCTCTATGGTCCGCTGCTCGGCGGGGTCTACACGACGCCTGCGATCTACTGCAACGTGAAGGTGGTCTTCACCAACACGGTTCCGGTCGACGCCTATCGCGGCGCGGGCCGGCCCGAGGCGACGTTTGTGCTCGAGCGCATCGTCGATGTCGCTGCGACCGAGATGGGGATCGATCGGGTCGAACTGCGCCGCCGCAACATGATCCCGAAGGAGGCCTATCCTTATCAGACGCCGGTGCTGGTGCAGTACGATTCCGGCGATCCGATCGGTTGTCTCGACGGCGCGCTGGTGGCCGCGGACGTGAAGAATTTTGGTGTCCGTAAGGCGGCGTCGGCGCGTAAGGGCAAATTTCGTGGACTCGGTTACTCCACCTATGTCGAGGCTTGCGGCCTTGCGCCGTCGCGCTTCGCCGGACGGCTGGGTGCGCGAGGTGGGCTCTACGAGAGCGCGACGGTACGCGTCCATCCGACGGGGCAGGTGACGGTCATGATCGGCACCCATAATCACGGACAGGGTCACGAGACGACGTTCGCGCAGATCGTTTCGGACAAGCTCGGCGTGGCCTTCGAGAACATTGACATCGTATTTGGCGACACTGATCGCGTGCAGTTCGGAATGGGTACTTACGGCTCGCGTTCGCTCGTGGTGGGGGGCGCGGCCTTGTCCAAGGCGACGGACAAGGTGATCGTGAAGGGCAAGAAAATCGCGGCCCATCTGCTCGAGGCCTCCGAAATGGATATTCAGTTCGAGGCTGGAAAATTCTCGGTCGCGGGCACGGACCGCACAAAAACGTTCGAGGAGATCGCGGGTGCTGCGTATGTGCCGCACGACTATCCGCTCGAAGTGCTGGAGCCAGGGCTCGAGGAACAGGCGTACTACGATCCCGTCAATTTTACCTATCCCGGCGGTTGCCACATCGCTGAGGTCGAGGTCGATCCCGAGACCGGTACCGTGACGCTGGTTAACTACACGGCCGTGGATGACGTCGGCACCGTGATCAATCCGATGATCGTCGAAGGACAATTGCACGGTGGCATCGTGCAGGGCGTCGGCCAGGCTCTCTATGAGAACGCCGTCTACGACGAAGGCTCGGGCCAGCTTCTGTCGGGTTCGCTGATGGACTATTGCATGCCGCGCGCCGACCATTTGCCGATGATGACAGTCGCAACGCATTCAACCCTCTGCACGCATACGCCGATGGGCGTGAAGGGCTGCGGCGAGGTCGGTACCATCGGATCACCGGCCGCCGTGATCAACGCCGTCGTCGATGCGCTGTCGCATCTCGGCGTCACCCATGTCGACATGCCGGCGACGCCGAACCGGATCTGGCGGCTGCTCCAGAACGCGTCGCTGCCGGTCGCCGCGGAATAGGGAGGACGACAATGAAATCATTTGCATATCACCAGCCCGGTGGCATCCCGGAGGCCGCGAAGCTCTTGTCCTCCGTGGCGGAAAGCAAACTGGTCGCCGGGGGAATGACCCTGATCCCGACACTGAAGCAGCGGCTTGCCCAGCCGGAAGCATTGATCGATCTCTCCAGTCTCGCCGACCTGCGAGGGATCAGCGACGATGGCGCCACCATCACCATCGGGGCCATGACGCCACATGCACAGGTGGCAGCTTCGGAGCTCGTGCGAGGCAAGATACCCGCGCTTGCGGCATTGGCCTCAATGATCGGCGATCCGGCTGTGCGCAACCGCGGCACGATCGGCGGATCGGTCGCCAACAACGACCCGGCGGCCGACTATCCCGCCGGTACCCTCGGGCTTGGAGCAACCATCGTCACCAATGCGCGCGAGATCGCGGCCGACGCGTTCTTCCTTGGCCTATTCGAGACCGCCCTCGAAGCGGGCGAGATCATCACCGGGATTCGCTTCCCTGTGCCGCTCAAGGCAGGCTATGCCAAGTTCAAGGCGCCGGCCTCGCGCTACGCATTGGTCGGCGTGTTTGTCGCGCAGCTTCCCGCGGGCGTCCGCGTTGCGGTCACCGGTGCGGGGGCCGGCGTCTTCAGGGTTCCACCGATGGAGGCGGCGCTGTCAAACAATTTCGATGCCTCTGCCATCGCGGCGATCAAGATCGACGCCGATGGACTTACATCCGACATCCATGCTGAAGCCGACTACCGCGCGCATCTTGTGACGGTGATGGCGAAGCGAGCCGTCGGCGCAGCGCTGGGATAAGCCTTCAGGATCGAAGATGAGTGATGGTACTGCCCGAACGGCCGCCTTTCCGGCGCCGACTGGTCTTGGTTCGCTGTCTGCTGCCGAGATCCTCTCCGGCTACAGGCGCAAGGCATTCACGCCACGCGATGTCGTCGACGACACGATCGCGGCGTTGCAATCGGTAGACGCCGCCTGCAATGCCGTTGTGACGCCGATGTACGAGCAGGCGAGGGCGGATGCCGATCGCCTCACGCGGGAAATGCGCGCAGGCGAAGCCAAGGGCGCCCTGGCCGGCGTTCCCGTCAGTATCAAGGACCTGGTGTTCGTCGCGGGCGTGCCGGCTTACGCTGGCTCGCCACTGAACAAGGCTTTCGTGCCCGATGTCGACGCAGCGGTGGTGTCAGCGTTGAAGGCGTCAGGCGCCATCATTACCTGCAAGACGACCACCTGCGAGTCCGGCTACAAGCTGACCGCCGACAGCCCGGTCACCGGCACCACGCGCAATCCGTGGAATCTCGGGCGGACCAGCGGTGGGTCCAGCGGTGGCGCGGCGGCGGCGGTTGCAGCAGGTTGCGGGCCAATCGCAATAGGCACCGATGGGGTCGGCTCAATTCGTGTGCCGTCATCTTTCTGCGGCGTATTCGGTCTTAAGCCGACGTTTGGTCTAGTGCCGCGTTCCCCCGGGTTCGCGCCGCCATCCTGGGCCTCGCTTGCGCATACCGGCCCGATCACGCGCACCGTCGCCGACGCTGCCCTCACGCTCGAAATCATTGCAGGCCACGATCCGCGGGATCCGGCCAGCCTGCCAGTGTCACCACGCCGGTTCGACACCAAGGCCGTCCCGCTCGACGGAATCCGCATCGGCGCCAGCACCGACCTTGGCTATGCCGCGGTCAGTTCCGACGTGCGCGCCGCATTCAACAAGGCGTTGTCCATCCTGGAGTCCTGCGGTGCGCGGATCAGCATGGATGGGCCGGCGCTCGATCCCGGGATCCTCGAGCACACGCTGAAGCCGATCGCGTTTACCGAGCAGGCCGCCGCGGTCGCCGGCAGGACTGCCGCGGAGCTTGCCGGCTCGGAAGTCGACTATCGCGACGTCATCAACGCCGGCCGCCGCTATAGCGGGATCGACTATATCGAAGCCGGCTATCGCCGTGGCCAGGCGCGCACCGCGTTCCTCAAACTGTTCGAGCGGGTCGACGCGCTAGTGACGCCGACCGTCGCGGTGACCGCGTTCGAGGCCGGCCGGCTCGGGGTCGACCGGATCGATTGCGCCGCTGTCGACCCGCATCTCGGTTGGTCGCCGTTTACCTGGCCGATCAATCTCGCAGGGCTTCCCGCAGCCACACTACCGTGCGGGTTCGACCGCGACGGCATGCCTATCGGTTTGCAGATCGTGGCACCCTGGCTGGGCGAGCCGATAATTTTCCGGATCGCAGCCGCCTTCGAGGAGGCACAGCCCTGGTCGAAACTCTGGCCGCCCTTGGCACTGCGTTAGTTCAAACGCCCACGAGCAAATGGGTCAAAGAGAGCTCAGGAAATTTCGATCGGAATGCCGCGTCCGCTGAGCTCTTCGTCCAGCCGCAAATAATGCGCGAGGTAGTCATGCAGCGCGGTGGCTGCTTTCGACGTGGCGCCACTCGACTTGTAGAGCAGTAGCTCGACCTTGGGCAGCGGCGGCAACCCTTCATTAGGGCCGATCTCCCGCATCGCGGCCACCAGCGCGCTGCGGCCAAGCACGGTGACCGCCATTCCGGCGAAGGCGGCAGCCTGCAATCCGCCGACACTTTCGCTGACGCAGGCGATGCGCCAGCGCAGACTGGCACGCTCCAGCGCATCGATGGCATAGTCGCGATAGATATTGCCTTGGGGCAAAAGCGCCAGCGGAATCGGCCTTTCCTGATGCGCGACCGACTGGTCACCAGTCATCCAGACGAGCTGCTCACGCCGTACCACCTGGCCGCCGGTGAAGTCATTCATGCGCGTGACGAGCGCAATGTCGACGTCGCCGCGCTTGACGAGACCGACGAGCGGCGTCGATAGCGCACAATTGAGCTCGACCTGAATGCGGGGAAAGGATTTGCGGAACACGCTGAGGATCGAGGGCAGCATGAAGGCCGCATAGAGATCGGGCGTACCGAGCACGACCTGCCCCTCGATCTCTTGTGACGCAAGTTGCGAAATCAGCTCGTCATGCAACCGCAGGATGGACTTGGCGTAGGTCAGCACCGTGGTGCCGTCCTCGGTCAGCGTCAGCCTGCGCCCGCTGTGCACGAACAGCTCCTTGCCGGTCAATTCCTCCAGCCGCTGCAATTGCAGGGTGATTGCAGGTTGGGTGCGGCCCAACCGGCGCGCGGTCTCGGTGATGCTGCCGGTCTCGACGACCGAGATCAGCGACCGGAGCATCCGTATGTCTAGGCTGATGAGGTTCATGAGGTGTCCGCTTCGCCCAGATTCTATGCAATTTCCATGCTCAGAGGTGCGATGCCACGGCCCAACCGCGCAGGCTTATGACCCGAGAGAACAAGTGGCTCTCGGCACTTTTGCGTGTCGCTTGTGCGCCCCTTGCCCTCGTGCGCTGGGAATTCGAAGAAGCAGGTCTGCGCCTCCAACTCATGGAGAACAGCCACAGACCGGAAGATTGGTCAAACCGGATTTCTCGATCGATCCAATTGCAGCGGGTCATCGGGCTCAAAATATCCAAGCAGGATGAATGGTTTAGGTCGTTGGCTCACCAGGGTACTGCTTCGGGCGGTTTCCTCGCGAAAGAGGCTCAGAGCAAGAGTGTCAATCGGTTTTTGCCGTGACGGGTTACAGGCAGCGAGAGAGGCTCGCGGCGCCCGTCGCGGAGACCCGCGATGTCCAGACACCATCCTCGGGGGCGCACCGGTGAGGACCGGACAAGCCTTTATGACGAAATCACCACCCTGGGCGCGTTTGCGTTGGCGGCACGGCGTGGATGCGATTGACCGACCTTGCGGAGACCGCCCGCTCGAACCGGGTGGGATGGTGCAGAATCCGTCCCGGCCAATTCTTACGCGCGCTACGCGCGAGGCGACCGTTCACCGTCTTCGTCGTCGAACAGGTTCGCGTAGTTGGCGGCGTTGGGCGGGTCTGCTCGAGAACTGAGTGGGGAAGGGCAGTTCTTCTCAAAGTCCCTCGACCAAGCCGCGGCCGATCCGACCCACATTGCTACGGTCATGCGGCGTGTCGCTCCTTTCATTCCCTCGGAGACGATCCTGCCCTTTTTGCAGCGGATTGTTTCTCTTTCTACGACAAATCGTTCAGACCTCTTGTCCAGGACAACCGAAATACGCCACGTCTTCTCCCGAGATGTAGTTCAGCTCGCAGACGCACGTTGCCTCGTTGATGGCTTGATCTGGCCGAAGAGCGGCTTCGCCTCGATCGTCTGAGCCGCAACGCCGTTGATGCGCTTTCTTCCCCTGGGCTTCGCCCATTCCTCGCGAGACAAGAAAGTCGCCACAACGACGTCCTCCGCTGCGCTCCGGCTCTTGGAAAGCGGGTGCGTCGCCGATCGTCTTCTGCCTCCAGATCGCCATCGAGGCCGCGGTGGTCGCGGGCTCGAAACACAACAGGAGAAGTGACATGGCTAACATCGGTTCTTTCAAGAAAGTCGGCAACGATTTCCAGGGCGAGATCGTCACCCTGAGCCTGCAGGCCAGGGGCGTCCGCATCGTCTCCGAGACGAACCGGTCCAACGACAACGCCCCGAGCCACCGGATCTATGTGGGCCGGGCAGAGATCGGGGCAGCCTGGTCGAAGCGCTCCGAAGAGGGGCGCGACTACCTCTCGCTCAAGCTCGACGATCCCTCTTTCAACGCGCCGATCTACGCCAACCTGTTCGACGACGAGGCAGCGAAGGCTACACGCTCCTGTGGTCGCGGCCGCGTAAGAACGGCGACTAGGACGTTCCCCCAAGCCCCGCCCGACTAGGGCGGGGCTTCCAAAATCCAACGCCAACTCGCGGCGCATCGAGCATGCCGGCGGATTTGGATCGAGTCATCGACCACGCTAAGGGGAGCGATTGGATGTTCGACGCTCCGTTGGCCGGTAGCCTCGCCTGCGTTTCCGGCAAAGTAAATCCAAGAATAGTGCAACCGCTTCCCCTTCGGTCGCGAAGCTGTGCGTCATTTCCCGTCCACGGGTTCCTATGCGACCCCAGCGACGGGTCAAGCAGATGTCACCGAACAAGTTTGGCTCGATCGACATGACGTAGAAACGGGCCATGTTTTTCGAGGCATCTTTGCGTTCAACGTACAGACGATAAGGCTGCGCAATCATGACGGCAGCGTCCCGCATGATCGAATCCGCGTCCAATTGATCTTATGAATCGATCAGGGCAGACCGATTCAATTTCTAGAATCCTTCGTTTTGAACGATGAGTTTCTCAGCTGTTGCGCTCCGCGGGCAGCAATCCGATGACGCCGGTCGCTTCGGGAAATTCGTGAAGCATGCGAAGACCTGGCCCAACGCCGCGCCACTCATGACACGAGGAGTGCCATCTCAACTTTGCGGAGGGGTGTCATCCCTATATTGCGCTTACATTTGCGTTTCGCATAACTTACATTATGGAATATCCGAAATCGAGTTCGCATCAAGATCGTGTCGCCAAAAGCCCGTCTGGTTAGTGACCGAGCTAGAGGGATTTGACGTGTGGTCTTAGCATGTCAACCGTCTCAATCAATCCCGCAGCTTCCATTACGAGCAAGAGTTCCGCCGGCGTCATTTCCGGTTTCTTGAAGCGTTCGCGCATACGCCGAACGGCTGCAACGGCCCGAGCTTCATCGAGTGCGATAGTATCCGCAACGAAAGCGTCGGCCGATTTCGCCAGGCCGGAAAGAACTGCCGCCGGAAAGTCCTTGAGGTTTTCCGTTACGATCATTGCGGCTCGCGTCTTGGCGGCCGCTGCAACAACGTGGTGATCGTTGGGATCGGGCAGACCCGCCGCAACCGGCAAGAAGTTATCAAAATCTGCAACCATGGCGTCTTCGAAGGCAGCTTCCATGCTGGCGCGCGCCCGCTCTGCGCGCGCTTTGGCATCGTCAAAGCCTTTGCCGCTCAAGATTTCCCGATAGCAATTTCGGTCTCGTCCAGGACGCGGCTCGACCAGCGGATACGAAAAAATTCCGCCTCCGCCAATGAGAGAAGCAGGTTCCTTTTGAGCGCGCTTGCAAGCGAGCACGCATCGACGAATGCGGTGAAGCGGTTTGCAAACAAGCTTACAGGTGCTCCGCGTCCTGCTCGGCGAGATTCGCAAGCGCTTTGCCCCGCTTCTCATCACGCGTGCGCTTATAGGCGAATAGGTCCTCTGCCCTAATCCTGCGATGACGCCCCACTGTCACGTGCGGAATTTCGTTCTTCTCGAGCAGCGAGACCAGAAACGGACGCGAGACATTCAGGATGTCGGCAGCTTGCTGGGTAGTCAACATCTCATGCACAGGCACAAGCGTCACCGCATCGCCGCGACCGATATGCCGCAGCAATTCCATTAAGAGACTCGACAGGGCCGGTGACAAAGTGATCTCAGCAGCCTTTTGCGCATCATCAAGCACGCGCAGTTTGGTATCTCCGTTCGCATACGACGCGAGTATCTGACGGAGCTGGTTGGCTGCCGCCCTCTCGCTCGCGGAAGGCAGGCGAGTACCTCCCAGCTCTTCGGCGTAGGCTGGCATCGTCATCGTATCTTCTCCCGTGTACGGCTTTCTGATGTAGACCATATTCGAAATATACGAAACGGACGAAACAAACGAAACGCCGGAAAATTCCCGAGCAACTTCGCCCCCTCTCCTTTGTCCCAGCAGGTCAATTTAAGAGGAGCAGCCCGGCCAAGCTCGGAAATGCCAAGAAAACCAACTCGGTGGAGTCCAGAGGGATTCTTCGGAGCTAGGAATAAATTCTGATCCATGTTATGCGAATCATTCGCAACTGAGGATGCCCGGCTCCTGGTGGCCTGCTCCTGGCGACGGTCGCGCCCGCGCCTCAAGCGCGCGTCTTTGCTCTGGCTGCAGTAGCGCGCTGGCCGCTTGGGTGGCGGACTGACGAGCCAACGATCCGATCTTTCGGCACGAGAGTTAGTTTGTAGCCAAGAACATTCGTCGCCTTGCTCAAGGCCGCAACTTGCATGCTCGAGCGAGCAAGCGAAGCGGTAATCGAGGGCGAGCGAATGCCCCTACCCTTGAAACTATGTCTGAGATTTGGGGCGTGGCCATAAGCCGCCTTCGGACCAAGACTCGGAGTCCCCGGGCGACATTGGATCAGCATCCCCACCAGTCCGCGTGGGATCGGTATTGAGCCATCGGCGTAGCTCGAGCTTGCCGATCTGGTTACGGTGGACTTCGTCAGGACCATCCGCCAACCGCAATAAGCGAGTCGTAGCAAGTGCCGCCGAAAGAAAATGGTCGTTATTGGTTCCGCCTCCACCGAAAACCTGTATCGCCCAGTCAACGATCGTCTGCGCCATGTTCGGCGCAACGACCTTGATCATCGCAATCTCCTGGCGCGCGGCCTTGTTGCCCACTGTGTCCATCATATAGGCCGCTTTGAGGGTTAGTAGTCGCGCCTGCTCGATCTTCATGCGCGATTCGGCCACGCGTTCAAGCGTCACGGTTTGCTCGGCGAGAGGTCTGCCGAAAGCCACCCGTTTCAGGGCGCGTCGACACATGCGTTCTAGCACCCGCTCGGATAGGCCGATCAAACGCATGCAGTGATGAATGCGTCCTGGTCCGAGCCGCCCCTGCGCGATGTCGAATCCCCGCCCCTCGCCAAGCAGCATGTTGGCCACCGGCACGCGTACGTTGGTGAACATTACCTCGGATGCGCGATCGGGCACGCCATAGAAACCGAGCACCGGCAGCGAGCGGACGACATGTACTCCGGGGGTATCTTTCGGCACCAGGATCATCGATTGGCGCTTGTGGCGGTCCGGATTGTCCGGATCGGTTTGCCCCATGAAGATGATGATTTGACACCGCGGATCGGTGGCGCCCGTCGTGTACCATTTACGACCGTCAATCACGTATTGGTCGCCATCACGGACAATCGAACTGGCCACATTGGTTGCGTCGGACGAAGCAACGTCGGGCTCTGTCATCGCAAAGGAAGAACGGATCTCGCCCGCGAGCAGCGGCTTGAGCCAGCGCTCCTTTTGCTCCACCGTACCGTAGCGCAGGATTGTCTCCATATTGCCCGTGTCCGGTGCACTGCAATTGAAGACTTCAGGAGCGAGGTGCGAGCGTCCCATGATCTCGCATAGCGGCGCATACTCAAGATTTGTCAGCCCGTCCTCGTGAGCAGGCAGAAACAGGTTCCACAAGCCAGCCTGTTGCGCGAGCGGCTTCAGCTCCTCGACAACCGGATGCACGGCCCAGGGACCGAGGCGCTCGGCCTCCTGATAGTATCGACGCTCATTCGGATAGATGTGCTCCGTCATGAAACGTTCGATGCGGGCGGCCAGTTGCTGGCTGCGTTCGCTTTGGGTGATATCCACGTCAATCTCCTTACCGGCTGCGTAGGCCGTCTCTGAGCGTATTTCGGGTGATTTTTCCGGATTCCGTCTTCGGTAGATCATCCAGCACGCGAATGTCGGCCGGGCATTTGTAGGCCGCCAGTCGCTCGCGGCAGAAGCGAGAGAGCACGACGACATCGATCACAATGCCGGGTTGAGCCGAGACGAAGGCGACCACCGTCTCGCCGCGATAAGGATCCGCGGCTCCGACAACGGCTACCTCACGGACACCAGGGAAGCTGTAGATCACGTCCTCCACTTCGCGCGGCCAGACTTTGAAGCCGGAGGCGGAAATCATGTCCTTCTTGCGATCCACGAGATAAAACCAACCGCTCTCATCGAAGAACCCGATGTCGCCGCTGTGCAGCCAGCCGTTCGTCAGCACCTCATCGGTTTCCGTCGGTTTTCGCCAGTAGCCCGCCATCACGCCCGGGCCGCGCACAACCACCTCGCCATGTTCGCCCGGCCCGCGCGGGCGGCGCTCATCGTCAACGACGATCGCATCGACGCCCGGCGTCGGCCTCCCGATCGACAGTGCGCCCGATTCGGAATCGACGGGGATCCGGCCCTCGTTGGGTGCAAGGTGGCTTGCGGACGTCAGTTCGGTCATTCCGTAGGAACTTCGGATCTCACGTCCAAAGCGCCTCGCAAAGGCATCGATGACGGAAGGAGCAATCGGCGCACCGCCGGAATAGATATGCGCGAAGCTCTCGAAATGACGGCTCGTCGCGTCGGCCTGGTTCATCAGCGCGATGAATGCAGTGATCGCACCGACGATGAATGTCGGCCGCCATTCGATGAACGCGTCGAGCGCGACCTGCGGCTGAAAGCGATAGGTTAGCACCATGGCTGCGCCCGCGGCGAAGGCCCCCACCATCTGGATTTCGAAGCCGGTGATGTGAAATAGCGGCGCGACACCGAAGATGCGCGACTTGCTGCTGAGTTCGAAATGATCCCGACAGGTCAGCGCGGTCGCCACCAAATTTCGATGCGTGAGCATCGCTCCCTTGGGCATGCCTGTGGTTCCGGACGTGTAGAGCAGCAAGGCGGTGTCATCGGAGGCCATGACGGGCGCTGGCGGCGCCGATGCATCGCCAGCGAAGACTTTCGCAAGCGCGCTGGCCTCCGGCACCGTACCCGGTTCCGGCAGCACGCGGACATCGTTCCGCTGCTGGAATTCACGTGCACTGGTCCAAAACACAAGCTCGGGCTCGACTGAGCCGGCAGCGGCGAAAACATTATGCCATTGATCGTCGTGGCAGATCACCGCCTTTGGTTCACAGTCCTTGAATAGTTTCCGGAGTTCTGGCGTGCGGTACATGGGGTTGAGGCTGACGACGATTGCCCCGACCTTCCAGGCCGCCACGCTCACGATGACGAACTGTGGCACGTTCTGAAGAATGACCGCGACCCGGTCGCCGCGACCGACACCTTTTTGCGCAAATACTCCAGCCAGCCGATCGCTGAAGCGATCGATATCCGCATAAGTCTGCGTCATGTCAAAGTAGTACAGTGCGGGCGCCCCGCGCGATGCGGCACGAAACAAATCGAGCGCCGTTAGTTCGCCCGGATCGAGGGCAGCGACGGACTGCGCTCCGAGCAGCCCTCGCAGCCGGCTTGCGGCCTCATCGTAGGCGCGGGGCCCCGACGCGGATTCCGAGCCGACACTACTCATTGGTTCTCTTTCCTCGATAAACCGAACCAAGGTGGGCCTGCGGTTGCGCCACGCGGCTCGCAACGATTGGCCGAGCCGCGCCCTTCTCCGTGGTTTGAATGACAACGCGAGTCCGCCGAATGTGTAGCCGCACCAACACCTGAGCGGCCTCAACGTCGCGCGCGCGGATCGCGTCCATGATCAGTACATGCTGTGGATCCGAGAAGGGAAACCCATCCTTTGCATAAGTTTCACTCACGAACTGCCGCCGGAAGTGTTGGGTGCTGTTCCAGAAGCGTTCGACCATTGCCAGCAGTTGCGGCATCCCCGCGCGCGAATAGGTGCGCAGATGAAACTCCCGGTCGAGCTTGATATACTCTTCAAGCGTCATTACGTGCTCAAGTTCGCGCACAATACGGTCGAGCGTCTCTATGTCCCCGTCAGTCAGATTTGGAACGCTTTCACCGATGGCGAGCGGCTCGACCGCTTCGCGAATCTTATAAATCTCGATCGATTCTTCCGAATTGACGTCGGCAATCCAGGCGCCACGGTTCGGCGCCATCACAACGAGCCCCTCGTTCTCGAGTTGCTTCAGCGCTTCGCGCACGGGAATGCGGCTCGCCCCGAAATGTGCAGCCAGAAGTTCCTGCCGAATGCGTGTGCCCGGCCGCATCTCACCGCTCAAGACTGCGCTGCGAATCTCGCCGGCGATCCGCGCGCTCATCAGCCGACCGGCGTCTGGATCGTCTTCAGGGGCATCCCGCGCCACGTCCTTCCAATGGGGAGGTCGCTGATAGGCACTCACGAAAGGTCCTCCATATCAATGAATGGCTGCGTACATGATCTTGTCCTCGGTCGCATCAGCACGGGCCATTTCCTCCACGATGCGCCCGCCGCGAGCAACCAGGATACGATCCGAGATAGCCAGAATCTCAGGCAGATAGGAAGAAATAACGACGACCGCCTTGTTCTCGCTCGCCAACTTGCGGATTGACTCGTGGATTTGAGGAATGGCGCTGACGTCGACACCACGCGTCGGCTCGTCAAAGATGACCACTGTCGGCTCCTGGGCCAGAGACTTTCCTACAACGACCTTCTGCTGGTTGCCGCCGGAATACTCCACAATCTTCAGACTTCGCTTCAACGCCGAGATCGAGAGAGCCGAGATCCATTGATCGGCAATCCGCTTCATTTCGCGCGTAGAATAGAGGAGCCGCTTGATGCGCGGCGATGACAGATAACCAAGATAAATATTCTGATCCACCGTCATCGTTTCAAAGAACCCGTCGACCTTGCGATCTTCGGTGATATAGGCGATTCCATCGCGCACCGCCTGCCGTGGCACCCTGTAACGGACTGGTTTGTCCCGAAGGTAGATCATCCCGCCACGCAGGAAATTGCGCTTGCGCGCACCGCTGACGATCTGTGCGATCTCGGAACGTCCCGCTCCGACCAGGCCGAAGATGCCTACGACTTCTCCGTTGAAGACCGAGAACGACATGTTCTTGACGATGCTTCCCATCGTCACGTTCTCGACCGAAAGCACCTTCTCCCCGCGCGCCGCATGAGGCTTCGGCGCGTCTGGATCTGCGCCGTGTGTTGCGTACTTTGCGGCAGTTTCCTCTCGACCGACCATCATCCGCACCAGCGAGTCCCGGGTGACGGTCTTCGCCGGCACGGTGGCGACCAGCTTGCCATCCCGGAGCACGGTGATGCGATCGGCGATTTTCAGCGCCTCTTCCAGCGCGTGCGAGATGAAAATGATCCCAGCACCTTTCTCTTTCAGGGTATTGAGAAGATGGAACAGATGCTGCGTTTCTTCGGGGGTGAGCGATGCGGTCGGCTCATCGAAGATGAAGACTTGGGCGTTGTGGCGCACGGCACGCACGATCTCGACCATCTGCCGCTTGGCCGTTCCGAGGTTCTCCACCAGCACCAGCGGATCGACGTTGAAGTTCATCGACTGCAGCGACTGGGTCGCAGCGATGTTGATCTTGCTGTATACCGTGACCCACTTCTCCATACCGAGTTCGAGGTTCTGCGCAACCGTCATCGAGGGTACCAGACTGGATTCCTGGTAAACCATCGCGACACCGCCTTCGAGTGCCTCCTTTGGAGACGCGAACGAGACCTTGCCTCCGCGGATCATGTAGTCCCCGGAAGTCAGGACGATTGCCCCTGCGATTGCCTTGCAAAGCGTCGACTTTCCCGCACCGTTCTCGCCCAGCAGCGCGTGGATTTCGCCCGGCCGCAGATCGAAGTTGACGCCATCGATCGCGTGCAGACCGCCGTAAACCTTGCTGCCGCTGACAACCTGGAGCAGCGGGAGTTCCTTCTCTTGTTGCGCCGGCATGGAGTTCATCCTTCTTCCGCGCCGCGACCGACCGGCAGTTCGACGAGGCAATCGCGCCCCTTGGACACAGCGAGCACACGGGAGCCGATCGGGCGAACGGTGGTTATTCCATGGACCCAACCATCGACGCGGCTGTGCAACGTCCCCGTCGCCACGCCCCTGGCGTCCAACCGTGCAACGAGGCCATACGAACGCGGTGGCGCCCACGGCTTCTGAATGCCAAGTTTCTTGATGCGGCCGATCTGGGTCGGCTCGCGCGGATTGAGCCGACCATCCAGCGCCGGTCCGATCCAAAGCTCGGACGGCACGGTGCGCATCATCTCTTCGCAGAACGCCCGTTCGCGCAGGACAAATTCAGTCAGTTGCGTGCGAAGCGCGAGGAAGGCCATCCAGACCCCACCGTCTGCGGCTCGCGCGAGACGCGCCGGGTAGCCCGAATAGTTCTTGACGATAACGCGCCTGTGGTCCCCCGCTCGCGAAAAGGCGGTCAGGCGGTGAGCCCAGGACTCGGCGACCCACACCTCCTTGCCGTCAGCAGACACGATCACGCCGAGTGGCCATGCGAGCTTGTCCGCGCTCACGCGCGCACCACCAAGTGAGGAATCGCAACCGATGAGACGGCCTGACGGGGGGCGGTTCTGCATCAGGTCGGTCAGCCAGAGTTCGGGCGGATTGCTTCGCGAGCCATCGGTCAAGTAGATCGCGCCATCCGTCGCGACCGTCACCGACAACGGACAGGCGATCCTTTCGCCGCCGGCGCTTTCGAGTCTGCCGACGATCTTGCCGACTGGCGAAAGCGCCACCAATCCAACCCCGGAGACGCAAGCGAGCAGTCTGCCATCGGGCGAACTGGTGAGCCCGCCGACCGGCCCCTCGAGCGTCGCGAACACCGCCCGCGTGTTGAAATCGTCGCCCGTGCAACGCAGGATGCGATTGCCTGTCGAGACGTAGAGCGCCCCGTCCGGCCCGAGCGCGATGTCGTCTGGCCGCTCGATCTCATCGCCGAGCCGGCGGCCCTGATCGAGCCGCTGGTTCGGGGAGAACGCGCCGTCGAGCACCGGGATGACGTGAAGCTCCCGGTTCGGAAACAACACGCGATCAATGATGTCGCCAAGCAGAGACATGGCTCACGCCCCTCCCCAATAGGACTTGTGGGCTTCCCAGGTCGGGTCAGCGTCCTGCAGGCGAATGCGGCCGATGCGGTTGTTCTCGAGACCGCCGATATAGAGATAGCCCTTGTGTTCGCGGACCGACGTGATGGTTGGATGCGAAAGGCCGCCGGGATCCCAGAGCGATTCGGTCACGACACCATTGTCGTCGAATTTGACCACGCAGCCGTAATTGATCCCCGGGCACAGCCATTCGTCCGGCGGAATCTGCTTCACCATCCGGGTGCGGAAAACGGGATTGCGCATCGCGAGGTCGTAGACCGGCGTGCGCAGGCCGACGAAGGCGAGCCAGTATTTGCCGTCGGAGGCGCGATTGATGTTGTCGCAATAGCCCGGAAGGTTGTCGATCAAGATTTCGCTGGTGCCCGCCTTCGGGCCGGAGATCCAGAAGCGGTTGATCTGGCACAGCCAGGTGCTGGCCCACAGCACGGACTGACCGTCGTGCGAGATGCAGATCCCGTTGGGAAACGTCAGGTTCTTGAGGACCGTCTTGGTTGTTCCGGTTTTCGGATCATGGCAGATTAGCCGGCCGTTGCCGCGCCCCTCAAAGCCGTCGAGCGCCCAGTCGGTCAGCTCGTAGCGGGTCGAGGCCTCGCTGAAATAGATCTTGCCGTCTGGCGCAACGTCGAGATCGTCGGCGAGATAGAGCCGCGAATCGTCCTTGAGCCGTGTGCGGGTGCGCGTGGTGCGGTCGGTAACCTTGAAGACCGAACGATCGGGCTTCACGCCGTAGACGCCCATGCCGGCGATGCACACGAGGAGGTTCTGATCGCGATCGAACGCCAGTCCGAGCGGACGGCCGCCAATGCGTGCGAACTCCTCGCGGACGGTATAGTCCGGCGCGAGAAAGCGAATGATCGAACCGTTGCGGTTGACGGTGTAGAGGTTGTCGTTGCGGTCGAGGATGATGTCTTCCGGGCCCTCGATCATGTTGAGCGCGATGGCTTCGGCGTTCTTCAGCCGATCATTCTCCGCGAACGGCGTGCCGCTGCTGCGCTCGACCGACGGCGGCGGCTCGAAGTCAACCCAGCTTGGGGTAACATAGACCTTTTGCAGCACCTTGCCCTTGTTCTTGACCCACTTCACGTTGAAGCCGACCGCGAGCAGCAGGATGATCCCGATGATAGCGGTTGTCAGATTGCCAGAGATGCCGAGGCGCACCATGCCGCTGGTGAGCATGAAGATGATCGCCGCCCCCATGACGGCGCGCGCGATTGTGCCGCGGCCGCCGGCGAGGCTGATGCCTCCAAGAACCACCGCGGCCAGTGCGTTGATCTCCCAGCCGACGCCCGTGTCAGTTCCCGAGCTGTTTTGCCGGGCGGCATAGAGGATACCGGCGAGCGCCGCGATCGCCCCCGACATCACATAGGCCGAGAACAGCACGCGCTTGACGTTGACGCCGGCGTGGCGGGCCGCCTTGCGGCTCGACCCAACCGCCATGATGTGGACGCCGGGCTTGATGCGAGTGAGGAAAAAGTGCGTCCCGACGGCAAGCAGGATCAAGACAAGCATATTGAAGGGAATGCCAACGACCCTGCCGGATCCCATGAAATCCCACGTACTTGACCCGCTGTCGATGCTTGCGAGTTCGTCCGTGAACGCGACCGTCACCTTGTTGTAGGCGGCGCGAACGATGATGAGGACGACCAGAGTCGTCAGGAAAGGCCGGGTCTTGCCGTAAGCTATCAGTCCACCGTTGATCGCGCCCATCGCCGCGCCGAACAGGACGACAAGCAGGATCATTGCCGGAAGCGGCAGCCCAACAATGAGATACAGATAGAGCGCAAGGAAGTTCGACATCGCGAACACCGCGCCGACCGACAAGTCGATGCCGCCTGACAGCACGGAAAACGCCATCGCGACCGCGACCATCCCCTGCTCCGCGAAATTCCGCATCAACTCCTGAAGGCTCCCCGCCGTCAGGTAACGCGGGATCATCACGGCGAAGGCCAGGAAGACCGCGATTGTCAGCGTGAATGGAATGATCGGCTCCATCCAGCGCTTCTCAAGCAGTTCGCCCAGGAACAGCTGAGGCGAATGGCGGTGCCAGGCTCGTTGCAGGCTTATCATCAACAGACTCCGGCGGGTTCGGCGCGGGCGGCGCCGAACGGCGGGACGACGCAGGGAATGTGGATCGGCAACTCCGGCCTGCCCGCGCCGCAGTGGACGCGGGCGCCGGAACGACTTACTGCGCGCCCTTCGGGATGCTGAAGCAGTACATGCGATCGTCCTTCGACTTCACCCAGGCGGGAGTCGTGTAATAGGCGGTGTTCTTCAAACCCGGCTTGTCGCCGCTCTGCAAGAGTGCGATCACCGCGTCGGCGATGGTCTGCCCTTGCACGTCGGCGCGATAGGACAGGTTCGCCGAAAACGCGCCTTGCTCTAGCAGATCGCAATCCGCCGGCTGGCCGTCGCTGGCGACAAATACTTTCACCTTGTCGCCCATGTTGGCCGCCTTGAGCGCCTGCGCCGCGCCGGCCGTTTGCGGTCCCCAGACGCTGAGGATCCCGCACAGTTTGGGGTGCTGCTGCAGCACGGTGGTCGTGATATCACCAGCCTTGTTGGCGTCCCAACTGGTCGGCTGCGACGACACGACCTTGATCGACGGATCGGTCTTGAACACCTCCATGGCGCCGTTCTTCATGTCGAGCGAATAGGCTGCGGTCGCCTCGCCTTCGAGGATCGCGATTTCGCCCGAGCCCTTGCCACCGCCGCATTGATTGATAACCTCGTGCGCGATCTTGCTGCCGAGATCCTTGGCATCGACACCGACATAGGCGTCGGTCAGGGTGTTCGACGCCATGTTGACCTGCACAACATAGATGCCCGCGTCCATCGCACGCTTGAGCTCCTTGGCAAGCAGCGTGACATTCGGATTTTGCACCACGATCACGTCGGGTTTTTCGTTAATGTAGTCACTGACGGTTTGAAGCTGGACGTCGGACTTGAAATTTGCATCGCGCGTGACGAGCTTGATGCCGTAATCATCGAAACGATCTTTCATCACGCGCGTCCATTCGGACTCCAGAACGCCCATCCAGACCGGCGACCAGGCGACCGTCTTGCCCTTGAGGGCCTTGTCGAATTTCTCGCGCAGCTGGTCGCGCGGCCCAGCCGCCTGCGACGGCGCCGCCACCAGGGCGGCGGTCGCCACTATCGCGGCCAGTCCGATGCCAGCAAGCGTCTTCCTGCGCACTGCTTTCGTCATGTCTATTCCTCCCTTTTATGTCGGCCGACTTTTGCGGCCTCTCGATGGATGCAGAGCGTCAATCGCCCTGCTTCGACGTCTCCTCGTCGCGTGGATGCAGCCGGGAATCGAGCAGGATCGCGATCAGCAGCACAATTCCCTTGACGATGTTCTGGGTCTGCACGTCCATGTCCATGATCGTCATGCCGTTCAACAGAACACCGATCAGCAACGTTCCGGCAATGACGCTCATCACGTTGCCGCGGCCGCCGACGAGGCTGACCCCGCCGAGCACGACGACCATGATGACGTCGAAAATGATGGTCGATTCAGCGACCTGGAGATGCATGAGCGCCGTCTGCGCGACCATCACCACGCCCCCGACATAGCCGATCGCAGCGCACAGCGCGTATTCGATCATGGTCAGCGGACGGGTCGGCAGACCCGTCTGGCGCGCGGCGTCGGGATTATCGCCATGGGCATAGACGAAGCGCCCGATTACGGTGCGCGACAGGAAGAGATGCACGACGACCGCAGTGGCCGCGAAGATCAAGATCGAGATCGGGACGCCGCCCCAGATGTTTCCGCCCAGCCGCAGAAACTCGTCGTGCCCCTTCGATAAATACACGACATAGTGCTGCACAGCAGTGGTGCGTACAATCCCCAACACCGCAAGGCTCGATGCCAGCGTCGTTAGAAGCGGCGGCATCTCGATGACCGAGATGAGAAACCCGTTCAGGATGCCGATGGCGATCGCCATCACGAAGCCGATCAGCAGTGCGACCGGTGTGGCGTAGCCTGAATTCATCAGAATGATCGCGATCGCGGTGGAAGCAGCAAACGAGGCGACCTGCGATAGATCAAGTCCGCGTCCGATGACAACCACCGCCATTCCGAGGGCGAGAATGCCGAGAATGGAAATGTTGCGAGCCAGCGCGAACAAGTTGCCGAGGGTGAGAAAGCCCTGCAGGAATATCGAGAACGCGACGATTAGGACCGCGCACATTGCCAGCACGGCTGTCGTCTGCGTCAACTTCCACCCGCGCGCGCCTGAACCAGCAGTCACCGCGTCCCCCCAGCTTCATTCTTGCCAGAGGAAATTGAGCAAAATGTATCCAAAAGTCAACGGCCGTATCCAATCTGGAACGTCGCGAACCAGTCTCGTTATCGCGTTTCGTTTTGGAGGATCTCATATTTCGAAAACAATATCATATGATTAGCGAGGATAAGCAGAAGAGAAGAAAGCGAGCATGATTTTTGCAATCCGGAGCAACATGCAGCCATTAGATTTTGTTTGGATACACGATCCCATTCGCCCAGTTGGTAGGAGCCCGCCGCGTGCCGGTGCTTCCAAGCAAACTCAGGAGCTCTCTCGCTTCAACCTCTCCGACCCCGATGTCCTTGGGTTTCACGCGATTGCTCAGGGCTCCGCCGTTCAGATATCGGTCGAGATTCTCGAGGAAGAAGTCGTCGCCCCGAGCACCGCTCAGATCACCACGATTGGAAGCAAGCGTCGCCCACACCTTCGGGCCGTCCCAGAACTACGCCACGGGCGGCAAGGGCTCGGTCTTGAAACATCGAGCACGGCGTGGGCCGGCCTGTCGTTGTCGCGTCTTCATCCACCAAGCCGCCCCAGCCTATGTTCACAAGGACAGTCGGCGCAAAGTGATCTTATCGCGCGGCGTGCGAATAAAATTCCGGAGAATGTAAAAAAACGTCCGGAAGATGGAAGAGCACTTCCGTCATATTTGCAATCATCCTCTTACAACGTCACCTCGAAGAGATGAAATGCCACTTAAGGACAGCGCGAACAGACTTGCCATGCGCCTGCGGGAAACGGTTGAGCAGTTCTGCCAACAGGAACTCGGGCGTGCTTACAGCCACCAGGACTTCGTGCAACAGGCTTCGGTCACGCTCGATCTGGTCGCGAACGAGTGCCTGATGTTTGGTGCTGGTGTTTTCGACGACGAGAGGGATACGCTCGCGCCGCTCGAGAAGGTGATTTCCCTCGAGGACGCACCGGGCGTCCGCGACCTGTGACGGCCGCGCCGCTCCTCAAGCTGACCCAGGTAAGTAAGACTCCAGGCCGCCCCCCGTCCCTTCCGCCACCCGCCGGTCCATCGAGCGAGCCCTACCCTACCTCAAAGCGAACGGCTGGAGTGATCGGTCCAGCGCCACAATGCCTCTCGTCAGTTTGGACCGAAAAGCATGTAAAGCAATATTGCGCCTGTGATCACTGTCCAGCCGATCGACGCGGCGAGCGTCCAAACCTGGATCGGCATCGGACAACCACTCCTTGCAATCAATGGAAGAAAAGAACAGGCCAGCGGGGGCGCTGGTCAGCAACCTCGTGAACCCGATTTCAAAGCTACGCCTTGGGAAATGAAATATTCGCCTCAGGTACAGAGATTATAGACCGAGGATTCGCCGCTGCGTGAAGCGTAAAACTGACCAGTGCTCATTGAAACTCTTGTGGCGTTGCGAGCGCGACACACCTTGATTGCCGAGAGAGTGTGACCCTCACCCGCGTGCCCCCTGAACGTCGAAGTACCGCCGAGCTACTGCGCGTCGTGGGTGTGGACCGCCGTCCGTTCGAGATCATGTCGAGTTGACCCCGTGGTTCGGCTTGATAGGCTGCTATCATGAGCATCTTCAGCAGACGGCAGGGAACCCTGGTTCCTATTCACGAAGACAACGCGCATACAAAAGACTGGCTGGTTCTTTTGGAGGCGGCCACCGTCGTCGGCCAAGATCGCGACAAGCTTCGAGTCGCGCTTACCACGCAAGATAGGAAGCTCGTAAAAAAGCGAAGGCTCTTCCGGAAGCCAGAATACTTCCTTGTTCTGGACGGATATGATCCACGGATACATGCGCTCTATTTTTGTCCTCAGCTCTACAAAAACGAAGACGGCAGTCTCGTCCCGCTGAGCGGGCCCGAGATCGGGCAATTGATGGCACAGGCTCTGGAGGGCGGAGCGATTGAGAAATCGCCGTGGTACGAACCTGCCGACTGCGTGCCGAAGGATCCCGTCATCAAAGCCAGCCCCGGAATGGAATTCGACAGCTTAGTTGTGGATGCAGCAGATCCAAAAGCCGGTGCGCCCGCACCTCTCCGCGCAGTTGCGGCGCCGGGCAAGCCAAAGAACTGAGTCGAAAAGAGCCATCGCTCCAGTCTCGGGCGAGGAATGACGGCGGACGAGATCGATGAGTTGGTCGGACGTCGAGCGGTCTTGTGACCGCCGGCGGTAAGGCAATCAGAAAGTCGAATTCAAAGCGAAGTTGAGCTCGCGCTGCGCCTTTGCCGCTTGGCGTGCCGATCACAGCGGCAACATGCTGTCCTGGCGCGAGCAGACGGGCGCGTCTTCCGCTGACGCGGTCGACGGCCTGTATTAGCCCTCCTTGAGAACGATCGGATCCTTGTCGAGCCGTTCGATGACCGCCTTGTTCATCGGATCCTTTATGCACTTCTTCAGTGCCCACTGAAGCTTCAGCTTCTCCCTGAAGATCGGTCCTCCATTGGGCAGTGCAGGATTTTTAAGGTGTCCGTCGAACATGAGATTTTATTGTGTTCTGGTCGCGAGCGACTTAAGTTAAACTGATCGGCAGGACAGTTCTCAAAGCACTTTTGACAGCGGTGATGCTATGCGTTTGCAAAGCATTCTGTTTTTAGTCCTTGCTTCCGCCGCCGTCGGAATGTCAGGAGCAAGTGCGCAGATTTCCGATGGTGTCGTAAGGATCGGGATCCTTAACGACCAATCCGGCGTTTATGCAGATCTGGGTGGTCAGGGCTCAGTCGTCGCGGCGCGCATGGCGGTCGAGGATGCCGGCGGTTCGGTGTTGGGCAAGCCCGTTGAGGTCGTTTTCGCCGACCACCAGAACAAGGCTGATGTCGGGATGGCAGTGGCGCGCCGCTGGTTCGAAATCGCGGGCGTGGATATTGCAATTGGATTTGACAACTCGGCTGTGGCACTTGCTGTTGAACAACTCGCTGCGGACCTCAACCGGATCGTCATTGCCGGCGCGGTGGGAAGTACGGCCTTTACCGGCAAGGGATGCACTTCGACGGAGGTAGCCTGGGTCCACGACAGTTATGCGCTCACAACTAGTCTGGCCAAGTCGATCGTCGCGGAAGGTGGAGATACTTGGTTTTTCATCAGTGTAGATTATGCGTTTGGCCATTCAATGGAGGCAGACGCAACCAGCGCAGTTCAGTCTGCCGGAGGCAAGGTTCTCGGCAGCGTGCGGCATCCGCTCGGCACTTCGGACTTCAGCAGCTATCTGCTCCAGGCCCAGGCGTCCGGTGCAAAGGTGGTAGCTTTCGCCAATAGTGGCGGCGACATGATTACGGCCATCAAGCAGGCGAATGAATTTGGGCTGGCGAAAAGGCAGAGTTTGGTCTCGATGCTGGTTTTCATTTCCGACGTGCACAGCATGGAGTTGCAGGCCGCGCAGGGGCTTAAGTTCGTGACCGCGTTTTATTGGGATCGCAACGACGAGAGCAGGGCCTGGTCCAAGCGCTTCTTTGCGAGATACGGCAAAATGCCGACGATGGCGCAGGCCGGCACATATTCGGCCGTCAGCCACTATCTCAAATCGGTCGCTGCTGCCGGCACCGACGACGCGAAGCCGGTCATGGCCAAAATGCGCGAATTGCCGGTGGAGGATTTCTACACACGCAATGGCCACGTCCGGGAAGACGGACGGATGGTTCACGATATGTATTTTGCCCAGGTGAAAAAACCGTCCGAATCGACCAAGCCTTGGGACTATTACGAGATCCTGGGCGTGATACCTGGCTCCCAGGCGTTCCGTTCGCTGGTCGATAGCGATTGTCCCCTGGTGACGCACTAATTTCCGGTCAAGGCAAACTTAGGTGCCGTCGGTCAGCAAAGGACGCACCACGTTTATCTCGGCAATGATGAAACCGAAGAAGCTGCGGACGCGCGACTTATGCCGTACGCCTCCGACGAGGGCCGTCTTGCGTGACGGGTGGTAATTCGCGAAGCGTGTGACCTTTAGTCTAGCTTTAAGG
>NZ_JAFCKQ010000055.1 GCF_018130215.1 Bradyrhizobium jicamae
GTGGTCCTACCCCCGTGCTTTCTACCTTGCACGGGGCCCATGGGTGCGATCGGCACCCGGCTTTCCCTGCGCCCTCTCTGAGATGAGGGGCGGAATGAGCGGCAAGACTCGGGCACTCATGTCGCGAGAACGCGCATACTTGTTCAATTGTCTTCGCCCGCGAAGGTGGGCGATCCAGTACGCCACGGCTCCTCGGCCCAAGCAAAACTGCCTCTGGAATACCGGATCGCCCGGTCGAGCCGGGCGATGACACCGAAACCGTGATGTCTGCAAATGACAAACGGGTTCATCGCCGACGGCGGTGTGCATTCGCGCCCGGCGAACCCGCCATTGCCGAACCTCGCATTGACCTCGCAGGCTTCACAGGGCACAGCGTGCGGCGATGTCATCGAGCGGTCGCAAGAGCCGCAGGGGATACCGTCGCGGCGAATTTTGCGGTGCAGCAATTGCCTGCATCGGACCCTGCTAAAGGGGCAATGGCGTTCGCTACGGCTTGTCTGTAATGGTGCGGCCGGATGTCCGGGGCGACAGTTCGCGCCTCGCAATGACGCGGGAGGAAACATGCGTAAATTCATTCTGGCTGCGGCGTCGATCGCGGCAATGACTCTAGTCGGATCGGCTTTTGTGGGGCCGGCCTCGGCGCAGTCGCCGATCGTGATCAAGTTCAGCCACGTGGTGGCGTCCGACACCCCGAAGGGCAAGGCGGCCGACAAGTTCAAGGAGCTTGCCGAGAAGTACACCAACGGCAAGGTCAAGGTCGAGGTCTATCCGAACTCGACGCTCTACAAGGACAAGGAAGAGCTCGAGGCGCTTCAACTCGGCGCGGTGCAGATGCTGGCGCCGTCGAATTCGAAGTTCGGCCCGATCGGCATCAAGGAATTCGAGGTGTTCGATCTGCCCTACATCCTGCCCGACCTGAAGTCGCTGCGGAAGGTCACCGACGGGCCGCTCGGCGCCAAGCTGCTGCAGAAGCTGGATTCCAAGGGCATGACCGGCCTGGCCTACTGGGACAACGGCTTCAAGCAGATGAGCGCGAACAAGAAGCTGGTCGCGCCGTCCGATTACAAGGGCCTGAAGTTCCGCATCCAGTCGTCCAAGGTGCTGGAAGCTCAATTCCGCGCGCTCGGCGCGATCCCGCAGGTGATGGCGTTCTCGGATGTCTACCAGGCGCTGCAGACCGGCGTCGTGGACGGCCAGGAGAACACCTGGTCGAACATCTACACCCAGAAAATGCATGAGGTGCAGAAATATGCCACCGTCACCAACCACGGCTACATCGGCTACGTCGTGGTCGTGAACAAGAAGTTCTGGGACGGCCTGCCGGCCGACATCCGCGACGAACTGAACAAGGCGATGAAGGAAGCGACCGAATTCGGCAACAGCCAGTCGGCCAAGGAGAACGACGACGCGCTCGAAGCGATCAAGAAGGCCGGCAAGACGGAAATCATCTCGCTGACGCCGGAGCAGGACGAGGCGATGCGCAAGGCGATGATGCCGGTCTACAAGGAGGTCGCCTCGCGTGTCGGTCAGCCCCTGATCGACGAATTCCTGAAAGAGACGGGCCGCAGCCCGATGAACTAAGGTTGGGTCACCTCGCCCCGCGTGCGGGGAGAGGTCGGAATTCAAGCGCAGCTTGAATTTCGGGTGAGGGGGAGTCTCCGCGCGCGCAACCGTCATTGTGCTCGCGGAAGGAGCCCCTCACCCCAACCCTCCTCCCGCAAGAGCGGGGAGAGGGGGTCGATGCTCTGGCCGAGGGCCGGCCATGACTGGGGGAAAGATGTTCTTACGAATTCTGGACAGGCTTGAGGAAATCATCATCGCGAGCCTGATGGGCGCCGCGACGCTGCTGACCTTCGTCACCGTCCTGCACCGCTTCCTGGTGGACGTGCCGTTCCTCTATCCGTACCTGTTCGGCATCAACCTCGCATGGTCGCAGGAACTCTGCATCTACATGTTCATCTGGATGGCGAAGTTCGGCGCCGCTTATGGCGTGCGTGCCGGCGTCCATGTCGGCGTCGACGTCCTGATCAACCGGCTCAATGATTACTGGCGCAAGCGCACCATCACCTTCGGCCTGCTCGGCGGCGCGCTGTTCACCGGCATCGTCGGCACCATGGGCGCCAAATTCGTGTTCGAGCTGATGCACACCGACCAGGTGTCGCCCGACATGGAGATCCCGAGCTGGATCGTCTACGCCTGCATCCCGCTCGGCTCCTACCTGATGTGCTTCCGCTTCCTCCAGGTGTGCTGGGCCTACTGGCGGACCGGCGAGCTGCCGCACCATGACGCCTCCCATGTCGAGGGCGTCGAGACCAGCAAGACCGCGCCGATCGCGCTTGGAGAAGCGTGATGAGCGCAGCCCTGATCTTCGGACTGCTGTTTGCCCTGATGCTGACGGGCATGCCGATCTCGATCTCGCTCGGCCTGACCGTGCTCACCTTCCTGTTCACCATGACGGAGGTGCCGATCGAGAGCGTCGGCCTGAAGCTGTTTTCGGGCCTCGACAATTTCGGCATCATGGCGATCCCGTTCTTCATCCTGGCCGGCACCTTCCTGACCCGCGGCGGCGTGGCGCGGCGGATGATCGCGTTCACGACATCGCTCGTAGGGCATCTGCCCGGCGGGCTCGGGCTTGCCGGCGTTGCGGCCTGCGCGATGTTCGCGGCGATCTCCGGCTCGAGCGTTGCGACCGTGGTCGCGATCGGATCGATCATGATGCCGGCGATGGTCGATCACGGCTATCCGAAGCGTTTCGGCGTCGGCGTGATCTCGACCTCGGGCGCGCTCGGCATCCTGGTGCCGCCCTCGATCATCCTGGTGCTGTACGGCGTCTCCACCAACACCTCGATCGGCGCGCTGTTCATGGCCGGCATCGTGCCGGGCGTGCTGCTGGCGCTGATGCTGGCCGCGGTGACCTTCTTCGTCGCCAGGCGCAACGGCTATCCGAAGATGCCGAAGGCGACCTTCGCGCAGCAGTTCAAGGCGTTCCGCGAGAGCATCTGGGGCCTCTCGCTGATCGCGATCGTGCTCGGCGGGATCTATGGCGGCATCTTCACGCCGACGGAAGCCGCCGCGGTCGCCGCCACCTACGCCTTCTTCATCACGGTGTTCGTGTACAAGGAACTGAGGCTGACCGAGGTCCCGAAGGTGCTGTTGCAGGCGGCGAGCATGAGCTCGATGCTGCTCTACATCATCACCAACGCCGTGCTGTTTTCCTTCCTGATGACGCATGAGCAGATCCCGCAGGAGATGGCGGCCTGGATCATCGACAAGAACTTCTCGGTGTGGATGTTCCTGCTGGTCGTCAACGTCATCCTGCTGCTGGCCGGCAACGTGATGGATCCGTCGTCGATCCTCCTGATCATGGCGCCGATCCTGTTTCCGCTGGCGACCAAGCTCGGCATCCATCCGGTGCATCTCGGCATCCTGATGATCGTCAACACCGAGGTCGGGCTGTGCCACCCGCCGGTCGGGCTCAATCTCTACATCGCAAGCAGTATCGCCAAGATGGGCATCAGCGAGATCACGATCTCGGTGTTGCCGTGGCTTTGCGCGATGCTGGTGTTCCTCGGCCTGATCACCTACGTGCCGGAAATCTCGCTGTGGCTGCCGCGATTGCTGGGGATGATCTAGCGCAACATGGTTCATGCGAAATCGGCTTCGTGTCTGGTTGTTTCGGAAGGGATTACATCTTGGTAAGAGAGGTCTCCCTGTCCAATCGGTAAGTTGAAGGCGCTCTCCTGGCGCATCATCTTCAAGCAACCTTCAAAGGAGGTTCGTATGAAGAAAGTTCTGCTCGCCGGTGTCGCGGCGCTCACGATTGCAGGTTCGACCGTGGTCTATGCCCAGCATCGTCCATGGTTCCACAGCCAGATGCGGATGAGCCCGGAGGATCGGGCCGCCTTCCTCGACGCGCGCATCGCCGGCGTCCACGCCGGGCTGAAGCTGACGGCGGACCAGGAGAAGCTGTGGCCGCCGGTCGAGGCCGCGGTGCGCGACTTCGCCAAGATGCGGATCGATCGCGCCAATGCGCGGATGGCCGCCGACAAGGCCGATGCCGACAAGCCCGATGCCGGGCAGGCCGAGAAGCCGGAGAATCCGGTCGCCAGGCTCCGCGAGCGCGCCGAGAACATGGGGGCGACCGCAGCTGCGCTGACGAAGATCGCAGACGCCGCCGATCCGCTCTACAAGACGCTCGACGACGGCCAGAAGCGCCGCCTGACCATGCTCACCCACATGGAAGGGCGTGGCTTTGGCGCCGAAGGCTGGCGCCGCCATCGCCTCGAGCGCGGCATGGACCGCTGGGAGCGTGGCAGCCGTGACCACGACCGCTTCGACCGCGACCATTTCGACCATGACGGCGGGCCGGATCAGGAGCGCTCCGGCCGGCTCTGAGGGCCGGCCAGGACGCCCCGTCTAACCCATGGAAAAGCCGCCGGATTCCGGCGGCGTCTCGCACGGTGACGACACCGCCAAAAGATGGGAAAAGTTGCCTTCGATTGCTGGACATACCGGAATCGCTTTGCTAAACGACGGCCCTCTCGCGAGGGTCATTTCCGGACCGGTTCCGGGCGCATAGCTCAGTTGGTAGAGCAGCTGACTCTTAATCAGCGGGTCCCAGGTTCGAGCCCTGGTGCGCCCACCAATGACCTCGAGAGCCTGGCGGCGATGCAGGGTTGCCATTCCGGCAATCCGTCACCTGACCATTCTGACAAATTCCACCTTTCCGTTCTCGCGCTCAGTCGTTTGCGCCCGCAATCCATTGCGCATCGCGCGTCACGACCAGCCGGGTTGCGTGAGCGACTGATGATGCTCGTCCTCCAATCGCCAAGGTGGCGTTGGGTCTGCCCTCGCAATTTTCGATGTCCACCTATGGCCGGCTTCCTCTGATTGGCACGCGGGCACTAAGCGCGTGTGCAAAAATCACACTTGAGGATTTTTTCGCCATTTTTGCTCATTAACCAAATGCCTAGATTCCGTCACCGGCACCGTTGCGAGTTCCGCATCGCAGACCATTACCGTGACGGATACTGCGCCCACGACCGCCCCAGGCCCGACATCGACCCTGGTAAACCATGGCTTTGCCCTGCTGAACCAGCATCTGGCCAGCAACACCGGTCGGCTCGATCATGGTCAGATCGAAGCTGCGGTTTCGCACGGCGAGGGCCTCATTCATGACGGGCTCCTGACCCGGCCGCAACACTGATCCGTTCCGGCATCCGGGCGCTTCACGCCCGGATGCAACGTCTCGTTGACGACCAACAGCTTCTGATCCGCCACGGTCAGATTGACCTGACGCACTGTGCATCGTGCGCGCTTCGCCATATGCTCCGGCACAGCTATCGGTCATCGCCATGGTGACAAGGCGCCGAAGTCAGCGAAGGTGAAGCATGGTTACGCACACGTTTTCCTGCATCGACGGGCACACATGCGGAAATCCGGTGCGCCTCGTCTTCGGCGGCGGCCCCCACCTTGAGGGCTCGAACATGCTTGAAAAGCGATCCCACTTCCTTCGAGAATATGACTGGATCCGTACTGGCCTGATGTTCGAGCCGCGTGGCCATGACATGATGTCCGGCTCGATCCTCTATCCGCCGACGCGCCCCGACTGCGACCTGGCGGTGCTGTTCATCGAGACGTCTGGGTGTCTTCCGATGTGCGGGCACGGCACCATAGGAACCGTCACAATGGGCATCGAGAACGGCCTCATTCGGCCACGCGAACCGGGCAGGTTGTCGATCGACGCTCCGGCCGGAAAGGTCGAGATTGTCTATCGGCAGGAAGGTCGCTTTGTCGAGGAAGTGCAGCTCACCAACGTACCGAGTTTCCTTTACGCCGAAGGGTTGGCCGCCGAGGTCGAGGGACTCGGCGAGATTGTTGTCGACGTTGCCTACGGGGGTAACTTCTACGCTATTGTCGAGCCGCAAAGAAACTTTCGCGATATAGCGGACCATTCTGCAGGGCAGCTCGTGGGATGGTCGCCGCGTCTTCGCGCCGCGCTCAACGAGAAGTACGAGTTCGTTCACCCCGAACAGCCGCAGATCAACGGTCTCAGCCACATTCAGTGGACCGGCAAGTCGACGAAGCCGGAGGCGCATGCCCGCAACGCCGTATTCTATGGAGAAAAGGCCATCGACCGCTCACCGTGCGGTACCGGGACGTCCGCCCGCATGGCCCAGCTCGCAGCGAAGGGCAAGCTCAAGGCCGGCGATGAGTTCGTGCATGAATCGATCATCGGCTCACTCTTCAAGGGTCGGGTTGAGGCCATGGTCGAGGTTGCCAGCCGTGGCGCCATCGTGCCATCCATCGCTGGTTGGGCACGCATGACCGGTTACAACACGATCTTCATCGATGATCGCGATCCGTACGCGCACGGCTTTTCGGTGAAGTGAACCTTCGCCTGGTTCCAAGCCAACGATGCCGTGGCCGTCGTGAACGTGATCCTTGCCGCGTGGCAAGCCGGGCTTATGCCTGCGCGACGAGGAACCTCTCGAAGAATGTAGCGAGTTCGTCGTGTGCATCGAGCGGGAGGACGTTCGCGACATGCTGGTCGGGACGCACGATCAGCAGTGCGCCGTTCGCGCGGTCGATCCCGCGCAGAACGAAGATATCCGGCCCGTTCTTCACGTCGGACGTGAACACCTTCTCATAGTCAATCAGCCCGAATTTTCCCTTGCGCGGTAGCAGCATCGGGGGCAGTTCATCAACCTTGAGATCGCGATGCCCCTGCTGGAAGATCGCGCGTACGTCGATGACGCTGTCGATGTTGGCGTCCTCCGGCGTGTACCGCTTCACCGGCGAGCGATCGGACTTGGCGAGGAACGTCATCAGCGCACGCAGTTTCTGACCCCCGCCGTCCGCGAAGGCGTATAGCCGCCACGCGCCGTCCGCGCGCGCCGCATGACCGAGTTGCATGGGCTTCGCGTCGGCGAGGCGCACCACCTGCGCGGAGTGGAAGCGCATGCCGATCGTGAAGCCTTTCGCGAGCGCCTGATGCGTCGCTGGCGCGGTCAGAAAGGTCTGTGGCGGATAGAGCGTCGCAACGCCGGCAGTGTAGCGGCCCGACATCGTAAAATACGCCTGCAGCTCCGCCGGATCGACGCCGCCGCGCTCGGGATGTGCCGGATCCTTGGGCGGCGATGCCATGATCTTCGACCACTCCTTGTCGAAATCGATCAGGCGCTGTGCAACCGCGTAGCGTTCCGTCGTGTAGGTGCGAAGCAGGTCCGGCTTCGCACGCCCCTCGAGCACGGCGGCGAGCTTCCAGCCGAGGTTGTAGGCGTCCTGCATGGACACGTTCATCCCTTGCCCGGCCTTGGCGCTGTGCGTATGGCAGGCGTCACCCGCGATGAAGACGCGCGGCGTGCGGTCCGTTTTGTCCCCAACGTCGTCGAACCGGTCCGTGACACGCTGGCCGACCTGATAGACCGCAAACCATGCGACACTGCGCACGTCGAGCGTGTAGGGCTTCAGTACGCGCTGCGCTGTGGCGATCACCGTCTCCTGCGTGTGCTGGCGGAAGGCGTCGCGGTTGTTCGGGTCGATCTCGCCCATGTCGACGTACAGCCGCGCGAGATAGCCGCCCTCGCGCGGAATCAGCAGGATGTTGCCTTCGGTCTTCGACTGGATCGCTGCCTTGAGACGGATGTCGGGGAAGTCGGTGACTGCCAGCATGTCGACCACGCCCCAGGCGTGGTTGGCGAAATCGCCCTGCGGCTTCGCGCCGATCGCCTCGCGCACGCCGCTGCGCGCGCCGTCGCAGCCGACGACGTATTTCGCGCGAACCACCTTCTGCTCGCCGGTCGCGACATCCTTCACCGTCACGACGACCGGATGTTCACCGTCGCGCTCCACCGTGAGGCCGACGAACTCCGTGCCGAAATTGGGTGCGAACCGCGTCGGCGACCTTGCGGCATACTCCTGGAGATACATCAAGAGGCGCGCCTGGTTGACGATCAGATGCGGGAATTCAGAGAGTCCGTCCTCGGTGTCCTGCACGCGGCCGGTGCGCGCGATCTTCGATGGATCATCCTGCGAGGGCCGCCAGAACACAGTCTCGTTGACCCAGTAGGATTCGCGCATCAGTTTCGCGCTCAGGCCGAATGCGTCGAACATCTCGACCGTCCGGCAGGCGACGCCGTCAGCCTGTCCGACCTGGAGAGGACCTTCGCGGCGTTCGACGAGCCGCGTGCTGATGCAAGGGAAGGTCGAAAGCTGCGCGGCGAGCAGCATGCCGGCCGGGCCGGCGCCGACGATGAGCACGTCGCAGGCCGCGGGGAGGGCCGCGCTGCGCGCCTCGGCGCCGGGCGCCGGCGCGAGGATGTCGGGGTCGCCGGGGGCATAGCCGTCGAGATAAAACTGCATCATCGTCCTCCCAGAGTTCGTCGCGGCGCGGTCGATCTGGCATTTATCGCACCAGCGGGCAGCCGTCTTCGGGGCGGCCGTAAACTTCCGCGGCCGCGACCGTCACTACGACCTTGTAGCACGACCTGCGCGCTCTACCAGCCGACCGGCAGATCGGCTTCGCGGGGAGCGAACGAAGCAGCTAGGCCACAAGCTGTCTCCGCGCGAACTCCGCAAATGGGCCGGTTCCGCTCGTCAGTTCGTCATAGCTTCCGGATTGCACGATCTTGCCGCCGACCAGCATCACGATTCGATCCGCATGGCGGATCGTGCTCAGCCGATGTGCGATAACAATCCGCGTGACGTTCAGCCGCTCGAGCGACGCGCCCACGATCGCCTGGGTCTGGTTGTCGAGCGCGCTCGTTGCTTCGTCAAAAAGCAGGATGCGCGGCGAACGTGCCAGCGCGCGGGCAATGAGGACCCTCTGGCGCTGTCCACCCGAGAGCGTATTGATGCCTTCTGCAACGAGGGTGTGCATACCCATCGGCATCTGTCGAATATCGTTGTCGAGCCCCGCCAGCCGTGCGGCCTCCCAGGCTTTGTCGAGCGTCAGCTCGACGCCGCCGCAGATGTTTTCGTACAGACTACCCGTTGCCAGCTTGGTGTCCTGCAGCACAACGCCGAGCTGGCGGCGCACGTCATTGGTCTCGATCGTGTTCAATGCCTTGCCATCATAGAAGATCGTCCCGGCTTCCGGTCGTTCGAAATCCAGCAGCAATCGCAACAGCGAGGATTTTCCGCTGCCCGAAGGGCCGACGATTGCCACATACTCTCCCCGCGAAACGCGCAGGGTGATGTCATCAAGAACCGTAGGTCCACCCTCGATATAGCGGAAGGTGACGCCGGAGAACTCGATCTCGCCCACGAGCTCGCCGGCCGGCCGTCGGTCTTCTGCGATCTCTGCGGCAGCGGAGAGAATCGGTTTCATCCTGGCGAGATGGGGGATGACCACCAGCGATTCGCTCATGCTCGAGGCAAAGTTGCCGACCGCTGCCGTGGTCTGGCCGAACGCGGAGAGGAAACCGAGAAAGGCGCCGAGATTGGTCAAGAGCTGACTGTTGGTGCGCGAGGCGATCGCAAAAATGATCAAGGTGGCGAGAAGGGGGAAGGCCGTCTCGAAGACTACCAGAACGTTGGCCGCCCGTTGCGAGGCGACGAAGTAGCGCTTCTGAACGGCGAATTGTCCCGACCATCGCGCCAGTGCGCGACTTGCTGCGTTCGCCACGCGAAGCTTGCCGACGCCAGCGATCAGTTGCAGCACAAGTCCGCTGACCTTGCCCTGCAGATTGAAGTGCTTGCTCTCGTAGTAGATTCGTACCGCGCTGGTTGCGACCACCGCAGCCGCCCGGAAAGCGATCAGCAGTAGCGCGATGCTGCCGAGCCTGAGGTCATAGTAGAGCATGAGCCCGATGCTGAACATGCCGAACAGGGCCGATGTGAAGCCACGCAAGGTCCGTCCGGTAACGATCTGGCGCGTCGCTTCAATGCCCATCGAACGGTCGACCAGATCTCCGGTCGTGTAGTCTCGAAACAGAGACGCCGGTAGCCGGAGCAGGCGATCGATCAGGGCGGCCTGCAGCTTGTAGTCGAGGAGGCCTTCGAGCCTGAGCGTGACCAGTCCCTGCATTCCTTGCAGTCCGGCCATCGCGATCGCGGTGACGGAAAGCGCTGCCGCGCAAACGACGAGCTGGTCGATCTCCGTGCGAGGGATCACGGAATTGACCAGCAGGTTGGTCACCAGCGGCGGTATCAGCGACAGCAATCCGATGGCAATGATCGTGAGGACCATGCGGACCATGCTGCCGGAGAGGCCTCCGGTCGCGAAAGACAACAGGTCACGATAGCGAAGCGGGTGCGCGGGGAGGGTTTTGTAGAAGCTCACGGCTTCCGGTGCGAGAGCGCTTGCAACCGAGCGGCTGACCGGTTGCCGCCGTCCCTGTTTCGGATCGATCATGATGTACCGGCCGCGTCGGTCACGGATCAGGGCGACCGGATCGCCGTCGGGCCCATGGTGCCCGAGCAGGGGGCCGGCATCTGAATTCCACCAGCGATCGCGCAACCGGACGCGGCGAACTCGTAACCGCGATGCACGCGCGATCTGCAGAATGTCGTCGAAGCTCTGGCCTGCGGGATGGGTTCGGCTCGCATGAGTGATGGAGCTTCCCAATGCGTCGGCGACAAGTCGGCAACTTGCGAGCAGGGGATCGCTGGTATCCAGCTCGACCTGCGCGCGACCGGTTGGCGCGGTGACGACTTCAGACAGGCGCTCAAGGGCATCCAGCGTCCGCGCGCGGGTAAGTTCGGCTCGCCGGGTGAGTTGCTGCCGCTCGGACGACCGTTCATGTCCCAGCGACCGCGCCAGACCGGCGGCGATCGCGACATGGAAGCGGTCAAGCGCCGGCCAGAGCTGAGGCAATTCTAGCGCGGCCGGCTCCGCTATGATCCTGGAACCATCCTCTCCGGCTTCCAGCCAGATCTCCGCTGTGAACGGAACGGAGAGTTCTCCGGCCTCGAGCTCGAGGTCGAGATCCAATACCTTGACGCTTCCTGTTTCGATGCGGGCCCAGACGATGCTCCGTTTCGGGCCGCGGCAACGTTCGCCCGGATGCAGTTCTCTGGTTTCGCCGCCGATCAATTCGGAGGCGTCGGCCGGTCGAGCCGAGCGGGCCGCGAGCGTGGATAGCCGGGTGATCCAGCCGGATATGCGATCCGTGGCGAACTCGCTGCGCGGGACTGTGACGATCTCGGCGTCGGGGCCCCCGACTGCGACGATTCGCAGCGGAATTGCCGATCTTTCGCAGGCCGAGTGCAGGTCCAGTATGACTTCACCAACTTCACATCGGAGCAGATGATGTCGGACGCCGTCCATCTCCACCGCGAAGATGTCGACATGACCGGCACTCACCTCCAGTACCTGATCGCGTTCGTCGAGGAGAATGGGATGCCGCGGATCGATCGCCGCGCGACGAGGGGTGGGGGCTGCAAAGGGCCTTCCGGTCGCAAACTCGTCGTTGGCGAAAGGGTTGCTCATTCGCTTGTCACGAGCCTTGTGTAGGCGCCCTGGAGCGCGACAAGCTGTTCGTGGGTACCGCGTTCCACGATCCGGCCATGCTCCAGGACGATGATTTCGTCGCAGTCGCGCACCGTACTCAGGCGATGCGCGATGATAATGCACGTGCAGCCTCGGCGTCGCAGGTTGTCGTCGATGGCTTTCTCAGTGATCGGATCGAGGGCGGCCATTGCTTCGTCCAGGACGAGAATCGACGGATTGCAGACCAGCGCCCGGGCGATCTCGATGCGTTGGCGTTGTCCTCCGCTGAAATTGCCTCCGCCTTCATTGATGTGGCAGTCGTAGTTTCCGGGACGCGTGGCCAGGTCGTGATGAATCAACGCATCCCGCGTCGCGGCGATCAAGGCGCGCTCGTCCACCGTTGAATCCCACAGGGTCAGATTGTCGCGCGCGGTCCCCTCGAACAGAAATATATCCTGGTCCACATAGGAGACGGAATTTGCGAACTCTTGTGGCGGAAGATCCGCCAGCTTCCATTGATCGAAGAGAATTTCTCCCGTCCAGGGCTCATACAGCCCGCAGACCAATTTTCCGAGCGTGGATTTGCCGCTTCCGGAGACGCCGACAAGAGCCACACGCGATCCCGCAGGGATCGTCAGCGACAGGTCGGCCAGCAATGGCGGTTCCAGAACCGAATAGCCGAAGCTGATGTTGCGAAGCTCGACCCTGCCGGCAAGCTTTGGCGGAATGTTACCGACTGCCTTGTCGGATGGCGTTGGCCGGAGCGGGTATTTGCGGACATCCTCGAGCCGTTCGAGCGCGCCCTTGATGGTCTGCAAGCCGCCGAAATAGTTGACGAGATTCTCGAAGGGTTCCGAGAAGTTCGCCGCCAGGGATTGGAATGCGACCAGGCTACCGAGCGTCAGCGAACCTTCGATGACCCTCAAGCCACCGAGGCCGAGGATCGCGGCGACCATCAAGCCGGAGAGCAGCGTCGGCACCATGTCCAGGATGATGGCCGATGCGCCGAGCCTCCGTCCGGCGTTCAGGTTGTTGGCCTGGAGCCCGACCCATTTGCCAAACGCATCGTCCTCCAGGCCGCTCGCCTTGATGGTCTCGATGGTCCGCACCAGGCCCACCGTAGCGCCCAGGAGCTTGCCCTGTTCAACCGCGAGCCGGTAGCTGAGCTCCTGCCGTCGTGCCCCGACCAGGCGAAGCAGGAGAACGTTCAGGAAGGCGATTGCGACGCACAGCACCGTCAGGCTGAGGTCATAGACCGCCATCGCGGCGGCGAACAGAAGCACCGACGTCAGGCTGAGCGCGTTCATCGTGATGCCGCCGGACAAGAGGCGCGCGATCTGCTCGTTGGAGGCGACGCGGCTGGCAACGTCCCCCGCATGGCGCTGGGTAAAGAACTCCAGCGGCAGCGCCATCACACGCCAGAGGAAGCGGCTGGTCATGACAACAGAGAGCTTGGCTTGCAGCCGCAGCACCACCGACTGGCGAACCGCGACCATCACCGCGCGACAAGCCGCCGTCAGCGCCATTCCGATCAGGAGCGGCATAAGCCAGCTTTCGTTGTGCTGGATCAGGATATTGTCGACGAATATCTTGGAAAAACCTGCGGCAAGGATATTTGGAACGACGAGCGCGATACTCGCGATCACCAGCAGGACGACCGCCGCCCTTGAGTGACGCAACTCTCGCAGTAGCAGCCCGATCCCGTTGGGCTTGCTGCCGACCATCTTGAACTCTTCGCCGGGTTCGAAGACCAATACCACTCCGGTGAAGGCAAGATCGAGCTCGGTCATGCCGATGCGCCTGCGGCCGGTCGCAGGATCGTTGATATAGGCATGGGCGCCCTTGATGCCCTCCAGGACCACAAAATGATTGAAGTTCCAGTGGATGATGCAGGGCGTCGGAAGCTGGGTCAGCGCGGGCGGCTCGACACTGTACCCTCTTGCAACGAGGCCATAGCGTCGTGCCGCCCGGACAATATTGCTGGCCTTGCTTCCGTCGCGCGACACGCCGCAGGCAATGCGGAGCTGCTCCAGGGGAATCCAGGCGCCGTGATAGGCGAGAATTATGGCGAGCGCCGCAGCGCCGCATTCGACCGCCTCCATCTGCAGCACGACGGGGGTCTGCTTCACCTTCTTGCGCAGCAATCCTGACAGGCGACCGTGCCACGCGCTTGCCGACGGAGGAGAGGGCTTATCCATCGATTCCTGTGAGGTGCCTGATCAAGGGGATCACCAGATCGAGCGGCCGTTGCCGCCGAGTCGTGATTTCCGCGCGCGCCAGGGTCCCGCTCGTCAAATGAGCGGCGGGTCCCTTGCCAACCGCCCAGCGATAGCCCGTCGCGGTGGAATCATCCTCCTGAAGCATCACCTCGGCGGCATATGGGGCGCCATTGTGAGAGAAGCGGGACACCAGGCTTTCATTGTGCAGTACCGCGCCGATGCCTTGAGGCGTCATCGGGAAGTCGGAGACGCTTACCACCGTACCCAGCATCATGCCGAACTCCTCGCGCTTGATGGTGCTCGGCTCGAGATGGACCTGCATCCCCGGCTTGATCTGCTTGCCGTGTTCGGCTGGAATATAGACGACGGCCTGGAGCTTGTTGCCCTCGCTTTCGATCTGTACCACGGGCATGCCCACCGTGAGCACGGAACCGGGAGAGATCTTCACTTCGAGCACACGCCCCTCCATCGGGCTGAGCACCTGCGTGTTTTGGCTCAGCTGCTCGGCGGCTGCGTTCACTTGCCGACGCGCTTCGTTCAGGGTGAATTCGGATTGCTGAACGTCGCGTTCGCGCTGTGTCTCCAGGTCCGTCTGCTGCGCCTTGAGCTTGAGTATCTCGTTCTGTGCATCAAGTCGGCGCTGCTGGGCATCGGTCAGTTCCTGCCGTCGGTCCTCCAGATTGCGACGTGTCGTATATCCCTTCGCGAGCAGACCCTCGAGGTTCTTGACGTCGACCGAGAGATAGTCGATGCGCTGGCCCGTCGCCTTGATGACTTGTTCGAGTGCGGCTTCGAGCTTCTCGAGATTCTGTCTTTTGGCGACGAGCTCAGCCGCGACTTTCGATTTGAGGTCGGCGTATTCGCGCTGGCGCTCCTGGAGCACTTCGATCGCCGCCTTGTGCTTCTGCTCAATATCAGTCTGGACGATCTGGGCGATCGGCTGACCCAGGTCGACGTGGTCGCCGACCGTGACGGCAACGGACTGCAACCGGCCCGCAGCGGCCGACACCGCGTCGACGACCTTGCCGCCATTGCTGATCAGGATTCCCTCGCCGGAGACCCGGGTGGGCACACGCCCGAAAATGCTCCACACGACTGCGGCCGCCACCGCAACGAGGAAAACGGCGGTGATGATCCAGTCGGCAGGCTTGGTGACGATCACAAGTTGATCAAGCTGCTCGGGAGAGGACGCGCGATCGAGTGCCGCCGCCCGAAATGCACGTTGCGGCGCGGAGGGCGCCCTCCTATTCTCCGGTTGTCCGAGCGTTTCCGAGGTGGACATATCTCTGCACGCAACGCACTTAATTGATTGAATGAATATGCCGGCATCTTCGCATAGAACAGACGTGGTCACAACAAAGGCCGGAGCGAAATCGGTGGCAGGGCTCGAATGCGCACGCTGAGCGGCAAGGCAAGGCGGTTGTTTGCGGCGCACACGCGGCAGGCCATGCTCGCAACCAGCGTTGTGCTGGGCCTGCTATGGTCTTCCGGGTCACGGGCCGGGGTCCTTTCCGAGAGCGACTTCAAGCAGGCGGAAAGTCTGAAGCCGTTGTTTGCGAACCTGATGACTGATCTCGTTGAAACCGCAAAGCGGCCGGATGTACCGAACGGGGACGTCGTCTGCATCAACTCCACGATTCGTGAGCTTCTGCAGATTTCCGACGAACTCGCCAGCTACGAGTACCTGATCACGATGGAGAAGGACCTGACTGACGTTGGTGACGACAATCCGTTGCGAGGTGTCGTCAAGTTTGCCGTCGAGAAAACCAATGTCATTCTTACCAGCGAGAGGAAGCGGCTGGTTCAGTTGTCCGAGCAGTGCGTCAAGAACCCGGTGGGGGTCGCAAAGGTACAAGAGGCGGTGAGGGTCATCGACACGACGGCCGGTATCCTGAACTCCATTCGCGAACGCCTGTAACGCGTCGCGCGCTTGCTGACGCCGAAGGCGGGATCCGCCTGCCAGTCTCCGGTCCTTCATTGTGCACGCTCCTTCGTGTTTGCTGCCTTGTGTTCGGGGCCCGAACTCCGCGCATCACAATAAGTCTGCTGTTCAGATCGAGCATGACTTGGATCACAAGGCGCGAGCGCGCGACGACGGGCTGCTTTTGACGCGAGAAAGCGCAACGTTCGCCGCGCCATCGAACTCGCGCGAAGGTTGCGAGTGACGATTCTCACGGAAACTTCCGAGCAGCTCGGACATGCTGCACTCAGGTTGCGGGGTGGTCCCGCACCATCACACAGCAAGGAAGACCGAGATGACACCTAGCATGAACGATAATGAAAAGACCCGAGAACTTTCCATCGACGAACTCGACGCCATAGCCGGCGGCGATTGGAGTTGGGGAGATCTCGGCAAGGCGATGGCGGCCGGAGCAGTGACAGGCGGCCTGGGTGGTTCTGTGGTTGGCGGCGTCGGTGCCGGACCCGGTGCCCTTGGCGGCGGCCTTCTCGCCGGGATCGGCTACTGCGTCAGCCACATCTTTTGAGCCCTCCGACCAGAGCGAGACCCGGGAGCGCCCGCAATACGGGTTTCGCTCTGGCGGCGAGCATGATCTCGACGGGCAGATGCGAAACAGATGAGAGGAGCGAACAATGCAGAAAATTCGCGAGTTGACGACTGACGAACTCGATTCCGCGTGCGGCGGAAGCCGCAACAGCGGCGGAACCGGCGGCTCGGCTGTTTCCGATTTCATAAGTTGGCTTCTGGGCCAACTCCACATCCCCACCTCATCCGGAGGGCCCATTCGGAGCTAGTTCAACGCTGGCTCGTGCCTTGGGGCCAATGGAAAGGGATCAATGGAAGCGAGGTCTCGGAGACGAGAACCTCGCTTTTTTGCAGTCCGGCAGGTTCATCAGCGCGGTTCACCGCCGCACCTCGATCGGCAACGACATCGACGATCCGGTAGAGAGGATGGATCTGCGTCGCTTGCGCAAGCTGCGTGATCAACGTCACAGCGAACAGCTTGTTGGTCCGGCAAGCTGCATCCGGATGACAAGGATCATCCGTTCACCCTAGGCAGATGGAGATTATCATGAGTGCATATCGGAATGAGCATCAGACGGTCCGTCCGCTGTCTGACGAAGAATTCGAATCCGTGACCGGCGGTTGCTTCGGGGTTCCGTTTTCCGACGGTCATGGAGGAGTCATTTATGTTTCGCCGACGCTCGGGCGCGGTCCATTTCCTCCGAGCACCGGACCGACCTTCCCCACGGGTGGTCCGTTCGGACCGTTTCCGGTGTAATCCACGAACAGGTGCATGTGAGAGCCGGCGTTCCCAACCACGCCGGCTCTCAAGTCGGGCACGAAGCTGCCAGGCGGAACGGCTCGGTGCGACTGTGTTGGCAAGCGGGTGTATCCGGTTCATCCGGATGTGCGGACGCTACACTCGCACGGACCGGGGCTTGCTGCCGTCGAGGGTGGCAGTATAGTAGCCCGATGGCTGTGAGCTCTCCAGAATTGAAGGCTTTCCTGCTCGCCACGCCTTTCTTCGGAGGGCTGTCAGATAGAAGTCTTGACCTGTTGATCTCGATGCTCGTCGAGCGCCGCTTCGAAGTCGGCGCAGCGATCGTAGCTGAAGGCGAGCCAGGGCGTTCGATGTTTGTTGTTCACTCCGGCAGGCTCGTAGTGAGCCGGCTCGGCCATTCGGGGCGCTCGATTCGTATGGCAGGTCTTGAGGCCGGTGATTTTTTTGGAGAGATGACGCTCATCGAAATGCAAAATCGATCAGCCTCCGTCGCCGCGCAGAGCCCGACGGTTCTGTTTGAACTTACAGCGCGAAATCTCTACACGTATTACAAGGCAGATATTCACGCCTATGTCCTGGTCATGCAGAATATCAACCGTGAGCTTTGTCGAAGGCTGCGTCGTGCGGATGACCGGATTGCCGAGTTGTTGATGCATCAGGCGGAGCAATAGCCAGGTTTCCGCGAAGACTCTCTTCAACGTCGGCACCGCAAATTCGAGGAAAGCGCGGACCTTGATCGGCAGAAACCGGTTCGCCGCGTAGCGCCGCATGAGCCGACCTGCCATGCCCTCGTTCCGGGATCCGGACAGGAACACGCACTTTTGTTCATGCGTTACCACCCGAGGGCTTCAAAGCCGACGTCAAGGACCCCACATGACCAGAATGAATGATGATTATAATTCAATAGGAGCGATCCATGGGTGAAGTTATTCCCTTTGTGTCAAAGGCCGAACGCGAGCGCATCCGCCTCATTCGCGAAGCCCGCGCGATGTATGACAGCGTCTTTCCGCCGGCTGCTCCCAGCGAGCAGAACCGCAATGCGTCAACGATCCAGGTGATCAACGGAGGGGAGCTCCTCTCGTGATCAAGATCATTGCGGTGCTTTGCAGTCTGTCGTCGCCGGCAAACTGCTACGATCGGACCGTCACCACCTCGGATTTCGCAGCCGTCTCGGTGCAGTCGTGTCTGATGGGCGCGCCGCAGCTTGCCGAATGGATGAAGCAGCATCCGGCCGAGCGCCTTGCCGGGTGGCGTTGCGAGGTCGGCCAACGGGAGGGAAGGGGAGCGTGAGGTGGAAACCAGCTCGCCTGCCAACCCGTGCGGCCACATCGTGCCGGATCTGGGTGCGGGTTTCTGAGAACCCCCACCACCCCGATCAGCCTGTGCTGGGTTCCGCCGGCCGGCTCGCTACATCGCAAGATAGCGCCGCCGGATATCATCGTTCCCGGCAAGGCCAGCCGTATCCTGTCGATGAACGACCTTGCCCTTGTCGATGACGACGGCCTCTTCGGCTATCCGCAGGCAGAAATGCATGTTCTGCTCGGCAAGCAGGATGGTGGCGCCGCTCGCTCCCAGTTCCCGCAGGACCTTGCCGATGGTGGCGACGACGATCGGGGCCAGCCCCTCGCTCGGTTCGTCGAGCAGCAGGACGAGAGGATTGCCCATCAAGGCACGCGCGATCACCAGGAGTTGCTGCTCACCGCCGGACAGGCGGCCCGCCTGGCGCGAGCGGAGTTTGGTCAGCAGCGGGAAGGTGTCCCAGATGCGCGGCAAGGTCCAATCTCGCCGTCCGTCGGGGCCGCTCTTGGCCGCGATCAGGAGATTGTCCTCGACGGTGTGCTCCGGAAACACCTGCCGGTCCTCGGGTACATAAGCGAGGCCGAGCTGGGCGCGCGTGTGCGGCGGCGCGCGGGTGATGTCGCGGCCGCCAAAGAAGATGCGCCCGTGCCTTGCCGGTACCACTCCGGCAAGCGCCTTCATGGTCGTGCTCTTGCCGGCGCCGTTGCGCCCGAGCAGTGCCAGTGTGCGCTTTTCCTGAAGCGCGAGATCGACATCGAACAGGATCTGACTTGCACCATAAAAGGCGCTCAATCCCTCGGCGCGCAAGAGGTCGGTCATTCAGCGTGGGCCTCCGTGCCAAGATACGCGTCGATCACCGACTGGTTGTTGCGGATCTCTTCCGGTGTGCCTTCGGCCAGCAGCCGCCCGTAGCAAAGCACGCGTATCGTGCTCGCGATCCGGAAGACGATGTCCATGTCGTGCTCGATGAAGATCAGCGTGAGCTTGCGCTGTTCCCACAGACCGCGCACGCGCTCGATCATGCGCCAGCGCTCCTCCGGCCCCATGCCGGCCGTCGGCTCGTCGAGAAGAAGCACCTTGGGTTCGAGCGCAAGCGCAATGGCGATATCGAGCAGCTTCTGGTCGCCGTGCGAGAGGATCGCAGCCTCGACATTCGCGACATGGGACAGGCCTATCAACTCCATCACCTCGCCGGCACGCTCGCGTACGCCGGGCGGCGGAAAGCGCCGGGAGAGATTACCCCACTGGCCGACATGGGCGGTGACCGCAGCCGTGAGATTTTCCGCCACCGTCATGGTCGGAAAGCAGCTTGCGACCTGGAACGCCCGCCCGATGCCACGTTGCATCCGTGCGGTCTTCGACAGGCGAACGACGTCGTCGCCGTCGAGCAGCACCTGGCCGGTATCGGCAGGGAACGCGCCGCTGATCAGGTTGAAAAACGTGCTCTTGCCTGCGCCGTTTGGACCGATCACGGCCGAAAGCGACCCCGACGGAAAGTCGAGCGATACATCGTCGATGGCCCGCACGCCACCGAACGTCTTGGTGAGATTTCTGATCTCGAGCTTCATTTCGAACTTCGGGGCCAGGCCAGTCTGAGGAAATCGAGCACGCCGCGGCGGAAACCCACGGCGAATGCCAGGATCACGATCCCCAGAACCAGCCCATAATACTCGGTGAAACGCGTCACCGCATCGTTCAGCGCGAGCAGGATCGCAGCGCCCAGGGCGGGGCCGAGGAAGCTGTTGATGCCGCCGAGCATGACGGCAAAGATCGCCTGGCCGGAGTTCGGCCAGTCGGCGAGTTCGGGATAGGCGCCCGAGACGAACAGCGCAGCCAAGACGCCGCCCAGTCCCGCGAAGGCGCCGGCGATTGTGAAGGCCAGGAGCCGGGCTCGCCACAGAACGACGCCAAGGAAGCTCGCGCGATCCTCGTTGTCGCGGATCATGCGCAGCGTCTGGCCGAGCGGGCTCGTCGAGACGTGGCGCAGCGCGAGCAGCCCAAGCACCGCGACGACGGAGCAGAACTGGTAAAGATGAAGCTGCGAAGAGAGTTCGAAACCGAAGATCTCGCGGCGCGGGATACCACCGCGCAGGCCCTGGTCACCGCCGGTGAGGCTCTGCCATGAAATGACGACGCTGTAGAACAGCATCTGGAACGCGAGCGTGATGAAGGCGAAGTAATCGGTGCTGAGGCGCACGCAGATGGCGCCGACGCAGAAGGAGGCAAGGGTCGTGATCGACACCGCGAGCACGGCAGCGACGGGAAGCGAGAGATCCGTCATCTGCATCATCAATGCGAAGGCGTAGGCGCCGAGGCCATAGAACATGCCGTGGCCGAACGAGACCATGCCGGTGTTGCCGACCGGGAGGTTGAGCGAGGTTGCGAACAACGCCATGGCGCTCAGGCGGATGATGAAATCCTCAAAGGCCGGGCTGCGGTGGAAGAGCGGGATCGCCAGCACGACGATCAGGGCAACAGCGGCAATCACCACATCGCGTGAGGCTGGGTGAGGCTTCATGGGCTGCGCCCGAACAGACCCTGCGGGCGCAAGAGCAGGATGGCGATCATGACGATATAGATAAGTCCGTCGGTGAATTGAGGGAAACCGATCGTGCCGAAGGCCCGGACCATGCCGATCAGGAGGGCCGACACCAGCGCGCCCCCGATCGAGCCCATGCCGCCGATCACCGTGACGATGAAGCTCTCGATCAGGATCGAAAAGCCCATGCCTGGCGACAGCGAGCGCACCGGCGCCGCAAGCGCACCCGCCAGCCCCGCCAGTCCACCGCCGACGGCGAAGACGATGGCGAACAGCAGTGTCGTGTTGATACCGAGCGCCGACACCATCTGGGAGTTGATCGCGGCGGCGCGCACCGTCTTGCCCAGCCGCGTCATCGAGAGACCGAGGCCGAGCACGATTGCGATCAGCGCAGCGATGACGATCAGCACGGCATAAAAGGGCGGCACGACGCCGCCCGCGATGAAGAGTGGCGGCACCTGGAAGGCCGGCGGCATCCCCATGGCGTGGAACTCGGGCCCCCAGACGATCTTCACGACGTCGTCGAAGATCAACACCACGGCGTAGCAGACCAGGAGCTGCATCAGCACGTTGGAGCCATAGACCCGGCTCATCAGTGCGCGCTCGAACACGACGCCGAACAGTGCCATGGCGAGCGTTGCCGACAGCACCGCAAGGGCGTAGCTGTCGGTTGCGCCGAGCGCGGAATAGGCGACGTAGCCGCCCAGCATGTAGAAGGTGCCGTGGGCGAAATTCACGATTTTCAGCACGCCGAAAATCAGGGTCACGCCCGCAGCCACCAGGAACAGCAACATCCCCACGATCAGCCCGCTGGTGGCCTGGGTGACCACGCAGGCCGGTGTTGTGAGGCAGGCGCCGAGCGCGTCGAGGTCCATCTGAAGCTCAGATGTACTTCTGCTGCTTCTTCCAGTCGGTCTCGAGCTCGATGATCTTGCCCCAGTCGGCGGCTTTCACGTCGATGATGAACGGCTCCTTCGGCGTGGTCTGGCCCCAGCCGATGGCGTAGTTGATGGTCGTGTGGTCGTCGCGCATGGTGATCGTGCCGTCGACGCCGAACGGCGTGTTGATCTTCATGCCCGTGAGCGCCGCGGCGATGGCCTTGCCATCGAGCGAGTTGGCCTTCTTGATGGCGGACTCGTAGAACTGCATCGCCACCGTGTTCTGCCACGACCAGTTGGTCGGCCGCTCGTTCCACCGCTTGAAATAGGCCTCGCCCCATTCCTTGTTGGCGGGCGTATTCGGGAAGGTCTCGAGGTAGCGCGTCGCGGACTGGATCCCGGGCGGCAGGTTCTTGATGGCGGCCAGCACGGGATAGTCGACATTAGGCGTCGCCACCGCCATCTGCCCGAACAGCGCATAGATGTTGCCCTGATTCACGAACGCCGAGAGGTCGCCGGCATACAGCAGCGTAAACAGGGCCTGAGGCTTGGCCTGGATCAGCTTGGTGATAACTTCGGTGAAATCGGGCTGGCCGAGCTTGGGCCAGGCCTCGGTGGTGATCTCGATGTCCGGCTTGAATTGCTTGAAGAACTGCAGGTACTGCGCCGTGGTGTCGCGACCGTAGGCGTAGTCAGGCGAGCAGGTCGCCCATTTGTTGAGCTTCTTGGTGTTGGCATATTCGGAGAGATAGATGCTGCCGGCCACCGCGTCGTGCACCCCCTGGCGCGCGACGCGGAAGGCGGTGGGGACGCGGATCTTGGGGTCGGCGGTCAGCGACGAGGTCTCGCTGTTGCTGTGAATACAGGCTACGCCCAGGTCGCGCACGACCTCCTGGACCGCGAAGGAGCCGGACGAAGCCTCGGCATCGATCAGGAGCTCGCAACCCGTGGTGTTCACCAGCTCGCGTGTCAGGCGGGCGGCTTCCTGGGGCTGCCCCTTTGAATCGCGGAAGACGAACTCTATCGGCCGGCCGAGAAAGCCGCCGGCAGCGTTGATGCGATCCTGCTCCATCATCAGTGCGTTGCGGGAGGAGGTGCCAAGCAGTGCGATCGGCCCTGACAGGATGCTTTGCATGCCGATGTGCAATGTCTTGGCCTGCGCTCTGGCCACCCAGGGAGCGGCTAGCAGGCTGGCGGTGCCGCCGGCCAACATCGTGCGACGCGTAATGAGTCCGCTCATCGACCTGCACCTCCCATGACCTGTTATCGCGGCTGCTTCTGCGGCCGACTGTTTTTATTAGGCTCCCGACTGTAGATCGGCGATTACGTTCTGATCAAGCTGGCATTTCGGCGATGGTGCGTGCTGGCCTGAGGCCGGCCAACGACAAACATGCGCGGGCGAATGTCTCGCCCGGTGAAATAACATCCTTCTACACCTGTGATGGTTGGCTGGCTCCGACTTGTTGCCGTGCAGCATTCAGCCGACGCAACTTCGTCTGACGGCCGCACTTTAGGTCTGCACAACCGACACATTGTTGTGGTAACAATCTGGCGTCCTAATGAACGATAGAAATTGGTTAAACAGGGAGGACGATATGCTGCTGCGTTGTGCGAGAGTCCTTGGTTCGTTGACCTTAGGACTGCTTCTGACAGCCGCCGGAGCGATGGCGGCCGAGGCCCCGAAAGCGATGAAGCTCTACGTGTTCAGCTCAGGGGCACTGAATCTCGACAAGTCGATCATCCAGAACGGCGCCAGCGGCAAAGTGCAGATTCCGGTGGGCTTCTTCCTCATCCGTCACCCCAAGGGAGACGTGTTGTTCGACTGCGGCAACAACGACAAGATCATCACCAATCCGGACTATTGGGGGCCGTTCGTGAAGGCACTTGATCCGGGCCGCTCGCCGGACATCGCCATCGATGCCCAGCTCAGCAAAATCGACGTCAAGCCGTCCGACATCAAGTATGTCGTGCTGGGCCACTTCCACGTCGACCACGCCGGCAATATCGGCAAGTTCCTGGATTCGACCTTCGTGTACCAGCGCGACGAGATCAGGAACGCATTCTGGCCGGCGCCGGGCTATGCCACTTTCTTCATCAGCGACGATTTCGCCATGCTGCGCAACAGCGTCGGCGGCCCGATGCCGAGCAAGTACAAGACGATCGAGCTCGACGGCGATCTCGACCTGTTCGGCGACAACAGCATCTATATCCATCGATCGGTATCGCACACTCCCGGCAGCCAAATCATGGTGGTTCGTTTGCCGAAGACCGGAACGGTCGTGCTCACCAGCGACGCCGTCTATCTGCAGGAGAATCTTGACAAGAATATCCTGCCGAGCATCGGCAGCGTCTATGATCCCGTCGGCATGCTCGACGCCTATGCCTGGGTCAAGCGGGTGCACGACGTCGAGGGTGGCGATATCATCTTCGCGCACGATCCGGACGTTTACAAAGCCCACAAGCACTCGCCCGAATTTTACGAGTGATCGAACGGCGCGCCGTGAGCGGAACGCGATCTCGAGCCTCGCGCTCGGGATCGCGGGCGGGTGGAATACGACGCGCGCGTCTTTGCTGAATCCGGGTCTTGCAAGTTGATGTCACCGCTTGTGCTGGCGCAGCATGTCACCAAATGGTACGGGCCGCGGCGCGCCGTCACCGACGTGTCCTTTGGCATTGACGAGGGCGAGATCGTCGGTCTGCTTGGGCCCAACGGCTCGGGCAAGAGCACGATCTTCCGTATGCTGACCGGCTATCTCGTCCCGACCTCCGGGCGTATCGAAGTCGGCGGCCATGACGTCGTGACTGACTCGCTTTCGGTCCGCCGCCTGATCAGCTACGTGCCGGAAGACGCACCACTCTACGATCACATGCGGGTTGGCGAGTTTCTTCACTTCATGGCCAATCTCAGGGGATTGCGAGGAACTGCAGCCAAGGCAGCGGTGGACCAGGCGGCCGAGCGACTGGATCTCACCCGCGTCATGACGCTCCTGACCGCCAAGCTTTCCCGCGGCTTCCGCCAGCGCGTCTCGATTGCGCAAGCGCTGCTAGGCACGCCGCGAGTGCTGGTGATGGATGAGCCGACCAGCGGGCTCGATCCGCACCAGGTCATTGGCGTTCGCGATCTCATTCGCTCGCTCGCGAGAAGCCATACCGTACTGATCGCCTCACATATCCTACCCGAGATCGAAAAGATCGCTTCGCGGGTGATGATCCTGCTCGATGGCACGCTTTTGACTGCCGACGCGCTGAAGGGGAAATCGGAAGAAACCGTGCTGCGGCTGGCGGCAACCGCGCCGGAAGCGACCGTCCGCGGCGTCGTCTCTGCCGTCGCCGGCGTGCGCGACCTCACCGTCGAAGCGGACGCTGGTTCGGGAGCGAGGCATTATCTCATCAGGGCCGAGCCGCGCGCCTCTCTGGCCGCCGACATCGTGGCAGCACTGGTCGGGGCCGGCGTCGCCGTCTCGGAATTGAACGAAGCTCGACCGGATCTCGAGCGCGTGTTTCTCGACCTGACGCGGCAATCGTCGAGGGGAGCCGCATGAGAAGCTTTGCGATCCTGTTGCGCAAGGAGGAGATGGCGCTGTTCTCATCGCCGATCGCCTACGCAGTGATGACCGTTTTCCTGCTCATCATGGGCTATAGCTTCACGCTCACCTTGTTCATCAGCCATCAGCCCAGCATGGTGCACGTCTTCTTCCAGATGTTCGTGCTGTTCATGCTGACCGCGCCGCTGATCACAATGCGGCTTCTGGCCGAGGAGCAAAAGCTGCGGACCATGGAGGTGTTGCTCACCGCGCCGGTCTCCGAAGTCGCGATCGTGCTGGCAAAGTACGTCGCAAGCATGAGCCTGATTGTGGTTATGCTTCTGCTCTCGGGCTGTTATGCGGCGACACTGGCCTGGTTCGGCGATCCCGATTTCGGACCGATCTACAGCGGCTATCTCGGCCTTTTGCTGTTCGGTTCGGCCCTGGTCGGCACCGGGCTGTTGGCGTCGGCGCTCACGGCGAACCAAGTGATCGCGGCGCTGATCTCGCTCAGCGTCTTCCTGCTCTTGTGGATCATCGACAATTTCGGCTGGCTGCTGCCGAGCCCGGCGGACACGCTGGTGGTGAACTTGTCGCTCGCGGTGCATTTCCGCCCGTTCGCGGTGGGCTCGATCTACCTGTCGGACGTCGGCTTCTTTCTCAGCGTCACGCTGCTGACGCTGTTGCTGACTGTGCGCGCACTGGCGCGGCGGTAGGAGAGACGCATGTCGCGGCCCGCCGGACCCGATCTGATCGTTGCCGCGCTCATCGCCACGGCGCTTCTGTTCGGCGTGCTCGGCTTTGCCGGATTTGGCGAGAGGATTTCGAACGGTCTGTTGTTCGTGGCATGGTCGCTGACCCTGCTGACGTTGTTCGCGCTCGCGGTCCGTCTGCCGCTGCGTGGCCGGGGATCGCGGTGGACGGCCTGGGCCGCGAACGCGCTGATCGTCTGCGGCACGCTGTGCGTCGCGATTGGCGCTAACGTCGCCCTCTATCGCCACGACGTGCATTTCGACGCAACCCGCGAAGGGCTGAACACCCCTCCGCAGCAACTCACTGACGTCGTCGACGAACTGCGGTCTCCGCTTTCACTGGTGTATTTCTACAACGCCAGCGACCCCAATGCAGTTGGCATGCGGGATATGATCGAGATCGCGGCACGCAACCATCCGCTGCTCGCGTTCCGTGCCATCGATCTCGACAAGGAGCCGGGACTTGCGCGCGACATCGGTGTGCATGCGTACAATACGGCCGTGTTGCAGGTCGGCGACCGCAAGGTGCTGGTGGAAAACGTCACCGACGCCGCGCGCCTCGGCTACGCCGCGCTGCGCGTTCTTCGCAAGCGCGCCGAGACGGTCTGTTTCGTGACCGGCCATGGCGAGACGTTCCGCCCCATGCCCGGCCACTATCATTTCAGTCACGTCGAGACGCTGAGGGGGCATGATGTGCCGGGCGCCGACGACGTGCTGGTCGCCGAACCCGAGCAGCTCGACCGGCTCCAATTGGCGCTCAACGAGATTGGTTTCGAAATGCGGCCGCTCGTCATGGCGATGGCGAGGGCCATTCCGTCCGATTGCGCTGTGGTTGCCGAGATCGGTCCGCGAACTGCGCTGGCAGCGGGCGAAGCGGATCTCCTGGTTGACTATCTCAAGGGTGGCGGGCGGCTCGTGATGTTGATCGATCCGCAGTTTCCTCTCGGTGACGACCTGCAGAGCAGGTTGCTGGGCCCGCTTGGCCTGTCGAGCGAGCCGGCCATCATCATCGATCCTCTCAACCATTTTCGTACGGATCCAGACAAGGTCGCGATACCCTATTATCCGCCGCATCCAATCACGGCGCGGCTCGCGCTCACGGTGTTTGCGCAGGCGCGGCCGATCCGCCTCGGCCAACCACCAGCGATGGTGAAGGCCAGCGTTCTCGCGGCCAGCAGCCAGGACAGCTATTTGCGGCCGCCTGGCATCACGGTTGCGTCCGGTGGACCGGCGCCCGTCGAAGTCGAGCATGCCGCCCAGGCGCTCGCAGTGGCGCTTGAAGGCGCCTTTCCGGGAGCCTTGCCTGACAAGCACTTTCGGCTGGTGATATCGGGCACCAGCAAATTCGCGACCAACGAATATTTTTCCTATGTCTCCAATGGCGAGCTGTCGGTCGCAATCATCCGCTGGCTTGCCGAGGATGAGGCGTCGCCAAATCTCGCGCCGCGGACCTACAATCTGCCGGAGATCGCGCTGACAAGCACGCAGATGCGCGATACCTTCATTGTGCTCGAGATCGTGCTGCCGCTCAGCACGGCGTTTTTCGGTTTCGCAATGTGGTGGAGGCGGCGTTGACGGCGGCGATGCCAGTGGCTGTGCGATGGAAAGCGCCGATCGCGATCATCGTGCTGCTGGCGCTTCTTCTCGCCCTGGTCGTTTCGGGACAATGGCCCGACCTGCATAACAAGCTGGTGTCTCCGCCCAAGGGTCTCCTTGCCAATACGCCGAACGAGATCGAACAAATCGACCTTCTGTCGGGCGTCGATAGCGTCGCGTTGCGGCGCAAGCGGGGCGAATGGACGATCGAAGGCGTGGACGGCGCCGCGCCGGCCGATCTTGCCTCGCACATCGATACGGCCTTGAAGTTTCTCAAGGTCAGTGAACCCTCGCGCGAGATTGCCGCGGGCGAACTCGCTGCCGAGAGCTTTGCGGCGTTCGGGCTCGATCCACCGTCCGAGGTTGCCGTGCTCGAAGCCCGTTCGGCCGTCGTGGCAACGGTGAATTTCGGGACGACAAACCCGGCGGGCACGTCGCACTATGTCAGGCTCGGCGGCGCGCCGACGGTCTATCTGATGCCGCGCCATGTGACGGAGGAGTGGCGACTGGTGTTCGACATGGCGCGGCGGCAGCAGAACAAGGCCATCTCCACCATCGCGAGCCGCAGTGCGGACCTGTTGTTGCCGGTTTCGATGGCGCAGGTGTGGGCCATGGAGATCGTGGCGAACGGCAAGCTGACCCGCTTTGAGCGGGATTCGGCAGGAGCATGGTTCAAGCATATCGGCCAGCACACGCACACGGCGGGTGGCGCCGTTCATGTTGCCGATCCCGCCCAGGCAACGATCATCGATGCGGCCTTCGGCGGTTTCGATGCGGCTATTGCTGAAGCGCGTGTGGCGCCTGGCGATGCGCCCCATCTCGCACAATACGGTCTGACGCTGCCGACGTTGATCGTGCTGTTTTACGCGCGGGACAGCTCGACACCCCTGGTTCGGCTCGAATTCGGCTCGCCCGCCGACAGGCTCGATCGGTATGCCCGGCTGGTGCCGGATGGCGCGGTTGTCACGGTTGCAGAGTACGAGCCCAGGCGCCTGACCGAGCTCCTCAAGGCGGTCGGAGCGGGCTGGTGAGGTTACGGTGCCTGTTGCTGGCAGGGGCGATTGCGCTCGTTGCCTTGGTCGCGGCAGAGGCGCATCAGGTCAATCTCTCGACCGCGCGCGTGACATTGGGTGATGATCGCGGCGTCAACGTCGAGGTGGGGCTCAAGGGCAGCGACGCCGACCGCCTTGCCGGTACCAGAATCTTTGATGCGCAGCACGACCAGGTCGATCCGGCGCTGGTTGCTGCGTCGGCGGCACCGATCATCGCCTACATCACCGCGCATATCGCGGTGACCGGGGCCGAAGGCAACGCTTGCGTGCCGGGCGCGGCCGTGCTCGTGTCCGACGGGGACGGCGTGATCTTTCGGAACCACTTTTCCTGCCGGGATGTCGGCGACAATGTCGTCTATCGGTCGACGGTGTTGACCGACATCGATTCCGCGGCGCGCCAGGTGGTGCTGATCGGCGAGGGGGACAACGCGCCGCAAGCGCTGCTCGATGCCACCAACAGCGCCGTCACGCTCTCCGCCCCGGCGCCCTCGCTGCTCGCGACCCTGGAGCGCTATCTCGTTACCGGCATCGAGCACATCTTCCTGGGCTACGATCACATCGCATTCCTGGTCGCTGTCGTGTTGTGGGCTCGACGACTTGTGCCGGTCATCAAGATCGTGACGGCCTTTACGATCGCCCATTCGATCACGCTCTCGCTTGCCACGCTCAACGTCGTCGTCATTCCCAGCAACATCGTTGAGCCCGCCATCGCGGCATCGATCGTGTTTGTGGCGATGGAAAACTTCTTCACGCGCAATATTGACGACCGATGGCGGATCACCTTCGCATTCGGGCTAGTTCACGGCTTCGGCTTCGCCGGTGCGCTCCGGGAGATCGGCCTGCCTACCAACGCAGTCGTTACCGCGCTTGCGGCCTTCAACATCGGCGTCGAGATCGGGCAGGTGGCCATCGTCTCGATGGTTATTCCAGCGCTCATCGTCCTGGACCGGCTAACGGCCGTCGACAGCGCCAAACCGGTGCGGGCGGCGACACCGGTTTATGCGCTGTCGGCGCTCATTGCGGTCCTTGGCAGCTATTGGTTCCTCACACGGGTGCTCGATGCATAGGGGAGGAGACGCAGATGAGTGGCGGCGGCCGAGGTCAGGGTCTACCGCTGTTCAACCCTGGTGCGCCACAGGGCATCGAACGTATTCGGGCTAGTCGGCGTCGCTTCTGAACCGATCGGATCGCTGGGTTTCTGTACGAGGGCGCTTGCAAGCTCTTCAGCGGGACGAGCCTGCGTCGAAACCCGCGCAGGCCACTCCAATAATGATTTCGAGAGCATGGGCTTGCCTTCGTACCAGCATTTTCGTCCGTCGATGAGGCGCCAGGACCAATGCTCGCGCGGATTTGTTGACGCTGCGGCGCGGCATTGTTGTTTCGCCTGCGCAATCGGCGTTCCGATGAAAAAGAAAGTAGCGATGCAAGCGGACAAGGAGATAAATGGAAACTGTTTCGCCATCGGATTGCTCAGAGACTACTTCGTTGGCGCAAACGGCCTACGGCAACGACCAAATCGGGCCGCTCAAGAACCTCGACCAGCCTGTCGAGAATGCGTTCACTGTCGTGGGGACGGGGCTCAAGGTATTCGTCCAATATGCCCAGGACTTCGCCGAAGGCCTGAAGAGCCAACTGTTGATCGGTCATGTCTTCTTACCCATTACCCATTCGAGCTATCGACGTGCCGCATTTTTGATGAAACTTAGAGATCAAGTCGTCTTTTAGACTTATCCCATCAAATTTTATTTCAATCGGATTCAGCGGAAGGCGGTCGAAGGGTGCGTGGATAGCGCCGTAGCCAGCCAAGAAGGCGAGCGCGGACTAGAAGTCGAGCCAACCGGTTTCCAACCCGGCAAGCCTGTCGTCGTGCGCAGTCATGCAGTAGGCGCAGTCTGACAGGAAGATTGCTTCATCATGATCGTGAGTGACGAACGGCACCAAAATCTTCGGCCGCTGCCAGATATTGTGAAGCTCTCTTGCATGATGACACGGGTCTGCTCGTCCAATGCGACGAAGGGTTCTTCGAGCAGCAGCACCTTCGTGTCCAGCGCGCGGAATCGGCATTTCGCGGCAACTAATCGACCAATCCGGATTTGACCCGCTTGATCCCTCGCCCTGTCATGGCCGCTACGGCTCATCCAACCGAAAGAGGATGAGAATGGTCCGTTATCTTCCCACGCTCTTGCTTGCAACATCGCACGGTGCCTTCGAACACTTCGTGGCCGCCGACGAAATTACCGACATGCCAACAGGCAAGGGTGAGGACCCGGACGGCACCGTGCGCGTGCAGGCGATCGGCGTCACGGGCTTCCTGAAGCTCGAGGAATCGATCCCGGTGCTGACGTTGCCGATCCACCATTCCCACGCGCATGTGCGCTGCGCTGCGATGAGCGCGCTCGCGTTCTCGCAGATGAAGCCGGCGGCGGAAACGATCACGCGCGCGCGTCAAGAACGGCGACTGGATGGTGCGTGAGATGGCGGCCGAGACGCTCGGACTCAACGCCAATGGCGCACTTGCTGTTGAAAGACCGCCGAAGAGTCGGATAGCGGCCCGGCTTCGTACGTCATCGCAGAATCATCTGCTTCGGACTACGGTGACGCATCACCTCAGGACGCATTGACAGCGGCAATACCCGATAGCAAGCTTGCTCGGCGTCCCTGGCGCTTAATCAACGCGCCGAAAGGATTCACCTGGAGTTCCAACCCGTGGACAGATCAATTCTGCTCGCCGCCGTCTGCGCTTCCGCGCTTGTGTTTGCTTCGGCTGCTTCTGCCAAAACCCTGGTTTTCTGCTCGGAGGGCAGCCCGGAGAACTTCTATCCCGGCGTCAACACCACCGGCACGTCGTTCGACGGCAATGAGCCGATCTACAACCGCATTGTCGAGTTCGAGCGCGGTGGCACGAAAGTGGTGCCGGGCCTCGCGGAAAAATGGACGATCTCGCCGGACGGCACCACCTACACGTTCAACCTGCGCAAGGGCGTGAAGTGGCATTCGTCCAAGTCGTTCAAACCGACGCGCGACTTCAATGCCGACGACGTCATATTCTCGATCGAGCGGCAATGGAAGGAGAGCAATCCGTATTTCAAGGTGACAAGTCCGAACCATTCATATTTCGGCGACATGGGGCTGCCGAAACTGCTGAAGTCGGTCGAGAAGGTCGACGATTACACGATCAAGGTGACGCTCGATCGGCCGGAGGCCCCATTTCTCGCCGACCTCGCGATGCCTTTCGCTGCCATCCAGTCAAAGGAATATGCGGATGCGATGCTGAAGGCCGGCACGCCCGAAAAGATCGACCAGGATCCGATCGGCACCGGCCCGTTTTATCTGGTGCAGTATCAGAAAGACGCCGTGATTCGGTACAAGGCATTTCCCGAATTTTGGGGCGGCAAGGCGAAAATCGACGACCTCGTCTACTCGATTACGCCGGATGCATCCGTTCGCTGGGCCAAGCTCCAGAAGGGCGAATGCGACGTCATGCCTTATCCGAATCCCGCCGACATCGATGCGATCAGGAAAGATCCGAACATCACCGTGCTGGAACAGCCGGGCCTCAACGTCGGCTATCTGGCCTTCCAGACGCAAAAGAAACCGTTCGACGACGTGCGCGTACGCAAGGCCATCAGCATGGCGATCGACAAGAAGGCGATCATCGACGCCGTGTTCCTGTCGACCGGCATCCCGGCCAAGAATCCCATCCCGCCCTCGATGTGGTCGTATAACGACAACGTCAAGGACGACCCCTATGATCCGGCAGCGGCCAAGAAGCTTCTGGCCGACGCAGGATTTCCCAACGGTTTCGAAACCGACCTGTGGGCCATGCCGGTACAGCGCCCCTACAATCCGAACGCGAGGCGCATTGCCGAATTGATGCAGGCCGACCTCGCCAAGATCGGTGTCAAAGCCGAAATCAAGTCCTATGAATGGGGCGAATACCGCAAGCGGATGCAGGCGGGCGAGCACCAGATGGGCATGTTCGGCTGGACCGGCGACAACGGCGATCCTGACAACTTCCTGCACACCTTGCTGGGCTGCGACTCCGCTCAATCGGGCGGCTCGAATATCGCCAAATTCTGCTACAAGCCGTTCGACGATCTTGTCGTGAAGGCCAAGACCATCAGCGACCAGGCCGAGCGGGCCAAGCTGTACGAGCAGGCCCAGGTGATCTTCAAGGAACAGGCTCCGTGGTTCACCATCGCGCACGCGGTGCAGCTGAAGCCCGTCAGCAAGAGAGTTGTCGATTTCAAGCTGTCGCCGTTCGGACGCCACAACTTCTATGGCGTCGACGTCAAGGATTAAAAGACGAGAGCGGAGTGGCCTTTGCCGCTCCGCCGCTTTTGCCCTTCTCCTTTGGCGAGATGACCGAGGGACGACATGCTCCGGTTCGTTCTTACCCGATTGAGTCTCGTGATTCCGACCTTCATCGGGATCACGTTGCTCGTGTTTGTGCTGATTCGATTGATCCCTGGCGATCCCATCGAGACCATGGCGGGCGAACATGGCATCGATCCGGCCCGGCTCGCGCAATTGCGCGTTGACTACGGCTTCGATAAGCCCTTGCTGGTCCAGTATGGTCTCTATCTGTCGCGGATGGCGCATGGTGACCTCGGCCGCTCGATTGCCACCCATGAACCCGTGATTTCTGAATTCCGGACGCTGTTCCCGGCGACGATCGAACTGTCGGTTTGCGCGATCCTGTTTGCAATATGCCTCGGTTTGCCGGCCGGCATCATCGCAGCCGTTCGCCGCAACTCGATCTTCGATCATGGCGTGATGGGGATCTCGCTCACCGGATACTCGATGCCGATTTTCTGGTGGGCATTGCTGTTGATCCTGCTTTTTTCGGTACAGCTCGGATGGACCCCGGTGTCGGGGCGAATAGCGGTGCAATACTTCATCGAACCAGTGACCGGTTTCCTGCTGATTGATACGCTGATAGACGGCGATTTCGGCGCCTTTCGCTCGGCGCTGTCACATCTCGTGCTGCCGGTGATCGTGCTCGGCACCGTGCCGCTCGCCGTGATCGCCCGCATGACGCGGTCCGCCATGCTGGAGGTCCTGGGGGAGGATTACATCCGCACCGCTCGCGCCAAGGGATTGCCGCGCTTCCGGGTGATCGCGATCCATGCGCTGCGCAATGCGCTGATTCCGGTGGTGACGGTGATCGGGCTGCAGGTCGGTGTCCTGTTTACGGGCGCAATCCTCACGGAGACAATCTTCTCCTGGCCTGGTGTCGGCAAATGGCTGATCGAGGGCATCAACCGCCGCGACTATCCGGTGTTGCAGGGCGGCACGCTGTTGATCGGCGCGATCGTCATGATCGTCAATCTGCTGGTCGACGTCGCCTATGGGATGATCAATCCCCGCATCCGGTACGCAAGATGACTGCCGAAGTCCTCGAAAGCCCTGTCGTTGTCGCGCAAGCAGGCACTGCGCCGCATCCGCTGTTGGAACTCTGGTTCGATTTCAGGGCAAATCGCGGCGCCGTGACGGGCCTCGTCGTGATCGTAGTGCTCATTCTCCTCGCGCTGTCAGCCGATTTCGTTGCACCGCATTCCCCTGTCATCACGGACAATACGGCCTTTCTCAAACCGCCCGTCTGGCAACAAGGCGGATCGATCGCCTATCCGCTCGGCACCGACGCGATCGGCCGCGACATGCTTTCCCGTCTTATTCACGGAGCAAGGCTTTCGCTTCTGATCGGGATCGCGGTCGTGACGCTGTCAGTGGTCGCCGGGACGATTCTTGGGCTGGTGGCGGGTTTTTATCGCGGGGTGGTCGAGATCGCGATCATGCGACTGATGGACATCACGTTGACGCTACCGAGCCTTTTGCTCGCGATCGTCATCGTTGCGATCCTTGGACCGGGCTTGATGAATGCCATGCTTGCGGTCGCGATCGTGCTGTTGCCACATTATGTGCGGATCACGCGCGCCGCCGTGATCAGCGAAGTCTCGAAGGATTACGTCACCGCGGCCAAAGTCGCGGGTGCAGGGCGCCTCCGACTGATGTTCAAGGAGGTGTTGCCGAACTGCACCGCTCCCCTGATCGTCCAGGCGTCGCTCGGCATTTCGACTGCGATCCTGGATGCGGCCGCACTCGGCTTTCTCGGTCTCGGCGCACAGCCCCCTTTGCCCGAATGGGGCACCATGCTGGCGGATGCGCGAGAATTTGTTCTGCGGGCCTGGTGGGTCGTTACGCTTCCGGGCTTGGCGATCCTCGTAACCGTGCTGGCGTTCAACCTCCTCGGCGACGGACTGCGTGACGCGCTCGATCCCAAGCTCAAGCGATAGCGCCTGATCATTGTCGAAAGGCGACCTGATGCCGCTCCTCGAGATCGAGAATCTATCCGTCGCGTTTCCATCGCGGGGCGGGATGGTGCGCGCTGTGGATGGCATCGACATCGCACTCGAAAAGGGCGAGGTGCTGGGGATCGTCGGCGAATCCGGATCCGGTAAGAGCGTCGCCATGTTGGCCCTGATGGGACTCGTGCCATCCCCGGGGCGTGTCGAGGCCGACAAACTGCGGTTCGAGGGGCGGGATCTGCAGACCTTGACCGATCGCGAGCGGCGCGCGCTCACCGGCAAGGACGTCGCGATGATCTTCCAGGAGCCGACGACGTCGCTTAATCCTTCCTTCACGATCGGCTATCAGCTGGCCGAGACATTGCATATCCATGAAGGGATGGATCGCAAGGCCGCGCGACGGCGCGTGGTCGAGCTTCTCGAGCAAGTCGGTATTCCGGCCCCGGAGACACGGCTGTCGGCCTATCCGCACCAGCTTTCCGGCGGCATGAACCAGCGGGTCATGATCGCGATGGCGATCGCCTGCAATCCCAAGCTCCTGATCGCCGACGAGCCGACGACCGCGCTCGATGTCACAATCCAGGCGCAGATCCTCGATCTTCTGCTGTCCCTGCAACGCGATCGTGGCATGGCGCTGATCCTCATCACGCACAACATGGGCGTAGTCTCGGACACGACCGAACGAGTCGCCGTGATGTATGCGGGCCAGATCATGGAACAGCGCCCGACGCAAAGCCTGTTCGCGTCGCCGCAGCATCCCTATACGGCCGCCTTGCTGGCGGCACGCCCGGAGGCGAGCGACGGCGGCCGGCTCTCCACCATTCCGGGCTTGGTGCCCGGAGTATACGATCGGCCGCATGGGTGCCTGTTCAGTCCACGTTGCGTCTATGCAACGCAGCTGGCCGACAGGGAACGTCCCGATCTGCGCGCCTGGATGGACGGACGGATTCGTTGTCACTATCCGCTCGGCGATCCCACGCGAGATGAGCGCATCGCGGCCGATGGGGGTGGCACCGGCGGGGCCTCGATCTTCAAGCGCGAAATCGTGTCATGACGGCGCTTGTCACCGCCACCGATCTCAGGCGCAGTTACGACGTCAAACAGGGCTGGTTCCGCGGCCGGGCGCATCTGCACGCAGTCGGCGGAATATCGTTCGCGCTTGAAGCCGGCAAGACGCTGGCCGTCGTCGGCGAATCCGGTTGCGGCAAGTCGACACTCGCAAGGCTCGTGACGCTCATCGAGAAGCCGAGCGGAGGCTCGCTGATGCTCGATGGCATGGATGCGGTCAATCCACGGCCCAGCGCCGCACAGGCGTTGCGCCGGGCCGTGCAGATCGTGTTTCAAAATCCCTATGGATCGCTCAACCCGCGCAAGCGCGTCGGCGCCATACTGGAAGAGCCGCTCATCATCAACACCAACCTCTCGAAGCGGGACCGGCGAGCGCAGACGCTCGACATGATGACCAGGGTCGGGTTGCGGCCGGAGCAATATGGCCGCTATCCGCACATGTTCTCGGGCGGTCAGCGTCAGCGCATCGCAATCGCGCGCGCCTTGATGTTGCGGCCGAAGCTGCTGGTTGCCGACGAGCCTGTCTCGGCGCTCGACATGTCGGTGCAGGCGCAGGTTCTCAACCTTCTCGTCGATCTGCAGCGTGAGCTGGGGCTGGCTTACCTCTTCATCTCGCACGATCTCGGCGTTGTGCGCCACATCGCGGATGACGTGATGGTCATGTATCTGGGACTCGCGGTAGAGCACGGACCGAAGGAGCGTACGTTTGCCCGACCGCTGCATCCTTACGCGCAGGCCTTGCTGGACGCGACGCCGGGTCTTGGTCGCAAGCGCCAGCGGATCGTGCCGAAGGGCGAGGTGCCTTCGCCGCTCGATCCGCCGAAGGGCTGCGTCTTCTCGACCCGCTGTCCCCATGTGACAGACCTCTGCCGCTCGCAGCGTCCACCCTTGCGCCCGCTCGACGGCAGCCTCGTCGCCTGCCACTACGCGGAGCGCTTCCTGGAAGCCCACACGGCCTGACGATCGGTCAGCAAATGCGGCTCACCAACCCCAGCCGCATCAGGTTCGTTGCGCGAAATAGCCGGAGTTATACTGAGAACTGCCCTTTGGCGGCGCGATTTGCTTCTTCGTAATTCCGCCCTTCTGGAACGGGGCGTCCGCAAGCTTTTCCCGGACCTCGGACCGGTCCAGTCGCGATGGCTCGGCTTTCGTCCCTCGCTTCCCGATTCGCTGCCTGTCATCGGACCGGGCCGGCGCATTCCAAACCTGATCCATGCCTTCGGCCATGGACATCTCGGCATGACGCTAGCCGGCGTGACGAGCCGCATTGTTGGGGACCTCGTCGCAAGGCGAAATGACGCTCGGAACCTCGACGCATTCCGGCCCGATCGGTTTGCGTGAATGATATTTGCGGTTCGGTGGTGCCTTGCGCCATAGAGCAATAGGGACAACGCTCAGCTTGGCACTGAGCATTTGCGAACCCGACGAGGACTTCGCTATTTCCGCCTCCGCGTGCCGATGCTGATCTCCGGGATTTGCGATCCCGTCTCCGAGGCAAGAAAGCTCGCTCCTCAGGCCAGGTCGAAAACAGACTTACATCCCGTGAAAATGCCGAGCCCGGCATTCATGGAGAACTGATTCCAAAATGCAGCCTCCAAAGATCATGCCGGCTTCCCGCAACCGGTGGTCGCGGGCGAGAGCCGTTTTATGGATCTGGCTTTGCTGCCCGTTTTCGCTGGCTGGTGTGAACTACCTCACGCACGCTTGTGATTTTGCGGGCCAGCATACGGGATCGACGCGAACAGAAGGAGTCGCGGACATGAGCGAAAAGCCCATACGCAGGATGCCTGATTGGCTCACGACCGACGTGCTGATGATTGCCGTTTCGGTGGCGATTATCGGGCTGGGTATCTGGATCGCTCCGTAGCTTCGTTTCCGGAACGGATTGCAGTAGCCGGTGTCACTGCTGCGGCGCCATTCGTCGTCGCTCGCGGCTTCTGTCTGCCGCGCATTTGATCCGAAGCGACCACTAAGGTTCGGGAGATCCTGCGAGCATCCGTGGAAAACGTGACATCTTTTCAGCGAATGAATCTGCTGCCACGGTTTCGCCCCCGATCAATCAGCTAATCTCTATGTGTCGTGTAATGATTCGCACGGGGCATTGGGGTGCATGATCTGACGCTTTGGAACGCGCTGACGCGCCGAGAGCAGCGCATTGTCATCAAGCTGTTCGGTGGTGGTTCCACGCATGGGGACCGCATGTCCGAAACGACCAATCTCATGAGGCTCGGTCTCATCACCGAGAACGGTCTAACCTCGACTGGCCTCGAGGTCTTCATTGCTGCGTTCAAGGCGCAACTCGGGGCGCGCCGCGCGGAAGTCGCCGCGTCGATCTAACGCGGAAGGGGCGACGCCGCTCGTGCGGCCAGGCGCTGCATTCGGGGGCGCGGAGTTCTAAGGCGCAAGGTAGCTGCGATATTCCGGCTCGAACATCTGGGCACGGACGTGGCCGAGTACATCATCAGGTTCGCGGCCGCTGGCGAGGCCGCGCTGATAGGCGAGGCGGGCCACTTCCGTTGCGATATGGCAGGAAACCTCGCGAATGCGCGGTAGCGCCGGATAGAGGCTGCCTTGCGCGAGATCCGCCTCGGTGACGAGATTTGACAGGGTCCGCGCCGCCACCATGAACATCTCGTCGGTGACCCGGCTGGCGCCGGAGGCGATCACGCCGAGGCCGACTCCCGGGAAAATGTAGGAGTTGTTGCCCTGGCGCGGCACGAAGCTGAGGCCATCGAACGTCACCGGCGCATAGGGACTGCCGCAGGCGAACAGCGCCCGGCCGCCGGAGTGACGATAGGCTTCCTCGGCGCTGCATTCCGCCTGCGAGGTGGGATTGGATAGCGCGAAGATGATTGGTCGGGCATTGAAGTCTGCCATGGTGCGCAGCACCTCGGGCGTGAAGGTGCCGCCCACCGCCGAGACCCCGATGATGCCGGTGGGCCGGAGTGCCTTGATCGCCGCCAGAAAGTCGGTCACCAGCGGGTACTCGTGAGCGTAGCCCAGTTTGTGCTCGGCGAGGTCATTGCGTGCCTTGACCACCAGGCCCCTCGAATCAACCAGCCAGATCCGGCTTCGCGCTTCCTCCTCCGAATTGCCCTGTGCCACCATGGCGGCCACCACGAGGTCGGCAATACCGGTCGCCGCTTCACCCGCGCCGAGGAACAGGAGCTTCTGCTCCGTCAGCCGGCCTCCGGTGGCCCGCAGCGCCGAGAACAGGCCGGCGAGCGCCACCGACGCGGTGCCCTGGATGTCATCGTTGAAGACGCATGCGGCGTCGCGATAGCGCTGCAGCAGCCGGAAAGCGTTGTGGTTGGCGAAATCCTCGAACTGGATCAGCACGCCGGGAAAAGCCTGCTGCGCGGCTCGCATGAATTCGTCGACGATTGCGTCATAGTCGCCGCCGCGCAGCCGCGGCTGCCGCAGGCCGATATACTGGGGGTTCTTCAGGAGCTCGGCATTGTTGGTGCCGACGTCCAGCACCACCGGCAGGCACAGCGAGGGATGGACGCCGGCGCAGGCGGCATAAAGCGAGAGCTTGCCCACCGGAATGCCCATGCCGTTGGCGCCGAGGTCGCCGAGGCCAAGGATGCGCTCGCCGTCCGTCACCACGATCAGCCGCGCGGGGTGCGGCCAGTTGCGCATCAACTCGGCGATCCGGCCGCTGTCATTGGTGCTGATGTAGAGGCCGCGCGGACGCCGGAAGATGTCGCCGAAGCGCTGGCAGACCTCACCGACCGTCGGGGTGTAGATAAGTGGTTGAATCTCATCGATATTGTCGCAGACCACGCGCAGGAACAGCGTCTCGTTGCGGTCACGCAACGCGTTGAGAGCGACGAACTTCTCCAGATTGTCCGGCAGGCGGCGCAGGTTCTTCAAAATGCGGTCTGCCTGCTCCTCCATGGTCGAGACGTGGGGCGGCAGGAGGCCGCGCAGGCCGAAGGCGTCGCGCTCGGCGAGCGAGAAGGCGGTGCCCTTGTTGAGCAGCGGATTGCGCAGCAGCGCAAGGCCGTGCGGCAGATCGATCAATGGGAGAATCTGCTTCTTTGGTGCTGACAGGGTCAAGGCGTCCTCACGGCTTCGTCCCGCCGGCATTTGCCGCCAACGAGTTGTTGTTTGCCATCCGAACAGCCTCTAGGCCGCTCGCGCTTCAGGAGGTGCGAAACGATGTCGTGCACAACGTGCTGCCCGAATGGGACGTCTAGGTTGACCGTTGGTGCATGCAAATGACAAGCGTCAATTTGCCGGGAGACCAATCGCCCTCATTGCATTGCAGCAAATCTGGTCCGCGCCGATGTGCTGATGTTGCGTTGCGCCCGAGCGAGCACACATCGTGCCCTGGACCCTTGTTCTGACGCGTTTTCTCCGCGCGAACCGGTATCCATTTCGCTCGAAAACGCCCAAGGAACCAAGCAATCAATAACGACCGCCGTCGCGCTTTTGCCTAGTGATCCATTCCGACAGGGTTTTCGGGGCCGATCCTGAAGTCCGGCTCGGCGATGTCTTGGCATTGTGACGGACGCCCTTCGCCGAACCGGTTCGCAGAAGCTGCGCTTCCGTTTCCATGACACCCCTCAAGTCAGCGGTCGATCTGTCTGCGGCCTCCTTCTCGAGACGCAGCTTTTTCAGCCGCGCCATCTTGTCGCGCTCTGCTTCCGCTTCGGGGCTTTCGAACAAGGGTGTTCTTTTTTGAGCAGGTTCGGCCGAGACCAGGATTGCGATAATGGTTGTCTCGCCGAGCGCCTTGCAGGCTTCGAGCCGATGCAGTCCCTCGACCAGAACGAAGCGGCCTTCGTCGGGCCGAACGAGGATGGGGGCCTGTTGTCCGATTTCCAGGATACTTCCCGCGATCTCCTCGACGACTTCGGGCTTGATTGCCTTCTTCCTCTTCACGGGAACGTAAATGTTCTCGATTGGGAAGCTTTCCGGTTTGGGCATTGCTTCTACTCCGTCTTCACAGGGCCCGTCGGAAACGCATGCCGGTGGGAGCGGAATTCTAGGGATGATGCGTTCGACCGCAAAGGTAATATTGTCGGAGTTTCATTGCGCGCCGGGGGTGGTTCCAGGATGAGGCTCACGGCTGGGAACCGCGAATCCTGGTCAAGCCGTTGGGCGGTCGTTCGGCGCGTGGTGATAGTTTGACCGAAATGGCCAGCAGCCGGGTGGTTCTACCGGCATGCGCTGGCGCGATCGATACAATAGTTGAAAGGTCAAGCGGTGTTGCCGGAGTCCACCGTCAGCACGGTGCCCGTGATGTTCCGACCCCCATCGCCCAGAAGATAATCCACCATGGCGGCGACGTCTTTGGCCTCGGGCAGGCGGCGCAGCGCGCTGCGGCCGGCGATGCGCCGGCGACCTTCATCGTCAAGGGATTTCGTTAGCTCGGTGTCGATGAAGCCGGGCGCGACCGCGTTCACGGTGATGCCGAGCCGGCCAACCTCGCGGGCCAGCGAACGCGTCAAGCCGGTGGCCGCAGCCTTCGAGGCGCCATAGACGGACAGGCCGTTGTAGCCGGTCGACGCGATGATGGAGGAGATATTGACGATGCGTCCCGCTCCGTCTGCCATCATGTGACGCACCACGTATTTGGTAAGAAGGATCGGCGACAGCACGTTCAAACGGATCAACGCCTCGATATCGGAATTGCGCATGGTGGCGAGCAGCCCTTCGGTACCGATCCCGGCATTGTTGACGAGGCCGTAGAGCGGGCCGAAGGCGTCGCGCAACTCCTTCACGAAGGAAGGGATCTTTTCGACGTCGCCGAGATCAAACGCCCTGAAGTGGAGGCGATCCGCTCCCACCTCGTGCACCGTTCGGGCAAAGTCTTCGCCCTCGCGGCGGGCGACCGCGATCACCTTGTAATCGCCCGACATGGCAAGCCTGCGCGCAATCGCAAGTCCAATGCCGCGACTGCCGCCGGTGACGAGGACGTTACGCATCGGCGCGCGCCAGTTTGCCTGCGGCCGTGACGTCGAGCCGCTGGACGAAGCGGATCACCGCGGGCACTTTGTATGCGGCCAGCGCGTCCTTGCAGCTGCCGAGAATCTCGGTGCGGATGGTTTCCTGGCGGCTCGCATCGGTTCCGTCGGCAAGGACGATGTCGGCAATAACGATCGAGCCGGTGATCGGACTTTTACGCGACCGTGCGCGCGACATCCGCACGGACTCGTGTCGATTGATGACGGTCTCGATCTCCTCCGGATGGACCTTCAGCCCGCCGATGTTGATGATGCCGCCGCGCCGGCCGACGAAGTGGTAGCGCTCGCCGCGCAGTTCGACCATGTCGCCGGTGTCGACGAAGCCCTCGGCATCGGCGAGCGGCGGTTCGTTTGCGCCGACATAGGAGCGCGCCGTGCCGCAGGAGCGGATCCGGAGCGAGCCGTCGACCACTTTCATCTCGACGCCGTCCCGGTTCGCTCCGATCAGATCGACGGGAAAACCCTCGTATCCGTCGTCGACCGCGAAGCCGACGCCGGCCTCGGTCGAAGCATAAGCGTGTCCGATCGAGGCATGCGGAAACGCCCGGGCGAGGCCGTCGAGCACTGCCTGGTCGGCGATTTCGCCGGACAGGCGGACGTAGCGCGGAGAAAAGTTCGCTGCCGCACCGCTCATCAGGAGCTTACGCCAGTGCGAGGGCGTGCCTGAAATGTGGGTGACGCCGCCTGCGCTCAGCCGTGCCACGTGATCCGCGATGGCTTCCCCAGGTTCCGACAATACCAGTGATCCGCCGCCGATCACGGCGCGCAGGAAGATCTGCAGGCCACCATAGCGGCGGATATCGTAGAAAGTTGCCCAGATCGCATTCCGGTGGCGCGCAGGTCCTTCGGCGGTGATCGCACGTGCCAGTCCGTCGAGCGTGTGCTGAACGATCTTCGGCAGCCCCGACGTGCCCGAGGTGAGCATCAACCATTCGGTCGCCCGTTGGGTGCTACATCGGATAGATGCTCGTTCGGGCAAGCCGGCGCCGACGATCAGACAGGTCCCGGTATGCCATCGAGGGAGCGGACGATCGGTGACAATGGTGTCGATCTCGGCGCGCGCAAGCAGGGCCTCGACGTGGTCCGGATCGAAGTCGGGCGGGCACAGAAGCATGCGGCGGGCGACGCCGTCGAGCTGGATCATCGCGAGCGCGGACAGCAACTGTCCCGACGTCGCCAGCAGTACCGAGCGGCCGGACAGGTCGCGGAAGTCGCCGGTCAGGCAGCTGTGCTCGAGAATATCTGTTAGCGATACGCTGTGCTTTGCATCGGAAATCGTGCGGCCCTTCAGCTCCGGGCCGAGAAACTCGCGCAGCGCCAGGACATCAGGCGTGGACATTCTCGTAGGCTCTGACAAACTCACCGACGGTCGACGGGAAAGCCGCATCTTCGGCGGTGGTGAACGGATCAACTCCGAGATCATCCTCAAGCCGCGCGACCAGGATCGCGAACGCCAGCGAATCGAAGCCGGTGTCCTGCAGCGGCAGATCGTCCCGGAGCGGCGGAAGGGTGACCTTCTGTTCTTCGGCGATTTGCTGCATCACCGAAAAAATTCTCAACCTTGACGACATGAACACCTCACAGTTTCGATGCGATGGGCGAGCGACAGGCCGACCAGCCTTGTATTGACCAGCGCCGCCGTGCCACCGAGGCTGCTGATGCCGAGCCAGCAGGCAATGTAGTCCGGTCGGTTCGGCATCATCAGGCAAAGGGTGTTGCCGGCGCGGATCCCGAGGTCCCGGGCCCAGCGCGCATATTGATTGATCCGGGTGCCGAGTTCCGCGTAGGTAAAAGATCGACGGTTCGCCAGCAATGTTAAGCGTTGAGGTTGCCGTCTCGCCCGGTCTTCGACGAAATCGGCGAACGGCCACCGCGGCTCGGCGTCGATCCGCGAGGTCGGTTCGATGGCTTTCAGCCAAGCTTTGGCAGCGGAGGGTTTGCGTCTCAGATCGTCGCTTTTGGCCGTCAGCCCAGACATACCCTCGCTCATGATGCGATCACGCATATGATTTCGATCGATGTCCCGCGCCGGCCAATATGCTTTATCCTGGCGCGGGGCCGAGTTGGTTGAGAATCATGACCTGCAACGTCTTAACCGATTGGAAGTTTTCGGGCGTGATCTCAGGCTGCGGCAGGGTAAGGTCGAACTCGGCTTCGACCTTAAGCATGAGCGCGACCATATCCATCGAGTCCAGTCCGATGTCGACCAGCCGGGATTCCGGATGGACATCCGCGATGATTGCGTTCTGTTTCAGGACACTCCTGACGACAGAAAGAACCCGGTCTTGAATGCTGGCGGTAAAATCCTGCATTTCAGCCCTATTCATTATACGACGTGGCAAACCGTGGCGTGACGCTACCTGACGGCATCACGGGGCGGTAGCTCCGCTTCGGGGGTACTCCATCGGGGGGAAGCGTGCTTTGGCGCATCCACCTTTTGCTCCGGCGACGCTGCAGGCGAGGTCAGTTAGAGTCCCACCGTCGCGTAAGTCGTTTCGGCGCGGTTTGAAGGCGTCGGACCCTCACACGGGAGGCTGGGGTATGAATGTGCAGGAAGTCCACTTCAGCAGCTTGGCCGCGGAAAGCGGCCGTGTGGTGCGTGACCGAGCTTCATTCCAGCAGCGGGCGGCCGCCGTCGCAGAAGCGGCGGCAGCGGAGGCCGTAGCGGTAGACCGCGAGGCGCGCTTTCCGCGAAAGGCGATCGACGCGGCGCGCAAGGAGCGGCTGCTGGGCGTCCAGATCCCGATCGAGTTCGGCGGCGAGGGAGCCTCCATCCTGGAAGTAGCCGACATGTGCTACGCGCTCGGCCGTGCCTGCGCCTCCGCCGGGATGATCTTCGCGATGCACCAGACCAAGATCGCGTGCCTGGTTCGCCACGGCGCGGGCAGCGCTTGGCACGAAAGGCTGATGCGGCGCATCGCCCACGAACAGCTCCTGATGGCGTCGTCGACCACGGAAGGCCAGAACGGGGGAAACATCCGATTCAGCACTGCCGCGGTGGAGCGCGAGGGCGCCGAGATTTCCCTGGTGCGTGACGCGACTGTCATTTCCTACGGCGCCGAGGCGGACGGCATCGTCACAATCGCCCGCCGCGCCGATGACGCAGCCGGATCCGATCAGGTGCTGCTTGCGATCACGCGCGACGACTATACCCTGGAGCCCACGCTCGCGTGGGAAACGCTCGGCATGCGTGGAACCTGCAGCGCCGGCTTCAAGCTGAACTTCAAGGGCTCGGCAGACCAAATATTTCCGGTGGCCTACAACAAGATCCATGCGCAGACGATGACGCCGGTCGCCCATTTGTGCTGGTCGTCGGTCTGGGCGGGAATCGCGGCCGCGGCGGTGGACCGGGCACAGCTCTTCATCCGCAAGGCTGCTCGCGGGGCCGGCGGGAGCATGCCTCCCGGCGCGGCGCATTTCACCTCGGCCAAGATGACGCTGAACAAGCTGCGCGCCATCATCGCGGCGAACTTGGAGTCCTATGCGGCCAGCGAACACGACGAGCACATGCTGTCGTCCGTCGACTTTCAGTCCGCGATCAATCTGCTCAAGGTGGAGGCCTCCGAACTCGCCGTCTCGACCGTGATGCACGCGATGCGTGCCTGCGGCCTGTCCGGCTATCGCAACGACAGCGACGTCAGCGTCGGCCGCCATCTCCGCGACGTGCTTTCGGCGCCTATCATGATCAACAACGACCGCATCCTTTCCAGCATGAATGCGGCGACGCTGATGAGTGCCGTCCCGGTGTCGCTGCGCGATTGAAGTGTGGTTCTCGAACAAAAGGGATTTGACGTGAACGTTGCCATGTTTGCTGCACAGGCGGAAACGGTTTCGTTCTCGCCCGATCCGCTCGATCATCTCGCCGATAAACTGTTCTACGAGATGGGGTCTCCGGGAGTCTATGGTCGCAAGGCACTTTATGAAGACCTCGTGGAGAGGCTTGCGGCGCTGATCACGCGGCATCGCGAACCCGATACAGAGGTTTTCCGATTCCCGCCTGTCATGAACCGCACGCAACTCGAGCGGTCGGGTTATCTGAAGAGTTTTCCGAACCTCCTCGGTTGCGTCTGCGGTCTGCATGGCACCGATAGCGAGATCGACGCGGCGGTCAGCCGATTCGAGGCCGGCGGCGACTGGACCGCATCGCTTTCACCTGCAGACCTGGTTCTTTCGCCGGCTGCCTGCTATCCGGTCTATCCGATCGCCGCGAGCCGCGGTCCCGTTCCGGCTGGCGGCTGGCGGTTCGACGTCGCGGCCGACTGCTTCCGTCGCGAGCCCTCTCGCCATCTCGACCGGCTGCAGTCGTTCAGGATGCGCGAATATGTCTGCGTCGGCAGCGCTGACCACGTCTCGGAATTCCGGGAGCGCTGGATCGTGCGCGCTCAGGAGATCGCCCGCGGTCTCGGATTGGCCTTCCGGGTCGACTACGCCAGCGATCCGTTCTTCGGCCGGGTCGGCCAGATGATGGCGGTGAGCCAGAAGCAGCAGTCGCTGAAATTTGAGCTGCTGGTGCCCCTGCGCTCCGAGGAGCGCCCGACCGCTTGCATGAGCTTCAACTACCACCGCGATCACTTCGGCGTCGCCTGGGGCATCAAGGATTCGTCAGGCGAGCCGGCCCATACCGCCTGCGTGGCCTTCGGCATGGATCGTCTTGCCGTCGCAATGTTCCATAGCCACGGGACGGACGTCGCCAAATGGCCGACAGCAGTGCGGGATCTGCTCGGCTTCCCGCCGGACGGCCGGTAGACGCCGCCAGCATTCGAGGAACGTCGATGCACATGAGAAATCCAGAGGTTGCCCGGGACCGAATAATTGAAGGGGCAGCCTCCATGAAAAAAGAAACGCTCGCCATTCACGGTGGCTACGACATCGACCCGACCACCAAGTCCGTCGCGGTGCCGATCTACCAGACCGCCTCGTATGCCTTCGACAGCGCCGATCATGGTGCCGCGCTGTTCAATCTCGAGGTCGACGGCTACCGCTACACCCGGATCGGCAATCCGACCAACGCGGTGCTGGAGCGGCGCGTCGCCGCCCTCGAAGGAGGCATCGAGGCACTCAGCGTCGCGTGCGGCCAGGCTGCGATGAATTATGCGGTGACCAACATCGCCGAGATGGGCAGCAACATCGTTTCGGTCCCGCAACTCTATGGCACGACGCACACGCTGTTCGCCCACATCCTGCCGAGACAGGGCATCACGGTCCGGTTCTCGGAAGACGACCAGCCGGCGAGCATGGAAAGACTCATCGACGATAATACGCGGGCAGTGTTCTGCGAGAGCGTCGGAAATCCGGCCGGGAACATCTGCGACATCGAAGGGATCGCCGAGATTGCGCACAGGCACGGTGTGCCGCTGATCGTCGACAACACGGTGCCGACACCGATCCTGCTCAGGCCGATCGAATACGGTGCCGATATCGTGGTGGAGTCGCTGACGAAATTCATGGGCGGGCACGGCACCACGCTCGGCGGCATCATCGTCGACAGTGGCAAGTTCCCGTGGGCGGAGCATCGCCGGCGTTTCCCGATGATGAACGAGCCGGAACAATCTTACCACGGGCTGGTCTTCGCCGAACGCTACGGGCCCGCTGCCTATATTGCGCGCTGCCGCGCGGTCTCGCAGCGAACCACCGGCTCGATACTGGCGCCGCTGAACGCCTTTCTGCTGCTCCAGGGCATCGAGACCGTCGCGGTGCGGGTTGAGCGACACGTCGAGAATGCCGAGAAGGTCGCGCGGTTTCTGCGCGACGATCGTGGCGTCGAATGGGTGAACTATACAGGCTTCCCCGACAACCCCTATCACGCGCTGACGCAGAAATATCTGGGCGGCCGGGCGTGTGCGCTGCTGACCTTCGGCGTGGCGGGCGGGTTCGAGGCTGGCAAGCGGTTCTACGACGCGCTCAAGCTGGTCAAGCGGCTGGTCAATATCGGTGACGCGAAGTCGCTCGCCTGCCACCCCGCGTCGACCACGCACCGGCAGATGTCGCGCGCGGAGCAGGAAAAGGCGGGGGTGCGGCCGGAGATGATCAGGTTGAGCGTCGGAATCGAGCATATTGACGACATCGTTGCCGATCTCGATCAGGCGCTCCGCGCTGCAGATCGAATTTAGTTAGAGTGAGGCATTCCGATGCCTGTCTTGATCGATGTCGACACCGACGACCACCACCTGCTCTCGAGAGCACCGAACGGAGGCGCCGCCGCCGTGGCGTCGCCCGGGAACCGGATGGACTGCCTGGAAATCGGGCTGATCAACAACATGCCGGATGCCGCCTTGATGTCCACCGAGCGCCAGGTGTTCGACCTGCTCGGCGCGGCGGCCGGAAGGCTCTTGGTCAGACTGCATTTCTATACGATGGAGACGACGCCCCGGTCGGATTGGGGGCGCGATTATGTCCGTCGATACTACCGCGGAACCAACGATCTGCTGAACGCGCGGCTGGATGGAGTGCTCGTGACCGGCACCGAACCCAGAGCTGCCGACCTGACGGAAGAGCCCTATTGGACCTCCTTCGTTCAACTCATGGACTGGGCCGCGGAGAATACCGTGTCGTCGGTGTTTTCCTGTCTCGCCGTCCATGCAGTCGTCCAGCACATGGACGGCATCAAGCGCCATAAGCTGCCTGCCAAATGCATTGGTGTCTTCTCTCAATCGAAGGCGAGAAGTCATCCTCTCATGCACAACGTTCCGGCGACCATCAGTATTCCGCACGCAAGGTGGAACGAGGTGCAGGAGGAGGCGCTCGCGAGCTGCGGGTATTCCATTCTCACCAAATCCGCGGAGGCTGGTGTCGATTGTTTCGTCAAGCAGCAGAAGAAGAGTCTCTTCGTTCATTTCCAGGGTCATCCGGAATACGAGACCCTGACCCTATTGGGCGAATTCAGACGGGACATGGGTCGTTTCCTGCGGGGAGAGAACGACGTCTGTCCTACGATACCGAAATCCTATTTCGATTTGGAAGCGGAAGAGATCCTGACCACCTTCCGGCGACAAGCCCTTTCGGACAGACGTCCGGAGCTCTTCGCGGATTTCCCGGCCGATCGACTGGCGAGGGATCTGCGAAACGTCTGGCGTGAGCCTGCCAGTCGCCTCTATCACAACTGGCTTTTGTACATGGCGTCACAGCGTGCCGCTCGTTCAAGGCCATTGTCGCTCATGCAAGGTGACGACCGACGCAGGATTCGGACTGCGGTTTCCGCCGAAGCGGGCTCGGTCCGCGCGTCAGCTCCGCGCTGGACGGGGCTGGGCCGCGACCTCCACAACGAAGAAGCTGGATCCGATCCGATGACAGAGCTCGGACCATGATCCGATGCCGCGAGATCGGGCCAGCCGACCTTGATGCCGTAGCCAATCTCCTGACGCGCGGCTTTGTTCGCCGTTCACGCGACCACTGGGTGAATGGGCTCCAGCGCATGGCCGCTCGCGAGATACCCGAAGGCTTCCCGCGGTTCGGTTACATGCTCGACAATCAGGGGACGCCCGTTGGCGTTCTGCTGCTGATCTACTCCGCGCAGGGCGATGCCAGCGGAGCCGCGATCCGCTGCAATCTCTCCAGCTGGTATGTGGAGCCCGCCTATCGCAGCTACGCTCCGATGTTGACCAGCGTCGCACAGCGCCACAAACACGTCACCTACGTCAACATCAGCCCTGCGCACTGGACCTGGCGGACCATCGAGGCCCAAGGATTCCACGCCTATTGCAGCGGCCAGTTCTTTTCGTTTCCGGCATTGTCGCACGTGCCGGAGGGCATGCGCGTCGAAGTCGTCCAGGCGGACGCGGAAGTGATCGACGGCATGTCCGAGGCCGACGTTGCGCTACTTGCGCGGCACGCCGCTTGCGGTTGCCTCAGCTTGGCGTGTCGCACGGCTGACGGCCGCACGTTCCCCTTCGTCCTCCAGTCGATGAGCTTGCGGCGGCTTGCCCCGATCGCCATGCGGTTGATCTATTGCCGCGATGTGGCCGACTATGTCGCCTGCGCCGGCGCCATCGGCCGATTCCTGCTCCGCCACGGCCGCTTCGTGGTCGCTGTCGACGCCAATGGCCGCATGCCGGACCTGATCGGCTTCTACCGGAGACGGCGCGGCCGCAAATACTTCAAGGGTCCGCAACGTCCCCGGCTTGCCGATTTGTCGGACACCGAGTTGGTGATCTACGGGCCGTAATTTCGTTGCCTACATGGAGGGCCGTCATGTTTCCCGAGGTCAAACCCGTCAGCCATTCGCACACATGGACGTTCTTCCAGGGTGCGTGGCACGAGGGCAATGTGCCGATCATGGGGCCTCGCACCCATGGGCTCTGGCTCGGGTCGACCGTATTCGATGGCGCCCGCGCCTTCGAGGGCGTTACGCCCGACCTCGACCGCCATTGCATCCGTGTCAATCAATCGGCCGCCAGCTTCGGACTCAACCCGATTGTCGATCCCGACACTTGGATGGGGTTGGCGCTTGAAGGCATCAAGCGCTTCCCGTCCAATGCCGAGCTCTACATCCGCCCGATGTATTGGCCTCAGAACGGCGTGGGTGGCGGCGTGCTGTTCGATCCGGATACCACGGACTGGTGCCTTTGCATCTATGAGGCGCCGCTGCCGAAGCCGGTCGGAAACGCGATCACGCTGTCGCCGTTCCGCAGGCCGACCGCAGAATGCGCGCCGGTCGCTGCGAAGGCCTCCTGTCTCTACCCGAACTGTTCGCGCGCACTGATCGAGGCGGCCTCGCGCGGCTTCCAGAACTGTCTGATGCTGGACATGCTCGGCAATGTCGCCGAATTCGGCAACGCCAACGTATTCATGGCGAAGGACGGTGTGGTCTATACGCCGGCGCCCAACGGAACCTTCCTCAACGGCATCACGCGGCAGCGGGTGATCGAGCTGTTGCGCGGCGAGGGCGTCGCCGTGGTGGAAGCCACGCTGCGCTACGCCGATTTCCTTGCCGCGGACGAGATATTCTCGACCGGCAATTTCGCGAAGGTCGCACCGGTGATCCGTATCGACGACCGTCAACTCGCGCCCGGCCCGTTCTATGCGCGCGCGCGGAAGCTCTATTGGGATTTCGCGCACGCCATCAGCCTGGCGGCGTGATAGTGACGACTTCCAGGGGGATCGTGCCGCATGGTTTTTCGAGTTGCCGACCTGATCGTGGATACGTTGGTCGCGCACGGCGTCGATCGTGCCTTCAGCGTCCCCGGCGAAAGCTTTCTTGCGCTGCTTGATGCCCTCTTCGAACGTAATAATATCGATCTCGTGACCTGCCGCCACGAGGGCAGTGCGAGTCTTGCCGCGGTTGCTGACGCCAAGCTCACCGGCCGGGCGGGCGTGGTGATGACCAGCCGTGGACCAGGTGCGTGCAACGCAGCGCTTGGTCTGCATGTCGCGTCCCAGGAGGCGATACCGCTCATACTGCTGGTCGGCCAGGTCGAAAAGCCCGACCTGAACCGTGACGCAGTGCAGGAGATCGACACGAAGCGGACGTTCGACGGCCTCATCAAATGGTCCACCAGGATTGATTCAGCGGCCCAGGTGCCCGAGATGATGGCGCGGGCATTTTCGGTGGCGCTTGGCGGCACGCCCGGTCCGGTTGCCGTCGAGCTTCCCCAAGACGTTCTCGAAATGGAGACCAGTCCGCTCCCCGTCGCCGTCCACGGCGTCGCGCGAGCCGAACCCAGTCGGGCCGCCGTGGAGCAGGCGGCCGATCTGGTCGGCAAGGCGGAGAGACCTGTTCTCCTGGTCGGAGGCGAGTGTCGGACCGCGGAGTTTCGCGAGGACCTGACCTTGCTGAGCGAGCGCTGGAATTTGCCGGTCGCAGCCACCAACAAGATGCAGGACCAGTTTCCGAACGATCACCGGCTCTGGATTGGCCAGCTTGGCTTCTTCATCTCGCCTGTGCATATCAAACTGTTTGAGCAGGCGGACTTGATCGTCGCGATTGGAACGCGGCTCGGCGAATTGTCCTCCCTGGGATTTCGGTTTCCGCGCCAGGCGCCGACGCGCCAGCCTCTGGTTCACGTCTATCCTGACCCGAATGCGATCGGGACTCACTTCCGGACGGATCTGCCGGTCGTCGCGTCGGCGCATTCCTTCCTGAAGTCCTGGCTCGACGTGCCGGCTGTGTCACGCGAGCGTGGCGGGTGGATCGAGGCCGTCGCGAAAACGCGGGAGGCGATTCATGCATGGCCCGAGCGGCGTATCCCCGACGCAGACGTGCTGGGGCACGCGGTTGCGGCGATTGCCAGGCGCTTCCCGGCAGACGGCATCGTCACGACCGACTCCGGCAACTTTGCGACTTGGGTTCACCGCATATTCCGCCTCCAGCCTTCGGCTCGAATGCTTGGCTCCGCTTGCGGCGCGATGGGCAGCGGCGTCCCTTCCGCACTCAGCGCGGCATTGCGTTTTCCGAACCGTCAGGTAATCGCGTTTTGCGGCGATGGCGGTTTTCTGATGACCGGGAACGAGCTGGCAACGGCCGTTGGCCGCGGGCTCGACATGAAGATCGTGATCTCCAACAATCGATCCTACGGCACGATTCGTTCGTATCAGGAGAAGGCGTTTCCGAAGCGACCCTGGGGGACGGACCTGTCCAATCCCGACTTCGCGGCCCTTGCCCGGGCATTCGGCGCGCAGGGCTATACGATCACGAATACGGAACATGCGGCTGATGTCGTCGCGGAAGCCATGTCGGCAAGGGGCCCCGTGGTGATCGAAGTTCAGTGCGATGTGCATCAGACGATCGATCGCTCTCTCGCCGCAGCGTCGGGCTGACGCACCTGGTGGCGCTGGCAGGGGCTTGCATCCGCAACCGGTGCGGCGGATAGCCCGCGCCAATCATGACAATCCGCACAATCTGGCCTTCAATTTGTGGAAGCGGGACTCTTCGGGGAAGGCGGAAACCGACCGTCCTCACCGGGATCGTCAACGTCCATCCAAACACCGACATCGATCAGTTGGACTCCATGGTGACGTCGGGCTGCACGACGCCGTAGCCGAGGCTCATCGCGGCGAGCGTCAGCGTCGTGGCCAATCCGGTCCGTTCGGGCCAGGCAGCCGCCCGTTGATCGAACGCCGGCAGGATGTTCGTCGATGTCGGTCGCATGGGTTCCACTCCGTGTGCCAAACCAATGCGAGAGATAGGCGCGCATTTCGCTCTGACACTTCGTTTCAGATCGAACTGTGATGTGAAGCGCCTTGGTGCCAAAGCGCCACGCGGAGGACCCGCGCGGCGTTTTGTCTCAATAGAACCGCTAGCTTCAACGCATCTCTCAGCCTGACTATCGACTGTCCCGGCGCGGTCCTGACAGAGTTGAATTTCGCTGTCTTTACGTTTGTCGGAGGCGGTTCGCAGGTCGTCATTCTACGCAATTTCGACGCTACCCAGACGGGCTCGCCATTTATCGTCGCGAGCGGCGGAACGACCGTGATTATCGGAAATTGCAAATTCCAAAATCTCGCCAACGGCAATGCCACATATGGCGCTGCCACACGAACTTGGCTGCGAACCGGGGACCGGCCGAGTTCTGCCGAACCACGTTAACTTCGTTGCGGTTTCCTTAAGAGAGGTTTTGGGGGTCTTAGATATTTTGGGCCAGCGAACCGAAACGGGCTCGCGGCGTTATAGGCCAGCAGACACTCCGCAACGAAAATCGACGGCGGGCCGGCCGTCCGGAATTCGCATCGTGAGCCGTAACAGCACTCGCGCGCGCCCGCCGTACACCGATTCCCCATTGGAGAAGACGCGCGCAGAGCAGACGCCAATCCCGTGAAAGGAGGCCCTATATTGGTATAAATTGGGAAATGCCGACGCTAAACGCGCGTACATAAATCACACTTTGAGATTTTTTTCGCCATTTTTGCTAATTA
>NZ_JAFCKQ010000056.1 GCF_018130215.1 Bradyrhizobium jicamae
TATCTTGCACGGGGCCCATGGGTGCGATCGGCACCCGGCTTTCCCTGCGCCCTCTGCTCACAGAGCGGCGAAACGAAGGGCAAGACTCGGACAGATCATGTCGCGAGGGCGAGAATGTGTGTCCTCAGTCATTGCGCGCCAACAGATCGCGCGTAGGCGCGCGCCGCGATGCAGGAACGGGGGCGCCGCGAGCGAGTAGCCGTCGGCGGCCGGTACGACCGTGGTCGCCAAAAACGCCGTCCGGCGCGGCCCCGGCCACGGCACTCCCCCGGGCATCCATGCTATGCTCGGCGAATGCGAATCCGGCCGTTCCCGCAAGAGCCTGACGAAATGGCTGGAATCCTTCTGGCGGGGGGTGGGGAGGCTGTGTATAACGCGGGCCTTTCCTCGACCGTCGATAAGTTACGGTTTTTGCTCAGGAGTTGACGTCATGTCCGAGCGGTGGACACCCGATAGCTGGCGCGCCAAGCCGATCCTGCAGGTGCCCGACTATCCCGATGCCAAGGCGCTCGCCGATGTCGAGGCCCAGCTTGCGACCTTTCCGCCGCTGGTGTTCGCCGGCGAGGCCCGCAGCCTGAAGCGCTCGCTCGGGCGCGTCGCCGCGGGCGAGGCCTTCCTGCTCCAGGGCGGCGATTGCGCCGAAAGCTTCGCCGAGCACGGCGCCAACAACATCCGCGACTTCTTCCGCGTGCTGCTGCAGATGGCTGTCGTGCTGACCTATGCCGGCGCGCTGCCGGTGGTGAAGGTCGGCCGCATCGCGGGCCAGTTCGCCAAGCCGCGCTCGTCGCCCACCGAGAAGCAGAACGGCGTCGAGCTGCCGAGCTATCGCGGCGACATCGTCAACGACGTCGCCTTCACCGCGGAGGCACGCGCGCCCGATCCGCAGCGGCAATTGATGGCCTACCGGCAATCGGCGGCGACGCTGAACCTGCTGCGCGCCTTCGCCACCGGCGGCTTTGCCAATCTCGGCAGCGTGCATCAGTGGATGCTCGGCTTCCTCAAGGACTCGCCACAGTCCCGCCGCTACAAGGAGCTGGCCGACCGTATCTCCGATGCGCTGAACTTCATGCGCGCCTGCGGCCTCGACCTCGAGAGCCATCCCGAGCTGCGCGCCACCGACTTCTACACCAGCCACGAGGCGCTGCTGCTCGGCTACGAGCAGGCGATGACGCGGGTCGATTCCACGACCGGCGACTGGTACGCGACCTCGGGCCACATGATCTGGATCGGCGATCGCACCCGCCAGCTCGACCACGGCCATGTCGAATATTTCCGCGGCATCAAGAACCCGATCGGCCTGAAATGCGGCCCGTCGCTGAAGCCGGACGAACTGCTCAAGCTGATCGACGTGCTGAGCCCGGACAACGAGCCCGGCCGGCTGACGCTGATCAACCGCTTCGGCGCCGACAAGGTCGGCGACCATCTGCCGGGCATGATCCGCGCCGTCGAGCGGGAAGGGCGCAAGGTGGTGTGGTCGTGCGATCCGATGCACGGCAACACCATCACCTCGACCTCGGGCTACAAGACGCGTCCGTTCGACCGGGTGCTGTCGGAGGTGAAGTCGTTCTTCCAGGTCCATGCCGCCGAGGGCACCCATGCCGGCGGCGTGCATCTGGAGATGACCGGGCAGGACGTCACCGAATGCATCGGCGGGGCGCGCGCCATCACCGACGAGGACCTCAACGACCGCTACCACACGGCCTGCGATCCCCGCCTCAATGCCGAACAGTCGATCGACATGGCCTTCCTGATCGCCGAGCTGCTCAAGCAGGAGCGCGCGGGCAAGGCCAAGCCGATGCCGGTGGCTGCGGGATTGTGATTTGGGGCAAATGACTTGGGCCGATGACTTGGACCGATGACTTGGACCGATGACTTGGACCGATGACTTGGGGGGCGTGACTTGCTGAGGTTCTGGCGAGCCACCATCAACTCGCGCAACGGGCTGGCATTCGCCATCCGCTCGGAGCAGGCTATCCGCGAGGAGGTCGTGGCGCTCGCGCTCTCGCTGCCGCTGGCCTGGCTGGTCGGCGCCAGCATGATGCGCCGGGTCGAGCTGGTCGCGACCGTCGTGCTGGTCCTGGTGATCGAGCTGCTCAACACCGCGATCGAGAAGCTCGCCGATCGCCTGACCACCGATCATGATCCGCAGATCGGGCGGGTCAAGGACATGGGCTCGGCCGCGGTCGGCGTCGCGCTGGTCATGGCCGGGCTGTTCTGGCTGTTCGCCCTCGCTGAGCGCATGGGCGCGTTCTGATCCGGCGGATTGAAGTTTGCTCTTGTGCAGGACAACTTAAGAGTATGAGCGAACAACAGATCAAGATCACCCTGGCGCAACTCAATCCGACGGTCGGTGACGTCACCGGCAACGCAGCGAAGGCGCGCGCGGCGCGCGAGCGGGCGAAGGCCGACGGCGCCGATCTCGTGGTGCTCTCGGAACTGTTCATCGCCGGCTATCCGCCGGAGGATCTGGTGCTCAAGCCGGCGTTCCAGTCGGCCTGCCGGGGCGCGATCGAGGAGCTGGCGCGGGAGACTGCCGACGGCGGTCCGGCGATGTTGATCGGCACACCCTGGGTCGAGGACGGCAAGCTCTATAACGCCTGCGCGCTGCTCGACGAGGGCCGCATCGCGGCGCTGCGCTTCAAGGCAAACCTGCCGAACTACGGCGTGTTCGACGAGAAGCGCCTGTTCGCGCGCGGTCCGGCGTCGGGCCCGGTGTCGGTGCGCGGCGTGCGGGTCGGTGTTCCCATCTGCGAGGACATCTGGCTCGAGGAATCCGAAGAGTACGAGAACATCGTCGAAACCCTGGCCGAGAGCGGCGCGGAGATCCTGATCGTGCCGAACGGCTCGCCCTATGCGCGTGACAAGACCGATCTCAGGCTGTCCATCGTGGTGGCGCGCGTCACCGAGAGCGGGCTGCCGCTGATCTATCTCAACGAGGTCGGCGGCCAGGACGAACTGATCTTCGACGGCGCCTCGTTTGCGCTGAACGCCGATCTGTCCGTGGCGGCGCAGCTTCCGGCGTTCGAGGAGCATGTCACGACGCTGTCGTGGCAAAAGACCGCAGATGGCTGGCGCTGCAACGGGCCGGCCGCGCCGCTGGTCGAGGGCGACAAGGCGGATTATGCGGCCTGCGTGCTGGGCCTGCGCGACTATGTCCGCAAGAACGGTTTTCCGGGCGTGCTGCTCGGCGTCTCCGGCGGCATCGATTCCGCGCTGTGCGCGGCGATCGCGGTCGACGCGCTCGGCGCCGACAAGGTGCGCGGCGTGATGCTGCCGTTCCGCTACACCGCGCAGGTGTCGCTCGACGACGCGGCCAGGCTCGCGAAAGCGATCGGCATCCGCTACGAGGTGCTGCCGATCGCGGATGCCGTGAACGGCTTCGAGGCCATTCTTGCGCCGGTCTTCAAAGGGCTGGAGCGCGACATCACGGAAGAGAATTTGCAGGCGCGCGCCCGCGGCACGCTGCTGATGGCGATATCGAACAAGACCGGCGCGATGGTGGTGACCACGGGCAACAAGTCGGAAATGTCGGTCGGCTACGCCACGCTCTACGGCGACATGAACGGCGGCTTCAACCCGATCAAGGACATCTACAAGACCGAGGTGTTCCGGCTGTCGAGCCTGCGCAATTCCTGGAAGCCGGACGGGGCGCTCGGACCGTCGGGCGAGGTGATCCCGGTCAACATCATCACGCGGCCGCCGACCGCGGAGTTGCGGGAGAACCAGACCGACCAGGATTCGCTGCCGCCCTACGACATGCTGGATGCGATCCTCGAACGCCTGGTCGAGCGCGAGGAACCGCTGGCCGATATCGTTGCCGCGGGCTTCGACCGCGACGTGGTGATGCGCATCGACCGCCTGCTCAACATCGCCGAATACAAGCGCAGGCAGGCCGCGCCCGGGGTCAAGGTCACGCAAAAGAACTTTGGCCGCGATCGCCGCTATCCCATCACCAACCGCTTCCGCGACCCCGGCAAGGCGCTGCCCGCGCCGGACGAGAAGCTGGTGACGCGCACCAGCCGGGCATCGGCGGAGGCGTTCGAAGGCTGACCTTGCGCTTACTGCTGCTTCGGCGGAATGAAGGTCGGCCCGACGGTGCGGATCTGGCCGTCGCTCGACGGCGCGGCTGCGGGGGCCGTGTCGGCTGTTGCGGGTGGCTGCGCGGCGGCGGGCGCGCCCTTCTTGCCGGCGACGGGCTTTGTCCCCTGCTGCTGGGCGCGCTGCTGCATCTTCTTGGCGCTCTCTTCGGTGACGACGATGTCGCCCTGCTGCTCGACGGCGGTCTTGTCGTCGACAGCCTTCAGCGCATCCGCCCAACTCTGTCCCGCCGCCCTGCAGGAGCAGGACGGGTTGAACTCGGTGCGGTATTTGAACGCGTTCGACAGCGAGGTGTAGGGCTGGCCGCTGATCGACACCGCCTGGTTGATGTCCTCGCCGGGATTGCGATAGGCGAACAGGCTGGCTTCCGCGGCGGGGCACTGCGCCTTGCAGATCCGCTCGTCATCGGCAAAGCGCGCCTGCACGGTCGCGAACGAGACCGGGAAATAGGCCCCGTCGCAGGTGCGGACGCAGACGGTGCGATAGGTGCCGGACGGCGCGCCATATTCGGCGCCGGGCGGGGGCAATTGCTCGGCGGTGCCGTTGCCGCCGCCACCAAACAGGTTCTCGAGGAAGTTGCCCGGGCCGCGCGCTGCCGCCGCCGCATATTGCGGGCCGCAATTGTTCTGCGCGAGCGCGGTCAACACCGAGCGGCGCTGGTTCTCGCGGTCGGCGCCGCCCAGACCGCCGGAGCGCAGCCGCTCAAGGTTGGCGGTCATCTGGTCGAGATTGGCGCGCATCTGCTGGATCTGGTTGTTGACCGGTCCGCACTGCGCCGAATTGTTGTTGAACAGCGAGAAGAAGCCGGAGCTGTCGCAGCCCATCCGGCGGGCCTGCGAGGTGACCCGGTCGAGCTCGGACTGCTGCTTGGCGGCGGCGTCCTGGTAGCGGCGGGCCTGCTCGTCGCGGGCGGGATCGCCGGTGCCACCGCCACGGTCGATGGTGGCCAATTGTCCTTCGAGCCGGGAGCACGTCGGATTCGCTGGCGCGGCCTGCGGCGGCGGCCCGGGCGGGCCAGGATTCTGCGCGAAGGCGCTGCTGGCGGGCAGCGCAATGCCGGCAAGCAGGGCGCAGCTCAAGAGCCATCGGAAGGAGCGAAGACGGGACGTATCGGGCATATCCGGCCATTGAAGGGGCGCCGCGCGGCGGTGAACGCCAAAGCGCGCGGCCAAGCCGCCTGCATTAACCGTTTCTCGGGGCAGCGTCACGTCGTTTCCGGGGCGCCGATGTGGCAAAAAGCCCGGTCCGGCCAGCCGCTTGGGCCGGATTTAGCGCTGGCAGGTGATGGCGACGTAGTCGCCGCAGCCGTTTCCTCGGCATTTTTCGTGCGCGGCATGCGGAACGGCGCCCGTGATCTCGTCGGGATCGACGCGGCGGTAATTGGTGGCCTGTGCAAAATCGCGTGACTGGCAATAGGCCCGCGCAGCGGAGGCGCCGCACTTGTCGCCGCGTGCCAGGCACTGGTCGATGCCGTAGCCGTCGGCCTGGTTGGCGATGATGAACACACGGCTGTCGGCGGACGCAGCCGAGCCAGCGAGGAGGGACGTACAGGCAATCAATGCTGAAATGAGCCGCATGGTGCACCGATGAAACCGGGGGAATCCGCGGCCATCGGATACGCCAAGATCCTTAATAATGATTAACTATAAGGGACTTGGCGCGATCTTGCGGCTCGAGAAGCCACAAAAGCGGCCCGCAGCAGCCCCTTGACGCGATCAAGGGCCCATGAGAGAGGTGGAACCATGAACGGCCACCTCGCCATCTGCAGCATTTGCCGCGAGATTATGAGCTAGCGATTCGCTGGCTGAGGCCGTCTTTTCTCAATCACCCTGAGATCATCGGACGCCCGGCCGCAAGGGATGGGTATCCATGGAATTGCGCCTTTACGATACGTTGACCCGGGAGAAGCGGCCCTTCGTGCCGCTCGATGCCGATAACGTCCGCATGTATGCCTGCGGACCGACCGTCTACGACTTCGCCCATATCGGCAACGGCCGGGCGGCCGTTGTGTTCGACGTCCTGTTCCGCGTGCTGCGCCATCGCTATGGCGCTGACCACGTGACCTATGTCCGCAACGTCACCGACGTCGACGACAAGATCAACGTCCGCGCCGCGCGGGACTATCCCGGCGTGCCGCTCAACGAGGCGATCCGCAAGGTCACGGAGCTGACCTACCGGCAGTACCAGGACGACGTCACGGCGCTCGGCTGCTTGCCGCCGACCGTGCAGCCGCGCGCGACCGAGCATATCCCGGAGATGCGCGCGATCATCGAGAGACTGGTCGCCGGCGGCTTTGCCTATGTCGCCGAGGATCACGTGCTGTTCTCGCCGCAGGCGATGAACGCGGCCAATTCGGTGCTGCCGCGTTACGGCTCGCTGTCGAAACGCACGCTGGACGAGATGATCGCCGGCGCCCGCGTCGATGTTGCGCCCTACAAGCGCGACAACACCGACTTCGTGCTGTGGAAGCCGTCGAAGCCGGGCGAGCCGTCATGGCCGTCGCCGGCGGGCATCACGGTCGAGGGCCGTCCCGGCTGGCACATCGAGTGCTCCGCGATGGCCTGGAAGCATCTCGGCGAGAGGTTCGACATCCATGGCGGCGGCATCGACCTGGTGTTTCCCCACCATGAGAACGAACTCGCACAGACCTGCTGCGCGTTCCACTCCGACCGCATGGCGAATGTCTGGATGCACAACGGCTTCCTGCAGATCGAAAGCGAGAAGATGTCGAAGTCGCTCGGCAACTTCTTCACGATCCGGGAGATGCTGGACGACTGGCCGGGCGAGGTGCTGCGGCTGAGCATGCTCAGGACGCACTACCATTCGCCGCTCGACTGGACGCTGAAGAGTGCGGAAGAGGCCGCCAGGACGCTCGACGACTGGTATGCCGTCGCGGCCGACGCCGAATCCGGCCCGCCGTCGCCGGCGCTGGTGGAAGCGCTCTACGACGACCTCAACACCGCGCAGGCGATGGCCGTGCTGCATGGCCTGCGCAACGCCGCGTCCGTCAGCGAACAGGCCCGCAAGGAATTCGCCGGCTCGCTGCGGCTGCTCGGCTTCCTGTCGGAGAGCGCAGCCGCGTGGAAGGACCGCAAGCAGGCGGCAAGCGGCGTCGACGCCGATGCGGTCGAAGCGCTGCTCGCCGAACGCACCGCCGCGCGTGCGCGAAAGGACTTCAAGGAGTCCGATCGGATTCGCGACGTGCTCGCCGCCATGGGCGTCGTGATCAAGGACTCCAAGCAGGGCACCACCTGGGAGGTTGCGCGATGAGCCGTTCCGCGCCCGCATTGCGCCCGTATCTGCCGGAAGATGCCCCGCTGCTGGCTGCGATCTTCGTTGCGTCGATCACCGAGCTCACCAGTGACGACTACAGTGAAGCGCAGCAGGAGGCCTGGGCGATGACGGCCGATGACGAGGATGCCTTCGGCAGGAGGCTTGCCGGTCAGCTGACCCTGATCGCATCCTTGCTGGGCTCGCCGGTCGGGTTCGCCTCGCTGAAGGGAACCGATCACATCGACATGCTCTATGTGCATCCGGGCGCGGCGGGGCAGGGCGTCGGCGCCGCGCTGTGCGATGCGCTGGAGAAGATCGCGGGCGCGCGCGGCGCCAAGGCGCTGACGGTCGATGCCAGCGACACAGCGCTCGATTTCTTCCGCAAGCGCGGCTATGCCGCCGAGCGGCGCAATTCGGTGACCATCAACGATGAATGGCTCGCCAACACCACGATGAAGAAGACACTGGACGGCGCTGCTGCGCCGGGAGGTCACGCATGAGCCGCGAACGCCTCTATCTGTTCGACACCACGCTGCGCGATGGTGCGCAGACCAACGGCGTCGACTTCACGCTGCAGGACAAGCAGGTGATCGCGAAGATGCTGGACGAACTCGGCATCGATTATGTCGAGGGCGGCTATCCCGGCGCCAACCCGACCGACACCGAGTTCTTCAGCACCAGGCCTGCCTTCGACCATGCGCGCTTCACCGCCTTCGGCATGACGCGCCGTCCGGGCCGCTCGGCGTCGAACGACCCCGGGCTCGCCGGCATCCTGGATGCGAAAGCCGACGCGATCTGCTTCGTCGCAAAATCCTCCGCCTACCAGGTCCGCGTCGCGCTCGAGACCAGCAACGAGGAAAACCTCGCCTCGATCCGCGACAGCGTCGTGGCCGCCAGGGCGCTGGGACGCGAGGTGATGGTCGACTGCGAGCATTTCTTCGACGGCTACAAGGAAAACCGCGACTACGCTCTGGCCTGCGCAAGGGCGGCCTATGAGTCGGGTGCGCGTTGGGTGGTGCTGTGCGACACCAATGGCGGCACCATGCCGCATGAGGTCGAGACCATCGTCGGAGACGTCGTCAGGCACGTGCCCGGCGCGAACGTCGGCATCCATGCCCATAACGACACCGAGCAGGCGGTCGCGAATTCATTGGCCGCGGTGCGTGCGGGCGCGCGGCAGATCCAGGGCACACTGAACGGGCTCGGCGAGCGCTGCGGCAACGCCAATCTCTGCTCGCTGATCCCGACCCTGCGGCTGAAGGGCGAATTCGCCGACAGGTTCGAGATCGGCGTCACGGCGGAGAAGATGGCGACCCTGGTGAAGGTCTCGCGCACGCTCGACGACATGCTGAACCGCGCCCCGAACCGTCATGCGGCCTACGTCGGCGAGAGCGCCTTCGTCACCAAGACCGGCATCCATGCCTCCGCGGTGCTGAAGGATCCGCAGACCTACGAGCACGTATCGCCCGGCTCCGTCGGCAATCACCGCAAGGTGCTGGTCTCCGACCAGGCCGGCCGTTCCAATGTCATGGCCGAGCTCGATCGCGCCGGCATCGCATATGACAGGAGCGACCCACGGCTGACGCGCCTCGTCGAGGAATTGAAGGAGCGCGAGGCGACGGGCTTTGCCTATGAGTCCGCCAACGCGTCGTTCGAGCTGCTGGCGCGCCGTACGCTCGGCAAGGTTCCTGAATATTTCAAGGTCGAGCAGTTCGACGTCAATGTCGAGCAGCGCTACAACGCCAACGGCCAGCGCGTCACGGTCGCGCTTGCTGTGGTGAAGGTCGACGTCGCCGGCGAGCGGCTGATCTCTGCCGCCGAAGGCAACGGCCCGGTCAACGCGCTCGACGTCGCGCTGCGCAAGGATCTCGGCAAGTATCAGAAATACATCGACGGGCTGAAGCTGATCGACTACCGCGTGCGTATCCTCAATGGCGGCTCAGAGGCGGTCACGCGCGTGCTGATCGAGAGCGAGGACGAGACCGGCGAGAGCTGGACCACGGTCGGCGTCTCCCCGAACATCATCGACGCCTCGTTCCAGGCGCTGATGGATTCTCTGGTCTACAAGCTGGTGAAGTCGGGCGCGCCGACATGAGAGGAGAGTGCCATGATCGACCACGTCTCCGTCGGCGTCAGCGATCTCGAGCGCTCGGCGCGCTTCTATGAGCCGGCGCTGGCCGCGCTCGGCCTGATCAGGCTCGTCACGCGCCCCGCGACGATCGGATTCGGCAAGGCCTATCCGGAGTTCTGGATCAACCTGCGCGCCGGGATGACGCCGGTGCCGCACGAGAGCGGCACCCACATCTGCCTGCGCGCCAGGACTACCGCCGAGATCGATGCCTTCCATGCGGCTGCGCTTGCGTCAGGCGGCCGCTCCGACGGTGCGCCGGGCCTGCGACCGCACGACCGCGTGCGCTACTATGCCGCCTTCGTGCTCGATCCCGACGGCAACCGCATCGAGGCAGTGACGTTTCCGAGCGAGTAGGGCCTACAGCCGCCGCGCCACGTCGGGCGCGAGCTCCTTCGCGCCCTCCGGCGTCTGCGCCACCGCGGAGCGGAGGCGCGGCAGGATGTCCTCGACGCGGTCGGCCATCAGCACGTTGATCGGGAGCGTCGCGCGGATGAACTCGGTGGTGCGCATGTGGCTCAGCAGCGACAGCAGCGGCTCCCAGAAGTTGTCGATATTGGCGAGCAGGATCGGCTTGGTGTGCCGGCCGAGTTGCTGCCACGTCAATTGCTCGACCAGCTCCTCCAGCGTGCCGATCCCGCCGGGCAGTGCCACGAAGGCGTCGGAACGCTCGAACATCAGCCGCTTGCGCTCGTGCATGTCGGGCGTGACGATCATTTCCTGAACCCTGGTCAGCGCGTTCTCGCGCGCGCGCAGGAATTCCGGGATGATGCCGGTGACCGAGCCGCCGTGATCGAGCGTCGATTTGGCGACCGCGCCCATCAGGCCGACCGAGCCGCCGCCATAGACGAGCCGGACATTGTTCTCGGCAAAGGCCTTCCCGAGCGCGATAGCGGCCTCAACGAAGCGGGGATTGTTACCGGCGCCGGAGCCGCAATAAACGCAGACGGTCTTGATGCGGTCGGTTTTGATGTGGTCGGTCTTGATTTGTTTCATGCGGTCTTTGTGGCACTGCAACGCAAAATGGGTCAAGACTCCGATATGGGGATTGAGGGTCGAAATATCCCGTAAATTCCCGCGAATCGCCAACAATTTTCGCCATAAGCCTGTACGCGGTGTTCAAACGATCTATATGACGGGCACAATGTCGAATCGTGGAAAAGATGTGACGGCGGGCCCCGTTGCCGTCCTGGCAGGGGCAGGCGCCTGATGACGCCCCCGCAGCCGCACGTCCCCGCGGTCGAACCGCCCGTATCGGGCGCGCCGGCCGACGAGAAGGCGACGCTGATCGGCACGCTGGTTCATCTCTGGCCGTACATCTGGCCGGGCGATCGGGCCGATCTGAAGATGCGGGTGGTCTGGTCGGTGGTGCTTCTGCTGTTCGCGAAGCTCACCACGCTGTCGGTGCCCTTCACCTTCAAATGGGCAGTCGACGCGCTGAACGGCGCGGGCTCGGCGCCGGTTGCATCCTCCAACTGGCTGGTGTGGCTGATCGCCTCCCCGGTGCTGATGACGATCAGCTATGGCGCGGTGCGCATCATCATGGCCGTGCTGACGCAATGGCGCGACGGCATCTTCGCTCGCGTCGCGATGCATGCGGTGCGGCGTCTCGCCTACATCACCTTCGTGCACATGCACGAACTGTCGCTGCGCTTCCATCTGGAACGCAAGACCGGCGGCCTGACCCGCGTCCTCGAGCGCGGCCGGAGCGGGATCGAGACCATCGTGCGGATGGTGATCCTGCAACTCATTCCGACCATCGTCGAGGTCGGCCTGCTGGCGGCGGTGCTGCTCTGGCAGTTCGACTGGCGCTACGTGCTGGCGGTGCTCGCGACCGTCGTGGTGTTCATGTACTTCACCTACGTCGCGACCGAATGGCGGATCGAGATCCGCCGCAAGATGAACGATTCGGATACCGAGGCGAACACCAAGGCGATCGATTCGCTGCTCAACTACGAGACGGTGAAGTATTTCGGCGCCGAGGAGCGCGAGGCACATCGCTACGACCGCTCGATGGAGCGTTACGAACAGGCCAGTGTGAGGACCTACACATCGCTGGCGGTGCTCAACACCGGGCAGGCGATCATCTTCACCGCGGGCCTCACCGCGACCATGTTGATGTGCGCATTCGGCATCCGCAACGGCACCCATACCGTCGGCGACTTCGTGCTGATCAATTCCATGATGATCCAGCTTTACGTGCCCCTGAATTTCATGGGCATGGTCTATCGCGAGATCAAGCAGGCGGTGATCGACATCGAGAAGATGTTCGAGGTACTGGCACGCGATCCGGAGGTCAGGGATCTGCCGGGGGCAACGCCGCTCGCCGTGTCCGCAGGCAGTGTCCGTTTCGAGGATGTTCGCTTCGCCTACGAGGCCGACCGGCCGATCCTCAAGGGCCTCAGCTTCGAGGTGCCGGCCGGCAAGACTGTCGCGATCGTCGGTCCCTCCGGTGCCGGCAAGTCGACGATCTCGCGGCTGTTGTTCCGGCTCTATGACGTTTCCGGCGGCCGCATCCTGATCGACGGCCAGGACATCAAGACGGTGACGCAGGCATCATTGCGCGCTGCGATCGGCATGGTGCCGCAGGACACCGTGCTGTTCAACGACACCATTCGCTACAACATCCGCTATGGCCGCTGGAACGCCAGCGATGCCGAGGTGGAAGAGGCGGCGCGGCTGGCGCAGATCGACAATTTCATCAGGATGTCACCGAAGGGTTATGAGACCCCGGTCGGTGAGCGCGGACTGAAGCTGTCCGGCGGCGAGAAGCAGCGCGTTGCGATCGCGCGCACGGTCCTGAAGGCGCCGCCGATCCTGGTGCTGGACGAGGCCACGTCGGCGCTCGACAGCCACACCGAGGCAGAGATCCAGGACGCGCTGGAACGGGTCTCGCGCAACCGCACCTCGCTGGTGATCGCGCATCGGCTGTCGACCATCGTCGGCGCCGACGAGATCATCGTGCTGGATCAGGGGCGGATCGCCGAGCGCGGCACCCACGCGCGTCTCCTGGCCGCGGACGGGCTGTACGCCGGCATGTGGAACAGGCAGCGCGAGGCCGAGGCAGCCCGCGAAAGGCTGGCGCAGATCGACGACGAGGACGAGGCGCCCAACCGCCTGCCGCCGCCGGTCACCGACCCGGCCCAGGATTCCACGGTACCGGACGAGAAGTCCTTGCCGACCGCCGCGGAATAGTCGAATTAGGGCGCCGATCCCCCGCCGCCGGGGCGGGGAACCGCAAGCGAGCATTGATGTCGATCACCAATTCCATCCGCGCGCAGATCCCGCCTGTTCACCCCGAGGGCTATCCCTTCATCGGAGGCTTCGCGCTGGCGAGCCTGATCCTGTTCTGGATCTGGACGCCGCTGGGCTGGATCGGAACGCTGCTCACCATCTGGTGCGCGCTGTTCTTCCGCAATCCTGTCCGCGTGACGCCGGTGCGCGACGGCATCGTGGTGTCGCCGGCCGATGGCCGCGTCTCGATGGTTGTGCAGGCGCTGCCGCCGGCCGAGCTCGGCCTCGGCGACAAGCCGTTGCCGCGGGTCTCGATCTTCATGAGCGTGTTCAATTGTCATGTAAACCGCAGCCCGGTGGCCGGCCGCATCGACCGGATCGCCTATCGCCCCGGCGCCTTCATCAATGCCGAGCTCGACAAGGCGAGCGAGGACAATGAGCGCAATTCGCTGGTGATCTCGACGCCGAACGGCCGGATCGGCGTGATCCAGATCGCGGGCCTGGTGGCACGGCGCATCGTCTGCTTCGTCAAGGAGGGGCAGTCGATCGGCGCCGGCGAACGTTTCGGCCTGATCCGCTTCGGTTCGCGGCTCGACGTCTATCTTCCCGAAGGCACCAAGGCGCTGGTCTCCGAAGGGCAGACGGCGATCGCCGGCGAGACGATCCTGGCCGACTTCCGCGGCGCCGATCCGGGGCGGACGTTCCGCGCCGATTAACTCTGATTGTTCAGGCTATTCTGCCGGTTCCCGCTGCAATGGCGGAGCCGCGCTGCGCTTGCTATATTAGCAAGCCATGATGCCATCAGATCCCAACTCGCTCGAGTATCGCCGCCGGCGGTTCCGCCCGATCCCGGTGCGGATGCTGGTGCCCAACATGATCACGCTGCTGGCGATCTGCGCCGGCCTGACCGCGATCCGGCTGTCCACGGAAGGCCGGATGGAGCTTGCGGTTGCCGCGATCGTGTTCGCCGCGGTGCTCGACGGCATCGACGGGCGCGTCGCGCGCATGATCAAGGGCCAGTCGAAATTCGGCGCCGAGCTCGACAGCCTGGCCGATTTCGTCAATTTCGGCGTCGCGCCCGGCCTGATCCTGTATTTCTGGCAGCTCCACGAGCTGAACAATGGCGGCTGGATCGCCGCGATGGTGTTTGCGATCTCTGGCGGATTGCGGCTCGCGCGTTTCAACGCCTCGATCGACGATCCGAACAAGCCGGCCTTCGCCGCGAACTACTTCACCGGCGTGCCGGCGCCGGCCGGCGCGGTGACCGCGCTGCTGCCGATCTATCTCGCCTTCCTCGGCGTGCCGATGCCGCCGGCGACGCTGACGGCGTTCTATACGCTCTTGATCGCATTCCTGATGGTGTCGCGCCTGCCGGTGTTCTCCGGCAAGACGGTCAAGATGCGCGTGCCGCCGGAGATGGTGCTGCCGGTATTCGTTTCGGTGGTGTTCTTCGTCGCATTGTTGATCGGCTACCCCTGGCATATCCTGTCGGCCGGCTCGATCCTCTATCTGATCAGCCTGCCATGGGGCTGGAAGTCCTATCGCGACCAGGAGCGCGCCCTCGCTGCGCAGACTGCGAATGCCGCGGCGCCGTCAGCGCCGCCTGCCGCCTCACCCTACGAGCCGCAGGTGATGAACTCCGATCAGGACAATCGTCCGTCGCGGTTGAACTAGGGTTGCCGCGGTCTCCGGGGGCTCAGTAGCCCGCGCTCTCTGCACGTCGCTGCGAGCGAAGCGAAGCAATCCATGTCTCCGCATATGCGGACCGCAGGGTTGCTTCGTCGCATCAGCGCAAAATTGCTTTGCAATTTGTCGCGAATGACGGGGAGGGTGGTTTCGCGTCCTCCAAATATCAGCCATTCGCGTTCCCTCATTGGGTTCGCGGCCGATCTCGGCTATAGCCGAAGGACGGCCCGCGAACGCCAAAAATCAGGAGAGAAACGCCGTGACGACATCCGCTCCCGCCCCGCTGCCTTCATCCGTCCTCGAAGCGTTGGCGCGCTACGACACGCCGACGATCTGCAACGCGATGGAGATCGTGGCGCCGGAACGCCGGCTGATCGGCTACACGGTGAAGCCGCTGGTCTGCCCGTTTCCGGCCCTGCCGCCGATCGTCGGCTATGCCCGCACGGTGACGATCCGCTCGGTGCTGAAATCGGGTCTGTCGGCCGAGGAGCAGTCGAAGCGCCGCATCGAATACTACGAATATGTCGGCACCGGCTTCGGGCCGCGCATCTCGGTGATCCAGGACATCGACGGACCCGACGTCGGCTACGGCGCATTCTGGGGCGAGGTGCAGAGCAATGTGCACAAGGCGCTTGGCTGCCTCGGCGTCATCACCGACGGCTCGATCCGCGACACCCCGCAATGGGCGCCGGGCTTCCAGGCGCTGGCCGGCTCGATCGGTCCGTCGCACGCCTGGGTGCACGCGGAGAGCTTTGGTGGCGAGGTCCGCGTCGCCGGCATGACGGTGCGCTCCGACGACCTGATCCACGCCGACAGCCACGGCGCCATCGTGATCCCCTACGAGGTCGCGGCCAAGCTTCCCGAAGCGGCCGAGCTCTGCGGCCGCCGCGAAGCGCCGATCCTGGAGATCGCGCGCTCGAAGGATTTCTCGCTCGAGAAACTGAAGGAGGCGCTGAAGCGCTCGGCCGAAATCCACTAGGCCTATTCACGCGACCGGTATCCAGTTCGCTCGCACCTGCGTCGGGTTCGGTTTCAGGTGCCCTCGTGCGACCGGCGCTGCGCGGCGTCATCGCGCAGGCGGTCGATCCTCTGCATGGTCTCGATGGCGAGATAGCCGCCGTCGCGGTAGCGATCGCCGATCTGCCGTGCATCGCAGCTGCAATGCGGGCAGATGGCCGTGCCGCCGAAGACGTAGCGGAGGCACTGGCGGCACAGCACGAGATCAGGCGCGACCTTGCCCTCGATGGTCATGTGCGCAGGGCTCCCGTCGGTAACGGCTCTTCGACCAGCGCGAAGCGCCCGGTGGCGAAAGGCCGTGCCGGCGCGTCCTCGACCTTGACGATGCGTTCGCGCAGGCCGCGCTCGGCCAGCGTCAGGACGCGATGATGGCAATAGGGGTTGTTGCCGCGGCGGCCGAGCAGGGAATCCGATGTCCACGTGCAGCCGCCGCGGCACGCCTCGGCATAATAGCAGTCGCGGCAGAAGCCCCAGAGATCGCTGGTGCTGCGATCGCGGTTGAACTGCAGCGCCGGATGCGTCGCCCAGAGATCGGCAAGCGAGGCGCTGCGCACGTCGCCGGCGCCGTAGCGGTCGGTGGCAAGCGACGGACAGCCCTTCACCGTGCCGTCGGCCTCGAGCCCGATCACATTCTGCCCTGCCGGGCAGCCGCTGTAGTAGCCGCGGTCCGGACCGCGCCACAGCACGTCGTAGGGGCCGAAATAGCCGACATTGTTGCCGGGCAGCAGCACCAGGTCGCGCTCGCGCCCCTTCAGGTGCAACTCCGCCAGCAGCGGCATCAGGGTCGCGAGGTCGTAGGGCTGCAGGAGGATGTCCTCGTGATCGACCGCGTTGCCCATCGCGACCGTCAGCTGCACCTGCCAGTATTTCGCGCCGGCATCGATGATGACCTCCATCACATCAGGGAGATCGCGCATCACGGCCGATGTGATCTGGGTGTTGACGCTCGCGGTCAGGCCGGCGCGTCGGCACTCGCCGAGCACGCGCAGCGCCTCGCGGTACGAGCCCTTCACGCCGCGCAGGCGGTCGTGCAGCGGCTCGAGCCCGTCGACCGAGACGCCGAGGCCGAGCAGGCCGGCATCGGCGGCGGCGCGGATCATGTCGCCGGAGAACTTGTAGCCGCCGGTCTGCATCGTGCAGTCGATGCCGTGATCGCGGATCGCGCGGATGATGATGAGCCAGTCCCGGCGGATGAAGGCCTCGCCGCCGATGATCGAGATCTCGCGGGTGCCGAGCCCGGCGAGCTGGCGGATGACGTCGATGCATTCGTCCGTGGTCAATTCCTTCGCGCGCTTGTGGCCGGCCCGCGAGCCGCAATGGATGCATTTCAGGTTGCAGGCGAGCGTCAGCTCCCACACCACGTAGACCGGCACGCAGCCGATCTGGTCGCTGAGGGAGAGCCGTCGTCGCGGCACGTCGTCGGGTGCTTGATCCATGGTCCGCGGCCTGTGCAATCACAGCGTTTTCAAGCGAAGCGCAGCCGCCGTCACCGGAGCGACAGGGAGGACGCGCTCCGATGACGTGCCGCCGCAGCCGGCCTTGTACGGCCGGCGCTAGCCGCCCTTGGCCGCGATCGCGGTGTCGAGTTCCTTCAGGGACGCCTTGAGATCATCGGCGTCGGAACCGCTGTAATCCTTGAGCAGATCGTGGCCGACGGTCTTGTAGGCCTTCAGCGTGGAGAGGTCGGCGTATTTGCACTTGTCGCGAATGATGACGCCATAGAGCGGACGAATCGGGCCAGAGGTTGCCATTGCGTGTCTCCAAATGAGTTGGTTCTTCCAATATGAGCAGAGGAGAGCGGATCGCCTCTGCGGCCTTCAGCACGGCCCCCCAACGCGATACTGCGGGTCGATATGAGGGAATGCAACCTAAAAGTTAGTGATGGAACTTTACAGTCTAGGCGGTAGTCGAGCCGGCTGCGCTCTTCTGGCAAAGCCGGAATTCCGGATTATGTTCTAAAACGGTGCAGGGGAGCGACCGAGGGACCATGGCGATGACGATGGATGGCAAGACCGTGTTGATCACCGGCTCGACCGATGGCGTCGGCCGCTATGTCGCGGTGAAGCTGGCGCAGGCCGGCGCGAAGGTCTTGATCCACGGTCGCGACACGGCGCGCGCGCAAACGCTCGTCGCTGACATCAAGCGGGTCAGCGGCCGCGAGCCGGTGTTCTATCAGGCCGACCTTTCCTCGCTTGCCGAGGTCCGCGAGCTGGCGGAGTTCGTGCTCGCCGATCATGACCGCCTCGACGTCTTCGTCAGCAATGCCGGCATCGGCTCGCTGAACGAGGGGCCGGCGCGGCAGACCAGCAAGGACGGCCACGAGCTGCGCTTTGCGGTGAACTATCTCGCCGGCTTCCTGCTCGCGCATATGCTCTTGCCGCGGCTGAAGGCGAGCGCACCGGCGCGTATCGTCAACGTCGCCTCGCTCGGACAGCAGCCGATCGATTTCGACGACGTGATGATCGTCAGGAACTACAGCGGCGGCCGCGCCTATTCGCAGAGCAAGCTGTCGCAGATCATGTTCACGATCGATCTCGCCGAGCAGTTGCAGGGATCCGGCGTCACCGTGAATTCGCTGCACCCGGCGACCTACATGAACACGACGATGGTGCGCGCCAGCGGCACCACGCCGATGTCGACGGTGGAGCAGGGCGGCGATGCCATCCTGCATCTGGTTCATGGCGAGGATGTCGCAGGCCAGAGCGGGCTGTTCTTCAACGGCATGAACCAGGCGCGTGCCAATCCGCAGGCCTATGATGCGGAGGCGCGCCGCCGCCTGAGGGCGCTCAGTCTCAAGCTGACGGGAATCTCCTGAGCTGCGCGGCGGTCAATGCGCCTTCGGGCTGGCGAGAGCGACGATGGTCCGCCACCGCGCCGTCTCGGCGGCAAGCATGGCGCCGAACGTGCCGGCGTCGCCCGAGATCGGGATCGCGCCGAGCTGGCCGATCTGCGCCTTGATCGCGGGGTCGGCGAGGGCGGCGTTGACCTCGCGATTGAGCAGATCGACGATCTCCCTGGGTGTTCCGGCGGGCGCACCGACACCGTAGAACGAACTGGTCTCGTAGCCGGCCAAGACGTCCGATATCGGCGGCACGTCGGGCAGCAGCTCGGAACGATCCCTGGTCGTCACGCCGAGTGCGCGGATCTTGCCGCCGCGCACCAGCTCGAACGACGAGGTGACGTTATCGAACATGGCCTGGATCTGCCCGGACATCAGGTCGGTCAGGCCGGGCACCGAGCCGCGATAGGGAACATGGACGAGATCGACACCGGCCATCGCCTTGAACAGTTCGCCCGACAGATGCAGCGAGGTGCCGACGCCCGATGATCCGACGCTGACCTTGCCGGGATTGTTCTTCGCATAGGCGATGAATTCCGCGACGCTGTGCACCGGCAGATCGTTGCTGACAACCAGCACCAGCGGAATCCTCGCGACGCCGGCGACCGGGGCGATGCTCTTGCTGAAATCGTAGCGGATGGTCGGATCGAAGGAAGCGTTGATCGCGTTCGCCGTGCTGGTCAAGAGCAGCGTGTAGCCGTCCGGCGGCGAGGTGATCACGGCCTCGGTGCCGATGTTGCTGCCGGCGCCGGGCTTGTTCTCGACCACGAAGGGATGCCCGAGCCGCTCGGTCAGCCTCTGGCAGATCAGGCGCGACAGCACGTCGGTGGCCCCGCCAGCCGCATAGGGCACGATCCAGCGCACCGCGCGCGCGGGGTAGACGCCATCTGCGAGCGCCGGGCTGTGTTGCGCCGTGGCGGCAAGGCAGCCGGCACCGAACAACGAAAGGACGAACGCTCTGCGTGCAATCATGGGGCTTCTCCGTTTGTCCTCAGCACATACGGTTCCCCGGTTCACGACGCACGACTTTCACACGCATTTGGTAAAGGCGGCGTGGCGTTAACCAAAGAAACCGGAGCACAAGCGGTGCTGTCGAATTGGAATTAAGCATAGATGGGTAATGCGCGCCCGCGCCGGCGGGTTTAACCTTTGTCTTTGACATTCCCGGGCCTGCGCCCGGCTATAGCCATAAACGCGTGCGGTCGTGATCCGATGACATCCAATCCACCCAACGGCAGTGAAGGCAAGGCAGCGTCGGCCAACAAGCGCTGGCTGAGGGCGATCGAGCTGACGGCGCAAATCGAGGCCGAGCCGCAGCGGCTGTTCGCCGACCTGATCGATGAATGGGCGGAGCGCAGCCCCGCGCAGGCCTGTCTGGTCTCGGACCGCGAAAGCTTCACCTATCGCGAGCTTGCGGAGCGTATCCACCGCTATGCGCGCTGGGCGCTGGCGGAGGACTTGGCGGTCGGCGACTGCGTCGCACTGTTGATGCCGAACCGGCCGGAGTATCTCGCGGCCTGGCTCGGGCTCAGCCGCGTCGGTGTGGTGGTCGCGCTTATCAACACCAACCTCGTCGGACCGTCGCTCGCGCATTGCATCAACGTGTCCCGCGCCAAGCATGTCATCGTCGCGGCCGGGTTGCGCGAGGCGTTCGAAGGAGCCGCGCCGCTTCTTGCCGGGCGGCCGACGCTCCGCCTGCACGGCAGCGGCGACAAGGCCGACCTCACGGAGGCCCTGGCCGGATACGATGTCGGGCCGCTGTCGGCGGCGGAGCGCCGTGCGGTCACGACCGAGCATCGCGCGCTGATGATCTACACCTCCGGCACCACCGGGCTGCCCAAGGCGGCCAATGTCACGCATCGGCGGGTGCTGACCTGGGGACGCTGGTTCGAAGGGCTGATGGACGCGACGGCGGCGGACCGTCTTTACGACTGCCTGCCGCTCTATCATAGCGTCGGCGGCGTGGCGGCGCCGTGCAGCATGCTGAGCGCAGGCGCCTCGGTCGTGATATCGGAAAAATTCTCGGCGAGCCGCTTCTGGCACGATATCGCGCGCTGGGACTGCAGCATCTTCCAGTATATCGGTGAACTCTGCCGCTTCTTGCTCAAGTCGCCCGAGGCCGAGGCAGAGCGCACGCACGGGCTGCGCCTTGCCTGCGGCAATGGCCTCGCCGGCGACATCTGGGAGGCCTTCCAGTCGCGCTTCACCATTCCGCGGATCCTGGAATTCTACGCCGCGACCGAGGGCAATTTCTCGCTCTACAATGTCGAGGGCAAACCGGGCGCCATCGGCCGCATCCCTCCGTTCCTCAAGCATCGCTTTCCGGCGGCGATCATCCGCCTCGATGCCGACGGCACGCCGCTTCGTACGGCCGAAGGATGGTGCGTCCCGTGTGCGCCTGACGAGGCCGGTGAAGCGATCGGGCGGATCGGAACGAAAGAGCAGCGCGGTGGCCAATTCGAGGGTTACACGGATGCTGCCGAGACCGACAAGAAGATCCTGCGCGACGTGTTCACGCAAGGCGACGCCTGGTTCCGCACCGGCGACCTGATGCAGGTCGACCGCGCCGGTTATTTCCGTTTCGTCGATCGCTCCGGCGATACGTTCCGGTGGAAGGGAGAGAACGTCGCGACGTCGGAGGTCAATGCGGTGTTGCTCGCATCTGCCGGCGTCACCGATGCCGTCACTTACGGCGTCACGATCCCCGGCGCCGATGGCCGCGCCGGAATGGCCGCGATCGTGGTCGGCGACGGCTTCGACATTGCGGCGATGTATCGTCATATGGAAGGCCGGCTGCCGTCCTACGCGCAGCCGGTCCTGATCCGCATCCGCACGACGCTTGATGTCACCGAGACGTTCAAGCCGAAGCGCGCCCAGCTCGTGAGCGACGGCTTCGATCCCGCCGCGGTCAGCGACCGCCTGTTCTATCGCGACGCGGCCGCTGCAACCTATCGGCCGCTCGATGCCGCGAAATTCGCCGGCATAGTGGACGGCACCTTACGCCTTTAGGGACCGTAGATCGCCAATTCCGTATCCGCGAGATCCACGAGCCGCGGCCGATGTGGCCCCTTGAAATACTTCCGCCCCCGCGCCTGGCTGAAGTGGCCGGGAATGCCGGCCAGGGGACCGTCGGCATCGAGGATCACGATCGGCTTGCCGCGCAGCAGGAGATACCGCCCCAGCGCGCCGGCGCAGGCGGCGAAGTCCGATATCGACGGGCAATAGGCAAGCTGCACCGCGGGCATCGGGATGAAGCCGCGCCGCTTGCGCAGCTGAAAAAAGATGAACGGCATCGCGCGTCCGTTGGCGCGGCAGACCAGGCTGAGATTGCCGTAGCCGGCATGGCGCCGCAGCATGGCGTCGTCCTCTGCGCGCAAGCCTTCAACCGGTGCGCTATCGGCGGTCACCCGCGCGATCGATATCGTCGCACCACGCCACGACAGAAACGGCAGCGCGAGAAACTGGCCACTGCACCAGCGCACGTAACCCTGCGCCTCGAGGATCGGCCAGGTCGGCCGTGCCGGCGTAATGTTGAAATAAGTGACGTCCTTGCGCTTCTGCACCATCGATGCAAACATCGCGCCGAAGTTGCGAAACGCGGGGTCGACGTACCAACTTGAAACATTGCAGGTGTCGGCGACCACGCCATCGATCATTTTGCGGGCATAGATCAACAGCAGGCAGCCGACGGCCACGCCGTCATGCTCCATCAGATAGCCGAAGCGCGGTGCATTCGGCGGCACCTCGCGCGTCGCCTGGCGGTGCAATCCGCGCATCCAGTAGGTGCGGGGGCGGTACGCGAAACCCCGCGTCAACAGGTCGCCGACAACGTCGAGATCCCGCTCGGTGATCTCGCGAGTACGGGGATGTGAGCCGGCCATCAATTTACCCTGGCGCGCAAAAAGTCCGGTATGACGTGGTAAATAGTCGCGGATAGGCCTATGTTCTTGTCATAGCCAGCACGGAAAGCAAAAGAGCTGATGTCGATAAGGTTAAAGATCATTTCAGAAATGCAGCAGATTGCGCGCGAGCAGAACATCACGCTGCCGCCGCTTGACGACGATTTGCCGCTTCAGAGCACCAGTCTGGATTCCCTGGGCTTTGCGATCCTGGTCGCGCGACTCGAGGATGAACTCGGGCGTGATCCTTTCACGATTGCAGACGAAGCCGCGTTCCCCCTCACAATAGGCGACTTCGTCAGGGCCTACGAGAATGTCCCGGCCTGACGTCAGGCCATTGCGCGGCTATCTTGGGACCGCTGCTGCGGGCCGCACGATGTCGGACGCGCATCGGCAGGTGTCGCTGACCGGGATGGCGGGGCAGACCTGGCTCGGCGGAAGGCTGTTCGAGCTTACCGGCCGTTCGGTGCTGCTCGATCTTGGAACCCAGCTTCAGTCCGCGATCGGGCTCGCCGAGCTCGACGGTGTCGCGCAGCGGATGCTGCTGTTGCCGCCCGATGTCAGCGCCGATCATCTCGCCAGCCTGGTCAAGACGGTTGCGATCGACGCCGTGGTATCGGATGACCCGGCGCGCTGGATGGACAGCGGGATCGAGAACTTTGTCGCGACCACGGAGCCGCAGTCGGCATCCACGCCGACCGTCACAGCGCGCACGACGGAATGGCTGATGCTGACGTCGGGCACCTCGGGCGTGCCCAAGGTCGTCAGCCACACGCTCGCGGGCCTCAGCGGTGCCATCGTTGCTGATACGCTGGCGCCAACGTCGCCGGTTTGGGCGACCTTCTACGACATCCGCCGTTATGGCGGCTTGCAGATCCTGCTCCGTGCCATGATCGGTGGCGGATCGATGGTGCTGTCGGATCCGAAGGAAGCGATGGCCGACTGGGTCGCGCGCCTCCATGCGCATGGTGTGACGCATATTTCGGGCACGCCGACGCATTGGCGGAAGCTCTTGATGAGCGGCGCCGCCGATGGATTCGCGCCGCGCTATGTGCGGCTGTCCGGCGAGATCGCAGACCAGCCGATCCTCGATGCCTTGAAGCAGACCTTTCCCGCGGCATCGGTCGGGCATGCCTATGCCTCGACCGAGGCGGGCGTCGGCTTTGCCGTCAATGACGGCCGCGAAGGTTTCCCCGAGTCGATGCTCAATGGCGGCTGCGAAGGCGTCGACATGAAGATCGAGGACGGCTCGCTGCGCATTCGCTCGGGTCGCGTCGCGACCGGCTATGTCGGCTCCGGCATCCCTGCACTGACCGATGCCGACGGATTTGTCGACACCGGCGATATGGTGGAAGTCCGCGGCGGCCGTTGCTATTTCGTCGGCCGCCGCGGCGGCATCATCAACATCGGCGGCCGCAAGGTTCATCCCGAGGAGATCGAGGCCGTCATCAACAGCCATCCCGGCGTGCGGATGTCACGCGCGCGGGCGCGGAAGAGCCCGATCACCGGTGCGATCGTCGCCGCCGATATCGTGCTGGCCGAAGGTTATTCGTCCGGCGACAGCGATGCGGTGCGCGACGGTGTGCTCGCGATCTGTCGCGCAGCACTGGAGCCGCACAAGGTGCCGGCCGTGGTGCGGTTCGTGCCAACGCTGGCGGTGACGTCGGCCGGCAAGCTGGCGCGAACAGATGCGTAGCATCCTCGTCACCGGGGCAAGCCGAGGTATCGGACTTTCGATCGCGCGGCGCCTCGCTGCTGGCGGCGATCGCGTGATCGCGGTTGCGCGCAAGCGGGGCGCGGAACTTGACGACGCCATCGCGGCGGCAGCAGCAACATCCGGCGAAATCGGCTTCAAGGCGTTCGATCTCAGCGAGGTCGGTGCGATCCCCGCCTTCGTGAAGGAGCTGCGCGGCGAGTTCGGCCCGATCTTCGGGCTCGTCAACAATGCCGGCATCGGCACCGAGGGCCTGCTCGCGACCATGCACAACAGCCAGATCGAGGCGCTGGTCCGCCTCAACGTGCTGTCACCGATCATCCTGACCAAGTATGTCGCGCGGCAGATGATGGCCGACCGTGCGGGCCGCATCATCAACATGTCCTCGATCATTGCAACGACCGGCTACAGGGGCCTGTCGGTCTATGGCGCGACGAAAGCGGCTGCCGCAGGCTTCACGCGCTCACTGGCGCGCGAGGTCGGCCAGCTCGGCATCACCGTGAACGCGATCGCGCCCGGTTTCATCGAGACCGAACTCACCGGAAACCTGAGCGAGGGCGACCGCGAGCGGATCGCCGGCCGCAGTGCCTTGCGCCGGCTCGCGACGCCGGACGATGTCGCCGCAACGGTCGAATTCCTGCTCGGCGAGGGCGGCACCAACATCACCGGCGCGGTGCAGGTGATCGATGCCGGGAATACGGCATAAAGCGTTTTCAATCAGAACCGAACTTGCTCTAGGTTTTCGCCACCGGCTTCGCGGCCGAAAACTGCGGGAACATCTCGGCCACCACGGGCCCATCCAGCCGCCATGAATGGCAACCGCCGACGAAGAACGGCGGCTCCTTCATCTCCTGCTGCTGGTCGAGCGAGCCGCGGCCTTGCGGCGTCTTGCCCGATGTCGCGGTCTGGAACAGCGTCGTCACCGCCGGCCCCAGCAGCTCCTGCAAATGGGTGCAGGTCTCGAGCTTGCCGATCTTGCGCCTGACGATCTCGCGCCAGCCCTTGCCGATGCGCTCGCCGACCAGGCGCTGCAGGATGCCCTCCACGTCGAGGCAGGACGGGTAGGGCGTCGCCGCCATCGTGGTGCCGGCCTCGCGGATCGTAAAGCTGTCGTCGACTGCAAGCCGCAGCCGGATATCGTGCACGGGATCCTCGGGCCGGAGCTCGCCGCGATGGCGTTCGTGCCGCGCATAGGGCTTGGTGTCGACCAGCCGCGCCTCGACCTCCCACAGGCCGTCGTCCCTGAGATAACCCAGGCATTCGACCGAGCGGCGGTGCATCAGGCGGCGAGGTTTTTCGACCGCATTGGCGTCATGTTCGGACATCTGGACTCGCTGGATTGCCTTCGGTAATCCAATCGGCCGACCCCATCGATGTCAACGTCCGCCGGCGCGGCCGCGCCATGCGTCAGCCCGCACGTCTCACCAACGTCAGGTCGGGCGCGTCGTGGTCGAAATGGATCAGCCCGTATTCCGGAAAATCGATCATCACGCCACGCTTCAGGTAGTCCCAGGCGTCACCGGGAAATTCCGCGGCGTATTCATTGGTATCGATCGAGAACACCACCACGCCCTCGGCGTTACCGTCCAGCCGCACGGTGTCGCCGAGCCTGATCTCCTGCCCGTCCGGATACTTCACTGCGGGCTCCGGTGCGTCTCCATGACGCGGGACGCACAGGTCAGCTCACGCGCCGGTCGCGATTCTCCCAGTACGGCCGGCGCAGCTCGCGCTTCAGGATCTTGCCGGCGCCGGACAGCGGCAGCGGTGTCGCGGTAATGTCGACGCTGCGGGGGCACTTGTAGCCGGCGATCAGCGTCTTGCAGTGCTCCATCAGCTCCTCGGGCGTCGCGCCGGCGCCGCTCTTCATCACGACGACGGCGTGAACCTGCTCGCCCCAGCGCTCGCTCGGGATGCCGATCACGGCGCATTGCGCCACCGCCGGATGCTGCGCCAGCGCGTTCTCGACCTCGGCCGAATAGACGTTCTCGCCGCCGGAGATGATCATGTCCTTGACGCGGTCGACGACGTAGACAAAACCGTCCGCGTCCATGTAGCCGCCGTCGCCGGTATGCATCCAGCCGTCGATCACCGCGCGCGCGGTCTCCTCCGGCCGCTCCCAGTAGCCCATCATCACCACGTCGCCGCGCACCGCAATCTCGCCGACCGTGCCCAATGGCACGACCTTGTCGTCGGCGTCGACGATCCTGACCTCGCAGCCGAGCGTGGCGCGGCCGGCGCCGCGATGCCGGCCCTTGGCGCGGCCGTCGCCGATATGCTCCTTCCAGTGCAGGATGGTCGCGATCGGCGACAGCTCGGTCATGCCATAGGCCTGCGTGAACTCGATATGCGGCAGCGCCTTCATCGCGCGCATCAGCACGGCGTCGCTGATGACGGAGGCGCCGTAGGCGATCCGCTTCAGCGACGACAGGTCGTAATTGCCCAGCGTCGGGTGGTCGACGAACATCTGGATCATGGTCGGCACCAGCAGCACGTCGGTGACGCGCTCCTTCTGGATCGCGGCCGCGACACCGTCGGGCGTAAAACCCTGGATCACGACGTTTGAGCCGCCCGAGAGCAGCACCGAATACATCGCCGCGCCATTGGCGAGGTGGAACATCGGCGCGGCATGCAGATAGGTCGTGCTCGACGGCCACAGGCCTTCGCCGAGCGCGTTGAGCGCATTGGCCATCAGATTGCCGTGGCTCAGCATCACGCCCTTGGAGCGGCCGGTGGTGCCGCCGGTGTAGAAGATGCCGGCGAGATCGTCGCGGCTGCGCATCGCGTCCGCGACAGGTTCGTGGCGCGCGATCAGGCTCTCGTAATTCTCCATCCCGGCCGGCGTCTCGCCGTCATCGGCATAGACCAGCCTGAGATCGGGGACGGCTTTCGCCAGCGCCGTACCGACCGGCGCAAACGCCTTGTCGACGAACAGGATCCCGGCGCGGCAATCGCGCAGGGCATCCTCGTTCTCGAGCGGAGACCAGCGGATGTTGAGCGGCACGATGACAGCGCCGGCCCAGCCCACCGCGAGATAGAGCTCGAGATAGCGATCGGAGTTCAGCGAGAGCACCGCGACGCGGTCGCCGTCGGCAGCACCGAGCGCGCGGATGGAAGCGGCGAGCCGGGTGACGCGCGTGCCGACCTCGCCCCAGTTGCGGCGGTGGTCACCGCAGACGATTGCGAGCCCGTTTGGATTGACCTGCAGCGCGCGCCGCAGTCCGTGCGTGATGTTCACCCTGTTCCTCCCTTGATGCATTTCCCTTGCGGGGCGGTTTGTCCGCCTTCTTGCGAGTTGATGTCGTGGCGATGCCCTCGGTCAGGCGGATCGCGAATTCCTCGGCGACGGCGCGCCCGGTCATTGCGCCGCCGGGCTGGAACCAGTGACCGATCCAGTTCAGGGAGCCGGCGATCGCGAAGGCCGACAGCTTGGCGTCGCAGGGCTTGACAGAGCCGTCCGCGACGCCCTGCGCGATATAGTCGCGGAAAGCGCGGTCGATCCTCCGCTTCGCGGTCTGGACGATCTTGCGATTGTCCTCGTTGAGATCGCGGATGTCAAAGCGGACGAGGCTCTTGCCATAGTCGGTGGTCATCAGTTCCGCGTAGCGGACGGTCAGCTTGCGCAACTTGTCCAAACCCGAGCCGACGCCGGCCGAGGTCTCGGCAATGCATTCGTCGACCAGCTCGTTGCCGATCGCCCAGCATTCGAACAGGATTTCATCCTTGCCGCGAAAATAATTGTACAGCGCCGGCTTGGTGATGTTCAGCCGCTTGGCGACATCGTTCAGCGTGGCGCGGTGATACCCTTGCTCCAGGAACAGCGCCACGGCCGTGCGCAGCACCGCCTCGCGCTTCTCGTCGCGCGCGCGGCGCCGGCTTTCGAACGGCAGCCAGGGGGATTCGTTGTCGGAGGGGGAGCGGGCGTCCATGTCGGGCAGCTGTTGTCGCATTGACTCCGTGAAGCGTCCCGTATATTACCCGTGGGTAACAAATAGTCCAGTGGGTAATTTTCGGGAGGACTTCAATGACGTCACGCACCTGCGTTGCCGGGGTCGGCATGATCCCGTTCGTCAAGCCCGGCGCCAACGCGCCGTATCACGTGATGGGCGCCGAGGCGGCGAAGCTCGCGCTCGCCGATGCCGGCCTCGACTATGGCCGCGTGCAACAGGCCTATGTCGGCTACGTCTATGGCGACTCCACCTGCGGGCAGCGCGCGCTCTATCCGGTCGGCATGACCGGTATCCCGATCGTCAACGTCAACAACAACTGCTCGACCGGCTCGACGGCGCTGTTCCTGGCCCGCCAGGCGATCGAGTCGGGCGCGGCCGATTGCGTGATGGCGCTCGGCTTCGAGCAGATGAAGCCCGGTGCGCTGGGGGCCGTCTTCACCGACCGTCCCAGCGCCTTCGACGATTTCGACGCTGCCGCCGACAAGCTCGTCGACGCGCCCGGCGTGCCGCTGGCATTGCGCTATTTCGGCGGCGCGGGTCTCAGCCACATGAAGAAATACGGGACGCCGCTGTCGGCCTTTGCCAAGGTCCGCGCGAAGGCGAGCCGCCACGCCAGGAACAATCCGCTGGCGCTGTTCCGGAAGGAAGTCACGGCCGATGACGTGATGAACGACCAGGTGATCTGGCCCGGCGTGATGACCCGGCTGATGGCGTGCCCGCCGACCTGCGGCGCCGCCGCCGCGATCCTGGTTTCCGAAAAATTCGCCGAGCAGCATGGCCTCAACAGGCAGGTGCGCATCGCCGCGCAGGCGATGACGACCGACACGCCGTCGACCTTCGGCGCCGAGGATATGATGCAGGTGGTCGGCTATGACATGGCGCGTGACGCTGCGAGGAAGGTCTATGAGGCGGCCGGCATCGGCCCTGAGGATCTCGACGTCGTCGAGCTGCACGACTGCTTCGCGCATAACGAGCTGATCACCTATGAGGGGCTCGGCCTGTGCGGGCAGGGCGAAGCCGCGCGCTTCATCGACGACGGCGACAACACCTATGGCGGCAGGATCGTGACCAATCCGTCCGGCGGCCTGCTGTCGAAGGGGCATCCGCTCGGCGCGACCGGGCTCGCGCAATGCTACGAATTGACGCGGCAATTGCGCGGCACCGCGGCGGCGACGCAGGTGGAGGGTGCGCGGATCGGCCTGCAGCACAATCTCGGCCTCGGCGGCGCCTGCGTCGTCACGCTCTACCAGCGCGCCTGAGGCTGCCATGGTCGATCAATCCGCTGTCGGGCGTGCCTTCGCGCCCGTGACCGCGCGCGTCGAGCCGGGACGGCTGCGCTTCTTCCTCGATACGCTCGGCGAGCGCAATCCGCTCTATCGCGAGCCGGAGGCCGCCAGGGCCGCCGGCTATGCGGCGGCGCCGGTTCCGCCGACCTACCTGTTCTGCCTGGAGATGATGGACGCCGCTGACCCGTTCGAATTCCTGACCGCGCTCGGGATCGATCTTGCAAACGTGCTGCATGGCGAGCAGCGCTTCGACTACCACGCGCCCGCGGTCGTCGGTGACACCCTGACGTTCGAGTCGCGGGTCACCGGCGTGACCGACAAGAAGGGCGGGGCGATGACCCTGATCGTGGTCGAGACCATGGTCACCAACCAGGACGGCGTCCATGTCGCCGACACCTCGCGCACGGTGGTGGTGCGCAATGCGAGGCCGTCATGAGCGCGAACTTTCCATCGGTCGGCGACCGCATCGTCCACAAGGCGTTTCCGCCGGTCACCCGCCATCGCCTCGCGCTCTATTGCGGCGCGTCGGGTGATCACAACCCGATCCATGTCGACATCGACTTCGCGAAAGCGGCCGGTTTTCCGGACGTGTTCTCGCACGGCATGCTTGTGATGGGCTATCTCGGGCAGGCGTTGACCGATGCGGTCGAGCCGTCCCGTGTCCGCTCGTTCTCGACCCGCTTCGCCGCGATCACCCAGCTTGGCGCCAGGCTGACCTGCGAGGGCACGGTGACGGAGCTGTTCGAACACGGCGGAGAGAAGCGGGCGAAGCTCGCGCTGACCACGAAGGATCAGAACGGCGAGGTCAAGCTCGCCGGCGAAGCTGTGATCGCGGTGTAGGTCGCAGGCGGTAGGGCCGCGAGGACTGAGCCCTCCCTCGCCCCGCCCTTGCGGGGAGGGTTGGGGTGAGGGGCTGCTTCCGCGAGCTCTGCAGGCAGCGAGACCTGTACCCCTCACCCGGAACGCATCTGACGATACCTCTCCCCGCAAGCGGGGCGAGGTGAAGAGAGAGCATTGGAGTTGAAGGAGAGATCATGTCGAAACTGCAAGGCAAAGTCGCGCTCGTCTCAGGCTCCGGCCGCGGCATCGGGCGCGCGATTGCGCTGAAGCTGGCGAGCGAGGGCGCGAAGGTCGTGGTCAACGATCTCGACGCCGAGCCGGGCGATGCCGTCGCGGCCGAGATCAAGGGCGCCGGCGGCGAGGCGATCGCGGTCAATGGCAGCGTGTCCGAGGCCGGCTTTGCGGACCGCTTTGTCGGTGCTGCGATGGAAAAACTCGGCGGGCTCGACATCATCGTCAACAATGCCGGCTACACCTGGGACGCGACCATCCAGAAGATGAGCGATGAGCAGTTCCAGGCGATGCTCGACGTCCATCTGGTCGCGCCGTTCCGCATCCTGCGCGCGGCATCCGAGCCGATCCGGGTGATGGCGAAGAAGGAGGCCGAGGCCGGGCGCGAGGTGTTCCGCAAGGTCGTCAACATCTCCTCGATCGCGGGCCTCTACGGCAACGCCGGGCAGGCGAGCTACTCCTCGGCCAAGGCCTCGCTGATCGGGCTGACACGCACGATGTGCAAGGAGTGGGGCCGCTACAAGGTCAACGTCAATTGCGTCGCCTTCGGCCTGATCAATACCCGCCTGACCCAGCCGATCGAGGCGCAGCAGAAGACCATCGATGTCGCCGGCCGCGACATCAAGGTCGGCGTGCAGCCGCAGATGCTGGAGGCGATGGGCCGGATGATCCCGCTCGGCCGCGGCGGCACGCCGGAGGAGGCGGCGGATGCGGTCTATCTGTTCTGCAGCCCGGAATCGAACTACATCAGCGGTCAGGTGATCGTCGCCGGCGGCGGTCTGCTGATCTGATAGCGAGGCGAAATGCAATACCGATCGTCCTGGATGACCGAGGAGCTGGACACCTTCCGCGACCAGTTCCGCAAATTCCTCGCCAGGGACCTGGCGCCGCACGCCGAAAAATGGCGCGAGCAGAAGCTGGTCGACCGCTCTGCCTGGCGCGCGCTCGGCGAGATGGGTGCGCTGTTGCCCAGCGTGCCGGAAGCCTATGGCGGGCTCGGCACCACCTTCGCCTATGACGCCGCCGTGCTCGATGACCTCGAGAGCACCGTGCCGGAGCTGACCACCGGCGTCTCCGTGCACAGCGCGATTGTCGCGCACTACATCCTCAACTACGGCTCGGAGGAGCAGAAGAAGCGCTGGCTGCCGAAGATGGCCTCGGGCGAGATGGTCGGCGCCATCGCGATGACCGAGCCCGGCACCGGGTCCGACCTGCAGAGCGTCAAGACCACGGCGAGGAAGCAGGGCAATTCCTACGTCATCAACGGCCAGAAGACCTTCATCACCAACGGCCAGGCCGCCGACCTCGTGATCGTGGTGGCGCGCACCGGCGGCGCGGGTTCAAAAGGCATCTCGCTGATCGTGGTGGAGACCGAGGGCGCGGAAGGTTACCGGCGCGGGCGCAACCTCGACAAGATCGGCCTGCATGCCTCCGATACATCCGAGCTGTTCTTCGACAACGTCACGGTGCCCCCGGAAAACCTGCTCGGCCAGGAGGAGGGCAACGGCTTCGTGCAGCTGATGCAGCAATTGCCGCAGGAGCGGCTGTCGCTCGCGATCGGCGCGGTCGCATCGATGGAGCGCGCGGTGAAGATCACCGCGGATTACACCAGGGAGCGCACCGCGTTCGGCAAGCCGCTGCTCGAATTCCAGAACACCGCCTTCAAGCTCGCCGAGCGCAAGACGGAGGCGATGATCGCCCGCGTGTTCGTCGACTGGTGCGTCGAGCGCCTGGTCGCCGGCGATCTCGACACCGTCACCGCTTCGATGGCGAAATGGTGGTGCTCGCAGAAGCAGGTCGAAACCGCGGACGAGTGCCTGCAACTGCACGGCGGCTACGGCTACATGCAGGAATATCCGATCTCGCGGATGTTCATCGATTCCCGGATCCAGAAGATCTACGGCGGCACCAACGAGATCATGAAGCTGTTGATCGCGCGGTCGTTGTAGGCGGCCGGGCACGCAAGATCTCTCCGGCGGGAAAACGCGGGATGACTACCGCGCCTCGTGGAACCGGCTGAGGAACGCCTTCAGCCGCTCGCTGCTCGGCTTGCGGATGATCTCCTCCGCCGTGCCGGTCTCGGCCATCACGCCGTCATTCATGAAGCCGACCCGGCTGGAGACGTCGGCGGCGAACGACATCTCGTGCGTCACCAGCACCATGGTCATGCCTTCGGCGGCGAGGCTGCGGATCACCGCGAGCACTTCGCCGACCAGTTCAGGGTCGAGTGCCGAGGTCGGCTCGTCGAACAGCATCACGTCGGGCTTCATGGCGAGCGCCCGGGCGATCGCGACGCGCTGCTTCTGGCCGCCGGACAGCCGGCTCGGATAGGCGTCGGCCTTGTCGGCGAGGCCGACCTTGGCGAGCAGGTCGCGGCCGAGCGCCTCGGCGTCGGGTTTTGACATGCCCTTCACCTGCACCGGGCCCTCGGTGAGATTGCCGAGCACCGTCATGTGCGGGAACAGGTTGAAATGCTGGAACACCATGCCGACGTTCTGGCGCAGCGCGGCGAGCTTGGCGTCGTCAGGAGCGCGAAGGCCGGTGCCGAACTTGAAGCGATGCGCACCGATCGCAAGCTCGCCCTGCTGCGGCGTCTCGAGCAGATTGAGGCAGCGCAGGAAGGTCGACTTGCCGGAGCCGCTGGCGCCGATCAGGGTCACCACCTCGCCGCGCTGAACCGACAGCGAGGCACCCTTGAGGACATGGTGATCCCCGAACGATTTGTGGATGTTCTGCGCGGCCAGCATCGTGCCATCAGCGTTCATCGATGCGCTCCCAGCCTGAGCTCGACCTGGTCAGCGACCAAGGTGAGCGGAAACAGCACGACGAAATACATCACCGCGATCGTGGTGTAGACCTCGAGCGGCCGGTAGCTCGCTGCCGTGATCACCGAGCCCTGGTACAGCAGATCGCCGACTGCGACCACCGAGACCAGCGAGGTGTTCTTCAGCTGCATGATGGTCTGGTTGATGAAGGAGGGGATCATCACCTGGATCGCCTGCGGCAGCACGATGCGGCGGAAGATCCTGCCGCGCCGCATGCCGATGGCGCGGCCGGCTTCCCACTGGCCCTTGTCCACGGCCTCGATGCCGCCGCGGAAGATTTCGGCGTAGAACGAGCCGGCATAGAGCGACAGCGCGACGAAGCAGGCCATCGCCGGCGTCATGTCGACGCCGATCAGGACGGGCAGGGCGTAATAGACCCAGACCAGCTGCACCAGAAGCGGAGTGCAGCGGAACACCTCGATGTAGAAGCGCAGCGGCATCGAGATCCAGCGCGGCGAATTGGTGCGCAGGATGCCGACCGTAAGTCCGATCACGAGCCCGGTGATCACGGTGATCACCGTGTAGAGCAGGGTGACGAGCAGCCCCTGCCAGATCAGGGGCCAGTAGGGCTTGAGCGCTGCGAAATCCCAGACGTACATCGGCGCAGCGTCAGAACTGCACTTCGGCCGGGATGTCCTCCGGCGTCAGTCCGACGGACTCGAAGCCCTTCAGCATCCATTCGCGGGTCTGGCCGAGCGAGCGGTTGTAGTCGGCCCAGGCACTGAGGAAGTCCTTGTAGCGGCGGTCGGCCTCGGCGCGGATGCCCATGTTGGTCGGCAGGGTCAGCAGCGGCTTCGGGATCGCGAGCTCGCCGAGATTGGGATTCTTCTTCAGGGTCGAGACCGCGAGCACGGCCAGCGACACGTTGCAGTCGGCGCGGCCGGTAGCGACCGCAAGGATCGCCTCGTCGCGGTTCTTGAAGCCGAGGATGGTGGCCTTCGGGCAATAGCGCCGCGCGATCGTCTCATGGGTGGAGCCAATGTCGACCGCGATCTTGACCTCGGGCTTGTTGATGTCGGCCCAATTCTGCGGCTTGGCAAAGCCCTTCTTGGTGATGACGGTGAAGGAGTGCACCAGGATCGGCGTCGAGAAGTCGATCACCAGCGCGCGCTCCGGTGTCGGGTTCACGGCAAAGGCGAGGTCGACCTTGCCGCCCTGCAAATCGAGGATCTGGTTGCCCCAGGTGGATTCCAGGGTCTCGATCTTGGCGCTGAGCTTGGAGGCGATGTCGTTGGCCATGTCGATGCAGGCGCCCGACCACTGGCCCGAGGCGAGGTCCTTGTGGAAGTAGGGCTCCTGGCCGACGATGACGGCGACCCGCAGCACGCCGCTTTTCTTGATGCGATCGAGCGTGGAATCCGGCGCGGTGTCGGCCTTGGCCGGACCTGATGAGGCGATCGCGGCGGCGCCCGCCAGCGCGACAGTGGTGAGTGCGTCCCTGCGATTCATGGTCGATCCTTCTCTCCCCGAGGTCGGTTGCGCTGGACTATTCCTGTATTCAGGATAAAATGCAAGTTAGTATTTTGTATCGCTGACCATTTGAGCGGCAAGGCAGTCAATCGCCCAATCTGGCAGCAGCGGCCTGCCTGACCCCGGCAAAATCGGGGAATGAGGGGCTTGCCAACCGCATTCAATACTGAATACAAGACTGAACGCAGTCAAGGGGCGGTTCGGACAATCCGTCACGCCCCGGTGGCGCCGCCCCCGGGCGGCGAGCTGTCAAGATCGGAAGGAGAGGTCTGTTGCGCGCTCTGTTCGTCGATGCCAACGACACACTGGCTGATGTCACCGAGAAGCTGTTGCGTTTGCAGAGCCTGCCGGTCGGCATCAACCGCAATGCGGGCGTCAGGCCGGACGATCTGCCCGGCCTGCTCGGCGATACCGAGATCATGATCGTCGACCACACCGCGGTGCCGACTGCGATCGCCGCCAGGTGCAGTGGCCTCAAGCATGTCGTGTTCCTCGGTACCGGCGCGCGCAGCTACATGAATCCGGAGGAACTCGCCGAGCACGGCATCGCCGTGCACACCATCAAGGGCTATGGCGACACGGCGGTCGCCGAATGCGCCTTCGGCCTGATGTGGGCCTCCGCCAAGAGCTTTGCTGTGATGGATCGCGGCATGCGCGACGGCCAGTGGCTGCGCCGCGATGCGATGCAGCTCACCGGCAAGACGCTCGGCCTGGTCGGCTTCGGCGGCATCGCGGCGGAAGCGGCGCGGCTTGCGCTCGGCTGCGGCATGAAGGTGCTGGCCTGGAACAGGACGGCGAAGACGCATCCCGGGGTCGAATTCGTCTCGCTCGAGCGCCTGCTCGCCGAGAGCCACGTCGTCTCGCTGCATCTTCTGCTCAACGACGATACCAAGGGCTTCCTCAGCCGCGCGCGGATCGCTGCGATGCGCCCCGGCGCGATCCTGATCAACACCGCGCGCGGCGCGCTGGTTGACGAGGCCGCGATGGTCGATGCGCTGCGCTCGGGCCATCTCGCCCATGCCGGCCTCGACGTCTTCACCGTCGAGCCGTTGCCGGCCGAACACGTGCTGACCACGCTGCCCAACGTGACGCTGTCGGCGCATTCGGCATTCCGCACGCCCGAAGCCAGCGACAACCTGATCGGCGCCGCGCTCGAGCATTGCCGCCGCATCATCGCGACCGGCCGCTGATCTCCTGAAAGGACCGCAGAATGTCTGACATCACCCGCATCGACCAGAACGCCCGCCGCAGCCGCGCCAGCGTGTTCGGCGATCTCGTTTTCCTTGCCGGTCAGGTCGCGGATACCAGGACTGCAGACATCGCGCAGCAGACCCGCGAAGCTCTCGCCAAGGTCGACGACATGCTGGCGCGATCAGGCACCGACAAGTCGCGGCTGCTCAGCGTGCAGGTCTGGCTCAGGACCATGGACGATTTCGATGCCATGAACGCGGTCTACGACGCCTGGGTGGTGCCCGGCAACGCGCCGACCCGCGCCTGCGGCAAGGTCGAGCTCGCCGATCCAGCCTACCGCATCGAGGTCATCGCGATCGCGGCGCGCCGCTGACGCATCGGAGCGTGCCCGTGACCGTTCAGGAAAAAAGCTTTCGTCCCGCCCGGCGCATCGGCGCGATCGGCGTGTCCGAGATCCTCAAGATCGGCGCGGCCGCGCAGCGGTTGAAGCGGGAAGGGCGCCCGGTGATCGTGCTCGGCGCCGGCGAGCCTGATTTCGATACGCCCGATCACGTCAAGGCCGCCGCGGAGGCCGCGATCCGCGCCGGCCAGACCAAATACACCATCCTCGACGGCACCATGGAGCTGAAAGCCGCGATCGCGGACAAGTTCCGCCGCGAGAATGGCCTCCACTACGAGAGCTGCGAGATCACCGCGGGCGCCGGCGCCAAGCAGGTGATCCACAACGCCTTCATGGCGACGTTGAGCCCCGGTGACGAGGTGATCCTCGCTGCGCCCTATTGGACGAGCTACGCCGACATGGTGAAGATCGCGGACGGCGTTCCGGTCGACGTGCTGTGCCGCGAGGACAACGGCTTCCGACTCGATGCCGAAGATCTCGAGCGCGCGATCACGCCGCGCACACGCTGGCTGCTGCTCAACTCGCCGTCCAATCCGACCGGCGCGGCGTACTCGGCGGCGCAGCTCCGGCCGATCCTCGACGTCCTGATGCGCCATCCGCAGGTCTGGCTGATGGCTGACGACATCTACGAGCACCTGACCTATGACGGCGCGCCCTTCGTCACGGCGGCCGCGCTCGAGCCCGGCCTGAAGCCGCGCACGCTCACCGTCAACGGCGTTTCGAAGGCCTATGCGATGACCGGCTGGCGCGTCGGCTATGGCGGCGGCCCGCGCGAGCTGATCGCGGCGATGGCGGTGGTGCAGAGCCAGAGCACGACCAATCCGTCGTCGGTGAGCCAGGCGGCCGCGATCGCGGCACTGTCGGGACCGCAGGACATCCTGATCGGGCGCCGCGAGGCCTTCCAGCGCCGCCGTGACCTCGTCGTCGACGCCCTCAACGCGATCGACGGCGTGAGCTGCCGCCGCCCGGAGGGCGCGTTCTATACCTTTGCAAGCTGCGCCGGCCTGATCGGGCGCCGCACGCATGACGGCATGCAGATCGACAGCGACAGCGCATTCTGCCGCTATCTGCTGGAGCGGCATGACGTGGCCGTGGTCCCCGGCAGCTGCTTCGGCCTTGCGCCATATTTCCGTCTATCCTACGCAACCTCGGACCAAAATCTGCGCGACGCGCTGGATCGCATCGCCAATGCCTGCAGGGAGCTGTCATGACCAAAACAAACGCCCGCACCGGTGGCCGGATCCTGATCGACCAGCTGGTCGCGCAAGGGGTGGAGCGCGTCACCTGCGTTCCCGGCGAGAGCTATCTGGCGGCGCTCGACGCGCTGCATGACAGCCCGATCGACGTCGTGATCTGCCGCGCCGAGGGTGGTGCAGCGATGATGGCCGAAGCCTACGGCAAGCTCACCGGCCGTCCCGGCATCTGCTTCGTCACCCGCGGCCCCGGCTCGACCAATGCGGCGCATGGCGTGCACATCGCGATGCAGGATTCGACGCCGATGATCCTGTTCGTCGGCCAGGTCGATACCGGCATGCGCGAGCGCGAGGCGTTCCAGGAACTCGACTACAAGGCGGTGTTCGGCACCATGGCGAAATGGGCGGTCGAGATCGATCGTCCCGACCGCATTCCGGAACTGGTCGCGCGCGCCTTCCGCGTCGCGTTGCAGGGCCGCCCGGGTCCGGTCGTGATCTCGCTGCCCGAGAACATGCTGACGGAAACCGCGGCGGTAGCCGACGCGCCGAAAGTCGAGCCTGCGGCGACATGGCCGGCGCCTGCTGATCTCGAACGCCTCGGTGCGATGCTGGCAAGCGCCAAGGCGCCGATCGTCGTGCTCGGCGGCTCCGCCTGGACTGCTGATGCGGCCCAGGGCATCGCACGCTTTGCCGAGCGTTTCGACCTGCCGGTTGCAACCTCGTTCCGCCGCGCCTCGCTGATCGACGCCGATCACTCCCACTATGCCGGCGACCTCGGCATCGGGCCGAGCCCGAAGCTGAAGGATCGCATCACGGGTGCCGATGTCATCCTGCTGATCGGCGGCCGCATGTCCGAGATGCCGTCATCGTCCTACACGCTGCTCGACATTCCCGTCCCGCACCAGAAGCTCATCCATGTGCATCCGGGCTCCGAAGAGCTCGGTCGCGTCTACCAGCCGGCGCTGGCAATCCAGGCGACGCCTGCCGCCTTCGCGGCCGCGGTCGGGACCATGAAGCCTGCGGCGACGCCCGCCTGGAAGGGCGAGGCGGCCAAGGCGCATGCCGATTATCTCGCCTGGACCGAAAAGCCGCGCGAGCTGCCGGGCAATTTCCAGTATGGCCAGGTCGTCACCTGGCTGCGGGACCGGCTGCCGAAGGATGCGATCGTGTGCAACGGCGCCGGCAATTATGCCGGCTGGATTCATCGCCACCACCGCTTCCACGCCTTCGCCGCGCAGCTTGCGCCGACCTCCGGCTCGATGGGTTATGGCGTGCCGGCGGCCGTGATGGCCAAGCGGCATCACCCCGATCGCGTCGTCGTCGCCTTCGCCGGCGACGGCTGCTTCCTGATGAACGGGCAGGAGTTTGCGACCGCCGTGCAGTATGACGCGCCCTTGATCGTCGTCGTGATCGACAATGCGCAATACGGCACCATCCGCATGCATCAGGAGCGCGACTATCCCGGCCGCATCGTCGGCACGCAGCTCAAGAACCCGGACTTCGCGCTCTACGCCAAGGCGTTCGGCGGCCATGGCGAGCGGATCGAGCGCACCGAGGATTTTGCGCCGGCGTTCGAGCGCGCGCTGGCCTCCGGCAAGCCCGCGATCCTGCATTGCCTGGTCGATCAGCGCGCGCTGTCGGTCGGCAAGGATTTCGCCCCCGAGGAGGCCAGGCGCTGATGACGGATGCGGGCCGCCATGTTGCGATCATCGGCGCCGGCGCGGTCGGTGTGATCAGCGCCATCGAGGCGCTGCGCTTCGGTCATCGCGTCACGCTGATCGATCCCGGCGAGCCCGGTGGTGAGCAGGCGGCGAGCTACGGCAATGCCGGCTGGCTGTCGTCGCATTCGGTGATCCCGCCGGCCGAGCCCGGTACCTGGAAGAAGGTTCCGGGGTATCTGATGGATCCGCTCGGGCCGCTGGCGATACGCTGGTCCTATCTGCCGAAGGCGCTGCCCTGGCTGATCAGATATCTGCTGTCGAGCCGCACCGAGGCGCAGGTCGAGACCACGGCGCGGGCGCTGCGCGACCTCCTGAAGGACGCGCCGCAGTTGCACCGGCAGCTCGCCGATGAAGCCGGCGTGCCCGAATTGATCGAGCGGCGCGGGGTGATGCATGTGTTTCCCTCGCGTACGCCCTTTGATGGCGATCTCGGCTGGCGTATCCGCAAGCGCGTCGGCATCGAATGGCTGGAGCTCAACGAGGACGAGATGCGCCAGCGCGAGCCCGACCTCGACCCGCGCTACAAGTTCGGCGTCGTGGTCGAGGAGGCGGGCCGCTGCCGCGACCCCGGCAGCTATGTCGCGGCGCTTGCCGCGCATGCGGTCGCGAGCGGCGCCAGGCGCGTCGCCGCCAGGGCAACCGGCCTCAGGCTGCAGGACGGCAGGCTTGCCGCTGTCGTGACCGAGAGCGGCGAGATCGCCTGCGATGCCGCGGTCGTGGCCGCGGGTGCGCGCTCGAAGCAGCTCAGCGCCTCGATCGGCGATCCGCTGCCGCTCGAGACCGAGCGTGGCTATCACGTCATGATCGAGAATCCGGAGTCGGGGCCGCGCAACTCGATGATGGCCTCGGATGCAAAGATGGTGGTGAACTGGACCGACAAGGGCCTGCGCGCCGCGGGCACCGTGGAGATTGCGGGTCTCGATGCCGCACCGAACTGGAAGCGTGCCGAGATCCTGCGCGACAATCTCTTCAGCATGTTCCCGAAGCTGCCGAAGAACATTCCGGCCTCGCGCATCAAGACATGGTTCGGCCATCGCCCGAGCATGCCCGACGGCCGTCCGTGCATCGGCTATGCCCGTGCCACGCGCGCCGTGGTCTACGCCTTCGGCCACGGCCATATCGGCCTCGTCGGCTCGGCGCGCACCGGACGCCTGGTCGCCCAGCTCCTGAGCGGCAAGACGCCGGAAATTGTGCTCGCACCCTTTGCTCCCTCACGCTTCCTCTGAGATGTCGGCCATGACCTATCCTGCAAACTCCATTTCCCGTATCGCCCGCGGCGGCAAGGCGCTCTATGGCGCGCCGCTCGGCATCCTGATGCTGGAGGCGCGCTTTCCACGCATTCCCGGCGACATGGGCAACGGCACCACCTGGCCGTTCCCGGTGCTCTACCGCGTCGTCAGCGGGGCTTCGCCGGAGAAGGTGGTGCTGAAGGGCGCGGCCGGCCTGCTGCCCGACTTCATCGACGCCGCCAGGGACCTGGTGCGGCTCGGCGCCGAAGCCATCACCACCAATTGCGGCTTCCTCGCGCTGTTCCAGAAGGAGCTAGCGGCCGCCGTCGGCGTGCCGGTTGCGACCTCGTCGCTGATGCAGGTGCCGTGGGTGCAGGCGACGTTGCCGCCGGGCAAGCGCGTCGGCCTCGTCACGGTGTCGGGCTCGACGCTGTCACCCGCGCATCTCGAAGGCGCCGGCGTGCCGCTCGACACGCCGCTGGTCGGCACCGAGAACGGCAAGGAATTCTTCCGCGTCCTGATCAAGGCCGAAAAGGACGACATGGACATCGCGCAGGCCGAGCGCGACGTGGTCGAGGCCGGCAGGGAGCTGGTGGCGCGTCATCCCGAGGTCGGGGCCATCGTGCTCGAATGCACCAACATGCCGCCTTACGCCGCCGCGCTTCAGGCCGAGGTCGGGCTGCCGGTCTACGACATCTATTCGATGATCACCTGGTTCCACGCAGGGCTCAGGCCGCGCGCCTTTGGATGATAATGTCCCGTAGCGACCTCGATTCCCTGCAACCATGAACAGCCAAGCGGGCATCAACTTGGATATCAGCTCAGACAGCATCGTCGACCGCGTCTACGAGCAGCTCAAGGCGATGGCGATCAGCTACGAGTTCAAGCCCGGCGAGCGGCTGAACGAGGGCGAACTGGCGAAACGTCTCGGCGTCAGCCGCACGCCGCTGCGCGAGGCGCTGAACCGGCTGAATACCGAGGGTTTCCTGCGCTTCACGCCGGGCAAGGGCTTCTTCTGCCGCGAGCTCGACGCGCATGAGATCTTCGATCTCTACGAGCTGCGCAAGTCGCTCGAGATCGCCTCCGTCCGGCTCGCGATCAAGCGGGCGAAGGATGAAGACATCGACGCGCTGCTGGCTTTCCTGCAGGCCACCGGCCCGGATCCGGGCGAGCGCTCCTCGGTGGAGCTGGTCGAACTCGACGAGACCTTCCACGAGCGGCTGATGGCGATGTCCGGCAACGCCGAGATGCTGCGCGTGCTGCGCAACGTCAATGCACGCATCCGCTTCGTGCGCTGGATCGACATGGACCGCATCAACCGCTCCAACACCCAGGCCGAGCACCGCGCCGTCGTCGAGGGCCTGAAGGCGCGCGACGAGGAAACGTGCGTGACCGTGCTCGAGAAGCACATCGATCGCCGGCTCGACCGCATCACCTCGGCGATCAAGGAAGGCTACGCGCAGATCTACATGCCGGCGGCGCGCGGCTAGAGCGATTTCGGGCTCCGGACGTCGCCGACCCAGCCAATGATGGCTTTTGGTGCGATCACGCATCTCGGGGAGTGCGGATTGATCGTTCCCGCGCTGATGTCGCTGGTCTGATCGAGCAGGCTGTGCGCAAACACCCTGGCTTCGTACTCGGTCGTGAAGGTGCGCGTCTTTCGGGCGCTGCGCTGGTGCGCGACGTCGGGGGCGCGCAGCGCGAACGAGACGTACCAGATGGCCTTCTGCTTGTCCGCAGTCATCGCGCCACCTCTCGCGGTGGCAAGGCTGTCCTGAAGAGCGGATGAGCGGTTCGTGCCAAAACCGGAAGACCTTGTACTGGGAAAATGCACCTGACCCGGTGCGGTGTGCGCGCGGAAGGTGGCCCCGGGGCGTGGCTGGCGCTTGCCTCAACCGCTGGTCGAGATGGCAATGCGCCTGCGCAGTGCACGGGCCGGCTTGTGTGTCAGCTTGCTCCGCTCTCCTTGCGAGCAGCCGCCACGGCCTGCTCGACCTCTGCGGCCATGGCCGTGAGACGCTCGGCGAGCCTGGTGAACAGCTCGCGCTTCCTGACGTCGGTGGCCAGATCGCGGATCAACGCACATTCCGCAGCGTCGGTGCGAAGCTTTTCGAGCCGCGCCATCATATCCTGCATTTCCTGCCCAACTCCGTAACAACTCGATGTTGCAGGCACGGTAGGCGGCGCCCAACCCCGGCGGCAATAACATGTGATAACGCGTGAAGCCCTGCCGAGGTCGCGGCGGCGCAGGGCGAATTGTCCCCGACAGGCCTTGACGCCGGAGCGCTGCGTCAGCCGCACCGCTTGGTGTGGAGATAGTCCGCGGTAAAGAGCGCGATGTTTTGCAATCCCCTGAGGTCCATGATCGTCAGTGTCCGGTCGCGCAAGGTGATGAGTCGCGAGGCACGCAACTCCTGGAGCGTGCGGTTGACGTGAACCACGGACAGGCCGGTGGCGTCAGCCAGATCGATCTGCGTGACGGGGAAGGCGCAGGAATCGCCATCGATCATTCCAACCGGCCGCAGCCGCTCATGGATCTCGCACAGCAGGTGCGCCACCCGCTCCAGCGCGATGCGCCGGCCGATATTCACGGTCCATTCGCGCTGGATCGCGCTGTTCACCATCGTCTCGCACCAGAACGCCTGGGCCAGCGACTGGTCTGCCGCCAGCAGCCGTTCGAACACCGGGCGCTTGATGTCGGCGTAGATCACCGGCGTCAGCGTTCCGATCGAGTGATCCATCACCGACAGCAGATAGACGCAGGCGTCGCAGGCATCGCCCGGCAGGATGAAGCTGGTGATCTGCCGGCGGCCGTCCTCCAGCGTCTTGAAACGGCAGAGCCAGCCCGACAGGATGATCCTCACGCTGTCGACCGGGTCGCCCTCGTTGGCGAGGTCCTCGCCTTGGCCGGCGCGCTGCAACCCTTCCAGGATCGCCCTCTGCAGCAATGCGATGCCCCGCTCGGACAACTGCCGCAATGCGTCGAGGCGCCGGATCACCGGCTGCGCCAGATTCCCCTCGAGCGCCGGGGAGTGCATCTATCTCCCCATGCTCGGCGTGTGGATGATGCGCTGGCTCATCGGAATTGCGATCGTGGCATGAAGGCCCGACGGATCGAAGCCCAGCGTGGTCTTGCCTTTGAACTCGAATGCCAGCGTCCGCTCCAGCAGCTCCGATCCAAATCCCTTGCGCTTCGGCGAGGTGACCGCCGGCCCGCCGTGCTCGCGCCAATCGAATACGAGCTGTTGCGGCTCGTCCACACCGTTGATGCGCCACGACACCTCGACACGTCCGGTTTTCTGACTCAATGCGCCGTATTTCAGGGCATTGGTCGCCAGTTCGTGGATTGCCAGCGCGAAGGTCTCTGCGGCCTTCGGCTGCAGGCGGATCCGCGGCCCGGAAACATGCAGCTGGTCGCCCTCGCGTGCATTGTAGGCGAGCAGTTCCTCGACCACGAGGTATTCGAGATCGACACCGCCTTCGGGGTCGCGGGTGACCAGCGACTGCGTCCGCGCGAAGGCGCTGAGGCGGCCGTCCAGATGCGACGCATATTCCTCGACGCTCGAGCTCGTCTCGGCCGAGCGGCGGGCAATCGAGCGAACCACGCCGAGCGTGTTGCGGACACGATGTTGCAGCTCCGCCAGCAGCAGGCGCTGGCGCTCTTCGGCCCTGGTGATCGCGGTGACGTCTATGAAGGTGATCACGACGCCGGCGATGAAATTGTCGATGCTTCGATAGGGCAGGATGCGCACGATGTAGCGCGTTCCGCTGTCGGGTGCGGTCAGCTCGCGCTCCGTGCTGGCCAGCGTGCGCAGCACCCTGCGCACATCGTCATAGAGCTCCTCGATCGGGATGCGTGCCTTGATGTGGGCGATCGGACGGTTGACGTCGGTCTCGACCAGATGCAGCAATTGCGTGATCGCGGGCGTGAAATTCATCACCTTCAGGTCGTTGTCCAGGAAGACCGTGGCGATCTGCGTGCTTTCGAGGAAATTCTTCAGATCGCTGGTGGCGCGGGTCAGTTCCTGCACGCGGTGCGCCAGCTCGCCGTTGACGGTGGTCAATTCCTCGTTCACCGACTGCAGCTCCTCGCGGGAGGTTTCCAGCTCCTCGTTGGCGGATTGCAGCTCTTCGTTGAGCGACTGGTATTCCTCGTTGGAGGATTTGAGCTCCTCGTTGGTGCTTTCGAGCTCCTCGATCGTCGCCTGCAGGCGCTCGCGGGTGGCGCGCAGCTCGCTTTCCAGCCGCTCGACATGCTCGGTCCTGATCGACGCGCCCTGATTGCTCTCGGCGTTCTCTAGCGGACGGATCGGGCCGTCCTTGAACAGGACCACGAAGTTGCGGTGGCCTGCGGCGCCATCCTGGATCGGCTCGACCGTGATGTCGACCAGCACCCGGTGCCCATTGATGCCAAGCTGCACCTGCTCGGCATGCGCCGCCTCGTTGACTTCGGCAGCACGCCCGAGAGCAGTGCGCAGCTCGAGCCTGAGGTCGCGGTGCACGAGCTGGAGCAGATCGAGCGTCGCGGTGCCCGCCGTCGGCTCGATATAGCGGCCGGTGCGGCCGGAGAAATGCAGGATCTGGAAATTGTCGTCGGTGATGACATAGGCCGGCGCATAGCGCTCGGCGATGCGCTGCGCGCGGCGCTCGAGACCGACATCCGGACCAAGCGCGCGAACGGGCGGCACGTCGACCGTGGCGCGGCCCGCCGCGGTCGTGATCGGAAACTCCGGCGGCAATCGCGTTCCGGTCTCGAGCTTCCTGAAGATGCGCGCGCGGCGATCGACCGGAGAAAACAGCTTCGGATGCCGCGTGACGTTCTCGGAATTGCCGAGGAACAGGTAACGGTCCGGCAACAAGGCAAAGTGGAACAGGGGGATCACGCGGTTCTGCAGTTCGGCATTGAGGTAGATCAGAAGATTGCGGCACGAGATCAGGTCGAGCTTGGAGAACGGCGCGTCCTTGATGACGTTGTGCTGCGAGAAGATGCACATCTCGCGCAGCTCCTTGACGACGCAATAGGTGTCGCCCTCGCGCACGAACCAGCGGGCCAGCCGCTCGGGCGACATGTCGTGCTCGATGCTGGTGCGATAGCGCCCGACCCGCGCCGCGGCGAGGGCGCGCCCATCGATATCGGTCGCGAAGATCTGGATCTGAGGCGCCGAATCGAGGCTCGCGATGTGTTCGCGCAAGAGGATGCCGATGGAATAGGCTTCCTCGCCGGTGGCGCATCCGAGCACCCAGACGCGCACCTGCTGGCCCGCGCCCTTTCCCTGGAATATCCTGGGAATGACCTGCGTTTCCAGGACGTCGAACTCCTTCTTGTCGCGGAAGAATTCGGTCACGCCGATCAGGAGGTCGTTGAAGAGGTGCTGCACCTCGTCCTTGTCGTTCCTCAGGAAGTCGACATAGGAGGAGATCTCGTCGATCTGTACCACCTGCATGCGGCGCTGGACGCGGCGCAGGAAGGTGTTCTGCTTGTAGCCGTGGAAGTCGTTGCCGGTCTTGTTGCGGAGAATGTCGGCGATGCGCGCAAGCGAGGTTGCCGCCGCAGCCAGCACCTCGTCGAATCCCTGTTTCTCATCGAGCCGGCGCAAGTGGCGGGCATAGACGTCGATGTGCTCCGGGATTTCGTCCGGAGGCAGCACGAAATCGGCGATCGCCACGGCCGAATTGCCTTCATTGTGCGGATCGGGATGCTCGTTCTTGATCCGCTCGGCGATCGCCAGGCCGCCATGATCCTTCAGGGTTGCCACGCCGAGCGTCCCGTCGCCACCTGTGCCGGCCAGCACGACGCCGATCGATTGCTCGGCCCGCTGTTCCGCGAGCGAGACCAGGAAGCTGTCGATGGTGGCGCGCTCGCCCTTGGCCTGCGCGGCCGCGCGGACGTGGAATTTATCGCCATCGATCGTGGTGATCATGTCGGATGGAGAGAGATAGATGACGCCGCCCTCGACTGTCAGGCCATCCTCGATTTCGGCAAGCCTGATGCCGTCGGACCGTTGCAGGACCTTGCGCAGCCGCTCGTCCTCCACCGCATCCCGGTACTGCATTACGAGCACGATGGCCTGATCCGGATTGAGCTTCAGCCTGGAGAAGAAAAGCTCCATGCTGTTCAAAGCACCGGCAGAGGCGCCCACACCGACGATCAGCGGTGTCCTCGACTGGCGTTCTCCATCCGCGGTCTCTGTCTGGCCGACGTCATTCATGATTGCAGCGGCTTCCATTCATCGATGGGCATCGCGCCCGCGTTTGCCGTTGATAGCAGAATTTGGCCCGATCCCAACGGGATAAGTACGGGTCTGCTGCTCCCGAACCGGGGGCACGGTGGCAGTTGATTGTCATTCACCGCGAGACGGACCATACTGGCATGCGTGGCGGCCGAACCGACGATGGACATGTCCGAGGAGCTCGCGACCCTGATCAGGCGAGCCGACCGAGCAACCGCTGATGCACACCGTCTCATCGGCGAAAATGACCTGTGGCGGCAACGCATTCTGCAACAATTCGACCGCATGTTCGAACTCGGATCCGAATTCAGGGCGCCGCGGCGTATCGAGCGTCCCCCTTCGACGCGCTAGAGCAATCGGGACGGACGGCTCTAGTGCGGAGTGACCTGCTCCTCGAGATAGGCAACCCGCTGCTCGATCAGGCTGCGGTGTCGCTCCCATTCCACCAGGGTCCGCTTGAGCAGGTTCACCAGCCGTTCGGCCTGCATGGTGTCGTGGCCGGCCCTCTGGAGCCAGTCGATCAAATCCTGCTGATCGCGGATGCGCCGCCAGCCGTCCTCGATGTCGACTTCGGCCTTCACCAGGAGTTGTTGCTCGAAGTGCAGCTGCCGGGCCCAGTTCGCATGATCAGTATCGACCATTCACTGTTCCTTCCGCGTTGGCGGCTTCGGGGCGAGTGATTGTAGCATGACGCGCCGGATCATATCGGCATATTCGCGATATTCGGCGGCGCGCGCTTCGTACATCTGAGCCACCGCCGGACGGCCGCTGCGGCGGCCGTCTTCCGCCATCCGATGCACCAGTTCGGCGCGCTCCTCGATGATGCGCAGCGCCACCCGAAAGGCCTCGTCGACCCGGCTTTCCTGCTCCTTGGCCAGCGCATCGGCGGTATAGGCGTGGCCGACCTGGCAGCGGAAGCGCAGCGGGCGGCCCATGCTGAGCTCGGAAAGAACGCCGCCGCAGCCCGGGCAGGTGAGGGGCGCGGGATTGGCGATATCGACCAGCGTATCGCTGCCGACGCGCTCTCCTGCCGCAATCTTCACCTCGAGCGCGATCTCCGGCGGGATCGGCAGGGAGGCCGCCGCCCGCTCGCGGGCCAGGTCGGAAAGAACGTCACCGAGGCGCGCCGCCGGGACGCAGAGGTCGACGGTCGTGGATTCCATCGCCCGCAGCGGCATTTCGTCGGAAATGGCGTCATTGGGATCCTGGACCACTGCGATCCCGCCACAGCGCTTGATCGCACTCAAGCCGGCCGCGCCGTCCGACAACAGCCCGCTCAGGACGACGCCAATGACCCGTGGTCCGTAGTGCAGTGCGGCGGATCGGAATAACGGATCGATCGCGGGCCGCACCAGGTTTTCAAGCGGTCCGCGTCCGAGCATGAGGTGGCCGTCATGGATCAGGAGATGATGGTCCGGCGCCGCAAGGTAGATGTGGCCATTCTCGATCACCATGCCGCTTTCCGCCTGCCGGACCGGCAGCTTGGCCGCCGCGGCGGCAACCGTGGAGAGAATGCCGATGCCGTGCGCCGGCAAGTGCAGGACGATGAAAATCGCGGCCGGCAAATTGGCCGGCAACCGGCCGAGGATGTCCCGCAGCGGCGCAGTCGCTCCAGCAGAACCGCCGATGACAATAATGTCGCGATTTTGCATGGAACTCACCTCCGTCCAACTCGTTTGGAACAAGGCGGCCTCAGGTCCTATGTTCCTAATTCTATTGCATCCCGCGCCCGGCGCGGTGGAGGAAATATGTCAGCAATGTCTCCCCTCTTGCGGGATGATGTACCGCTGAGCGGACGCCGCGTCCTCGTCGTCGAAGACGAGTATTTCCTCGCCGACGAAGTGGGCCGCGAGCTGCGCGCGCTTGGCGCCGACATCGCCGGTCCCGCTGCCGATATCGATGACGCCTATCGCCTGCTGAACGACGGCGGCATCCTGGATGGTGCCGTGCTCGACGTGAACCTCCGCGAGGTCATGGTCTTCCCGATCGCACGCGAACTGCGGGCGCGCAATGTGCCCTTCGTGTTCACGTCGGGCTATGATGCAATCGTGGTCGGCAAGGAATTCCAGGCCGTGCCGCTGTGGGAGAAGCCCTTCAATGTCAGGGCGATGGTCCATCGCCTGACCGACATGATCCTGCAGTCCTAAGCCGGCCGGACGTCGGCCATACGTCATCCTGCCTGCCGGCGATCGCGATTATCGCCTCGGCGATTTGCGCATGTTGGTGCGGCCGGACCGGAAGTAGCTCACGATTGCGGTCTCGCGACATCGGGCTGAGGGGCTGCATGATGGCCGGGATCGAACGTGATATCGAGCAATTGGAGCAAGCGGCCGCAGAACGCGCGGTTGGCCGACGAGTTGCGGCTTGCAGCGGCCCGGCTCAGAACATCGCACCAGGACCAGACGCGTGCCCAATGAAATGCTGCGGAATTCCGCAGAGTTGATTGCGAAGTGCCGTGAATCCGCTGAGAACGCCGATCGGCTTGCAAGAGAGTCGGGGGATGATGCCGCGCGCGGAGATTACGAGTTGCTGGCCCGGTCCTGGCGCCGCCTCGCGCTCAGCTACCAGTTCTCTGCGCATCTCGAGCAGTTTCTCAAACGGCGACGGAACGCCGGCTGAGGCTGCGCCGCACCGTGCACTGAAACATCGCGTGCGAGGCGCCGACCGGGAGGCAACATTCAGACAGGTATGGTTCTGCCGGGGACGCGGTCACATGTGGTTCGCCTTCGGACCCACGCATTCTGCTTCGCCGCCGGGCAGGGATCCGGTCGCAAACATTTTGTGGTGTTGATGCCCGAGGAAGGTGTCCGCCGGGCATTCCTTGAGCAAGTCGAGCGAGTGCGCGATTGCAGCGCGAGCATAGTCGAGAACGGCAGTGTCGTGCACGGACGCGCGGCTGGACCGGTGAATACGGTGATCCGGGGTCGATTGCGTCATCGCGCGCTCCTTGGCCAAGGGGGCGACACCGGTCTCGACCGCCGGCGCCCATGCCTGTCGATGCTGCAAGGCAACGCCTGAACCGGCGTTATGTTGCGGCGTCCTTCAGCCAAGCGGGGTGTGGTTCCCGCTTGCCAAGGCTAGCGTTGGTCGAGCACCTCCCGCACCCGCAAGGCCAGCCTGGCCTGCGAGACCGGCTTCTCCAGCAGGGCAATGCCCTGGTCCAGCCGGCCCTGATGCATCACCGCATTCCGCGAGTAGCCGGTCATGTAGAGGATCTTCAATTCGGGGCGGATCTCCGCGGCGCGCTTGCCGAATTCGCGGCCATTCATGCCGGGCATGACGACATCGGTGAGCACGAGGTCGATGTGCGACCGATCCTGCAACAGCATCGTCAGTGCGGTCTGCGCGTTCGCTGCCGTCAGAACGCGGTAGTTCAACTCGCGCAGGAGCTCGCTCACATAGATGCGAAGATCATCATCGTCCTCGACGACGAGGATCACTTCGCCCTTGTTCGATTCACGCTCGGTGGCAGGCTCGCCGGTGTCGTCTGTCGCGGCGGCCGCGCTATGATGGCGCGGGAAGTACATCTTGACGCTGGTGCCCTGGCTTTCGTCGCTGTAGATGCGCGTGTGTCCGCCTGATTGCTTCAGGAACCCGTATACCTGGCTCAGGCCGAGACCGGTCCCCTGTCCGGCCTCCTTGGTGGTGAAGAACGGCTCGAAGGCGTGGTTCAGCGTGTCCGCGCTCATGCCGACGCCGGTGTCGGTGACGCTGATCACCACGTATTGGCCAGGGCTCAACTCCGGATTTTGCAGGCAGTAGGCGTCATCGACCGACACGTTCACGGCCTCCAGCGTCAGCCGTCCGCCGTCCGGCATCGCGTCGCGCGCATTGATGGCGAGGTTGACGACGGCGGACTCCAGGTAAATCGGGTCCACCTCGATCTGCCATACCCCGGCGCCGCCGATGGTCTGGACCTCGATACGCTCGCCGAGGGTACGTTGCAGAAAATCCTGCAAGCCGGTGAGGAAGCGGCTTGGGTCGATTGGCTTCGGATCCAAGGCCTGGCGCCGCGAGAATGCCAGCAGCCGGCTCGTCAGGCCCGCGGCACGCTGGGCCGCGCGCTTGGCATGGGACAGCCCGCGCTGGAAGGTGGCATTGGCGGCGAGCTGCCGGGCGTGGCGCTCCATGGTCTCGAGGTTACCCATCACGATCATGAGCAGGTTGTTGAAATCGTGCGCAATGCCTCCGCTGAGCTGGCCGACGGCTTCAAGCTTCTGCGAGGCGAGCAACTGATCCTGGACCTTGGCGAGCGTCTCCTGGGCCAGCCGACGCTCGCTGATATCGCGGGTGACCTTTGCGAATCCGACCAGCACGCCGGTTTCATCGACAATCCTGTCGATGACGACCGATGCCCAGAACCTCGAACCGTCTTTTCGGACCCGCCACCCCTCGGCTTCGAACCGGCCGCTTTGCGCGGCTTCCCCGAGGGCGCGGCGGGGCACGCCGCTTTCGCGATCTTCCTCGGTATAGAACCGGGAGAAGTGCTGGCCGATGATCTCGTGCGGTGTGTAGCCCTTGATCCGCTGGGCACCGGCGTTCCAGGTGACGACGACGCCCGCGGGGTCGAGCTGGAAAATGGCGTAGTCGACGACGGCCTCGATCAGCCGGCGATAGCGCTGCTCGCTTTCGACGAGCGCCTGGTGGGCCTTCTGGCGCTCGGTGATGTCGCGCGTGACCTTCGCAAATCCGATCAGCGACCCGTCGGTATCCCTGATCGCATCGACCACGATGGTTGCCCAGAAACGACTTCCATCCTTGCGGACGCGCCACCCCTCCGAGGTGAAGCGCCCGTGTTCCGTCGCCATCGCCAGCGCCTTCTGGGGCAAGCCGGCCGCCTGGTCCTCCGCCGTGTAGAAGATCGAGAAGGAGCGCCCGATGTTTTCGTCGGCACGATATCCCTTGAGCCGGGCCGCGCCTGAATTCCAGCTCGCGATCCTACCGTCACGCTCGACCATATAGATCGCGTAATCGACGATGGCGTCGATCAGGAGCTGAAGCCGCAGACCGTCGGTGACGCCTTCGGTGACTTGATTCAATTCGGTAATTGGATGCACCTGCTGTCGACGTCGCAAAGAGCACCCCTTGCCAAGCTTGGTGTGGCGCCAAGCCTTCTAACTCCGCCGGATTTGACCGGTTCCAAACGCGACCGCGGGGCCTTCAAACCGGAGCCCTCGGGGGCGCCCCGTCGTCAGAGCCCGAACCGCCTGATCGCTTCCGTGACGATGATCCCGCCGGCCTCCTGCACGAAATGTCCTCCGTCCGGCAGCTCGAGCGGCGGCGGGCAGCCTCGAATGACCTGCCGCAGCGCGGTCATCGCGGGCGGGCCGAGCACGGGATCCTTCATGCCGACCGCCATGAAGCTCGCACCGGTCCACTCCCGGGACCAGAAATCCCGCGCGCGGCGCGAAAGTGCCGCGCCGCCCGCGTCCGGACTGTCCGGCACCAGGTTCGGAAACCGCCGGACACCGGCCTTGTATTGCGCGTCGGGGTAGGGCGCGGCATAGGCAGCGGCCTCCCGGTCGTCGAGACCGGGGACTGCCCGCTGCATCAGGGCTGCGATGTCCATGTCAGGACTGCGATTGGAGAAAGCGCGCCAGGCCAGAAAGCCTTCGCCGAGCGGCGCGTCACCAGTGCCCAGCATCGTGTTCATCACGAGCAGCCGGTCGAAGCGGTCGGCCATGTCCATGGGGATCGTCAGCCCGATCAATCCTCCCCAATCCTGGCACACCAGCATGATGCGGCGCAGTTCGAGCGCCTCGATCAGGGACATGATCGAGGATCGATGAAAGTCGAAAGTGTAGACATTCTCGTCGATCGGCTTGTCGGATCGGCCAAAGCCGAAGAAGTCCGGAGCGACGACGCGAAATCCCGCACCGAGCAGCGCCGGCGCCATCTTTCGATAGAGATAGGCCCAGGTCGGCTGGCCATGCAGGCAAAGCGCGACCGGCGCAGTGCGTGCGCCTTCGTCGAGATAGTGCATCCGCAACGGGCCGATATCGATGTAGTTCGGCGCAAAGGCGAAGCCGGGCAATCTTGCGAACCGCTCGTCCGGTGTGCGAAGCGTCTGCATGTGTCCTCCGTCTCGAGCGCGGTCGCGCGAGCGCGTCGATCGGGCCTTGTCGGTGATAGCCTATCATACGGCACGGCGCGCCGTTGCAGGGGATTGCCCGGCCTCGTCGGCTTGACAGCGGGCGCGCTTCGTCGCAGTCCTCGATCATCGACGGGGAGATGAAATGACTGTCATCACATCAAGAGTCGACGAAACATTGCTCCTCACCATCGATCGTCCGCCGGTCAATGCGCTCGACCTCGATGCAATCCTTGCACTCGAGCAGGCCTTTGCCGCCGCGGCAGAGGAAGCGCCGCGCAACGGCGTCGTGCTCACCGGCGGCGGGCAGGCGTTCTCGGCAGGCGTCGATACGCGCGCCTTCGCGGGCTACGCCCGCGACCAGCGCCACGCCATGGTGCGCGCAATCTCGCGGATGGTGGCGCGACTGCTCGCGATTCCCGTTCCCGTCGTGGCCGCGATCAATGGCCATGCGCTGGGCGGCGGCTTCGTGCTGATGCTCGGCTGCGACCACCGGATTGCGATCGACGGCGACGCGGCCAAGCTCGGCATGACCGAGGCGCAGGCCGGCATCCCCTTTCCGGCAGGGCCACTCGAGGTGATGCGGCATGAACTGTCGCCCGAACTGCTGCGCCGACTGACGCTTACAAGCGCTGTGCTCAGGACCCGCGAATGCCATGAGTTGCGAATCCTCGATACGCTCTGTGCGGCGGAGGATCTCCAATCGGCCGCGATCGTCGCAGCGCGGAGCCTCGCGGCCCAGCCGGGCTTTCGCGCGGTGAAGCGGCAAATCCGCGGCGGGCTCGCCGAGCGTCTCGCCGATCTTGCCTCGACCGGGCATGAGCCCTCACTCGGCGCGTTCGGCTGACCGGACCCGTGCACGAACTGCTCGTCGGGCAAATCAGGAAAAGCCGTCAAGTCCTCGCCGTAAAAATATTTCGGTTTATCGTAATGACAAATCAGTGTATAGAGTTTCCCGTCTCACCCGCCTGAGGGGCGCTCGCGATCGTCACGAACGTTGTGGTGGGATGCGGTGGACGTTGCGTGCGTGACTGACGAGAGCGCATGAAGCGGACGGCGAAATCGTGCAGGCCTGACGCCCTGGTGGCAGGTGTC
>NZ_JAFCKQ010000057.1 GCF_018130215.1 Bradyrhizobium jicamae
AAGCGATCCGCATAGCTCGTCCACGGCACGAACTCGTACTTCATCTCGATGCCGGACTGCTTGGTGAAGTCCTTGCCAAGCTCGACCAGAGCATTGGCAGGATCCCACGCCGCCCAGCACAATGTGAGCTGCTTGCCTTGCGCGGCGGCCTCTCCGCCGCCGAACATTCCCAGCGCAGCGACCCCAACGACCGCGGACGCCACTGCACTGCCGAGCCTCTTCAATTTCTGCATATCCGTCTCCTCTCTATCGTTGATGCACCTAACCCGCCCGACGCGCCCTTTCGGAACGACGCCAAGATCCTGAAATCGAGTCGATGAGCGATGCTGGAGAATGAGACGGACAGGTGCCGGAAACTGCGTCCGGACGGCTGGGCTCCCTCCACACATCGCTCGATGCGATATGTTTATCTTTTTTGCGATACTAAACGTATTACTAAATTCCCGGAACCGTCAAGCGGGTTTCTTGCGGGCCTTGCGAAAAGATCACCGGCGTTCGCGCGCGCGACGCACCGGTTTGCAGCGCGGCAATTGGCTCGATGAGTTCTGCGGCCTTAACGGCATCGGCGGTGCAATCACGCCATCACGACATCCTTGCTGCCCTATCATTGCAGGAGTGGTTGTGCACAGCCACATGACGATGCCGTTGGCCGGACCGTCGCCGGCAGCAATCGATCGGACGAATGGTCGACGATCGCGGCTGGATATGGCATCAGGCGCCGCCAAACGCCGACAGTGGAGCACGACGCGCGCAGCATCTCGTCGCTGGCGGCGTTGTTTAATAATCTAAATTTACTGAACGTTCAGCTCTGATACCCCCTCAAGCTCATCTGGTCCGGCCCGGATCGCCATTGCCCGACAGCACCTGCGCGGCACCTCCAACACTGCGGACGAAGGCTTCATCAAACGTCACTCCGCGGAACCGCCATGTGTGATCCTTGCCCTGCCAGACCAACTGCCACTGCGTGGCCCAGCCGAGCTCGTTGTCGTCCCAGACCAGTCGTCCGACCAGCACGGCCTCGCTGCCGGATGCGATCGATGCCAGCGTCGCCAACGGCACGCTCAGCAGCTTCGCTGCCGTGACGTTCGCGGCCGCCAGCGCCGCGCTCGCGGGCAGCACGACATGCATGCCGCGCTTGTCCGCCGCAGCGGCGAGTGCATCGCGCTGCAAGTCCGACTGCGCACCATCCGTCGTGACGATGAAATCCTTCGGACCCTGCTGCATCTCGACGAAGACGCCGAGCACGGGTCGGTGCGACAGCCACGGCTTCAAACCCAGCTCTCCGAGAAGACCGTCGACCTTCTTCCCGTCAAACTCCACCCTCAGATCGTAAGGCCGGTCACGGGTGCCCTGCTCGTCGCGATGCGGCTTGCCGGCGAACTGGTCGTGATAGCTGAAATCGCTGACGAACTCCCGGGCCCTCGCCTTGTAAGGCACGAGCCTGATATCTCCGGCCAGTTCCGGCTGACCGGAGACCTTGATGAGGACGTCCTCGAGACACGTACCGAAGCCAAGCAGGCGATTGGGCTCGAGCTGGCCGGTGACGACGGTCTGTGCGCGGTAGAGGTTGTCATCGGCCACCGCCGCGCTGCTGCAGCAGACCAGCACTCCGGCGAGGATTGCGATGAGACTCCGCCCCGTTCCAAGCAAGGCCGACATGGTCACCTCCCGCTTCGCGATCTCGCATTGCTGTCGACGCAGGTGGACCGCAATTTGCGGCGGTACCAACCGGTTCGGACATGGACGCCATGCTGCACCCGCACTATGGCCACCCGCGGCCAGCCTGACATATGCTTGGACGTGCGCGGGTCACGCCTGGGGCGCGGCCCCGGCAGGCATGATGAGCAGGAGACGTCCCTTGAAGTGCTACGAGTTGCAGGGTCCAGGCGGCATTGACGCGCTGGCGTTGGTCGAGAAGCCGGTTCCGCAGGCCGGACCCGGCGAAGTCCTGGTGCGGCTGAAAGCAGCGACGCTGAACTACCGTGACCTGCTCACCGTCAAGGGCGGCTACGGCTCGCGGCAGAAGTTCCCGCTGGTGCCGGTGTCGGACGGCGCGGGCGTGGTCGAGGCGGTCGGCGCCGGCGCGAGAGGCTTCGCACCCGGCGACCGCGTCATCGGCAGCTTCTTCGAGAACTGGTTCGGTGGCGAGCCGAGCGAGGCGCGGATGCGCGCGGCGCTCGGCGGCAGCATCGATGGAGTGCTGACCGAATACCGCATATTCCCCGCGCATGCGCTGGTGCGCACGCCTGATCATCTCACCGACGTCGAGGCCGCCGCGCTGCCCTGCGCGGGCGTCACCGCATGGAGCGCGGTGGTCAAGCTCGGCGACCTCAAGCCGGGACAGACCGTGCTGACGCAGGGCACCGGCGGCGTCTCGCTGTTCGCGCTGCAATTCGCAAAGATGTGCGGCGCGCGGGTGATCGCGACCTCCTCCAGCGACGCCAAGATCGCGCGGCTGAAGCAACTCGGCGCCGATGTCACGCTCAACTACAAGACCACGCCCGACTGGGGCAAGAAGGCGCGCGAATTGACCGGGCACGGCGTCGATCTCGTCGTCGAGGTCGGCGGTGTCGGCACGCTGAACGAATCGATCCGCGCCACCAGGATCGGCGGCACGATCGCCTTCATCGGCGTGCTCGCGGGCCCCGCGCCGTCGGAGACGCGGCTGCCGCTGATGGTGATGCAGCAGCAGCGGCTGCAAGGCGTCACCGTCGGCTCGATCGAGGACCTTCAGGCGCTCGCCGACGGCATCAGCATGCATGGCGTCAAGCCCGTCGTCGACAAGGTCTTCGCTTTCGATCAGGCGAAGGATGCGTTCTCCTACATGGCGAGCGGTGCGCATTTCGGGAAGGTCGCGATCTCGATCGGCTAGCGCCCGGTGAACTGCGCCTTGCGTTTCTCGACGAAGGCCTTGCGACCCTCCAGCGCATCGGCGCTCTGGCGGATCTCCGACTGCACCTCGATCTCGCGGCGGAATTGTGCGGCATAGCTCGCATCCTCGCTCTCCTCGAGCAGCGCGCGCGTTGCGACCAGCGCCCGGGTCGGGCCATCGGCAAGGCGGCGGGCGAGCGCCTTCGCCTCGTCGAGCAATCCTGCGTCGTCGACGACCTCGCGCACCAGTCCCCATTCCTTCGCCCGTTCGGCGGAGAGCGGCTCGTTGGTCAGCATCAGCTCGAGCGCGCGCTGGCGGCCGATCAGCCGCGGCAGCAGCCAGGTCGAGCCGAGATCAGGCACCAGCCCGATCCGGCTGAACACCTGGATGAAGCTCGCAGAGCGCGCCGCGACGATGATGTCGCCGGACATCGCGAGGCTGAAGCCGCCGCCGGCCGCGACGCCGTTCACCGCGACCACGACCGGCACGCGGCATTGCCGCAAGGCCTGCATGGCCGGCCAGTAATGCGTCATCACGCCGGTGACGATGTCATTGCCGAGCGACTGGAACGCCTTGAGGTTCTGACCCGAGCAGAAGCCGCGCCCCTCGCCGGTCAAGATCAGCGCACGGGTGCCACCATCGCCAGTGATCTCGCAGATCGCGGTCGCGAGATCGCCGAGCAGTTCCGGCGTCATCGCGTTCAGGCTGGCAGGATCGTTCAGCGTCAGGATGCCGACAGCGCCGTCGCGCTCGCGCTTTACCGCGGTCATTTTCCACTCCCTGGAATTGGTTGTTCTTGCACTGACTGTGCCATGCTTGGCATGCTACGCCAACGTCCCCCGCCAGCAACAAGAACAACGAAAGCGCGCCATGCCCGACCAGTTCTCCAACTCGCAAGTGATCCGCAAACCCGCCGTCAGCGCCAAAGGCGGCATTGTCGCCGCACAGTCGCGCAAGGCCGCCGAGGTCGGCGCGGAGGTATTGGCCAACGGCGGCGATTGCGTCGACGCGGTGATTGCAACCACCTTTGCGCTCGGCGTGCTGGAGCCCTGGATGAGCGGCGCCGGCGGCGGCGGGGCGATGGTGCTGTATCGCGCCCGCGACAACCGCGTCGAGGTGATCGACTACGGCATGCGTGCGCCGGACAGCCTGCGTGTCCAGGATTTTCCGCTGACCGACGGTGCTGCCTCCGACATTTTCCCCTGGGCACGGGTCAAGGACGACCGCAATCTGCACGGCCCCGGTTCGATCGCGGTTCCCGGCGTGGTCGCCGGCATGGAGGAAGCGCATCGCCGCCACGGCAGATTGCCGTGGAAGGACCTGCTGGCGCCGAGCGTGAAGCTCGCCGGCGAGGGCCTCCTGGTCGACTGGTGGACGACGGCGATGATCGCGAGCTCGGCGGCCGATCTGCGCCGCTATCCGGCCAGCGCCGCAGCCTATCTGCAGGACGGGCTGCCGCCCAATGCGCAATGGGGCGTCAGGTCGACCGTGCGCATGCCGCAGGATAAGCTCAAGGCCACGATGGCGCAACTCGCCGCGGCAGGACCGCGCGATTTCTATCAGGGCGACCTCGCGCGCTCGATCGCCGACGACATCCAGGCCGCCGGCGGCGCATTGTCGGTGCGCGATCTCGCCTCGTTCCGCGCGCATTCGCGCGACCCGCTGGCGATCCCCTATCGCGGCGGCACGGTCTACGCGACTCCGGAATTGACCGCGGGCCCCACCATGGCACGCACGCTCGGCCTGTTGCAGAAGGCGTTCACGCCGGCAAATGGCGGTCCGGACGCCGCGACCTACACGGCTTATGCCGAGGCTCTGCAGGCCGCCTATCGCGAACGGCTGAAGGACATGGGCGACGTCGACGGCCGTCGCTCGCTCGGCGCGGAGGCGATCGCGCCTTCCTGCACCACGCATTTCTCGGCGGTCGACCGCGACGGCAACATGGCCGCGGTGACGCAGACCCTGCTGTCGAACTTCGGGTCGAAATTCGTGACTCCGAGCACCGGGCTGACCATGAACAACGGCATCATGTGGTTCGATCCGGCGCAAGGCAATCCGAACTCGCTCGCACCCGGCAAGCGCTGCCTGACCAACTACACGCCCGTCGTGGCGCAGGCCGCCGACGGCCGCAGGCTCGCGGCCGGTGCGTCGGGCGGCCGCCGCATCCTGCCCGCGGTGTCGCAGCTCCTTTCTTTCGTGATGGACTACGGCATGGACCTCGACGCCGCGATCCACCAGCCGCGCATCGACGCCAGCGAGGGCGCGGTCGTGATCGGCGACGTGCGGCTTCCCGTGGCCGTGCGCGAAAGCCTGCGCGGACGTTTCGACTTCGAAGAGGCGCGCATCCAGAATTTGCCGATGAAGTTCGCCTGCCCAAGCCTCGTGCTGCGCGACGGCGCCACCAACAGCGGCGCCACCGAGCCGTTCCAGCCCTGGGGCGACGCTGTCCCGGAAGCATGAGACGATCACCGCAACAACCATAACATCCCGGGGAGACCGTCATGAGCTACGAGCAGATCACATGCGAGATCGACGGACCGCTGATGATCCTGACACTGAACCGTCCGGACAAGCTCAACGCCTATACCGGCACGATGGGAGCGGAGGTCGCCGACGCTTTTCATCGCGCCGATGAGGACGACGCCGTTCGCGCCATCATCGTCACGGGTGCGGGCCGCGCCTTCTGTGCCGGCGCCGACGTCTCGGGCGGCGCCAAGAGCTTCGACACCTCAGGCAGCCACGGCGCGGGCGTGTTCGCGAGTTCCGGCCAGCGCAGCGGCCGCTTCATCGAGGCGATCTTCAACTGCCGGAAACCGTCGATCGCGGCGATCAACGGTGCTGCCGTCGGGGTCGGCATCACGATGACGCTGCCGATGGATGTGCGCATAGCTGCAGACGGTGCCAGGATCGGCTTCATCTTTGCCCGCCGCGGCCTCGTGCCGGAAGCAGGCAGCGCATGGTTTCTGCCAAAGCTCGTCGGGCTGCCGCAATCGCTGCGCTGGTGCCTCTCGGGCCGCACCTTCGATGCGGACGAAGCCCACAAGGGTGGGCTCGTCAGCGAGGTCGTCACATCAGCGCAATTGATGGAGCGGGCGCGGCAGATCGCCGCGGAAATGACGTCGGAGACATCGGCGGTGTCGATCGCGCTGACCCGCCAGATGCTGTGGCGGTTCGCGGGCGCGCCCGATCCGTTCGAGTTGCTCGCGATCGACAAGCCGATGTCGATCGAGCGCGGCGGCCACGCCGATGTACGCGAGGGCGTGCAGTCGTTCATGGAGAAGCGGAAGCCCGCGTTTCCGGGCAAGGTCTCGCAGGACATGCCGAGCCAGTATCCGTGGTGGCGGACCGCGAAATAGCGCGCCGCAGCGTACTGGATTCACGCATGCGCACGCATGACAGTGGTGTGGATGTGAGACCGCATTCTCGCGACATGTCTCGTCCGAGTCTTGCTGTTCATTGTCGCCACTCTGCGAATAGAGGGCGCAGGGAAAGCCGGGTGCCGATCGCACCCATGGGTCCCGTGCAACAAAAAGCACGGGGGTAGGACCACAGGTGTAACCGGAGCAATCCGGCTTTCCCTGCGCGATGGTTTACGGCTTATACGTGCTCCCCCCGGTGAGACTGGGCTTTTTTGTCACCGTTTTCAGCAAGGACGTGAGTCTCTCACTGACAAGACACCTGCCACTAGGGCGTCAGGCCTGCACGACTTCGCCGTCCGCATCCGCCACGATCGTCAATCGTGACGTCAGCGTCCACCGCATCTCACCGTAACACTCGTGACGATCGCGATGCGCCCCTCAATCGGGTGAGACGGGCGGAATTGAACATCTGATTTGCCCGACGACGGAAACGCTATTTTGCCCGTCGGGTTATTTCGTCGCACCTCGCCATTCCGGGGCCCGGCAAATGCGATTGCCTGTCGACCGGACTTGACCACTGACAGGAGTCCTAAGCCGGCCGCAACGCGATATCGCATCTCGTGGTCTAAAGCGCGACGAGATAAGGCTGGTTCGTCATCGCGCTTTAGCTCTTTGTTTGAGCATGACCTCCGCGCAAACGCGTTCCGCGTTTGTCGCGAGGGAAGACCGCTGCACACTTTTCCGGATCATCCTCTAGGCAGCCTCCGCCACGGCGGCCACATCGAAGCCGACCCTCGGGAAGTGAAGATTCACCATGCCGACCGAGGGATCCTCGTGCCGGATGACGATCTCATCGGCCGTCCAGGCGAGAACGTTGCCATGGACGGGATTGCCGTAGTCGTCGGGCGTCACGCTGACCCGGTCGCCGCGCCGGATTCCGACCGTTTGCGCTTCCGACGACCAGCCGCCGGGTTCACCCGGTTGATTGACACGGGCGATCTCGATCGCATCGTCGGGCGTCATGTCGGTGTGCTGGCCATGCCCGAGAGCCGCAACGCGCGCATACCAGGGGTCAACCACGTCAGGGAATGCGATGAGCTCCCCGATCTCCGGGCCGCCATTCTGCCGAGCGAACCAGATTGGGTGATAGGCCGACAAGTCCGCCGCGGAAGGATTCTCTCCGAGGATGAACTTGCGGCCATCGGAAAGAACCTCGGCAAGCCAGGCGAGATGCGCATTGACCCGCTGCAGAAATATCGGCCGCCTCGGCAGCAGCGCTTGCGGATCGAGGTTGACGCGGAACAGGGGGCGCCGCTCATCGACAAGCTCCTGGGGGATTTTTCCAGCCATATTGCCGATCGTGAGACATACGGCATTCATGAAGGATCCCTTCTCGATCCACCAGCCGAAGGCCTTGGCGAGGCCTGCCTCGCCCTTGGGATAAAGTGCGCCTGAGCTTCCCAGCTTTTCGATGACGTGAAGAATGAGAAGCGTGTCGCAATAAAACTCTGCCCCGATCTGGAGAACGGGCGTGCGCCGGTAGCCACCCGTCATCGGTGTGAGCTTGGGACGCGGTGTCCAGACCGGGATCTCGACCGAACGCCAGCTCTGGCCCTTGAGGCCGAGCGCCAACCGTATCTTCTCCGAGTAAGGCGAGAGCTGGTAGTGATGCAGAATGACCTCGGACATCTGTTTCTCTCCCTGCGTTTGACCTTGAGCCGGTTACTTCTGCGGCGCGGGCAACTCGACGCCGAAAAATTCGAACGCGGAGTCGCCATTGGTCCAGCCGTGCAGCGTATTCGGCTGAAACACGATCACATCGTCCGGCTTGTAGGTGATCTCGCCGATCTGCGCGCCGCCCTTGTCGTTCAGGGACAGCTTCCCGGCTCCGCTGATGACATAGAGAATGTAGGGCAGCGGTCCCTCGTGAACGGCAATCGATCCCTTGGCGTCGACGTGCCCGCGCATCACGTGGGTCGCCGCGCCCGGCAGTTCGTAGAGCTTTCCATAGTCGAACCCCTGGTTCGGCTTGCCGTCGGGCATGGCCGGCACGGCGGCGAGCGCGGCGGCGTCCTTCTTCACGGCGACTGCCTTGCCTCCCTCGCCGTTCTCGATGACGTAGATGCCGCCGGCGTATGCCGGAGCGGTGACGGCGATCGCAATCAGCGACGCCGCAGCACAAATGAGACCACGCATCTCTTCCTCCCTGTTGATTGCTTCTGTTTTCAAGTCACGGTCGAACGCTCTCGGGCCGCTGCGAGGCAGCGACCCGCCGACAGTGCGCAGAGGCCTCCGGGTCAGCCTCCGGTCCGCGCATCCAGGAACAGCTGCGTGAACGGCTTGGCGAGGACAGGCTCGAGCTTCGGCACGATGGCCTTGATGTCGGGCGTGACCATATGGGCGTCGAGTGCAGCCTTGTCCTTCCAGCGCTCGAAGGTCAGGAAGCGGCCCGGCTCGCCGATGACTTCCATCAGCGTGTAGACCAGACACCCCGGCTCCTTGGCCGACGTTTCGGCAAAGGGAACGAGCAAGGCGCGGAGGTCATCCGCCTTCTCCTTCTTCGATACGATTTCCGCGATCACGAAGTAGCCGCTCTGTCCTGCGGCCTCCGCCACTGAAGCCGCGAAAAGCGCGGCCGCCACGCCACCAACGGCGGCAGTCCCCACGAATGCACGGCGATCCATGTCCGACATGGCATTTCCTCCCCTCATGGCTTGTTTTCATTTGCAGATCCGGCAGCTCACGACGCTGCCGGCCGAACACCTCATTTCAATGAGGTACAAATACTTTGCACACAAAATAATAAGAGTCAAACATTGGTGATATGATACAATGTAGCAACAGAAAATCGCGGCCGTGCGGCTTGGCTCGCGCGACGGCTAACGATAGGATTCGGCTCAGCGATTTGTTCCGCGAGCGGCCTGAAGAGAATGAAGACACGAACCATGAACGCGCGACGCGATGCAGCGAATCGAACCGGCCAGAGCTCCATCGCCCCGGTCGAGATGCCGGGGCTCGACAATCATCTTTGCTTTGCGCTCTACGCGGCCAGCAATCACATGACGCGCCTGTTCGTGCCGTTCCTGAAGAAGCTCGGCGTCACCTATCCGCAATATCTGGTCCTGGTCGTGCTTTGGGAACGTGGAGCGCGAGGCGTTGGAGACCTGGCCTCGGCGCTGCAGATGGATCTCGGCTCGCTGTCGCCGATGCTCAAGCGTCTCGAAGCCAAGGGATTGGTGACACGACGACGGCAGGCCGACGATGAGCGGCGCGTGCTTGTCGACCTGGCGCCAAAGGGGGTGGCGCTTCGCCAGCGTACCGAGCAAATGCTGGGCGAGTTCTACTGCTTCCTGAATATGCCGCTGGACGAGCTGTTCGACCTGAAGGACCGGCTGCATCATTTCGTCAACTCGGCGGGGCCGAAGGAGACAGCGACGCCGCACGTCAAGCTGACAGAGCCCGCTTTTTAAAGCGCCGAAATCGCGCGCCGCCCTCCGCCAGTCTAAAGGCCGAGCCGGTCCCGCACCCGTCCCGTCAGCACGGCGGCGGTGACGCCGACCCGCCAGAACGCGTGCATCGGCATCGGCTTGATGCCTGTCACCGGCATGTCGATCTCGGCCTTGTCGCCCTCGATCAGGCGGTGTGCGAGTTGCGCGCCCATTGCGGTCGAGAGCGCGACGCCGCGGCCGTTGCAGCCGAGCGAGACCAGGAGATTTTCCGCGGGCTCGTGCACATGCGGATAGTGATCGGGCGTGATGGCGAGGCGGCTGTTCCAGCCATGGGTCCAGCTGACGCCCCTGAGCTGCGGCCACAACCGTTCGGCATAACGCATGAGATAGGCGACGTCGGTCGGCTTGCTGATCCAGCGCATCGGGCCGCGGCCGCCCATCAACAGGCGATTGCGCTGGTCGATACGGTAATAGACCGTGATGTGGCCGCTCTCGTAGAGCACCGGCCGCCCCGGCATGATCGAGCGCGCCACCTTGTCGGAGAGCGGCGCGGTGCAGGCGATCGAGGAGAACACCGGCACGATGCTGCGGCGGAGCGGCGGCCAGAGATCATCGGTGAAACCATTGGTCGCGAGCAGGACCTTGTCGGCATGCACCACTGCGCGCGGCGTCTCGATCCGCCAGCGGCCGCCGTCTCGCCGCAGCGACACGGCCGGTGTCTCGCCGTGCACGACGACTCCGGCGCCGATCGCAGCGCGCGCCAGCCCGCGTGCATAGCTGAGCGGATGCAGATCGCCGCCGCGTGCATCGAGCATGGCGCAGAGATAGCGGTCGCTGCCGGTCATCTCGCGCGTTGCTGCGGCGTCGAGCAGCTTCACCGGCATGCCGCGCGCGATGCATTGCCTGGCAGTCGCCGCGATCGCCTCCGCGCTGGCCGCGTTGTAGGCGGCGCGCAGCGTGCCGTTCTGCCGCGCCTCGCACGGAATCTGGTAACGGCGGATCAGCTCATGGGTGAAGTTGGTCGTACCATAGGAGAATTCGATCATGCGGCGGCCGAGATCGGGGCCGAAGTCGGCCTCGATCTGATCCGGATCATGCTTCAGCCCCGGATTGGTCTGCCCGCCATTGTTCCCGGATGCACCCCAGCCCGGCTCCTGCGCCTCCAGCACGGTGGCGCGGACGCCCTGCTCGGCAAGATGCAGTGCGGTGGAGAGCCCGGTGAAACCGCCGCCGATGATCGCGACCGGCACGCTCTTGTCCGCAGTGAGCGGTGGCGTCGGCGTCGCTTCTACTGCGGTGTCGGCATAGAGGCTGGGTGGCAACGGCAAGCGGGCGGGTACATTCATGGGATCAGACCGATCACAGCGGATGCAGCACGCGCCGCAGGAAGTCCTGGGTGCGCGCATGCTGGGGCTGGTTGAGGACGGATTTGGCGGCGCCCTGCTCGACGATGACGCCGCCATCGATGAACAACACGCGATCGGCTACGTCGCGGGCAAATCCCATCTCGTGGGTGACGACGACCATGGTCATGCCGTCGTCGGCGAGCTTGCGCATCACCGCAAGCACCTCGCCGACCAGTTCAGGATCGAGCGCCGAGGTCGGCTCGTCGAACAGGATCGCCTTCGGCTGCATCGCCAGCGCGCGGGCGATCGCGACGCGCTGCTGCTGGCCGCCGGAGAGTTTTGGCGGATGCACGTCGGCCTTCTCGGCGAGCCCGACCTGCGCCAGCAGTGCGCGGCCGCGCGCGATCGCCTGCTCGCGCGGCTCCTTCTTCACATAGAGCGGGCCTTCGATGACGTTCTCGAGCGCGGTACGATGCGGAAACAGGTTGAAGCGCTGGAACACCATCGAGACCTGGGTGCGGATCGCAACGATCGAGCGGTCGTCGCGATTGACGCGCGCACCCTCGACGCTGATGTCGCCGCGGTCGTAGCTTTCGAGCCCGTTGATGCAGCGCAGGATGGTCGACTTGCCGGAGCCCGACGGACCGATGATGCAGACCACCTCGCTCTTGGCGATCGAAGCCGTGATGCCCTTCAGCACCTCGACCTTGCCGAAGCTCTTGTGGACGTCATTCAGCTCGATCATTTGTGGTTGGCCTTCTTCTCGAAATGCCGAACCAGCAGGATGAGCGGAATGCTCATGGTGAGATACATCAGCGCCACAAGCGTGAACACGCTGGTGTTCTTGAAGGTCGATGACGCAATCAGCTTGCCTTGCAGCGCCAGCTCGGCGACCGTGATGGTCGAGGCCTGCGAGGAATCCTTCAGCATCATGATCATGATGTTGCCGTAGGGCGGCAACACGATCCTGACCGCCTGCGGCAGCACCACGCGGCGCATGGTGAGCCACCAGCCCATGCCGATGGTCTGCGCCGCCTCGATCTGCCCCTTGTCGATCGCCTCGATGCCGGCGCGGAAATTCTCGGCCTGGTAGGCCGAATAGGCGATTCCGAGGCCGATGATCGCGGCCTGCAACGCCGTGAGCGCGATGCCGAAATCTGGCATCACGAAGTAGATGTAGAACAGCAGCACGATGATCGGGATGCCGCGGATCACATTGATCACGGAGGCACTGAGCCCTACGAAGAAGCCGATGCCGGAGACCCGCATCAGGGCCCACACCAGCCCGAGCACGGTCGACAGCAGCAGCGAGCCGATGGTGACGACGATGGTCAGCCAGACACCCTGCAACAGGATCGGCACGAACTCGACGGCGTCATGGAAGAACTTTTGCATCGGCTCACGTCATGCGCGGTACAGGAGCGCTCAACCTCGCATCACGACGCGCCGCTCTTCTGGCCCCATTTCTCGAGGATCTTCGCAACCGTGCCGTTGGCCTTCAGCTTGGCGAGCGAGGCGTTGATCTTGCCGAGCAGCTCGGTGTCGGACTTGCGGACACCGATCGCGACCGTGCCGACGGTGACAGGCTTGTAGCTGTCGACCAGGCGAACGTCGGCGAAATTGCCCTGCTGCAGATTGTAGGCGAGGATCGGATAGTCGGCGAAGCCGGCCTTGAGGCGGCCGGCGTTCACGTCCCGCAGGATGTCCGGAATCGTGTCGTAGACCTTGACCTCGCTGAACAACCCGGTCTTCTTCAGCGCATCGACGAAGGCGGTGCCGACCTGCGCTCCGACGACAGTGCCCTTCAATTCCTCCTGCGAGACGTAAGCCTTGGTGTCGGTCTTCGGCACCACGAGGCCCTCGCCATAGGTGTAGACGGCATCGGAGAAGTCGATCACCTCCTTGCGTGCCGCGGTCGCGAACATCGCAGCCGCGATGATGTCGATCTTGTTCGCGGTCAACGAGGGGATCAGCGCCGAGAACTGCATCGGCTCGATCTGCACGGTGAAGCCGGCGTCCTTGCCGATCTCGGTGGCGAGATCGACCATGATGCCCTGGATCGAATTGGTCTTGGTGTCGAGGAAGGTGAAGGGGATGCCGGTTGGCGTCGAGCCGACCTTGAGGACCTGCTGCGCCTGCAACGGCGCGCTAGAGGTCATGGCGAGGACCGCCATGGCGGCCAAGACGAGACGCTGAAAGGACATCGCAACACCTCCTGAGCTGGCCCGGGCGCCGCCTCGCCCGATGCTTCGAGCTTGTGGTTGCGGGCGACGCCGTTCCGGCCTATTTTCACCAATATGAAATTGTGGTCACGAAACGACGAGCAATGCAAGCAATTTTCATGCACATGAAGAAAGCGGCCTGACGTGAGCGGTGGCAAGCGAATGCGCAAAGCGGCGGCAGGGCGGCCCGCGACGGCTCGCCGCGCCACCAAGAAGCCGGCCGAGCCGCCGGTGGACCTCGCGGTCGGCCGCCGCATCCGCGATCTGCGTCGCGGCAAGGAGATGTCGCTGGAGACGGTGGCCGCGCGCGCGGATCTCTCGATCGGCTTCATCAGCCAGATCGAGCGCGGCCTGTCCTCGCCGTCATTGCGCGTGCTGGCGACGCTGGCCGACGTGCTCGGCGTCGGCATCGCCGCATTGTTCGGCGCGACACCGAACGACGGCGGCACGGCAGATGGCGTGGTCACGCGCGAGGCACAGCGCGCCGAGCTGAAGCTGTGGCGCAGTGGGGTTTCCAAGCAATTGCTGAGCCCGGCAGGATCGGAGAGCCGGCTCAACCTGTTCCTGGTGCATCTCGAGCCCGGCGGCAGCACCGGCGACGAACTCTACACCCATGACGGCGAAGAGGCCGGCCTCGTGCTCGAGGGCGAGATGATTCTGACCGTCGACGCCGAGACCTGGACGCTGAAACAGGGCGACAGCTTCCGCTTCGCCAGCCGCCGTCCGCACCGCTTCTCCAATGCGTCCGGCGATACGAAGGCGGTCGTGCTGTGGGTGAATTGCGTGACGGCGGCGGGGTAGCGCCGCAGTTTCTCCCCCGTCGTCCCGGCGAAGGCCGGGACGACGGTGGTTGTTACTGCGCTATTGCGCCGGGCCGCCTCAGCTCAACCCCGTCACCAGCTCCTCGATCCGGATCGGGAAGCGGCGGACGCGGATGCCGGTGGCGTGCCAAACGGCGTTGGCGACGGCGCCGGCGCTGCCGGTGATGCCGATCTCGCCGACGCCCTTGATGCCGAGCGCATTCACATGCGGATCGTGCTCGTCGACCGTAATCACGTCCATCGGCGGCACGTCGGCATTAACCGGCACATGGTACTCGGCGAGGTTCGCGTTCAGGATGCGGCCCGAACGATGATCCATCACCGCCTCCTCGTGCAGCGCGAACGACAGGCCCCAGATCATGCCGCCAAAGAGCTGGCTCTGGACCAGGCGCGGGTTGATGATGCGGCCGGCCGCGAACGCACCGACCAGCCGCGTCGCGCGGATCTGGCCGAGTTCCGGATCGACCTTCACCTCCGCGAACACCGCGCCATGCGCATGCATCGCATAGTGCGACTGCGCCGCGGGATCGGCCGCGCCGGTGCCGCTGGCGTCGATCTCGGCGAGGCCCGCGCGCGCGAGGATCTCGGCGTAGCTCTCGCTGCGCGTCTCGTCGTCACGGCGATGCAGCCGTCCCTGCCGCGCAACCACGCCGGCATTGCCGGCGCCGAACAGCGGCGAGCGCTCGTCCGGGGTCGCAAGCTCGGCGAGCCTGGCGATGACAGCGGCACCGGCATTGTGGATCGCGGCGCCGACGGTTGCGGTGTGCGCCGAGCCGCCGGCGATGCCGGCGTCGGGCAGATCAGAGGTGCCTGACCGGAACGTGATCTCGCCAAGATCGAGACCGAGGGCGTCGGCGGAGATCTGCGTTAGCGCAGTCCAGGCGCCCTGTCCCATGTCATGCGCGCCGCTCTCCATCACGCCGCTTCCGTCGGCGCGGATCACGGCGCGGGCATTGCCCTGGAACATCAGCGCGGGGAACGTCGCCGTGCCCATGCCCCAGCCGACCAGGAAGCCGTTCTCGTCGCGCATCTGCCGCGGCGCAAGCGGACGGCGCGCCCAGCCGAAGCGCTCGGCACCCCTGGCGTAGCATTGTCGCAGCGCCTTCGACGAGAACGGCTTTCCCGTGGTCGGCTCGACCTCGGCGTAGTTTCTCAGACGGAAGTCCAGCGGATCGATGCCGCAGGCAAACGCCATCTCGTCGATCGCGCTCTCCAGGGCGATCGAGCCGGTGGCTTCGCCCGGCGCGCGCATGAACAGCGGCGTGCCGGTATCGACGCGCACCGCCTCATGCGCGGTGCGGATCGCCGGGCTCGCATAGAGCGTATGCGAGGCGTCGGCGGCGGGCTCGTAGAAATCGTCGAAGCTCGAGGTCGTGATCCGCGCGTGATGATCGATCACGGTGAGCACGCCGGCATCGTCGGCGCCGAGGCGCAGCCGCTGCCGCGTCGATGCACGATGGCCGACCGGCCCGTACATCTGGCTGCGGCGCAGCACCAGATTGACCGGACGCCCGACCAGCCTGGCCGCCATGATGCCGAGCATCTGCGGTCCCGACACCAGGCCCTTGGAGCCGAAGCCGCCGCCGAGGAACGGGCTGTTGATGTGGATATTGCCGGGCGGAATGCCCAGCAGCCCGCCGATCCTCCCCTGCGCGATCGCCATGCCCTGGCTCGGCGTATCGAGGAACAGCTTGTCACCGTCCCATACGGCGACGATCGCGTGCGGCTCCATCGCGTTGTGATATTGCGCCGGCGTCTCATAGGTCGCGTCCGTCAGCTTCGAGGCCGCGGCGAAGCCGGCATCGATCTCGCCGTGAACGACCTCGGCCGGATTGCCGATCCCGACCACGGGCGGCGCGTAAGGCTCGCCGGCATCGAGGCCGACGCGCGCGATCTCGACCTGGTAACGCGGCGACAGCAGCGCCGCACCTTCGGTCGCGGCCTCCAGCGTCTCGGCGATCACCACCGCGATCGCCTGGTTCGCGTAACGCACCTCGTCGCTCTGCAGCAACTCCATCCGGAAAGCGAACGGATTGCCCTTGGCGTCGGGATCTTCGGCGAGTTCAGGCTTGTGCGCCGGCGTCATCACGTCGACGACCCCGGGGTGGCGCTTGGCGGCGGCGACGTCGAGCGACTTGACGCGGCCGCGCGCGATGCAGCTCGTCGCGATGACCGCGTAGAGCATGCCGGGCGGATGGTTGTCGGCGGCGTAGCGCGCCTTGCCGGTGACCTTGAGAACGCCGTCGGTGCGGGTCAGCGGCTGGCCGATGCTCGAGCCGTGCCTGAGGTGGGCGGGGTCGCGGGTCAGGTTTATCTCTGGTGTCATGCGTCACGCTCCAGCAACGGATGAAAAGGGAGAACCGGGCAGCGCGGGGATGCGCGCCGGCGTGCCTGCGGCGGCAAGCGTGAGCGCGCGCACGACGATGCGCTGTGCGAGCTCGATCTTGAAGGCGTTGTCGCCGGACGGTCTTGCCTCCGCGAGCGTGGCACGCGCCGCCTCGCGATACACCGCCGCATCGGGCGCAGTGCCCGCGAGCAGCTGCTCGGCCGCATGCGCGCGCCACGGCTTTGCCGCGACGCCGCCGAGCGCAAGCCGCGCTTCGCGGATCTTGCCATCCTCGATGCGCAAGGCTGCCGCCGCCGACACCACCGCGAAGGCATAGGACGTGCGCTCGCGCACCTTGACGTAACGCGCATGCGCGGCGAAGCCCTGCGCCTCGGCCGGCAGGCGCAGCGCGACGATCAGGTCGCCCGGCTCCAGCGCTGTCTCGCGGTCCGGCGTATCACCCGGCAGACGATGCAGCGCCTCGAGCGGCAGCTCGCGCCGCCCGCTTCTGCCCTCGATCTCGACCACGGCATCGAGCGCGACCAGCGGCACGCAGAAATCGGAGGGATGGGTCGCGATGCAGCCCTCGCTCCAGCCGAGCACGGCGTGCAGGCGGTTCTCGCCCTCAAGCGCGTCGCAGCCAGCACCCGGCCAGCGCCTGTTGCAGGCGCTGGCCGCGTCATAGAAATAGCCGCAGCGCGTTCGCTGCATCAGGTTGCCGCCGACGGTTGCGGCATTGCGGAGCTGCGCGGACGCGCCCGACAGCAGCGCCTCGGCGATTGCCGGATAGTCGCGGGCGAAGGCGGCGTCATGCGCCAGATCGGCATTGCGCACCAGCGCGCCGATCCGCAAGCCGCCGTCGTCGAGACGCTCGATGCGGTCGAGCCCGGGCAGCCGCGTGACGTCCACCAGCCGGCTCGGCCGGCTGACCCCTCCCTTCATCAGGTCGAGCAGATTGGTGCCCGAGGCGAGGTAGACCGCGCCCTTCTCACTTGCCGCCGCGATCGCATCCGCGACATTGGCCGGCCTGACATAATCGAAGTTCATCATGCGGAGCGCCTCTGCTTTGCTGCGGTCATGTTGGCGTGCGCCTCGAGCACGGCTTCGGTGATCCCGGAATAGGCGCCGCAGCGGCAGAGATTGCCGCTCATGCATTCGCGCACACGCTCCGGATCGTCGCCGGCCTGGCCTTCCTCGATCAGGCCGATGGCGCTCATGATCTGGCCCGGTGTGCAGAAGCCACACTGGAAGCCGTCATGCGCGATGAAGGCGGCCTGCACCGGGTGCAGCTGGTCGCCACGCGCGACGCCTTCGATGGTGGTGATCTCGGCACCGTCATGGCTTAAGGCGAGCGCGAGACAGGAATTGATCCGGCGGCCGTCGACCAGGATGGTGCAGGCGCCGCACTGGCCGCGGTCGCATCCCTTCTTGGTTCCGGTGAGGTCGAGCCGTTCGCGGAGGAGATCGAGCAGGGTGACGCGGGGGTCGGCGAGCGCGACCTCCCGCAGCACACCGTTGATGGTCAGGCTAATGGAGTGATTCATGCAGGGCTCCGATCCGTGTATGGTCGGTGGAATCGAGGCAACGCGATCCCGTGGCCGCCGATCCCAGATCGGCGCGCCTTGTCAGGCCGGATGCTGGTCGCCATATACGGAGGCATCCTCCGGTTAACAAGGGAGGGTGAAAAGAAAAACCAATGGCCGGTGCATCAACAGAAATTGTTCGCAAGCCGCGCGCCGATGCGGTGCGCAACCGCGAGCGGGTGCTGGAAAGCGCGAAGGCGGTGTTCTCGGCCGGCGGCAGCGACGCGAGCCTGGAAGCCGTGGCGCGGCACGCTGGCGTCGGCATCGGCACGCTCTACCGGCACTTCCCGACCCGCGAGGCCCTGTACGAGGCCGTCTATCGCCGCGAGGTCGAGCAGCTCGGTGATCTCGCCGAGCAACTTCAGGGCGCGCCCTGCCCGGTCGAGGCGTTGCGCCGCTGGCTGCGCGCCAATGTCCAGTTCGTCGCGACCAAGAAGGGCATGGTGGCGGCGCTCGCGCTGGTCGCCCACGGCCCGAGCGAATTGCACGCCTATTCGTTCGATCGGCTGACCAAGGCGATCGACGCCCTGCTCAAGCCCGCGGTCGCGGCGGGCGCGATCCGCGGCGACATCAGCGCCGAGGACGTCCTGCGCGCGCTGATCGGCATGTGCTACATGCACGATCAGCCCGGCTGGCAGGCCACCGCGCTGCGGCTTCTGGATGTGTTCGTGGACGGGCTGAGGGTGCAGCCTCCGGCGGCCACAGGGATTCCGCCAGCTCAGCGCAAGCCGGGCCGGAAAAGAACCGCGACGCGGTCGAGATAGGTCGAACCGGCGTCACCATGCGTCGATTGGCAGGCATCTCTCCGATCATTGTGTGCTATCGATCAATGCGGACTGGTCGACCGCGTGCTGTTGTTCCCCGGCAGGTTCGATGCCCCTGACGATCCAGTCTCCATCGAGGGATCGTTGTTCGGGCTCGTCGAATAGCCGGTCGTCGCGGTTGAACCTCTGTTCAACGTCAAATTGCCCCTGATGGTGCTGCCGGGCGGATGGGTTATTCCCCTCGTCCCCATGCCGGTCGTGCCGAGGTTGCGTGCGCCTGGTCCGGTCCCCGTGCCACCGGCCGCGCCGGCGCCCTGCGCAGACGCCGGCGAGGCCGATAATGCCATGGCCGCCGCCAATCCGATCGCTGTCAGCTGCTTCATGTGACGTCCTCTCCTGGTTCGACCATGAGGAACGGGCTCCGCGGGGCCGCGTTCCTAGCTGGCGTTCGAGCAGGTTCCAACGATAGAACGAAGGTCGAATGCGACTTCCGATGTTTCCATTCGCGCAATGTCCCCTCGAGTGAGTATCCTGTCCGAAAAAAGGTAGACGCGAAGGCCAACTCCGCGATCCACCCACCGGTCATGGCGAGGAAAACGCGCGTGCGCGCTCGAGTTTTCGGGTACGACTCCCGATCTCCGGGAAAAGATGCGCGTGCCGTTCATCTGGATCTCAGAAATGAACGAGAGCATCTCATCTCCGTTTATCCGCTACCCGATCGGAACGTCGCTCTTGATGGCCGGCATTCTGTTCGTCGGAATGGTCGCCTATCCGCTGCTGCCGGTTGCGCCGCTGCCGCAGGTCGACTTCCCGACCATTCAGGTCTCGGCAAGCCTGCCGGGCGCCAGCCCGGAAACGATGGCCTCCTCGGTCGCGCAGCCGCTGGAGCGACAGCTCGCCCAGATCCCCGGTATCGCTCAAATGACCTCGACGAGTTCGCTCGGCTCGACCGCGATCACCATCCAGTTCGAGCTGAACCGCAGCATCGACGGCGCGGCCAACGACATCCAGGGTGCGATCAATGCCGCCGGCGGCCAGCTGCCGAAGAACTTGCCGACGCCGCCGACCTATCGCAAGGTCAACCCGGCCGACTCGCCCATCATGCTGTTGTCGGCGACCTCGGACACCGTGCCGCTGATCAGCGTGAGCGATGCGGTCGACGCACAACTCGGACAGCAGATCAGCCAGATCTCGGGCGTCGCCCAGGTGTTCATCGGCGGCCAGCAGAAGCCCGCGATTCGCGTCCAGATCGACCCGGCGAAGCTGGTTGCCAAGGGGCTGTCGCTGGAAGATATCCGCAACCAGATCGCGATCACGACGACCGACAGTCCGAAGGGAAGCATCGACGGCGACAAGCGCGCCTACACGATCTATGCCAACGATCAGTTGCTCGATGCCGCGAAATGGAACGACGTCATCATTGCCTACCGCAACGGCGGCCCCTTGCGGATCCGCGACATCGGCCGGGCCGTCGCCGGGCCGGAGGACATGAAGCAGGCCGCCTGGGCGGACGGCAAGCGTGGCGTGTTCCTCGTCATCTTCAAGCAGCCTGGCGCCAATGTCATCGGAACCGTCGACCGCATCAAGGCACAACTTCCCAGGCTGATCGCCACCATTCCTCCCGCCATCAAGATCAAGATCATCAGCGACCGGACACTGACCATCCGCGCCGCCGTCGAGGACGTCCAGATCACGCTGCTGATCACCATCGTTCTGGTCGTGATGGTGATCTTCCTGTTCCTGCGCAGCTTCTGGGCGACGGTGATTCCTGCCGTGACCGTGCCGCTCGCGCTGCTGGGCGCCTGCGCGCTGATGTGGGCGCTCGGCTACACGCTCGACAACCTGTCCCTGATGGCATTGACGATCGCCGTCGGCTTCGTGGTCGACGACGCCATCGTCATGCTGGAGAACATCACGCGTTACGTCGAGCAGGGCGAGCGGCCGCTCGCTGCCGCCTTCAAAGGCGCCGGTGAAATCGGATTTACGATCGTTTCGATCAGTATCTCGCTGGTCGCGGTGCTGATCCCGCTGCTGCTGATGGGCGGCGTCATCGGCCGGCTGTTCCGCGAGTTTGCGGTCACGCTCGCCATGGCCATCTTCGTCTCCCTGGTGGTGTCGCTGTCGCTGACGCCGATGATGGCATCGCGCTTCCTGCGCGCACATGGCGAAGCCAGGCACGGCCGCCTCTACCAATGGAGCGAGCGGGCGTTCGACAGGATGTTGCATGGCTATCAGCGCGGGCTCGATCTGGCGCTGCGCTGGAGCCTGACCACGTTGTGCATCTTCTTCGCGACCGTCGCACTGTCGGTCTATCTGTTCGTGATCATCCCCAAGGGCTTCTTTCCGCAGCAGGACAACGGCTTCCTGACGGGTGTGTCGGAGGCGGCCCAGGACATCTCGTTTGCCGACATGAAGCGGCATCAGGAGCAGCTCAGCGAGATCGTCCAGGCCGATCCCGCCGTCGACAGCATCGCGATGTTCATCGGCGGCGGCGGCACTGCGCTGAACTCCGGCCGCATGTACATCACGCTGAAGCCGCGCGAGGAGCGCGATGCGGATGCGCAGCAGATCATCGCGCGGCTGCGGCCGAAGCTCGAGCAGGTCGAGGGGGCCCGTCTTTACATGCAGGCGTCCCAGGACGTGCGGCTGGGCGGCCGCGCCACCCGGACGCAGTTCGAATACACGCTGCAGGACGCGAACCTCGACGAACTGAATGAATGGGCGCCGAAAATCCTGGCCAGGATGCGGACCCTGCCCCAATTGCGCGACGTCGCCACCGACCAGCAGACCGAGGGAACGACGCTGACCTTGACCATCGATCGCGACGCCGCGTCGCGCTTCGGGATCCAGCCGCAATTGATCGACGATACGCTGTATGACGCGTTCGGCCAGCGCCAGGTGACCCAGTATTTCACCCAGCTCAACAGCTACCACGTGATCCTGGAAGTCCTCCCGGAGCTACAGGGCAAGCTCGACACGCTCGACAAGCTCTACATCAAGTCCCCGACGACGGGCGACGAGGTGCCGCTGTCGGAATTCTGCAAGTGGACCACGGTTCCGGTACGGCCGCTTTCGATCGCCCACCAGGGGCAGTTTCCCGCGACAACGATCAGCTTCAACCTTGCCGAGGGCACCGCGCTCGGCCAGGCCACCGATGCCATCCAGGACGCCGTCAACAATCTCGGCGCGCCGCCCACGCTCAGCTCGAGCTTCCAGGGCACCGCGCAGGCGTTCCAGCAATCGCTGGGCACGGTGCCGCTCCTGATCCTCGCGGCGCTGGTGGTGGTCTATCTGATCCTCGGCGTGCTCTATGAAAGCTACATCCATCCGCTCACCATCCTCTCCACGCTGCCATCGGCCGGGGTCGGCGCGCTGGCAATCCTGATGGCGTTCGGGTTCGATTTCAGCCTGATCGCCCTGATCGGCATCATCCTGCTGATCGGCATCGTGAAGAAGAACGGCATCATGATGGTCGATTTCGCGATCGCGGCCGAGCGCGAGGAGCATCTGTCGCCGCGTGAATCGATCCGGAAGGCCGCCCTGCTGCGCTTCCGCCCGATCATGATGACGACGATGGCGGCGCTGCTCGGCGGCGTACCGCTGATGCTGGGCACCGGCACGGGATCGGAAATCCGCCAGCCACTCGGCTATTCGATGGTCGGCGGCCTGATCGTGAGCCAGGCGCTGACGCTGTTCACGACGCCGGTGGTGTACCTCTATCTCGATCGTCTCTCGAACGCGCTTTCGGACTGGACGGCCAGGCGCGACGACACCGATACGAAGCCTCCGGAGGTCAGGAACGCCGCCGAGTGACGTCGGCAGGGAAGCGAACCTGCGACCAGACCCGCCGGCACCGCCGTCGCGAGGTCGTCACGCCGACCGATAGATGTCGGGCCGAACAATCTCCATGAAGCGCTGCGGGCTTCCGATCGCGTCGAACCCGAACTGGCGATACAAGCCGTGAGCGTCCGAGGTCAGCAGCAGCAGACGCCTCAGTCCCTGCAGGTCTTCGTGATCGACGACGCATCGCATCAACGCCTTGGACAGACCCTTGCCGCGATGTGCCTCGAGGATGAACACGTCGGCGAGCAATGCAAATGTCGACTTGTCGGTGACAACCCGCGCAAAGCCAACCTGCGCGGCGCGATGGTACACGCCGAAGCAAAGCGAGTTCCGGATCGCTCGCTCCACGACCGATCGCGGAATTCCCGGCGACCAATAGCTCTCTTCGGCCAGAAACCTGTGAATGACCGCCACATCGAGGCGTTGCCTGTCGGTCGATATCTCGTATTCGGCCGGTATCTGCGGCGTCGACATTGGCTTGCTCCGATGAGGCCTCACCCGAAGCGGTGATCGTAGCGGCCGATCGACAATTCCTTGGTATCAACCTCGGGCTGCTTCCCCGATATCAGGTCCGCCAGCACCCGGCCCGAGCCGCACGACATGGTCCAGCCGAGCGTGCCGTGGCCGGTGTTGAGGTGCAGGTTCGAATACCGCGTCGCGCCGATCACCGGCGGGCCGTCGGGCGTCATCGGGCGCAGGCCGCACCAGAACGTGGCTCTCGAAAGGTCGCCGCCGCGCGGGAACAGGTCGGTCAGCGAGTGATCCAGCGTCGCGCGCCGCGCGGCGTAGAGCTTGGTCGAATAGCCGGAGATTTCGGCGGTGCCGCCGACGCGGATGCGATCGCCGAGCCGCGTGATCGCGACCTTGTAGCTTTCGTCCATCACGGTCGATTCCGGCGCGCCGGCCGCATCCTTGATCGGCACCGTGATCGAATAGCCCTTCACCGGATAGACCGGAAGCGAAATGCCGAGCGGCCGCACCAGGTGCGGCGAGTAGCTGCCGAGCGCCAGGACATAGGCATCGGCCTGCATCATCCCGGCGCTGGTGGCGACGCCGGTGATGCGGCTGGCATCCGCGTTCAGGCCATCGATGCCGGTGTTGAACAGGAAGCGCACGCCGATCTTTTCGGCTTCGAGCGCCAGCGCCTGCGTAAATATGTGGCAATCGCCGGTCTCGTCCTGCGGCAGCCGCAGCCCGCCGGCGAACTTCTCCTTGACCTGCGCAAGCGCGGGCTCGGCGGCGATGCAGCCATCGCGGTCGAGCACCTCGAACGGCACGCCATATTGCTTGAGCACGGCGATGTCGTCGCCGGTGCCGTCAAGCTGAGACTGGTAGCGGAACAGCTGCAAAGTGCCGCGCTCGCGCTCGTCGTATCGGATGCCGATCTCGCTACGCAATGCCTGGAGGCAATCGCGGCTGTATTCCGCGATCGGGATCATCCGGCTCTTGTTGACTGCGTAGCGCGCCGTCGTGCAGTTGCGCAGCATCTTGAGCAGCCACAGCCACATCACCGGATCGACCTTCGGGCGTATCACCAGCGGGCCGTGCTTCATCAACAGCCATTTGACTGCCTTGACCGGCACGCCCGGGCCGGCCCAGGGCGACGAGTAGCCGGGCGACACCTCGCCGGCATTGGCAAAGGAGGTTTCGAGCGCGGGCTTGGGTTGACGGTCGATCACCGTCACCTCGTGGCCGGCGCGCGCGAGGTAATAGGCGGAGGTGACGCCGATCACGCCACTGCCGAGAACAAGGACTTTCACGCTTCCTCACAACCTGCAGCGGCAACGCTGTCGCCGCTGCGAAACCAGTCTGCTTCGCAACGGCGACAGCACTTTGTAGGGCTAGCGAATACTAAGCTAGCAATTATCAGGCCACGCGCTTGATGGCGTCGCCCAGGATCGAGACCATGTCGTCGATATGCTTCTTCTCGACGATCAAAGGCGGCGACATCGCGAGCGAATCGCCACTCATGCGGAAGTACAGCCCGTTGTTGAAGCAATCGACCATGAGGTCGTAGCCGCGCGCACCGACGCCGTCCTTGCGGGGTGCGACTTCGACCGCGCCCATCAGGCCGACATTGCGAATGTCGACCACGTTGGGCAGGCCCTTCAGCGAATGCAGGGCGTCGCGGAAGTAATCGGCGAACTGCGCACCGCGGGTGAGCAGGCCCTCGTCCTTGTAGATGTCGAGCGTGGCGAGGCCGGCGGCGCAGGCCACCGGATGCGCCGAATAGGTGTAGCCGTGGAACAGCTCCATGGCGTTGTCGGGGCCAACCATCAGGCCGTCGTGGACCTGGCGGCTGGCGAACACCGCGCCGCAGGGCACGGTGCCGTTGGTGATGCCCTTGGCGGTCGTCATCATGTCGGGCGTGACGCCGAAGAAGTTGGCCGCGAACGGCGCGCCGAGGCGGCCGAAGCCGGTGATGACCTCGTCGAAGATGAGGAGGATGCCGTGCTTGGTGCAGAGCTCGCGCAGCCGCTGCAGGTAGTTCTTCGGCGGCGGCAGCACCGCCGTCGAACCGGGCACCGGCTCGACGATCACGGCGGCGATGGTGTCGGCGCCGTGCAGCGCCACCATCCGCTCGACATCGTCGGCGAGTTCGGCGCCATGGTCCGGCTGGTCCTTGGCGAAGGCGTTGCGCGCCATGTCGTGGGTGTGGCGGATGTGATCGACACCCGGCAGATGGGTCGCGAACTGGCGACGGTTGGCGACCATGCCGCCGACCGACATGCCGCCGAAGCCGACGCCGTGATAGCCGCGCTCGCGCCCGATCAGGCGGGTGCGGGTCGGCTGGCCGGCGGCGCGATGATAGGCGAGCGCGATCTTCAGCGCGGTGTCGACCGATTCAGAACCAGAATTGGTGAAGAAGATGCGGTCCAGCCCCTTGGGCGCGATCTCGGCGAGCCGCTCGGCGAAATCGAACGCCAGCGGATGGCCCATGTTGAAGGAGGGCGCGAAATCCAGCGTCGAGAGCTGCCGCTCCACCGCGGAGGCGATCTCCGGGCGACCATGGCCGGCATTGACGCACCAAAGGCCCGCGGAGCCGTCGATCACCTGGCGGCCGTCGACAGAGGTGTAGTACATGCCCTTGGCGGAAGAGAACAGCCGCGGCGTCTTCTTGAACTGCCGGTTCGCCGTGAAGGGCATCCAGAACGAATCGGTCTTGATGGTGTTCGGAATCTGATGAACGGTCACGGCGGCGCTCCATTGCTGCTGTCGCCTAGAGCCCTCTCGGTCCTGATGGCATCAGAACCAGGCGCTAGTCATGTTTGATGCGTCTCTGGTGCGTTTTCCTGCGGCGAACCGGGCTGCACGTCGCTCGAAGACGCTATGAAAACGCTATTGTCGCCGGATAGTCGGACCACGCTTCGCGTCACTCAACAAGTCCTTTTCTGCCGCAACGCAAGCCATTGATCTCATTGGTGCGGTCTGCCAAGATTTGTTCGATCCGCAACACCTGCAACAGGGATTGGACCATGAGCGTCGATATCGGAGGTCGGCTGCGATTCATCCGCGCGCGGCACAAGCTGTCGCAGCGCGAGCTCGCCAAGCGGTCCGGCGTGACCAATTCGACGATCTCGCTGATCGAATCCAACCAGATGAACCCGTCGGTCGGCGCGCTGAAGCGCATCCTGGACGGCATCCCGATGGGGCTTGCGGAGTTCTTCGCGATCGAGCCGGAGCGGCCGCGCAAAGCGTTCTACCGTGCCGATGAGCTGACCGAGATCGGCAAGAAGCCGATCTCCTACCGTCAGATCGGCGACAGCCTGTTCGGGCGCGCCTTGCAGATCCTGAAGGAACGTTACGAGCCCGGCAGCGACACCGGCCGGGTGCCTCTGGTGCACGAAGGCGAGGAAGGCGGCATCGTGGTGAGCGGCCGGCTCGAGGTCACTGTCGACGACGAGCGGCGCGTGCTCAACGCCGGCGACGCCTATTATTTCGAAAGCCGCCGGCCGCACCGCTTCCGCTGCATCGGTGCCAAGCCCTGCGAGGTGATAAGCGCCTGCACGCCGCCGACGTTTTGAGCCCGGCGTATCGCCAAGCTGCGTCGGCCACTGATCGCATCACAGATGGCGGGTCTGCCTGTCGCCCCAGGCGATGACGGCGGCGATGGTGGCGAACATCGCGGTGACGGCGATCACGACGAGGATGGTGTCGAGGGACATACGTCTTCTCCGTTGGCTGATGGAGAAGACCTAGCGCGCCGGCGCGCGGCTCGCCTTGTGCTGGATCAAAACGTGGCGCCGTGTGTCAGGCGACGCCGATCCGCTTCAGCCGCTCCTGGTCGAGCAAACGCACGCCGTCGGGAACGATCAGGAGGACCTTCTCGCGCGCGAGCCTGGTGACCGTACGGCTCACCGTCTCGATGGTCAGCCCGAGATAGTCGGCGATGTCCTGGCGGCTCATCGGCAACGGTACCGTGACGGACATCGACTTGATGCGCGCGTAGCGCGCCTGCATGTTGAGCAGGAACGCTGCGATCTTCTCCTCCGCGGTCCGCCGCCCGAGCAGCAGCATCTGGTCCTGCGCGAGGCTCAGCTCGTGGCCGGCGAACTCATGCAGGCGACGGAGCAGATGCGGCTTGCGATCGACGTAGGACAGGAACGCGGTCCGCAGGAAGCGGCAGACCGACACTGGTGTGACGGCCTCCGCACTCACGCCATAGCGATCCTGCAAGGCAAGGCCGAGAAAGTCGCCGGGCAAGGCAAAGCCCGTGATCTGCCGGCGTCCATCAGGCAGGGATTTGTACAGCCGCACGATGCCCTCGGTGACATTGAAGACGCTGCCTGCCAGGGCGCCCTGTTCGAAAAGGGTGCTGTGCGCCGGAATCTGCCGTGCATGACTGATCCGGTCGAGTTCGTCGAGCTCGCACGACTCCAGTGCTGCGCAGACGCTGAACAGCCTGACCTTGCAGTCCTCGCAGCCGTTTTCGGTGTGACCGTGCCTGCAATCACGCTGCACCGCACCGGGACAGTCGTCCTGCAGGGGTTCGGCAATGCGCATGGCTCGGGTCCGCCGTGGTTTCGCTGTCGATCGTATAATTCATCCCGATTTGATCTGGATCAACAATCGGCAGCATTGATCCAGATCATTGCCGCCCCCGCCGATCCCCAGCAATTTCGCCGGTCATCGGGGAATTCGGCGATGAACGAGCATTTCCAGGCACTTCCGATTGATCATCGGCACGCGATCGCCGCCTATCCGCTGGTATTCATGCACGACGCCAGTATTTCCACGGAGCAGTGGCTGCAGTTCGTGCATGAGCGCTGCCGGGACGGCTCGCCGCAGGCGGGGTTGATCGCGATCCGGGATTGCCGCGGCGTCATCCATGCCGTCTTCAGCTACCGGATCGATTGCGACCTGCGAGTTCGCAGGCGGCTCAATATCGGCGACCTGATCGTGGCCCATCTGCCGGGATCGCAGATCGACAACGCGGTCGCCACCGTCGTCGCCGACGTATCTGCGCAGTTCGGCTGCCAGACCGTCACGATCGAGCGGCCCTTCATGACGTTGCATCGGCCGCGGACCGGATGCCCGACAGCCGATGCGCTCAAACACGGCAGACGCCGCGTCAACTGACGCTTGGCAAGCGCCACACCTCGTCGGCGTGCGGCGCACTCCGCCTGACGGACACGAAAGGGATTGAACCCGGGCGGCGCGGCTCGCGACCTAAGCCGCGAGGGCGGCATGCCGCGGCCCAATGGTTCAAGTTCACGCCCATGCCTGCATTGTCACGTCTTGCGGCCTTCGCCGCTATCGGCTCCGTCCTCGCACCGGTCTCTTCGCAAGCAATGGACAATGACCTGCTCGCCTGGAGCAGCGCGCCGACCGCGATCAAGCTGTGCGGTGATGGCGACAACCTGATCAAGACCGCCGATTGCAAGAAGGCCGGCTACGACAAGATGGTGGCGCAGGTCGACAAGGCGTTCGGCGAGGCACTCGCCGGGGCGCCGGCCAATGTCAAACCGCTCCTGAAGCGCGATCAAGCCTGGTTCAATGAGATGATTCTTCAGGCGGCCAGTTCGCTCCCGGACCGCAGCGGTGACGAAGCGCGGCAGGGATTTGCCGAGACGCTGCGCGTGCGCGCCGCGGTGGTGGGTGAGATCGCGGCCAACTTCGGCCGTTCCGGACTGACCGGGGCATGGACCAACGCATTCGGGCGCATTGCCGTCACGCCGGCCGACGGCGGTGGCTATCGCGTCGCGGCCGACCTGGATTCCGATTATGGCAGCGACCTGCACCGAAGCTGCAAGTTCACCGCGGTAGTCAAGCCGGCTGCGGCGAACTGGATCGCCGGACCGGTGCTCGCCGACCCCGACAAATCAGCCGGTATGACGGCTAAGACCCAACCGCCAAAACCGCCGTCGCTCAAGATCCGCCGCCAGGGCGAAACGTTGCGTATCGTCGGCATCGAGGGCAGCGACGACTGGGACGGCCTGACCGATTGCGATTCGATGTGGCAGATCACCGGCAGTTATTTCGCCACCGGCGGGGACACGCCGTCCGCCAAGGCGAACTCGTCTTTCGTCACTCCGACCTTCGACTGCACGCGGCCGGAGACGGCGACCGACGAGGAAATCTGCGCCGATCCGGATCTCGCAGATAATGATCGGCGGCTCAATCGCGCCTGGACGGCCTTGCAGGCGCGGCTAGACGAGGCGACGCGGCACGCGCTGATCGACGACCAGCGCAATTGGGTGAAGAGCCAGGCCAGGCAATTTCCGGAATTCCTGCACCCGGCCTGGGAAAAGCTGAGCTCTGATGTCCACGCCACCGCGAACGCTCGCGATCGTGTCGACAGCCTGCAACGCGAGCGCATCGCGCTGCTCGAGGGCTTCGACGACAAGCGCAGTGGGATCGCCGGCGACTGGCTCGCCTACAACGCCGCCATCAGGATCACCGTTGATGGCAGCGGCACCGTGAAGGCCACGGGATGGAAGTGGGACCAGGGCGACTGGAAGGCCGGCTGCGATTACGACATGACCGGCAGGATTGCCGGTGGGGTGTTCCGCTCCGGCGAGCAGCGCAGGAACCCGGACACGCTCGAACGCGACCATGCGATGCTGATCGTCAACCGGCTCGACGACGTCTTCGCGACCAGGCGCTACAGCAGGAAGGACGGCACCGAGAACGACACTGCCGACGAGGCAAAATGCAAGCGCCGGCTCGATGTCTCCTCCACCGCCCGGCTGTTTCCGGTCCGCTCCTCGCCCGATGTCGACATCCTCAAGGTCTCGATCCGGTAACGGATTCGATCGAACCTGACGCCGTTCCGACAGACCAATCCAGGACTGCCTGAGGTCCCCGCCCCGCGGAGCGCATTCCCATGCCCGGCCGAAACGGCCTGCTGTCGCGCCTGATCGTCGCGGCATTTGTCCTGTGCCTCGGCACCGCCGCTCACGCCGAAAAGCGCGTCGCGCTGGTCATCGGCAATTCCGCGTATCAGGATGCGCCGAAACTGCCGAACCCGGCCGCTGACGCGAGACTGATGTCGGACACGCTGTCGACACTCGGCTTCTTCGTGGTCGGCGGCGGCGCGCTGGTCGATCTGACCAGGAGCCGCTTCGACGACGCCCTGCGGGCCTTTGGCCGCGAACTGGCCGGTGCCGACGTCGCGCTGTTCTATTATGCCGGGCACGGCGTCGAAACCCACGGCCTGAACTATCTCGTTCCGGTCGACGCACGTCCGGCCGATGAAGGCGACGTCTTCGAGCAGTTGATCGGCATGGCTGACGTGCTCGGGCAAATGGAGAAATCCGGCGCCAAGGTCAATCTGGTGTTGCTCGATGCGTGCCGCAACAATCCATTTCGCGGCCGCGGCGTCCGTTCGACGAGCGGAGGCCTGGCGCAGATGCAGGCGCCGCCCGGCACGCTGATCTCGTTCGCGACCCAGCCGCGCAGCGTCGCACTCGACGGCCACCACGGTCACAGCCCCTACACTCGCGCGCTTGCGGCCATCATCCGGCACCAGGGCTATGGCCTGTTCAGGACCTTCAACGAGGTCGGGCTCGCGGTGGAGAGGGAGACACACGGGCGGCAGTTGCCATGGCTCGCCTCATCTCCGATGGCAACGCGGTTCTACTTTGCCGGCCAGGGCGTGCCGACAATGCAGGCGGAACCTGCGCGCGATGTGGTGACGACACCTGCCTTGCCACGCAGCGTTCCGCGTTGACGCCTGCGATGGCGTCTCGGCTTGCGCTCGAAACCGGACAGGAGTGTGATCCGTATCGTCACGGCAGATATCCGAGACGGAGCCCCCAATGCGTGCAATCGCGCTCATCGCCACACTTCTGATCGCCCTCGCCTCGCCTGCCATGGCCGACGACGTCACCGCCGCGCAGGACGTGATCCGCGCGCAGGAGCAGGCTTTCGGACGCGACGATGCCGCGGCGGCCTATTCCTTTGCGGCGCCGGCGATCCGGCAGATCTTTCCGCAGGCTGACATCTTCATGACGATGGTGCAGAACAACTACGCACCGGTCTATCGCCACAGGAGCTTCGAATTCGGCGAGACGCGCAGCGAGGGCGGATGGATCGCCCAGCGCGTCCACATCATCGATGCCAATGGCGAGGCGTGGGAGGCGCTCTACACGCTGGAGCGGCAAGCCGACGGCAGCCTGAAGATCACCGGCTGCTCGCTGCTCAAGGCCGGCCAGTCGGTATGACCTGCTTCACATTCGGCGACGGCAGATTGCCGCAGCGGCGCAAACAATTCGTGATTCGCGTCCAGGTTGTCTAATGATTATCGTTAGACCGTTCCGGCAGTGAGCCGCAACGCGGCTGCAATGGATTCCGCCTCGAGGAGGTTGCAACGCCCGACAGCCCGATCACCCTGCAGATCCTGCTTCGCCGCGACTGGCAGACGCCGGACGGCGTCGCCAGGGCGCAGGAACTGCTCCGCGCCAACGGCCTGACGCCGACGGCTTCGGGCGCGGCGACGATCTCGGCCACGATCGCGGCGGACGCGTTCGAGGCGATGTTCGGGATGAAGGCGACACCGGTCGCGCCGCAGCCGCCAGGTCAAACCGACTTCGGCCGCGCCGGTGGATATGCATCGCCCGCACTGAAGGTCCCGGAGCCGCTTGAGGCATGTGTCGAGAGCATCTCGGCTGCGCCGCCCCATTCCTTCTATTGAGAGGAAATTTCGCACTGCTTTTTAAGGATCATTTATCGGTCGTGGAAAGGGATTTGACATGTATGCCTTCAAGCGTGCCCCCACGTCGCCGCGCGGCGATCGATCCGCGCCTCCCTCGGACGAACTGCGCCTTGCCGTGACCTTCAAGCGTCCCGGCGGCCATGACGGACCGACCAAATTCGCGCCGCCGCTGTCGCTGTCGACCGTCGGTGAATTCAAGCCCGATCCGATTGCCGTCGACGAGGCCCTGTATCATCTCGGCCGCCTCGGCTTCCGCCTGACCCGGCGCGGAAGTTACACCGCGTCGATGCGCTGCGACCGCGCGCTGTTCGAGCAGACCTTCAGCACCCAATTGTCGGCGGTGCGGCTCGACCCGACCATCGATTATGCTTTCCCCTCGCTCTATTTCCCCGCGCAGGGCGCGCCATGGTCGATGCCGCCGGAGCTTGGCCGCCTGATCGACGACGCCTATATCCAGTGGCCGCATATCTATATGGGTCGCAGGGCCAAAGCGCGCGGCGCGCGCCCGGCAAAGATGGCGGCAACGCCGCGCAGCACCGCGCGGCGCGCCGCGACGTTGGCCGGCACTGCTGCGTCGCGCCGACCGTCGCTGAAGCCGCCGGAAGTCAATTATTTTCATCTCTCGATACCCGACGGCGTCACACGGTTGTTGAACGTCGACAAGGTGCACAAGGCCGGCACCACCGGAAAGGGCGTCCGCGTCGTCATGGTGGATACCGGCTTCATGCACAGCCATCCTTATTTCGTCAGCAAGGGCTACACCACATCGGTCGATCTGGCGCCGCACGCCGCCAACGACGCCACCGACGTCAACGGCCACGGCACCGGCGAGTCCGCCAACCTGCTTGCGGTCGCACCAGGCATCACATTCGTCGGCATCAAGGTCGACAATGACGGCAATCCGAACGGGGGCGCATCCATGCTGGAGGGATTCCAGCAGGCGCTGCTGCACGATCCGCAGATCATCTCGCTCAGCATGGGATTTGATCTGCGCAATCCCGACGGCACGCAGATGAGCGAACTGCCGAACAACATGGCGGCGCTGGAGGCCGAGATCCAGGCCGCGATCGCGCGCGGCATCATCGTGGTGTTCTCGGCCGGCAACGGCCACTTCTCGTTCCCCGGCATGATGCCCAACGTGATCTCGGCCGGCGGCGTGTTCGTCGACGAGACCGGCGTCATGCAGGCGTCGGACTATGCGAGCGCGTTCCAGAGCAAGATCTATCCCGGACGTGCGGTGCCGGATTTCAGCGGGCTGGTCGGCATGCTGCCGATCGCCAGTTATATCGAGTTGCCGGTGCCGCCAGGTTCGGCGATCGACCGCGAGCAGGCTGCGCCCGACGAGGGGCCCGGTGACGGCACCGCGCCGGACGACGGATGGGCCGTGTTCAGCGGCACGTCCGCGGCGGCACCACAGCTCGCCGGGATATGCGCGCTGCTGCTGGAGAAGAACCCCGGGCTGTCGCCATCCGACGCCAAGGCAATCCTGCGCCGCACGGCGCGCAGCGTGATCAGGGGCGCGGCCAATCCGACCAGCAGCGACGACAATGTCGGCGAGCCCGCTTCGACCACCGACACCGGCGCGGCCGGCGCCGGGCTGATCGACGCGTTTGCGGCGTTCCAGCAGCTCTGAGACTGCCGCGCTACGCCAGCGCCAGCCGCTGCCGTGCGCGCATCAGGAGCAGCAATATGATGGTGACGTTGAGCAGGTTCCAGGCGAGCCCGTTGGCGAACGCGGCGGCATAGGAGCCGGTGGCGTCGAAGATCACGCCGGAGATCCAGCCGCCGAACGACATGCCGAACACCGAGGCGAAGATCACGATGCCGATGCGGGTCGCGGCTTCCTTGGCCGGCATCGCCTCGCGCACGATGATCGCATAGCTCGGGACGATACCGCCCTGAAACAGGCCGAACATCGCCGAGATCAGATAGAGCGAGGTCAGGCTGTCGAAGAACAGATAGAACAGCAGAGCGGTGCCCTGCGCGACCGAGCCGATCAGCAGCGTGCGGATACCGCCGATCTTGTCGGCGAGGAAACCCGAGCCGATCCTGCTGATGATGCCGAAACCGAGCATCAGCGACAGCATCTCGGCGCCGCGCGCCACGCCGTAGCCGAGATCGCCGCAATAGGCGACGATGTGAACCTGCGGCATCGACATCGCCACACAGCACGAGATCGAGGCCAGCGACAGGATCGCGGTCAGGGCATTGGTGGAGAGCTTGAGGTCCATTCTCGGCGGGGCTGCGTTGAGATGGCTGCGCGTGACGGCCGCGCCCATCAGCAGGCGCAACACCGCGAGCGCGAGCGCCATGGCGATCGCGGTGAAGATGCCGATCGCGATATGGGTCGCCCGCCAGCCGAAGCCCTCGATGGCAAAATTGACGGCCGGCGGCCACAGCGTGCCGCCGACATAGTTGCCGCTCGCGGCGATCGCCACCGCAAGCCCGCGATAGCGCTCGAACCAGTGCGAAGCCTCTGCCATCAGCGGACCAAAGGTAGCAGCCGACGACAGGCCGATCGCGAAATGCAGCAGGATGAAGGCCCAGATCGACGGCGCATAGCCGACGCCGATATAGCCGAGGCCGAGGATACCGATCCCGGCGCCGATCGCGGTGACGATGCCATAGCGGTCGCTGATCTTGCCGGTCACCACCTGGCCGAGGCCGAAGCCGAGCATCACCATGGTGAAGGCGAGCGACGCCGTTCCGCGCGTTGCGGCGAAATCGGACTGCACCACCGGCAGCGCCACCACGACGGACCACATGCCGACGCTGCCGAGCGAGCCGATGACTACGGCGACGGCAAGCCGCAGCCATGCCCGGCGCGAGTCGGGAATAAACCGGTCGGATTCGAAGGAGAATTGAGAAGGAATTTCCACCACGCGCGCAACTTCGTCGGCAATTGCCTGAAGGTCAAGCCACAATGCCGAGAGATTAGGCATGCAAGAGCGACGGGGCGCGCACCCCCGAGAGACATCAGCTGCGCGCCGGATCAATTGCCGAAATTCGGGTCCTGTGCCTGGAACGGGCCGCACTTGGCATGCTGGGCGAACCGGTGATCGAATTCGACCGTGCCCCCGCCGACCGGAATGCGTGTCGGCGGCAGGCCGCGCGTGTACTGGTTGACGGTGATGAACTTCTTGTCCGCGCTCATCGTCACGCGCACCGGCTCGAGCCCCTTGCCCTTGTTGATGCTGCTCAGATCCAGCGTGTAGTAGCCACCGACCGTTTGGCCGGCACTCATGCCGTGATCCGAGAACACGACCGGTTGCGGCAGATAGACCTCGATCGGGAGGCCCTCGGCGCTGCAAGTCATCATGCGGATCAGCCAGCCGCTGTCGTCCGGGAGCGATGCGGCCGAAGCCGGCACCGACAAGATCGCAGCCACCGCGGCAAGGCCGACGGCCGCTGCACGCATTCTCCGGTTCGGCATTGGATACTCCTGACACCATAGCAATGCTGGTTTGGTCGACAGCGGCGTCCGGAAGTTCAATCCCCGCATCGCGGCCCGCGGCCGGTCCGGGAATATCGTGCATCGGACCGCAATCATCGTGATGAGAAAGTTTGAAACAATGCGAGCCCGTTCACATTGCCGGCCCGCAAATGCGGACTATCATTTCGTCGGGATGGCGGCGTGTGGGCCGCGGTCACACGCCCGTCGACAAATTGAGCCCGCGAGATCGTCGGAGGGTCATCATGCATTCGTCGTCAGCGGAATGGCTACCCGTTTCCATCGCACCGTCAGACCGTGACCTCGAGGTCTGCGTCCTCGACTTTGATGGAATTGTCCATGCGCTTGTCTTCCCCTGTCACCGGCAGGGCGCCGAATGGGTCGACGATTCGAACCGGACGCACGCCGACATCCAGCCGACTCATTGGCGCAAATGGGACGGGTTCAACAGCTAGGCGTGCCGCGCACCCGCTTGCTCCTGGGTCGCCTTGCCGGCAGGGGCAGGGTGCGACCTTACCGACGCCCTTACTCGGCCTCCCCTAACGTGGCTTCGATGCCCGGCGTCGCGGCCAGCCTTGATTGGAGATCGGGAAGCAGATGGTGCGGGAGGTAATACGCGTTGGCGATGATCGTCGGAATCACCGCGCTTCCGATCACGGCCGCCACCAGCGCCGAATACTGCTCCTGGGTGATGATGCCATGCGACAGGCCATAGAGTGACGAAATGGTCCCGAACGTCAGCCCGGTCGACATCAGAAGCGTTGTGTACATGGCTTCCTTGCGCGGGGAGCCGAACAGCCTCGTGACCGGAAGCACGCCGGCGACCTTGGCAGCCATCTTGAGCAGCAGGAAGAAGGCAAATGATGCAGGCGCCGCGACCAGCGCCGGAAGCGAGACGAACGATCCCGCACGTATGAAGTAGAACGGCGTCAGCAGCCCGAAGGTCAGCGTGCGCAACCGCCTCACCAGCGCATGATCCTTGCCCACGGTGCCCGCCAGCACCATTCCGATCAAATAGGCGGGGAGCACCGCCTCGCTGTCGGCCCAGGTCGCAAGCGCCCCCATTCCAAGCAGGCAGAGCAGCAGAAACTTGGTCTCCAGCTCGGAAGGACGATTTCCATAACGGCGGAAGAACCGGGGCGTCAGCCAGGGCAGAATGATGAAGACCACCGCGCCTACCCCGAGAAAAACCAGGGTCTTGAAAGTGAAGGGGGCGAAGATCAAGCCGAGCGCGACCACCGTGCCGAGATCGGTGACAAAGCAGGCCGCAAGCACGGTCTTGCCGTAGTCCGTGACGTTGAAGCCAAATTCGATCATGACCGCATAAACGACGGCTACCGAGGTTGTCGACATCGCGACTCCGGCGAGCCAGCTCGGCATCACATCCCATCCGAGCAGGTAGTGCGCGCCGGCCGCGCAAACCAGGAAAGGAAGCAGGAAACTCGCGAGGCCAATCGTGGCCGCCTCCTTCCATTTCAGCTTGAACACCGCCGGATCGAGTTCGGCGCCGGCGAGAAACGTCAGGACGATCGCGCCAATGCCGGAGAGAAACCTGATCCACGACTCGTCGGTGCCGAGCATCGACGGACCGATCAGCGCGCCGATCAAGAGCTGCGCGATGGTGCCCACCACGATCTCCGAAAGCGCGGTCGAGATCCGCAGCCAGATCGACAACAGGCTGGCGGCGAGCGCCAGGCCGAGCCACAGCGCGGCGAGTCCCCAGACACCGGTCATGGCAGCCTCCAACCGACAATGGCTGAATACCTGACCATTCGGCCGACGGCCGAAGCACACTGGGCGGCATGAAGCGGGGCACAACAAGGGACAGCCGGCTGGAACATCATCAATCCTCCTGCTCGCGTTGCAGCGTGGCAGGAGTCATCAGCCGGTCCGGCGGTTTTGGGGGACTCCATCCCCGTTCCGCGATAGTAGGCGCGACCGGGGTGAATGCAAGAGGAGCCTGCACCTCCACGGCGCCTGCAGCGTCGCGGAACGCAACTGCCGATGCACCTTCAAATCTCGCAATTGCTTTTGAAACGGACTATGCTCGCGCCGTGGGTTTCGAGGAGAGCCGGAGGCTCGTCATGGAATCACACGTGATCCCCTTCGAAAATCGCTGGACCAACGGCAAGCATGCCTGGGAATGGCATTGTGAGCTCGAGCGGCTGGGCGTGTCGACGGTCAGAACGATGTATTGCGAGCACGAAACCCATCACGGCAAGGAACCTGCCGTGATCTTCGACATTCCGGCGGGCTTTGTTCGCGACTGGCTGGCCTTCCACGACCGACGCGCCGCACGTCAGCAGTTTCTGTGGCGTGCGAGCGTCATCGGGCTCGGCATCGTCGCCGCCTCGGGCACGGTGCTCGGCGCCCTGAAGTAGGACCGCCACGGCGGCCCGGAGCTTCGTTCCGATGGAATCGGAACGGAGCTGTCTTGACGCGTTTTCTTCACGCGGAAAGCGCTCTCACGCAGGCTGGTCCGAGCCCGTGACAGACGCGGAATGACCCGGTCCAGGCCCCCTTATTAACGCTTTGCTAACCATACACCGGGCAAAAATTGCCGAGTGAAGTCGAGTGTCGTCGATCGCGTATAACGGGCGGAGACCCCCGTGGACGCCAGTGCGGTGCCTCACTTTCGGAACGGCGGCCCTGCGGCCGTTGCGCAGACGTTTGGCGGCCGCGGCCGCCATTCGCGAGGGGACGCGGCTACCATGGTCGACATCACGGCGGGTCAGGGCACGGCGGGCAAAGGCGGACTGCCGAGCCTGAGCGAAATTGGCGACATCCTGAAGCGCGGCGATCTTATGCTCGCGGTCGGCGTCATGACCATCCTGGTGGTCCTGATCCTGCCGCTGCCCTCGATCGTGCTCGACCTGTTCCTGGCGGTCTCGATCACGATCTCGATCCTGATCCTGATGACCTCGCTGTTCATCCAGGCGCCGCTGGAGTTCTCGTCGTTCCCGACCATCCTGCTGATCTCGACCATGATGCGGCTGTCGCTGAACATGGCCTCGACCCGGCTGATCCTGAGCCACGGCCATGAGGGCACGGCGGCTGCCGGCCACGTCATCGAGGCGTTCGGCAACTTCGTGATGGGCGGCAATTTCGTGATCGGCATCATCGTGTTCGCGATCCTCGTGATCGTGAACTTCGTCGTCATCACCAAGGGTTCGGGCCGCATCGCCGAAGTCGCGGCACGCTTCCAGTTGGACTCGATGCCGGGCAAGCAGATGGCGATCGACGCCGACCTGAACGCCGGCCTGATCGACGAGAAGGCCGCAAAGGAGCGCCGCAAGGCGCTGGAGGACGAAAGCGGCTTCTTCGGTGCGATGGACGGTGCCTCGAAATTCGTCCGCGGCGATGCCATCGCAGGCCTTCTGATCGTCGCCATCAACATCGTCGGCGGCATCATCATCGGCGTCGCGCAGCAGGGGCTCGGGTTCGCCGAGGCCGCGCACTCCTACACCGTACTGACCGTCGGCGACGGCCTCGTCACCCAGGTGCCCGCCCTGATCGTCTCGACCGCGGCCGGCCTGCTGGTCTCCAAGGCAGGCATCACCGGCGCCGCCGACAAGGCCTTGATGCGGCAGTTCTCCGGCTACCCGCAGGCCCTCGGGATGTCGGCCGGCGTCATGCTGGTGCTTTCGCTGCTGCCGGGCATTCCGATGCTGCCGTTCATGCTGCTCGGCGCCGGCGCAGGTGCACTGGCCTGGGCCGCCCGCAAGCACAAGCGAGCGGCGAAGGCTGCCGAAGCCGCCGCGGCTGCGGCTCCGTCGGCCGCCGCAGCCGCAGCCGCAGCCGCGGAGGAGCCGATCTCCAGCGCGCTGAAGATCGACGACCTCAAGATCGAGCTCGGCTACGCGCTGCTGCCGCTGGTCAACGGCCCCGACGGCACCGATCGGCTCACCGAGCAGATCAAGGCGCTGCGCCGCTCGCTCGCGGTCGAGATGGGATTCGTGATGCCGGCGGTGCGCATCCTCGACAATGTGCAGCTCGAGGCCAACAGCTACGTCATCAAGATCAAGGAGGTCGACGCCGGCACCGGCAAGATCTGGCCGAGCCAGTTCATGGTCATGGACCCGGCCGGCAACCAGGTCCAGGTGCCCGGCATCCACACCATCGAGCCGACCTTCGGCCTGCCGGCGACATGGGTCGATGCCGGCCTGAAGGAAGAGGCGGCGCTGAAGGGCTACACCGTGGTCGACGCCGCTACCGTGCTGTCGACGCATCTGACCGAGCTGCTCAAGACCAACATGTCGGACCTGCTGTCCTACGGCGAGGTGCAGAAGTTGCTCAAGGACCTGCCGAAGGAGCAGGCCGAGCTGATCAAGGACATCGTGCCGAGCCAGGTCACGGTATCGGGCATCCAGCGTGTATTGCAGCTGTTGCTCGCCGAGCGCATCTCGATCCGCGACCTCTCGACCATCCTCGAAGGTATCGCCGACGCGCTGGCGTTCTCGCGCAACCCGGCGACGATGGTCGAGCACGTCCGCGCCAGGCTGGCGCGGCAGGTCTGCGCCCAGAACACGTCGCCGAACGGCTACCTGCCGCTGATCGCACTGTCGGCGCGCTGGGAGCAGGCCTTCGCCGAGTCGATCATCGGCCAGGGCGACGACCGCAGCCTCGCGATGCAGCCCTCCAAGCTGTCGGAGTTCATGACCGCCGTGCGCAACGCGTTCGAGCAGGCGGCGCGCGAAGGCGAGGCCCCGGTGCTGGTGACGTCGGCGGCTATCCGCCCCTTCGTCCGCTCGCTGGTCGAGCGATTCCGCTCGCAGACCACGGTGCTGTCGCAGGCCGAAATCCATCCCCGCGCCCGGCTGAAGACCGTCGGAAGCGTCTGACGAGGCACGCAAATCAGCTCCGTCGCAACCTTGCTTTTGCGTCACAGGCAACTGATTTGTGCGGGACAGGCCGAAGCGGACCTATTTGCAGCGCAGCAACGGCCCGGCAAACAAGGTTCTGATATTACAAGGTATTAATCTCGCTCCTGCGTTCCAAACGGCTTTTTGATCGCGGCGGATCACGTCTGATCACTGCCTTGTGATCGTCTCTTGGGAACGGAATCAACGAATCCCACGTTAGCGGGGCACGAGACATTGAACCCGGCGGCGGACCGGTTCGACGAATTGATTGAGAGCAGGAAGGCGGCAGGAGACTTCCATGAACCACTCGATCTACAGCGCAGACCGCACGACCCATTTGAAGATCGTGGTCGTTGCGTTGGTCGCGGGGATTCTGGTGGCTGGTTTCGGTATCACGGCCCACAACTCGTCGGACGAGGGTTACGCCCAGACGGCGCGGGTGATGAAGGCCGGAAAGGCGGTAACGATCACGAGTTCGGGCACGTCGCTCGTTCGGTAAAGGAGAATTTCACGGAATTCACGTGGCTCTTTACAGCCCCCCAAAGTCGCTACGTGGATATTAAGACCCCCAACTACCCCCAAGTTGACTGTTGAAAACGCCCGCTCCCCACGGGCGTTTTCTTTTTGTGCCCGAGGACGAACAGGGCTATTGCGGCGCCGAGCCGGGCACGGTCTCGATCAGCTTGCCGGTCAGGATCGGCGCCGAGGTCGGCTGCCCATTGGGTGAGCCACCGGCCTGCTCGACGGTCACGGCGTAGGTCGCGCCATTGATTACGTCGGGCGCATAGGACGACAGCACCGGGCGTGCCGTGAAGTCGCTCGTTCCGATCACGCCGAGCGAGCGCGGCTGCGGCAACTTGTCGGAGATCAGCCAGAGCTCGAAGCTCTTGCCGGGCTCGGCCGTGGCACCGACCCGGCGGACGGTGAAGTTCTTGGTGGCGCCGTCAATCGTCAGGATGAAGGCGGGGCCGCCGCCCTGCCCTTGCAGCAGCGCGACATATTGTGCCGACGGCGTCAGCGCCGGTGCCGGCACCTTCACTTCCACGGTCTGGATGCGCGGCTTCGGCCGGATCGCCTCCGGCAGCGCATCGGGCCGGAAGATCTGCAACCCGAACATCACGAGCAGCGCCGCGGCGATCGCGCTGGTGACGGAGGCGATGCTGCGCCAGCGCCTCACGCGGCTCGCAAGATCGATGACGTTGCTTTCACCGGCGACCGGGACGGCCGGCGCCTGCCTGATCTCGGCGAAGATCGGCCTGACCTCTGCCGGCTCGGCCTCCGGCGCAGGTGAGGTCGGCACAAGCGACGGCGGCACAGGCGACGGCGCCGCGGCCTCTTCGGGCCGTGCCGGCGCATCGTCGGACAGCGCGAGCGCGGTCTTGATGTTCTCCCAAACGATCGGGCGCGGCTCGACCGAGCCGACCATCTGGTTCAGCGAACCGAGCCTGAACTCCCAGGCCTGCACGATCGCGGCGAACTCCGGATCGACGGCCATCATGGCCTCGACCTGCATGCGCTCATCGGCTTCGAGTGTCCCGAGCGCATATTCCGCAGCGAGCACGATATGGTCTTCGCTATAGGCCATCACTCAGAGTCCAAGACACTCCCGGATATCCAACATGCTGCGGCGCAGCCAGGTCTTCACCGTATTCACCGGTGTCTCGAACTTCGCGGCGAGCTGCTCGCGGCTCCAGCCGTTGTAATAGGCCAGCAGCACGAGCTTCTGCCGATCCGGCTCCAGGCGGCCGATGCACTCCAGCAGACGCCGCAACTCTTCCGTCATTTCGCGGCGAGCCAGCGGATCGGGCGAGTCGGCCACGGCTTCCATGGCGGCCGGCTCGTCCTCCAGCGAGACCTCGCTGCGCTTGCGCACGACATCGATGGCGCGGTTGCGCGCAATCGACGCCATCCACGTGATCGGAGACGACACGGCCGGATTGAACTGACCGGCGCTATTCCAGATCTTGACGTAAGCCTCTTGAATGACCTCTTCCGCGAGGTCCTGACGCCGCAAGATACGGAGCACGACACCAAAGAGTTTCGCGCGGGTGGCGACATAGAGGCGCTCGAAGGCGGCCTGATCCCGCTTCGCGACGGCAGCGATCAGCTCGACCAGCTCAGCCGGCGTCAGCATTCAGCGCCCCCAAAGCCCGCTTCCCCCTTCACGTCGCCGCCAGTCGTTCGTGGTCACTTGTCTCGTTGTCACGCGTCTCCGGGACGGTGGTAGCATAGTTTCCGGCCACACGGTCCACCAGTGGGACAGTTGAGGACATTGTCAAACAAAAACCCGGGACGAGGGCCCGGGTTTCTTCGTCTTTCGACGTGGATGGAATGCGTCAGGCGATGACGCCGAGACGGGCGCGCATCAGGCCGATCGAGTCCATGTCGGCCTGCTCGCGCGCGCTCTCCTCGGCGCGCTCGCGCGCCTGGTCGCGCTCGTCGAGCAGCTCGACCTTTTTCAATTCCTCGAAGGCCTCGCCCAGCAGCGCCTTGGCATCCTCGAGCTGGGTGCGCAGTTCATCGGCCGAGCGGGTCAGGTTCTCGCGGCGCTGGATCGCAGCCTTGGCATAGGTCGGATAGGCGAAGTGGGAGGGATCGTTGATCCCGGCGCGCTCCTGCTCGACCTGGATCTCACGCTCGAGCTCCACCGACATGCGGTGGAAGTCGGCGATCATGCCTTCGATCTGGGTAACCCGGCGGCGCTTCTCGTCGACCTGAAATTTCTTCAGGCGGATCAGCGTTTCTCGTGACTTCATCGACTCATACTCCCCAGAAGTCCCAATTCTGAACGCGGGACAGAGCCGGCTTCCCGCTGGGCCCCGCCGGCATCGCTAATGTTGTGCCGCCGATGATGGCCTGACAAAGTTAGCGTTCCGTTTCCAAACCCGGCAGGATTTGAGCGAGTTGCCGATAGCCGTCGCCGAGGCTGGTGGCCTCGTCCTTGGCCTGGCGCAGGAACGCCTCCAGCGGCTCGTGGAGCCGGATTGCCTCGTCGACCTCGGCGCTGGAACCCGGCCGGTAGGCGCCGAGACGGATCAGTTCCTCCATGTCGGCATAGGTCGCCATCACCTGGCGCGCCTTGGTGATGTGGGGCAGGAACTGCTGGTCGGCCGACCGCGGCATGGTGCGCGAGACCGATTTGAGGATGTTGATCGCCGGGTAGCGGCCGCGCTCGGCGATCGCGCGCTGCATCACGATATGACCGTCGAGGATGCCGCGTACCGCGTCCGCGATCGGCTCGTTGTGATCGTCGCCGTCGACCAGCACCGTGAAGATCGCGGTGATGGTGCCGGCGCCGATGCCCGGCCCCGCCCGCTCCAGGAGCTTCGGCAATTCGGTGAACACGGTCGGAGTATAGCCCTTGGCGGTCGGCGGCTCGCCCGCGGACAGCCCGATCTCGCGCTGCGCCATCGCAAAGCGCGTCACCGAGTCCATCAGGCACAGCACGTCCTTGTCCTCATCGCGGAAATACTCGGCCACCGCGAGCGTGAGATAGGCCGCCTGCCGCCGCATCAAGGCCGGCTCGTCCGAGGTTGCGACCACCACGACCGAACGGGCGAGGCCCTCCTCGCCGAGGTCCTCCTGCAGGAATTCCTGTACCTCGCGGCCGCGTTCGCCGATCAGCCCGATCACCGAGATGTCGGCATCGACATTGCGCGCCAGCATCGACAGCAGCACCGACTTGCCGACGCCGGAGCCGGCGAAGATGCCGAGCCGCTGGCCGCGGCAGCAGGTCAGGAATGTATTGAGCCCACGCACGCCGAGATCGAGCGGGGCACCGACGCGCCTGCGCGAATGCGCCGGTGGCGGCGAATTGCGAAAGGGCATCGGCGAGGCGCCCTGCGTGAGCGGACCCTTGCCGTCGATCGGCTCGCCCATCGCGTTGATGACGCGACCGAGCCAGGCCGGCGACGGCCGCACCTGACTCGCCGCATTGGCGATCACGGCGCGGCAGCCGCGCCGGACTCCCTCGAGCCCGCCGAACGGCATCACCACCGCGTTGCTGCCCGAGAAGCCGATCACCTCGGCCGGGATGAAGCGGCCGCTGCCGACGTCGATCACGATGCGGGCACCGACCGACATCGCGTGGATGGGACCTGCAATCTCTACCATCAGCCCCCGGACGCCAACCACACGGCCATAAATATTGACGCCGTCGATGTCGCCGATTTGCTCCGCCAGCGCCTTCATTGCGAAAACCTTAAGTTTCCGCGTTTTTGGCTTTGCCGCTTAACTTCGTGTTTACCCGCATCGTTAATCATTGCGTCACTGTCTTTGGTGACTGAGGTCGCGCTTGCCCATCAGAAGAAGGGTGAGTCGCGAGAGTCGGTTAGACCCGTCTCTTAATGTGGAATCTGAACGAGAACGGATAGGAAAAGCTTCTTCTACGCAATATCTTAGGGCGATTCGACAAAAATTGCACGGTTAGAGCTTGCGAAGAGGAATCAGTTTTTGTTAACCATAGCTCGTCAGGATCCGAATCAGTTGTTCAAAGGCGTTCTGTAAGTGCCGCGAGTGCGGCCGACCTGACGCCCGGAGCGGCGACGATGGGGAACTGGCATGCGCGTTTTGCTGATTGAAGATGACAGCGCCGTCGCGCAGTCGATCGAGCTGATGCTCAAGTCCGAGAGTTTCAACGTCTATACGACGGACCTCGGAGAAGAAGGCGTCGATCTCGGCAAGCTTTACGACTACGACATCATCCTGCTGGACCTCAACCTGCCCGACATGTCCGGCTACGACGTGCTGAAGCAGCTTCGGGTCTCCAAGATCAAAACTCCCATTCTGATCCTCTCCGGCCTCGCCGGCATCGAGGACAAGGTCAAGGGTCTCGGCGTCGGTGCCGACGACTACATGACCAAACCCTTCCACAAGGACGAGTTGGTCGCCCGTATCCATGCGATCGTGCGCCGCTCCAAGGGGCACGCCCAGTCGGTGATCCAGACCGGAGACCTCGTGGTCAATCTCGACACCAAGACGGTCGAGGTGGGCGGCCAGCGCGTGCACTTGACCGGCAAGGAATACCAGATGCTGGAGCTGCTCTCGCTCCGCAAGGGCACCACGCTCACCAAGGAAATGTTCCTCAACCACCTCTACGGCGGCATGGACGAGCCGGAGTTGAAGATCATCGACGTCTTCATCTGCAAGCTGCGCAAGAAGCTCGCCAACGCCTCCGAAGGCCGCAACTTCATCGAGACCGTGTGGGGCCGCGGCTACGTGTTGCGCGAGCCGCACGAGGCCGACGAGCGCATCCCGGCCTGATCACGAGCTTCCTGTAGACCTCTCGCTTCGCGCCTCCTGACCTCAACCCCGCCGCAAATGGCGGGGTTTTTGTTTGGGGCATTGTGAACCATGTCACCCTTGGGTGCTCGATATTGATCGCACAATCCAGGCGGGAAATAATCCCCGCCCGGACCTCGTTCCCCGAACGATCGGTACGCCCATGTTCATCCTGCTTGGTGCCTCCGACGATCCGTGTCTTCTGGCTGTCAGCCGCGCGCTGGCCGCACGGTCGCATGAAACCCGGACCATCAGCCACCCCTTCATGGATCCGGCGTGCTCGGCCTGGCGCTTCGACAGCCAGCGATCGGATGCTGTCCTGGCGATCGAGGGCAAGTCGGTTGCGATTGACGGCGTGCTGGCGGCGCGCCGTGTCGCCCCGCTGGCCGGGCCACATGCGGAATGGTCGCAGGAAGACCTGCTCTACAATCGGGCCGAGGTCGAGGCGGCCCTGCTCGGCTGGTTATGGGGCCTGCCATGCCCCGTGATCGATCGGCCGCCCGCATGGTCGTGGTATGGCATGCGGCGGCCGATACTCGTCTGGAGCGCATTGTTGCGGCAACATGGCCTGCCCGCGCTCGACAGCGTCATCACCGGAGACGTCGGTGAGATCATGCGGTTTCTGGCGCCTCAGGGCGGGGCCGCCATCGAGCATGCGAATGGTTGCGGGGCGCGCCAGCTCGTACCAGAGACAAGAGCGGCTGAAATCGCGGAACACGCGCCACTGGCGCCCATACGGCTGACGGAACTCCACGACGGCGCGTGGCGCGCCTGTGTCGCCGGACCGCATCTGGTCTGGGACGATGGCACGCCGGATGCCGCAACGCAGATCTCCGCGCGGCTGCGCGCGTTCGCGGCCGCGGCCGGCCTTCGGTTTGTGGAATTCGTCGTCACGTCGGACGAGAAGCCGCGCGTGGTCGATATCGAACATCGTCCACGCTTCGAGTTGTTCGGTCCGCTCGCGCAGCGGGCCATCGCGGGAGGCGTGGCCGATGCGCTGACACGGAACGGCAACGTCCGCCGCGACGGCGAGACGCTCGCGCGGGGATCGCCATGATCCTGGTCTGCGGCAGTATCAGCGAACCCGTCACCGAGCTCGTGTGCGCGCGCCTCGAGGCCGAAGGACTCGGCTACCGGGTGCTGAGCCCGAATGCCTCGACGGGCTCCACCGCGCAATCGACACTGCATGCACAATGGAGCAACGGCGATTTCCACCACGGATATTTTTCCGGTCCGGATTGGCGTCTCGACGTCACTGACCTGACCGGCGTCTATTTCAGGCCGCTGCAGGCACCGGCGGCGAGCCTCCCCGGACTTCCGGCCGCCGCGGCGCAGGCGCTTCAGGCCCGACGGATGGCCGCGCTCGGTGCGATCGTCGACACGCTGCCCTGTCCGGTCGTCAACCCCGTGATCGCCGGAATGTCGAACAGCAGCAAGCCGCACCAGGCGATGCTGATCCGCGCCTGCGGTTTCCCGGTCCCTGCAACGCTGATCACCAACGATCCCGCGGCCGCACTCGCCTTCGCGGCCGAGCATGACGACGACGTCATCTACAAATCCATCAGCGGCGTTCGCTCCATCGTGCGCCGTTTCGGCTCGCGGCAAGCCGAACGGTTGCCGCTGCTGCGTCACGGTCCGGCGCAATTCCAGCAGCGAATCCGGGGCGCCGATATCCGGGTTCACGTCGTTGCCGACCGGACCTTCGCCACGCGCATCGAGACGCCATCGATCGACTACCGCTACGCCGCCGGCGATGGCCAGCCGATCGTGATGCGGCCGACCGAACTGCCCTGCGAGGTCGAACGCAGATGCATCGCGTTGACGAAGCAGTTGGGCTTGCTGTTTGCCGGGATCGATCTGAAGGAAACACGGGACGGCGAGTATTTCTGCTTCGAGGCCAATCCTTCGCCGGGATTCCTGTTCTTCGAGCGCGCCACAGGTCAGCCGATCAGCACCGCGCTCGCGCACCTGCTTGCGGGCAAATCGCGCCTTTGATTAAACTCGTTTAGGTTGTATTTTTGCAGAATGCTGCTACATAGTGAACGTGCGCCGGGGTGGCATTTTCATCATTCGACATTTTGGAGAATTGATTATGGCCAAAGACCCCAAATCCTCGGAACCATTCGTTTCCCAGCAAGACCGCCCCGCCGTCGGCGCCGACACGCCGGTCAGCGAGTTGCGGGTGCGCGACCTGCACACGATCCTCGCGAGCGCGGCGCATAACGCGTTGACCAAGATCCAGAAGGACAAGGATCTGGAGAAGATCCACAAGGACCTCGACAAGACCCACAAGGACTTCGACAAGACCCACAAGGATTTCGAAACGGCGATGAAGCACTTTCCCGAAAAGGTCCAGGTGGAGAAGTTTCACCCTGAGAAGGTGCAGCCCGACAAGATCCATCTCGAAAAGCTGCACAAGGACTTCAAGGAAATCGACAAGCAAGTCTTGGAGTTCCCGAAGAGTGAGCTCGACGCCTTCAAGAACACGCCGGAACTGCCGCCCGATCCAACCAAGATCGGGGGCGATCCGGCCGCACAGATCAGCCAGTTGCAGGCCACTGTCGACCAGCTCTCGAGCGAGGTCGCCGAGATGAAAGCCAGGATGGCAAAATGAGCGCCCGCTGCTGCGACGCCACGCAGCGATGAAACGAGCGGCGCTCGCCGTGCGGGCGCTGCTTGTTGCCACGCCGCTCCAGGCGACATGCTTTCGCCCGTTGAACTGAACCTGATATGGCCGTGCACCGACCAACGGATCGTGCCATCCTCGCGGCACATGATTCGTGACGGCTCCTGGGGCGCGCGTCGAATGATCCTGCAATCCCTCGCCGGCCTGCCGGCCTTCCTGGTCTACTTCTGCACGGCGCTGATCGCCGTGGTCGCCTACCTCTTCGTCTACACCCGCATCACGCCGCACGATGAATTCCAGCTGATCCGCGACAACGATCCGGCGGCTGCGATCGCGCTCGGCCTCAGCCTGCTCGGCTTTGCGCTGCCGGTCGTCAGCGCCATCGCGCACTCCGCCAACGTGTTGGACTGCCTGATCTGGAGCATCATCGCGCTGATCGTGCAGATCATCGTCTATTTCATCGTGAAGATCCCGGTGCCGAACCTGTCGGGGCGGATCGCCGCCGGCGAGATGGCGGCGGCGATCTGGCTCGGGCTGTCCTCGCTGGCCGCAGGCGCGCTGAACGCAGCCTGCATGATCTACTGACCATGGCAGCCAAGCCGAATCCGGAGTTCGGCAAGCGAAGGCCGGCACCGCCGCGGCAGCCGGGTCCGCCCGTCAAGCGCTCCAACCACGTCGCCCTGCTGGTGATGGGCACGCTCGCGGTCGGCGGCGGCTCCTACGCGCTGATGCCGCGCAGCAACTGCCAGCCGCAACAACCGCCGCCGGGCATGGCTGCGCCCGCGGTCCCGCAACCCGGCGCCGATTGCACGCGCAGTTCGTCATCGGGCTCCGGCGGCCATGGTGGCGGCGGAAGCTGGTCGTCGCGCAGCAGCTTCCTCAGCAGCGAGTCCTCGTCGGGCGGATCGTCATCGTCGTCGTCGACATCAAGCTCGAGCTCCGTGAGCCGCGGCGGCTTCGGCTCGTTCGCCCATGCCTTCGGCTTTGGCGGCGGTTGAGATCATTGCCGCACGTTCATGTTCGGTAACGCGCTTTCGCTTGCCGGTGGCGCCGGGGTGATGGACACTCGTGCCGATCACCGAGGGGAAGGGTCTCGGCCATGAAACGTTCGCGCCGCGTCGTGCTGACAATGATGGGAAGTGCCGCGGTCGGCGCCGCCTCGATGGGCTTTGTGCCGCGCCGCGGTTGCGGGCCCGGCGACACCGTGATCCCCGGCCCTGACGGCAGGCCTTCCTGCCGGCCGGCGTTTGGCGGCTTCGGCGGCACGCCGCACCATTTCCACGGTCACGGTCATGGCGGCCACGCGCATGGCGGCGGCTGACGCGCTCGCGTCACGCGAACCGGACATCATTTCCCTCGACAACGCAGTGGTCCATGCAGCGCATTGAATGCCCCGAACGTGATGACTGGCGCGCCACGGCGGAGAACGCCGGCTTCGATTTCCACACCATCGACGGCGAACGCTACTGGGATGAGCGCGCCTATTACGCATTCACGCTCGACGAGATCGAACGTCAGATCGAGACGCCGACCGGCGAGCTCGACGCGATGTGCCTCGAGCTGGTGGGCCGCACGATCGGCAACGAGCGCGACCTGCGCCGGCTGAAGATTCCGGAAGCGTTCTGGGATTTGATCTCGGAGAGCTGGCATCGCGACGAGCCGAGCCTGTATGGCCGGCTCGACCTCAAGTTCGACGGCAACGGCCCGGCCAAGCTGCTCGAATACAACGCCGACACTCCGACCTCCATCTTCGAGGCAGCGGTGTTTCAATGGACCTGGCTCGAGCAGGCGATCGAGCGCAACATCATCCCCAGGCGTGCCGACCAGTTCAACTCGATCCATGAGCGGCTGATCGAGGCGTGGCGCAAGGTCGGTGGCACGCATCCGCTGCATCTCACCGGCATGACCGGAAGCACCGAGGATGCCGGCACGCTCGCCTACCTTGCCGACACCGCGGCGCAAGCGGGGTTGCAGACCACGCTGCTCGACATCGAGGAGATCGGGCTGCGCGACGACGGCCGGTTCGTCGATCTCGACAACCGAGAGATCGAGCTCGCCTTCAAGCTCTATCCCTGGGAATGGATGTTCCACGACGCATTCGGCAAGAATCTCGCGGCCGCGCCGACGCGCTGGATCGAGCCGCCTTGGAAGGCGATCCTGTCGAACAAGGGTATCCTGCCGCTGCTCTGGGAGATGTTCCCCAATCATCCCAATCTGCTGCCGGCCTATTTCGAGGACGATCCGCAGGCGGCTCGGCTCGGCACGTCTTTCGTGCGAAAGCCGATCTATTCACGCGAAGGCGCCAATGTCGCGCTGGTCAGCGCCGGCACGACATTGGTCGAACAGGAAGGTCCCTACGGCGCCGAGGGCTTCGTCCGGCAGGCGCTGGCGCCGCTGCCGGATTTTTCAGGACAGTACCCGGTGCTCGGAAGCTGGCTGGTCGATCACACGCCGTGCGGCCTGTCGATCCGCGAGGACGAGAACCCGATCACGGGCAACACCTCCCGCTTCCTGCCGCATGCGATTTTGTAGAAGCACCGCCCCGAACGCATCAGCGCGCCGCCGAGGCCACCGCCTTGAGGACGTGCGGCGCACCGCCGGCACGGGCCACCGACGCGGTGCTCGGCTGATACAGGCCGCGCCTGTCCGGATACGGCCTGAAGGCGCTCGTGATGCCGACCACCGATTCGGCGGCGCCCAGCGCCAGCACGCCGTCGGGCTCGAGCATCCGCGCAATCTTCGCGAAGATGCCGGCCTTGGTGTCCTGGTCGAAATAGATCAGCACGTTGCGGCAGAAGATCACGTCGAAGGTGCCGAGATGCGAAAGGTCTTGCAGCAGGTTGAGCTGGCGATGCTGCACCATGCCGCGGATATCGGCATTGAGCTGCCAGAGCTCACCTTTCTGCGTGAAATACTTCACCAGCATCGTGATCGGCAGGCCGCGCTGCACCTCGAACTGGCTGAACAGGCCGGCCTTGGATTTCTCCAGCACCGCCTGCGACAGGTCGGTCGCGACGATCTCGGTGCGCCAGCCCGAAAACAGCGCGGTCATTTCCTTCAGCAGCATCGCGATCGAATACGGCTCCTGTCCGGTCGACGAGGCCGCGCACCAGATGCGCAGCGAACGGCGTGCGGCACGCGCCTGCGCCAGCGCCGGCAGCACCGCTTCCTTCAGATGGTCGAACGGGATCTTGTCGCGGAAGAAGAAGGTCTCGTTGGTGGTCATCGCCTCGACGACGTCAGAGGTGAGCGGCTCGGCGCCGCCCTTCAACTTCTGCACAAGTTCGGGAATGCCTGACAGGTTCGACCGGCGCGCCAGCGGCACCAGGCGGCTTTCCACCAGATATTGCTTGTCGGCGGAGAGATCGAGGCCGGAACGCTCTTTCAGGAGCTTACGCAGATACTCATAGTCCAGGGGCGTCACGTACGGTCTCCCGAAAACACACGAACAAGTTTCGGCGCGATCTGATTGAGCGGCAGCACGGCAGCGCAGATTCCGGCGTTGGCGGCGGCGCCGGGCATGCCCCACACCACGCTGGTCGCCTCATCCTGGGCGATCACGCTGCCGCCGGCCGCGACGACATCCTTGCCGCCGCGCATGCCGTCGGAGCCCATGCCGGTCAGGATCACCGACATGACGCTGCCCTGCCAGACGTCGATCGCCGAAGTGAACATCGGATCGACTGCGGGCTTGCAGAAATTGATCGGCGGCCCGTCGTCGAGCGCGATCGCGGCATCGATGCCGTGGCGAACGATGCGCATATGGCGACCGCCCGGCGCGAGATAGATCCGACCTGGCTTGACGGTCTCGCCGTCGACGGCCTCATGCGCCGGCCGCTTGCTGGTTCGGGCAAGATGCTCGGCGAGAATGGTGGTGAATGTCGGCGGCATATGCTGGGTGATCAGCACCGGGAAGCGATCGATCACCGGTCCGATCTCGGCGACCAGCGCCATCAAAGCCTGCGGGCCACCTGTCGACGAGCCGATCAGGAGCACCTTCGGCGGCAGCAGGCCGAACGGACGGCGGGCAATCTGGGCCGCCGCAGCCGGCGCGGGCGCCACACCCGGGGCCGGCGTGCGCGGCCGCTCATGGCTCGGTGCAAGCGGCGGGCTTGCCGTCGGATGACCAGCGCCGCGTCGTGCCTTGGCGCCGAGATGGCGGATCTTCTGGATCAGGTCGTGGCGGAAGGTCTCGGCGGCGGTGGGCTCGCGTGTGCTTTCCGGCTTCGGAATGTAGTCGGACGCGCCGAGCGAAAGCGCTTTCAGGCTGATCTCGGCGTTACGCCGGGTCAGCGTGGACGCCATGATGATGACCAGGTCGCGCTTCTTCGCCAGGAGCTGCGGCAGTGCCGAGATGCCGTCGAGATCAGGCATTTCGATATCGAGCACCGCGACATCGGGGTTGAAGCGCTCGAGCTGGTTGACGGCGTCCAGGCCGGTGCGCAGCGAAGCGGCGACCTCCATGTCGGGTTCGGCGGCGATCCAGCGCGAGATCAATCCCCGGATGACGACGGAATCGTCCACCACCATCACCCGCACCTTGTCGGTTCGGGTTGCGCTCGCAGCCGCAGCACTTGTCAACGCAACACTCATGACTTCACCAGCGACGCAACGGCACGGGTTACAAAAGTTGAACCGGGAGCTCTCGCCGCCGGATCGAACGCAAACGTCAGATCAGCATGGGAAAGTCGGCTCCGACTTTCCCGTTCATGCTCTAGATGAGCCCGACTTCCTGGAACTTGGCGGTGACGATGTCCTTGTCGAACGGCTTCATGATGTACTCGTTGGCGCCGGCATGCAGCGCACGGGCGATGTGCGCGACGTCGTTCTCGGTGGTGCAGAACACCACCTTGGGCTGATCGCCACCGGGCATGCGACGGAGATTGCCGAGAAACTCGTAGCCGTCCATCACCGGCATGTTCCAGTCGAGCAGCACGGCATCGGGCAGCCCGCGCTTGCAAACCTCGAGCGCCTTCTCGCCGTCCTCCGCTTCGACGATCTGGAAGTCGAGACCTTCCAGGATCCGGCGGGCAACCTTGCGAATGACGCTTGAGTCATCGACAACAAGACACGTTCTCATTTGCGACCTCTACTTCCTCATCCCCAAAGGGATGTTTCGGTTCTTCGGTTCTGGCGGCCCTTGTCTCAGGCCGTCTTCTTCGGTTGCCTTGCCCGTCAGGCAGCTTTGGCGTCGGGCATCAGTTCGAGCACGCGATCGACATCGAGGACGACCATGAGCTGGCCGTCGAGGCGGTGGACGCCGCCGGCGAG
>NZ_JAFCKQ010000058.1 GCF_018130215.1 Bradyrhizobium jicamae
GAGGGGCGCTCGCGATCGTCACGAACGTGGTGGTGGGATGCGGTGGACGCTGCATGCGTGACTGACGAGAGCGCATGAGGCGGACGGCGAAATCGTGCAGGCCTGACGCCCTGGTGGCAGGTGTCTCATCAGCGAGGGCAATGTCTCTCGCTGGCGACGGTGACAAAAAAGCCCAGTCTCGCCGGGGAGAGCACGTATAAGCCGTAACCCATCGCGCAGGGAAAGCCGGGTTGTTCCCGGTTACACCTGAGGTCCTACCCCCGTGCTTTCTACATTGCACGGGGCCCATGGGTGCGATCGGCACCCGGCTTTCCCTGCGCCCTCTGCTTGAGGAGAGGGTGAAACGAGAGGCAGACCTCGGACGGATCATGTCGCGAGAATGCGAATGTGCGTCCTGATCCAAGAGCCGTCATCGCCGGACGCGTGGCAGCCAGTTCCTGCGGAGCTTGCAAAGCAGGAACTCTCGAAGGATGGTTAGGCGGTCCGCAACCTCACCCGAAGGATTCGCCGTGCCCGTCGACACCCAAGCCGCTACCGACCGCCTCATGCGCTTCCTCTCCGTCGAGGGTGTCACCGGAAAGGAGGCGGCGATCGGACGCGAGCTTACCGCTGCGTTGAAGGGCGTTGGCGTGCCGGCGGGGGCGATCCGCCTCGATGACGCCAACACGCGCATTCCCGTTCCGACGGAGACCGGCAACCTCATTGTCGATCTGCCCGGCCGCGGCGCGCTGCACAACCAGCCGCGGATCCTGTTCATGACGCATATGGACACCGTCCCGCTATGCGCCGGGGCGAAGCCCAGGGTTGCGCGGCGCAAGATCGTCAACGATGCGAAGACCGCGCTCGGCGGCGACAATCGCGCAGGCTGCGGCGTCCTCGTCACGCTGGCGGCCGAGCTGGCGAAGCAGAAGCTCGATCATCCGCCGATCACGCTGCTGTTCTGCGTGCGCGAGGAGAGCGGGCTTTGGGGCGCGCGCCACGTCAAGACCGCCGAGCTCGGCTCGCCGGTCATGGCCTTCAACTACGACGGCGGCTCTGCCTCCAATGTCACGATCGGCGCCGTCGGTGCGGATCGCTGGCAGGTCGAGATTATCGGCCGCGCCTCGCATGCCGGTGTCGCGCCCGAACGCGGCATCAGCTCGACCATGATCCTCGCGCTGGCGCTCGCCGACGTGAAGGCGCATGGATGGTTCGGCAAGGTGGTCAAGGGCAAGCGGCAGGGCACCAGCAATGTCGGCCCCGTCACCGGCGGGGAGGGACGACCGGCCGGCGACGCCACCAATGTCGTCACCGACTACGTGCATGTGCGCGGCGAAAGCCGCAGCCATGACGGCAAGTTCTTCAAGGAGATCACCAGGGCCTACAAGGCAGCATTCGAGAACGCCGCAAAACGCGTCAAGAACAGCGACGGCAAGTCCGGCCGCATCAAGTTCAAGGCCGAAACCGATTACCATCCGTTCCGCATGAAGGACAGTCTGCCGGTGGTCAAACGCGCGGTCGCGGGAGTCTCCGGGATCGGTGGGACGCCGGTGATCCGATCTGCGAGTGGCGGACTTGATGCGAACTGGATGGTTCGCCACGGCGTCCCGACCGTGACCTTCGGCGCCGGGCAGAACGAGCCGCACACGATCGACGAGTGGATCAATCTCGACGAGTACGATCGCGCGTGTGCGCTCGCGGTCCAGCTCGCGACGATGCGGTGAACTCCGGCTGGGATGCTAGAGCATGATCCGGAAAAGTGTGCAGCGGTTTTTCATCGCGACAAACGCGGAACGCGTTTGCGCGGAGATCATGCTCAAACAAGGAGCTGCGGAGATCATGCTCAAACAAGGAGCTAAAGCGCGATGACGATTCAGCCTTGTCTCATCGCGCTTCAGACCCAGCCGCCGTCGACGATGTAGTTCTGGTTGGTGCAGGCGCCGCTATCGTCGGCCGCAAAGAACAGGACGACGCGGGCGATGTCATCGGGCACCAGCTTGCGCTTGATGCATTGGCGCTGCATGAGTTCGGCCTCGCCTTCAGGCGTCAGCCACATGTCCTGCTGCCGTTGCGTCATGATCCATCCGGGCAGGATTGAATTGACCCGCACGTTGTTCGGCCCGAGATCGCGCGCGAGCCCACGGGTCAGGCCCTGAACCGCAGATTTGGCGGTGGTGTAGCAGGGCATGTTGCCCTGGCCGATCACCCAGCTCACCGAGCCCATGTTGACGATCGAGCCGCCTCCCGCCCGGATCATGTCAGGCGCGACCGCCTGAGCGGCAAAGAACTGGTGCTTCAGATTGACGGCGATCCGCTCGTCCCAGAATTCCGGCGTGACTTCCTCGATCGTGTGACGGTCGTCGCGGGCCGCGTTGTTGATCAGGATGGTGATCGGCCCGAGCGCCTCGCGGACACCTGCGATCGCGCGTCTCAGGGCATCGATGTCGCGCAGATCGGCGTGCTCGAACCGCGCGCTGGCCTGCGCGGGCAGGCTGGCCAGCAGCTGCTTGGAGGCATCCGCGTCGATGTCGATGAAACCGACCCGCGCGCCCTGGTTGACGAACTGGCGGACGATGGCTTCGCCGATGCCGGAGCCTCCGCCGGTCACCAGCACAGTGCGGTCCTTGAGGCTTGGGTAGATGGCGCCCTGCATTTGGCATCCTCTCGATATGCGCCTGACGGCGTCGGTTGCGTAGTTGCGGCTCACGTAAGGGCCGCGGGTTTCACTCGGTCGTTTCCATGTGGCTTCGGTCGACGACCCGCAGGGTCCGCCGCATCATGCCATCGACGATTGCCGCCGACTCGCTGGGGCGCAAGTGTATCGCCGTGGACTTGAGCAGCCATGGCAACACCGCCTGATCGAGCCGCTCCTCGTAGGCGCGGCGCATCATGTCGAAGGCCTGCAGGCCGGGACCCGCGAGAATGACATGATGCGGGCGCAGCACCGATATCGTCACGGCGACCGCCTCCGCAAGCGCGCGGCCTGCCTGCTGGAACAAGTGCTCGAGGCGAGGATCGCCGCCCAGCGCTCGCTCGCGCAGCAGCGCCATCTGTGCCTCGGACGGCTGCTGCGAGACTGCCGGCGGCAGGTCGAGAAAGGCGCGGGCATCGCGGTAGAGCGCATAGTCGGCGAGATAGGCCTCGATGCAGCCGCGCTGACCGCAGCGGCACTGCGGACCGTTGGGCGCCAGCTTGACATGGCCGATCTCGCAGCCTGCGTCGGCACCCCAGCGCGCTTCACCGTCGACGACGATGCCCATCCCGACGCCGTGGCCGACCATGATCGTGGCCGAGAGGCCCTGCGCCAGTGCCGGGTCCGAGGCTACGACGGCCAGCGCAACCGCGACGGCGTCGTTGGCCATCACGACCTCGACGCCGAATGCCTGGCGAAGCGGCCTCGCCAGATCGACTTCGGTGATCGACAGCGCCGGACTCCACAGATGTCGGCCGGTTTCGGCGTTGACGATGCCCTGCAGCGCAATGCCGATTCCCAGCAGCCGGTGCCGCGGGGTGGAGGTCGCGTCGAGCATGGCGTCGATCTGCGCGATCACGAGATCGCACAACGTGTCTGCGTCGAGGGCGCGCGTCGCGAGTGCGAACCGCGCTTGCGCCAAGCCGGCGCCGCTGAAATCCGCGATCAGCGTCTCAATCAGGTTCATGCGGACCGACACCGCGATGATGCGGCCAAACTCGGGGTTCAGATTGAGCAGGACCGCCGGCCGGCCACGGCGACGGCCACCCAGTCCATCCGCATCCTCTTCGTCGGAATCGTCGGGCCACGTTGCCGCCGCTCCGGCTTCGGCCTCGCACAGCAGTTCTTCGGCCATCATCTTCGATGTTATGGCGGAAATGGCCGGGAAGCTCAGCCCCGTGCTGCGTGCAAGCTCCACGCGCGGCAATGGCCCCTGGCGTCGAAGGACCTCGACGAGGCGGCCGCGGTTCGATCCACGAGCTACGCTCGAAGTACGTCTCGTCGGCTCAGGCTGCTCATCCATGTCGGCTTATTAATTCGATCCGTGAAATTAATCAACGTGTATAAGACAGACGAATGTCGAAACGCGCAGCCAACCACGCCATGTTGGACCGAAGATTCTATTCAAGATGGTGAATATCAATCAAGAACAGCCTTGACTGGCCATTTTGTTCCGCTAATTTGTTCAGCTCATAAATAAAATACAGGCGTCATGAGCGCCGTACGGGAATCCCCGTCAGGGGGTGCGAAAGGGAGGTGCAGATGAAGGGCTCAATGAAGAAGTTGATCGTGCCACTGCTGGCGAGCGTAGCCGCGCTCACGATGGCCACGGGCTTGGCACAGGCGCAGCAGAAGAAGACCATCGCGCTGGTGACCAATGTCGCGGCGGACTTCTGGACCATTGCCGGGCGCGGACTCGAGAAGGCGCAGAAAGAGCACCCGGACTACGATATCCAGTTGATCGTCACCAACGAAGGCACCGCGGCGGGCCAGCGGCGCGAGTTGGACGACCTGCTCGTGCGCGGGGTCGCCGGTATCTCCATCTCCGTCGACGACGCGCCGCACGCAACCGAAGAACTCAACAAGGTCGCGGCCAAGACCGTGTTGATCACGACGGATAGCGACGCCCCGCAGAGCAAGCGTCTCGCCTATATCGGCACCGACAACGTCGCGGCCGGGCGGCAGGCAGGCGAGGAGATCAAGAAGGCGCTGCCGAGCGGCGGCAAGATCGCCTTGTTCGTCGGAACGATGGACGCCGACAACGCCCGCGAGAGGGTGCAGGGCATCAAGGAAGCGATCGCCGGCACCAAGGTCGAACTGGTCGACGTGTTCACCGACCAGGTGGACTTTGCCAAGGCCAAGGCGAACATGGAGAACGTGCTCGTCAAATATCCCGACATCGCGCTGTTGTCCGGCTTGTGGAGCTACGAAACGCCACTGATCTATGACGCGGTGAAGGCGGCGGGCAAGGCCGGTAAGGTGAAGATCGTCGGTTTCGACGAGGACCAGCGGACACTGCGGGGCGTTGCCGACGGCACGATCGAATCGACGGTTGTGCAGCAGCCCTACGAGTTCGGCTATCTCTCCGCCACCAACATCATCAAGACGCTGAACGGCGACAAGTCCTGGATCCCGGCGGACGGCAAACTGATCGTGCCGACCAAGGTGATCAGCAAGTCCAACGTTGCGGAGTTCACGGCACAGCTGAAGGACCTGTTGAAGAAGTGAATTCAGTGTGCTGACCGCCCGGCTGCCACAGGCAGCCGGGCGTTGTGCGGAGAGGAAACGCCAAATGGCGGAAACGCTGCTTGAACTCAGCGGGATCAGCAAGACCTATCCCGGCATCCGGGCCCTCGACGACGTGTCCCTGCGCGTGTGTCGCGGCGAGGTGGTGGGCTTGATCGGCGAGAACGGCGCCGGCAAATCGACGCTGATGCGCGTTCTGGCCGGCGTGATCGCGCCGAGCGAGGGCGTGATCCGCATCGGCGGCAACGACCACGCCCGAATGACGGTGAGCGAGGCGACGCAGGCCGGAATAGCCTTCGTGCACCAGGAGCTGAACCTGTTCGAGAATCTCGACGTCGCGGCCAACGTGTTCATCGGGCGCGAGAAGCTTGCCGGCGGGCCGCTGAAGCTGGTTGACAACGCGGAGATGCGTGCCCGAGTGATGCCGCTGCTGGAGCGGCTCGGTGCCGATTTCACGCCGAGCACGCTGGTCGACAACCTGTCCATCGCGGAGCGCCAGATGGTGGAGATCGCGAAGGCGCTCTCGATTGACGCCCGCGTGATCATCATGGATGAGCCGACCTCCAGCCTGACGATTTCGGAGACTGAACGGCTGCTGGAGGTGATTGCCGACCTGAAGGCGCACGGCATCTCGGTGATCTATATCTCTCACCGGCTGGGCGAGATCATGACCTGCGCTGATCGCGTCGTGGTGCTGCGCGACGGGCGAACCGTGGGGGAGCTGGCGCGCGACGAGCTAAGCCATGCCGCAATGATCCGGCTGATGATCGGCCGCGACCTGAAGGCGCTGTATACGCCGCCCAAGCAGTCGCCGCAGCCGGGCGGCTGCGAAATTGCCGGCGTTGCGACAACAGCCTTTCCAGATCGGCAGATCAACCTTTCCGTTCGACGCGGCGAGATCCTCGGCCTGGCCGGCCTGGTGGGCGCCGGCCGCACCTCCCTTGCCCGCGCGGTCTTCGGCATCGACCCGCTGCTGGGTGGCGAGATCAGGATCGACAATGCGCCGGTCGGTGTCGCGTCGCCCCGGGACGCGATCAGGCAAGGAATCTACCTCGTGCCGGAGGACCGCAAGAAATCCGGGCTCGTGCTGGAACTGCCGATCCGGGAGAACGTGACGCTCGCGAGCTTGCTGGATTACGTGCGGATGTGGCTGGTCAACGGCGCGGCCGAGCGCAAGGTTGCGAAGGAACAGGCGAGGCGCCTGTCCATAAAGGCGCCGAGCATCGATATGGAGGTGGTGACGCTCTCCGGTGGCAACCAGCAGAAAGTCGTGCTGGGCAAGTGGCTCTCCATGCAGCCGCGCGTGATGTTCTTCGACGAGCCGACCCGTGGCATCGATGTCGGCGCCAAGAGCGAAATCTACGCACTGATGCGCAACCTCGCCGACCAGGGCGTCGCGATCGTGATGATCTCCTCCGACATGGAGGAGGTCATCGGCGTCTCCGACCGGGTGGCAGTGATGCATGAAGGCAGCGTCAGCGGCGTGCTCGAGCGTGAGCAGTTCAGCGAATACAACGTGCTTCGGCTGGCGGTCGGTCAAACGCTGGAAACCATGGAAGCCGCTGCATCATGATGAAGAAGGAACTCGGCCTTTTTCTGCTGCTGGCGGTGATCTCCGCCATCACGGGCGCGATCAATCCGGCCTTCCTGTCGTGGGTGAACCTGCTGAACATGGCCAATCTGATCGGGCTGTTCGGCGTGTTCGCGCTGGGCGAGGGGCTCGTGATCATCACAGGAGGCATCGATCTTTCGCTCGGCTCGATGTTCGCGCTGCTTGGCGTCGTCTTCATCGATCTTCTGACGACCTATGAGATTTTTTGGCCCTTCGCGCTTCTGCTGGTCCTGCTGGCCGGATTGGCGCTCGGGGCCATCCAGGGTTTCCTGATCACGCGGCTGAAAATGCAGCCCTTCATCGTGACGCTGTGCGGGCTGCTGATCTATCGCGGCGCTGCGCGCTACTATACGAGCGATTCGACGCGCGGCTTCGGCTACGGTGACGAGGCCAGCACGCTGAGCAACATCGCCTCCGGCAACATCGCGGGCATCCCGAACACCTTCATCTTCCTGATCATCCTGGCGCTGATCCTCGGCGTGCTGCTGCACCGCTCGGTCTACGGGCGCTGGCTCTATGCCGTGGGCAAGAACGAGGAAGCGGCGCGCTTCTCCGGCATCAGCACAAATATCGTGATTGCGACCGCCTACATCATCAGCGGCGGGCTCGCCGGGGTCTCAACCGTCTTATTCGTGTTCTATACCAACTCGGTCTCTCCGAGTTCTTTCGGCAATTTCTACGAGCTCTATGCGATCGCGGCGGCCGTCCTCGGGGGGTGCAGCCTGCGCGGCGGCGAGGGCTCGATCCTCGGCATCGTGCTGGGGACGGCGTTGCTGCAGGTGCTGCAGAACCTCGTGAATATCCTGGGCATCCCCAATTCCCTGAACTTCGCCGTGATGGGGACGGTGATTCTGGTTGGCGTGCTGGCGGATCAGCAGTTGCAGGCCCGTCGTCGCCGCAAGGCGGCGCTGGCCGGCCTGGCCCGCACGACGCCAAAGCCGACGCTTGGGCAGGGAAATCAGAATACGTCAGTGCGCGGCGCGACTGCATTGCCAACGAGCACGGGCGATCATGCATGACATCTCGATAACGAGAAGGCGCGACGAGGCGCTCCAGATCTGGTCGCTGCTACCGGGGTCAGGGAACAAGCGGAGGGCTTCGAACGCAAGTTCAGGGACACTTCTACCTAAGACCGAGAATGCCTGGGTCTTTGGAGCGCTCTCCGTGGTACACTTCTGACGTGCCAGCGGTCCGTTCGGATCGGAAAGCTGAACGGCTCCAACGCGAAAAATCCATGCATGCCCGTACGCGGGCATCCCGAGCCCGGGTTCGATCCGCTACCGCGCGCCGGACGCCAGGACTATCTGGAATGGCTGGTGAACCAGCACGTCTGAGCGAGGCCAACCATGGTAACCCCTCACGCTGCCGGGCAACCGGTCCTAGAGTTGACCGGTATCGGCAAGGAGTTCGGTGCGATCCGCGCGCTGCATGGTGTCGACATGCAGGTCTTCCCCGGAGAGGTGGTCGGGCTGATGGGTGACAATGGCGCGGGCAAGTCGACGCTCGTCAAGATCATCGCCGGCAATTTCCGGCCGAGCCATGGCGAGATCCGCTTCGCCGGCAATGCGGTCCATTTCAGCCGTCCGATCGATGCCCGCGCAGTCGGAATCGAGGTGGTCTACCAGGACCTCGCGCTCGCCGATAATCTCACGGCGGCGGCCAACGTCTTCCTCGGCCGGGAGCTCAAACGAAAGGTTGGTCCGTTCACCTTGCTCGATCACAAGGCGATGGCGGCGCGCGCGCTGGAGTTGTTTGGCGAGTTGCGCTCGGAGACCCGTCCGCACGACCTCGTCAAGCAGATGTCGGGCGGCCAGCGCCAAGCGGTCGCGATCGCGCGGACGCGGCTCTCCAACGCCAAGCTGGTGATGATGGACGAGCCGACGGCCGCGATCTCGGTCCGCCAGGTCGAGCAGGTCCTGGGCCTGATCCATCGTCTGAAGGAGCAGGGCGTCGCCGTCATGCTGATCTCGCACCGCATGCCCGACGTGTTCGCGGTTTGCGACCGCGTCGTCGTCATGCGCCGCGGCGAGAAGCGTGCCGACAAGGCGGTCGGCGACACCAGCCCCGAGGAAGTCACCTCCCTCATCACGGGAGCGAAGGAGGCTGCGTGATGGCCACGCCCCTGGAATCTCCCATCACCTTCACCAATGTCAGCAAGGCCAAATGGTGGCAGAGCGGTTTCTTTGCGTCGCAGACCGGCTACGTCCTGCTCGCGCTGGTGGTTCTGTTCGTCGTGATGAACTTCGCCAGCCCCTATTTCCTCACCGAGGGCAACATCCAGAACGTGGCCAAGAATTTCTCCTTCATCGCCATCGCCGCGCTCGGTGTGACGTTCATCATCATCACGGGCGGCATCGACCTCTCGGTCGGCTCGATGATGTGCTTTTCCGCGATGATCACGTCGATGGTCATGACCGGCCTCTCGACACCGGGCATGCCTGGTGCGTCATGGTTCGTGCATCTTGCCGCCGACGGCAAGACCGTGGTCGCCAACGTGCCGGGCTTAATTCTGCTGATTTCCGTCCTCTCGGGGCTCGGCGTCGCACTGATCGTAGGCCTCGTCAACGGCTTCTGCATCGCCGTGCTCGGGCTGTCGCCCTTCGTCACCACGCTCGGCATGCTCTCGATCGTGCGCGGGCTCTGCTACGTCGTCTCTAACGGCCGCGGCAGTTTTCCCGGCGGACCGGACGCCGATTACTTCTACGCGCTGACCTCGGGCAATGTGCTCGGGATGCCGGCTCCGTTCATCTATCTCGTGATCCTCGCGATCGCGATGGGGATCGTGCTGCACCACAGCAGTTTCGGTCGCCACGTCTTTGCGCTGGGCGGCAACGAGAAGGCGGCCGAGCTGACCGGCATACCGGTTGTTCGGGTGAAGATCGAGGTCTATGTGATCGGCGCGCTTGCGGCCGGTCTGCAGGGCATCATCATCTCCGGCTGGCTGGGATCGGCGCCGGCCAACATGGCGACGTCCTACGAGCTCAACGTGATTGCGGCCGCGGTCATCGGCGGTGCCAATCTCGCCGGGGGGCTCGGCGGCCCGCTCGGAGCCATCGTCGGCTGCGTGTTGCTCGAGGTGATCCGCAACGGCCTCGTGCTTGCGCAGGTCAACTCCTACTGGCAGCAGACCCTGGTGGGCGTGATCATCATCCTGGCGGTGCTGGTCGATCGCGTACGCTCGCGCATGGCCTGAAGCGCGACGCGATCGTCATCGCGCTTCAGCTTCTGGTTTGAGCATGATCGTTTCGGAAGCCAACGGATCATGCTTTCGAGAGACCCTCCTGGAGGGCAACGAACATGTTGCCTATCCGCCTCCCGGAGCCACAGATTTCCAAAGGATAGGCACAAGAAGCGTGGAGGGAAGCATGAGGAAGTTTCTTCTGGCCGGAATCGCTGTCGCGATGATGGCGACGCCCGCATTCGCGGCGAACTACAAATTCGTTATCGTGCCCAAGGCCATGAACAATCCGTTCTTCGACTTCGCGCGCGACGGCTGTGAGAAGCGCGCCAAGGAGCTCGGCAACGTCGAATGCGTCTACAAAGGTCCCGTCGAGCATGAGCCGGCGACGCAGGCGCAAATCATACAGGACTTCGTGACGCAGAAAGTAGATGGCCTTGCGATCTCGGTCGCCGACGTTGCGGCGATGACCAAATCGATCGAGGCGGCGACCGCGGCCGGCATTCCCGTCATCACCTTCGATGCCGATGCGCCGGGTTCGAAGCGGATCGCCTATATCGGCACCAACAACAAGGAATTCGGCCTCGCACTCGGCAAGCAGCTACTGCAACTTCGGCCGGAAGGCGGCAAATACGCGATGGTCTCGGGTGGTCCCGGCGCTGAGAATCTCGCCGAACGCGTCAACGGCGTCCGTGAAGCGCTCAAGGGCTCGAAGTGGACCGAAGTCGGAGGATCGCCGACCTTCTGCAACGACGATCCGGCGCTAGCGATCCAGCAGATGACCGATCTGCAGACCGCAACTCCGGACCTCGCCGCAATTATCCCGGTCGGCGGCTGGCCGATGTTTGCGCCGGAAGGTTTCAAGGCGTTCGCCAGCAAGAAGAAGAGCGATATCGACTCCGGCAAGTTCACGCTGGTCGTGGCCGACACCCTCAGAATGCAGCTCGAGCTGCTGCGCGACGGCTATGCAAACGCCCTGGTCGGTCAGCGTCCGTTCGAGATGGGCGAGAAGGCGATGGATACGCTGCTTGCGATCAAGAAAGGCGAGAAGGTGCCGGAGATCGTCTACACCGGTCTTGACCTGGTGACGAAGGACAACGTTGCGAAGATGTTGAAGTAGGGGCGTTCGCAAAGTCCCGGCGGCCTCTCCCGTTGCGGAGAGGCCGCCGGCCAACGGCGCCGCCGATGCAGGACCGGGGGGTGTTCGGCCGGTCTTTGACAGGCGCAAGCAAGGAGGCTAGCGGTAGATTGGCTTGGGATAGGGCTGATGACGATCACGCTAACCGACCTGAACAGCGCAGGCCGCGACGAGTTCGTCGCCGCGCTCGGCAATATCTTCGAACATTCGCCGTGGATCGCGGAGCAGGTGGCGATGGGGCGGCCGTTCGCAGGCGTCACCCAGTTGTTTTCTGCGATGAAGGGTGCAATCGAGCGGGCGCCCGTCGAGTTGCGGTTGGCCCTGATCAAGGCGCATCCCGATCTTGCCGACAAGGCCCAGCGGGCCGCCGGCCTGACCGCAGAGTCGGATTCCGAGCAGACCAGCGTCGGGCTGGATCGACTGTCGGACGCCGAATATGAAGCGTTCGAGCGCTTCAACAACGCCTATCGCTCGAAGTTCGGTTTCCCCTATATCGTCTGCGCGCGTCGTCACACCAGGGATTCCATCCTGCGCGATTTCGAGCGACGGTTGCCGAACGATCCGGCGGCCGAAACACAACGATCGCTCGAGGAGATTTGCCGGATCGCGGCGCTTCGGCTCGATCAGCTGGTCGCCGCGGACGACAGGCTGCCGGTGCACGGTCGGCTCTCGACCCATGTGCTGGATACCCACAGCGGCATGCCGGCGGCAGGGATCGCGGTGGAACTGATCGAGCTTGCCGATCTCGGCGCGAGCCGCGTGGTCGCGCGCACCACCACGAACTCGGACGGTCGTACCGATCAGCCCCTGATCGGCGGCCGCCCGGTGCCGTCAGGCAAATATGAGCTGACGTTCGGCGTTGGCGTCTACTTTGCGATGCGCGGGGTGGCGCAGTCGGATCCGCCGTTCCTGGATCGCATTCCATTGCGCTTTTCCGTCAGCGAGCCCGAGGGACATCTCCACGTCCCACTGCTGGTGACGCCGTGGAGCTATGCGACCTATCGCGGCAGCTAGCCGTCGGGTGTTCCGGCTCGCATGATGCGGCGGTGACCGAGCCTGCCCACAGGCTTGCCGGTGGCACGAACGTTGCTCAATATCGGCCGGAACACCGCGGGATTCCCCACGCAATCGCCCGCCAGGCTGGAGGCTTCGAGATGCCGTTGATCAAGAACCGGTACGGAAAGGGCGGCGTCCGCGTGATGAGGATCCATCGCGACGGCGATCGGCAAGAGGTCAGCCAACTCGATATCAAGGCGATGGTCGAGGGCGATTTTGCCCGTACCTACACCCATGGCGACAATGCGACCACGGTGTCGACCGACACCATCAAGAACGTCGTCAACGTCGTGGCGCGGGAGAATACCGGCCTGTGCGCCGAGGAATTCTGCCAGGTGCTGGCGAACAAGTACCTCGAAACCTATCCACAGATCTCGTCCGTCGCCATCACCTCCCACGAGACGAAATGGAGCCGGCTGAGCTTCCACGGCAAGCCGCATCCGCACAGCTTCGTGCTCGATGCGAACGGCAAGCCGACGGTCGAGGTGTCGATGACACGTGGCGGCGCATCAACCCTGGTGTCGGGTATCGACGGATTTGCCTTCATGAAGTCGACCCAGTCGGGCTGGGAGAACTACGTCAAGGACCGCTACACGACGATCCCGCCGACGGCCGACCGCATCTGCGCGACCAGCATGGTGGCGTCCTGGGTGTGGTCGGGAAAGCCCGGGAGCTATCCGGCGACAAACGGAAGGATTCTCGACACGGTGCTGGAAGTGTTTTCGACCACCTACAGCAAGAGCGTGCAGGACAGCCTCTACCGCATGGGCGAGGCGGCGCTGGCGGCGGTGCCGGAGATTTCCGAGATCAGCATGGCCTGCCCGAACATGCACTTCATTCCGATGAACCTGTCGGCGTTCGGGCTGGATAACAACAATGACGTGTTCCTGCCGACGGACGAGCCGCACGGCCAGATCGAGTGCACGGTGGGGCGGGGTTAGGCAGGATCCTGCTCTCCGCGGAACTTCTTCAGCAGCGCCGGAAACAGCCGGTCCGGCTTGAAGGGCGTGTCGGTGAAGCGGATGCCGGTGGCGTCCGCGATCGCATTGCCGAGCGCAGCGGCGACCGGAGTGTAGGGGCTTTCGCTCATCGACTTCGCGCCCATCGGCCCGACGGCGTCCGTGGTGTCGGCGAAGTAGACCTCGGTTCGGGGGACGTCGGCAAAAGACGGCAGGTGATAGTCGCGGAACTTTGCGTTGATCACGCGGCCGTTGTCGTCGATCACCATTTCCTCGTAGAGCGCGGCACCGAGAGACTGCGCGACACCCCCCTCGACCTGACCGCGGCATTGCATGGGATTGGCGACCCGGCCGGCGTCGGCGGCCTGCACGCTCTTCAGGATTCTTGTTTCGCCGGTGCCCTTGTTCACCGCGACCCGAAACCCATGCACGTTGAAGGCAACCGAGCGCGGCGTTCCGTCGGAGGTGCCGCTGGCCTCCAATGTACGGCCGCTGCCGATTGCCGCGCCGGCGAGTTCGGCATAGGAGAGGCGCCGTTTGCCGCACACAACATGCTCGTCTTCGAGCAGGCAGGCGGAGGGATCGACGTCGGTGATATGAGAGGCCAGGGCCCGCAGGTCGCGCGCCAGCTTCTCCGCTGCCGCCTGCGTCGCACGTCCGGCCACGAAGGTACCGGTGCTACCGTAGGCGCCGGTGTCGTGGCCGCCATGCACGGTGTCGGATTGCCTGAGATGGACCCGGTCGACCGAGGCCGCAAGCACCGTGGCGGCGATCTGGCGATGCACCGTGCTGGTGCCGTTGCCGAACTCGGCGGTACCGACCGTGAGCTCGACGCTGCCATCGGCGCGAAGCGCGATCTTGCAGTCCGCGATATGACCCGCCGGCGGCACCGTGTCGATCATTGCCAGAGCGCTGCCGTTGCCGATCAGCCAGTCGGCGGAGAGCTCAGGCCTGGTCGCATCGGCTGCCATCGCGCGCTCGACGAGATCGAGACATTGGTCGAGCCCATAGGATCCGTACATCACGTCGTGATACGCGGAGCCCGGCGGGGCGAGCATGGGATCTCCGGGTTTCACGACGTTTCGCCGACGCATCTCGAACGGCGAAAGGTCGAGTTGCCTTGCGAGCTCGTCGATCGCCGCCTCCACCGCAATCACGGTCTGCGGCAGGCCATAGCCGCGAAAGGCGCCGGCAGGCACCGTATTGGTGTAGCAGGCGACGGCATCGACCTTCTTGTTGGGGCAGTTGTACACGCTGATGCTTTCGCTCACCGCGTGGAACAGCACCGGGCCGGCATGATTGCCATAAGCACCGGTGTTGGAGATCACGTCGAGCTGAAGCGCGGTCAGCTTGCCATCCTCGTCGGCTCCGGCCTTGATCGTCACGCGCATCGGGTGTCGCGTGGAGGTCGCGACGAACTGCTCCTCGCGGGTCAGCTCAAGCGCCACGGGCCTGCCGGTCCGCAATGCAGCGAGTGCCAGGATATCCTCGACCAGCATCTCCTGCTTGCCGCCAAAGCCACCGCCGACGCGTTCGCAGAACACGCGAACCTTGTCCGGCGGCAGTTGAAACAGGTCTGCCAGCGTTCGCCGGGTCAGGAACGGGACCTGGGTGCTGGAACGGACATTGAGGACATCAGACCCATCCAGCCAGGCCAGTCCACCATGGGTCTCGAGCGCGGCGTGCTGCAGCCGCTGCGCGGTGAAGGTGCCTTCGTAGGAAACGGCGGATCGGGCCAGGGCGCGCGCGACATCGCCATATTCGCCATGCGTTTCGGCGGCGACATTGCGCGCAGCGTTGGCGATGCGATGTGCCGGCGTCTTGTCACCATGGATGATCGGGGCGCCATCGGCCATCGCCGCCTCGGGATCGAACACGGCCGGAAGCAATTCGTAGTGGACCTTGAGCTTGCGGCAAGCGTCCTCTGCCGCCCCCTCGGTATCCGCGACCACGGCCGCGACCTTCTGGCCGACGAAGCGGACGACGTCGTCGAGGATTCGGGTATCGTCGGGATCCATCCAATCCCGTTCGTGCCGGGCTGTCGAGAACAGGCGGTCGGGTGCATCGTCATGCGTCAGCACCGCGTGCACGCCTGGAACCGCCAGCGCCGCCGTCTTGTCGATCGCGACGATGCGCGCGTGCGGATGCGGCGAGCGCAGCAGCTTGATATGCAGGAGGCCCTCGATCGCGGTGTCGAACGTGAACCGCGCAGCGCCTCGCACGACAAGCGGGCCTGCGGGTGCGCCCAGGCTGCGGCCAAAGGCCGGTCCTGTCGGAACAGCTTCGATGTTTATCTTGCCGTCGAGCGCATCCTCGATCGATCGGTACCCGGTGCATCGACAGATATTGCCCTTCAGTGAAGCGCCGAGGTCCTGCCGCTGGGCCTGGTTCAGCGAAGCGCAGGTCAGAATCATGCCGGCGGTGCAAAAGCCGCACTGAAAACCTTGTGCATCCACGAACGCCTGTTGCAGTGGATGGATGCCGCCATCGGGCGCCAGCCCTTCGATCGTGGTGACTGCGTGGCCATCGGCCCGAAAAGCCGGAATCAGGCAGCTATGAACCGGCTCGCCATCGAGCAGGACCGTGCAGGCGCCGCAGTCGCCGGCGTCGCAGCCCTTCTTGACCCCGAAATGGCCTGTTTCACGCAGGAACGTGCGCAGGCACTGTCCGGCGCGTGGCCTGTCCGTGAATGCCTTGCCATTGATCACGATCGTCATGGCCGCACCTGCAATTCACGGCGGATTTCCTCTGCGAGCCGCAGCGTCATGTGCCTGCGCCACAATGGCTTGCCGTGGACATCGGTGTGGTAAAGCGTGTCGGGGATGCCCTGCGATATCGCCTGTCGAAGCTCATCGGCGGCGGGCAGCGCGGAAAATGCCAATTGGACGGGACGGACGGTCGAGGCTGTGACGGTCAGCTCAAAGCCGCCGTCACCAGCCAGGCTTCCGATCAGCAGCCCAGCCGAGCGGCCGACCGGCGTCAGCGAGATCTGGCGGAACGCCGATCGACGTTTCAGCGCTGCGAGCGGAATGTCGATCTGCCGTAGCAGGTCGCCGGGCTGCAGCACGTTCCGTTGATTGCCGGTCACGAAATCCACCACCGGTATCGTGCGTTCGCCGCCATTGACCTGCCAGATCGTGCAGATACCGTTGAGCGCTGCGGTCAGCGAGATCATCGGCCCGGCCGGCAGAGACATGCAGAGGTTGCCGCCGATGGTTGCGGTCTTCCAGATCTTGAAGGAGGCAAGAAAGGCGCGGCAGCATCGATTGACCAGCTGCGCGGCGATCCAATCAGGAGGACACTGGAGGCCGTCGAGTTGCGCAACCGTGCATGTCGCGGCGATCGAAAGCCCGGCATCGTCGATCGCCAATGCCGGCCAGTTCAGATCAGTGAGATCAATCAGCCGCGTCAAGTCGACCTGCGGCTCGGAGAACAACCACGTCCCGCCCGCGAGCCAGGCATCGCCTGCCATCCAGGCGGGTAGTTCATCACGTGCCCTCGGTCGGACAATTTCGGTGATGGTGTTCAGGTCCATTGATACATCTTCGCTTTCAAGAGGATGCATCCTTGGCTATGAAATCCTGCGGGACCGGCGCCAGCTGTCGTGGCGGCCGGGACAGTCCTTGCAAGCCGACCAGGATGTAGTGGTTGCGGAGATCTGACGTCATGGAGCAAATGCGGCCGATCTGGATCCGGGATCCTCTCGCCATACTCGCGGACGGCGCCGAGCGCGGAGCCGTTGTAAAGGACGGCAGGATCGTCGAACTGGTCGCACGCGGGCGCGAGCCGTCCACGCCAGATACCGTGGTCTTTGATGCGTCGGCACATGCTGTCCTGCCCGGCTTGATCAATACCCACCATCATTTCTTCCAGACGCTGACGCGGGCGCTGCCGGCGGCGCTCGACCGTGAGCTGTTTCCCTGGCTGCGAGCGCTCTATCCGGTCTGGGCGAGGCTGGCACCCGAATCGCTCGACCTTGCCGTAACCGTTGCGATGTCTGAACTGCTGCTGTCCGGTTGCACCACGACGACCGATCATCACTACGTGTTTCCAGCCGGGCTGGAAGATGCCGTTGACATCGAGGTGGCCGCCGCCCGGCGCCTCGGCATCCGCGTGTTGTTGACGCGCGGGTCGATGAATCGCTCGCAACGCGACGGCGGCCTGCCGCCGGACAGCGTGGTGCAGGACGAGGATACGATTCTTGCCGATAGCGAGCGCGTCATCGCGCGGCACCATGAGCGTGGCACTGAGGCCATGGTGCAGATCGCGCTCGCGCCATGCTCGCCGTTCTCGGTGACGACCTCGCTGATGACCAGGACCGCCGCGCTGGCCGAAAAGCTTGACGTTCGCCTCCATACACATCTGGCGGAAACCGAGGACGAGAACCGGTTCTGCCTCGAGATGCACAACTGCCGGCCGCTGGACTATCTGGAGCAGTGCGGCTGGCTGAATGGGCGCACCTGGCTGGCACACGGCATCCATTTCAATGCCGATGAGATGAAGCGCCTCGGCCGCGCCAAGACGACGATCAGTCACTGCGCGTGCAGCAACCAGGTTCTTGCATCCGGCTGTTGTCCGGTCTGCGATATGGAGGAGGCCGGGGTTGGTATCGGGCTCGGCGTCGACGGTTCCGCGTCGAACGATGCGTCCAACCTGATGCAGGAGGTCCGCGCCGCGTTTCTCGTGCAGCGGGCGCGCTACGGCGTCACCCGCGTCGGTCACCGGGACGCGCTGCGCTGGGCGACAAAGGGCTCCGCTGCCTGTGTTGGTCGTCCCGAGCTCGGCGAAATCGCGGTCGGCAATGCGGCCGATCTTGCCCTGTTCAAGCTCGACGAACTGCGATTCTCGGGCCATGGCGATCCGCTCGCGGCGTTGGTGCTGTGCGGCGCGCATCGTGCCGACAGGGTGATGGTTGGCGGCAAATGGGCCGTGATCGACGGCGCCATTCCCGGCCTCGATATACCGGACCTGATCCGCCGCCACGGCGCTGCCGCGCGCGCTATGTCCGGGCGGTAGGGGCCCATGCGGGGGCCTGGGCACCGCTGCCCAGGCCCTCACTGTCTCGCCGGGAGTCACTTCCCGGGAATCGCTTCGTCGATGCCCTTCACGTAGAAGTTCATGCTGAGGATCTGGTCATCGGACAGGTGCTCACCCTTGCATTCGACCTGTTTGCCGTCCTGTCCGATGATCGGGCATTTGAACGGATGCAGCTTGCCATCCTTGATCGCGGCTTCGGTGTCCTCGGCAATCTTCTTCACGTCATCAGGCATGTTGGTATAGGGCGCCATCACCACCATCTTCTCCTTCAGGCCGTCCCAGGTGTTTTCGGACGCCCACTTGCCGTCGAGCTCGGCCCTGACGCGCTCGATATAGTAGGGGGCCCAGTTGTCGATGATCGAGGTGAGCTGGGTCTTCGGGCCGAACTTGATCATTTCGGAGTCCTGGCCGAATGCGAGCTTGCCGCGCTCGGCTGCGACCTGCATCGCTGCCGGACTGTCGGTGTGCTGCATGATCACGTCGGCGCCCTGGTCGATCAGTGCCTTCGCGGCATCGGCCTCCTTGCCCGGATCGAACCATGAGTTGACCCAGATGATCTTGACCTTGATGTTCGGGTTGATGGTCTGTGCCGCCAGCATCGTGGAGTTGATGCCCGAGATGACTTCGGGAATCGGGAAGGACCCGATATAGCCGAGCACTCCGGACTTCGACATCCTAGCCGCGATCAGGCCCTGGATGTAGCGGCCTTCATAGAACCGACCGGAATAGGTCGACATGTTCTTGTCACGCTTGTAGCCGGTCGCATGCTCGAAATGCACGTTCGGATACTTCTTGGCGACCTTCAGCGTCGGCTCCATGTAGCCGAACGACGTCGTGAAGATCAGCTTGTTGCCGGCGCGGGCGAGTTGCTCGATGGAGCGCTCGGCGTCCGGACCTTCGCTGACATTCTCGAGGTAGGTGGTCTCGATCCTGTCGCCGAGCTCCTTCACCAGCGCCTGACGGGCGAGATCATGCTGATAGGTCCAGCCGAGATCCCCGATCGGTCCAAGATAGATGAATCCGACCTTGAGCTTGTCGGCGGCGTGTGCGCCGAACAGACCCGCTCCGGTCGCGAGCATCGCTGCGGCTGCCGCAACGAAAAACTTTCTCATGTCTTTCTCCTGTTGGCGGGCTAACGGACATATTTCCCGACGCACGGCGCCCCGTTCCGCGCGGTTAGGGTCATCATCGATCGGGCACGAACACGGTTCCAAGCGCTGCCGGTGCGGTCGAGCCACCGGTGCGAGCGCGCGAAATCAGGACAAGGACGATGACGGTCGCGAGATACGGCAGCGCCGACATGAGCTGGGAAGGAATGCCGATCCCGGCACCCTGCGCGTGCAATTGCAGGATGCTCACCGCGCCGAACAGATAGGCGCCGATCACGAGCCGTCCCGGAAGCCAAGAGGCGAACACGACGAGCGCGAGCGCGATCCAGCCGCGGCCTGCGGTCATGCCGGGGATGAAGAATGGCGTGTAGCCCAGCGGCAGGTAGGCTCCCGCAAGTCCGGCGCAGGCGCCGCCGAACATCACGGCGCATGTTCTGATCCGGAGCACGGGGTAGCCGAGCGCGTGCGCGGAAATGTGATTGTCGCCGCAGGCACGCAGGATCAGCCCGGGACGGGTGCGGTACAGGACGTACCAGACGGCGACGATCAGCACGAGCGACAGGTATACGAATGCATCCTGACCGAACAGGATGCGGCCGACCAGGGGGATGTCCGTCAACCCGGGAACGTGGAGATGCGGCGCAGGGGTGATTTTCTCGCCGACGAAGCGAGCGCCGATCAGGCCCGACAGCCCGATGCCGAAGATGGTCAAGGCCAGTCCGGTCGCGACCTGGTTGACCGCGAGGCCAAGAGCCATCAGCGCAAAGATCAGCGACATCAGTATGCCCGCGAGCATGCCGCACAACGCGCCGACGATGATCGAACCGGAGAGCCAGGCGCCGCCGAAGCCGCAAGCCGCGCCGACGATCATCATGCCCTCGACGCCAAGGTTGAGAACGCCGGCGCGCTCGGTCACCAGCTCGCCGGTCGCCGCCAGCAGCAGCGGCGTGGAGGCCGCGAGCACCGAGAGGAGGATGGCTTCAATGAGCTCCACTTTGCACCTTGGATGACGCGGCAATGAGCCGGAAGCGGTACAAGATCAGGGAATCGCAAGCGAGCACATAGAACAGCAGGATACCCTGGAAAACCTTGGTGACGTCCAACGGGATCTTCATCGCGATCTGGGCCTGTTCGCCGCCAATGAAGGTCAGTGCGAGGAACAGCGCCGCGACCAGGATACCAATCGGATTCAGCCGCCCCAGGAATGCGACGATGATGGCGGTGAAGCCATAGCCCGGCGAGATGCCGGGTTGCAGGTGGCCGACGGGACCGGCGACCTCGACGATTCCGGCAAGTCCTGCAAGCGCGCCGGAAATCGCGAAAGTCAGTAGGATCAACCGCGTGGCGTTGAAGCCGCCGAACCGCGCGGCGCGGGGAGCTGCGCCGACCACGCGGATCTCGAAGCCATTGATGGTCCTGCCGAGCAGCACGGCCCCGGCGGCGACCACAGCCAGCGCGATGATCGCACCGAGATGCAATCGGCCGCCTTCGATCAGCACCGGAACGGTCGCGACCGGATCGAACTCGGCCGTGGTCGGAAAATTGAAGCCCTTGGGGTCGCGCCAGGGGCCGCGCACGAGATAGTCGAGCAGCAGGTCGGCAACGTAGACCAGCATCAGTGACGTCAGGATCTCGCTGGCGCCGAATCTGACTTTGCAGATCGCGGGGATCAGCGCGTAGAGTGCTCCCGCGAGCGCGCCAAGCAGGAGCATCGCCGGTAATACCCAATGGCCGGCATCGGTGCCCTGGGTCTTCACGGCGAGCCAGCTTCCCGCGACGGCGCCGATCAGGAACTGGCCTTCGGCGCCGATGTTCCAGGCGTTGGCGAGATAGCAGAGCGACAATCCGATTGCGATCATGACCAGCGGTGTCGCCTTTACCGCGATCTCCTGCAGGGAATAGCCGTCAATCAGCGGATCGATGAAGTAGACACCAAGCGCCGATAACGGATTCTTGCCGAGGATCGCGAACAGGATGCTCATGGTGACCAAGGTGAGTCCGATTGCGATCAGCGGCGACACCAGCGCGATCGTGGCCGATCGTTCGGCGCGTTTCTCAAGCACGAGCTGCATGCGGCGCCTCCGTGCTGTCGATGCTGCTGCCACCCATGAGGAGGCCAAGCCTTTCGCGGCTCGCTTCCACGGTCTTCAACGGTGCCGAGAGGCGGCCATGGAACATCACGGCGATGCGGTCGGTGATTTCGGCGAGCTCGTCCAGATCCTGGCTCGTCACAAGGACGGCGGCGCCGCTTGCGGCAAGATCAAGCAGGGCCTGGCGGATCACGGCAGCGGCGCCTGCATCCACGCCCCAGGTCGGCTGGTTCACCACCAGGACGACCGGCTCGCGCAGGATCTCGCGGCCGACGACGAATTTTTGCAGGTTGCCGCCTGACAGGCTTGCCGCTTCCGGATCGCGTTTGGCCTTGCGCACATCGAAGGTCTCGGTCGTCCGATCAACGGTCTTCAGCATCGCGGCGGTGTTCACGAAACCTCGCCGGACCATGTTGCCGGTGGCATGCCCGGTCAGCAGCGCGTTCTCGGACAGCCGCATCCGCGGCGCAGTGGCGTGTCCGAGCCGTTCCTCGGGAACGAAGGCCGCACCGAGTTTGCGGCGCTGGGTGATCGAGAGATGTCCGGCAGCATGGCCGTCGATCACGATCGTGCCGGGCTCTTTCGACAGCCGTTCGCCCGACAGCGCGGCGAACAGCTCGTCCTGTCCATTGCCGGCCACGCCAGCGATGCCCAGGATCTCGCCGCCTCTGAGCTCAAAGCCGATGTGCTCGAGCCAAACGCCGTGGGGATCGTCCGGTGTCAGGCAGAGGTCGTTGACGATGAGGCGGGGGACGGTGATCCGCCGGTCCGCTGCGGCCCTTACCTGCTTGATTTCGCCGCCGACCATCATCCGGGCCAGCGATGCCGCAGTCTCCGCCTTCGGATTGCAGGTCGCGACCTTCCTGCCGCCGCGCAGGATGGTCGCGGTGTCGCAAAGGCGCTTCACCTCTTCAAGCTTGTGGCTGATGTAGAGGATGGCGCGGCCTTCGGCCTTGAGGCGATTGAGCACGGTGAAGAGCTGGTCCGCCTCCTGGGGAGTCAGCACCGCGGTCGGTTCGTCGAGGATCAGGAATCCCGGGTTTTGCATCAAGGCGCGGACGATCTCGATACGCTGCCGTTCGCCGACGGAGAGTTGCCAGACTTCGCGCCTGGGATCCAGCGGCAGACCGTATGTTTTCGATACCTGCTCCAGCCGTGCCGATATGTCCCTGAAGGATTCCTTGCCGTCGAGGCCGAGCGCGACATTCTCGGCAACCGTGAGATTGTCGAACAGCGAGAAGTGCTGGAACACCATGCCAATGCCGTGGGCGCGAGCCTCGGAGGGGCCCGCCAGCACCATCGGGCGGCCGCGCCAGCGCATCTCACCTTCGGTCGGCTGGATCAGCCCGTATATCGTCTTCACCAGGGTTGATTTTCCAGCGCCGTTTTCGCCGAGCAGGGCATGGATCTGCTCTGGCCAGATATCGATGTCGATCCGGTCGTTGGCGAGGAAAGTGCCATAGCGCTTGGTCAGGCCCGCCGCTTGAAACAACGGCGCGGCTGCGGTGTGCAGGGCGGCAGGCATCGGGTCTGACATGCGTCGGTGGCACAGCTCTACGGAAGGACTGCCTCAATACTGTGCTAGATCGTGCGGGGAGGTAAGGGGGAAAAAGCGCCGGCGAGGGCTCGATCGGCGGCCGACTTCGCCGCGCAGCGCCGGACAGAATTCTAGCGGGGTGCGAACGGTGCGAAAGATCCGAGATATGGTTTCGGTCGTGGCGGCGCATAAGCTCCGGTCTTGGATGTCTTGAGGCCCAACGCACCGAATGCTTCCGCAAGCTTGACCGCACTCGCGACCCCGTCGATCACGGGCAGCCCGTGTTTCTCCGACAGCCGCGCGGCCAGATCGGCCATGCCTGCGCATCCGAGCACGACCACTTCGGCGTGATCCTCCTGCTTCGATCGTTCGATTTCCTCACTGATCTGTGCGGCCGCATTGGACGCGGGGTCATCGAGGGACAGAACGGGCACTTCGCATGCGCGCACCTTCGCGCACCGGCTGGCCAGCCCGTACTTCAAGAGATTGTTCTCGATGGCCGCGATCGACCGGGAGAGGGTGGTCACGACGGTGAAACGATGGCCGAGCATCGCGGCCAGATGAAACGCCGCTTCGCCGATCCCGATCACGGGAGCCTGCGAGATGCAGCGCGCCGCCTCGAGGCCGGTATCGTCGAAACAAGCAATGATGTGCGCGGACACGCCTGCTGCATCACCTTTGGCGATCTCGGCCAGCAGTCCGGGCACCGAAAATGCCTCGTCATAATAACCTTCGATGGAAATCGGCCCATCCGCCGGGTTGACGGCGATGATCTCGGTTCCCGGGGCTGCGACGGCCCTGCCGGCCCGGCCGATCTTCTCCGTCATGGCAGCGGTGGTGTTCGGGTTGACGATCAGGATGCGCATGAGGTCGGTTCTACACCATTCCCTTGCCTGCGTCCGATCCGTGACGTCTTTGCCGGGCCTGAAGCACGAGGATGACAACCAGCGCCAGGAAAATGACGAGAAAGGAAACGGCGCTCGTCAGCGTGCCGAGCGCATAGATGTCCGGCTTTGTAACTGTCGTCGTCAGGCCCTGCAGATCAAGGGGCAGCGTATTGACGGAGCCGATGGTCTGGCTCGATCGCGCAAGTTCATCCCAGGACAAGGTGAATCCGAACAGACCGATACCCACGACCGACGGCAATATGATGGGCAGCACAACATGCCGAAACGTCTGCCACGGCGTTGCCCCGAGGTCGCGCGCCGCCTCTTCAAGACGACCATCGAACCTGTTGAAGATCGCAAACATGATCAGGAGGCCGAAGGGCAGGGTCCAGGTCAGATGTGCGCCAAGCCCCGAAGTGAAGAGCCCCATCGCCGTTGTCCAACTTGTAGCGCCGCTCTTGATGATGAAATCGTCAAGCAGGCGGAATTCCAGCGCGATGCCGAGCGAGGTAATGATCGAGGGCATGATCAGGCTTGCGATGGCGACATAAAACAGGAACGACGCACCGCGGAACGACCTGCGGAAGGCCAGGCCCGCCGAAACCGAGAGCACGACCGTCAACAGCATGACGACGAGGCCAAGCTGAAGCGACCGCTTGAACGAGGCCCCGATGTCGACGATACCGGAACCGGAGAACACCTTGCCGAACCACACAAGGGACACGCCATTCATGGGAAAGGTCAGGCCGCCATCAGGTCCCTGAAACGACAGGATGTAGATTGCGAACATCGGCCCGTAGAGAAACAGGACGTAGGCGGTGAAAAACGCAGCGAGAAAGTAGAAGGATCGCGGTCGCTTCTCGCCCATCTCACAGCTCCTTGCGAATATCGACGACCCGGGTCAGCGCAGAAATGATCAGGATGGTGACGCCGAGCAGGATGACCGCATTGGCTGCAGCCGCCGGGAATTGCAATGCGTTCAGGCGCGCCTCTATGATCTTTCCTGCCGATGCAATCTGTTGACCTCCCATGACTCCTATCGTGACAAAATCACCCATCACGATGGTGATCACGAAGATCGAGCCGATGACGATTCCGGGTTTCGCCAGGGGAATGATGACATTCAGCAGGGTCTGCCATCCGGTGGCGCCGGCGTCATAGGAGGCTTCGATCAACCGCTTGTCGATACGGATCATCGAATTGAAGATCGGCACCACCATGAAGAACGTGAAGAGGTGAACGAGGGCGAGCACGACGGAAAACTCGGAGAAGAGCAGCCATTCCAGCGGCTGCCTTATCAAGCCCACGCCCTCGAGGCCCCTGTTGACCAACCCGTTCCGGCCAAGCAGCGGAATCCACGCGATCATGCGGATCACGTTCGACGTCCAGAACGGGATGGTGCAGAGCAGGGTGAGTACGATCTGCCAGGTCTTCGATCGGACGTGGAATGCGAGAAAATAGGCGACGGTAAAGCCGATCAGCAGGGTCAGGGCCCAGGTCAGCAGGCACAGTTTGAGTGTGTTCAGATAGGTCTTCAGGATGGTGCAGAGGCTGGGCAACTCCGCAATGCATCCCTCGAAGGTATCGCTGTAGCCACGCAGGCTGAATGCCGGAATCATTTCATATTCGTTGTAGTCCCACGCGCTGACAACAGTCACGAAGAGCAACGGCAAGAGAAAGAACAGCGCGAAAACGAGCATCATCGGTGCGGCCTGAAGCCAGGCAACGAAGGTCTTGCGGTGTTGCTTCATCGAAGGGGCCAATCGCAGTGATGGCGAAGAAGGACTTGCCATGCGCCGTGGCCCGGCAAGTCCTTCAGATCGAGTTCCCTGGATTGCATCAAGCGGCGATGAATTCATTCCACTTGCGTACCATGTAGTCGTTCTCGTCCATGACGGCGTTCCAGCAGGCGACCGCACCCATGCGGTCGTCGTAGGATCCCCCGTCGCGCTTGGCGCCGGCCTTCTCGAGAACAGTGCCGTCGGGTGCCTTGATGTCGCTGACGGCGGCCTTGCCTTCCATCCAGTAACCCCACTCGTCGGCCGTCATGTTGGCCTTGGCAGTCGACAGCACAGCGGAATAATAACCCTGACGATTGAGATAGGCGCCTGCCCAGCCCGACAGATACCAGTTTACGAATTCATAGGCCCAATCGAGCTTGGGTCCCGACACCGCCTTCGAGACGCAGAAGCCCGATGCCCACGAGCGATAGCCTTCCTTGAGCGGCTGGAAAATGCATGGAATTCCCATCGAGCGCACCTTGGTGACCGCGGGCGACCACATCGACTGGATGACCGTTTCACCCGATGCCATCAGGTTGACGGATTCGTTGAAATCCTTCCAGAACGCGCGGAACTGGCCGGCCTTTTTGGCTTCCGTCATGATCTTCATCGTGAGATCGATCTCGGCCTTCGTCATGTTGCCCTTGTCGGTATAGGTATGCTGACCGGTGGCCTCGACCACCATCGCGGCATCCATGATCCCGATCGAGGGAATGTTGAGGATCGAGGCCTTGCCCTTGAATTCGGGATTGAGCAGTTCGGTCCATGATGAGATCGGCCGCTTGATCAGGTCGGGCCGGATACCGAGCGTGTCGGCATTGTAGACCGTCGGGATCAGTGTCACGAATTCGGTCGGCGTTTTGGAGAACGTCTTGGAGTTCGGCCCCTCAAGGTAGAGCACCTTCCACGGCGCGGTGCCCTGGTCGCCGATCTTCTTGCCGTTCGGCAACTGGCCCTTGGTAAACACCGGGGTGATGTTGTCGAATTCCTTGATCTTCTTGGCGTCGAGCGCAAAGATATTGCCTGAGGGCACGAGCTTCTTCAGCGAGAAGTATTCCGTATCCAGCACATCAAACGAGTTCGGTTGCGTGATCACGCGTTTGGTGACGTCGTCGGTGGTTGCCGTGATGTATTCGATCTTGATCCCGGTATCTTCCAGGCATTTCTTCGAGATCTCGTCGCCTTCGTTCACCGCCGTTCCGAGATAACGCAGAACTTTCGGATCCGCCGAGTAGACGTACGGGAATCCGGTAATTGCACCCGAACCCGCCGCAAGGCCGACGGCTCCGGCCGCGCCCTTCAGCACTGCGCGACGACTGACGCCACGATTGAGTTTCGAAGATTTGGTCATGACTGTCTCCCTTGAGTGTCACGCCGCCTTTTCAGGCGATCGGACGATTGCAGAACCGGTGGTCGTGAGAAGGCTGGCCTGCGCCGGGTCCCATGTGGCGAGAACGCGCTCGCCGACGGCGTAGCTGGCCGTGTCGAATTGGGTTTCCGTGATTTGGGCCGAGATTTCGGATCCGCCGTCGATGGCGATGACGACGCGAACATAGGTCCCCTGGTATTCGACCTCGCTGATGGTGCCCGCTGTCGATGGGCCGGTGACGGTCTCGCTCGGCGTTTTCAGCGCCAGCCGATCAACCCGAACGGCGAAGGTCTCGGCGCCCACGGCAACGACGTTGTGGCCGCCGATGAATCTTGCGGTGAACTCGGTCCGGGGGTGGTTGAAGATTTCACGCGGTGAGCCCTGCTGCTCGATCCGGCCGCCATTCATGAGAACCACTATGTCGGCCAGCGCCATCGCCTCGTCCTGACCATGCGTCACGTGGATGAATGTCATCCCAAGCTCGCGCTGCAGCTTTTTCAGTTCTGCTCTCATCCGCAGCCGCAGAAACGGATCGAGTGCCGAAAGCGGCTCGTCCAGGAGCAGGATCTGGGGAGAGGTGATCAGCGCGCGTGCGAGCGCCACGCGCTGCTGCTGGCCTCCGGAAAGCTGGCCCGGCAGCCGTGCCGCGTAAGCCTGCATATCGACGAGGTCCAGCAGCTTCCTGGCTTCGGCATGGCGCGCGGTTTTGGCGACGCCTTTCATTTTCAAGGCGAAGCCAACGTTGTCGATGACGGAGAGGTGCGGGAACAGGGCGTAGGACTGGAACATCATCGCCGTGCTTCGATCGGCGGGCGGCAGGTCCGTCACATTCTTCGGCCCGACAAGGATGTCGCCTGATGTCACCGATTCATGACCTGCCACCATGCGGAGCGTGGATGTCTTGCCGCAGCCGGACGGCCCGAGCAGGCAACAATAGGAGCCGGCGGGAATCTTGAGGTTGATGGCGTCTACGGCGGTGACGCCGCCGTACTTCTTCGTCAATTGCACCAGTTCGAGTGCCGCCGTCGTCGTCATCCGCACCATTCCGCATCGTCTTGCCGAGGTCCCTCGGCGACTTTGTCACCCAGGAACGCTAGCCATGGTGGGATGCAACAGGTGTGCCATAAATTGCGACAGACGCGACAAAAAGTGGGCAAGTCCCGCCGTTCGGCGAAGTCGACGGCTTGCTCCGATCAGGCAGGGAGGTCAGGTTTCGGCGCCACCGCGCCTCAGGCTTGCTCCAGACGTAAGCGATTGGGGTGGTGTTGAAAAACAGTCCTTTCGCAGTGCGATGTTGACGCCGTCATGGCCTTTCCGCACCCGGAAGCGACAGGAGCCGCTATGGCTTGCGATCTCCTGTCGTCAGCCTAGAGCGATGGGAGAGGAGGGGACGTGCGCACAAATCAGTCACGTTGTTCGCATTTTCATCAGACCGCTCTGTGGCCTCTGACAATTCGTCCCCCATGGCGAAGCGGCTTACCTGGTGCCGAACATTCTGTCCCCGGCATCACCCAGGCCCGGCACGATATAGCCGTGATCATTCAGTCTTTCGTCGATGGCAGCAGTCCAGATCGGGACGTCAGGACACTCGTCCTGAAATCGGGCAATCCCCTCCGGTGCCGCGAGCAGGCAGACGAACCTGATGTCTCGGGCGCCTCGCGATCTGAGCAGGCTGACCGCGGCGCAGGCCGAGTTTCCTGTGGCAAGCATCGGATCCAGCAGGATCACGATGCGGTCCGACACATCCTGTGGCGCTTTGAAGAAGTACTCCACGGCCTGAAGCGTTTCCGGATCGCGGTAGAGGCCGATATGCGCTACGCGCGCTGACGGAACGAGCGCCAGCATCCCGTCGAGAAATCCGACACCAGCCCGCAAGATCGGAGCGAGCGTGAGTTTCTTGCCCGCGATTTTGGGGGCCTTCATTGCGGCGACTGGCGTTTCGATGTCGACCATCTCCAAGGGCAAGTCGCGGGTGACCTCATAGCAGAGAAGCATTCCGATCTCGTTCAGGAGCTCGCGAAACCCCTTGGTGGAGCGATCCTTGGCGCGCATCAGCGAGAGCTTGTGCTGGACCAGGGGGTGGCTGACGAGGTTCACGCTTTGCTTGGTCATGAGATCGCTTGGTCCGGGTGGCGCACGTGGGACGTCGTGCAAGGAGCGTGCCCCATGCGGTTATTAGCCATCGCGCGCCGCATGTTCATGGGCGGGTAGACAGGGGCGGCTTGGCTGCGCGGGTCATGATCGCGTCGTAAACCATACGGCTAATGCCTCGCGCTGGTCCCGAAACGGTCGTTGTGTTCAGCCGCAATTCGGCCATACTGGAGAATCCTTCGATTGCTGGCAACCGGGCTCGGCTGGCAATCGACATCTATTGGTGTGTGACGATGACGCGTTCTAATCGAACCGATCACATTCGGATTACGTCCCATCCGGCGCCGGGTGCGAAGATCGATTTCCCGATTCACTGGGGAGCGGCCTCGGCGGTTGAACGCGGACCGGTGATCGGGACGGTGTCACGCCCCCAGCAGCGCAATGTCATCGGCACTCACAGCGGCTCCTATTCGATCTATCGGGCGCTGGCAGTCTCGTCGGGCGCACTTGATCCGATCCGGCGTCCGGACCTGACCAATACGCAACCTGCTGCCACGATCGGGCCGTTCCCGCAATGGATGGATCCGAACCGGATCGTCTCGCTCGATCCATGGGGGCACCTGGCGGCAGAGGCGTTCGCGAAAGAGATCGCCGAGGGCGTCGATATCCGTCCGAGCATTGCCATCACCCGCGCTCGGCTCGATTTGCCGGAATTGCAGGCCGCGATATCTGCCGGTCGGCTCAAGCGCGACGGTGCCGTCGTTCACGACAATGGAAGCGTCTCCGTGGTCAAGATCGCGATCGACCCGGTCTGGTATCTGCCGGGAATCGCAACGCGCTTCGCCACGACCGAAAGCAATCTGCGCCGGCAGTTGTTCGAGCAGACCGCCGGCATGTTTCCGGAATTGGTGACCCGGCCCGATCTTCATGTGTTCCTGCCGCCGATCGGCGGCACCACGGCCTATCTGTTCGGCGATGTCGCCAAATTGCCGGACCATCGCACCAGCATCACCTGCCGCGTGCATGACGAATGCAACGGCTCCGACGTGTTCGGCTCCGATATCTGCACCTGCCGCCCATATCTGCTGCATGGCATCGAGGAATGCGTGCGCGCCGGACAGACCGGCGGGCTCGGCATCATCATCTACAATCGAAAGGAAGGCCGCGCCCTCGGAGAGGTGACGAAATTCCTGGTCTACAATGCGCGCAAACGGCAGGCAGGCGGCGATGCTGCCGCCCAGTATTTCGAGCGCACCGAATGCGTTGCGGGTGTCCAGGATGCCCGCTTCCAGCAGTTGATGCCTGACGTCGTGCACTGGCTCGGACTGAAACGCATCGACCGCTTCGTTTCCATGAGCGACATGAAGTATGACGCACTGGTGAGCCAGGGCATCGACATCGTCGAGCGCGTGCCGATCCCCGACGATCTGGTGCCGGCGGATGCCCAGGTGGAGATCGTCGCCAAGAAGGCTGCCGGCTATTACTCAGCCGAGGAGACGACCCAGCGCGACTTCGTCGGCCGTTCGCTCGACAAGTACTGAGCGCGGCCGTGTCCTCCGTGAGTTCCGAGACGTCGGCAGCCTTGTCTTTGCTCAGTGCGGGGGCAGTGCGGGAGCGCGCGCACCGGCTTCTCGCGATCGGCCTCGAGGACCGGCTCCCGAGCTTCCGGATCCACCTCGACCGCATGGACTCGACGGCCGAACTGGTGGTGGAGACCACGCGGCAGGCGTATCCTTTGCTGGCTGTGCCGTTTCATTCGCGCTGGCGGCATTTTTCCCTGAACGGTGTCGATCGCTGGACCCGGCTCGCCGACCAGATCGCATGGCAGGAGCCCGCGGCGCGGGCTCGCGCCGAATTCGATCTGGCCATGGTCAGCGTCTTCCTCGACGCCGGCGCCGGACCGTCATGGCGTTACCGCGACCCTGTGACCGGATCGGCCATCGGCCGTTCGGAGGGACTGGGACTGGCCTCGCTTGCGATGTTCACCGCCGGCACATTCTCGTCGGATCCGCGGCAGCCGCTTCGAGCCGATGCCGACGCGCTCGCGGATCTTTCCGTTGAAGACCTCGCGCGCGGCATGCAGATATCGGATGCCAATCCGCTGGTCGGCATCGACGGCCGGGTGAATCTGCTGCGCAGCCTCGGCCGGCTGTTGGCCTCGAAGCCGGCGGTGTTCGGACGCTGCGATACGCCGCGGCCCGGCGGGCTGTTCGACCGGCTGGTATCGCTGGCCGAGGATCGCAGGCTTCCGGCCCCCACGATATTGTCGGAGTTGTTGAGGGAGCTCGGGCCGATCTGGCCGTCGCGGCTGGTGCTCGGCGAAGTCCCGCTCGGCGATTGCTGGAAACATCCCATGCTGACGACTGACGATGCGACCAGCCAGCTCATGCCGCTGCACAAGCTTTCGCAATGGCTGGCCTATTCGCTGATCGAGCCGCTGCAGAATGCCGGCATTGCCGTGACCGACATCGATGGGCTGACCGGCCTTGCCGAGTATCGAAACGGCGGCCTCTTCATCGACAATGGTGTGCTGACATTCCGTGACGAAGGCGATGCATACCGGGAGCACGATGTCGCGTCGCCGCTCGTCGTGGAGTGGCGCGGGCTCACGGTGGCGTTGCTCGACCGCGTCGCGGATGACGTGCGGCGCCGTCTCGGGCTCGATGCAAATGCGCTGCCGCTGGCGAAGATCCTCGAAGGAGGAACCTGGGCCGCAGGCCGGCGGCTGGCGCGCGAGCGCCGCGCCGACGCGTCGCCTCCGGTCAAGATTATCAGCGATGGCACGGTGTTCTAGGGCAGGGGCTTGGCATGGAAGGCGTCACGATCGTTGACCACCCGCTGGTGCAGCACAAGCTGACGCTGTTGCGCAGGAAAGACACTTCGACCAAGTCGTTTCGCGAGCTCCTCAAGGAGATCGGCATGCTGCTCTGTTACGAGGTGACCCGCGATCTGCCGCTGGCCGCGGTCGAAATCGAGACGCCGCTGGCGAAGATGAAGTCGCCGGAGATATCAGGCAAAAAACTGGTGTTCGCACCGGTGCTGCGCGCCGGCGTCACCTTCGCGGAAGGCATGCTCGATCTCGTGCCGACTGCGCGTGTCGCCCATATCGGCCTTTATCGCGAACCCGAAACATTCGTGGCCGTGGAGTATTTCTTCAAGGCCCCGAGCGATCTGCACGAGCGGCTCGTCATCGTGATTGCCCCGGTCCTGGCAACGGCAAACCTGTCCGTCGCGGCGGTGGACCGGCTGAAGGAGCGCGGTGCCAACGACATCCGGCTGGTCAGTCTGATCGCCTCTCCCGAAGGGGTCGAGCGCATCCGCGGTATCCATCCGGATGTTCCAATCTGGCTTGCCGCAATCGACGAAGGACTCGACGAGAACGCCTATATTCTGCCGGGCCTTGGTGATGCGGGTGACCGTGCCTACGGTACCCGATAGCTGAATCTGATGGCGCTGGCGGAAGCTGCCTGATCAATCATCTTCCTCGGATACGTCAGGCAGTTCTGCGAGCCGCGGTATGAACCGGACGGCGACGCCTGCCTCCTTCAGCATCGTGGCAGCAATCGCAAAATCCTGGGACCAATTGGAATTGGGCTGGTCAGGTTCATAGCCCACGACCTCGGAGATGCCCGATTGAATAATCGCTTTTGTGCATTCCACGCATGGAAACCAGGGAACGTAGATCGTACAGCCCTTGAGCGCCGTCCCGATGCGCGCAGCGTTGAAAATGGCGTTCTGCTCGGCGTGGCAGCTCCAGATGTATTTTGCGCCTGTTATGCGGGAGTGTCGCTCTTCCACCGCGTCGTTAACCCCGCGCGGCAAGCCATTATACCCCGTCGAACGTATCTCATTGTCGGGGCCGACCACGACGGCGCCCACGCGACGTCCCTTTTCAACGCTCCAGTGCGCCAGTTGATGCGCCAGAAGCATGAACCGCTCATCCCATTTCTTGTCTCGCAATTCGTCCGACCTCTTTAATATCTGCCTAGCATCAAATAGGCGCAAAAAAAGTCAATAGCCGGTTACCTGATGCCGTCCGCATCATTCCACACTCGTGCGCGGGAGAGGCTCGGCGACTCCGACCGCGCGCTTGGCTCAGTCCAGCAAACGGCTTGCCTGCCGAATTTCGCCCAGGAATGCCTTGGCCAGGCGCGACAAGGGCTCTGCCTCCGACCAAAGCATATAGGCGACGGCGAGTGTTTTCGGCGCAAAGGGGCGCACGACCAGGCCGTTGCCGCCGCCTTGGCGCGGGGAGAATGGGTCGACGACAGCCGCGCCGACGCCGGCGGCTGCGAGGACGCAGGCCGTATTGCAATAGCGTACCTCGACGGTCGGCTGGAACGGTGCGCCGGCTCTGGCAAAGCTGTCGCGCACGGCTTCACCGAGGCGCGTGCCGCGCTCAAGTCCGATGAAGGGCAATCCGACCAGATCGGTCGCGGAGATGATCGGCTGTTCGGCCAGGGGATGTTGCGGCGGCAGCACGCAGACCATCTCGCCGGAATGAACCACCTCGTGCGCGATGCCCGGATGATGCGTCAGACCGAGTGCGAAACCGAGCTCGGCAACGCGGCTGAGCACGCCCTCGATAATGCCTTCGTAGCGGCGGACGTCGAAAAACACCCGCGTCTCGGGACGCCGCCGCAAGAAACCCGACAAGGCCGGTGGAATGACGCTGTAGGCGAGCGGCGGGGTGGCCACGATCGAGAGATGTCCCGATCGGTTCTCCCTCAGGTCGCGCACCCGGTTTTCGAGCTTGGCATGCAGCGCGAAGATCGCCTCGCTCTCCTTGTAGAGCGCCATCGCTTCGGCTGTCGGAAACAGCCGGTTGTTGACGCGCTCGAACAGTGCAAAGCCGGCCTGGGCTTCCATCGTCTTCAGCGCATTGCTCACCGCAGGCTGCGACAGCGCCAGTTCGTCCGCCGCCGCGACCGTGGTCCGGTGGCGAATGACGGCACGCAGGATCTCCAGCTGGCGCAGGTTCATATAATCCCAGATTATATTCTTGGCCAAAACATCATAGCGCGATGAATTGATTTTGTCGCCCGGCTTTTGTGTAATGGCGCCGGATTTGCACGCTGGATCAACGGGTTCATTCGCCCATTGAGACGGCACTGCGCACATGATGGAGGCAGGTCTTGGTTCGTATCCTTCGTGCCGCCGCGGCCCAGATGGGGCCGACGCAAAAGGCCGACACGCGCGCGCATACGCTTGGCCGGATGCTCAGGCTTCTCGAGGAGGCGGCCGGCCGCGGCGCCACCCTCGTGGTGTTTCCGGAACTTGCCTTCACCACCTTCTTTCCGCGCTGGCTGCTCGAGGGCGAGGCGCTCGACCGGTATTTCGAGCATGGCATGCCGAACCCCGCCGTCGCGCCGCTATTCGATCGGGCGCGCGCGCTGCGCGTCGGCTTCTATGTCGGCTATGCCGAGCTGACGGCGGATGGCCGCCGCTACAATTGTGCGATCCTGGTCGACCGCGACGGCGACATCGTCGGCCGCTATCGCAAGGTGCACCTGCCGGGCTCTGTCGAACCGCGGCCGGGCGCGCGCTATCAGCAGCTCGAGAAGCGCTATTTCGAATATGGCGACCTCGGCTTTCCCGCCTTCCGCGCCGGCCTGGCCTGGGAGCATGCCATCATGGGCATGATGATCTGCAACGATCGCCGCTGGCCGGAGTCCTGGCGCGTGCTCGGCCTTCAGGGCGTCGAGCTCGTCTGCATCGGTTATAACTCGGCCGCCTACGATCCGAACGGCGGCACGACGGAAGACGCCGCGCTCCGCACCTTCCATTCGACCCTCGTCACGCAGGCCAACGCCTACATGAACGCGACCTGGGCAATCTCGGTCGCAAAAGCGGGTGAGGAGGACGGCTCCGGGTTGATTGGCGGCTCCTGCATCGTCGATCCCAACGGTCGCATCGTCGCGCAGGCCGAGACACTGGCCGACGAAGTGGTCGTCGCAGACGTCGACCTCGATCTCTGCCGCCAAGGCAAGGACAAGATGTTCAATTTCGCCGCCCATCGGCGGCCGGAGCAATACAGGGTCATCACCGAACGGGCAGGCGTCATCGAGCCTGCCATTCTCGATGCGGACTGACATCAAGCGCCGGTCACGGCGTTGGGGAAAGGAGCCGACATGACACGCCTCCCGCTTATTCTCGGACTTGCAGCGCTTGCGGCTGCCACCTCCGCACAGGCGGCCGAACTTCCGGCCGAGATCAAGCAGGCGGGCACGTTGCGGCTTACGGTCAACTCCACCTATGCGCCGATGGAATATCGCGATCCGGCAACCAGCGAGCTCGTTGGGCTCGATATTGATCTGGCAGGCGAACTCGCCAAGCGGCTCGGGGGCCTCAAGATCACCTGGAGCGAAACGCCGTTCGCCGAACTGATCCCCTCGCTTCAGACCAAGCGCGCCGATTTCATCATTTCCGGCATTTCGGACCGCGCCTCGCGGCGAGAGACCGCCGATTTCGTCGACTATCTCACCACCGGTCCGCAATTCTTCGTCATGGCTGAGAGCGAGGCCAAGGCGGCCACCGACCTCTGCGGCAAGAAGGTCGGCACCACGCGCAGCACGAGCTTCCCGGTCGAGATCGAGAAGTGGAGCAAGCAGAACTGCGAGGCGGCCGGCAAGCCTGCGATCCAGTATGTCCCCGGCGAGAACTCGATCGACGTCCGCAACCAGCTCAAGCAAGGCCGCATCGACGCGGCCGTGCAGGGCAGCGAGACACTGCCTTACGCGCAATCGCAGGAGACCGGCAAATACCGCGTCGTCGGCGAGCCCTTTGCCAAGGGCTATCAGGGCATCATGTTCCGCAAGGACGACACGGCGCTGCGCGAGGTGGTGACCGAAAAGCTCACCGCCATGATCGCCGATGGTTCCTACAAGGCGATTCTCGACAAATGGGGACTGGGCGCGAACGCCGTCGCCGAGCCCCTGATGAATGCGGCTCCGCAATGAAGGCGGCGCCCGCACTCGCCGAAGGCTTTCCCGATCTGTCGGGGATGCGACTGGCGCGCGAGCCGCACTGGTTCCGCTGGTTCGGCGCGGCGCTGATCGTCCTGGTGCTCGCCGCGATCGCTCGCGCTTTTGCCGGCGGCCAGATCGAATGGTCCTATGTCAGCCGCTTCCTCACTGCCAAGGTCATCCTCGAAGGCATCGTCAATACGATGGTGATGGCCGTGCTGGCCATGTTGCTCGGCATTGTCCTTGGCGTGGTCGCCGCGATCATGAGGCTGTCGCCCAATCCCGTGCTGAGATCGGTCGCAGCCGGCTATACCTGGCTGTTCCGCGGCACACCACTGATCCTGCAACTGCTGCTGTGGTTCAATCTCGCGCTGGTGTTTCCGACCATCGGCGTCCCCGGTCTCGGGAGCGCCCGCGCCGTCGACGTCATGACGCCGTTTCTCGCTGCGCTGCTCGGGCTCGGCATCAACCAGGGCGCCTACACGTCCGAGGTGATGCGCGCCGGCATGCTTTCGGTCGACATCGGGCAATATGAGGCAGCCCAGGCGATCGGCATGGGTCGGCTGCGCGCGCTGTGGCGCATCATCCTGCCGCAGGCCATGCGGGTGGTGATCCCGCCGATCGGCAACGAGTTCATCGGTCTCGTCAAGGCAACATCGCTCGCCAGCGTGATCCAGTATCCGGAGGTGCTGCACAACGCCGAAAACATCTACTACGCCAATTCGCGTGTGATCGAACTCCTGATCGTCGCCGGCTTCTGGTATTTGCTCGTGGTGTCGGTCCTGACGCCATTGCAGATGCTGCTTGAGCGACGCTTTGCCCGTGGCACAATGCGGGTGGCCCGATGACAAGACCCCTCGTCGCGATCCGGTCCGTCTGCAAGAACTTCGGAGAGTTTCAGGCTCTCAAGAGCGTCTCGCTGGACGTCTGGCCCGGCGAGGTGATGTGCCTGATCGGCGCGTCAGGCTCGGGCAAGACCACGCTGCTCCGCTGCGTCAATCAGCTTACCGCGATCGACAGCGGCGGCATCTGGCTCGACGGCGACCTGTTGGGCGTGCGCGAGCAGGGCGGGCGCCTGCATCGTCTCTCCGAGCGGCAGATCGCCCGGCAGCGCCTCAAGACCGGCATGGTGTTCCAGCGCTTCAACCTGTTTCCGCACAAGACCGCGCTCGAGAACATCGTCGAAGGTCCGGCGCAGGTGCAGGGCCGTCCGCTTGACCAGGTTCGCGCCGAGGCGATCGAGCTGCTCAGGCGCGTCGGGTTGGCAGCCAAGGCCGAGTCCTATCCGGCGCAGCTCTCCGGCGGCCAGCAGCAGCGGGTAGCCATCGCGCGGGCGCTTGCAATGAAGCCGATGCTGATGTTGTTCGATGAGCCGACCAGCGCACTCGATCCCGAGCTCGTCGGCGAAGTGCTTGCGGTCATGAAGGAACTCGCGCAAAGCGGCATGACCATGATGGTGGTGACGCATGAGCTCGGCTTCGCACGCGAGGTCGCGGACCGTGTCGTCTACATGGACCAGGGCTCGATCGTCGAATCCGGGCAGGCTTCGGACGTGCTCGGCGCACCGCGCGAGGCGCGCACCAGGGCGTTTCTGTCGGCGGTGATTTGAATGGGGGCATTTGGATGATCAGGCTCTTGGTTGCAACGGCGCTCTTGTGTGCCGCGACCGCCTCGGTGGGGGCGATCGAGCTGCCGGCGGAGATCGCCAAACGCGGCAGCATCAAGGTCGCGATCGTGCCGAACTATCCGCCGTTGGAATTTCGCGATCCTGCGACAAGCGCGCTGTCCGGTTTCGACATCGATCTCGGCGAGGCACTCGGCCGCAAGCTCGGCGTCAAGTTCGAATGGCAGGAAACCAGCTTCGACCAGTTCATGCCGTCGATCGCGACGGGCCGCGTTGACGCCATCCTGTCCGGCATGACCGACTATGCGAGCCGGCACGAAGCGGCAAGTTTCGTCGATTATTTGCGCAGCGGGCCGCATTTCTTCGTGCAGCAATCGCGAGGGGCTGCGTTCAAGGATGCGGTCGCGCTCTGCGGCAAGAAGGTCGGCGCCAGCCGCCGCACCGCGTTCCCCGCGCAGGTCGCCGCGTGGAGCGAAGCGCATTGCAGTAGCAATCCGGTCCAGTTCGTCGGCACGGACGGTTCAGCCGACGCCCGCACGCAGCTCAAGCAGGGGCGCATCGACGCCGCCGTTCAGGGCAGCGAGACGCTGCCCTACATCGTGGATCTCGAGCCCGGCGCCTACACGCCAGTCGGCGAGACCTTCTCGCCCGGGTTCACGGGGATTGCACTGCCCGTGAAAGAGAAGGCGCTGCAGCAGGCGATGGTGGAGGCGCTCGACGCGCTGATCGCGGACGGCACCTATCGCACCCTGCTTGCCAAGTGGAAATTGAACGACAACGGAATAGAAAAGGCGACCATCAATGCTGGACAGTAAGGCACTTGCAAGCATCCCGCTCGTTCCGGCCAACACTGCGGATCCTGCACCGGACTATCCCTGGCCCAAGCCATATACGTCGGCGATGTTCCTGTCCTTCGACGTGGACGCGGAAAGCGCGTGGACCAGCAAGGACGCTGTCCACGCGCAACGCCTGATCACGATGAGCTATGGCGGCTATGAAGCACGGGTCGGCACGCCGAAACTGCTGGAGCTGCTCGAGCAACTCGATCTCAAGGCGACGTTCTTCGTCACCGGCTGGTCGGTCGATGCGCACCCGGCGATGGCCGAGTCGATTCTCAAGGCTGGCCACGAGATCGGTCATCACGGCTACCATCATCTTCTGCCCGATCCCGGTGATCCCTGGATCGAGGAGGAACTGGAGCGCGGCTTCCAGGCGCTGAAGCGGCGGCTCGGCGTCAAGCCGATCGGCTATCGCGCGCCTTATGGGGAGTTCACCGAGGAGCTGCGCGCCGCGTTGGTGCGTCACGGCATCGTCTATACGTCCTCGTTCCGCGACGACGTACGGCCGTATCGCCACCGTCTCGCCGACGGCAAGCCGGGCACGATCGAACTGCCGGTGACCGCGAGCTATGACGACTGGATGCACGGCCTCTCGGCCCGCTTCAGCCCGCGGTCGATCTTTCCCAAGGAGCATGTGCTCTCGATCTGGAAGGACGAGCTCGACGAAGTCAGGGACTGGGGCGCGATGGTGACGACGGTACTGCATCCGCAATGCAGCGGCCGTCCCATGCGACTTCGCCTGTTGCGCGAATTCCTGACCTACGCAAGATCCTGTCCGGACCTCTGGATCACCACCGGCGAGGCGATCGCCGGTAACTTCCAGCGCCACGAGGCCACTGATCGCTGAGCCGAGCATGACCCGCCGACGCATCCTGACCATCAATCCGAACTCCTCCGCAGCGGTTACCGCGGCGATCGACGAGGCTGCTGCGCCGCTCAGGATATCAGGCGGTCCGGAGATTGACGTGGTGGGCCTCGCCGAAGGCCCGCCCAGCATCATCTCGCAGCGCGATGCCGACAGCGTCGTCATGCCGCTCCTGGGCCGTGTCGCGCGCGAAAATGCGGACGCCTTCGTGATCGCCTGCTTCAGCGATCCCGGCCTGCATGCAGTCCGGGAGGCGGCCGGCGGCCGCCCGGTCATGGGCATCGCCGAATGGGGCATTCTGCGCGCGCTGACGCTGGGCGAGCGCTTCGGCATCATTGCGCTGTCGCCGCAAAGCATTCGCCGACAGCAACGCATGGTGCGGCAGATGAGTGTCGACGGCCGCTATGCGGGGAGCTGGTCAGTGGGCGCCAGCGCAGCGGAGACGGCGGGAGCCGATATCCGCCAGCGCCTGATCGAGGCGGGCAGGGCGCTGGTCACGCAACGCGGCGCCGATGTCGTCGTGATGGGCTGCGCGGGCATGGCTTCGCATCGTGCGCCGATCGAGGCGGCGATCGGGGTACCCGTGGTGGAGCCGGCGCAGCAGGCGATCGCCGCTGCGATCGGTGCTGTTCTGTTGAGAGCTTGAAAGGCGGACGATGCACTTTGATCTACTGATCCGGAACGGCACCTGCGTGACTCCCTGGGGCGAGGAAGCCGCCACCATTGGCGTCTCGGACGGCACCATCAAGACGCTGTCGGCGAGCTCGGCCGACACTGCCGATCAGGTGGTCGACGCCAGCGGCCTTCACGTCCTGCCCGGCCTGATCGACAGCCATGTTCATCTGCGCGACCCCGGCGATCCGGCAGTGGAGACGCTTGGTACCGGCACGCGCGCCGCCGTGCTCGGCGGCATTGCGACATTGTTCGACATGCCCAACACCAATCCGCCGATCGTCGATCAGGAGCGGCTCGACTGGAAGCGCGGCTTTGCCGAGGAACAGAGCTGGTGCGACATCGGTCTCTATATCGCCGGCGCCAAGACCAATATCGGCGAGCTCGCGCATCTCGAAAGCGAGCCCGGCGTATGCGCGATCAAGGTGTTTGCAGGTTCGTCCACGGCCTCGCTGCTGGTTGAGGACGACGAGCATCTGGAACGGGTGATGCGGGCCGGCCGCCGCCGCATCGCCTTCCACAGCGAGGACGAATACCGCCTCCAGGCGCGCAAGCCGATGTTCCAGCGCGGAATGCCGCATCGCTCGCACATGGAGTGGCGCGACGAGGAATGCGCCTTTCTCGGCACGCGCCGGCTGATGGCCCTCGCCCGCAAGACCGGCCGGCCCGCGCACATCCTTCACGTCTCCACGGCCCAGGAACTGACCTATCTGCGCGATCATCGCGATGTTGCGACCGTTGAGGTGCTGGTCAATCACCTGACCCAGGTCGCGCCGGATTGCTACGACAACCTCAAGGGTTTCGGCGTGATGAACCCGCCGATCCGCGGTCCGCGTCACCAGGAAGCGAGCTGGGCTGCGGTGCGCGACGGCATCGTCGACACCGTGGGCAGCGACCACGCGCCGCATTCACGCGCCGCCAAGGAGCTGCCCTGGCCCGATTGTCCGGCCGGCCTGACCGGCGTGCAGACGCTGGTCCCCGTGATGGTCGATCATGTCAATGCCGGCCGCCTGTCGCTGTCGCGCCTTGTCGATCTCCTGGCGGCCGGACCCGCGCGCGTCTACGGCCTCGTCGGCAAGGGACGGCTCGCCGCCGGCTACGATGCTGATTTCACGCTGGTCGACATGAAGGCGAAACGCACCATCGAAGAGTCCTGGATCGTCTCACCCTGCGGCTGGACACCGTTCGCCGGCAAGAAGATCACGGGATGGCCGGTTGCCACCATCGTGCGCGGACAAGCCGTCATGCGTGACGACGAGGTGCTGGGCGTACCGATCGGCCGTCTTGCCCGTTTCGCGTCCTAGGAGTTTCGTTCGATGCCGGTCTCTCGCCGCTCCCTGCTCAAGGCCGTCGCTGCCGCGCCGGCGCTATCGCTGGGGGGGATCCTGCGCGCCGAGGAGCAGACCACGCTCCGCTTCATCCCCGTGATCGATCTCGCTTTCCTCGACCCGATCTATTCGAGCGCGCAGGTTTCGCGCAATCACGGCTTCATGGTCTACGATACGCTCTATGGGATGAGCTCCTCGCTCCAGGTCTCGCCGCAGATGGTTTCGGGCCATGTCATCTCCAATGATGGGCTCACGTGGGACCTCACGTTGCGCGATGGCCTGTTCTGGCACGACGGCGAACGCGTTCTCGCGCGCGATTGCGTCGCGAGCATCCGGCGTTGGGCGGCGCGTGACGGTTTTGGCGGCGAGCTGGCGGCGGCGACCGACGAACTGCGCGCCGCCGACGACCGCACCATCCGCTTCCGCCTCAAGCGACCGTTTCCGCTCCTCCCGCAGGCGCTCGGCAAGGCCGCGATCAACGCCGCCTTCATGATGCCCGAGCGGCTGGCGAGCCAGGATCCGCTAAAGCCGCTGACGGAAGTGATCGGCAGCGGCCCGTTCCGTTATCTCGCCGACGAGCGCGTGCAGGGCGCGCGCAACGCCTATGCCCGGTTCGATCGCTATCAGCCTTGTTCCGAAGGCAAGCCGGACTGGACCGCCGGTCCGAAGATCGTGCACTACGACCGCGTGGTCTGGACCACCACACCGGACGCCGGCACCGGCGTCGCCGCGCTCCAGACCGGTGAGCAGGACTGGCAGGAGACGACGCCGCACGACCTGTTGCCGGTGATCAAGGCCGCCGGCGACATCGAAACCCGGGTTCTCGACCCGCGCGGCTATGCGTGCATGCTGCGCCTCAATCACCTTCAGCCGCCGTTCGACAATCCCGCCATTCGCCGCGCGCTGCTCGGTGCGATCGATCAATCCAGCTTCATGACGGCGGTGGCGGGCACCGATCCGGCCTATCAAGTGTCGCCGATCGGCTTCTTCGCCCCTGGCACGCCGATGGCGAGCGACGTCGGCCTCGAGGTCTTCCGCGGTCCGCGCGACTACGCGAAGGTCAGGGCCGACCTGAAGGCCGCGGGCTACAATGGCGAGAAGATCGTGCTGCTGGTGCCCACCAATTCGCTGGCGCAGCGGCCGCTTGGCGAGATCGCCGCCGACACGCTGCGGAGAGCCGGCATGAACGTCGAGTATGCCGGGCTGGACTTCGCCGTCGTACTGCAACGTCAGCTCAAGAAGGATCCGATTGGGCAGGGCGGCTGGAGCGCCGCCGTCGGCAACTGGCAGGGGATCGACTGGCTCAATCCGGCCGCCAATACCAATCTCCGTGGCGAAGGCAAGGTCGCCGGCTGGTATGCGAGCGAGAAGATGGGCGGCTTGCGCAGCCGGTGGCTGGCCGCCTCCGACCTCGCCGAGCAACAGCGTGTCTGCCGCGAGATCCAGGCGCTGGCATTCGCGGAGATTCCCTATCTTCCCATTGGCCTGTACAAGCAGCCGACCGCCTATCGCAAAAGCATCACCGGCATCCTCGACGGCACTGCCGTATTCTGGAACGTAAGACCCGCATGAGCACGATCGCGATCTTCGGAAGCTATGTGTTGGCGCGCAAGGACGGTGCGCAGGATGTTCTGCGCGACCACTGGGTCCTGGTCGAGGGCAAGAGAATTGCGGCAGTCACGCGTGACAGGCCGTCCGCAGATCGGGTCCATGACAAGCCGGGCCGCTTCATCCTGCCGGGCCTCCTGAACCTCCACAACCATTGCTTCAGTGAGGCGGTGGCGCGCAGCCACACCGAGGACGGCAACGGCCGCCGCAACAACCAGAGCATCGTCTACACCGTGCTCCTGCCATTGACCAAGCGCGGCGCAGACCTGCTGTCGGCGGAGGAACGCCTCGCCATCGCGCGGCTCGGCATCCTCCAGCTCCTCAAGGGCGGTGCCACCACGGTGATGGAGCCGTTCCGTAACTCAATCCCGGAGATGTTCGACGCGGCGGAGGAGATGGGCATTCGCTTCTACGGCGCGCCCTATCTGTTCTCGACGTCGGATGCCAAGGCCGGTCCCGATGGCGTGGTCCGCTACGCTGGCGATGACGGGGCGGCCGACATGGCGACCTGGGAAGCGCTCTATCAACGCTGGAACGGCCGCGGCGACGGCCGCATTGGCCTCGCCATGAGCCCGCACGCGACCGACACCTGCGGGCCGGATCTGTTGAAGGCTTGCGCGGCGCGTGCGCGCGAGCTCGGCGTTCCCGTCACCACCCACCTGGCGCAGAGCCGCGCCGAGGTCGAGACCATCGGCAAGCGCTACGGTGGCCGGACGCCGGCGGAATATCTCGACTGGCTCGGCTTGCTTGCCCCCGATCTCCTGGCCGCTCACTGCATCGCCAGCACGGACGACGATCTGAAGCTGATGGCATCGCGCGGTGCGACCGTGCTGAATTGTCCGCGTGTATTTGCGCGCGCCGGTGTAACCGCGGCGTTCAGTCGCTTCGCAGGGCAGGGGGTCCGCACCGTGGTCGGCACCGACGGCTACAATATGGACCTGCTCGGCGAGCTCAACGCCGCTTCAATCATCTCGAAGACGTCTTCGCAGCGCGCCGATGTTGCGAACTCCCCGGAATTGATCGAGTCGATCACCGCAACCGCGGCCTGCGTCATCAGGCGTCCCGATCTTGGCACGGTCGCGCCAGGAGCGACCGCCGATCTCACCGTCGTCGACTTGACCCATCCGCACCTTCAGCCGCTCTACGATCCCAGGCGAGCACTCGTTGCGCTGGCCAACCGGGCTAACATCGACAAGACGATCGTCGACGGAATTGTGCTCATCGACGAGGGCCGCTACGTCAACGGCGACGAAGCAGCGATTACATCGGCCGGTGCGGCTGCGATCCGGAAGATCTGGGACCTGCCAGAAGCACAGGCGGCCTTTAGCGGCTGACAGGGCAAGCGGGCGCGATGCAGGCTCCGCTTGCGCACTAAAAGGGGCTCAGAACGCATTCTGAAAGCGTTCAGTCCGGCCCGCCTTAGTTGGCGCCGCTCGCCCGGCGGATGATCCGATAGGTGGGGTTTTTTTCAAGCGCCTCAGTCTGATGAGCGAGGCGCCTCCAGCGATCAGCGGCCGCGTGAAGGTCGGTCCGCTTGGATTGGTCAGAAACCCAACCGGCTCTCGCTTCATAGGTGTCTGCCAGCTGCCGCATCTCGGACGGTGACATGCCTCCAATATCTACCAAGGAAGGTAGCCCGGCAATCACATGCGTTTGGAATTACCCCCGAAGTCCTGAGGGTACCGGGTCTCGGATCTGGCCGCTTCAAACCGGGGCAGAAGCCGTAGGGCATCCATGTTCGCCCGAACGACATCATACCAGGCCAGGTTCATCTCACCTAGCCGCTTCGCTTCCGCGATAGCCCGGTCGGCACGCGCGAGAAGTGTCGCTGTGTCCTGTACCATGCGGCGCAAGCTAACACGGGATGGCCGTTGGTGGCGGCCGCGGCGTTTCCCGATGAAGAGTGATTGCACCGGCCGTTGGCCCTGGACGGTCATGGCGACGGCTTGAACGAGCGCAGTTTGTGACCTAAAACCGACCCTCGCAGAGCCAAAAGTTGATCGATTTCCCAATGTCCCATGGGCAAGTTTGCGTTGATCGGACATGGACGATGAACCGACCATCGAAAGTCTGAGGCGGCAGCTGTTCGAAGCTGAGACCGCAATCAGCGAGCGGGACGATCTGCAGCGAACGCTGACGGACGAACTGCGCACCATGACGCGGATGCACGGACTTGCCGATCGGCTGCTCGCGATCTCGGACCTGTCAACCGGATTGAACGAGGTGCTCGACGCAGCACTGGGCGTCTTCGACAGCGTTCGCGGCACCGTTCAGATCCTCGACCCTGAAGCCGGCACCCTGTCCTACGCGGCGTCGCGGGGCTTTGACGAGAAGGCGCTTGCCGCCGTGCCGCCGATCGATCGGGACTTCCACTCCACTTGCGCCGTCTGCATCCGGACCGGCGGACGAGTAGTGGCCGGAGACATCGCCTCGGATCCTCGCTGGGCAGACCATGCGTCTACGGCCGCCGAGCTTGGCTATGGTGCGGCGTTGAGCTCGCCGTTGAAAACCCGGCGAGACGAACTCCTGGGGGTCATGACCGTTCACTTCAACGATCCCTACACACCCAGCGACCGCGAATTGCGATGGGCGGACTTGTTTGCGCAATCGGCAGCCCATCTCGTTGAACGCGCCCTCGCTGAGGCCGCACTGCGGAGAAGCCGCGAGCAGGAGATTCTCATTCACGAGCTCCAGCACCGCACCCGAAACCTGCTGACGGTGATTTCGGGCGTTGCCGACCAGACCTTGGCCGCCAGCCGGTCGTTGGAGGAGTTCGCGCCTCGTTTCGAGGAGCGGTTGGCGGCGCTTGGGCGCGTGCAGGGTCTCCTGTCACGCGATATTGAGCCGAACGTCACTGTAGAGGATTTGATCCGGTTGGAGCTTACCGCTCGCGGGCTCGACCTGCGCGGCGAGGTCGTCCTGCTGGAAGGACCGAAGCAGCCGCTGCCGCCGGCCGCCATTCAACTGCTTGCGCTCGCCGTTCACGAACTCCTGACGAACGCCGTGAAACACGGGTCTCTGCGACGGCCTGAGGGGCGCTTGAAGATCAGTTGGGGCAGCGTCGCGAACGTGGACCGGGAGAGGCTTCGCCTGGATTGGCATGAATCGGGGGCGGCATTGACCGCAGACGCATCGACCAGGGGCTTTGGTCTGGAGCTTTTGGAATCGCTACTGCCTTTTGAGCTCGACGCAAGGACTACAGTTGATTTCACGAGGGACGGTGTGCACGTTTCCGTCGATCTGCCGCTCTAGTCTTTATTGCGGATAATACGACTTTCCATGATCAGGTTTCGACTGGCATTAACCGCATCGGACCTCCGGCGATCCCCAAGGGAAAGCGTCTGCGACGGCGTGACGTCCAAACGCCGCGGGCCGGCCTTGATCGCGGCCCGGACCGCATTGACGACGTCGGTCGAAGCAAACGGCTTTTGCATGAGCGGCCATGCGCGCCAAGGCTCGGGCAAGGCCTTCAGATCATAGCCCGTAAGAAACAGAAGCGGGACTTGACGGGCGACGAGCGCCTCGGCCACGCCAAAAACAAGTTCGCCGCGGAGATCGACGTCCAGCACGGCGGCATCGATCCAGCTCACAGTGGCGATCGCGTTGATTGCAGATGCGACGGTCGCCACCGGACCAACTATCTCGGCTCCTGCCGAAGCCACGATCAGCGACAATTTGGCGGCAATGACGCTCGAATCCTCGACAATCAAAACTCGTCGCATTGCAAGAGGCAGATGGTCGGCGCGACGGTGGGATTGGCTCATGAAGAACTCCGGACTAAGCGCCCCGTCTTCGTAAAACGGTATCCTAGCTCATTCCTGCCCGCGCTTCCGGTATTTTTGCGATGGAACCTTCGCAATGAGCGGTTTCGCCTGTCCAACACGTCGAACGACCTGGAGGCAGTACATCGTGCAATAGCACGCGAATATCTGGTGGAGGCCCCGCTAATACTCAAAGATGGTGCCGCTATGAGCGGTTTTACAGGCCGCAAATCGTAAGAGCCATTTCCGGCAGAAGAGACGCAATAACAGTCCGCCCGATAATGTCCGCTGTTGGCCGATTCCATCGACACAGGGCGGTCTTCAAGCCGCCGCGCTGGCACAGACCGCTCGAACTTGGGCAAGCCGCTTGATTGCGTATTCGTCGTCCCAGCAGACGGCGGCTTCCCATGCGGCTGACGCTTGCGCGGCGATGTCATGCGCGCAGCCGTCGAGACCGGCGGCGTTGTGGGGCAGCACCAGGTCGAGGTCGGGGACGTCGACGTGCGACTCGTCCCAGTCGATCAGCGCAACCCGATCGGCGGTCATGCGGATGTTGCGCGGGTTGGGGTCGCCGTGAACAACGCAGGTCTGACGCCCGACGAGCCGGGCCCAGGCTGCCCGGCATCGAGCGACGCCCTCGGTCGGCATCGCGCCGAGGTCGATCCTCGTGCCCGTGTCGGCATACAGCAGGTCGGTCGACGATCGCCAACCTGGGCGCTGCGGCCAGCCCTGCGTCAGCCGATGCAGCCGGCGGAGCGTCTCGCCTACGCGACGCCAGTCGGCCTCGGTCTCGGGCCGCCCGCCCTCCACATGTGTCATCACCAGGAGACCGTCTGCGAATAGCCGGCCGTCGATCGTCGGGACCGGCACCGGCACGGTCTGGCCTTCGCGGTCAAGGTGTTGGAGGAGTTCGATCTCCCACGCGAGATCAGCATCGCTTCTCGTACCGAGACGACCGACCGCGAGTTGTCCGCGGACGCGCACGCTCCATACGTCGTTGGCGACCCCGCCAGCGAGCCTTTCGATGCGAGCTGCGTCTTCACCCCACTGCCCGAGTGCCTCCCATCCCGCCAGCGACATCAAAGGCACTCCTCGCCGAGCCGGCCGGCAAGAGATCATACAGGCGAATGTCACCTGTTGTCCCGAAGCGACTGAATGCCGATGGGCAGAGCATATCCGTTCTATCCTGGCAGCTCAGGTCCTGGCAGCTCAGATCCCGGCAGCTCAGACATCAACGTTTTCGGGCAATCGCGAGCGCGTCGTCACCTTCGATGCCGCACGTCTTGCATCAGAGCATGACCGAAGTGGTGTTGGGCGATGCGTCGCCGACGATCGACAAGGCCGGCTGGAGACGCGCGAGCTTCGGTGCCGTCTCCCGTGCGACCAGCACGGCGACCACGGTCATCGATGCGATCAGGATCATCAGCAACGAGACCGGCCAGGTCGCGCCGCCGGTGAATCCCACGACCGCGGTGGCGGCCAGCGGAACCAGCCCGCCTCCGATTGGTGCAGCGATCTGGTATCCAAGTGACGCGCCGCTGTAGCGGAGGTTCGACGGGAACATCTCGCTGAGGAAGCTTGCCTGGACGCCATACATGATACCATGCCCGACCGACATGCCGATCACGAAAGCCAGCACCACCACGGCTGGATCACGCGTGGCGAGTGCCCAGAAAACCGGGAACGAAAGCAGGATCGCGGCAACGCAGCCGAGAAGATAGATCGGACGCCGGCCGACGCGGTCCGAGAGTGCGCCAAACAGCGGGATGGTAATCAGCTCCACCGCCGCTCCGAGCGCGATGGCGCCAAGAGCCAGACCGCGAGGCAGTGCCAGCGTCGTGACGGCGTAGTTCAGCCCGAAGATGGTCAACACGTAGATCCAGGAAATCTCGGTGATGCGCGCGCCGAGCCCGATGAGAATGTCCTTCGGATGGCGCAATACGGCCTCCCAAACCGGCATGCGCGCGACCTTGCCTTCGCGCACGACGCGCTTGAAATCCGGGGTTTCGTCGATCCGGAGCCTGATGAAGGTTCCGATCGCCACCAGTGCCGCACTTGCGACGAACGGGATTCTCCAGCCCCAGGACATGAATTGCTGATCGTCGAGATAGCCCAGCGCAAAGAACGAGGCGGTGCCGAGGCTCATGCCCAGCGGAAAACCAATCTGAACCAGGCTGCCATAGAAGCCGCGCTTGTTGGGTGGCGAATGTTCGGTGGCGATCAGCACGGCGCCGCCCCATTCCCCGCCGACGGCCAATCCCTGCACCAGGCGGCACGCGACCAGCAGGATAGGAGCCGCGATACCGATGCTGGAATAAGTCGGAAGCAGGCCGATCAGGGTCGTTGCGAGCCCCATGCTCACCAGCGTCAGGATCAACGGCGCCTTCCGGCCCATACGGTCGCCGAAATGGCTGATGATGATGGCTCCGATCGGCCGGGCGAAGAAGCCGACGCCGATGGTGCTGATCGATATCAGCTTTCCAACCAGCGGATCCTCGGTCGGGAAAAACAGCTTGTTGAGAACGAGCGACGCCGCCGTCGCGTAGATCAGGAAGTCGTACCACTCGATGGTGGTGCCGATGGCGCTTGCCGCCACGATCGTTCGGATCGACCTTGGGTCGCTGCTTATGGTCGGACGCGAGTCCATTTCACAACCTCCAGCATGTCACGATGGCGCCGGCCGTGTGACGAGGTCGGCCCGACGTCCCGACCCAACGCCCGTCAGAACGGGTGCGGATCATCGCCTATTGCGAACTCCTGATGGTCGTGCTCGGCGAGCGAACCTGTCCAGCGATCAAAAGGATTCGATCCTGAAGGGCGGGAGCCCAGAGGTGGTAACCCGGAGGTGGTGCAATGGCCCCTAGCGAGAAGCGAAAAGGCGGCCTCTCGGCCGCCCTGCAGCCATTCTCGCTCATCACTCCATGGACCCCGAGTCTGCTTGTGGCCTTGGCGACCGTTGGCGCAGCAGGGCAGACGTCCGAAGTCGAGGTGAGACCAGAAGTCACCCGCAAACGATCGAGCCGACGCTGATGACCCGCTCCGGGCCCCGGCCGGATCGAAATCGCGCAGCGCGGCAGTCGCCTGCCAAACCGTGGTGTGCTATCGTCATCCTGGCGAACCCGTCCCCAGCAGACGTCGGTTCACACAAGTTCGTACGTGCCCCGTGGAGATGCCGAGATTTTCTTGCCAGGGTTCGACCATGAACGGCGTCCAGGCGAGTGAAACGGAAGCACTGTTCTCCGTATTGCGTCAGTCGGCCGACGGCGATGCGGTGACCGCCATCGAGGCGTTGGTCCGCGAAGGGCCCGACCGCGCGCTCAACCGGGTGAACGTTCTGGATTTCGCTGTCAAAAACCGGCTGGACGAGGAACGGGCTATTGCGGCGTTCCTCCACGCGGCCCGCGTCGGCCTGTTCGATTTGTCCTGGAACGTCCTCTGCCCAGGGTGTGGCGGCGTGCTCGACGCCAACACGTCGCTCAAGACGGTCCACACCCATGACTACAACTGTGCGCTGTGTGGCGCCGGCTACCAGGCGACCCTCGATGAAATGGTCGAGGTTTCCTTCACAGTGAACCCGCGCATTCGGCGGATCGCCGCACACGACCCCCAGGCGCTGCCGATGTGGGAATATCAGCGGCAGATCTTTTTTGGCACCGGCATCGATCTGCCCGACAAATTTGAGCAAATCATCGATGAGATCGTTATCGACTCGATCGAACTGCCGCCGGGTGAAAGAGCATCACTTTCGCTGCAACTGCCTTCCGAGTTTGTCATCGTATTCGATCCGGTTACGCATGCGGCGCAGTTCCTCGACGTCAAGGGCGAACCGACGCGAGAGCGCCAGAACCTCACGGTCGTTTTCAACAAGGTCCGCGCCCAGAGCGCGACGCTTCAGATGCGTCCCGGACCTTTGAGGCTGGCGCTGGAAAACCGAACCGATGTGCGCGTCCTGCCGGCGGTGTGTGTCGCCGGCGAGGCGCTCCATCACCTGCTCGGCAAGCGCCGTCCGTTCCTCACCGCCAACCGCCTGCTCACGAACCAGACGTTCCGGGACATCTACCGTACCGATACGCTCGACGTCGACCAGCGGCTGAAAATCACCAGTCTCACCTTTCTGTTTACCGATCTCAAGGGCTCGACCGAACTCTATGAGAGGGTCGGCGATCTCGTTGCGTACGATATGGTGCGAGCGCATTTCCGCATCCTCCACGAGATCATCGCCGCCGAAGCCGGTGCGGTCGTGAAGACCATCGGTGATGCCGTGATGGCCACGTTTCCTACCCCGGATCGGGCGATCGCGGCCGCACTGCGCATGCGCGACGCGATGTCCAGCATCAAGCACGGCGATCGCGATTTGCTGCTCAAGATCGGAATCCACGAGGGACCATGCCTCGCGGTCATGGTGAACGATCGGCAGGACTATTTCGGTCAGACGGTGAACATCGCCTCGCGTGTTCAGGGCCTTGCCGTCTCGCGCTCGATTTTCGCGACCGGGCCGGTTGTCGAGCATCCCGGTTCCTCGTCAATCCTCAAGACCAGCAGCCTCGAGCCGGTGCGGCAGCGCGCATCGCTGCGCGGTATCACGGACGAACTGGTGGTGTACGAGATTCCATAGCAGAAGCGTGAACTCAAGGCTTCCGGGACGCCGGGGCTCCTTAAAACCGGTTCAATCAGGCCACGCTTCTCGCTGCTTCGCTCGTTGAGCACGCGATAGATGAAGGTGTTCACTTGGCCAAGCGGACCTTGCCGCACTCTCCCGGAGTAAGACAAGATCCTGATTTCGATCACCGGGTAGGCGCACTGCAACAGGCTCCCGAGCGCCGAAAATCCACCAGACGGTCTTGCTGCCAGGCAAAGGATTTTGAATGATGATCCAAATCAACGGAATGGCCCACGTCATCCTCACCGTCTCTGATTTTTC
>NZ_JAFCKQ010000059.1 GCF_018130215.1 Bradyrhizobium jicamae
TCACGATCGTCCGGATCGCTCGCAGCGGATGATCACGCCGCACCCGTGCTTCCAGGTCGACGTAGCTGAACAGCTCGCCCGTTCGATTGTCGCCGCCGCGCACGCATCGTCTCCGAATCTCGTCGGAGTCAATGAATCATGGTCGCCGGTCGACGGCGAGCGCCTTTTTCAACAGCCTGCTAGATCTCTCGCCTCGATCTCCCGGACCTGAGGCCCACAGATTCGTGATCATACCGTCGCTTGACGATCTAGCAACGCTAACTTAATTGATCTAGCAATGCTAGATTATGTTCAAGGTTAAGGGGAACAGGCATGATGATGCATTGGCTTGCGTCGGGAACAGCGTTGCTGGTGGCTCTCGCAATTATCGCGATCGGCATCCTTTATGTCATGCGCCCCGCGATCGCGACGCGCAGTTTCGGGCTGCCGCTTCCCGAATACGGCGCCAACACCGCCTGGTGGCTTCGCCTCAAGGGGGTGCGCGACATCGCATCGGGGTTGGCTGTCCTGGCGTTCATGATGTGGGGCGCGCCCGGCGCGGTCGGCATCATTCTGCTTGTGGAAGCCGTCATCCCCGTCGGCGACATGCTGCTCATTCTTGCAGCGAAAGGATCCGCCAGGAGCGCCTTCGGCGTGCACGGTCTCACGGCAGCAATCATGGTCCTGGCGGCCATGCCTTTGATCTCTGGAGTGGCTTGAGATGGTGCATGCTCTTTCGACCTGGCTGCTGGTTGCCGGCTTCCTTGGCGCAGGCCTCTTCAACGCGATCGGCACGTCCGGGACGCAAAGCGATTTCGCCCGGCGGGGTTACCCGCGCTGGTGGGGCATTTTGACCGGTGGACTGGAGATCGTGAGCGCCATTCTGATTGCGCTCCCCGTCAGCCGCATTGTCGGCCTGACGCTCGGGGCGATCATCATTGCGGCTGCGGTTCTGACCGTTCTGCGCCACCGCGATTTCTCGCACCTTGCGCCACTTGGTGGTTTCGTCGCCTTGATTGCGCTTGCCGCAACGCTCTAGTGAAAATCCCGGGACGGCGGCAGGATGCGGACGTTGCGGGGGTGACGGATTTTTTGCGCCGGCGTATCGACATGATCGCGGCGGTCGTCGTTGAGCGGCTCGATCAGCGCGGGCCCCGCCGGCACCGGGTGCTTGCGGCTGAGACCGCCGTTGGCGAGACCGGTCAGATCATGGGAGCGGTCGATCATCCGCTGCGCCACCAGATGCGTGACGCCCTCGGGGCTGCTCTGGATATAGCCCTCGACCAGGATCAGGCGCGCGCCCATCACCTCCTTGCGGTACTGCTCCATCACCTTCGGCCACACCACGATGTTGGCGATGCCGGTCTCGTCCTCCAGCGTCATGAACACGACGCCCTTGGCACTGCCCGGCCGCTGCCGCACCAGCACCACGCCGGCGCAACGGACACGGCGGCGGTCGTTGTCGCGGTTGATCTGATGGCAGGCGACGACGCGTTCTTTCGAAAACATCCCGCGCAGGAATTCCATCGGATGGCCCTTCAGCGACAGGCGGATGGTCTGATAGTCGGCGACCACCTGCTCGGGGCGCGGCATCTCCGGCAGCGGTTGCGCGTTTTCATCCGGCTGCTCACGCGCCGTCGCCGCCTCGAACAAGGGCAGCGGCACGTCATCGGGCAATCGCCGCACCGCCCACAGCGCCTCGCGGCGGTCGAGCCCGATCGAGCGGAATGCATCGGCATCCGCCAGCAGGATCAGCGCGCGCTTGGGCAGCGCGGTGTCGCGGGCGAATTCCTCCAGCGAGGTGAAGGGTTTTCTGTTGCGCGCGGCGATGATGCGGTCGGCCCAGTCGTGTTCATCTCCGTCCAACGCCGCACAGGAGGTAGGAGGGTTCCCTCCCCCCTTGCGGGGGAGGGTTAGGGAGAGGGGTAAGCCGCACGGGCGGTGGTCGTGGCTTACCCCTCTCTCCAACTCTCCCCCGCAAGGGGAGAGAGAGCCCAACCGTTCGTGCCTTCCTGACTCATCCACATCCGCGTTTCGTCGGCGTCGCAGCGCTTGATCCCGTTTCAACCGTTCCTCGTCTTCATCCAGCCAGTGAAACCCGTCGATCTGCCGAAAACCCAGCCGAACCGCGCAGTATTTGCCGTCCCTCTCCTCCAGCGTGTTCTGCGCAAAGCTAAAGGACACATCGACCTCGCGCACCTTGACGCCATTCTTGCGGGCGTCGCCGACGATCTGCGCCGGCGCATAGAAGCCCATCGGCTGCGAGTTGAGCAGGCCGCAGCAGAATGCGTCGGGGTGATAATGCTTCAGCCAGGAGGAGATGTAGACGAGTTGCGCGAAGCTCGCGGCGTGGCTTTCCGGAAAGCCGTAGGAGCCGAAGCCCTTGATCTGGTCGAAACAGCTGCGGGCGAAGTCCGGTGAATAGCCGCGCGCGACCATGTTGCCGACCAGCTTGTCCTCGTAGGTGCCGATGGTGCCGAGGTTGCGGAAGGTCGCCATCGAGCGGCGCAGGCCGTTGGCCTCTTCGGAGGTGAATTTTGCCGCCTCGATCGCGATCCGCATCGCCTGCTCCTGGAACAGCGGCACACCGAGCGTCTTGTGCAGCACCTTGTAGAGTTCGTCCTTGTCGCCATGCTCCGGCGACGGCGATGGATAGCTCACCTTCTCCTGACCGCTTCGCCGCCGCAGATAAGGATGCACCATGTCGCCCTGGATCGGCCCGGGGCGCACGATCGCGACCTCGATGACGAGGTCGTAGAAGGTGCGCGGCTTCAGCCGCGGCAGCATGTTCATCTGCGCCCGGCTCTCGACCTGGAACACGCCGAGCGATTCCCCGCGGCACAGCATGTCGTAGACTTCGGCATCGTCCTGCGGGACGCTGGCAAGCGCCCAGCGCTCGCCCTTGTGGTCGTCGATCAGGTCGAAGCATTTTCGGATGCAGGTCAGCATGCCCAGCGCCAGCACGTCGACCTTCATCATGTTGAGCGCATCGACGTCGTCCTTGTCCCATTCGATGAAGGTGCGGTCGTCCATCGCGGCGTTGCCGATCGGCACATAGGTGTCGAGCCGGTCCTGGGTCAGCACATAGCCGCCGACATGCTGCGAGAGATGGCGCGGAAATTCGATCAGCTCGGTGGCGAGCTCGACCGCGAGGTTGATCATCGCGTTCTTCGGATCCAGCCCGGCCTGCCGCACCTGCATGTCGTTGAGGCCCTTGCCCCAGCTGCCCCACACGGTGTCGGCGAGCGCCGCGGTGACGTCCTCGGTCAGCCCCAGTGCCTTGCCGACGTCGCGGATCGCGCTGCGCGGGCGATAATGGATGATGGTGGCGATGACGGCGGCGCGATGGCGGCCGTAGCGACGATAGACATATTGCATCACCTCCTCGCGGCGCGAATGCTCGAAATCGACGTCGATGTCCGGCGGCTCCAGCCGCTCCTTGGAGATGAAGCGCTCGAACAGGAGATCGACCTTGGTCGGATCGACCGAGGTGATGCCGAGCACGTAGCAGACCGCGGAGTTCGCCGCCGATCCGCGGCCCTGGCACAGGATGTTCTGGCTGCGTGCATAGTGCACGATGTCGTGCACGGTGAGGAAGTAATGCGCGTATTTCAGCTCGGCGATCAGCGCGAGCTCCTTGTTGAGGGTGGCGCGGAGTTTTGTATCGATCCGGCCGCCGAAATATTTGTCGACGCCGGCCCAGGTCAGGTCCTCGAGATGCTGCTGCGCGGTCTTGCCCGGCGGCACCGGCTCGTCGGGATACTGGTATTTGAGCTGGTCCAGCGAGAAGCTGATCCGATCAGCGAAGCGCATGGTCTCTGCGATCGCCGCAGGCCAGTCGCGGAACAGCCTGATCATCTCATGCGCCGGCTTGAGATGCCGCTCGGCATTGGCTTCGAGCCTGCGGCCGACCGCCTCGATCGTGGTCTTCTCGCGAATGCAGGTCAGCACGTCCTGCAACGGACGGCGCGCGGGATGGTGATAGAGCACCTCGTTGGTGGCGAGCAGCGGCACAACAGCCTTGGCCGCGAGTGCATGGAGGCGCGCAAGGCGGCGTTTGTCGTCGCCGCGATAGAGCAGGCTTGCGGCGAGCCAGACCCCGTCGGCGGCGCTCGCCTTCAGTTTTGCGAGCAGGTCGAGCGTATCAGTCGTGTCGAAGCGGTGCGGCAGGGCCAGCACCAACAACTGGCCGCCGGCGAAGTCGAGCAGATCGGCCAGCGCCAGATGGCACTCGCCCTTCTCGATCCGGACGATGTCGTCGCCGCGCTTGCCGCGGGTGAGCAATTGGCACAGCCGGCCATAGGCGGCGCGGTCGCGCGGATAGACCAGGATATCGGGCGTGCCGTCGCAAAAGACGACGCGGGCGCCGATCAGGAGCTTTGGCGGATGCGCAACCTCGTCGCTGTCGAGCTCCTTCCAGGCGCGCACCACGCCGGCCAGCGTGTTGTGATCGGCGAGCCCGATCACGGGAATACGCAGCCTGCTCGCCTCGTGCACGTAGGCGCGCGGGTCGGAGCCGCCGCGCAGGAAGGAGAAATTGCTGGTGATGCCGATCTCGGCATAGTCTGGAATTGGCATGCTCATGCGAACAGCCCGTGCACGTACCAGTTGGCGGGAACCGGCTGGCCCTCCTCATCCCGCAGCTCGCTGTCATAGAGACCGTCGCGAAAGATCCAGAAGCGCTGGCCCTCGGCGTCCTCGACGCGGAAGTAATCGCGCGTCAGCGATTGTCCGTCCTGCTTCCACCATTCCATCGCGATGCGCTCGGGACCCTCGACCCTGACCACCGCATGCAGCGCGCGGCGCCAGGTGAACTGATGCGGCGGGCCGTCGGGCACGGTCGCGAACGGCACTTTTATGGGCTCCGGCCGCTCGAACAGCCTCAGGGGTCGCAGCGGCGGCTCGCCGGCGACGCGCTCCGGCCAGGCGGCCGCGGTCGCGGCAGCCAGATGATGCTGCGCCGGCAGCGCGAGCGCCGATCGTTCGGGGATGTGGCTTTCCAGCGGCAGATGCACAACGACGCGTTGTCCGCCGATACGGGCGGCGATGCGGTCGATCAGCGCCGAGATCTCGTCATTGTCGTGCACGTTTGCATCGAGGTCGCGCTGCTGCTGCACCACGATCTCGGTGCGGCCGGCGGCGAGCCTGACGAGATCGAAGCCGAAACCGGGATCGAGCGGATCGCTCAACGCGTCGAGCCGTTCGCGGAACAGGCGGTCGATCATCTCGGGCCGCGTCACCGGGCGGCCGGTCTCGACCATGATCGAGCGCACCGCGCCGTCGGTGCGGAAGAAGCTCGCCTCCAGTTGCCGCGCGCCCTTGCCCTGCTTGTCCATCGCCGCAACCAGCATCCTGGCGAGGCTTTGCAAGGTCAGCGCGATCACGGTGTCGGTGGCAACAGGCTCGGGGAAGCGCTTCTCGACGATGTAATCGGGCAGCGGCTTGCGCGGGCTGATCGGCGCATCGCCTTGCCCGAGCGCATGGCTGAGCAAGGTGGTGAAGGCTGTGCCGAACCGCGCTGCAATCTCGTGCGGGGTACGCGCGGCGACATCGCCGATGGTCTTCAAGCCGGCGCGGCGCAGGCCTGATGTGATCGCCTCATCCGCGCCGAGCGCTGCAACCGGCAGCGGGCCGATGGCTTGCGCCTCCTCGCCGCCGGCGATGATCTTTCCCGAGACGTGCCGCGTCAGCGTGCGCGCCGCGATCGAGGTGCCTGCGATTGCGGCGCTGACGGCAAAGCCGCGGCGGCTCAGCGCATCAGTCACGATTTGCAGCAGCGCGCGCTCGCCGCCGAACAGATGCGCGCAGCCGGTGATGTCGAGGAACAGGCCATAAGGCGGATCGAGCGCCACCAGCGGCGTGAAGCGATCGCACCAGTCGGCGATGTCAGCAAGCGTTTTCGCGTCCGCCGGGGGATCGGCATCGTAGACGATGAGCTCGGGACAGATCGCGCGCGCATTGGCGAGCGGCAGCCCGATCGAGAGGCCCGCACGGACCGCCGCCTCGTCGACGGCATGGAGCAGGATGGCATTGTGGTCCTTTGCGACCACGACGCTGGGGAGTCCTGCCACCTCCCGGGCATCAACTCGCGAGGCGCTGCCCTGCGCGAGCTTCCGCTTGATGCGATCGATGGGCAGGCGTGGCAGCCAGAGGCTGAGGATACGCCGACGGTTCACTGAATTGGCACTCATCACATTTCCATTCCATGATCCATCGCCCGACCGGGCCATGACGATTGCGAACGAGCTCGGCATCGAAGCGCGGCGCGCCCCAAACACTGGCCGCCGTGCCCGGCGGCGAATGCGCCGCACGCACGATCCAGCGCGTCTCCGCGGTCGAGGGGATCGGCGTTGCCGCGATCCGCAGCACCAGCGCGCTGACGCCGGAGGCCTGGGCTGCCAAGGTCAATTTGCGGCTGGCGACCAGATCGAGCTGGCGCACATTGCCCCAGACCTCCAGCACGACAGCGCCCAGCGCATCGCAGGCGAGCGCATCCGCCGCGGTGCGCAGGCCGCTGTCGACATCGGCGGCGCGCACCGTGACCAGGAGGCGCGGATCGAGTCCGAGCTCGGCGAGCCCGCGCATCGACAGCGCACCGCTTTCGAGATCGGAAAAATCCTGCCGCACCCAGACCAGAGGCTTGCGCGGCGATATCAGCCCGGCAAGTCCCGCAATGAAGCCGGTTGCCGCCCCGCCCTGATGGCCGGCCGCGAACACCTCGTGCAGCGCGGCCGGCGCAAGCCCGCCGCGCAGCATCGCGTCTGCACCGTCATGCCCCAGCGCGACGCGGTTCGGCAGGTTCGCGTCAGACGGCGCCTCGATGCGCGCGATGCTGCCGCGCAAGGACGCAAGCGTAGCCGTGCGTGCGCCATTCATGTGCGCCGCTCCTTCCCGACCAAAATTTGAAGCCGTCACTGGTCTGAACAGAGAACCAGGTACTGGCTCATTTGTTCATGATATGTTCTAATATAAAGCTAACAGGGCCCGTGGAGTCAATCGGATTAGAGGGCTCTCTGATTCATGAGCGGAATCAATCCCATGCACATCATGCTCGACAACGACACCGATTTCGAAGGCTGGCGCAGGGCCGCGCGGCGGCTGGCGCTCAATGGCGTGACGCCGTCTGACGTCACATGGACTGTTCGCAGTGACGACGAACCCGGTCCGGCATCCGGCGACCTGCCCGATCCACCGAATGGGACGTTCAACGTCCCAGCCAGCTTCGTCGAGCTGGCAAGGACTGCGATCCTGCATCGCAAGGATGACCGCTTCGCCCTGCTCTATCGCCTCGTCTGGCGGCTGCGCAGCCATCACGACCTGCTCGGCGTCACGACCGACCCGGAAGTCGGCGAGGTCCACGCGATGGCACGCGCGGTCTATCGCGACATGGACAGGATGCAGGGGCAGCTCCGCTTCCGCGAGATCGGCCGCGAGCAGAAGGCGCATTACGTCGCCTGGTTCGAGCCCGAGCATCGCATCGTCGAACACGTCGCGCCTTTCTTCGCCAGCCGCTTCGCCGACATGCCATGGTCGATCCTGACCCCCGACGTGTCAGCGCATTGGGACGGCCACGCGATCTCGATCACGTCAGGCATCGCCAGATCCGAGATGACGGGCGAGGACCGGCTCGAGGAAACGTGGCGGCGTCACTACAGCGGCCTGTTCAATCCGGCACGTCTGAAGGTGATGGAGGCGCCGCAGGCCTATTGGAGGAACCTGCCCGAGGATTCGATCATTAAACCGCTGCTCGAAGACGCGATGCGGATGACGGGCGGCGCCTTCATCGCAAACCAGACGGCCGAACCACGCAAGCCGCGGAAGCGCGAGAGACTTAGGGACACGCCGATGGTCCGCCGGGAAACCCAAAGGAAAACCCGAGACACACACGACACGATCGCAGCCTTGCGCGAAGAGGCCGCCAATTGCCGCGCCTGCCCGCTGTGGAAGGACGCAACGCAGACCGTGTTCGGCGAAGGCCCGCAAAACGCATCGATCATGCTGGTCGGCGAGCAGCCCGGCGACAAGGAAGACCTTGCCGGCAAGCCGTTCGTCGGCCCCGCCGGCGAGATGCTCGGTCGCGCGCTTCGGGACGCCGGCATCGACCGCGGCAAGGTCTATGTCACCAATGCGGTGAAGCATTTCAAATTCGTGCCGCGCGGCAAGATTCGCCTGCACCAGAAGCCGGGCACGACCGAAATCCGCGCCTGCCGTCCCTGGTATGAACGCGAACTGGCGGTCATCAAGCCGGAGCTGGTGGTCGCGCTCGGCGCAACCGCAGCCCAGAGCGTGCTCGGAAAGATCATGCCAATCAACAAGAACCGCGGCCGCCTGATCGATCACGACAACACCAAGGTGCTGGTCACCGTGCATCCATCCTATCTGCTGCGGTTGCCGGACGAGGACGCCAGGGCACTCGAGTACCGACATTTTGTCGACGACCTGACAATCGCCGCAACGTTCCTGCGCCGATCAGCCAATGCCGCTTGAGCGGTCGCGAGTCCAAGGGAACTCCGACGCTCAAATCGGTGTAAAACATGCGGAAGCAGTCGACAAAAATCTACAACCTTTAATTGATCCATGATATGGTCGCATGCTCTGCAGGCATTGGGCGTCATGTTCACGCCATGACGTACCCTGAGGTCGGCGCGCTGCACGGTTCGACTAGCCCCAGCCGTGCAGCGCGCGGCCTCGATCTGCTGATCCCATCAAATCTCCCGAGACTTGCATAGTCCGCAGAGCTGCATTGTCAGTGCGGGTGGCCATGTGCCTGTCACGACGTTGCGCGGCCAATAGTGCCCCCGCGCGCGGCAGGCGAGGTCGCCCGGCCGCCTTGAAGCCTGGTGCATCGAAACCTCATCGCAGGCTGCGCCCTGCATTGCACCAAAACAGGCTCCGCCTTCCACCACTATCGGCGGCCTCCGCGGGCGAATTTCAATTGCCTGTCATATGCATCGATCAAAATCGGGGCCATTGGGACAGGAGATTACAATGAGCGATGTTGCGTTACCCGGCTCGATCGAGCCCGCCCTGAAAAAAGGCCCGGATCTCGACAAGGGCTTCCACCCGATGACGGGTATTATCTACATGGGCGTGGTCGCGGCCGCCCTGCTGTTCGTCGCTTACAGCATTTATGCCGACGTCGACGCCACCGGTGCGCGGGTCACGTCGTTCCTGCCCTACATCCTGCTCTTCGTCGCCCTGCTGATCGCGCTCGGCTTCGAGTTCGTCAACGGCTTCCACGACACCGCCAATGCGGTGGCGACCGTGATCTATACCCGCTCGCTGCCGGCGCATGTCGCCGTGGTCTGGTCGGGCATGTTCAACCTGTTCGGCGTGCTGCTCTCCACGGGCGCCGTCGCGTTCGGCATCGTCTCGCTGCTTCCGGTCGAGCTGATCCTGCAGGTCGGCTCGAGCGCCGGTTTTGCGATGGTGTTCGCGCTGCTGATCGCCGCCATCATCTGGAACCTCGGCACCTGGTGGCTGGGCCTGCCGGCCTCGAGCTCGCACACCCTGATCGGTTCGATCATGGGCGTCGGCATCACCAACGCCCTGCTGCGCGGCCGCGACGGCACCTCGGGCGTGGACTGGTCGCAGGCTGGCAATATCGCCAAGGCGCTGCTGTTGTCGCCGCTGTTCGGCTTCGTGCTCGCGGCGGGCCTGCTCTACATCCTGAAGGCCGTGCTGGCACGCGCGACGCCCGCTCTGTTCGGCGAGCCGGTCGGCGACCAGCCGCCGCCGTGGTGGATCCGGGGCATCCTGATCCTGACCTGCACGCTGGTCAGCTTCTTCCACGGCTCCAATGACGGCCAGAAGGGCATGGGCCTGATCATGCTGATCCTGATCGGCACCGTGCCGACCGCCTATGCGCTGAACCGCGCCCTGCCGGCGAGCCAGACCGAGCAGTTCGCGAGCTATTCGACCGCGGCCAGCAAGGTGATCGAAGCCAAGGCAGCCGGTTACAACGTGATCGGCAACCCGCGCCCGGCCGTGACCAACTATGTCGCGCAGCATCAGATCAACGAAGGCACCTATCCGTCACTCGCGGTGCTGGTGCGCGATATCGGCAAACAGGTCTCCGAGTACGGATCGATTGCCAAGTTCCCGGCGGACCAGGTCGGCAACACCCGTAACGACATGTACCTGGTCTCCGAGGCGATCCGCTTCCTGATGAAGGACAAGGAAGCCGAGCTCTCGGCCACCGACGTCGCAACGCTGAACCAGTACAAGGGCTCGCTCGATGCCGCGACGAAGTTCATCCCGAGCTGGGTCAAGTTCGCCGTCGCCATCGCGCTCGGCCTCGGCACCATGGTCGGCTGGAAGCGCATCGTCGTCACCGTCGGCGAGAAGATCGGCAAGACCCACCTGACCTACGCGCAAGGCGCCTGCGCGGAGATCACTGCGGCCGCGACGATCGCAGCCGCCGACGGCTACGGCCTGCCGGTCTCGACCACGCACGTGCTCTCGTCAGGCATCGCCGGCACCATGGCCGCCAACGGATCCGGCCTGCAATGGGCGACGATCCGCAACATCGCGATGGCCTGGGTGCTGACCCTGCCGGCCGCGATGATCCTCTCCGGCGTGCTGTACTTGCTGTTCTACCACATCTTCTGACTGCCAACGCTTTCGGCGCACCGACGCGTCGAAGAAGGCCCGCACCATGGTGCGGGCCTTCTGCGTCTAGGCGGCCGCGCAGCTCCTCGCCACTTCGGCGATGAGGCCGCGGGCCCATTTGTGCAGGCCGGATTTGGCGGTCCGCCCGCTCCAGTACATGTCGATCGAGATCGGGACGCGGAACGGCAACGGCGCGATGTGCAGGCGGCCGCGCATGCTGCGAGCCAGATGGTATGGAATGGTCGCGACCAGAGGCGTGTCCGATATCACCTGCTCCAGGCTGTCGTGGTTCGGCAGCGTCACCATCGGCGCGATCGCGATGCCCCTCGCCTTGAGCACATCGAGATAGAGCGGCTGCCACTCCCCGCTATGGGTGACGAAGACATGTTCGGCCTCGGCGTAGGCCGAAAGCGTGATCCGGCCGCGCGCGAGCGGATTGGCCGGATCCATCACGCAAACATAATGGTCGGTGAGGATGTGGCGCCGAAAGAAGCCTTCGCCGACGATCCCGACCGGTCCGAGGACGATGTCGCACTGGTTCTGCTTGAGGTGGACATTGCCGTGTCCCGCCGCATCGAGCAGCACCAGACGGACCTGCGGCGCACCGGCGCGCAAAAGCGCGCTGAACCGCGGGATCAGCGTCTTGCGTTCGTGGTGGTTGCAGGAGATTGTGACCGCGCCCTGCGCCGTCGCAGGATCGAACACGATCGGCGAAGCGAGCCCCTCGATCTCTCCGATCGTGTCCCGCGCCCATGCCACCATCGCCGCGCAGCGCTCGGTGGCGCTGACGCCATTGCCCTTGCGAACGAACAGCGGGTCTTGCATGACGCCGCGTAGCCGCTCCACGGCATAGCTGATGGTCGACTGGTTGACGTCGAGCCGCTTGGCGGCGGCGGAGAACGACTTGAGGTCGTAGACCAGAACCAGCGTGCGCAGCGTACCCATGTCGATCGCATCGACCGCAGAATGGACCGTCATCACCCCGCTCCTACATTGACCGGCCAGAGCGCTTTCGAGCGAAGCGGATACCGGTTCGCGTGAAGAAAACGCGTCAAGACAAACATCCAGGGCTTCGTTCCGATTCCATCGGAACGGAAACAGCTCCGGCAGCCTATCACATGGTCATGCAGGATTTCGATGACCAAAATCCAATCCATCGAATTGAGCGGGCAATGCCTTCCGGCTAGCCTTTGCAAAAAACACCCCGGGAGGACCAATGACCCGCGCCGTGCCCATCGTCGCAGATATCGCCTACCACGACCTGCTCGACGATCCCTATCCGATCTTCCGCCGCCTGCGCGCAACGGCACCCGCCGTCTACGTCGAAGCGGCGAAGCTGACGCTGGTGACGCGCTTTGCGGACATCGCGGCCATCGAGCGCGATCCCGCGAGCTATTCGGCCGACAATCCAACGTCCCTCGTCAACAAGGTGATGGGACCGACCTTCATGCGCAAGGACGGCGCCGAACACACGATCGGTCGCAAGGCGATCGAGCCGTCGTTCCGGCCGGCCACGATCAAGGACCACTGGGCGCCGAAATTCACCGTGATCTGCGAGCGGCTGGTCCGCGATCTCGCCGAGGCCGGCGAAGCCGACCTGTTCACGGCGCTCGCCGCGCCAATGGCCTCCCTCGCCCTGATGGAGATGATCGGCTTCGAGCCGATGCCATGGCAGCGGCTTGCCGAATGGTCGCAGGCGCTGATCGACGGTGCCGGCAATTACGCTGGCGATCCCGAAGTCGAGCGAAAAGCGATGCAGGCGGGCGCGGATGTCGACGCCGCGATCGAGGCGGTGCTCGATCGTCATCGCGAGAGTCCCAATCCCACGATCCTGTCCTCGATGGTCAATGCCGACCCGCCGATGCCGATCGAGGCCATCAGGGCCAACATCAAGGTGATCATCGGCGGCGGGCTGAACGAGCCGCGCGATGCGATCCTCACCCTCGTGCTCGGCCTGCTCGCGAACCCTGCGCAGAAGCAGAACGTTCTGGCGCAGCCGGAACTATGGCCGGCCGCGCTCGAGGAAGCAGTGCGCTGGATCTCGCCGATCGGCATGTATCCACGCCGCGCGACCCGCACGGTTGAACTGTCCGGCGTGACGTTGCCGCAGGACCTTCAGATCGGGCTCTGCGTCGGCGCGGCGAACCGCGACGACCAACGCTTTCCCGACCCGGACAGCTTTGACATCTCGCGGCCGAAGCAATCGCACCTCGCCTTCGGCGCCGGTCCGCATTTCTGCGCCGGCACCTGGGTGTCGCGGCTGACCGTCGGCAGGATCGTGGGACCGATGCTGTTCGAACGCCTGCGCAATCTGCGCCTCCGCGACGAGGCCCCGCCAATCGTGCGCGGCTGGGTGTTCCGCGGCCCGGTATCGCTGCCGGTCAGGTGGGATGCGTGAAGAGAGCGTGACGCGCTACATCCTCATGCGGCCAGCGCGCTCTCCACGATCTTCACGAAATACGAGGTACCGTAGACGATCGCATCGTCGTTGAAATTATAGGCGGGGTGATGCAGGCCCGCGCTGTCGCCATTGCCGCAGAAGATGAAGGCGCCGGGCCGCGACTCCAGCATGTAGGAAAAATCCTCGCCGCCCATCAGCGGCGGCATCTCATGCACATTGCCCTCGCCCGCGACCTCCCGGGCGATGCGGCTGGCGAATTCGGTCTGCGAACGGTGGTTGACGGTGACGGGATAGCCGCGCTTGTAGTTGAGATCGATCCTGGCGCCAGTCAGCTGGGCGACGCCCTTGACCACCTCCCCGATGCGCTTCTCCACCAGCTGCCTGACTTCCGGGGTCAGGGTGCGGACCGTGCCGCGCAACTCCGCGGTCTGCGGGATCACGTTGCGGGCGTTGCCGGCATGGAATTCGCAGATCGAGATCACGGCGGAATCGAGCGGATCGACGCTGCGCGACACCACCGACTGCAAGGCCGTGATGAGCTGCGCGCCGACCATCACGGAATCGATGCATTTGTGTGGACGCGCGGCGTGGCCGCCGAGCCCTTCGATCGAGATGTTGACCTCGTCGGTCGACGCCATGATCGGACCCGGACGGATCGCGAACGATCCGATCGGAATGCCCGGGCCGTTATGCATGCCGTAGACCTGCTCGATGCCGAAGCGGTCCATCAGCCCGTCCTTGATCATCGCCGCCGCACCCGCGCCGCCTTCTTCGGCCGGCTGGAAGATCACCACCGCCGTGCCGGCGAAATTGCGGGTCTCGGCGAGATAGCGCGCGGCACCGAGCAGCATCGCGGTGTGGCCGTCATGGCCGCAGGCATGCATCTTGCCGGGCGTCTTGGAGGCGTACGGCAGATTGGTCTCTTCCTGGATCGGCAGCGCGTCCATGTCGGCGCGCAAGCCGATCACCTTGAGGTCACCGCCATTGGCCGGCCTGTTGCCCTTGATCACGCCGACCACCCCGGTCTGGCCGAGACCGGTCACCACCTCGTCGCAGCCGAACTCCTTCAGCCGATCGGCCACGAATGATGCGGTGCGGTGCACGTCATAGAGCAGCTCGGGGTTTTCGTGGATGTTGCGGCGCCAGGCCTGGATATCGGGTTGCAGATCGGCGACGCGATTGACGATGGGCATAGGAGTTCTGGCCTCAGGGGGTTGGATTTCCGAAACTTGTCTAGCATGCAAGGGGCACTCCACCCAACAGGCGCGGCATGTCCCAGGCTCGCAGCGGCGGGCTGCAAACGCAGGGCGAGGCGGCCGGAAGTTATCGAAAGCGCCGGGTCGTGTGGTCGAGCATGCCCACATGACAGGCTTGCCGCGGCGCGACCGGGCATCCATGATCACCAGATGGAACAGAATCGCTCGGACTTCCTTCTGGTTGAACTCGCGCTCACCCAACTCGCCGCCTGGTCGGACATACTGCCTGCCGAGTGCCGCGTTTTGGGAGCCAACCTGTTCGCGGACGTGTTTTTGGCGGATGGGGCAGGCGCGGTTTACATGCTGGAAGTGTCGACGGGCTCGATTGCAAGGATCGCCGCCTCAGAGGAGGAGTTCCGCCAGGGTTGCGTTGACGATGCAAATGGTTGGCTGCTGCGTCCTTTGGTCGATCGGTGCCGCGCGGCTGGACTGAACCTTGGCGCCTCCCAATGCTACGCCTACACGACGCTTCCCCTGTTTGGCGGCAAGTACGAGGTCGACAACATCTGGATGTGCTCCTGGCGAGACTGGATCAGCTTTACGGGCTCGGTCTACGAGCAGACCAAGGACTTGCCCGACGGGGCCACCATCAAGATCAACGTGGTCGATTGAGGCTGCGGTTCGACGCCGGAGTTTTTCCGCGGAGCGCGAAGGCGAGCTGGCAGGAGTGGGGGAACGAACCCCGCTTGGCCTCGCGTGGGGAACTTTCACGAACGCAGCCCTCGCTTGAGGTGGCCCGCCGCCCCTCGAAACCTGAAGCTTTCGTAACCATTCGGATTTGCGAGGAACCTTCGCGAATGGGGCAGGTTTTCACTGCAAACCAGAGGCCTCGCCATGCGCAGCATCCGCTGGCTCGCCATCGTCCCGTTCCTCGCTCTCCTGGTCGGCCCGTTCTTCGTCAACGAGGCGACCCCGCTGATCTTCGGCCTGCCTGTCCTGCTCGCATGGATCGTGGCGTGGATCCTGATTTCGTCCCTGATCATGGCCGCCATCTACGCGAGTGATCCGGCCAACCGCGAGGACGAGCCATGAACAGCGCGCTTCCGTTCATCGCTGCCGCCGCGCTGCTGGCACTCGCCCTCGGCTTTCTCGCCCATCGCGGCAAGGACATGAACCTCGAGCAGTGGACGGTCGGCGGACGCGGTTTCGGCGCTCTCTTCGTGTTCCTGCTGCTCGCGGGCGAGATCTACACCACCTTCACATTCCTCGGCGGCAGCGGCTATGCCTACGGCAAGGGCGCGCCGGCCTATTACATTCTCGCCTACGGCACGCTTGCCTACGTGCTCTCCTATTTCATGCTGCCGCCGATCTGGCGCTACGCCAAGGAGAACCGGCTCTACTCGCAGTCGGACTTCTTCGTGCACAAATACGATAGTCCTGCGCTCGGCGTCCTTGTTGCGCTCGTCGATATCGTGGCGCTGATCCCCTACCTCGTGCTCCAGTTCAAGGGGCTCGGCATCATCGTCGACGTCGCGGGCTACGGCGCGATCTCGCCGACGCTGGCGATCTGGATCGGCGCGATCGTCGTCGCCGCCTATGTGATGGTCTCGGGCGTGCACGGCTCGGCCTGGACCTCGGTCGCCAAGGACAGCCTGATCCTCGGCGTCGTGATCTTCCTCGGCATCTACCTGCCCTATCACTACTATGGCGGGCTCGGATCGATGTTCGCCGCGATCGAGCAGGCCAAGCCGGGATTCACCGCGCTGCCGGCGCACGGCGAGAGCCTGTGGTGGTTCTCCTCGACCGTATTGCTCACTGCACTTGGCTTCTACATGTGGCCGCACGGTTTCGCATCGATCTACACGGCCAAAAACGCCACGGTGATCCGCAAGAATGCGATCGTTCTGCCGCTCTATCAGCTCATCCTGCTGTTCGTGTTTTTCGTCGGCTTTGCGGCAAGCCTGCAAATTCCCGGCCTCACGGGCTCGAACATCGACCTTGCGCTGTTCAAGCTGTCGGTCAAGACGTTCGATCCCTGGTTTGTCGGGGTGATCGGTGCGACCGGCGTGCTCACCGCCCTGGTGCCGGGCTCGATGATCCTGATGACCGCCGCGACGTTGATCGCCAACAATCTCTATCGTGTCGTCAACCCGTCGGCCGACGATCGGCAGATATCGCGGCTCGCAAAACTCCTGGTGCCTGTGGTGGCGCTGGTTGCGGTGTTCTTTACCCTGAAGGGCGGAGAGACCATCGTTGCGCTCCTGCTGATGGGCTACAGTTTCGTGACGCAGCTGTTTCCTGCCCTGGTGCTGAGCCTCGCACGCCGCAACATCGCCACGCGCGAGGGCGCAGCGGCGGGCATCATCGCCGGCGTCGCCACGGTGGCCGCCGTCAGCCTGACGGGCGCGAACTTCCACAAGTTGCCGTGGCTGCCGGTCCAGGTCCAGGACCTCAACATCGGCATCGTCGCACTGGCGGTGAATGTCATCGTGCTGATTGCGGTGAGCCTGACGATGCGGGCCGCCGCAGCGCCGGCTCGCGCGCCCGCGGAATAAATCCAGGACATCACTCGCGCCGGCGTCGCAAGCGGTCATCCCTTGTGCTTTGCGCCGGCTTTGGCCATTACTCTCAAGAACGACTGCCGGGAAGAGGACATGCCGCGAAGGCTCGAGGGTGATTTCGACTATATCGTCGTCGGCGCGGGCACGGCCGGCTGCATCATGGCCAACCGCCTCTCGGCCGATCCGAGGAAGCGCGTGCTGCTGCTGGAGGCCGGTGGCAACGACAACTGGATCTGGTTTCACATCCCGGTCGGCTACCTCTTTGCGATCGGCAATCCGCGCTCGGACTGGATGTTCAAGACCGAGGCCGAGCCGGGGCTGAATGGCCGTGCGCTCGCCTATCCCCGCGGCAAGGTGATCGGCGGCTCGTCGGCGATCAACGCCATGATCTCGATGCGCGGACAAGCCGCGGACTACGATCATTGGCGGCAACTCGGGCTTGCGGGCTGGAGCTACAGCGACGTGCTGCCCGCGTTCAGGCGGCTGGAGGATCACTTCCTCGGCGAAAGCGAACACCACGGTACAGGCGGCGGCTGGCGCATCGAGGCGCCGCGGCTGTCATGGCAAGTGCTCGACGCGGTCGGCGACGCCGCGGAAGAGATGGGCATAAAGCGCATCCCGGACTTCAACACCGGCGACAACGAAGGCACCAGCTATTTCCACGTCAACCAGAAGCGCGGCCGGCGCTGGTCGTCGGCGCGCGGCTTCCTCAAACCGGTGCTGAATCGCCAGAACCTGCGGCTCGAGACCAATGTGCTGGTCGACCGCCTGATCGTCGAGAGCGGCCGTGCGACCGGCGTGCTGTTCCGGAAAGGCGACGAGACGATCGAGGCACGCGCCAGGGGCGAAGTGATCCTGTGCGCCGGATCGATCGGATCGACGCAGGTGCTGCACCGCTCCGGCATCGGCCCGTCCGAATGGCTGTCGCCGCTCGGCATCGACATCGTGCTCGACGTGCACGGCATCGGCCGCAATCTGCAGGATCACCTGCAGCAGCGCGCGATCTACAAGGTATCAGGCGTGCAGACGCTGAACGAGACCTATTACAACCTGATCCGCCGCGGCCTGATGGGCCTCGACTATGCGTTCCGCCGCCGCGGCCCGCTGACCATGGCGCCGTCACAGCTCGGCATCTTCACGCGTTCGGATGCGACGCGATCGCGCGCCAACATCCAGTTCCATGTGCAGCCGCTCTCGCTCGACAAGTTTGGCGATCCCCTGCACCGCTTCCCCGCGATCACCGTGAGCGCCTGCAATCTGCAGCCGACCTCGCGCGGCACCGTGCGCATCCGCTCGGCCACGCCCGACGACAAGCCATCGATCGCGCCGAATTATCTCTCGACCGACGACGATCGCCAGGTCGCAGCGGACGCGATCCGCACCACAAGGCGGCTGATGAAGCAGAAGGCGCTGGAGAAGTATCATCCCGAGGAATTCCTGCCCGGCCCGTCTGTCGGCGACGACGACGCCTCGCTGGCCAGGGCCGCCGGCGACATCGGCACCACGATCTTCCATCCCGTCGGCACGGCGAAGATGGGGACGGCGAACGATCCGATGGCTGTTGTCGACGAGCGCCTGCGCTTCTACGGCCTCGACGGACTGCGTATCGCCGATGCCTCGGTCATGCCGACCATCACCTCCGGGAACACCAACACGCCGACCGCGATGATCGCCGAGAAAGGCGCGGCGATGATCCTGCAGGATGGACGCTAGTGGGATTCCGCTTCCACGAAGGATCACGAGAATGACCGGCGCCGAGAAAATATTGCTGTTCTCATATGGAACGTTGCAGCTCGAAAGCGTGCAGCTGTCGTCGTTCGGCCGCCGGCTGGCAGGGCGCCGCGACGCAATTCCGGGCTTCAAGAAGACCGTTGTCGAAGTCACCGACACCGATGTCCTGGCAAAGAGCGGTGAACGCTTTCACCCGATCGTCGTGCCGACGGATGATCGGAATGAGACCGTCGACGGAATGGTGTTCGAAATCACCGCGGAGGAACTGGCCGCGGCCGACCGCTACGAGGTCTCCGACTACAAGCGCGTCGCGGTTGTCCTGTGCTCCGGCCTGAAAGCATGGGTCTACATCAAGGCCTGACCGACCAGTTCGGCGATGATCCCGGACGACCGATCATCGCCAAGCAACGATCCGGCGACATCGTCGTTGTCACGGATGCCCTCTTGGATTTCGGCGCTTGACGACAAGACCGGCTTCGCCGGAGAGGCGCACCGCCGGTCCGGGCACGCGCCCGGCGCGACCGGGATCCTGCTTGCGCTTGGCATCGTCTATGGCGACCTCGGCACCAGCCCGCTCTATACGCTGCAGACGATCGTTCACCTGACGGGTGACGGTTTCACCCGCGAAGCTGCGCTCGGCTCGCTCTCGCTGATCTTCTGGGCGCTGATCATCACGATCTCGGTGAAGTATTGCCTGTTTGTGATGCGCGCCGACAACCACGGTGAAGGCGGCATCCTTGCGCTGATGGCGCTGACCGGCGCGCGTTGGTCCGGTCGCGGAAGGTGGCTCGTCGCGCTTGGCCTGTTTGGTGCCGCCCTGATCTACGGCGACGGCATCATCACGCCGGCGATCTCGGTGCTCAGCGCCGTCGAAGGCCTGAATGTCGCGACCAGCGCCTTCAGGCCGTACACGATGCCGATCGCCGTCGGCATTCTGATCGCCCTGTTCGCGTTTCAGCGTCACGGTACCGCAACCGTCGGCAAGGCGTTCGGTCCGGTGATGCTGCTCTGGTTCGTGACGATGGCGCTGCTCGGCATCGCCTCGGTCGTGCGGCATCCCGACGTGATCGGCGCGGTCAATCCGATGCTTGGCCTCCGGCTCCTCGCCACGCATGGCGTGCTGGGCTTCACCTTGCTCGGAGGCGTGTTCCTCGCGCTCACCGGGGGCGAAGCGCTCTACGCCGACATGGGGCATGTCGGTCGCGGGCCGATCCGCATCGCCTGGTACGGCATCGTGCTGCCCGCGCTGCTGCTCAACTACGCCGGACAGGTCGGCAACTTCGTCGCATCCCCCGATCGGACCGCCAATCCGTTCTTCAAGCTGGCGCCGGTCTGGGGCATCTACCCGCTGGTGACGCTCGCGACGCTGGCGACCATCATCGCAAGCCAGGCCATCATCACCGGCTCGTTCTCGATGACACGCCAGGCCATGCAGCTCGGATGGTTTCCCGGCGTGCGGATCAACCAGACCTCGGCCGAGGAATATGGCCAGATCTACGTGCCCTTCGTGAACTGGATGATGATGTGCCTGACCGTCGCGCTCACGATCGGCTTCGGCAGCTCGGACCGCCTCGCGGGTGCCTACGGCGCTGCCGTGTCCACGACCATGGTCCTGACCACCGCATTGCTTTACCGGGTGATGCGACGCAGGTGGCGCTGGGGCGTGCTGCACGCGGGCGCAATCGCAGGCCTGTTGCTCACGGTCGACCTTGCGTTCTTCCTCGCCAACCTCTTCAAGATCGCCGAGGGCGGCTGGATTCCGCTGCTGTTCGGCACCCTGGTGTTCGCCATCATGACCACCTGGCATTTCGGCATCGACGCGCTGCATCGGCGCAGCATGGCGCGATCGCAGCATATCGATGCGTTCTTCAACGGGCTCCGCGAGCAGCATATCACGCGCGTGCCGGGAACGGCGATATTCCTGACCCGGCTCAGCCACAGGATTCCGCCGATCATCGTCGACTATGTCAGGCAGGCACATTCGCTGCATCGAACGGCGGTCGCCCTGACGGTCAGTTTTGAAAGCGTTCCCCGCATCAGGTCCACCGATCGCATTCGTTGCGAGCAGCTTTGCGAGGGCATCTGGCACATCACCACGCATTTCGGCTTCGTCGAGATCCCCGACCTGCCGAACGTGCTCTCGAACGCGAAGGAGATCGGAGTGCCGATCCGGAACGATCCGACGTATTACGTCGAACGTCACGATCTCATCAACCGCGAGCGCCGCAATCCCATCGCCCGGCTCCGGATCGCGCTGTTTGCGTTCATGTCCCGGAATGCCGCCCACGCGATCGACCGCTTCAAGATTCCAAGCGCGTCGCTGATCGAGATCGGCAGCCGGATGGAACTGTAAGGCGTCAGGCTGCGATCGGCCGCCCGCCACAGGAAAAACGCCGTCCCCTCGAGGGGACGGCGCAACGCCACTCACGCGGTACTAAAGCCAAGTAGGCAACTCTTACGCAGGAGCGCTGACATTACGCTGACGGTTGCAAGACACCTTTGTTGCGGCCGTTCATGATCGGGAGCATCGCGCTCGGCCCGCTGCAGCGCACAATGTCATCCTTCACGAAATCGTCATCGCCCCGGCCCGCTTTGCCGGGACCGTCGGGAATAACCGCCTGCCCCCGCCAATCACCTCTCCCGGAAACCCAATCCCTGGGGCCCACGGGAGATTTTGCCATGAGCGGACACGATCACGACCATCATGATCAGGAAAAAGGCGTCAGCCGACGCAAAGTGCTGGAATGCATGACCTGGGCCGGCACCGGCGTGCTCTGGACCATCACCGGCGGCGTGCCGCATTCGCTCGGCATCGTCGGCTCGGCGGCCGCGGCCGAGCCGACCGGCATGACCTTCATGCAGATCAGCGACAGCCATGTCGGCTTCGACAAGCCCGCCAATCCGAACGCCAAGGGCACGCTGGAGGAAGCGATCGGCAAGGTCAGGGCGATGCAGGCCAAGCCGTCCTTCATGATCCACACCGGCGACATCACCCATTTGTCGAAGGCGTCCGAATTCGACGATGCCGAGCGCATCATCTCGGAGGCCAAGCTCGACGTACACTACGTGCCCGGCGAGCACGATTTCATCGACGAGGAGGTCAAGCTCTACAAGGAGCGCTACGGCCGCGGCACCGTGGGCGCGGGCTACTATTCCTTCGATGCCGGTGGTGTCCATTTCGTCGGCCTCGTCAATGTCGTCGATCTCAAGGGCGGCGGGCTCGGCAATCTCGGCAACGAGCAGCTCGAGTGGCTCGAGAACGACCTCAAGGGCCGCTCCAAATCGACGCCGATCGTGCTGTTCGCCCACATCCCGCTGTGGACGGTCTATCCGCAATGGGGCTGGGGCACCGAGGACGGCGCCCGCGCGCTCGAATACGTCAAGGGTTTTGGCTCGGTCACCGTGCTCAACGGCCACATCCACCAAGTGATGCAGAAGGTCGAGGGCAACGTCACCTTCCACACCGCGCGCTCGACAGCCTTCCCGCAGCCGGCGCCGGGGTCTGCCCCCTCGCCCGGTCCGATGAAGGTCGAGGATGCCAAGCTGCGCAGCATGCTCGGGGTCGCCAGCATCAACTTCAAGCAGAACAACCAGCCGCTGGCCATCATCGACACGCCACTGCAGGGCTAACGGAAGGACGACAAGGCCATGACTTCGATCAATCGCCGCGACTTCGGCATCGCCGTGGTCGCGACCCTGCTGCTGCCTGTGTCCGCGGCCCGCGCCGAGGACACTGCGGCTCGCGCCGGAGACGTCGCGGTGCATATCGACAACTTCTCGTTCGATCCGGCCCAGCTCAACGTGAAGGTCGGCACTACCGTGACCTGGACCAACCGGGACGACATCCCGCACACCGTGGTGTGCCCGGCCAAGTTCCGCTCCAAGGCGATGGACACCGACGGCAGCTTCTCGTTCACCTTCACGGAAGCCGGCGAATACAAGTACTTCTGTTCGCTGCATCCGCACATGACAGGCAGCATCAAGGTTGGGTAATTTGTCCACCCATGTCATCACAACCATGCCCGGCCGGTGGGTCTCCGCCCCCGGCCGGGCGCGAGCCGTTTCTGGAACTGCCGGGCAGGACACGATGGCCGTCAAAGCGCCGCAAGACGATCCCGAAAAGGCGCGGCGCTTTCGCGAGGCCGCGCTGCCCTATCTCGACGACGCCTATACGCTGGCGCGCTATCTCCTGCGCGACGCCGCCGATGCCGAGGATGCGGTGCAGGAGTGCTACCTGCGCGCCTACAAGCATTTCGACAGCTACCGCGGACCTGCGATGAAGCCGTGGCTGTTCGCGATCCTGCGCAATGTCTGCCGCGCCGAATTCGCCCGGCGCAAGACTGCGCCTGCTCCCGTCGAGGAGGTGCCTGAGAGCACCGACCAGGCGCCGCTGTGGCATGAGACCCCGGAGACGCCGGAGAAGCAGATGCTTCGCCGCTTCGACGGCGATACCGTGCGCAAGCTGATCGCGGCGCTGGCCGAGCCGTTCCGCGAGACCTTCGTGCTAAGGGAAATCCAGAATCTTTCATACCGCGAGATCGCCGACGTCGCCGCCGTGCCTGTGGGCACCGTGATGTCCCGCCTCGCGCGCGCCCGCGCCATGCTGCGATCGGCCTGGCTTGCGGAACAGGAGCAAGCGAAATGACCTGCGAGGAAGCCGAAGTGCTGCTTCACGCGCTGATCGACGGCGAACTCGACGCCGGCCATGCGCGCGAGGTGGAAGCCCATATCGAGGGGTGCGCGCATTGCACGGCCCTGATGCAGGACTATCGCGAAATCAGCCAGGCGATGGCCGAGACCGAGGTGCGCTACAAGGCGCCGCTCGAGCTGCGCCGCAAGATCGAGAAGGCGTTGCCACAACCGCAAGCGGTGCCGAGCCGGCGCTCGGTGCTGCGCGGTTTCGCGCTGGGCTCCGCGGTGTCGGCGATGGCCGCCACCGGCCTGTTCGCGATCGTGCTGCGCAATGACGACGAGCAGCGCATCGAGGCCGAAGTGGTGTCGGCGCATCTGCGCTCGCTGCAGGCGGGCCACCTCACCGACGTGATCTCGACCGACCAGCACACGGTGAAGCCGTGGTTCAACGGCAAGCTCGACGTCTCGCCGCCGGTCATCGATCTCACCGCGCAAGGCTTTACGCTGATCGGCGGCCGGCTCGACTACGTCAACGCCCGCGAGATCGGCGCCGTGGTCTACAAGCGGCGCCAGCACGTCATCAACCTGTTCGTGGCGCAGACCGCGAACACCGAACGTCGCGCGGCGACGATGACGACGCTACAGGGCTTCAACATCCGCCGCTGGAGCGACCGCGGCCTGAACTACTGGGCCGTGAGCGACATCGGCGCCGACGAGCTGTCGGAATTCGGCGAGAAGTTCGAGACCGCAATGCGGGCGAACAAGGAGGGATGAGAGTCGCAGGGCGGATTGGATCAGTAGCCCGGATGCAGCGAAGCGAAATCCGGTGCCGGTCCATCCGCGGGGAAGCTTTTCCGGATTTCGCTGCGCGTCATCCGGGCTACGGGTTCTTATGCCGACTTGCGTACCGCGTTGTCGACCAGCGTCTTGCCGAGCGACCAGATCGCGCCGGGGACCTTGTGGCTGCCCGCGATCACCTCGTCGAACGACTTTTCGATCCAGCGGCAATCCTCGTCGGTGATGACGAGCGGCGGCAGCAGCTTGATGGTGTGGAGGCCGTGGCCGGCGACCTGCGTGAGGATCTTGTGGTCCTTGAACAGCGGCACCGTGATCAGCTGGCAGAACAGCCCCTTGTTGGCGGTCTCCAGCAGATTCCACGACGCCTTCAGCCGCAGCGATTTCGGCGGACCGAATTCGACGCCGATCATCAGGCCCTTGCCGCGGACTTCCTTCATCAGTTCATAGCCCGGCACCATGCGCGTCAGCGCCAGCCGCAGCTCGGCGCCACGCTTGGCGGCCTGCTCGACCAGCTTCTCGGCCTTGATGACGTCGAGCGTCGCGATGCCGGCGGCCATTGCGAGATCGTTCTTCGCGAAGGTCGAGCCGTGCACGACCGCGCGGTCCATCTGGTTGAAGATCTTGTCGAAGATGTTCTTGCGCGTCAGCAATGCGCCGATCGGCACGTGTCCGCCCGACAGCGCCTTCGCCAGCAGCACCATGTCGGGCTCGATGCCCCAGTGCTCGATCGCAAGGAATTTCCCGGTGCGGCCGATGCCGGTCTGAATCTCGTCGGCGATGAACAGCGTGCCGTATTTGCGGCACAGCGCCAGCGCGCCCGGCAGGAACTCGTCGGTGGGCATGTTGACGCCCTTGCCCTGGATCGGCTCGACGATGAACGCACCGACCTGCCGCGACGACAACGCCTTTTCGAGCGCCGCGAGATCGTTGAACGGGATCGGGGTGCAGCCCGGTAGCAGCGGCTCGAAGCCACTGCGGAAGTTCGTATCGTCCGTCAGCGACAGCGCGCCGTAGGACAGGCCATGGAACGAGTGCGAGCAGTAGACGATGCCGGGGCGGCCGGTGGCGCCACGCGCGAACTTGATCGCGGCCTCGACGGCTTCGGCGCCGGAATTGGCGAAGAACACCTTGTCCAGATATGGAACATATTCCAGCAGCCGTTCCGCGAGCACGCCGGCGAGCGTCGAGACATCGAGCTGCACGAGATTGGGCAGATCGGCGTCGAGCACGCTCTTCAGCGCCGAGCGCAGCGCCGGGTGGTTGCGGCCGATCGCAAAAACGCCAAATCCGCTCAATAGATCGAGATAGCGAGCACCCTGACGATCGAAGAGGTATTGGCCTTGCCCCTTCTGGAAGCCGACGTCGTAGCCGATGGTCTTGAGAACGCGAACGAGTTGCTCGTTGAGGTGACGCGTGTGCATGGCACCGCGCTGCCCCTCGCGCTCCACAAAAATCTCGGAAACGTCTAAATTGGAACTTATCATTCGTTACATACGTCGGTTGTTGGCCATCTCGTCAACTTAAAACGCTCCCCAGCGGCTTTTGACCCCTGGTCGGATCGTCCACTTAAGCACAGGTATGGACCATGTTGCACTGCCCAAGAACGTTCGCGCGCACAATAGCCTTTTCAGGTTTATTTTTGGCCACCGTAGTAGCACCGGCATTGGCTGCAGACCCCACAGGCGACTGGATGGTCGCCGACGGCGTCGCCACCATTCGCGTCGCCCAGTGCAATGGCAACATGTGGGGTGCTGTGTCCTGGGAAAAAGCCCCTGGCGGCAAGGATAAGAACAATCCCGATCCGGCCAAGCAGAGCCGGCCGACGCTCAGCATGCCGATCCTGATCGACATGAAGAAGAAGCCCGGCGTCGATGCGTGGGAAGGACAGGTCTACAACGCCAAGGACGGCCAGCTCTACAGCTCGACCATCAAGCCTGTGGGCACGGACCAGCTCGAGATCCAGGGCTGCGTGCTCGGGTTCCTGTGCGGCGGCGAGACCTGGACCCGTGTCGGTCCGCCCATCCCGGCGAGCGTCGCCGGCAACCCGCCGAAGCCCGGTGCACCCAAATCGGCAGCAGCGCCGCAGCCCCCCAAAACCACCGGCTCCGTGGCACCTGCACACAAGCCGGGACAGAAGCAGGCTGCCAATACGCCGGCCGACATCGGCGATATCTGTCTGCTTCCGGAGATCGCACATCCGACGCCGACGCAATAGCGCGTTTGGATACGACGTAGATACGCGGTGCGCGTGAAGAAAACGCATGCGCCGGCTGCCCGCAACCGCAATGTCCCGTCAGGTGACGACCGTCCCGTCAGGTGACGACCGTCCCGTCAGGTGACGTCGTTGCCGACCTCTGAGTCCTTGCCGACCTCACGCGGCTTGCCCATCAGCGCGGGCTGGAACAGCAGCACCGCCGCGAGCGTGGTGACGAGCGAGAGCGCGAGCAACTTGCCCATGCTCGCGGTGCCCGGATGGCTGGACAGCCAGAGGCTGCCGAACGCAGTCGCCGTGGTCAGCGCGCTGAAGAAGATCGCCCGCGTCAGGCTCGATTGCAGCAGATTCGTTCTGCCCTGCCGCCATGCCGTGACATAATATATCTTGAAGGCGACGCCGACGCCGAGCAGCAGCGGCAGCGCAACGATGTTGGCGAAGTTGAGCGGCAAGCCGATCAGCACGCAGATTTCCATGGTCACGATGCCCGCGACCAGGAGCGGCACCAGCGTCAGCAGCACGTCGGTCACCCGCCGCAGCGCCAGCCACAGCAACACGCTGATCCCGGCCAACGCCAGGATGCCGGCGTGGATGAACGCATTGACGACGACGTCGCCGGATTTCAGAATCGAGACCGGACCGCCGACTGCGGTCGGTTCGGCAGCGAGCACCGCGTCGGCGAAGCGGCGCAGATTGTCGTTGTCGTTCGGATCGCCCTTCGGCTCCGCCTCGACACGCATCAGCCCGTCCTTCGCCTTCCAGCTCGCGACGAACTCCGGCGGCAGCGTCTGCAGCGTGATGGTCTGGGCCTGCAGCGCGCTCCTGAGCTGATTAAACACGGTCTTCATCGGCGCGACGAAGATCTCCTGCGTCTTGTTGCGGGTCGCCTCGTTCGAATCGGCGAGCTTCTGCAAGGCATCGGCCAGCCTGCGCGCTGCGACTGCACCCGGTCCCTTGCCGTCGCCCGCGTTCTTGCGCAGGGTGTCGACTGAGCTCTTCAGCGACTCGACGTTCTCCTGGTCCGAAGGTGCCGGATCGACCGTGTCAGGGTTGAGCGCAGGACCGAGCACCTGGGCCGCCTGTGCGATCAGCTTCAGCTTGGCCGGCTGGTCATCCGGCACGAAGCTGTCGAGCGACATCACGCGCGCCACTTCCGGCAATTTCTCGAGCTTGGCCTCGATCTTCTTCGCATCGGCTTCCGACTTCGTCAGCACGTTGATGGCGTTGGCGCCGGTGTTCGGGTCCTTCCGCAGATCAAGGAAGGTCGCGATCGATTCCACCTTGGGGCTTCGCAGATTGATCGGGTTGAAGTCGAACTTCATGTAGTGCAGCAGCGGCATGCCTGCGATCGCGACCAACAGCGTGCCGACGATGATCGGGATGCGGTGCTTTTCCAGGAATTCGTCGACCGGGGCCAGGAAGGCGTAGCCGACCGGATCCTTCTCGCCGGGCGGATTGAGCAGGTCGAGCAGCGCCGGCAGCAGCGTGATGCTGGTGATGAACGCGATCAGCATGCCCGCGCCGGCGATCTTGCCGAGCTCCGCGATGCCCCGGTAGTCGGTCGGCAGAAAGCAGAGGAAGCCGGCTGCCGTCGCCATCGCCGCGAGCGACAGCGGCACCGCCGAACGGCGTGCCGCGTTTTCGAGCGCAAGCGTCAGATTGTCGTTCTTGAAACGCTCGGAGCGGTAGCGGACGCTGAACTGGATGCCGAAGTCGACGCCGAGCCCGATGAACAGCACCGCAAAGGCGACCGACAGCAGGTTCAGCGAACCCACCATCATCAGGCCTGCAGCCGTGGTGATCGCAAGACCGACGAACAGGTTGACGAACACCGCGAAGATGATCTTGGCCGAATGCAACGCCATCCAGAGGATGAGCAGCACGATCACCACGGTGCCGATGCCGTTGGTGATCGCACCGTCCTGCACGGTGGCGTATTCCTCGTTGGCCATCGGCACGGGTCCGGTCAGGCGGACGCGGGCATGATATTCGGTCGGGAATTTCAGCTCGGCCGCGGCCTGGCGGATCGCATCGGTTGCGTCCTTGCCCGGCTCCAGCGCCGAATAGTCGAGGTTCGGCTTGATCTCGATGAAGGCGCGCTTGTCGGCATCGGTGAGCGGCGTGTCGCTGGTCAGCTCGCGCCACGAGAAGGTGGCATCGCCCTTGCTCAGGATGGTCTCGACCGTCTCGGAGATCAGGTTGAACGGCCGCGCCGTGTTGTCGAGCTTGACCTCGCCGCGCTTGATCCCGGCAAGGCCGGTTTCGAGCGCGCCGGTGAGGCCGCGGATCGAGGGATCGCCCGCCATGATCTCGACCAGCGGCGCGGACTGCGCGAGCTGGCCGGTTACCTTGCCGACCTCCTCGGTGGGCAGGAACAGGAGGCCATTCCTGTCGAAGAACACGCCGGAGCCAAGCGGCGTCACCGACTCGAAGTTCTTCTTGTCGGTAGTCAGCTTCTCGGCCAGCGCCTTTGCCGCCGAGCTGGTCAGCTCGGGGGTCGCGGCCTCGACCACGGCAAGGATCAGGCGGTCGCGGTCGAACGCGTCATCGAACTGGTTGTCGCGCTTGCGCCAGTCCAGGTCCGGCGAGATCAGCTTGTTGATGTCGGTGTTGATCGAGAAATTGCGGGCCGTATAGAAGCCGGCCGCGACCGCAAGGATTAGTGAAAAAATGACAACAGGCAGGGCAAAGCGCGTACAGGTCCTAACAACCGAGACAACAATATTTGTCAGCACTTCGTATCTTTCTAATCTCTGGGAAGCATGGCCGAGAACGCCCGCTGTCTAGCGGACTTCCCGGGGCCGATCTAATGTTGTTTTGGTAACTTCCCTCGACGTGATGGCGAGGGCACCAACCAGCAGGAAGCGACCGCGACAGCCGGTATAAACCGCCTCAGTGGGCGATAAAGTGACGAACAAGTGAGGGGACAGTCGGTCGCAGGCCTCGCCTCTCTTTACTATGATACCTCAAACACCCTCCTGATAGGCGCGGCATCGCCTCAAGGTGCTACCTTTTTGCCGCAAAGCCCTGTATTTCCACATGCTTGGGTGTGGATCCAGTGCGGGAACCGGGTTGGTTCGGATATTGCAACTCACGTTGCGAATGTCCGGGCGGGATAGCTGCGGCGCCGAAATGGCCGCACGGGCGTTGAATGTAGCTGGTGCAATTTGCGTAACGGACGTTCTATGGAAGTGTTTCTTGCTCAACCGCGCGGTTTCTGTGCGGGCGTCGTGCGTGCGATCGAGATCGTCGAGCGGGCGCTCGAGAAATATGGCCCACCGGTCTACGTCCGCCACGAGATCGTTCACAACAAATACGTGGTCGAAAGCCTCAAGAAGAAGGGCGCGGTCTTCGTTGAGGACCTCTCCGAAGTTCCCCCGAAGGCGGTCACCGTGTTCAGTGCCCATGGGGTGGCCAGGAGCGTCGAGGAAGAGGCCGCGGCGCGGGACCTGCCTGTACTCAACGCCACCTGCCCGCTTGTCACCAAGGTGCACAACCAGGGCAAGCGCTACATCTCCAAGGGACGCGCCCTGATCCTGATCGGGCATGCCGGTCACCCCGAGGTCGAGGGAACCATGGGTCAGGTTCCAGGCCCCGTCCTGCTGGTCCAGAGCGTCGAGGATGTTGCGGAACTCACTCTACCGGTGGACACCCCGGTGGCCTATATCACCCAGACAACGTTGTCCGTGGACGACACCAGGGACATAATCGGGGCTCTTCAAGCCAAGTTTACAGACATTCAAGGCCCTGACATCCGGGATATCTGCTATGCGACACAGAACCGCCAATCTGCGGTAAGGGACCTGAGCAAACTCGTGGACGTCATTTTGGTGGTGGGGGCCGCCAATAGTTCCAACTCAAACAGGCTTCGCGAAATCGGCACCGAGGTTGGGGTCGCGAGTTATCTTATTGCCGATGGTAACGAGCTCAACCCCGATTGGCTCAAGGATGCGAAGGCCGTCGGCATCACGGCTGGCGCCTCGGCGCCTGAAGTTCTGGTCGACGACGTGATCGAGGCCTTGCGGCGGATCGGACCGGTTTCGGTCTCGGTGCTGCCGGGCCGCGAAGAGAACATCGAATTTCGGCTGCCAGCCGAACTGACTGTGGGCTGATACGGGCTGACCTGAGACCACCTTATCCAAGTTCAGAAAGAAACCTTCGTAATGGCTATACCGTTCTTCAAGGAAATGCGTATCGGCGGATACCTGATCAAGCAGAAGCTGCTTGGCCGCAAGCGCTATCCCCTGGTGCTGATGCTGGAACCGCTATTCCGTTGCAACCTCGCCTGCGTCGGTTGCGGCAAGATCGACTATCCGGATGCGATCCTCAACCGTCGCATGACCGCCCAGGAATGCTGGGACGCGGCCGACGAATGCGGCGCGCCGATGGTGGCAATTCCCGGCGGCGAGCCGCTGATCCACAAGGAGATCGGCGAGATCGTGCGCGGCCTCGTGGCACGCAAGAAATTCGTCTCGCTCTGCACCAACGCGTTGCTGCTGGAGAAGAAGCTCGACCTGTTCGAGCCCTCGCCTTACCTGTTCTTCTCGGTGCATCTCGATGGCCTGAAGGACCATCACGACAAGGCGGTGTCGCAGAAGGGCGTGTTCGACCGCGCCGTCTCCGCGATCAAGGCGGCCAAGGCCCGCGGCTTCACCGTCAACGTCAACGCCACGATTTTCGACGGCCACCCGGCCGAGGAGATCGCAAAATTCCTCGATTTCACCACCGAGCTCGGCGTCGGCGTGTCGATGTCGCCGGGCTACGCCTATGAGCGCGCGCCCGACCAGGACCACTTCCTCAACCGCACCAAGACCAAGAAGCTGTTCCGCGACGTGTTCGCCCTTGGCAAGGGCAAGAAGTGGAACTTCATGCATTCCGGCCTGTTCCTCGACTTCCTCGCCGGCAACCAGGAATACGAGTGCACGCCGTGGGGCATGCCCGCGCGCAACATCTTCGGCTGGCAGAAGCCCTGCTATCTGCTTGGCGAAGGCTACGCCAAGACCTTCAAGGAGCTGATGGAAACCACCGACTGGGATTCCTACGGCACCGGCAAGTACGAGAAGTGCGCGGACTGCATGGCGCATTGCGGCTACGAGCCGACGGCGGCCACCGCGGCGCTGAACAACCCGCTGAAGGCGATGTGGGTCGCGCTGCGCGGCATCACGACCACTGGCCCGATGGCGCCCGAAATCGACCTCTCCAAGCAGCGTCCTGCACAGTACATCTTCTCGGAGCAGGTCCAGAAGAAGCTCTCGGAGATCCGCCGCGACGAGGCACTCGCCGCCGAACGCAAGGCCGCCGCCAAGACCGACTCGACGGCCGCCTGACCTCCGCGACCAGCTATCGATGACAGAGAAGGCCCGGCCGCACCGCGACCGGGCCTTTCTCTTTCCTTCGTCCCAAGTTCTGCCCTAACTTGCGTTATGAATGCCAAGGCCGGATTTTTACGGGGTGGCGGATGAAAAAGGGTGATGTGACCTGCCCGCATTGCGGGGCCGGATTCAGGCGGCTGGAGATATCCTCGAAGCCTGGCACGAAGGGCGAGTATCGCTGCCCGCTCTGCGATACCGGGCTCGAGGAATTGGACGGCAGCGCATTGGTCGCCTACCGCCTCACGATCCAACCATCCATTCGCTCCCTGAACGATTAGAGCGTTTTCGAGCGAAGTGGTCGCGTGAGGAAGACGCGTCAAAACAAGAGTTTGGAGAGTTCGGTTCAGATTCCGTCGGAACGGGATAGCTCTTAGCGAGAGCTCGGCGTCTCCGCTCCGAAGCGCGTTCGGTCCTGATTGAATCAGAACCGAAGCTCGCGTTGTTTAGAGGGTGTTGTCCTGAAGTTCCGAACCGCGCAAGGACGCCCATCGAGGACGATCGCTTGCGAAGAGCAATCAGGCCTCGAGCGGAACCAGGACGTCGTTGCCGAGCAGGAAGCCGCGGCAGCCACGCAGCGACCGCAGCGCGCGGTTGAAGTCGATGCCGGTCGACACCAATGCGCGCAATGTCCGCGGATTGCGTGCGATGCCGCGCAGCACCTTGCGCAGGTCGATATCGCCGTTCGGCTTCACCGCGGATTTCGCCAGGTCGGGCAGCGCCCGGTGGGCGGGATCGCTGATCACGCGCAGCGCCGTGAACGGAATGCCCGCCTTCTCGGCATAGGCCGCTGCAATGTGGCTCTCCATGTCGACGGCCGCGGCCCCCGTGATCGAGCGCAAGGCGGCCTTGCAGGCGCGTGCGGCGACCACCTGCTCGACGCCGGCCAGCCCGCCGCGGACGATCCTGCGGCGCTTGAGCGCGGCGCTGGCGATCATTTCCTCGTTCAGGGCGGACGCGGCCAGGAAGCGGGTGTCGCCGGCCATCACTTCGGTCGCGACCACGACATCGCCCGACTTGAGCGACGGGTCGAGCCCGCCGGCCACGCCGAACGAGATCACGCCACGGAAGGTGGTTGGATCAAGCGTCGCCAGCAACGCACGCAGCTGCTGCGGGTCGCTGGAACTGCAAATCACGATCATGCCGGGACCCGCTGCAATGCGAGCCTCCTGCACCAATCCAGTTACGATCAACACCGGCCGAGGATCAATCACGTTGCCTACGGTCTCGGCGGCCCCCGCCCCCAAAATCACATCCCGACCCCTACCACTCTGCTATTGGTGCTTCTCAAATTCCGATACCGCGCCAGCGCCCAGAGCGGAAAGAACTTCGAGTAGCCATGATATCGCAAGTAAAACACCCGCGGAAACCCCGTAGCCGTGTATCGCGGCTCGTCCCACAGCCCTTTTTCCGTTTGTGTTGCCTTTAGGTACTCCACTCCCCGCGCAATGGCGGGGTTTTCGACCTCTCCTGCTGCCATCAGCCCAAGCAAGGCCCATGCCGTTTGCGAAGCGGTCGATGGCGCGGCCTCATAGCCCTTGTAATCCAGCCGGTAACTGACGGCGTCCTCGCCCCAGCCGCCATCCTGATTCTGCACGGACAGCAGCCAGTCTGCTGCTTTCCGGATCATCGGGTCGTTCCGATCGATCCCCGCGACATTGAGCGCACAGAGCACGGACCAGGTGCCGTAGACGTAGTTCAGCCCCCAGCGGCCGTACCAGGAACCCTCGGCAAGCTGGGTCCGGCGCAGATAGGCGATGCCGTCGGCCATCGCCTTGCTGGTCGCGGCGGTCTCGCCGAGCTGACCCAGCATCGAGATGCAGCGCGCGGTGACGTCCTCGGTCGGCGGATCGAGCAGCGCGCCGTGATCGGAGAACGGGATGTTGTTGAGGTAATATTCGAGGTTGTTGGCGTCGAACGCCGCCCAGCCGCCGTCGCGGCTCTGCAGCCCCTCGATCCATTCGCGGCCGCGCGCGATCGCGACGTCATATTCCCTGGTTCCGGTCTGGCGCCGGACGCGATCCATCGCCATCACAACGACGGCGGTGTCGTCGAGATCGGGATAGTGGTCGTTGTTGTACTGGAACGCCCAGCCGCCCGGACGGACGTCGGGCGCCTTGACCGCCCAATCGCCCTTGAGCTCGAGCACCTGGCGCGGCTTCAGCCAGTCGAGGCCCAGCTTCGCCTTGGCGAAGGTGTCGTCGCCGCCCGCCTCCTGCAGCGCGTGGCAGGTCAGCGCGGTGTCCCACACCGGCGAGACGCAGGGCTGGCAATAAGCCTCGTGCTCGCGGATCACGAGCAGCTTGTCGAGACCGCGCCGGGTGGTGGCGCGCGGCGGATAATTCTCGTCCTTGCCGAGCGCTTCGTACATCATCACGATGTTGGCCATCGGCGGATAGATCGCGCCCATGCCGTCTTCGCCGTTCAGCCGCTCTTCGGTGAAGGCGAGCGCGGCGTCGATCGCGCGCTGGCGCAGGCTCTTCGGGAACATCGGCTCGATCACCCGCAGCACGGCATCGAGCGAGCGGAACAGGTAGAACCAGCTCGCGCTTTGATGCGGCGCCTTCGGCGCCATGCGCACCGACTTCGGATCCTCGAGGAACAATTCGTCGATGCCGACCCCCTTCGGGTTCTTCGCCTTTGGCTTCAGCGCGGCCAGTACCATCAGCGGCACCATGGTGGTGCGCGCCCAGTAGGAGATCTTGTTGATGTGGAACGGCGACCACATCGGCAGCAGCATGATCTCGATCGGCAGCACCGGCGTGGCGCGCCAGGACACGACACCGAACAGCGCCAGCAGGAAACGCGTGAAGACATTGCTGCCGGCGGCGCCACCACGCGAACGGATCGCCTCGCGCGCGCGCACCATGTGCGGCGCGTCGACTGAATCGCCGATCATCTTCAGCGCGAAGTACGACTTCACGCTCGCGCTCATGTCGAACGGGCCGTCATGCACCAGCGGCCAGCCGCCATGGGCGCCCTGCACCCGGCGCAGATAATTGCCGATCTTGGCTTCGAGCCCGGCGTCAACGGGCTCGGCGAGATAGTGGCGGAGCAGGACATACTCGGCCGGTATCGTGCTGTCGGCCTCAAGCTCGAACACCCAGTGTCCGTCGGCCTGGCGATAGCCGAGCACCGCCTCGGTGGCCCTTGAGATGCTGTTCTGCAGCGCGACGGGATCGACCGTGACGCCGTGATCTCTCGAAAGCATGTCGCTCGATATCCTCTTCATCGCGGGCCGGCCCGTGACGAGCCGGCGCCGCTGCAACAGGTTGAATCTAGCGTCTGGCGAGAACCAGATCGGCGGCGCGGTCACCCGACCGCACCGACCCCTCGATGGTTGCTGGCAACCCGGTAGCAGTCCAGTCGCCGGCAAGAAACAGGTTTTTTTGCCCGGTCGCAGGTCCCGGACGCAGGGCATTCTGCTCCGGCGTGGCCTCGAATGTGGCGCGGCGCTCGCGCACGATCTGCCAGGGCGGCAACTCGCCCGACACGCCCGCGGCCTTGCAGACGTCGTTCCAGATTGCCTGCGCCAGTTCCTCGCGCGGCCTGTCGACCAGGCGGTCGCCATTGCTGATGGTCACGGACAGACGCTGCGGAAAGGCGAACAACCACTCCACGAGGCCGCCGACGACGCCGAGGATCGGCGCCGCACCGCGCGGCGGATCGACCCGGAAATGGGCATTGACGATCGCGCGGAACTTGGTCGGTGTCTTCAGGCCCGGCAGCAGCGCGGCCGCCGCCCGCGGCGGCACCGCGAGCACCACGGCATCGCCGTCCGCCAGCGTCACGCGGTCCTCGCCGCCGAATTCGAGGTGCGCGACCCGGTCGCCGGACATCGTGAAGGCGCGCAGCTCATGGCCGAACCGGACGCTGTTGCCGCGGTCTTGCAACTGCTTCACCGCCGGCTCGATCAGGACCGAGCTCAACCCTTCGCGTGCGATCAGCGGACGGCAGGCCTGCCCGCCCGCGAGCAGCGTCTCGCGCACGATGGCGCCGGCAAGCCCGGCCGAGCCCTCCGGCGGATCGACGTTGAGGGCGGCGAGCAGCAGCGGCTGCACCAGCCGGTCATACAGCGTGCCCTGGCAGGGTATCGTCTTGCCGACCAGCGCGTCGGTGCCCGCCCAGACCAGCGGCGCCAATGCAAGGTAATCGCGCAACGACGTGTCGGGAACGCGGCGCGCCTCGTCGAACACCCAGAGCGGAAAGCGCGAGTCGCCGAGATCGAGCTGCCAGCGCTGGCCGCTCGAGAGATCGACGAACGGAAACTGCGCGCGCGCGGGACCCACCAGGCCCGCCTCGGTGCCAATCGAGCGGGCGTAGCTCACTGCATGGCTGTTGCCCGACAGCAAGAGATGGTTGCCGTTGTCGATGGTGAGGTTGGTTGCGGCGTCGAAATAGGAGCGGCAGCGGCCGCCGGCCTGCTGCGTCGCCTCGTGGACGGCGACCTCGTAGCCGGCATTGGCGAGCCGCATAGCGGCCGAGAGACCGGAAATGCCGGCGCCGATGATATGAACGGTCTTTTGCATCAGATGATCGCGTAACGAAGCAGGATGCCGATCTTGGCTGCCTTGGACACACGCACCGGCGCGCGCGGGGCGGCAAAGCCGCGCGCGATCAGCAGATCGAGGATCACGCGGTAGTATTTCGACATGATCCGCGGCGCACGGACCGCGCGGCGCGAATTGCGCCTCATGATCTCGTCGGCCTTCTGGAAATGCATCTTGGCGCGTTCGGCGAGCGGCGCGCACACTTTCGGCAGCGCGCGATCGGCGGTGACGCGCGCCGGATCATCGTTGGTGATACCGGCGTGCCAGAGCCATTCGCGCGGCAGATACAGCCGGCCGAGACCGGCATCCTCGTCGATGTCGCGCAGGATGTTGGTGAGTTGCAACGCCCGGCCGAGGTGATGCGCGAGCAGGATGCCGTCCTCCTCGGGAAGCCCGAACACCCGCACCGACAGCCGGCCGACTGCGCTCGCGACGCGATCGCAATAGAGATCGAGCGTCGCAAGGTCGGGCGCGCGGATGTCCTGCGGCACGTCCATTTCCATGCCGTCGACGATCGCGAGGAAATCCTCGCGCTTGAGGCCGAAGGTCTTCACCGAGGCGACGTAGTCCTTGAGGCGCTCTGGCGGATGACCCGCGTAGAGCGCGTCGATGTCGTCGCGCCACTGCTGCAGCGCCGCCAGGCGCTCCGGCCGCGGGCCGTCGGAATCGGCGATGTCGTCGACCTGGCGGCAGAAGCTGTAGACCTGGAACATCGCCTCGCGCTGCGCACGCGGCAGGATCCGCATCGCGGCATAGAACGAGCTGCCGGACGCCGTCGTCCCGTAATTCGCGTTGGCCGCCGCCTCGACGCTCATGCGCCCGCCGCCGTCTTGGAGAGCGGACGGCGCCCGGTGGCGCGGCGCGCGGTCTCGCCGGCCATGCCGCCGAGGCTTTGCAGCAACAGCTCGACGGGGCTCAGATGAACGCGCTCGCTGAGTGGATCGCGCACCTTCAGCATGTTGACGATCTTGTCGGCAAAGGCCTGGATCACCGAGATCTCGAGGCCGAGCCGGAAGTCCTTCACGTCGCCGGCAAGCGCCCTGCTCTCGTCGAGCAGGCTTGCGGTTCGCACCGCGAGCCCCTGCAGGCACGCCAGCAGCTGCGGCGACGACTTCGCCTCGGCCAGCATCTCGACCGTCGCGCCCGACACGGCCAGCGCATCCCGCGGCAGGTAGACGCGGTTCAGATTCCGGTAATCCTTGCCGCAATCCTGCAAATGGTTGTTGATCTGCAGTCCTGCACAAAGCGCGTCGGAGGCGGCCCAGGTCGCGGTGCTCTCGCCATGCACGTCAAGCATGAAGCGGCCGACCGGCATCGCGGAGTAACGGCAATAGTCGACCACGTCGTCCCAATTCTCGTAGCGCAGCTTCGTGACGTCCATGCGGAACGCGACCAGCATCTCTACCGCATGGCGCGGCGGCAAGCCGCGCTCGGCGAAGGCGCGGCGCAGGGTGACCGCTTCCTTCTGGGTGTCGCCGTTGCCCAGAAGCTCGGCTTCGAGCAGGTCGAGATAGCGCAGCTTCTCCGTGGCGGGCAGCGTGGCGTGATCGGCGATGTCGTCAGCGGTGCGGACGAAGTTGTAGAACGCCATGATCAGGGCGCGATGCCGCGGATGAATGATCCACGACGCGACGGGAAAATTCTCGTCGCGGTGGGTCTTTCCGGATCGCAGGTCGCTCGCGGTGGTCATCGGAAAAATTTGCTACACGGGTCATGGCACGGCACAAGCGCGAGTCGTCAGGCGCGTGCGGGTGGGTTGCGAGCCCCATATAGGGGAATACGCCGCCAAAACCAATGCTATCTGTGTGACCGTCAGCATGCGCTGGCCCGGGAACGGCATGCGTGCCGGCCCCCGGGGCCTTGACGGTCCTTGAGACCTTGAGGCGGTCTTACTGGCCGTGGGTCTTCAGCACCTGGTCGCAGGCGGCGCTGATCTTGGCGCGGTTCTGCTGCAGGCAGGCGAGAATGGTGAAGTCGCCCTGATCGATCACGGCGCGACAGTGCCTCTGCACGTCGCGTGTGCAGGCCTTCTGTTCCTCGGGCGTGCCACGCTGCTCCTGCTGAGCGAAGGCGCTGGACGAAAGCGGGACCGACAACAGGGCAAGAGCCAGGAGAAATTTACGCATCTTATTCCTTCATTTTCGACAGCAGACAATCCGTCCCCGAAAAGCACTTCGGCAAGGCCGGGACGGATTTGTAGGGAGTTTAGACGCCGCGTCACGCAGCAACGGACCCACGACAAGCACCGCTAAATGCGGCCAAATTTGCGGCGCTGTAAACCCTTGAATAAACCATTGATTCTCATTAGCTATTCGCGCACCCCTCTCGCTGGCCTGCGGCGATGGCGGAGAAACCTTCGCGCAACGGAGATGATCACGTCGTATCGTTTTCGATTCTGTCCCCCAAGTGTAACGGCCTCTCGCGCAGCAATCCTGTCGTTTGAACCTAACATACTGCGGTGACACTAAATCTTGGATGCGGCGAGGCGCTCCTTGCAAGGCAAGCGCTGATTTCAACGGGAATATTCACAATGAAGCTGTTTGGTTCCAGCCTTTCCGGTCACGCCCTCAAGGCTGCAGGCGTCGGCGCCGCACTGATGCTGTCGGTCTCTGCGGGCCACGCCCAATCCAGCGGACCGTTCGCCGGCTTCGCCGGATCCTGGGCCGGCACGGGCACGGTCGCGTTGTCCAACGGCACCACCGAACGGATCCGCTGCAAGGCCGACTACAAGGTCGCTCCATCGGGCATGAGCCTGAAGCAGAGCCTGCATTGCGCGAGCGACAGCTACAAGTTCGACCTCTCCAGCGACGTGACCAGCCAGGGCGACCGCATCTCCGGCAACTGGAGCGAGGCGAGCCGCAACATCTTCGGCAATCTGCAGGGGACCGCAGGCGGCGGCCAGATCGACGTGTTCGTCGAGGCGTCGGGCTTTGCCGCGAATCTGAGCCTGCGGACCAACGGCTCCAAGCAGAACGTGCAGATCGATTCCAAGGGCGAGATCCGCGGCGTCCAGATCACGATGACGAAGAGCTGACCAACCCCTTCGGCTAGGCCTGCACGTCGCTTCCCCAGCGCGCGCAAAAGGCCTCGATGTCGTCCGACTGGAACTCCGGCAGGCGCGCCATCATGGTTTCGAACGGCCAGTCCCACCACGCGATGCGGGCAAGCTGTGCGGCGACCTCGCGGCTGAATCGCTCGCGAATCTGACGGGCCGGTACCCCGCCGACGACGGTATAGGGCGCAACGTCGCGGCTCACCACGGCGCCGGCCGCGAGCACCGCGCCGTCTCCGACCGTGACACCGGGCAGCACGATCACGGCGTGACCGATCCACACATCATTGCCGATCACCACCCGGTCATCACGACGGTTCGCGAAGAACGCGCGATCGCGCTCCGCGGTGGCGGAATAATATTCGGGGCAATAGGTGAAACGGTGCAGCGACGGACGGTCGATCGGATGATTGGGCGCACCGATCCTCACCTGCGCGGCGATGGCGCAGAACTTGCCGATCTGCGCATCGGCGACCATGCATCCCGGGCCGAGATAGGAGAAATCGCCGAGCTCGGAATACTCGACCGCGGATTGATCGAGGATCTCGCAGCTTTTGCCGATCCGGCTCTCGCGCAGCCTGACCGTCGGATCGATGACGGTTTCCGCGAGCTTCGGCCGCGGACGAACCGCTTCATTCATTGTCGTCTTCCCCGGTCACTCGTCCCGCGCGAACCTATTGCGCAGCGTTGGGCGGGGATACCTTGGTTCCGCGAATTTTCTGCGACAGGTTGATCAGGAACATCGACGTCGGCCGCAGGATGAAGAGATCCGCGACCAGGGCCGCGACCATCGAGAACGCGCTGAGCCAGCCGAACAGGCGCAGCGACGGCAGGTCGGAGAACACCGTGACGACGAGGCCGCAGGCCAAAACCACCGTGGTCAGGATCAGCGCGGGGCCGACCAGCACGGTGGCGCGCTCGACCGCGAGCTCCGGCGTGACGCCGGGCCTGGTCTCGAGCCGCAGGCGGTTGAGGAAGTGGATGGTGGCGCTCAAGCCCAGGCCGAACGACACCGTCAGCGCAACCACGCTGGCGAATTGCAGCCCCTCCCCGAGCAGCCACAGCACCGTGCCCGACAGCACCACTGGGAAGATGCCGGGGAGAATGCAGGAAAACATCACAACGACCGAGCGGAATGCGAGGCCGATGAAGATCGCGACCAGCCCGAATTCGATCGTGAGACCGCGATTGAGCTTCTCGATCATGCTGGCACTGTTACGCGCGGCGATCGCCGACAGGCCGGTGACCGCGATCTCGTAGCCGGGATGCGCGGCGCGGACCGTGTCGAGCTCCTTGTCGAGGTGTTCGACCACCGGGAGGATTTGGCTCGAATCGAGGTCGGGCACGCGTCCCGACACCACCACTGCGTCCTGGTTCTTGTCGATGAAGCGACGCACCAGATGCTCGGGGATCAGGTCGACATATTCCTTCAATGTATTGACGTCCGTCGTGCCGGCCTTCGCCGCGAGCCAGCGGCGCAAGGTTTCCAGCGACCAGACGTTGCCGACGCCGGCGGACTTCTCGACCATCGCGTGGACGTCGGCAATCGTATTGAGCGTTTCCGGCGAGTAGAGCGAGGCGCCCTTCGGGAATTCGATCAGCACGTCGATCGGGTTGGCGCCGGTCAGCTTGGCATCGAGCCGGTTCGATGCCGCCACCGCCTGCTGCTTGTCCGGCACCTGGTCGGCCAGCCGGTAACGCGGCTGCAGGTTGGCATACACGACGCCGAGGCCGCCGACGACGAGCAGCGCGATCAGGCTGAACAGCCCGGGGCGGCCCACCATCCGCACCGCGATCCAGTAGCAGAAATTGCGCAGCGCCTGCACGCCGGCGTCGGCGCTCTGGAACTTGACGGCGAAGATCTTCTCGTTGCGCACGAACAGCACGCCGAACACCGGCACCAGTGACAGCACCGCGATCAGCGCGATGATGGTGGCGGCAAGCCCGGCCTCGCCGAACTTGCGGATCAGGTCGGAGTCCGAGAACTGCAACGCGATGAAGGAAATGCCGGCGGTGCCGTGGGTCAGCACGCAGGCCGGCCCCACCACCAGCACCGCGTTCTTGAACGCGGTGAACTTGTCCTGCCCCGCGATCAGCCTGTCGCGCGCCGCAAAGGTCAGCTGCATCGAGTCGGAAAAGCTGATCACCATGATGAGCGGCGTCATCACGTTGAGGAACATGTTGAGGTTGAAATTGGCCCAGCCGAGGCCGCCGAGCGCCAGCAGGATCGCGATCATCGGCGGGAACGCCGCCGCCACCATGAAGGAGATCTTGCGGAAGAAGATGATGGCAATGATGCAGCCGGCGAGGATACCGAGGATGTTGTAGGTCAGGCCGTCGCGCTCGACCGCGTTGCGGATCTCGAGCTGCATGACCGGTACGCCGGACAGCTCGGCGTTGAGCCCGCTGCCGGCGAGGTCGTCGGCCATGATCTTCCTGATGTCGCCGACCACCTTGCCGAGGTCGTTGCTGGCGACCACCTTGGGCTCGAGCGACATCACGATCAGCGCCAGCGTGCCGTCTTCCGACAGCAACTTGCCGCGAATGATCTCGTTGGTTTTGACGGTCTCGATGAACTTGTCGTAGGCCTCGCCCTGCGGAAGCTCGTTGGGGAACAGTGCCGCGGGCAGCTTGCCCGGCGCCGGCGCCTGGCGCGCCGAGAACAGCGACACCAGGCCGCGCACCCCGTCGACGAGCTGCATGTCGGTGACCATGTCGCGCAGCTTTCCGAGATTGTCGCGCGCAAGCAGCGTCTTGCCCTCGACCACGACGAGGACGTCGAACTCGGTCGCGGGGAAGCGCTTGGTCACCGCCTCGTACTGCTTGTAGTCCTTGGAGTTGGAGCGGAACAGCTGCGACAGCGAGTCGTCGATCTTGATCCGATGGACGCCGAACACCGCTCCGATCAACAGAATGACGAGGACGATGCAGGACAGGATCGGCGCCCGCATCGGGAACAGGCCGAGCCGCTCGATTCCGAACGCGATGCTGAGCCCCGACCGCGGCGCTTCGACCTTCTCGACGTGAACCTGACTTTCGGAGTTCTTTTCGAGCATGCGCTGTCCGTTCTGAAAACGCTCAATCTGTCTAGCTTGGGTTCCGGGCGCGAATGAGGCTCGTCGGCACGTCTGATCGGCGCTAGCCCTTGAAAACACGCGAGGTTTTACAGGTCCGCCCCCCGCCTCGCAAGCGTGACGACCACGTCAAATCGGCGCGAGGGCCGCAAAATCCGTGGTTAAGTAGCCGAATTGTCACACCCTGAGAGCGCGGGCGGCGAGGCCGCTCCGCCGCTTTCGTCCTTGAGCCCAATTCCGGTGAGCTGGCGCGCGAGGCCCTCGCGCACGAGCCACGAGATCCTGAGCGCGGCCTCCGCGTAGCCCAACCCCGCGCCATGGATATTGGACACACAGTTGCGCTCGGCGTCGGTCAGGCCGATTCGCGGTGCATAGCTGAGATAGGCCCCTAGGCTGTCAGGCGCCGACAGGCCCGGCCGCTCGCCGATCAGCATCACCACCATCTTCGCGCCGGCGAGCGCGCCGATCTCGTCGCCGAGCGCGACGCGGGCGCCGGACGCCACCGCGACCGCGCCCACCTCGATCCTGTCAGCCGCGAGCCGCGGCAAAAGTTGGCGCAGCAGGGCGACGGCGTGGACGTTGACCGCGGTCGGCGACAGGCCATCGCCGATGACGATGGCACAGGGACAAGGGGCGATGCCCCTGCCCTCCAGCATCTGCATCGACGCGGGATCGAGCATCCGGCCGAGATCGGGACGGCGCAGGTAGTCGCGCCGGCTGCGTACCTGGCTCGACACTTCGACCGGCGTGATCCCGAGCCCGGCTAGATCGGCCCTGATGCCGGCGACGTCGAAGGCCGCGTGCACGGCGTCGCGGGCACGCGCGTGGTCGCGCGTGAAGGCGAGCAGCGCGTCGGTCGGCAGGCCGGCACCGGATCGGCCGAGACCGACCCGCGCTGGCGTCAGCTCGCGCAGATCGGCAAGCGAACGGGACAGCGGCGCCGGCGGTGTGGTTCTATTCGGCAGGGACGGACGCCTCGCGCAAGCGGATCGAATAGTTGGATGCGTTCTGCCGTCCGCTGGAGGCCGCGCGCGCGAACGTGATCAGATGATGCGCGACCAGCGTCGCCGAGATCAGGCCCTCGATATCGCCGCGCTTGAGCCGGCCGAGCGCGAACTTCCAGAACACGCGCCTGTAGGTGCCGAGCACGCCGACCTTCCAGAAGATGTTGCGCAGAATGACGAGGCCGCGCCGGACATTGGCCCAGCTCTTCATCTCGGGGCTGACCGGCACCTTGATGCGATTGGCATAGGTGTGCTCGCATTGATAGCGGTAGCGATCGAACAGCTTCCCGGGCTCGTAGGCGACCTCCATGCATTTGCGCCAGGAGTTCACCACGTCCTCGTAGGGCAGCAGGAACTGCACATTGGAGTCGCGGCCCTCGTCGTCGATCAGCCGTCCCGCCTTTTCGAGACGGTCCCACAACGGCGTCTTCGGCAAGGCCTGCAGCAGGTTGATGGTCAGGAGCGGGATACGGGATTCGTCGACAAAGGAGAGCAGCGCCTTGCCGGTCTCGGGCTTGTCGGTGTCGAGCCCCATGATGATGCCGGACACCACCTCCATCCCGAAGGAATTGATGGTGCGCACGCCCTCGAGGATCGGGACCATCATGTTCTGGTCCTTGTGCATCGCCTTCAGCGCATCGGGATCCGGCGTCTCGATGCCGACGAAGATCGTCACGAAGAAGGCTTCGTGCATCTTCTCGAGGATCTCGGGACGCTTGGCTATGTTGAGCGTCGCCTCGCAGGCGAGCCGCGTGACATAGCCGGTCCTCTTCTGCCACGCGATCAGATGCGGCAGCAGCTCCATCGCGGCCTTGCGGTTGCCGATGAAATTGTCGTCGACGAAATAGATCGTATCGGTCATGCCGCAGGCGCGCAGCTTGTCGAGCTCGGCGATGATCTGCTGCGGCGTCTTCAGCCGCGGATTGCGGCCGTAGAGGCCGGGGATATCGCAGAACTCGCACTGATAGGGACAGCCGGACGAGAACTGGATGCTGCCGAGGAAGTACTTCTTGGCTTCGGCGAGCTCATAGGCCGGCAACGGGAAGTCCGCCATCGGCAGGCGATCCTTGGTCGTCAGCACCACCTGCCGGTCCGGGCGCGTGGTGTCCTCGGCCAGACGCCTGAACAGCTCGTTGGTGGCGTCGCCGAGCTCGCCGACGTGGAGGTAGTCGAACGACGGATAGTAATCGGGACAGGCGCTGACCGACGGCCCGCCGATCGCGACCGGCAGATCATGGTCATGCGCGCGACGGCAGATATCGTTCATCTGCTGACGCTGGATGTGCATACCGCTGACGAACACCGCTTCAGCCCATTCGAAATCCGCCTGCGTCGCCGGACGCAGGTTCTCGTCGATGAAGCGGACGGGCCAGTGCTCGGGCAGATAGGCCGCGATCAGCAGCAGTCCCTGCGGGGGCATGAACGCCCTGACCCCGTCAGTGAGCGGATAGGAGTATTCGAAGGTCCCGAACGACGACGTATAACGCGGGAAGACGCAGAGGATACGCCGCGCCGTCTCAATTCCCTCAGCTCTCATCAGCCGCCCTCAAGCGAAGCATCAGCAAATCTAACCATTTCATCGAACGCTGGGCCAGAAATTCTTCAACATTGTGGCGTGTGCTAACGCAGTTGTGCGGCGATGGTTGCGTTTGCAATCCCGGTCTAGGCGAGCAGCCGGGACGCAAATTCGGGCAGCAGTCCTGCATCGGCGGCAAGGCGAAAATCCTCGCCCGCGAGCCCTGCACGCAACAGCCAATCGTCAAATTCGGGGGCACGCCTGAGGCCGAAAAGGTCGCGGATATAAAGCGCGTCGTGGAACGAGGTCGACTGATAGTTCAACATCACGTCATCAGCGCCCGGCACCCCCATGATGAAGGTGACGCCGGCGGCCGCCAGCAAGGTCAGGAGATTGTCCATGTCGTCCTGATCGGCCTCGGCGTGATTGGTGTAGCAGACGTCGACGCCAAGCGGCAGGCCAAGCAGCTTGCCGCAGAAGTGATCTTCCAGCCCGGCGCGGATGATCTCCTTGCCGTCGTAGAGGTATTCGGGACCGATGAAGCCGACCACGCTGTTGACGAGCAGCGGATCGAAGGCGCGTGCGACCGCATAGGCCCGTGCCTCGCACGTCTGCTGATCGACCTGATGGTGGGCATTCGCCGACAGGGCCGAGCCCTGCCCGGTCTCGAAATACATCACATTGTCACCGACCGTGCCGCGGTGGAGCGACAGCCCCGCCTCCCGCGCTTCCCGCAGCAATGAGAGATCGACCCCGAAGCTGCGGTTCGCCGCCTCCGTGCCCGCGATCGACTGAAACACGAGGTCGACGGGCAGATCCTGCCGGATCAGGCCGAGCGTGGTCGTGACATGCGTCAGCACGCAGGCCTGCGTCGGAATCTGCAGCCGCGTGATGATGTCGTCGAGCAGTCGCAGCAAGGTCCCGATCACTTCGGGGTCGTCGCTCGCAGGGTTGATGCCGATGCAGGCGTCGCCCGATCCGAGCAACAGTCCGTCGAGGATCGAGGCGGTGATTCCCTTCGGATCGTCGAAGGGATGGTTGGGCTGCAACCGCACGCTCATCCGCCCGCCCAGGCCGATGGTGTTGCGGAAACGGGTCGTGACCTGGCACTTCCTGGCGACCAGGATCAGATCCTGGTTGCGCATCAGCTTTGAGACCGCCGCCGCCATCTCCGGCGTGACAGCGCGCGCCACCTTCCGCAGCATCTCGCCGGTTGCCGCATCCGACAGCAGCCAGTCGCGGAAACCGCCCACGGTCAGCGAGGCGATCGGCACGAACCCCGCACCGTCATGGCTGTCGAGGATCAGGCGGGTGACCTCGTCGTCCTCGTAGGGGATCACCGGTTCGTTGAGGAACTGCCTGAGCGGGACGTCGGCGAGCGCAAGCCGCGCCGCGATCCGCTCCTGGGCGGTGTCGGCCGCGATCCCGGCCAATCGATCGCCGGAACGGAGCGGTGTCGCCTTGGCGAGCAGGACGCGCAGATCATCGAACACGTAGGACGTGGCATCGATGGAATGACGGTAGACCATGGAGACGGACCAGGGAGTTGCAGGCCAGGCGGAAGATAACACTGATTTGCAGTCCCGGTGCCAGACGCGCCGCTGCAACCCGGCGCCGCATCCGACAAAAGTTGGAATGCAAAAGCAAGATGCTGATTTTCTTCCGAGAATCACGAATTCCAGAACCGCGGCAAGCTCGCGCATTAAGGAATCGTCCATGAAGATTTTGCATGATTTTTAAGCGGCCGAAGGTGCTCGCCCGGCGTTCTGGGGTGCCTTGACGTCGTCTCCGTCACACGCTCAGCCCTCTTGTTCCGGCGTCCCATGACATCCCGATTCTCGCTCGCAACCAGGCTGTATTCGATTTTCGCGCTGATTGCGGCGCTGACCGCGGCCATCACATTCCTGTCTGACTACAACACGCGGCGGAATGCCGACCTGACCGCGGCGGTCGACCTCGCGAGCCGCGCCGCGCTCAATGTCGAGCGGGTCAATTCGCTGGTCTACGCGGTGGTGATGGAATCCCGCGGCATCTACATGTCGACCGATCCGGCGACGGTGAAGAAATACGGCGACGGCCTCTTGAAGCTCAACGAGCGCGTGCTCGAAGTGGTCAAGAACTGGGAAACGCTGGTCCAGGCTGATGATGCGGAGCAGTTCGCAAGCTTCAAGAAGCGCATCGAGCAGTTCGTCGAGTTCCGCAAGGAACTGGTTCGCCGCGGAGTCGAGATCAATGCCGCCGCTGGACGCGAATGGGGCGACAACGACGCCAACCGCGCGGTGCGCACGGCCCTGAACAAGGATCTCGAGGCGCTCTCCAAGGTCTACGCCGAACGCAGCAAGAAGCTGGCGCAGCAGACCGACGCCAATAACGAACTGGCCTTTGTCCTGACCTGCCTCGGCGCGGCCGCCCTGGTCGTGGTCGTGCTCGGCGTCCTGATCATCGCACGCTCCGTCGCCCGCCCGCTGTCGCATATCACCACGACCATCAAGCGGGTTGCCGATGGCGCCGACGCGATCGAGGTCCCTCATACCGGCCGCGGCGACGAGATCGGCGCGCTGGCACGAGCCATCAAGGTGTTCCAGGAAGCCATGGAACGTAACCGCAGCCTCAACGCGCAGATCGTCCAGGACTCGGAGGCGCGCAACGCCCGCGGCCGGCATATCGAGACCTCGGTCGACGCTTTCCGCGACACGATCAGCGCCGCGCTTCGCGCGGTCCACGACAATGCCGCCGCGATGCGTGACACCGCGCAGAGCATCGCCGGCGTCGCGACAGGCGCCAGCGGCCGTGCGGTTGCGGCGGCGGGCGCGACCGAACAGGCTTCGAGCAACGTCTCCGCCGTGGCCGGCGCCGCCGAGGAGCTTTCCGCCTCGGTCCAGGAGATCGGCCGGCAGGTCAAGCAATCGTCCGGCGCGGTCGAGCAGGCCGGTGTGCGCACCGACAGGTCGATCAGCGAGATCGAGGGTCTTGCCGCCACCACCCAGCGCATCGACGGCGTGCTGAACCTGATCCAGGCAATCGCCGAGCAGACCAACCTGCTCGCCCTGAACGCGACCATCGAAGCGGCTCGCGCCGGCGATGCCGGCCGCGGCTTTGCCGTCGTCGCGCATGAGGTCAAGGCGCTGGCCGGGCAGACCGCGAAGGCCACCGCCGAGATCAGCCAGAATGTCACCCTGATCCAGACCTCGACCCGCAACTCGGTGGCCGCCGTGCGCGAGATCGGACATGCGGTGCGCGAGATCAGCGACGTCACCGCGAACATCGCAAGCGCCGTCAGCGAACAGGACGCGGCGACGCGCGAGATTTCCGCCAACGCGCAGATGGCCGCACAGGGCAATGCGACCCTGGTCGCAAACATCGGCACGCTCCGCGACGACATGGGCCAGACCAGCAAGGCGGCGGAATCGGTGCTCGCCGCGTCGAATGACCTGACCTCGACCGCCGAGACGCTGTCGCGCGAGGTCGAGCAGTTCTTCCGCGCCCTGCGAAGCGATGCGACTGGCGGCCTGCGGCGGACGGGAACCTGAGTGTAGCGCACCACCATTCCGACGTCGTCCCGGCGACGGCCAGGACCCATAACCACCGAGCTTGGCTGTGAAAGCGGACGCGGCCCTGGTGTCGCGCAACAATTCGCGTTTGGGGTAATGAGCCCCGGCCCCCGAGCGCAATTGCGCACCAGGCCTGGACGACACTGAATGCGTAGCACGGCCAATGAATCATACGCTCGCATTCTCGCGACATGAATCGTCCGAGCTTTGCATTTCGTTCCGCCCTCATCTCAGAGAGGGCGCAGGGAAAGCCGGGTGCCGATCGCACCCATGGGCCCCGTGCAATGTAGAAAGCACGGGGGTAGGACCAC
>NZ_JAFCKQ010000006.1 GCF_018130215.1 Bradyrhizobium jicamae
GGCCGGCGGTTGCCGCCGCAACCACCCTGTTCGTCGTCCCGATCGTCATGTTCACCGTGCTGCTACGCAAGCATCTGCTGCGCGGCATCACATTCGGAGCTGTCCGCAAATGACCGACGTATCAATCCCCAGTGGGCTATCACGCTGGTTCCGTCGCGGCCGCTGGGAGGCGGTTGCCATGACCCTGATCGGGGGCGGCATCGTCATGCTGGTGCAGCCCTGGTCCATCGATCTGTACAGCTATTCCTTCGTCACGATTTTAGGCGGCACGCTGGGCTACACCGTCGTTAGCCATTTTCCGGAGTAGCGGTCGATGGCACAGATTCGCGTTGAAAACCTGCGGAAATCCTTCGACCAGTTTACAGCTGTCCAGGGCTCCAACTTCACCATCCCCGATGGTGCCTTTTTTGCGCTGCTGGGTCCGTCCGGCTGCGGCAAGACCACGACCTTGCGCATGATCGCCGGTCTCGAATTGCCGACCGAGGGCAAGATCCTGCTCGACGACGAGGACGTCACCTTTCGCCGTGCCGCCGCGCGCGACATCGCCTTCGTGTTTCAGCTCTTTGCGCTCTACCCCCATTTCAATGTCGCAGAGAACATCGCTTTCCCGCTGAAGTGCCAGGGCATGAGCCGACGGGAAATTGGCGAGCGGGTGCAGGAGACGGCCCGGATGTTGCGGATCGAGCACTTGCTGTCGAGCAAGACCTCGAAGCTCTCGGGTGGCGACCGCCAACGCGTCGCGCTTGGACGCGCCATGGTGCGGCGGCCGAAGGCTTTCCTGATGGACGAGCCACTCGGGGCGCTCGACGCCGAGTTTCGTCATCTGATGTGCGGCGAGCTGCGCGACCTGCATGATCGCATCAAGGCGACCACGGTCTACGTCACCCACGACCAGCTCGAGGCGATGTCGATGGCCGACCAGATCGCGATCATGAACAGGGGCCGCGTCGAGCAGATCGGCGCGCCGCAGGAGGTCTATGACCGGCCCGCCAGCATGTTCGTCGCTGATTTCATCGGCTCGCCTTCGATGAACTTCCTGCGCTTTGAGGGCGGTCTGCGATCCGGCGATCGTGCAATTCGACTCGAGGACGCGAATGTTGCGGTACCCGAGGTTCGCGAGGATCGCGCAAGTGGGCCGCTCGTGCTGGGGGTGCGTCCGGAGCACGTTCGCTTTTCCGACGGTGCACAGGTGCGCGGAAAAGTGTTCGGCGCGGAATATCTCGGCACCACCCAGATTGTCACGGTCGACACGGCGCATGGGCGGGTGGCGGCACGATTGCCGTCCGCTGCAACTGTGCGGATCGGCGAGGCGGTCGGCCTTGAGTTCCAGTCCGAAAGGCTGACGCTGTTCGATGCGGGCAGTGGACTGGCGATACGCAGCGCAAACGAAGGGACCGTCCGTCATGTCTGACGTCATGCTCCGCAACATCAGCAAGCGTTTCGGCGCGGTCGAAGCCGTTCGTGAGCTGTCGCTGGCCGTCAATGACGGTGAATTTCTGGTGCTGCTCGGGCCGAGCGGCGCCGGCAAGACCACGACACTGCGGCTGATCACCGGGCTTGAACGCCCCGATACCGGGTCGGTGATGATCAGTGGGCGCGACGTCACGCAGGACCCTCCCGGATCCAGGGACATCGCCTTTGTGTTTCAGCAATACTCGCTGTATCCGCATTTGACGGTCTTCGACAACCTGGCATTTCCGCTGCGCTCTCCGGCGCGGCGGGTGGCGGAGCCGATCATCCGCAAGCGCGTCGAGCAGACCGCGGAACTGCTGCACATCGCGGGCAAGTTGAACAATCGCGCCACCCGGCTGTCCGGTGGCGAAATGCAACGGGTAGCGATCGGTCGCGCGCTGGTGCGCGATCCCTCAATCTATTTGATGGACGAGCCGCTGTCGTCGCTGGACGCGAAGCTGCGGGCCGAGCTTCGGCTTGAGCTCAAGCGGATCCAGCTCGAGGTCGGTGCAACAATCCTCTACGTGACCCACGATCAGGTCGAGGCCATGACGATGGCCAGCCGCATCGGCGTGATGAAGGACGGTCGGCTCCTGCAGGTCGGCACGCCGCGGGAGATGTACGAGAATCCCTCCAGCAGCTACGTCGCCTCGCGGCTCGGCACGCCCCAGATCAATCTGCTTCCAGCCAGCCTTATGTCCGATATCCCGCTCCCGCGCGGGACCCAAACGGTGGGCATCCGCACCGAACACTTGCAGATCGCAGCCCGCAACGGCGGACGGTTGATCGGTCGCGTGAACCGGGTCGAGCATTTGGGTGAGCAGAATCATGTCCACCTGGACTACAGGGGCCAGATGCTCGTGACGCTGGCAGATCCGCACCAACCGTTGCAGTCCGGACAGGAAGTCGAAATGCGGCTGACCAATCCGCTGTATTTCGACGCTGCGGGACAACGTTTGGACGCGATGGTTTAGAGAGGATAGTTCGATGTCGCTGCATCCCGAGACATTCAAGACGTTGCTGAGGTCTGCTGCAGAGCAGGTCATCGCCAGCGCGCCGGAGCTGACGAGCCTGGATCAGGCGATCGGTGACGGCGACCACGGGACCAACATGAAGCGTGGCTTCGAAGCCGTGCTCGGCAAGCTCGATGCCATCTCGGCGCAGCCGCTCGACGCGGCGCTGAAGATGATCGGCAAGACCTTGGTGATGACCGTCGGTGGCGCATCCGGTCCGCTCTATGGCAGCTTCTTTCTCGCGGCCGGCGAGGCAGCGTCTCACCATGGGCAATTGCCGCACGATCTTGCTGACATCTTCGACAGCGGCGTAAGCGCCGTGAGCGCGCGAGGCCGGTCGCGGGCCGGAGAGAAGACGATGCTCGATGTGCTGATCCCGGTGCTGGAGACTTTGAGGACGGCAGCGGGCCAGGCCGATCTGATCGATCGGGTACGCGCGATCGCCGCAGAGGCTGCCGAGCGGACCGCGCCGATGCGGGCGACCAAGGGTCGGGCCTCATTCCTCGGTGAGCGCAGCGTTGGACATGTCGATCCAGGCGCGCGGTCGAGCTGCGTGCTGGTACAGGCGGTATGTGCGGGCCTGGAGGGACAACAATGACCGATACGGTTGGAATCGTGATCGTCTCGCATTCGGCTGACATCGCCAAGGGGACTGCCGACATGGTGCGGCAGATGGTCGGCAGCGAGGTCGAGGTTGCTTTCTGCGGCGGCAATTCTGATGGCGGACTCGGCACCAACGTGCCGCTGATCATCGACGCGATCAACAGCGTCTGGTCCTCAAAGGGCGTCGCTATTCTGGTCGATCTCGGCGGCGCCGAGACGAACAGCGAGATGGCGGTCGAGATGCTCGAGCCTGAAAGGCAGGATCTCGTCGTTGTCTGCAACGCGCCCATCGTGGAAGGCGCAGTGATGGCGGCGACCGAGGCGGCGGGCGGAAGCTCGCTCGCACAGGTGAAGGCCGTGGCCGAGGAACTCTCCGCCGGCTGACGTTCGACGAAGGTGTGATGGAAAATGACTATGCTGGAAACTTCTCAAGCTGACGAACAGACATTCGCAGGCAGCGTGCGCTTGGTGCATGCCGTGGGCATGCACGCGCGTCCCGCAGTCAAGTTGACAAAGTTGGCCAAGAAGTTCCAGGCCCAGGTTTCGGTGCGTGTGGCGGATGCGCCCGAATGGATCAACGCCAAGAGCGTTGCCAAGATCATGGCGATGCGTGCGGCGCACGGCAGCACGATCGAAATCAAGGCATCGGGCAGTGACGCCGAGGCGGCCGTCGCGGCGCTGGTCGATCTGATCGCGACCGATTTTCCGGACGGGAATTCGTAACATGCGGAACGGCATTGCAGGATCGTCCTACCGCGGCAGGACTGCTTCAATCGGATTCGCTCATGGACCGTTTGTCCGTGTCGATCAGCTTGCCAGCACCGACCGGGTGGCCGGCAGCCTGGTGGACGAAGCGCTGGCTCTGCGAAGCGCCGTCGACACAGCCAGCCGGCAGATCGCAGACCTTGCCGCGATCGCCGGAGGAGAGGCCGCGCAAATTCTGGAATTTCAAGTCGCGCTCCTTGAGGACGAAGACTTCATAGCCGCGATCTTTGCTTCGATCGGCGAAGGGGCACGGGCGGACGCGGCGTGGCGTTCGGCGCTCGACGAGCAAATCACGGACTATAGCTCTGCGCCGGATGAATACTTGAGAGCTCGTTCGTCGGATCTGGCCGACCTTCGCGATCGTGTGATCCGGGCCCTGCAAGGCGACCAATGCGCGACCCTGGGAATACCCAGTGGAGCCGTGGTCTGCGCGGACGACCTTCCGCCTTCTCAATTTCTCGAGATCGACTGGTCGGGTGGAGGCGGACTTGCTCTTTTGCGCGGCAGTCCCACCAGCCATGTTGCGATGCTGGCCCGGGCGCGTGGGGTTCCGATGGTTGTGCAACTGGGGACTTTCCCCGCAACCGGCTCGACAGCGCTGCTCGATGGCGAGGGCGCAACGCTCGAGCTTGATCCCAGTGCCGAGCAGATCGGCTTGTTTGAGGCCCGGCGCGAGGTCCACCGCAAGAGCCGAGCCGCTGCCCGGGCGATTCTTCGCCGTCCCGCAGCGTCCTGGCGTGGTGAACGGATCAAGCTTTTCATCAATATTCAGCATGTCGGCGATCTCGATCACGCAGACGCGCAATTCGCCGATGGCGTCGGCCTGATGCGTACCGAGTTCTTGCTGACGGACGACGGAGGCCTGCCCGACGAGGAAACGCAGTTTCAGGCCTATGATGCCGTTCTTCGTTGGGCCGGACAACGTCCGGTGACCATTCGTACCTTTGATGCCGGCGGTGACAAGCCGGTATTGGGGTTCACGCATGACGGAGAAGCTAACCCGTTTCTCGGAGTCCGGGGCCTGCGTCTCTGTTTGGCCCAACCTGAGATTTTTGCCGTTCAGCTGCGTGCTCTTGCCAGGGCTGCGGTACGCGGCAATCTCAAGGTGATGTTCCCGATGGTCACGTCGGCCGAGGAGCTCGAAGCAGGACGCAAGCTGTTCGCCCATGTCGTAGCCGAATTGCAGGCTAACGGCATCGCGGCAGCACTCCCTGAACTTGGGATCATGGTCGAGGTGCCAGCTGCCGCGCTCGCAATCGCGAATTTCAAGGCCTCGTTCTTCTCGATCGGCTCGAATGATCTTGCACAATACGTCCTTGCGTGTGATCGATCGAACGGGGCGCTTGCCAATCTGTTGGACCCGCTGCATCCCGCGGTCATCGAATTGATCAAACGGACGGCCGAGCACGGCCGGCTCACTGGAACCAGCGTGAGTCTGTGTGGTGACATGGCGGGCGATCCGCGCTGCACGTCCACACTGCTGGAATGCGGTTTGCGAGAATTGTCAGTGAATGCATCGACACTCGCTCCGATCAAGCAAGCCGTCGATCGTTTGAGCGGCGGAGGAACTCATGGCTGATGCGGCGACGGACGAGGAGGCGGATGCCGGCGCGGTCGCCATTTACAAACGCATCTTCAAGGAAGTGTTGGACAGGCGTCCCTCGGGGATGCGATTGCGGCTTGCCCACGCGATGGGAAAGAATCGCAGTTTTGTCAGCCAGATCTCCAATCCGACCTATCCGGTTCCGATACCGGTGCAGCACCTCAACACGATCTTCGACGTCTGCCATTTTTCTCCCCAAGCCAAGGCAGCCTTCCTCCGCGCTTACGCGCGCGCTCATCCGCGCCGGACCAGCAGGCTCACGGAAGGGCCTCATGAGCGAACCCTGACGCTTCACCTGCCCGATCTCGGCAGCACAAAGCGAAATGGTCAACTTGACGCGCTGTTTCAGGAGTTCGCACGGCGCCTGATCGTCCTCGTGCAAGACAAGTAAGTTCGATTGGATATGGCGAAGATGAAGAAGCTCATAAATTCGGTTGAGACGGTGCTCCAGGAAAGTCTGGACGGTCTCGCGGCAGCCCACGCCGACATCGTGGCGCTCGGTCCAGAGCGGAAGTTTGTTCATCGCCGCGAGCTCAACCGGAACAAGGTTGCGCTCGTGTCGGGCGGTGGCAGCGGCCATGAACCGTTGCATACCGGCTTTGTCGGTTACGGCATGCTCGATGCTGCCTGTCCCGGACAGGTGTTCACCTCGCCGACGCCGGACCAGATCGTCGAGGCGGCACAAGCGATCGCGGGAGACGCCGGCGTTCTTTTTATCGTCAAGAACTATGCCGGCGACCGAATGAATTTCGAGATGGCCGCCGAGATCGCGGAATGTCGGACGGCCACCGTGATCACCGATGACGACGTCGCCGTGGAAAGCTCTACCCATAGCATTGGGCGCCGTGGCGTGGCAGGCACGCTGATCGTCGAAAAGATCGTCGGCGCCGCGGCCGAGAAGGGGGCCGATCTCGCCGCCTGCGTCGCGCTCGGCGAGCGGGTCAATGCGCGGACGCGTTCGATGGGTGTGGCGCTGACGAGCTGCACCGTCCCGGCCGCGGGCACGCCGACGTTTACGCTCGGTGAGGACGAGATGGAGATGGGCGTCGGTATCCACGGCGAGCCGGGACGCCGCCGTGTCAAGCGCGCGGAGGCAGATGCGATCGCAGCCGAGATGATCACCGCCATCGCGGACGATCTTGCCGCGCGCGCAGGCTCCCAGGCCTTGTTGCTGGTCAATGGCTTCGGCGGCACGCCCACGATCGAACTCTATCTGATGTACAACGCTGCGCGGAGAATGCTCGAGGGGCGCGGCGTACGCATCGCCCGCTCGCTGGTCGGCAGCTACGTGACTTCGCTCGACATGGCCGGCTGCTCGATCACCGTCAGCTTGCTGGATGCGGAGACCGCCGCGCTCTGGGATCATCCCGTGCACACCGCCGCGCTCAGATGGTGAGCATCGGTTCCCTTCTCGATGTTTTATTGGATTCCGCGCGAGCGGAGCACAGGCCTGGGTGTGAATCCACTCATGCACCGGGATCTCCCGGTTTTCCTCCCTGAAGCCTTGCCGTGCCCTCGGGCACGGCTTTTTTCTATCAAGCCGGCGCGCACCGGGATGAGGCGGGAGTAAACGGTGAATTCGAAGACGCTCAACAGGCCGATACGGCGGCTCCTGGTCGCCAATCGTTCCGAGATTGCCATCCGGATATTTCGTGCGGCGACGGAGTTGGGGATCCGAACGTTCGCCGTCTACGCAAAGGAAGACAGGCTTTCGTTGCATCGCTTCAAGGCTGACGAGGCCTATCAGATCGGCAAGGGCAAGGGAGCATTGGAGGCATATCTCTCGATCGACGAGATCATCGGGATTGCCCGGGACCACCAGATTGACGCCATCCATCCGGGCTACGGCTTCCTCTCGGAGAGCCCGGAACTGGCGGAGGCATGCGAACGCGAAGGAATTGCGTTTGTCGGTCCCTCGCCACAAACGATGCGAACCCTCGGCAACAAGGTTGCCGCACGCAATCTCGCGATCTCCTGCAATGTTCCGGTGATGCCGGCGAGCGATCCCCTTCCGGACGACGCAGCGTCGATTGTCGCAGCGGCCGACGCGATCGGGTATCCGGTCATGATCAAGGCTTCATGGGGAGGCGGCGGCCGGGGCATGCGGCCCATCGAGAGCCCTGATCGTCTGGTCGACGCGGTGATGAGTGCACGACGAGAGGCAAAATCAGCCTTCGGCAAGGATGAGGTCTATCTCGAAAAGCTGGTGCGTCGCGCGCGGCATGTTGAAGTCCAGATTCTCGGTGACAAGCATGGCAACCAGGTGCATTTGTTCGAACGCGATTGTTCGATTCAGCGGCGTCATCAGAAACTGATCGAGCGGGCTCCTGCGCCCTATCTGGAGCCGACGACGCGCGAGGCATTGTGCCAATCGGCACTCAGGATTGCGCGCGCAACGGACTATGTCGGTGCGGGCACAGTCGAATTCCTGATGGATGCAGAGCGCGGTCAGTTCTACTTCATCGAGGTCAACCCCCGGATCCAGGTCGAGCACACGGTGACCGAATCCGTCTCGGGGCTCGACATCGTCAAGGCTCAGATCAGGATCGCCGGCGCCGGTCGCATCGGTGACGTTGCTGAAACAGGCATCCCCGCTCAGTCAGAGATTCGTTTGTCGGGGCACGCTCTGCAGTGCCGGATAACGACCGAGGACCCGCAGAACAACTTCATCCCCGACTATGGCCGGATTACCGCCTATCGGGGGGCGATGGGATTTGGCATCCGGATTGACGGCGGAACAGCCTATTCCGGCGCGGTCGTGACGCGGTTCTACGATCCCTTGCTGGAGAAGGTAACCGCATGGGCACCGACCTCGGACGAGGTCATCGACCGCATGGCACGGGCGCTGACCGAATATCGCATTCGGGGCGTGGCAACCAACCTGCCATTCCTGCACAACGTGATCACCCAACCGCAATTCCGCGCCAATGACTACACCACCCGGTTCATCGATGAGACGCCGGCTCTGTTCGATTTCAGTGAGCGCCAGGACCGTGCCACAAAACTTCTGAAGTGGATCGCGGACGTCACGGTCAACGGTCATCCGGACACCAAGGGACGGGCTCGACCGGCGACCAACGCGCTTATTCCGGAACCGCCCGGATTCGATGCCGCTCCAGTCGATGGAACGCGACAAATCTTCGAACGGCTGGGTCCGAAGGGTTTCGCAAGCTGGATGAAGGACCAGGCGCGCGTCCTCGTCACGGATACGACGATGCGCGATGCGCATCAGTCACTGCTTGCGACGCGCGTCAGGACCAGGGACATCGTCGCGGTTGCTCCATCGTATGCGGAAGGCCTGCCGCAATTGCTGTCGATGGAGTGCTGGGGTGGCGCAACCTTCGACGTCGCCATGCGGTTCCTGTCGGAAGACCCGTGGGAACGGTTGAGGCTCATTCGTGAGAAAGTGCCGAATATCCTCACCCAAATGCTGCTTCGTGGCGCCAACGGCGTTGGCTACGCGAATTATCCCGACAATGTGGTTCGCTACTTCGTCCAGCGGGCGGCGGAAGCCGGAATGGATATCTTCCGGATTTTCGACTGCCTGAACTGGGTCGAGAACATGCGGGTATCGATCGACGCAGTGCTGGAATGCGGCAAGCTCGCCGAGGGGGCGATCTGCTATACCGGCGACATTCTCGATCCGTCACGTGCGAAGTATTCACTGAAGTATTACACCGCCCTGGCAAGGGAGCTTGCAGCGACAGGTGTCCATGTCCTCGGGCTAAAGGACATGGCGGGTGTGCTGAAGCCGGAAGCGGCTCGCGTCCTGATCAAGGCGATCAAGGACGCAACCGACCTTCCGATCCATTTCCACACCCATGACACATCGGGCATCGCCGGGGCGACGATCCTGGCCGCGATCGAAGCCGGCGTCGATGCCATCGACGCTTCGATGGATGCCATGAGCGGAACGACGTCGCAGCCTGCACTCGGTTCAATCGTCGAGGCGCTTGTGCGCGGCGCGCGCGACACCACGCTTGATCCCGACGCAATTCGTCGCATCAGCCTCTACTGGCAGGCGGTGAGGGCCCAATACGCGGCGTTCGAGAGCGACATGAGGGCCGGCGCTTCCGAAGTCTATCTGCACGAGATGCCGGGAGGACAATTCACCAACCTGAAGGAGCAGGCCAGGTCGCTGGGGCTTGAAGGGCGCTGGCACGAGGTGGCCAAGGCCTATCGCGCCGCCAACGACCTGTTTGGAGACATTGTCAAAGTGACCCCTTCCTCCAAGGTCGTCGGGGACATGGCATTGATGATGGTGTCCCAAGGACTGACGCCCGGAGATATCCTCGATCCGGCGCGCGAGATTGCATTTCCGGCCTCGGTCGTCGACATGCTGCGCGGGGATCTCGGTCAGCCTCCGGGCGGGTGGCCGAAGGCGCTGCAGGACAAGGCCGTGAAGGGCGAGGCGACGATCGACGCGCGTCCGGGCTCGCTGCTCGGGACTGCCGACTTGTCATCGCTTCGGCTGGAGGCGGCAAAGGCAAGCGGACGCGCAGTGGATGATCTCGAGTTTGCTGCCTATCTGATGTATCCGAAGGTCTTTGCCGAATTCAGTGCCATTCAGCGCAAGTTTGGCCCCGTATCGGTTCTGCCGACCCTCGCCTTCTTCTATGGCATGAAGGTCGGCGAGGAGTTGATGCTGGAAATCGAGGACGGGAAATCGCTCATCGTCGTCCTGACGGCTATCGGCGATGTTCGTGACGAGGGGCAGGTCGAACTCTTCTTTGAACTCAATGGTCAACCCCGTGTCATCGCCGTGCCCGACCGCTCTGCAGTGTCGGCCGTCAAGACGCGCCCAAAATCCGAGGATGGCAACGTCCGGCATATTGCCGCGCCGATGCCCGGTGTGATCTCGACCATCAGCGTCGCCGGGGATCAATCGGTGAAAGCAGGCGACGTTCTCATGACGCTCGAGGCGATGAAGATGGAAACGGTCCTTCACGCGCCGCATGACGGTGTCGTCGCGAAGATTTGGGTGGAGCGGGGAACCCAGGTCGACGCGAAGGATCTGCTGATCGAGTTGCGATAGCTGGCGGGCGGTGCTGTCCAGGACAGCACCTGGCGGGCCAGAGGAGCAAAGTAGGGCAATTGAAGGGAGCGATCACGCCGTTCGCCAGCCTGGACGATGCCCGTTCCTACAAATCTCCATGCCACTTCTCGGCGCGACATCACGGGGACAGAGCCGGGGTGGTGTGCTTTGATCAACCATTTCGCGTGCGTCTCTCCCTGTCGCGGGCGGCCCGCACCTTGGCACGATTGCCGCAAACGCGCATTTCGCACCAGCGGCGGCCATTGTTCTTGGTCGTGTCGAAGAACAGCCAGCCGCATTCTAGGCCTGCACAGCGCCTGGTGCGCAAGAGGTCCTTTTCCATGAGCAGTGTCAGGGCGGACAGTGTGATCGGACCCAGGATCGCCGCTTCGATGTCGCGACGCGGATCAAAGACCCAGATGTAGCTGCCGAGACGCATCCGCATCTCGGCATGGCGCAAATTCTCGGCGTGCGCGGCCGAGAGCAGGTCGAGCAGTCTGGTCGAGACCGGCCGCTGTTCGGCAAGCGCGGTGCCGATCGTCCAGATCAACTCGCGCAACTCGATCGCGCGTTCGAAGACGAGCCGCGCCCGGCGCGGATGGCCTGATAGCGTGGAGCGTATGTGGGCGCAGTCGGACGGCGGCATGACGCGGGCGTGTTCGACCCACTGCATCAGCGTGTCGAAATCCCTCAAATGCTCCTGGTGGACTGGCAATCCGCGAGCCGACGATGTGTTGGTGAAATCCCACGCCAGTTCCCCGCCAACCAGATCGAGGCTGCCGGCGCGCGAGGTCGGGAGGACGGCTTTGGTCCGGCTGTGGGCGCTCATGTGTAACCATCAAACTGCATATTGCCTGGCCTTGGCTGATCCGCAGCGCGACAAAGTAGCTTCATCTGAGGCGTTTTCGTGCCGCGGCGCAAGAGGAAAACTGTAACCATCTATCCGTTATTGACTGGTGTTGAGCTGCGTGACAGCCTGTGACCTGCAAAACGCAATTTGGAGGTTACCATGACCCGTTGTCGCGGCGCTCTCCCTCTGCTTGTCTCCGTCCTCGCCCTGGCGGTCGCGGCCCCCGCCGCCGCGCAATTGGCCGGCAAGGAAGTCAAGATCGGCATTGGCGGGCCGCTCACGACGACCTCGGCCGGTTTTGGCGTCGAGATGAAACAGGCCGTCGACCTCGCCGTGGACGAGCGTAACGCCGCCGGCGGCATCGCCGGCGCCAAGGTTTTGGCCGTAGCGGTCGACGACCAGGCCGACCCCGAGGCCGGAAAGGCGGTGGCCAAGCGCTTTTGCGATGATCCGGGCATTCTCGGCGTGGTCGGCCACGTCAACAGCGGCGTTGCCATCGCGACGGGGCAGATCTACGCCGACTGCTCGCTTGCGGTGATCACGCCGATGGCGTCGAACCCGAAGGTGACCGACAGCGGCTTTGCCACCATCTTCCGCCTGACCAACCGCGACGACAGGAAGGGGCCGGGTCTGGCGCACTATCTCATCGAGAAGATGGGCAAGAAGCGCGCGCTCGTGGTCGACGACGGCACGGCCTATGGCGTCGGACTGGCCGATCAGTTCGTCGCCGGATTTGGCAGCGGCGGCACGGTGGTGGCGCGCAAATCAGTGAAGGTGGGCGAGCGGGATTTTGCCGATTTTGTGAAGTCGTGGCCAAAGGATTTTGACGTGGTGTTCTTCGCCGGCATTCGCGAAGGCGCCCTGATCGTGAAAGAAATGCGCGCAGAAGGATTGGCGCAACTGTTCACCTGCGGCGACGGCTGCTGGGATACCAAGGCATTCATTCAGGCATCCGAAGGCGCCGCCACGGCAGCGGAAGGTGTTCGCATTCTCTCGGCCGCGCCCGCGATCGGGACCGTTCCCGGCAGCGCCGACTTCGGCGCGAAATACACGGCAAAGTACGGACCGATCAACAACTATGCGGCAAGCTCCTACGATTCGGCGCGCGTGCTGATGGTCGCGATCGCTGACGCCGCAAAGGCAAAGGCAGGTGTGCCGACGCGTGCCGATGTCGTGGCAGCGCTTCGCAAGCTGACGTTCCAGGGCATCGCCTATGCGAAGCCGGTGCAATGGAACGAGAAGGGCGACAACAAGTCCGCCGTGATCTTCGTCAATGCGGTCGAGGGCGACCATTTCAAGCCGATCGATCAGATCGGCGAATAAGGATCGTTGCCGCGCCGGAGCTGCGCTTGCCATGAGCCGGATCGTGCTCGACGTCCTGCAAAAGAAGCAGACTGACACGGATCAATCACGAGACCGGGCTTGTCGCAGCGAGCCCTGGATCGAGAGAACGTCAGCAAGGACCCCGGTCGCTGGTTGTCGAGCGACATCGTTCAGGACACACCTGCGAACTCGTACACGATTGAAATTACTTGTGGTTTTTGAACCGTCCCCGGTTCGATTTCGGTCGACGCCGATCCCGGTTTGATGCGCTGCCGCGAGGATTTTTCGGCCAACCTCGCTTCGGCATCGTAGTATTGTCATCGGGAGCTGTCGGAGCTTCGAGACCGAGGATGTCGCGTACGCACGCCATCGCGGCGCTCGAAGAGATGCACTCCAGAATCAAGCTGATGACCGTGACAGCGGTCGGACGGCGCGGCGTATGGAGGACATTATGGCGTGGCGTGACGACAAGGCCCGGGCAACCCTGATCCGTGATGCCGCGGGCAGCGTGCAACCGGGCAAGAGCCCCCAGGCCTTTGCCGAGCCCTTGTTCGGCTACACCAATATCGAGGACCTCGCCAAATACGACGCCGCCTCGCTTGCCCTCCTCGCGGAGCAGGCCTGGGAACACGTGCAGCGGCGCACCGCAGGCCGCGCCGATATCCGCGTCGTCAATCCGACGTTGCCGGACGGGCGCGAGATTTCCGTGCTCGAGATCCTCAACGACAACATGCCCTTCCTGTTCGACTCCACCATGGCGGAGCTCGCCGAGCAGGGTATCGAAGTCACCCTTGTCGCTCACCCGATCATCGCCGTGGAGCGGGATGACCAGGGCAAGCTCGTGCGCTTCTACGGTGAAGCGCTCCCGGAGGGAGCCAAGGGAACGCGCGAAAGCCTGATTCACTTCCACATCGCACGCCTGGACGCCGATGCCGATCGCCAGAAACTGATCGACGGCCTCACCAGGACGCTGGACGACGTCCGCGCCTGCGTTACCGACTGGCGCGCGATGCGCGACCGCGTCGAGGAAGCGATCAAGGTTTTCTCTTCCAATCCGCCGCCGCTGCCGATCGACGAGGTCGCGGAGGCCAACCAGTTCCTGCAATGGCTCTGCGCGGACAATTTCACCTTCCTCGGCGTGCGCGAATATCGCTTCTCGCCCGACAGCGATGCCTCCGACGACATCATGACCCGCGACGGTCTCGGCATCCTGCGCAATTCCGACGTGAAGGTCCTGCGCCGCGGCAGCGAGATGGTTGTCATGACGCCGGAAATCCGCGAGTTCATGCACGAGCCGACGCTCCTGATCGTCATCAAGGCCAACGTCTCCAGCCGCGTTCATCGCCGCATCCGGATGGATTATGTGGGCATCAAGCTCTATTCGCCCGACGGCCGGCTCGAGGGCGAATTGCGCGTCGTCGGCCTGTTCACTTCAGGCGCGTACACGCGCTCGGTGCGACAGATCCCGTATGTCCGCCACAAGGTTGCGCGGGCGCACCAGCGCGCCGGCTTCGATCCGGCCGGCCATTCCGGCAAGGCGCTCATGCATATTCTCGAGGAATATCCGCGTGACGAACTGTTCCAGATCGACGTCGACACCCTCTACAATTTCGTCATCGAGATCCTGATCCTCTACGAGCGCCCGCGCGTCCGCGCGCTGGCGCGGGTCGACAAGTTCGATCGCTTCGTCTCCATCCTTACCTTCATTCCGCGCGACAAATACGATACCGATGTCCGCATGCGCGTCGGCGCCTTCCTGGCGCAGGTCTACAAGGGGACCCTGTCCGCCTCCTACGTATCATTCCCCGAAGGCGCGCTGGCGCGCGTCCACTACATCATCGGGCGCTATGAAGGCAAAACCCCGGTCGTCGAGCGCGCCACGCTCGAAAATGGGATCAGCGCCATTGCCGCGACCTGGGCCGACAAGCTGAAGGCCGCGCTTGCTGCGTCGACCGATGGCATGCGGGCGCGCATGCTCGCCAACCGTTACGCCCAATCCTTCACCGGCGGCTACACCGAGGTTTTCACGGCGGACCAGGCGATCGCCGATATCGCGACCATCGAAAGGCTGAACCCGGCCCGCCCGGTGACGATTTCGGTTCACCGCGACGCGGGCGAGGACGATCCCACGCGCTTCGGCCTGAAGGTGTTCTCCGACGCCGCACCGCTATCGCTGTCCTATCGCGTCCCGGTGATCGAAAATCACGGCTTGCGCGTGGTCAACGAACGCACCTATCAGATCGTTCCCGGCAACCGGCCGGAGCCGGTCTGGCTGCACGACATGACGATCGAGACCAGTGACCGCCAGCCGATCGAGATCAATCCGGAATTCAGCCGCCGCCTGGAAGCCTCGATCATGGCGGTGGTCACCGATCGCGCAGAATCCGACGGATATAACGGCCTGATCCTTCGCACCGCCCTGGGCTGGCGCGAAGTCTCGACCATCCGGGCACTGTCGCGCTACCTGCACCAGATCCGCGCACCGTTCACCCAGGATTACATGTGGGAGACGGCGCGGAAGAACCCTGCGATCACGGCCAGCCTCGTCGCACTGTTCCAGACCCGCCTCGATCCGCGCCTCGCCTCCACCGATGCCGAGCGTTCGGCACGCGAGACGGCGCTGCTCGCCGAAATCGAGGAGCAGCTCAAATCCGTCGCCTCGCTCGACGAGGACCGCATCCTGCGTCGCTTCACCAATCTGGTGCAGGCCACCATCCGCACCAATCTGTGGCAGATCGGCGAGAATGGACATCCGCGTCCGGTGATCTCCTTCAAGTTCGACGCGCACCGGATCGACGACCTGCCGGCTCCGCGACCTCAGTACGAGATCTTCGTCTATTCGCCGCGTGTCGAAGGCATTCATCTGCGGTTCGGCAAGGTCGCACGCGGTGGCTTGCGCTGGTCCGACCGGCCGCAGGATTTCCGCACCGAGATCCTCGGTTTGGTCAAGGCGCAGCAGGTGAAGAACGCCGTGATCGTGCCGGTCGGCGCCAAGGGCGGCTTCGTGCCCAAGCGCCTGCCGCCGCCCTCCAATCGCGACGCCTGGCTCGCGGAAGGCACCGAAGCCTATCGCATCTTCGTTCGCTCGCTGCTCGAGCTAACCGACAATCTCGACGGCGACACGGTCGTGCCGCCCGACTCCACCGTGCGGCATGACGGCGATGATCCTTACCTCGTCGTCGCCGCCGACAAGGGCACTGCCACGTTTTCCGACGTCGCCAACGCCATCTCGGCCGAGAAGAACCACTGGCTCGGCGATGCCTTCGCTTCCGGCGGGAGCCAGGGTTACGACCACAAGAAGATGGGGATCACGGCGCGCGGCGCCTGGGAGGCGGTCAAGCGGCATTTCCGCGAACTCGGCACCGACATTCAGACCACGCCGTTCACCGCGGTCGGCGTCGGCGACATGTCCGGCGACGTCTTCGGAAATGGCATGCTGCTTTCGCCGGCGACCAAACTCGTCGCAGCTTTCGATCACCGCGATATCTTCATCGACCCTTCGCCTGATCCCACGATCAGCCACGCCGAACGCCTGCGCATGTTCAACCTGCCGCGATCGAGCTGGCAGGACTACAACAAGGCGCTGATCTCGCAAGGCGGAGGCGTGTTCTCGCGCTCGCTCAAGGCGATCCCGCTTGGTCCGGAAGTTCGGGCATTGCTCGATATCGACAAGCCGCAGGCCACACCTTTCGAGGTGATAACGGCAATCCTGAAGGCGCGCGCGGACCTCTTGTGGTTCGGCGGCATCGGCACCTATGTCCGCGCATCCTCGGAAAGCGACGATCAGGCCGGTGACCGCGCCAACGATCCGGTCCGCATTACCGGCGCCGATGTCCGCGCCCGCGTGATCGGCGAAGGCGCCAATCTCGGCGTCACCCAGCGCGGCCGCATCGAGGCCGCGCAGCAGGGCGTCAAGCTCAACACCGACGCGATCGACAATTCGGCCGGCGTGAACACGTCCGACGTCGAGGTCAACATCAAGATCGCGCTGGCGCGCCTCGAGCGCGAGGGACGTCTGAGCCCCGCCGACCGCAACAGCCTGCTTGCCGCCATGACCGACGAGGTCGGCACACTGGTCCTGCGCAACAATTATCTGCAATCGTTGGCGCTGTCGCTCGCCGAACGCAAGGGCGTGGCCGAAACCGGTTTCCTCACCCGCTTGATGCAATCGCTCGAGCAGCGCGGCCTGCTCAGCCGCGCAGTGGAGTTCTTGCCCGACGACGCAGCACTCACCGAGCGCACACGGCGCGGCCAGTCCCTCGCGCGACCCGAGCTTGCCGTGTTGCTCGCCTACGCCAAGCTGACACTCTACGAAGACCTGCTCGTCACCAGCGTGCCGGATGATCCCTATCTTGCGCGCGAACTGTCCCAGTATTTTCCGCGCGAGCTTCAGGACCAATTCCCGACCGCGGTCGAATTCCACCGCCTGCGGCGCGAGATCATCGCGACCAGCCTTGTCAATGCGGTGATCAACCGCGGCGGCCCGGCCTGCGTCGTGCGCCTGATCGACGAGACGGATGCCGATATCCCGACCATCGTCATGGCCTATGTGGCGGTCGATGAGTGCTACGGGCTGAAATGGCTCAATGACGCGATCGACGCGCTCGACACCTGCATCGACGGGCAGGTGCAGCTGTCGCTCTACGCGTCGGTGCAGGACCTGCTGCTCTCCCGCATGGTCTGGTATGTGCGCAATGTCGATTTCAAGGACGGACTGGAGGCCGTTGTGGCGCGCTTCGGCCCGGCGATCCGCCAGATCGTCGCCGGATTGGATACCACGCTGCCGCCGGACCTGCAGGCCGCGCGCACCAAGCGGCGGCAGCAACTTGCCGAGGCTGGTGTCCCGGCTGGCCTCGCGGGCGAACTCGCCGACCTCGACGCCGTGGTCTCGGCACCCGATATCGTGACGGTTGCCGAGCGCAGCGCACGCCCGATCGGCGATGCGGCTGCGACCTTCTTCGCCGCGGAAGCCAATTTCCGTCTCGACCGCATCGTCGCGGCCGCGCGCGGCGTGCCGGCAAACGATTATTTCGAACGTATCGCCATCGATCGAGCCGTCGAGCAGATCGCTGCCGCCGAGAGGAGATTGGCGACGGATATGCTGGCAACCGGCCAGTCCGGGCAGCAGGCGGTCGAGACCTGGCTCGCGGCTCACCCCGAAGCGACGCGCATCCGTCGCTCGGTCGAGGAGATCGCCGCCAGCGGCCTGACGCTCGCCAAACTGACGGTCGCGGCGAACCTGCTGGGGGACCTGGTCAAGGCCTGAGGCACGCCACGGTTAACGTTTCGGGCGGGGCCGCTTGCGGTGGCGTAAGGCCAGTGACGGCGCGATATCAATCGACGCGCCGGCCGTTGCGGCCAGCGGCCGATCACTTTCGGGGGCGCTCAAGCGCGGCGCCGCGCACCATGAGTGCGATCTGGCGGCCGACGTCGTCGACGCTGAGCCTCCCGCCTGCGCTGAACCAGAACACGGTCCAGTTCATGGCACCGAGCATCGACAGGCGGAAGGCGTGCCGGTCGCAGTCCGCCTTCAGCGGAAGGTCGTCGATCAGCCGCGCAAATATCCGCTCATACTCGTCACGCTGGCGGACCAGCTTCCGGACGCCCTGCAGATTGTAGTAGCGCGGCGGGGTCAGGATGGCGCGGGTGACACTGCCGCCGAGCAGGATGCGGCAGTGCGCGACGATCGCCTCTTCGAGCCGCGCCCACGGTTCGGTCACATCGGCGATCGCGGCCTCGACCTCGCGGCGCATCGCCGTCAGGCTCTCCTGATGGACCGTGAACAGCAGGTCTTCCTTGGACGGGAAGTGGTAATACAGCGAGCCCGAAAGGACGCCGGACGCCGCAGCGATCTCGCGGATCGAGGTGCCTTCAAATCCCTTGCGGGCGAACAATTGCGAGGCCGCAGCGACGATCTGGCGGCGGCGGTCAGGACCTCTTCGCAGCAATTTCGGCTTCTCGTCGCTGCCCTTCTTGCGCCCTTTGGGCTTCGCCATTCTCTTTTCAGCCGTCAACGGAAACAACCAGCCTTGAGGCAAACCCATCCCGCCATGCCCACCGGCCCCCTCGGTGGCGGGCATCGCGAAAACCGCCGCTATCGATTGGCGTCCGTCTACACTTTTGCACCTGAATTGTCGAGAACCGGCCGCCGATCGATGCTGTTGATAGGGATGCGAAAACGCCGCCGGCATCGTCGCCCGAGCCCGGACCTCGGACGGCGCGGCCCGCACTCGCCGGCAACCGGCCGTGCGCCGTCCTCGAAAAGTTTCCGTCGCTTGCTCCACGACAGTCCCAAGGCTCAAATGCTGCTGACGAGGTGGAGCAGCGGGCTGGCATCGACCGTCGCGGCGCTGGGGCAGGGCGCCGTCGCCGGATCCGATTGAGTACGTGGGAGCGCGGCCGACGCCAGGCCAAAGCATTGCAAGCGAGGAGCAACGATCGCGCCTCGCTGTCAGGTCGATCCGATCGCAAATGGATCAGGCGTGTCGACCGAACCGGATCCCACCCGTCGTCTCACTCCTCTCTTCTCATCCTCGCCACGTTTAAGTGACGGACCCGTTCCGTCTTGCTATTCAATCAAGCGAACGATAGAATAAGAAAAATGGCTTCGTAGCTGCGGCCCCGGGCCCGAGCGGCCAAGTGGCTCACAGCGAAACAATCGGCAGGACGACAATCTGCCGAAACCGGGAGGGGCGCCGTGAGCGGAGCCAATTTGGATGTCTTGGACATCTGGCGCGACGTGTTGCGCCAATGGGAGGCGGTGGGCAATTCGCTCGGCGGCGACGCCATGATGACCGCCGAATTCAGCCAGGCGATGAACCAGGCTGCCAACGTCTCCATGGCGGCACAGGGCCTGTTTGCGCAGACCTTCTCGAAATACCTTGCCGCCATGAATCTGCCGACGCGGGTCGACGTTTCGGCTTTGGCCGATCGGCTCGGCGCGATCGAAGCCCGCCTCGACGAGATTCACCTGATGCTGGACGGCCGGCAGTCCGGAGAGGCGCCTTCCGAGCGCCGCGGCAAGCCGACCCGCAATCGTCGCCCGCCGTCGGCCGGCGACGTCGCGCCCGAACGGCCGTGAGATCATCGTCATGACCGCAGTACAGGTCGCCGAGCAGACGTTCGTCCAACGGATCCGGAGCGAGGTCGATCGCGCGATCCAGCGCAACATCAAGGGACTGGAATATCTGTCGTCGCCCGCGCCCGCGGTCGGGTTGACGCCGAAAGACATTATCTATCGCCGCGGCACACTCAATCTCTATCACTACCGGCCGTTATGCGAAGACGTCTACCGCGTGCCGCTGTTGCTGGTCATGGCGACCACCAACAAGGCCTATGTCTTCGACCTGGCGCCGGGCCAGAGCCTGATCGAGTTTCTGCTGCGCCGCGGCTACGACGTCTTCGTCATCGATTGGGATGCGCCGCGGCTTGACGAAAAGGGATTGCGGTTCGAGGATTACGTACTCGACTTCATCCCGAACTGCATCCGCCGCGTGCAGGAACGTTCGGACACCGAGGACGTCACGCTGATCGGCTATTGCATGGGCGGCGTGCTCTCGACGATGTATGCGGCGCTGCACCCGGATGGCCCGGTCAGGAATCTCGGCCTGTTCACCACGCCGATCAACTGGTCGCAGATGAAACTGATTCGGAACTGGACCGACCGCCGTTACTTCGACGTCGACCGGCTGGTTGACACGCTCGGGGTCATTCCGGCCGACGTGATCGCGGCAGGCTTCGACATGCAGCGGCCGACGCAGCGTGTTGCCGGCACGATCCGGCTGTGGGACAACATGTGGAACGACGAATTCGTGAAGTCCTACCGGATGTTCGACCGCTGGGGAAACGACACGCTGCCGCTTGCCGGCGAATATTTCCGTCAGACCATCAAAGAGCTGTTGTGGGAGAACCGCCTGATGAACGGCGGCCTGAGCATCGGTGGCAAGGACGTCGATCTTGCGAACATCAAGGTTCCCGTGCTGCACGTCGTCGCCGAGCACGACCATCTGATACCCTACGATTGCGCCAGGGAGTTGATCGCCAGGATCGGCTCGGAGAGCAAGGAAGAGGTGATGCTGAAAGGCGGTCACGTCAGCGTCGTCGCCGGCCCGAACGCGGTCAGGCGCATGTGGCCAAAACTCGATCAATGGCTCGGAGCACGCAGTACATGACCGACAACCCGCATGTCTATCCGCGTAGAGTCGATTGCGCGGGCGTTCCAATCGATCTGGCGATGATGAGGCCGCAGGACGACGCAAAAGTCGTCACCTTCGCACGTGAACTGCCGGAGAAGGACCTGTTGTTCATGCGTCGCGACATCCGCCAGCCGAAGGTGGTTGCGGCCTGGACCGACCTCATCGCGCAGGGCCGGCTCGCGAGCCTTCTCGCGCGGAACGGTGATGACGTGGTCGGCTGTGCCGCGCTGATCGTCGATCCGCTGTCATGGTCGCCGCATGTCGGCGAGTTGCGCATCGTGGTCAGTCCAAAGATGCGCGGCGTCGGGCTCGGCCGTCTCCTGATCGAGGAGGCGTTCATCATCGCCTTGTCGAGGGGACTTGAGAAACTGGTGGCGCAGATGACCGTCGACCAGCAGGGCGCGATCGCTGTGTTCGAGCAACTCGGCTTCCGCGGCGAGGCGCTGATGCGCGATCACGTCAAGGGGGCCGACGGCCGCAAGCACGACATCGTCCTGCTCAGCCATGATGTCGCGAGGGTCCAGTCGCAAATGGAGGCTTACGGGCTCGCCGACGTCTTCTAGATCTCCGGGAGAACATCATGTCCGATTTCCTGATCGAGCATACGCCATCGGCCTACAGGTACCCGCTGTTGATCAAGCACCTGCTCCACGCCCCGATGACCCAGGCGGCGGATCAGGAGATCGTCTATCGCGACATCGGCCGCTACACCTATCGCGACCTCCGGGAGCGCATCGGCCGGTTGGCCAGCGCGCTGACGGCGCAGGGAATCGTGCGCGGCGATGTCGTCGGCGTGCTGGACTGGGACAGCCACCGCTATCTGGAGTGCTATTTCGCGATCCCGATGCTCGGCGCGACCTTGCAGACCGTCAATATCCGCCTGTCGCCCGAGCAGGTGCTCTTCACGCTCAACCATGCGCGACCCAAGCTGCTGCTCGTCAATGTCGAGTTTCTGCCGCTCGTCGAGCAATTGCGTGACAAGCTCGAGTCGGTCGAGGGGATCATCCTGATATCCGATGACGGCACCTTCCCCGCCAGCATTGGCAAGACGGCCGGTCGCTACGAGGAACTGCTGGCAAAGGCGTCGCCCGACTTCGAGTTTCAGGATTTCGACGAGAATACCCGGGCCACGATGTTCTACACGACCGGTACGACGGGCGTTCCGAAAGGCGTCTACTTCAGCCACCGTCAGCTTGTGCTGCACACGCTGATCGACCTGGTCGGGTTTGGCTCGCCGGCCCGGCAGGGCCGCTTCCACCGCGAAGACGTCTACATGCCGATCACCCCGATGTTCCATGTCCATGGCTGGGGACTGCCCTATGCCGCGACCGCGGCAGGCGTGAAGCAGGTGTATCCGGGGCGATATCAGCCCGACTTGCTGCTCGATCTCATCAAGACCGAGGGTGTGACGTTCAGCCATTGCGTGCCGACCATTCTGCAGATGCTGCTTTCGGCGCCCAACAGCAACGCCGTCGACCTGTCGAAGTTGAAGATGGTGATCGGCGGTTCGGCGCTGTCGAAATCGCTGGCGAAGGCCGCGATGCAGCGCGGCATCGACATTTTCGCCGGTTACGGCATGTCGGAATCCGGCCCGATCCTCACGATTGCGCAACTGCGCGAGCCTGAATTGACGGGCAATCCCGACGAGGAGGTCGAACTGCGGACCAGGACGGGCACGCCGGTTCCGCTGGTCGATCTACGTGTGGTCGACGACGCGATGAACGACGTCCCTCATGACGGAAAGACCTCGGGCGAAATCGTGGTCCGCGCACCCTGGTTGACCATGGGGTATCTTGGCAATGCGTCCGCCTCCGAGAAGCTCTGGCAGGGTGGCTATCTCCACACCGGTGACATCGGTACCATGACGGCTCATGGCATGGTGCAGATCACCGACCGCATGAAGGACGTCATCAAGACCGGCGGCGAATGGATTTCGTCGATCGAACTGGAGGACATCCTGATGCACATGCCCGGCCTCAAGGAGGCTGCAATCATTGGCGTGGCCGACGCGAAATGGGGCGAGCGGCCGCTGGCGATTCTCGTCACCGCGTCTGGCGACGCTATCGACAAGGAGGCGGTGCAGTCACACGTCAAAGGTTATGCCGACAAGGGCGTGATCTCCCGCTTCGCGATTCCGGACCGTATCAAGTTCGTCGATGCGCTCGACAAGACCAGCGTCGGCAAGATCGACAAGAAGGCGCTACGCGCGAAATATGGCGACGGCTGACATCGGCCTGACGCAACGACCACGATGCGGATCGCAAGGAGGAAAAAATGGCCGAGAAGACGATCATCGATATGTTCGCCGACATGGGCAAGCAGTTCAACCTGCCGAAGATCGATTACGACGTCCTGCTCGACACCCATCGCAAGAATATCGAGGCGCTGCAGAAATCAGCGCTCGCGCTCTCGCAGGACGGTCGCGCGCTCTTGACTCGGCAGCAGGAAGTGCTCGCCGACGTGATGCGTCAGAGCCGCGAGTTGATTGCCGAATTCAAGCCGCAGGGGTCGCCGGCGGAGATTGCAGGCAAGCAGGCCGAGTTGGCTCGACGTGCCTTCGAGGCAGTGGCTGAGAACACGAGGGACATTGTCGAACTCGTGCAGAAGTCGGGCGGGGAGGCGTCGTCTGTCATCATGGACCGGGTTCGTGAAAGCATTGCCGAGGCGCGTGCGGCGCTCGAGGCGAAGAAGACCTGATCCGGTGGTTTTCGTGGTCACGGGCCATGAAAAGGCGCGAAGCGGGTACGGGATGGACGCAGTAAATCTGGTCGAGTCCGGTACTTGAGATGTAGGATCGGAGATCCGGGGCGCGCCCAACGACGTCCCGATACGCCGGAACTCAGGAGGGGACACCATGAAAAAAGAAGATGTTCTCAGGCAATATACGACACCGACCGGTGCGCCGGCATTCGTGCCCGGCCCCCATCGTTTCACGTCGCGCGAATACCTCAACATCACCTATCGCACCGACCGCGAGGCACTGGTGAAGCAGGTGCCAGAGCCGCTCGAAGTCGACGAGCCGCTGGTCCGCTTCGAGGTGATGAACATGCCGGATACCACCGGCTATGGTTCCTATGTCGAATGCGGCCAGGCCGCCGTGGTGCGCCACGGCGAGGAGAAGGGCGAGTACCTCATCGGCATGTATCTCGACAATCTGCCGGCGATCGCCGCTGGCCGCGAACTCAGCGCTTTTCCAAAAAAGCTCGGCACTGCAAAACTGTTCGTCGATTCAGACACGCTGGTCGGTACGCTGGACTACGGGGTGCTGAGCGTGGCGCGCGCCACCATGGGCTACAAGCACAAGCCCTATGACCTGGAGAAAGCGCGGGAGGAGATCTGCGTTCCGACCTACATGCTGAAGATACTGCCGAGCTACACCAAGCGACCGCGCATCTGCGAACTGGTTCGCACGCAGATTACCAACATCGAGGTCAAGGGAGCGTGGCGAGGGCCCGCGCGCTTGCAGCTGTTCGAGCATGTGCTGGCGCCGCTGGCGGACCTGCCGGTGCGCGAGATCATCTCTGCCACCCACATTCTCACCGATCTCACCTTGTCGCCCGCCACAGTCATCTACGACTATTTGACCGACACCGCGCCGCTCGCGGAAAAGAGATGAGGCGCGCCATGTCCCCAGCCCAGCCTGACATCCTCAATCGCTACCGCAAGACGGCCGTCATCGGCGCCGGCGTCATCGGCGCGTCCTGGACGGCGCTGTTCCTGGCGCACGGCCTCGAGGTCGTCGTCAACGATCCACGCCCCGACGTCGAAGCGTTGGTCCGCGACTACATCCGCAACAATCTGTCGACCCTCGAGGCGCTCGGACTTCCGACCGAAAACCTCGAGGCGAAGCTGCGTTTCGAGGCCGACCTCGAACGTGCGGTCGCCGGCGCCGACCTCGTGCAGGAGAATGGCCCGGAACGGATCGAGTTCAAGCAGGATTTGTGGGCCCGCATAGGCAAGGTGGTCAGCGACAACGTGCTGATGCTGTCATCGAGTTCGGCCAAGACCGCGACGGAACAGGCGCTGAAGTGCTCGCGGCCCGAGCGGCTGCTGGTCGGCCACCCCTTCAATCCGCCGCACCTGATTCCGCTGGTCGAGGTCGTGCCCGGGGAACTGACCGGCGAGAATGCCGTCACCGACGCCGTCGCCTTCTACGCCGCACTCGGCAAGGTGCCGCGCGTCGTGCGCAAGGAAATGCCGGGCTTCGTTGCGAATCGCCTGCAGCGCGCGATATTCCGCGAGTGCTGCTATCTCGTGATCCAGGGCGTCGTGAAGGTCGACGAGCTCGACGACATCGTCACCAGTTCGATCGGCCTGCGCTGGGCGGCGGACGGCCCGTTCCGATCGTTCCATCTCGGCGGCGGCGCCGGCGGCTTCACATCCTTCTTCAAGCAGTTCGGCCCTGGCCTCAATGAGGCCTGGAAGAACATGGCGCCGGTGGATCTCAACGAGGCGGCCCAGGACAAGATCATCGCGCAGGCGGAAGCGTCCTTTGCTGCGCGCCCGGCCGAGCAGCTGGAACGCGAGCGCGACGCCAAGCAGCTTGCGATCATCCGGGCACTGAAGGCGGTCAGGGCCGACCAATAGACCGGAGCGCAATCGCGTAACCGGCAGGCCCGTGATAGAAAGGGAGAACGATATGGGACTTTTGTTCGAAGGCCTCAAGGTGATCGATTGCGGCAGCTTCATTGCCGCACCAGTGGCGGCGACGGTCCTGTCCGATTTCGGCGCCGACGTCATCAAGATCGAACCGCCCGGTGCGGGCGATCCCTACCGCCATCTCACCAAGCTGCCCGGCCATCCCAAGAGCGATCAGAACTACGCATGGATGCTGGGCTCGCGCAACAAGCGCAGCCTCGCCGTCGACATGGGCAAGCCCGAGGGCCGCGCCGTGGTCCAGCGCCTTGCCTCCCAGGCCGACGTCTTCATCACCAATTATCCTGCCTCCGTCCGCAGGAAGCTCGGCATCGGCTACGAGGCGCTGGCGGCGCTCAACGACCGGCTGATCTACGCCTCGTTTTCCGGATATGGCGAGAACGGCGCAGAGGCGACCAAGCCCGGCTTCGATGTCACCGCCTGGTGGGCACGCTCCGGCCTGATGGATACTGTGCGCGCCTCATCGCAATCCGTGCCGGTGCGGCCGGCGAACGGCATGGGCGATCATTCCGCGGGCTTCACGCTGTTCTCGGGCATCATGATGGCATTGTACCAGCGCCAGCTCACCGGCAAGGGCACGGAGGTCAGCTCCTCCCTTGTCGCCAACGGATTGTGGGCAAACGGCTACAACGCGCAAGCCGCGCTGTGCGGCGCGACCTTCACCGATCGCCCGGCACGCGAGGTCGCCTTCAACGCGCTGACGAACTACTACAAGTGCCGCGACGGCCGCTGGTTGATCCTCACCATCCTCAACGAAGAGAAGCAGTGGCCGGACTTCATGAGATGTTTCGACCGCGAGGATCTGATCGAAGACCCGCGGTTTGCCAAGAAGATGGATCGCCTGGCGCGCTCGAAGGAGCTGATCGCGCTGCTCGACAAGGAGTTCGAGAAGCATGATCGCGACGAGTTCCGCAAGCGCCTGACGGCCGCCGGCATCGTGTTCGACGTGGTGGCGACACCCGAGGACATTCCGACCGATCAGCAATTGCTCGACAACGACATCCTGGTGCCTTTTGCCGGAAGCGAGACCCGCACCATCAACAGTCCGATCGCGTTGCGCGGGGTGGACAAGGTGCAGCCCCGGATGCCGCCCTCGGTCGGGCAGCACACTGACGACGTGCTGAAGGAAGCCGGATTCGATGCCGCGGAGATCTCGCAAATGCGAGGGGCAGGCGCCGTCGGCTGACGATTTTCAGGCCCAGGGATATCTCAGTTTTCAGGAGCGATACATGAAGATCGAAGATCTGTTTTCCGTGAGGGGCAAGATCGCGGTGGTGACCGGCGGCAGCCGCGGTCTTGGCGAGATGATCGCCCGCGCCTATGTCGAGAATGGCGCCAAGGTATACATCACAGCGCGCAAGGCCGATGCCTGCATGGCGTTGGCCGAAGAATTGTCGAAGCAGGGCGAATGCATCGCTGTTCCGGCCGATCTGTCGCGGATGGACGAGATCGAGCGGTTTGCGGCCGAACTGGGCAAGCGCGAGAAGCGGATCGACATCCTGGTCAACAATGCCGGCGCGAGCTGGGGCGCGCAATTCCATGAATTTCCGGAGAACGGCTGGGACAAGGTCATGGACCTCAACGTCAAGTCGGTGTTCTTCCTGACGCAGAAGCTCCTCGGTCTGCTGGAGGCGGCGGGGTCGGAACAAGCCTATTCGCGGGTCATCAATATCGGCTCGATCGAGGGCATCCGCACCACGCATCTCGAGGCCTATTCGTACGCAGCGTCGAAGGCGGGGGTCAATCACCTGACCCGCATCATGGCCAAGTTCCTGGCGCCCAGGCACATCGCGGTCAACGCGATCGCGCCTGGCTACTTTCCCTCGAAGATGACCGACGCGATCGACGAGCACGGCTCCCGCCAGGTCGTCGACGACGCGCCGATGAAGCGCATGGGGGCGCCCGACGATATGGCGGGGATCGCGCTATATCTCGCCTCGCGCGCCAGCAGCTTTGTCTGTGGCGCTGTCATTCCGGTCGATGGCGGGTTGGCCACGACGGCATAGCTTGTGCTTGCCGGCATGCTCGTCGAGACGGCATCTGCCGCCTCGGCGCCATCCGATGCCTCGAATCCTTTGTGAACCTCCCAGGAAACTGGCGCAGCAGACATCCGGCGCCATTTTTCTCGTCCGGTGATGTGTCGATTGCCTGGAGCGGACGCCGTTATGGGTGCGCCCGCTTCATTCAGGATTTGGCGTCGTTCGGATCGGCTACCTTGACGATGGTCAGCAACAGCAGACCCGAAAGGATATAGGCCGCCATGATGAGGTAGGTGCTGTAGAGCGAACTGCCCGTCGTCGCCGTGATGTAACCTGTCACCGACGGAGCTACAGCCGGACCGAGATTTCCGAGGCTGCTGATCAGGGCGATGCCGCCTGCGGCGCTGGCCCTGGACAGGTATTCGGTGGTCGTGGTGAAGAACAGCGGCGTCGCCGAGACGAAGCCGAGACCCGCCAAGGTCAAGCCAATCACCGAGGCCAGCAGGTTGCCGTGGGAGAAGCTGATGATGATGAGTCCGATGCTCGCAACGACGACGCAGGTGACGTAATGCCAGCGCCGCTCGCGGGTCTTGTCGGAGTGACGGCCCATCAGCACGGTGCCGATAATGCCTGCGATCTGGGGCAGGGTCGCCAGCAGGCCGACGTGGAGCAGGTCGGCGACGCCCCAGCTCTTGATCAACGTCGGGATCCAGAACACCATCGTGTAGGTGGCGCCCAGCAACAGGAAATAGGTGAACGACAGTCCGTACACCTTCGGGTCCTGGATCATCTGCCAGAAATTGGCATGGGACGAAGCTTCGACGTCCTTGTGGTCATGTTCGAGCTGGTAGCGCAGGGCTGTCTTCTCGTCCGCGGTCAGCCACGTCGCGTCCTCGGGCTTGTCCTGGAGATAGAAGAAGGCGACAAGGCCAAGGATCGAGGCCGGTATGCCCTGCGAGATGAACAGCCACTGCCAGCCATGCCAGCCTCGGATGTCGTTGAGATACTGCATTGTTCCGCCGGATAGCGGGCCGGCGAGCACTGAAGCGATGGCGGTCGCGGTCATGAACATCGCGATGATCTGGCCGCGGCGGGCCGAGGGATACCAGTAGGTCAGGTAAAGGATGATGCCTGGGAAGAAGCCTGCTTCGAGCACGCCGAGCAGGAAGCGCAGGACGTAGAACTGCGTCGGCGTCTGCACAAAGGCCATGGCAACGGCGGCGATGCCCCACAGGAACATGATCCGGAGCAGTGTCTTGCGGACGCCGATGCGCTCCAGCAGCAGGTTGCTCGGCACCTCGAACAGGAAGTAGCCGACGAAGAAAATGCCGGCCCCGAAACCATAAGTCGCATCGCTGAAGGTCAGCGTCTGCTTCATCTGGAGCTGGGCGTAGCCGATGTTGATGCGGTCCAGAAATGCGACGACGTAGCACAGCATCAGAAATGGCAGGATACGCCAGCCGACTTTGGAATAGAGTTGCGCGGCAACCCGGTCGTCGCCCTCGTCGGTGGAGATGGTCGAAGCGCTCGTCATGTGTACGGACATTCTCACCCCCTTGTTGGCATTTGCCCGGAGTCTGCGCTCCAGTTGAGAATCGCCCAGGAGGCGCGGTGCCCGTCCCGGGGCATCGCGCCGCGCAAATGCGCGCTGCCGTGCAGCGGGATTATTCTATCAGTCGCTTGATTGATTAGCAATCGTGATGAAGGGGGCGGCAAGACGAGCGACATCGCCACGCGGAAGACCTGCGGGGACGACGGCTTCTGACACGGCGATGGCGAGTGGCCGGTATCCACTCTGTCGATCTCGCTCGGTGATCCAATCGCCCGACGACCCCGGCAAGAACACGCCATTTTCGAGAGCGCGCCGGATGGGTAGGGCGCAACGAAACCCATCAATTCGAGAACTCGCGGTGAGATGATTGCTGCGCTCCACCGATCCGTGGCTACGATGCCTCTCGTCGTGGCAATGCGTGTTGCCCATTCGACACGTCGGGCAAATCAACGGAATTCTGTCAAGCCGTCATCGGCGAAATAATTCCGTTTATCGTAATACCAAATCAGTGTATAGCTTTCCCCGTCTCACCCGCTCGAGGGGCGCTCGCGATCGTCACGAACGTGGTGTGGGATGCGGTGGACGCCGAGCGTGCGACTGACGAGGACACGCAAGGCGGACGGCGAAATCGTGCAGGCCTGACGCCCTAGTGGCAGGTGTCTCCCGCGAGATGCGAAAGCATCTTCGCGAGACGGTGACAATAAAGCCCAGTCTCGCCGGGGCGAGCACGTATAAGCCGTAACCCATCGCGCAGGGAAAGCCGGGTTGTTTCCGGTTACACCTGTGGTCCTACCCCCGTGCTTTCTACATTGCACGGGGCCCATGGGTGCGATCGGCACTCGGCTTTCCCTGCGCCCTCTGCATTCAGAGCGGCGAAAGGAAGGGCAAAAGCTCGGACAAATCATGTCGCGAGAACGAGAAGGCGTGTCCTGCATCATTGCGAACGAAGCGAAGCAATCCGTTGCACGGCATATGCGGGCCGATGAATTGCTTCGTCACTATCGCTCCTCGCAACGACGGCTGACAGCTCGCGGCGCGTGCCACATTTGGTGTCGTCTGTCACGACCATGAGTGCCAATCGTTATCTTCCCTTCGCGGGCCGTCGACCGGTTCAGGACGTTCGTCGCCGAGGTGAACATCTCCTATTGCGGGGCTGCTGTTTCGCGCCGCCTTCATCCGTCTGAAAGGAGGTGCCCCGGTGCGGGATGGTAAGACCCACTTAGCAATTAGGGATTATACTCTGGTCGAATCTTCTGTTGCCGCTATTCCCGTATGAAAATGGGGACTTCTTACGTTGTCCGCACACAATTCGACGGATGAGGTGCAGCACGTGGACCGTATCGAGCAGACCTACATCGGCTTGGCGGCGGCGTTCTTCGTCGTATTTGCCGTCGTCGGCCTGTGTGCGCTCTTCATGGGGTGATGAGCGTCAGTTACCGAAACCGGGACGGTTCGGTCATTACAAAACTGTCAGCATTATTGTCCTAACTGAATGCTCCGCTTCGGCACGTTGCCCGCCCGATCATAAGCCTATAGTGTTTGTCCTACTCATCCTCCGCGAGAAGAGGGACTGGAACTGATGTCTATTCTGACGCTGAAGATTTTTGCAGGCCTTCTGCAATTGCATGGGCCAGGTGCGACCATTCAGAGTGATCATCCGGGCATTGATGCGTTGCTGCCCGACATGCAAGACCAGAACGCGAAGCAGGGTGCCTTGTCCGACCAGAACGGCTCGGGCGTGACGGCTTCCGACGAATTCCTGTCGGACAAGCCGCTGGTGACGGAGGCCTATTTCAGGCGCGGCTTTGTTCGCGGTGCGCCGTATCATGGCGGCGCGTTTCGTCGAGGTGCTGCGGTGCCGTACGGCGGATTCCGCCGCGGATTTGCCCGCGGTTACTAGCATCCCTGGAGCTTTCCGCTTGGTTCGGTGTCCGCATGTCGGCTGACGCGGCAGATGCTGTCGACTTCACCAGTCAACCGATCGCGCAGCTGTTGGTGAAGGTTGCCACGCGCTGCAATATCGATTGCTCTTACTGCTACTGGTTTCGCGACGCCGCCGTCTACGACAAGCCAAAGCTGATGAGTGCCGCGGTGCTGCGTCAGCTTTTGTTGCGCATCGAAGAGCACGTTTGCGAACATGGTCTGCCCGATTTGCCCATTGTCCTGCATGGCGGGGAGCCGCTGTTGTGGGGCGTAGACAATTTCAACCATTTTGCCGAAGCCTGTGCCGCCATCACGGCACGAACGGGTAGTGTCATCCCGATCGCGGTCACCACCAACGGCGTCCTGATCGACGATCGTTGGCTGGACTGTTTCGAGCGGCATCAAATTTCCGTGGCGATCAGCCTCGACGGGCCCGCGCATATTCACGACCTGCACCGCAAGACGTTTCAGGGCGGCGGCACCCATGAAGCCGTGGTGCGCGCTGCGCGCCTGCTGGTGTCGCGTGACATCCGCACCAGTGCGCTGGCGGTCTGCAACCCGGCCTACGCGCCGCGCGACTACGTCGAGTTCTTCGCCGATTGCGGCATCACCCATTACGACATCATGATTCCGGATGCCACGGTCGACGAGAAGCCGCCCGCGATCGCCGGATTCTACAACGGGCTGTTCGATCTCTGGTTCGAAGCCAACCGCAACCGGCCAGCCGTGAACATCCGCATCGTTACCGACATGGTCACCGCGCTGCTCGGCAACAACTCGCCGACCGAAGGTGTCGGTTACAATCCAGTGGAGCTGTGCACGGTGATGACCGACGGTTCGGTCGAGGCGCATGATGTGCTCAGGATCGCGGGCAACGGCTTTACGCAGACCACATTCAACATCTTCGATCACGCACTCGATGAGATCCGCAACGAACCGCGCTGGCGAGCTGCGCGCGACGCCTCGATCAATCTCGCTGCCAAATGTCAGAGATGCAAGTTCCTGAATGTCTGCGGAGGCGGCTATCTTCCGCATCGCTTCTCAAAAGCGAACGGCTACGACAACCCGTCGGTTTATTGCGACGATCTCTACGCAATGTTCGAGAACATGCAGAATGTGCTGGAGCAGCACCTTTATGTCCGGAAGCCCGGCGGCGGTCGGGTCGCCATGCGCGATGCGCTGAAGGGTGGGCATCGCGGAGAGCGATGACCCGGAGCTATTTCCGCGTTGACAATTCGGCCCGCGCTGTTTAGACCAAGCTCCGTGCGAGGACACGCACGCAAAATTCCAACGACGTAGCTGGGCATGTAGTCTTGGCACGTCGTTTTTGTGTTTCTGAAGCAATCATTCGTCCCAGGCTGGTGCTCGGCTCAATATACGGAGCGGAACACCATGAGACGCGCTTATCTAAGTGTCTGCCTGTTGGCAGCGCTTGCGGTGCTGCCCGGCGCTGCACAGGGCAAGCCCCCGACGAAGATCGCAGCCCTCGGCCTGACCGGCCTCCTGAACATCGACGGTATCCAGCACAACGCTGCCTTCGGGCCGGCGGTCGACAGCGTCAACGGTAACAGCGGCGCGGTCGAGAAGCCGATCGAGACGGATGCCGATGCTCCGCGGTCGGAGCCGCGCGCCTTTCCGGTTCGATAATAAGACTAGACAGCCTTCGTCAATTGGTTCTATGATAGAACCATCAAAAATCATGTGCCAGGGAGGATTGAATGACGTTGCCTCGTAGATTTTCGTTTTCCGAAACGGCTCCGCGGATCAGCAATCTGGGATCTTGGGCCAGGTTGTTGCGCGCAGGCGCCTTGACGCTGGCCGGCACGCTTTGTCTCGCGGGCGGCCCGGTACAGGCCGATGGTGGAATCAAGATCGGTTCGATCTTCGACCTCACTGGCGGTCTGAACATCTACGGCATCCAGCAAAACAATGCCCTGAAGCTGGCCGTCGACGCTCTCAACGCCAAAGGGGGCGTGCTTGGGAAGCCGATCGAGGTTGTCAGCTACGATGCGCAATCGGAGCTGAGCAAGTATACCCAGTACGCGAACACGGTGATCCTGCGGGATCGCGTGAGCGCGCTGTTCGCCGGCCTCACCAGTTCATCGCGCGAGGCGATCCGGCCAATCGTCCGCAAGGCCAATATCCCTTACTTCTATGGATCGCTCTACGAAGGCGGCGCCTGCGACAAGCAGACCTTCGTTACAGGTCCTTCCGCCTCACAGCAATTGTCGGTGCTCATCGATTGGGCCGTGAAGAAATACGGCAAACGGATCTACATCATGGCGCCCGACTACAATTTCGGGACTATCTCGGCGCACTGGGTCAAGGACTATGCGAAGAAGGCCGGTGCGGAAGTCGTGGGTGAGGATTTCCTGGCACTCACGGTCACCGACTATGCGCCGACCATTCAGAAGATCCAGTCGGTCAAGCCGGACTTCGTCGTCGCGCTGCCGGTCGGTGCCAACCAGACCGGTTTCCTGGAGCAGTTCGCCGCTGCCGGCCTCAAGGACAAGATCGGCGTCGTCTCGACGAACTACGGCTCGGGCAACCAGCAGGTCGTCGTGTCGCCGGCAGCCGGCAAGGGCCTCATCGCCGACCAGGGTTACTTTCAGGTCGTCGACGGCCCGGCCAATACCGAGTTTGTGAAATTGTGGAGCGCAAAATACGGCAGCGACACGCCGATCATCTCGGAAGCGGTCGACATCTGGAATGCCGTGCATCTGTGGGCGGCGGCGGTCGACAAGGCTGGGACGGTCCAGGCCGCTCCGGTTATTGCGGCGCTCGAAAGCGGTCTGAGCTTCGATGCACCGAACGGCACCGTGACGCTCGAGCCGAAGTCGCACCATTTGCGTCAGAACATCTACATCGTCGAAGGCGACGACAGGCATGGCTTCAAGGTCGTCGAGACCTTCAAGGATGTCGCGCCAAGTTACGAAAACGAGAAGTGCGATCTGAAGGCAAACCCCACGCTCGCGCAGCACTTCGCACCGGACGGCAAATAGCGACCGAGCGGGCGCGCCCGATCAACGGGCGCGCCTCATCTTCGCGGAAGGAGCGATCATGGAACTCGACTATCTGGCGACGGTGCTGCTCTCCTCCCTGTCAAGCGCCTCGATCCTCTTGATTGCGACGATCGGCCTTGCGGTCGTCTTCGGCCTGATGGGCGTCATCAATCTCGCACATGGTGAGTTCCTGATGATCGGGGCTTACGCAGCTCTGACGGCCACCCAATACGGCATTCCCTTTGTCATTGCGATTCCGATTGCCATTGCCGTCACGATGACGATCGGCGCGGTTGTCGAGGTCCTGATTATTCGACGCCTCTATGGCCGCCTGTTCGACACGATGCTCGCGACCTGGGGTCTCAGTATCGCGTTCTATCAGCTTGCCGTGCTGATCTTCGGTACAGTCACGCCCGGCATCGGCATGCCTCAGTTCAACCTGAGGATCGGCAACTACAGTCTCGCCGGCTATCCGCTCCTGATGATCGCCGTTGCCGCGGTCGCGACGGTTTTCGTCTACGTGCTTATGACGCGGACGGTCTACGGAATGAAGGCGCGCGCCGCGATTCAGATGCCGGAGATGGCGCGCGCAATCGGCATCGAGTCGGCCCGCGTCAATACCCTGACCTTTGCGATCGGATGCGGGCTGGCGGGCTTCGCCGGCGCGGTCCTGTTGCCGATCGTGCCGGCGACGCCCTCCATGGGCTTCGCCTTCGTCATCAAGGCGTTTCTCACAGTCGTGGTTGCCGGGCCGGTGACGTTGACCGGCAGCGCGCTGACGGCGGTCGGCCTCGGCGGTGGCGCCTCCGTGACGGCGAGCTTCCTGACCTCGGTTGCGGGCGACGCTTTCTTCTTTCTGATCACTGCATTCCTCCTCTGGCTCTATCCGCTCGGGATTACGGCCAAGTGGCGCACCAAGATGTGAGACGTGCCATGAACTTGCCTGCAAAGGATCACCGGATTTCTGCTCTGGCCATACCCGTTCAAGATCGCGGCCTGGTGGCGCAGGATGTGAGGCGCGCCATGAACCTGAGTGAAAAGCTCTACCAGCGCGCCGGCCTGATTTTCCCGATTCTGGCAACGGGCGGAGCGCTTGCGGCGGCAAGCTTTATCGATCCCTATCTTGCATACGTCGCCACATCCTGGGTCATCTTTGGATTGCTCGGGCTCAGCCTCGATCTCGTCTGGGGACGAGGCGGCCTGCTGTCCCTCGGACAAACGGCATTCTATGGCCTCGGCGGCTATTTCGGCAGCATCGTTGCCATCAACATGGCGCCACTGACGGGCAACACGCTGCTCTGGAGCCTTCCGGCTGGCGCGGCCTTCGGCGCTACCAGCGCGGCTGCACTCGGCGCGATCATCTTCCTTGCGCGGATGGGACCGTTACAAGCGACGATCCTTTCCTACACCTTTACGCTGCTGTTGTGGTCGCTGACGCAATCCTTCACGGCGACGGTCGGGCAGGCGGTGGTCGGCGGCGACAATGGCCTGTCGAACATCCCGGGTGTAGTCGTGGGATTCGGGCAAGGTGCGGAAGCACTCGGGCCGGTCGAAGTATTCGTCACGGTCGTCATCGTGTCGGCCGCCACTTATTTCCTGTGCTGGTGGTTGATGCGCGGCACGTTCGGTCGGGTGATCGACTGCATCCGCATTGACGCGCAGAAAGCGGAGCTTCTCGGCTACGATATCCGCAAATACCAGATCGCCAATTTTTCGCTCGCAGGAGCGATCGCCGGGCTTGCGGGTGCGATGTTCGCGGGCTGGGCGAATTACCTCAACCCCTCGATTTTCTCGGTTCAGGAGGCGCTCCTTGTGCCGATCTACGTCCTGGTCGGCGGTCTTGGAACGCTGGCGGGTGCCTTTGTCGGTGCGTTCGCAATCGGCGGCCTGTCCTTCTACCTGGGTGGCGGCGCCGTCGGCGGCCAGACGACGCTGATCCTCGGTATTGTCCTGATCTTGCTTGTTCTCTTCCTGAAGAACGGTCTGGTAGGCGCAATGGGTGAGCTCTGGCGGAGGACGCTGCCGGATCCGAATGCAGCGGCACGCGATGCCGGCGCCGTCTCGATCGATCCCGAGGTGCTGGAAGGTATTCTTGTTGAAGCTGCGCAGCAGGCGGGTCCGGCGAAGCGCCTTGCGACCGTCGATCTCTACAAGCGCTTCGGTGGCGTCATCCCGGTCAACAAGATATCGCGCACCTTCGAACCCGGTCGGCCTTATTCGCTGATTGGGCCCAATGGAGCGGGAAAAAGCTCGTATCTGAAGGCCTGCGTCGGCATCTACATGCCCGAGGCGGGCTCCGTGACGGTCGGCCAGACCGATGCGACCAACGCGCCAATTTTCGAGCGCGTTCACCAGGGTGTCGGCGTGAAGAACCAGAAGCCGCAGATATTCGGCGAGCTGACAGTGGTCGAAAACCTATCGATCGCGGCCTACGCGCGCACCGGTGACAAGCCGGCAGCGGCCGGTATCAGCCGCCAGATCCTCGCCATGTTGGGTTTCGAGCGGCAGGCGAAGGTCCAGGCCTCGGCGCTCTCGCATGGGCAGCAGCAATGGCTCGACATCGGCATGGTGCTGTGCCTCGCCCCCCGCGTCGTACTGCTGGACGAGCCGGCGGCGGGCATGACGAATGAGGAAACACGAGAGCTGTCGGCTCTCGTTCGTACCCTGGCGCGGCATACGACTGTGATCGTCGTGGAGCACGATATGGAGTTCGTCAGGACACTCGAAGGTCACGTGACAGTGCTTCACCAGGGCCAGGTCTTTGCCGAAGGCGACATTGCCGCACTGCGCGCAGACGATCGCGTCCTCGACATTTATCTCGGGAGGCGGGAGCATGTTTAGGATTGTCAATGCGACCGGCGGATACGGGAAAACCGTCATCATCCGGGACGTGTCGATCGCGGTGGACAAGGCAGAGATCGTGGCGCTGCTGGGACGCAACGGCGTCGGGAAATCCACGCTGATGCGTTTCGCCATGGCCTTGATCCCGGCACTTTCCGGCCATGTCGAGATCGATGGCCGCAACGCACCCGAAGCGCCCGCCAAACGCGCGAAGGCGGGCGTCGGCTATGTGCCCCAGGGCCGGTATGTCTTTCCCCGGATGACGGTCACCGAGAATATCGGGGTCGCGGCCGAAACGAATGGCCACAGCGGTCGATTGGCGGTGGAAACTGCCCTGCGAGAGTTTCCCATGCTCCGCCCGAAGGCAGATGATCTCGCCGGTGGCCTGTCCGGCGGGCAGCAACAGGTGCTTGCTCTTGCCCGGGCCTTGGCGACAAAGCCTAAGATTCTGCTCCTCGATGAGCCAACCGAGGGGGTCCAGCCGTCCATCATAGACGAGATGGCCGGTATCCTGAAGCGTATCAACCGCGAGCGCGGCGTCGCCATTCTGGTCGCAGAACAGGATCTCGATTTCTGCCTGTCGATCGCTACACGTGCCTACGTCATGGAGAAGGGCAGCGTGCAGCTCGAGACTGATCGCGAGAGTCTGCGGACCGATAAGAAATTGCAGCAGCAGTTGCTCGGAGTCTGATCATGCACAAAATGCCTGACCCTTCTGGATTGAGCGAGGAACAGCTGAAGGAAATCGCTGCGACCCTGAAGCGCATCCGCGAAGGTCTTGAATGCGCGGATCGCCTGGTCGCGTCCGAACCGTCCCATGTCTTCGCTCCCAAGATCCAGGATGCGATCTAGTCGTGACGCAGACCCTTACCCAGCAGATCGATGCACTTGCGTCTGGCGTCAATTCGTCATCGGAACTCGCCGCCCGTGCCCTCGAGCTGGCTGCACGCCACGCCGATATCAACGCTTTCGTGGCTTTGGATCCTGACCATGTGATGCGGCAAGCAGCAGCGGCAGACGAGCGGCGGCGACGAGGCAGGGTCATGAGCCCGATCGATGGAGTGCCGATCGCTATAAAGGATAACTACTTGACGGAAGACTACCCGACGACAGCATGCTCCGGTGCATTGCCGCTCGAGCGACAGGGGCAGGACGCCACGATCGTTGCAAATCTTCGCAAGGCGGGGGCGGTTATCTTCGCGAAGACCAACATGCATGAATGGGCATATGGCGCGACAAACTCGACCTCCAGTTTTGGTGCGACCCGGAATCCTTGCAACCCCGGTCGCATTACCGGTGGTAGTAGCGGCGGTTCCGGTGCCGCAGTCGCGGCCGGCATCGTTGCAGCCGCGCTCGGAAGCGATACCGGCGGTTCGATTCGAATCCCGTCCAGTGCCTGTGGCGTCTACGGCTTCAAGCCGAGCTACGGTCGTGCCTCACGCCATGGCGTCCTTCCGCTCAGTTGGTCGCTCGACGCCCCTGGGCCGATTACTGCAGCGCTCGACGACATCATTCACCTGATGCCGTTCATCTGCGGAGACGATCGGAACGATCCTGCTACTTTTCACTCTCCGGCTTTCGGACAGATCGGGCTCGTCGACAGACCACGGTTGATCAATCTGGTTGGTGAAGGTCTGGAGCGCTCGGATGACGTCGATGCAGGGGTCTTGTCGGCGCTTCGACGCTCGGGCGCGGACGTTGCGCATCGCGGTTTGGACGGAATGTCGGCCTATTTCGCGGCATGGGAAGCGATTTTGCATTGCGAAGCCTCGTCATACCACGCTGAACTGCTCGCCCGGAATCCATCAGGGTTCACGGCCCTCACTCGCGCGCATCTCGAGGCCGGAACCCGGATATCGGGCGTCGAACTGTTGAAAGCACAACGAATTCGTGGCCAACTGACCCGGCAACTGAACGGACTCGGTGACCGGGATGCGCTCGTACTTCCGACTTTGCCGGTCGTCGCTCCGCGGATCGGAGATGACTGGCAAAGCTTTGGCGGCCGGCAAGTTACGACACAGGACAGCATGACCTGGTTCTGCTGGCTGGGAAACCTGGCTGGGCTTCCATGCATTTCCATCCCGTGTGGAAGATCGCCTGAAGGCCTTCCCATCGGCATGATGCTGATGGGTCGGCATGGTCAGGACGAACATCTTCTGGCCGTTGCACGCTGGATGGATCGACGGATCAACGCGGATGCATGACGATGGATAGAGGGACAGTCAAACTCGGCGTTCTGTTCTCGCAAACCGGGCCGATGGCTGTGACGGAGAAGGCGCATATCGAAGGCGTTCTCATCGCCTGCGACGAGATCAACAGAAAGGGTGGAATCGACGGACGGCCTCTCGAGCCGGTGATTGCCGATCCCGCGGGCGAAGACCGACGATACGAGGAACTGGCAACTGATCTCCTGCTTCGTCAGCGCGTCAGTGCGATCGTCGGATGCTGCCTGTCGACCAGCCGAAAGAGGGTCGTGCCCGTGGTCGAGCGCTACAATGGCGTTCTGCTCTATCCATCCGTCTACGAGGGCTTCGAATATTCCCCGAATGTGCTTTATGGAGGGGCCGTTCCGAACCAGGTGATTGTCCCGCTACTCGAGTATCTGTTCACCCATCGCGGGAAGGACATCGGACTTATCGGATCCGACACGCTGTATGCGCGCGAGATCAACCGTCTGGTCAAGGAGTTTCTCGCCGAGAGCGGCGGCAAGATCGTCGGTGAGATTTACCTTCCCTTTGCGACCACGCGCGATCGTTTCAGGCCATCCCTCGAGCACCTCGTCGCAAGGCAGCCGCACGCGATCATTTCGACGGTCGTCGGCGAGGACACGGTGTCCCTCTACGAGGCTTTCAGCATGGTTCAAAAAGGAGGCGGCGTTCCGATCGCGTCGCTGACCACAACGGAATCGGAACTGAGCCGCATGTCGCCCGGGGCCCGTGCGGGGCATCTTTCAGCCTTGACCTATTTCGGCTCGCTTGACGCTCCGCAGAACCCGGAATTCGTCGCCGCCTATCAAAAGCGATATGGCCAGGACAAAATGCCCGGAGTCTACACCGAGGTCTGCTATGTGCTCGTCCACATGTTTGCTGATGCGGTGCGGCAGGCCGGAGATTCCGACAGCGATTGTATCCTGCCGATCCTCTCGGGCACGGTGTTCAAGGGCCCTTCGGGAGACAAGGCGATCGACCTCGACAATAACCACTTCCTGCTGCGGCCGATGATCGGCCAGGCCTCCGAGAGGGGTGACTTCGAGATTGTGTGGAAGAGCCCGGGGGTCGTTCGACCGGATCCTTATCTGGTTTCGTACGACCGTTCCCTGGTCGCGTGAGGCCCAGGATGAGCGAGCGCATTTCGGTGAAGGACGAAGATCTGCTTCGGCGCCTGCGTCGGATGCGGGTTCTCGTCATCCATCCGGACGACGAGGAGCGCACATTGTTTCTCGCGCATGTCAAACGGATCGGTTGCCAGGTCGAGGGCGCCTGGCCTGCGCCCGAGACATTGCCCTCTTATGTGGACGTCGTCCTGTTCCTGGTGAACCCGAGCCGCGACAACAAGACCCCGGGCTGGATGACGACTTGCGATGCCGTCGCCCGGATCGGCATCATCGCATTCGAGACACCGGAGATCCTCAGCGAACTTCATAGCCTGAACGTTCACGGCGTAATCTCCAAGCCGATCCGCATCTTCGGCATCCTGGCGGCGCTCACCACGGCGGTCAGCCTCGCCAGCCATGAGGCACGCCTGAAACAACGGATCAAGTCGCTGGATGAGACTCTGAAATCGCGGCGAAAGATCGAGCGGGCCGTCGAGATCCTCGCCGCCACACGCAATATCTCGGAAGAAGAGGCCTATCGTCGACTGCGGGAGAAGGCGATGAACTCGAACACGACGATCGGGTCCGTGGCAGAGGCGATCATCGCGTCGAGCGATATCTAGGAGTTTGTCGATTACGCGCCAGCGCCCCGGTGGTTGCGCGCACCATCGTCCCTGAGCGTTCGCGCGCCGCCCCGCCCCCGGGACATGCTTTCGGTCTGATCAGCGCTGTGCAGCCCGGCGCACTCTGGACGTCCGTGGTGCGCGGGAGTCGTCGAGGTCAACCGCCTTGCGGACGAAAGTCATGGACGAGTCGAGCTCCTTGCCGTCGCGTCCTTGCAGCGCAAGCCTCGGGACACGCTTCCCGCTCGCCTTCTCCGTCAGGATCGAATGACGTTCGGTCTTGCCGAAGCAGTGGCTCTCGGCCCACTGCCGCAAGCTCACGGTGACCAGAAAGAGGTCGCGCCCTTTTTCCGTCAGCACATACTCCTGATAGCCGCCTTCCTCGGAGACGGGAGCCGTCTCCAGAACGTCGATCGCGACCAGATGTTTGAGGCGCGCGGTCAGAATCCCTTTCGAGATGCCAAGGCTCTTCTGGAATTCGCTGAACCTCCGGATCCCATCGAAAGCGTCCCGGATGATCAGCAGGGACCACCAGTCGCCGATTTCATCCAAAGCCCTCGCCACTGGACACTCCACGCGCCCCAGACTCGTTCTCTTCATGCTCGCTCCCGCTGCAAAGCCAAACTGGTACTAAAATAAGACTAGACAAGCGCTCGCGCAAGTAGTTCGATAATAGAACCAAATAAGCCAAATGCACCGGAGTAACGACATATGACGACTGCAACTGCCAGGGCTGCCGAACCGGGGGCCAAAAAGCGCAAGAGTGCCGCACGTGTAGCGGTGGTCCAGTTCAACCCACAGGTCGGCCTGGAAAATCTGGAGGCGAACGAGGCTGCCGTTCGCAAGCGCCTGCAGCAGGCAGTCTCGGATGGCGCAAACCTGATCGTGCTGCCGGAATTGGCGACGACAGGCTACTGCTTTGATTCGCGCGCGGAGGCCTTTGCTCATGCGGAGCCGGTGCCAGAGGGGCGGACAATTCGCGGCTGGGAGGCTTTCGCCAAACAGCATCAGGTCTACGTCGTCGGCTGCCTGCCGGAACTGGAGGGCAATCAACTGTTCGATACGTCGGTGCTGGTGGGACCCGAGGGGTACATCGGCAAGTACCGCAAGACCCATCTCTGGAACGAGGAAAAGCTGTTCTTCACGCCAGGCAATCTGGGTTTTCCGGTCTTCGAGACGCGGATCGGCCGGATTGGGCTCCTGATATGCTGGGATATCTGGTTTCCGGAAACTGCGCGCATCGTCAGCCAGCTTGGCGCTGATATTATTTGCATTCCTACCGGCTGGGTGTGGACGCCGCCGCCGCTCTACGATGCGAGCGGTACCTGCATGGCGGCGTATCTCACCATGACCGCAGCACATGCAAACAACGTCTTCATCGCTACCGCGGACCGGATCGGTGTCGAACGCGGTGCGGGGTTTATGGGAAACTCTCTCATTGCAGGCACCAATGGCTGGCCAATTGGCCGGATCGCAGGGCCTGACGAGGATACGATTTTGTACGCTGATATCGATGTCGTCGAGGCGAGGACGGCGCCGGTATGGAACAAGCTCAACGACTTGATGCGGGACCGCCGTACCGATCTCTACGATCAATTGCTCGGCTTCCGCGGAGCCCCGGCGCTACCTCGATAGCGGAGGATGCGAGCGGGGCGCGCGAACAACGCATGCGTGCCCCGGTTCTCGACTCCTTGCGTCTCGCCAGAACCCGATGAGGTGAACGATGCCCTACCTGCAAATCGACGTGCCGATCCGTTACCCGGCGGAGCAGAAACAGCGCCTGGCCAGGCGCTTTGGCGAAATCTATGCCGATATCATGCACGCCAACATCCGGCGGATCTCCGTGGCTGTTCGCGAACTCCACGATGGCGGAATTTGGCGATGCACGGAAGGAGAACCCTACGAGGCAGCCCTTCTGATGTGTGACATTCGGAAAGGGCGTCCGCCTGAACAACGGGAGCGGCTCGCACGCGCGCTTGTCCATGCGTGTGTGGAAATACTGCAGCTGCGGATCGATCAGGTGAACGTCGAGTTCACACAGCATTCCGGCGATGAAATGTTCCACCCGCTGCTTGGCGGCCTCAGCGAGGATTGGTCGGCCAATGAAGCGCGCTGAGCAACTCGACAGGTTGGCGCCCGGTTCGTCGGAAATTCGGGCACTGGCGGCTGCACTGTCCGAGGGACGGGCGAGAAGTGGAGACCTCTTGGACGATTGCCTTCGCCGCATCAAGGATCCGGCAGGCGAGGGTACAAGGACATTCATCAAGGTCTGGGAGCAGGAGGCGCAGCTTGCCGCGGCCGCCTTTGACGGCGCGGAACGGTCTGGCGAGGCCCGCTCGCCGATCGCCGGACTCCCAATTTCGGTGAAGGATCTGTTCGATGTCAAAGGCGAGGTCACGCTGGCCGGCTCCGTGGCAAGGGACGATTCGCCGCCGGCTGCGTGCGATGCCCCTGTAGTCAATAGACTCAAATCGGCGGGCGCAGTGTTGATCGGGCGCACGAACATGACGCAGTTTGCCTATTCGGCGGTCGGATTGAACCCGCATTTTGGTACCCCCGGCAATCCGTGGGACCGCACGCGCACGCCCGGCGGATCTTCATCTGGAGCTGCGGTTTCGGTCGCCGATCGTATGGCCGTGGCGTCGATCGGCTCGGATACCGTCGGATCAATTCGCGTTCCGGCTGCTCTTTGTGGAGTGGTCGGCTTCAGGCCCACCCAGCGTCGCGTACCTCGCGAGGGGGCGATTCCGCTGTCGGCGACCCTGGACACGATCGGTCCGCTGGCCCGCTCGGTCGAGGACTGCGCGTTGGTTTTCGGCGTTATCGCCGCGGAAGAGCTGCGGCCCACGGACGGCTGTGATCTCTCCAGCCTCCGTCTCGCAATTCCCAAAGGAAGGACACTGGAGGCACTCGATCCTGAAGTTGCAGGCGCCTTCACGCGCGCCTGCAACATGGCATCCCGTGCGGGTGCCAGGATTGTCGAGATCGATGTGGAGCCGCTCGAGGCATTCTATGCACTAAATCCAAACGCAACGATCCAGGCGGTCGAGGCGATGGCCTGGCACCGCGACCTGATCAGCCGAAGGGGCGCCGCGTACGATCCGAATGTGAAGGCGCGCATCGAGGCCGGCGACCGGATCGCGGCGACCGCATACCTTGATTGTCTGATGCGTCGCGGGCCCCTGACGCACGAACTCGATCATCTCACGGCGTGCTTCGATGCCCTGATCATGCCGACTGTCCCGATCATCGCGCCGCCGATTGCAACTTGCGAGCGCGACGAAGGCAGTGTCCGCGCCCAGCTCATCAGGAATACGTCCCCGTTCAATTACTTCGATCGTCCTGCGATAAGCATCCCGATTCACGAGCCGGGTAGCGCCCCGGTCGGCCTGATGCTCGTTGGTGGGCGTGACGAGGACTGGAAGCTGCTGGCGATAGCTCGTGCCTTCGAAACTGCGAGGAACGCGTGAGCGGGCATGCACAATGCCGTCCTTCCGAGTACAGGTGAAAAACTGCAAGTGAATCAAGTGCCGCCCGTACTGATCGACTGACCAGGCAGCGCCAGGCCGATCTCGATGGTTACGGCATGTATCGCGTCCCTGATGATCTGGATGGGCAGTGTCGGTGCTGCGTCGGCGCGCATGGTCAGGCCGACCGGTCCGGTGACCACATCAACGTCGATCGGGAGTTCGATGAGCTCTCCCGATTGCAGATCGTCGGCGACCACGCCGCGCGAAATGATCCAGATCGCGTCCGATAGCCGCAGATACGCACGTCCGAACGTCGGCGACGTCGTCTCGATGACGTCGGATAATTCGGAAAGCCCTCGGCTGCGCAAGAGCGTATCGACCGTCGGCCGGATGATCGAACCGGTCTCGGGCAGCACAACCGTGTAGTTCTTGATCACGCCCAACGGCGCATGCTGTCGATCCGCAAGCGGATGGCCCGCGCGTCCGACAATGGTGATTTGCTCGGAATAGAGATGCTCGAAGACGAGGCCGCGCATCAGCGCGCTGTCGGCAAAGCGGCCGACCACGAGATCGAGCTCTTTTGCCTTCAACAATCCGAGCAAAACGTCGTTGGTCCCGGGGGCAAGATAGACGGTCGCGCTCAAACCTCGCTCCTTGGCCCGCTTGATCGCACGGGGCATGACGGCAGCAGCGACCGTGGGCAGCACGCCGATCGCGACGCGGAGCGCGCCGCCGGCCTGCGCGCTCACAAGGCTTTCGACACCTTGTCGCAACGCAGCGACGCTCGCTCCGGCGTGTCGTCGAAACACCTCTCCGTAGGCGGTCAAATGGACGCCGCGTCGGCTGCGTTCGAGCAGGACGACGCCGAGAGCCTCCTCAAGCTCCGCAATGGTCTTCGAAACCGCAGGTTGCGTGGTGTGTAGCGCCTCGGCGGCGCGGACGAAGCTGCGCCGCTCAGCCACTTCCAGGAAACAGCTCACCTGGCGGTATTTGATCCGGCCGGCGATGGGCGAGCTCGTTTTGATATCCATTTCGATATGTAAGCATGGAAAACGGCAATTTTCAATTGCGTAATAAACATGAGACCGTTCTCCCAGGGAACGAACAAGGAGAAATTGCATGTCAGCCAGCCGGCTTGAAACCGGGCTGAAAGTCCGTCGCGCGGTCCTGGGCGATGCGCATGTCGACCGGGCGGAGGCCGCGAAGACGCCGTTCGACGGCGCTTTCCAGCAACTGATCAACGAGGGGGCGTGGGGCAGCGTCTGGGCGCGGCCGAACTGGACGCTGCGGGAGCGTTCGATCGTTACGATGGCCCTTCTGGCGGCGCTTGGTCATCACGACGAACTCGCCATGCATGTGCGCGCCACCCGCAACACCGGTGCCACTCCGGAGGATGTGAGCGAGGCGATGTTGCACGTCGCCGTCTATGCCGGCGTTCCCGCCGCCAATCACGCCGTCAAGATCGCCAAGGCCGTACTCGGCGAAGAGGGGAGGATTTGAATGTCATCCCCAGCAGGTGCGCATCCGGCGCAGGCCAGCGCGGAATTCTTCCAGCGCGACCGGTCGATTCATCCGCCGGCCTACACCCCCGGATACAAGACGAGCGTCACGCGCTCGCCAAGACAGGCGCTGCTGTCGCTGCAGAACTCGCTGTCGGAGATTACCGGGCCCGTGTTCGGTCATGACGACCTCGGCCCGCTCGACAACGATCTGATCCGAAACTACGCGAAGACCGGTGACCCGATCGGTGAGCGCATCATCGTGCACGGCCGGGTGCTGGACGAGAGCGGGCGACCGATCCCGAACACCCTCGTCGAGTTCTGGCAGGCCAATGCGGGTGGCCGCTATCGGCACAAGAAGGACACCTATCTTGCTCCGATCGATCCGAATTTCGGCGGCTGCGGACGCGCGCTGACGGACACCGACGGGAGATACTTCTTCCGAACCGTCAAGCCCGGTCCCTATCCGTGGCGCAACTACGTCAATAGCTGGCGTCCTGCCCATATCCATTTCTCGATCTTCGGATCCGGATTCGCGCAGCGCCTGATCACGCAGATGTATTTCGAAGGTGATCCGCTGATCAAGGCATGCGCGATCGTCAATGCGATCCCCGACCCTGACGCGGTCGATCGCCTGATCGCGCCGATCGACCTCAATGCCTCGATCCCGCTCGACACGCTCGCCTATCGCTTCGACATCGTTCTGCGCGGGAGGCGCTCGACGATGTTCGAGAACCGTCTGGAAGGAAACTAGGCCATGACCGACAAGCTGGGCTACCTCAAGGAGACGACCTCGCAGACGGCCGGCCCCTATGTCCATATCGGCCTGATCCCGCAACAGGCGGGATTCGACATCTTCGAAACGAATTTCGGCAACGTTGCGGTGGGTCCGAAGACTGCCGGACAACGCATCAGGATCGAAGGACGCGTGTTTGATGGCACGGAAACGCCGGTCCGCGATGTTCTGATCGAGACCTGGCAGGCCAATGCCGCCGGTCGCTACAATCATCCCGCCGATACCCAGGACAAGCCCCTCGATCCCGACTTTCGCGGCTGGGCGCGTGCGGGCTCCGATTTCAAGACGGGCATCTACACGATCGATACGATCAAGCCGGGTATCGTTCGTGGCCGCCGAGGCCGGCCGATGGCGCCCCACATCAATTTCTGGATCGCCGCGCGCGGAATAAACATCGGTCTGAACACGCGAATGTACTTTGCCGACGAGGGCGAAGCCAACGCCGTCGACCCGGTGCTGAACCTGATCGAACTCGACACGCGCCGGAAGACCTTGCTCGCCGAGCCTGTGACGCGTGATGGCATCGCCGTCTACCGCTTCGATATCCGCCTGCAAGGCGAGAACGAGACCGTATTCTTCGACATCTGAGCGACGGCGATGCCGCCGACATAAACCAAGGGAGGAAGCGCATGAAAACGATGAGAACGCAGGTCGCGATTATCGGCGCGGGCCCGTCCGGGCTGCTCCTTGGTCAATTGCTCCACCGCGCGGGTATCGAAACGATCATTCTCGAACAGCGATCGAAGGACTATGTGCTCGGCCGCATTCGCGCCGGGGTTCTGGAGCAGGGCACGGTCGAACTTCTCGATGAAGCCGGCTGCGGCTCGCGCATGCGCCAGGAAGGCCTGGTCCATGAGGGGATCGAAATCGCGTTCGGCGGCGCGCGCCATCGGATCGACCTCAAGGCGCTCACCGGCAAGACGGTTCTGGTCTACGGCCAGACGGAAGTCACTCGCGACCTGATGGAAGCTCGCGAAACGGCGGGCGCTCCGATCGTCTACGAAGCGCTCAGCGCGCGCATCAGCGACATCGAGACCGGCCATCCTCGCGTGCGATACCGCAAGGATGACGCGGAGTACGAGATCGAATGCGACTACGTTGCCGGCTGCGATGGGTTCCACGGGATTAGCCGGCAGTCCATTCCCGAGCAAGCCTTGCGCACCTACGAACGCGTGTACCCGTTCGGATGGCTAGGCATTCTGGTCGACAAGCCCCCGCTTGCCGACGAACTGATCTATGTCAATCATCCGCGCGGTTTCGCGCTGTGCTCGATGCGATCGGCGACGCGCAGTCGCTACTACCTGCAATGCCGGCTCGACGAGCAGGTCAGCGACTGGTCGGACGAAAGATTCTGGGACGAACTCGAGCGCCGTCTCGATCCGGAAGCGCGGAAGTCGCTGCAGCGCGGGCCGTCGATCGAGAAGAGCATCGCGCCGCTGCGCAGCTTCGTTGCGGAGCCGATGCGATTTGGCAATCTGTTTCTCGCGGGCGATGCGGCTCATATTGTGCCGCCGACCGGTGCGAAGGGCCTCAATCTCGCGGCGAGCGATGTCGCCTACCTCTCCCGCGCGCTTGCCTCGCGTTACCGCAGCAGTTCGACGGCAGAACTCGACGCATATCCGCAACGAGCATTGGCGCGTGTCTGGAAGGCCGTGCGGTTTTCCTGGTGGATGACGCAGATGCTGCACCGCTTCCCGGAGCCGAGCGGTTTCGACGAACGGATTCAGGCAGCGGAGCTCGAATATCTCTTCAGCTCCAAATTGGCCCAGGCGGCGCTCGCCGAGAATTACGTGGGGCTGCCGTACTGAACGGCGCGGCGATCCGATTAAAGCATAATCAACATTCGAGGATGGAAACATGAAGATGGAGCGGCGGATCGACGTTCAGGAGTTCCTGAACACGCATCGATTTTCGGGCTTTCAATGGCTCATTTTCGCACTTTGTTTCGTCATCGTGCTTCTGGACGGGTTTGACACCGCTGCGATCGGCTATATCGCGCCGTCGCTTGTCACCGAATGGGGATTGTCGAAGCTGGCGCTGGCGCCTGTCCTGAGTGCGGCGCTGTTCGGACTTGCAGGCGGCGCACTCTGCGCCGGCCCGTTGGCCGACCGGTTTGGCCGAAAGCTCGTTCTCGTCAATTCGGTCCTGCTGTTCGGTCTTGCCTGTCTCGGATCCTCGCAAGCCGGCGATCTCACATCGCTGACGGTGCTGCGCTTCGTCACGGGACTGGGGCTGGGTGCGGCCATGCCCAACGCGGTCACGTTGATGAGCGAATTCTGTCCGGACGGCAAGCGCGCCACCCTGACGAATGCGATGTTCTGCGGCTTTCCCCTGGGCGCCGCCTTCGGCGGTTTCCTGGCCGCCTGGATGATTCCGCTCTGGGGCTGGCGCAGCGTCCTGCTGCTCGGGGGCGTGGTTCCGCTCGCCCTCGTGGCGCTCATGATCATCGTCCTTCCGGAGTCGATCCGATACATGGTTGCAAAGCGGCAGGCGAGCGAGAAAATCCGCGCGGTGCTGATGCGCATCTCGCCTGAAGCCGCCGACGCCGCGTCCTTTGCAATGACCGAGCGTCTCGCGACGACCGCGGGGCAAAGCGGGGCCGCAGTCGTGGTTTCGAGATCTTACCTCGTCGGTTCCGTCATGCTGTGGGTCGCCTATTTCATGGGTCTCGTGATCTTCTATGCGCTCATCAACTGGATGCCCGTGCTGTTCAAGGAGGCCGGGATGGATCCGCGCGCGGCCACGTTGATCTCGGCCTTGTTTCCGCTCGGAGGCGTCGGTGCGATCTTTTTTGGCTGGTTGATGGATCGCTACAACCCGAACTGGATCATCGCCGTCGGATACGCGCTGACCGCACTGTCCGTATTTGCGATCGGTCAGGCGATCGGCTCGCCCGGGCTTCTGGTCGTGGTGGTGTTCGTGGCGGGGACGCTGATGAACACCGCGCAGTCGTCGATGCCGGCGTTGGCGGCCGCATATTATCCGACACAGGGACGCGCGACCGGCATTGCCTGGATGCTGGGTATCGGCCGGTTCGGAGGCATTGCCGGCTCCTACCTTGTGGCGGAACTCACGGCGCTAAAGCTGGGGTTTGCCGCGGTTTTCTCGATCGTGGCTATCGCCGGCCTCATCGCCGCGCTAGCCTTGATCTTCAAGCAATTCTCGCAACCTGGCCACGAATATGCGCCGAGCCAAGATGCGCATTTGGTGCACTGAACAAGTTCCGAAACCGGTTCACGTCCTGTTGTCGTGTTCCAACTGTCCCGAGGGAGTCACGTTATGAAGCCTGTCGTCATCGCCGTCGCGATCACCGGATCGGTTCCGCGCAAGCGTGACAATCCGGCGGTCCCGATCACGCCTGCCGAGCAGATCGAATCGACGCATGAGGCTTTCGAGGCCGGCGCCTCGCTGGTGCATATCCATGTCCGCAACGATGATGAAACGCCCTCATCGAGCCCGGAGCGGTTCGCCATGGTGCAGGAGGGTGTGCGTAAACACTGTCCGGGAATGATCGTCCAGTTCTCGACCGGCGGCCGCGGACGCGATCCGTCTCAGCGCGGCAGTTCGCTGTATCTGCGACCCGACATGGCGTCGCTCTCGACGGGCTCGGTCAACTTTCCCACAATCATCTACGAGAATTCGGCCGCTCTGGTCGACGAGCTTGCCGGCAAAATGCGTGAATTTTCCATCCGACCCGAAATCGAGATCTTCGACCTGTCGCACATTCATGGCGCGCGACGGCTGATCGATCAGGGGCTTATGCATGACAGTCCGCACGTGCAATTCGTCATGGGTGTCAAGAACGCGATGCCGGCGCAAGAACACCTTCTCGACCTTCTCCTTGCCGAGACCAGGCGTATCATTCCCAAGGCGACGTGGACCGCGGCAGGAATCGGGCGCAATCAGTCCGAGGTGATGCGCTGGGTCCTGAACCGGGGAGGCGACGGCGTGCGCACCGGACTCGAGGACAATGTGCGCATAACCAAGGACCGGCTGGCGCAAAGCAACGCGGAGTTGGTGCGTATGGCCGCCGCGCTTTGCGCTGAATTCGGCATGCAGGTGGCCCGTCCTTCGGAGGCGCGGGTCATGCTTGGTCTGCCATCCTGATCGCGACAGTGCTGCTTCTACCGGAGGGACCTCATTCCGCGGATTGTTCGAAGGGCTTCGATGACACGGAGATCGCCACTATTTGGCGATGACCGGGACGATTGTCTATCGCGCGGCTTGCCGTTGAATGGCGTCCGGCATCGGCAAGGGTTCGGCCCTGGTTGCACGCAGGATGTCCTGTTTGAGCAGATAGACCGAGGCTGAGAGCAGAACGATGTCTTTCATGAGAAAGAGATAGGGCAGCGTTGCGGCGGGAAAGCCGCCCGCCGGCGCCGCCCAGGCATCGGGAAAGAACGGGATGATCGTCACGGTTGCCACATAGGTTGCGCATGAACCGAGCGCGCCGATGACGCCGATCTTCTTGTTCCAGAACCCGAGGAAGAGAAGAAGGCCAAACAGCCATTCCGCGCTACCGAGGAAGAAGGCTTCGCCACGGATGCCGAAGAGCGGATAAAGCCAGAAGATCAACGGCCCGTTGCGAATGAAGGGAACGATGGCATGCGCCTCATAATCGAACCATTTCTGGCAACCGAAGACAATGAAGACGACGACCATGGTGGCGCGTACGAAATGATAGTCGAAGTCGCCTCTCACGATGTCGAGCTTCGATAGTTTCGAGATGAGCTGGTCCATGTTTCGCTCCTATCCGCCTGGATGCGACCGCCACGCGCAACGTCTCAATTGATGATCAGGCACGGGTTGGTGATGCCTTTGACGTAAGGTGACGCATAGCAACACCTCGATGCCGGCGCTGCACACCGGTTATCATCAGTTTCTCAATCTTGCGGATTTCGGCTGCCCGTTGGTCGACTGTGGAGGTCGGCTCATGCGGCTTCGGCCTTGCCTTGCCGGTTGCGCAGGAAAAACCTTGAAGATCAGCGTCCCGAAGCATTCTGCCGGCGCAATGCGGTGCCGGACGTCTGCGGAAACTGGGCATACCAAGGTATGGGCCGCGCCATCACTACAGAGAGGTTGTGAGTGCATGGCTTCGCCAGCAAGTTGCACATCGCACATCGAGACGTCATCCGGCCTCGGGCGGATTTCCTCGCCAAGGAGAGACGATGCCATGCTTGCTCGTCCCCGATCGCATCGCGGCATCCGACGCTTCGATCGAATCTTATGACAACAGACGGCGGGGCACCTCACCGAGGCTTCCCGCTGATTTGGGCACGGCGCGGGAGTTGGCTCCGGTGGCGGTTCCGCTTATCGCAGTTGTTGATGACGACGAGGCACTGTGCTCGTCGCTGGCCGATTTGATGCGCTCGATCGGATATCGCGCGACGCCGTTTCATTCGGCGGAGGCACTGCTCGAGTCGGCCGATTGCTTCAAGGCGGACTGTATCATCGCCGACATTCACATGTCGGGCATGGGAGGGCTCACCCTGCTTCGCGCGGTTCGCGAGCAGGGCATCGCGACCCCCGTCATCCTCGTTACTGCTTTGACTGACCAGACCCTCGACGCCGAAGCCGCGGCACGAGGCGCGTTGTGCCTGCTCAGAAAGCCGTTTGAAATGAGTTCCCTGCTTGATTACGTTGAGAGGAGCCTTAGCAAGTGAAAACCCTTCAGAACGACGGCGACGTCGGATCGACGCGCGTTGCGCCTGCACTCGCGCCGGGCGAGGGAGCTTTGACTGCATCTTGCTCGGGGGAGCCGCCTCGGGCGCGCGCGCAGGGGAACGGCTGGAACGTCCGGTCAGAGCGCTGGCGCTTCCTCATGATGAAGGCACAGACCGGAGACAGCCGGGCCTACGAACAATTGCTTCGGGAGCTGGACGCCTGGCTCAGCCGATACTACGCGCTTCGGCTGCCGCACGCCGCAGCCCAGGACGCGAGGCAGGATACATTGCTCGCGATCCACACCAAGCGGCACACCTACGCACCATCGAGATCATTCGGCGCCTGGGTCGTAGCCATCGCCCGCTACAAGTGGATTGACCGCATTCGAGACGCATCCCGATATGCGGCCCTTGAACTCGACGAGGACATCGCGGTCGAAGATCACGGCGGTGCCGCCTTGAGTGCGGCGGCCCTCGACAATCTGCTTGGCCGGCTGAAGCCCGCGCAGGAAAGTGTCATCCGCCTCGTCAAGCTGAAGGGACTGAGTATCGCTCGCGCGTCCGGCGCCACCGGCCAGTCGGCGGCTCTGGTCAAGGTCAATATCCATCGCGGACTCAAGAAGCTGGCCGCCCTGGTCTCCTGAGCCGGCCGCATCGATCCCATGCGGAGTTGCGCCCAACGCCGGCAAAAAGCGCGAGGTTGGACCGGCAGATGGACATCAGGATGAAATCGGCCCGCGTTGGTCCTGGCCGGACAGTCTGGCCGCCGCGGCGAGAAGGACGTCCGTGACCTTTTCGGGCGCTGTGGCGATCGGCGTGTGATCGACGTCCATGCGCCGGATCTCCGCCTTCATGCGCGTCGCCATGAACTCCTGGGTCTTCGGGCTGATCATGCGGTCCTGCTCGGCCAGCAGATACCAGGCCGGGACGCTCTTCCACAAAGGCCGGGGCGCTTTCTCCTGGATGCAGGCGACGTTGATGGGTCGTTGCACGGCTGCGAACAGGGCGTTGTCCGCTTTCGACGCGTGCTGTGCGAATGCCGACGGAAAGCCGGATTCCGGCATCCAGATGTATCCCTGCGAATCCGGTGCCAATTGCGGCGCCTGTGGATGCGGCGGCTCGCGATAGAATACGTCGGCCACGGTCTCACCCTCGTCGGGAGCCAAAGCCGAGACGAAGACCAACCCGCGCACACGGTCGCTCCTGGTCGACCCGATCACGGCGCCTGCATAGGCGTGGGCCGCCAGCATGACGGGCCCGTTGGTCCGCTCCAGGGTCCGATCAAGGGCGCGGACGTCGTCCGAGAGCGATGTGAGGGGAATTGGTGCTGCCAGGCATCTGATGTCATGGGCCTGAACGAGTCGGATGACCTGCGTCCAACTCGAGCCGTCGGCCCAGGCGCCGTGAACCATGACGACCGTCAGCTCCGCATTCGATCCGCTCATGGTGCACACTCCTGATGCTGGGGATGGTCGAATTTGCTCATTTGGCGCGCGCTTGCAGCCCGAGGCCGACTGCCGGACACGCGCGGATCAACGCCTCGGCCGCGACATCGGGTAGCTGGCCGTTAACTTGTGGACTGCGGGTTTACCGGTTACATTTTGGACCAGAGTATCCAGGTGAATCGCATGGCCGATCAACTTCCCGCGCCTGTCTTTGTCGCGGACTCTCCCGGTTTGGATTTTCTGAATACGATTGCAACTCCCGTCGATACCCAGGTCGAGTGGATTGGATCGGGGGAGGCCCTGATCTCGTGGCTCCTGCAGGCCGGCCTCGTTCCGCCCGAGGTCGTGGCCGACCTGCGCAAGAGGGCAGTGCCCGGCGAATTCGACAACGTTGCGGCCCAGGCGCGCAAGTTGCGGGAATGGTTCCGGGGCTTCGTAAAGGCGCACAAGGGGAAGCGTCTCAAGCCGAAGGCCCTTCAGGCGCTGGAGCCCTTGAACCGGGTGCTTGTGCGAGACGAGGAATTCAGCCAGGTCGTTGCGCGAGACGCGGGCGGCAAGGCATCGACGCAGGCCGACGAACCGCCGGTTTCCGGACTGGTCCGGCGGTCGCAGCGCCGATGGCGCTCTCCCGACGCGCTGCTGTTTCCGATCGCAAAAACAATGGCCCAGTTGGTGTGCGACGAGGACTTTGGGCGCGTGAAGGCCTGTGAGGGACAGAAATGTACCCTGATATTTCTGGATCGAACGCGCGCCAGCGCGCGGCGCTGGTGCTCGATGTCGGTGTGCGGCAATCGGGCGAAGCAGGCGGCTCATCGTCAACGGGCCTCGCGCGCACGCGGATGAGCCTCCTCGCCCGCTCGGTCGAGCAGGCAAGGAGCGCCAGGGCTTCGGCCAGCCTATCGAGGTGAAGGCTTCGCCCGGCCTCTCGCGATCAGCGTACGATTGTTCAATCATGCTCATTGGCTCGCTTCTCTCCGGCGCGCGGGAGATGCCCCTGTGCTGAAGACAGCCGTCAACCTGCCGGTCCTTCAGGCTTACGGGATATTCGCCGGTGCTGCGTGATTGGTTACACACCGCAAGATAATTTCGTTCACGAGTTCCCCGAGGGCATCCGGCGCCTCGCTGGGCCGGTTCCCCCGGCACTCTCGACATAGTAACTTGGCATGTAGCTCAATACCGGTTACATCATTTCGCCGGGAGTTGAACAATTTCGATCGCGGTAAGTCCTCCGCAGATTGCCCCGGGGTTTGGTGCTAATTGGATGTGTGAACTTCAGGCGCGCGGTCTCGGGTTCGGATATCTCTGCGACAGTGCGTCGGTGCGGGAAACCTCGCCATGAGCCCGGAGAATGAAGCGCCCGAGCTGGCGCTGATCGCCAAGGGACTTCGGACCATCTCGAAAGAGACGACCTATCAGGGTCTGGCCGAGGCGCTGCTGCGGGAAGCGCTGAGCTATTCCGCGGCCGATAGAGGCGGGATACTGCTCAGCGAAGGAAACGAGCTCCTTGCCAGGGCTGATGCGAGCTTCCCGCGCGAGAGAGCCAGCTTCTTCACGTCATCTCCCGCAGCTTCCGAGTTTCGGCTGCCGCCGGATCTCGATGACGCCGTTTTGCGTCGGCAGGAGACGGTCACGAGGCGAACGTGCCGCCAGATGTCGGCCCTGATGGGAACCGCCGAGCCGTCGCCACAAGTCATTACGCAATTGTGTCTGCCGCTGGTTCACCATGAGTGGACCATCGGCGTCCTGTATCTGGAGTCGACGCGCGAAGAGGCCTTCACGCCGCGATGTGTCCGGGTGATGTCCATGCTTGCTTCGCAGGCGGCTGTTTCCCTTGAATCCGTGCGACTGTTCGAAGCCCTGCGCGAAACCAACATGTGGATGGTGAGGGGACAGGAAATCGGCCGGATGGGCAGTTACCGCTGGAACACCCGTACGCTACTTTCTCGGGCCTCGCGCGAGTGCTATCGCATCTTCGACATCGACCTCGAGGTGAATCCGGTTCCGTTCGAGGTGTTCAAGAGCCGCATTTATCCCGACGACATCCCCGCTCTCGACCAAGCGCTGACGCGGGCGGTCAGCACCAAATCTCCGTTCAGCCACGAGTACAGGGTCGTCCACCGCGACGGTACGGTGCTGAATGTCATGGCGGAAGGACAGTTCGACCACGGGCCTGGCGGCGACGTTGAACTGGAGGGAATCATCACCGACGTCACGGGTCGAAGGGCTGCGGAGCGCGCGCTGGCGGATGCGCGACACGAGCTCGCACGCGCCGTGCGCCTGGCTTCGCTGGGCGAGCTTGCCGGATGGATCGTGCACGAGATCAGCCAGCCGTTGACCGGGATTACCATGAGTGCTGAAGCCTGCCTCAGGTGGCTCGCTCGAGACTCGCCGGATTCCAGCGAGGCCCGCCAGTCCGCGATGCGCGTGATCGAACAGGGGCGCCGGGCGCACGATGTGGTTGACGGCTTGAAGTCACTTGTTCGCGGCGCTCAGCTGAACTTCACTGCGGTCGATATCAATGAGGCGATCGAAGAGGTGCTCCTGCTGTCGAAAAGGGAGCTCGAACGCGCCGGCGTCACGCTCCATGCGGAATTCGGCAAATCATTGCCGCAAGTCCGCGCCGATCGGGTTCAGCTCCAGCAAGTCGTCTTCAACCTGGTGCGCAATGCCGTCGAGGCTATGGTCGATGTCGAGGGACGGAGCCGGGTTTTGACGGCGCGTTCCAGCATGAGCGACAATCACGTGGTCGTGGCGATCGCAGATACGGGCATGGGCGTCGATCGAGCGAACCGGGAACGCCTGTTCGATGCGCTCTATACCACCAAGGGAAACGGTCTGGGCCTTGGTCTTTCGATCTGTCGCAGAATTGTAGCAGTTCATGGAGGGCGTCTATGGGTGGAAGAAAACATGACGCACGGATCGACTTTCGCCTTTATCCTCCCGGTCTGCCAGGCAATGCAGATGTTGGGACCGAATTGAGCATGTCACCCGCCGCCTGCGTCCATATCATCGATGACGACAGCGGGGTTCGCGATGCGCTGGGCGACCTGCTTCGGTCGATGGATTATCAGGTCGCGCTTTACGCATCCGCCTCGGATTTTCTCAAGGTCGAATTGTCGGATGTGCCTGCCTGCCTCGTGGTCGACGTCAGATTGCCGGGTACCAGTGGGCTCGATCTGCAGGCCAACCTTGCCAGCCTCAACATCGGGATGCCTGTCATCCTGATGACCGGCTTCGGTGATATCCCCATGACCGTGAGGGCCATGAAGCTCGGCGCAGTCGATTTTCTCACCAAGCCGATCCGGGATCAGGATTTGCTCGACGCAGTCGCGACTGCGATCAGCAAGGACCGGGACAGGCGCGAAGATATCGCACATATCACCCAGTTGCGCGGGAAGTACGCGCTTCTGACCGGCCGCGAACGGCAAGTGATGGCTCTTGTCGCCTCTGGCCTGATGAACAAGCAAATCGCCCAGGAATTGTCGATCAGCGAAGTCACGGTCAAGATGCATCGGGGCAGCCTGATGCGAAAGTTGGGCGCCGGATCCGTGGCGATGCTCGCTCGGATGGCTGAGGCACTCGATATCGAGACGTGAGGCGCCGGCCCAGCGGGCGCGCCATCCCTTTGCGATGACGTTCTTGCCGGCCCATACCAAGGTATGGGCCGGGCCATCACAACCGAGAGATTGTTAGCGCGGGCAGCCGAACGCATGGTGCTGCTGCCTGTTGGTGTCGGCTGGTCCGGATCCCGAGGGCCGGGGGCACTGCGCCGCCGACACCATTCGCGATGAAACAAGAGGGTGATGGCGATGACGAACTGCGCGCATGACGTCAGCGATGGCGGGATGTCGTCCCAGGAGCTGATTCATCGCGTGGTCCTCGGTCTGCCGCAGGCCGTCGACACCGGCGCGCAGTCGTCACTCGGCACCATGACCGCTTATCCGACCGTGCAGGTAACACCTTTGGAATCCGTCAAGCGCCTCGGCACCGGTTGGCATTGGTGGTTTTCGGAAAGCGTGCACATCCCGATCGGCAGCAAGATCGAGTTCAGCTTCCGCGGCCCGAGGCATATGCTCGTCCTGTATCATGAGGGCGTGCGGGCACATGGCGAGACGTGGATCAACGATCAGCATTCATCGCGGCTCCGAAGCATTTCCCGCAGGCTGACTTTTGTTCCCGCGGGGTGCACCTACCGGGAGCGGCATGAGGCCAGTGCGCCCACCCGCGTCACGTTCCTTTACCTGAACCCCGATGCCTTCCGTAGGTCGGACGAGGGAGACGCTGGCCCGCGGGTCCATTTCGAGGATCCGCTGGTCTGGGAGACGGCTTCGAAACTGAAGAATGCGATCGAAGGCCGGCATGACAAATGCCTGCCTTACCTGGGCGCGCTGTCCGATGTGCTTGCACACGAACTGACACGCGGCGATCAGGAAATGGTCAGCGGGCCTGCCGTCAGTCGCGGCGGACTTGCCGGTTGGCAGAAGCGCGTGGTCGTCGATTATGTCGAAGCCCATATGGGCGAACGGATATGCCTGCCGAAACTCGCCGAGCTTGTCCGGCTCAGCCTTCATCACTTCTGCCGGGCTTTCAAGCAATCGTTCGGCGTGCCGGCGCACCAATATCAGGTACGACGGCGCATGGACGTCGCGAAGGTGATGCTTGCCGACCGCACCACATCGATCACGGATATCGCCCTCAATCTGGGTTACGCCCAGACCAGTTCGTTCAGCAGCACCTTCCGGAAGACCACCGGCTGGACGCCCACGGCCTATCGCAGGGAGTTCGAATGAGCCCGCCGACAGGTCCGTATCGGGAGGGGTCTTCGGACGGGACCGAGGTCACATCTTCGCGTGTCTGTAACCTGACCCGGACGTCCACGGACTTAGCAATGCGCGCGTGGATTGAACGCATCCTCCGCTGTGAGTGCTCGACGGCATGGGGACCGTCCGGCGGCCGATACCACGAGGGAACCTCTCATGACCAAGATCCGATATCGCAAGGCCGACGTCGACGGGTTCAATGTGTTCTACCGGGAAGCCGGTCCGGCCGGCGCGACGGCGTTGCTCCTGCTGCACGGGTTTCCGAGCGCCGGCCACATGTTTCGTGATCTGATCCCGGCGCTCTCGGATCGCTTTCGCGTCATCGCGCCTGACCTGCCGGGCTTCGGCCAGTCGGACATGCCGCCTCGCGACAAGTTCGCCTACACGTTTGCGGCAGTCGCCGAGGTCATCGAGCGCTTCACCGAAGTGATCGGCCTTGCGCGCTTTGCGATATACGTTTTCGACTATGGCGCGCCGACCGGGTTTCGGATGGCCGTCCGGCATCCCGAGCGCATCACTGCGATCATCTCCCAGAATGGCAATGCCTATGAAGAGGGATTGAGCGAGGGCTGGAATCCGATCCGCAGCTACTGGCAGGATCCATCGGAGGCCAACCGCGCAGCGCTGCGCGCCTTCCTGTCGCCGGAGACGACGATCTGGCAGTACACCCACGGCGTCACCGATACGTCTGTGGTTTCGCCGGACGGGTATTCGCTTGACAATTTCTACCTGGCGCGTCCCGGTGCCGACGAGGTGCAACTCGATCTGTTCGGCGACTACAAGAGCAACGTCTCCGTCTATCCGGAATTCCAGGCCTATTTCCGCAAGTATAAGCCGCCATTGCTCGCGGTCTGGGGCAGGAACGACCCCTTCTTCCTGCCGCCCGGCGCGGAGGCCTTCAAACGCGACATTCCCGGGGCGGATGTGCGCTTCTTCGATACCGGGCACTTCGCGCTTGAGACTCATTGCGAGGAGATCGCCGCGGCGATCCGGGATTTCCTTCCGCGAGCCAAATGAGAGCGGCGCGAACGAGCGCGCCCGATCGACGTCGGAACCCGGATCGCTCATGAGTCGAAAGGAAAGCACGAAGCCTGCCCAGCTTCGCATCGATGGCGGCGAGGTTCGCGCGATCCAGCCTCGGCACCACAAAACGGAGTCTGACCCATGTCCGCACTTCCTCTGATCGTCTTCGACGTGAACGAGACGCTTCTCGATCTTCAGACCATGGAGCCGATCTTCGAGCGAATTTTCGGCGACAAGAAAGACATGCGTCTCTGGTTCGCAAACTTCATCATGTATTCGGCGGCGCTGACCGTTGCCGGATGCTATGTCCCGTTCACGGATATCGGCGCCGCCGTGATGAAGATGATGGCTGATACGCAGGGCATCGAGATCTCGGAGGCCGACAAGCGGGAGCTCAAGGACAAGTTCTCGACCATGCCGCCGCATCAAGAGGTTCCGGCGGCATTGCGCAAGCTGCGCGCCGCGGGTTTTCGGCTCTTCACCCTCACGGACAATCTGCTCGAGGTGCAGACCCGTCAACTCGAGAACGGCGGCATCGTCGATCTGTTCGAAAGACGCTTCAGCGCCGACGGGGTGAAGCACCATAAACCGTCACGGCAGGCCTATGCCTATGTCGAGAAAGAGCTTGGGGCCGCTCCGTCGCAGTTCTGTCTGATCGCCTGCCACACCTGGGACACGCTCGGCGCAGTGGCCGCAGGCTGGGAAGCCGCATTGATCAAGCGCGTCGGCAACGATGTCCTTGGCGTAGGGCCGCAGCCGCAGATCGTCGGCAACGACCTGAACGACGTGGCCGATCAGATCATCGCGCGCCACGGCGCTGGGCACGGATGACTGAGCAGGCTCCGTCGTGGCAAATGGTTCGAGGCGCGGGCCGGCCAGGCCTATCGCGATGAGAGCATCTGGCTACGGATATCCTGCGCGGTCTTCCTCAGCGGGATCAGGAATTTCCGTCTTGCGCCGGCTTCGCTGATCGTACCTGAGATCGTGTTGACGCTGATGGCGGCCACTACCGTGCCGGCCTGGTCCCGAAGCGGAACGGCGATGCCGCAAATGGCCGGATCGAGTTCGCCGTCGATCCAGGCATACCCTTCCTGCTCGACCTCTCTGAGGATGGCGCCGAGCCGCATGGCATCAACGACGGTGCGGGGCGTCACGGCCTGGAGCTTGACGCTTCCAAGGTAGCTGGCACGCTGCTCGGCGGAAAGAGCGGCAAGCAGCACGCGCCCGAGCGAGACAAGATGCGCCGGAAGGCGACTGCCGATCCCCAGGTTCGAGGAAAGAATGCGTCGAGCCGGCAAGCGCAGCGCATAGACGATCTCCTGCTCGTCCAGCACCGCCAGTGCGCAGGACTCGCCGATCTCGTTGCGCAGATCCTCGAGCGCACGCTGCGCGTAGCCCCAATATGGCAGTGCATTGAGATAGGACAGTCCCAGCCCAAGCGCGCGGGGACGCAGCGAGAAATATCGCCCGTCGGCAGAGCAATATTTCAGGGCAACCAGCGTCGCAAGAATCCGCCGCGCGGTGGCCCGATTGAGATCGGCAAGCTCGGCGGCTTCGGTAAGCGTATGACGGCCCGGCGGTTTGCCGAGCGCTTCGACGATCGAGAAGCCGCGTGCGATGGAACGTACGAATTCGTCGCTGTCCTTGCCCACGAACGCTTCTCCAATCGCCCCTTGCGAGCCAGCGGACAGTAACGTAGTTCTGTTCGTTAGCCAAAATAAATGTTCGCCAGGCGAACGGAGGCGGAAATGACGCAAGCTGTGGGGTCGACCAGGTTCGAAACCGATTTTTGGAAGGACGCGAAGTCGCGCAAGGTCTGGGATGACATCGTGCCTGGCGAGCCGCGCGAGACCTTGCCGTATACGCTCACCCGGGAAGCGATAAGCCTGTTCTGCAAGGCGGTGGGTGAAACCAATCCGCTCTACATCGACGAGGCTGCGGCGAAAGCCGGACCTTATGGGGGCCTGGTCGCTCCCCCTTCGATCCACATCCTTCTGATGTTCTCCTGCACGCCGGCAGACGACTGGATGCGCAGTCCGGGCACCGTCAACGCCGGTCAATCCTGGAGTTACAACATTCCCGCGCGCCCTGGCGACGTCATCACGCTGCAGGCGCGTGCGCTCGACAAGTTCATCAGGCGTGAGCGGCTGTTCGTCGTCCACGACAACGTCTTCTTCAATCAGCATGGCGACGTGATCTGTTCGGGTCGCGGCCAGACCATTCGTCCAATGTGAGGAATTTTTCGCCATGGCAATCACATTCGATCAGATCGAGGCAGGGCTCGGCATCGAGGGTCCGAAGTTTGCGGTCTCGCGGGAGTCCATCCGCCTGTTCTGCGACGCCTCGCTTGACTACAACCCGCTGCATCTCGACGACGACTACATGAAGGGCGATTTCGGCAAGACGAATTTCGGCGGCATCATCATGCATGGCATGAACAATTTTGGCCTGATCACGCGGATGCTGACCGATTGGGCGCTGCCGGCCGGCGCAATCCACCGGCGTCTCGAGACCCGTTGGCTCAAGCCGGTGAAGCCGGGTGACACGATCATGCCGTCGGGCGTTGTGAAAGCGACGAGGGTGACCGAGAAGTCACGATGGGTCACCATCGAGGTGGTCGTCAATAACCAACGAGGTGAGCAGGTCGCGACAGGCGAGGCCATGGTCGAATTTCCCATGACGGCGAGTGCAAGCTAGAACTAACGGCCGCCGATTGCAGTCCTGGCGGGAATTGCTCGTTTGGCGGCTAAGGTCTTGAGATCATCCCGCCTCAAATCAGCGGATCGGTTTCTACGCGAAGCGATCGTCGGTCCAGGCCCCATCCTTAATGTTCCGCAGATTCCGATTCCGGATCTCGGCCCACCGAGAGAAGAATCGTTTCGTTGTGCGGGTTGCCGACGTAAGAAAACCGCCGACAGTGAAGATTCGTTGCTCAGCGCTCCGAAATTGGCGTGCGATTCTCCTGCCAATCGTCATCCGCGATGCGATGTTGGCCCGCTGCGCGCGCAATTTTTCGGATGTGGCAGCCCGGTCGCAGAGGCGTGGATTGGCCTTCGACGCGAGTCGAGCGGTATTCGCGGGTGGTATCGGCAAAAAATTCGCATCCCATTGAGATACAGACGTTTTTCGACTTGAGACCGCAACTGGGCGACAGAATTGGTGGTCTCGGCGAAGTCTATCGATTCCCGGGTTTTCCCGGGATGGGCGTGGTTTTGCACACCGTTCCGGCCGATGTTGCCCTATTTCGACCCGCTCAATGGCGACCCAAATATTATCAAGTTAAATCAATGGCTTGAGAGGTAACGACCACTCACATGCCCGTGATATTTGTGCAACATTTGCCCGAAAAGAGCCGTAACTGGCTCCAAACCAAGCGGTCTTTTGTTGCGTGATCGGGGGCCTTCTGTCTCTTATGGAACTGCGACGGAGGGGGGCATCCCAAGGTCGTCCCGTTCTAGGTGGTTCGCTTAAGTCCCTCGCGTTCATGCGGGTGTGTCCGAAGGCGCGAAGCGACTAAGCGGGTTTAAGGGACAAAGGGAACCAACCTGAGGGTGCTACACCCGGCGGATCCGGAACCTTCCCTGAGATAGAGCAACTTGGAGGTTTAACATGAAGATGGTTAAGAGCCTTATCCTCGGCTCGGCGGCGGCTCTCGTCGCGGTCGGCGGAGCTCAGGCAGCCGATCTTCCCGTCAAGGCCAAAGCGGTCGAGTACGTGAAGGTTTGCTCCCTGTATGGTCCCGGATTCTACTACATCCCGGGCACCGATACCTGCATCAAGCTCAGCGGCTACCTGCGCGCTGAGGTCGTGGCGAACTCGAACTCGGACTACTCTGGTCCGTTCACTGGCGCCGGCGGCGCACAGAACCGTTTCACGAACGGCTACACCTGGCGTTCTCGTGAAGACTTCGACATCGATACCCGCACCGCGACCGAGTACGGCGTGGTTCGCACCTACTTCGATGCGACCTTCAGCTGGACGACGGACAGCTACACCGGCAACGGCAACGGTTCGACCACTTACGCGATCGGTGCTCCGGGTAACGCGAGCGGCGGCAACGTCGCCGGCGGTTCGCTCGGTGTCTACCTTGCCTTCATCCAGTTCGCTGGGTTCACGATGGGTAAGGCGGTCTCGCAGTTCTCGGCTCCGTGGGTCAACTATCCGGGCAACAACTTCGACGGTCTCGTCGGTGGTGGCGGCACGGTCACTGGTGTGAACCAGTTCAGCTACACCGCTCAGTTCGGCAATGGCGTGTCGCTGACCTTGTCCGCTCAGGACCAGACGCAGTACACCCAGGCTGGCGTGAACAATCTGGGCAACCTGAACCTGCTGGCCAATCCGGGCGCTCCCGCCTTTGGCTCTCTCGGCCCCTATGGCGCGAGCGACTATGCCGGCACGATTGCTCCGGACCTGATCGCCATGCTGCGCGTCGACCAGGCTTGGGGTCTGTTCCAGGCGTCGTTCGCGGCGCATGACAACCACGTGGCCTACTACGGCGGTACCGAACTCTCCGGTCATCCGGATGACAAGTGGGGCTGGGCCGGTGCGTTGGCCTTGTCGATCAAGAACATCCCGACCGGACCTGGCGACACCATCAACATCCAGGGTGTGTATACCAACGGCGCAACCCGTTATAACCTCCAGGATCTGACGCAAGCTGGTGCAACCCAGATGTTCGGCAGCACCGGTGTCGCTGGCGCCTACCAGAGCCTTGGCATTGGTGTGGCTCCGGACAGCGTGTTCGTGACCGGCGGCGACCAGCAGCTGGTTTCGACTTGGGGTATGCGCGGTGCGTATGTCCACAACTGGAACCCCTACTGGAACACCAGCATCTACGGTGCTTACGCTGCGATTACCTACAACAGCACCGCCAAGACCTTCATCTGCGGCCCTGCGGGCAACGGTGTGGGTGGTACGTTCGGCATCGCCTTCGGCACTGCTGGCCTGACCTCGTGCAATCCTGACTACAACATTGCTCAGATCGGTACCCAGACCCAGTGGACCCCGGTCAAGAACCTGACCTTCACGGCAGACTTGATCTATCAGCACCTGGATCAGAAGTATGCTGGCACGATCGCCTTCCCGGGCAGCGCCGGCATCGGCAAGCCCGCTCAGGTGTACGAGCTGAAGGACCAGAACGGCGTCTCGCTGCTCCTCCGCGCTCAGCGCAACTGGTAAGTCCGGTTGATCTGATCACGATCTAACAGACCCCCGGCGGGAAACCGCCGGGGGTTCTGCTTTTTGCGGACTCACGAGGCCAGTAGGTCGCGAACGATCGGCACCACCTTGCGGCCATACAGCTCGATGCTCGTCATCAGCTTCTCATGCGGCAGGGGACCCGCCGAATATTTCAGCTGGAAGCGCGCCAGTCCGAGCGCCTTTACAGTCGCGGCGATCTTGCGGGCGACGGTTTCCGGCGAACCGACATAGAGCGAGCCGTGCTCGGCCTCCGCCACGAATTCGTCGCGCCCGATCGGCGGCCAGCCGCGCTCCTTGCCGATCCGGTCGCGCATGACCTTGTAGTCGGGCCACAGCTCTTCCCGTGCCAGGGCATCGGTCTCCGCGACATAGCCCGGCGAGTGCACGCCGATCGGCTGCGACGCGCGGCCGAACTGCTGGTAGGCGCGCTGGTGCAGGTCGACATAGGGCGCAAAGCGCCTGGGGTCGCCGCCGATGATGGCGAGCATCAGCGGCAGGTCGTAATGCGCCGCGCGCACCACCGATTCGGGGCTGCCGCCGACGCCGATCCAGGCCTTCAGCCGGCCGTGCTCGACCGGTGGATAGACCGACTGGTTGTTGAGCGGTGGCCGCAGCTTGCCCTGCCAGGTCACCGGCTCCTGCTTCAGCAGCGCGGTAAACAGATCGAGCTTCTCCTCGAACAACTCGTTGTATTGCCGCAGGTCGAAGCCGAACAGCGGGAACGACTCGGTGAACGAGCCACGGCCGAGAATCACCTCGGCGCGGCCGTTCGAGACTGCGTCGACGGTGGCAAATCGCTGGAACACGCGGATCGGATCGTCCGAACTCAGCACGGTGACCGCCGAGCCGAGACGGATCTTGCCGGTGCGCGCGGCGATCGCCGCCAGCACGGACTCGGGCGAGGAGATCGCGAAATCGGCCCGGTGGTGCTCGCCGAGCCCGATGAAGTCGATTCCGAGCTGGTCGGCTAGCACGGCCTCGTCGACGACGTTGCGGATCACCTGGGCATGCGGCAGCGGCACGCCCGAGGCGTCGCGGGTAACGTCGCCGAACGTATCGAGCCCGAATTCGAGAGAAGTGGTCATGGGTCAATCCAGTGGTCGGCGTGGCGGCGAACGCGCCACGCGCCTCCAGTCTGCGCAAACAGCTGTGACGGCCCTGCGGTAAACAGGCCCGCAAGCCCTTGCTGCGGAGGCTTTGGTTGGGATCACGGCCACGTAATGGCTGTTCGTGGCTGGGCAAGACCGCCCCGTGAAACGCTGGGTTTCCTGGTCTGCCCGGCCCGCGAACCGTCAGTCCGGTACGACCAGAAAGCCTGCGCGCGGGAAGTGCACCACGACCTCGCCGGCGCGCGGATCACTGCGACGGATGGCGATGTGCTGCGCCGACAGCGATACGATCTCGCCGCGAACAGGGACCTTGCCGTAGTCATCGGGCAGTACGCCGACTCGATCGCCAGGCTTGCGGCCATTCGGATCCGCCGGGTCGCCAAACACCGGCGATTGCGGCGTCGACCTCGCTGCGATCTCCAGAGCCTCGGTCGACGACATCTCGGTGCGCGTGCCATGCCCGACGGCGCGCATGCGCGCCTCCCAGGCGACGAGGCGCGGGAAATGCGCCAGGATCTCGTCGATGCTGGCGACGCTCTGCCGCGCGTACCACACGTTCATGTAGGCGCTGACGTCAGCGAGGCTGAACTCGCCGAGCAGCCACGGTTTTCCGTCACCGAGTTGCGCCTCGATCCAGTCGGCATGGGCGCGAAACTGGTCACGCATCTGCGGCAATGCCGCCGTCATCGCAGCGATGTCGAACTTCGCACCGCGGAGCTTCTCGCGATCCTCGATGAACTCCCGCGGCACCTTGTCGCCGATGAAACCGAACACGAGATTGACCGTGTTCTGAAAGAACGGACGGTCCGTCCACATGCCGAGCGCCGCCGGCATGCCGGCATGGCCGCCGGGAAACAGGCTCGGCGTCGGGTATCTCCGCTCGAGCTCGCGGATAATGATCTGGGTGTCGCAATAGATGTCGGCGCCGATCTGCATGGTCGGGGTCCGCCGATAGCCTCCGGTCATCGGCATCAGGTCCGGACGGGGCATGATGCGGGAGATCCGCACCGAGCTCCAGGCGAGCTTCTTGAACCCGAAGATGATGCGGATCTTCTCCGAGAACGGTGACTGATCGAAGTGATGCAGGATCGGCGTCGGCTGCGACACGGGCTCCTCCCGGGCTTGGGGCGCGCTTCACAGCCTGACAAGATTCCGGGAGATCGCAACTCATTTCCGGCGCGGCCGTCGAAGTCGCTCGGCCCGGCGGCTCAGAACGACTCCGCCCACGGCCGCAGATCGAGTTCCAGCGTCCAGGCGCTGCGATGCTGGTGATGCAGCACCCAATAGGCATCCGCGATCGCTGCGATGTTGAGCAGGCCGTCCGGGCCGCGGTCGTCCTTCAATTGCGGTCGTATGTTGAGCAGCCGGTCGCCCTCGATGCCGCCGTCGACGACGACATGGCCCACGTGAATGCCCTGCGGCCCGAACTCGCGCGCCACGCTCTGCGCCAGCGCCCGGAGTGCTGCCTTGGCCGCCGCGAACGGCGCGTAATTGGCCTTGCCGCGCAGCGAGCCGGAGGCACCCGTGAACACCAACGTGCCGCCGCCGCGCTTGAGCAGCGCAGGAATTGCAGCCTGCGCCAGGTGGAAGCCGCCGAGCGCATGCTCGCGCCAATGCTCCTCGAAGCGCTGCTCGCTGACCTTGAGGAACGGAGCCGGCCGGTTCGAGCCGGCATTGTGCACGGCCATCGCTAGCGGAGCGAGCCTCTCGGCCGCCTCGACGAAGCGCGCCGTATCAACCGCTGTCGAGGCATCGCCGACCACATGGGCGACCTTCGTTCCATCAGCGGCAAGCTCGGCGGCGGTGGCTGCAAGCTTCTCGGCATTGCGGCCCGCGATCGCGATGGGATAACCGCCCGCGGCAAAGCGGCGCGCAATCGCAGCGCCAAGCCCGTTCGACGCGCCGACGCCGGCGATCAAGATGCTACCCTGCACGGCGTGCGACTCGAGAATGGATCGATCGTTCATGGTTCGCTCCGTCAAACTGACCCGCGCGGCGGGCTAAATCACTCATCCGATGCCATCGCGACAACACCGTCGCGGACCGTGCGTAGCACCGCATCGGAGCGCTTCGGGTCGGTGACGACGCGCGAGATCGCAAGCGCGCCGATCATTGCGCTGACCGCAATGATCGCCCGGGCGTCGTCACCGAGTACATGCGCAACCTTGGCGATGAATGCCTCGATGTGCGGCTCCATCACTGCGCGGCACTGTACGTCCGCGCGCCCGACGTCAGAGATCAGCGCCGATATCGCGCAGCCCGTTTTTCGCGAATCGCGATGGGTGCGGCTGAGATAGCTCCGCGCGAGCGAATTCATGCTGACGGGCTTGTCGGGATCGCGTGAAGCGCGCGCCGCGGCTTCGCCGGCGGCCAGCGCCTGCTGCAGAGCTTCCGCAATCAGGTCGGAGCGGGAGGCGAAGTGCCCGTAGAATCCGCCATGGGTGAGGTTCACCCGCTGCATCAGGCCGCCGATGCTGACGGCATCCAGCCCCTTGTCGCGGATCTCGGTCGCCGCCTCGTTCAGGATGCGCTCGCGGTTCCTGGCCTTGTCGGCCTGGGAATGGCCCATGTCGTGAAATCCCCGCTGACGTTTGACTCTTGCTCAGGATTATGACCATCATCCATCTAGATGACAAGTATCATCCAGAATATGTCAGTCACAAAGATGGGAGAAGCAGATGTCCGGCAGCGCCAGCGAGGGGCGGGTCCGTCACGAACGGCATGACCACATCCTGAAGATCGTCATCGACAATCCCGCGAAGAAGAACGCCTTCAGCCCGGAGATGATGGCGCAACTATCGGACGCGCTGACGCTGCTCGAGAAGGATGGTGGCCTCTGGGTCGGTGTCGTCTGCGCCGAAGGCGACAACTTCACCGCAGGTCTCGACATGCCGAAGTTCTTCGGTCCGACAGCGACACGCAAGCCGCTGCCTGAGGGCAATATCGATCCATTTGGACTTGCCAATCGCTGCAAAAAGCCTGTTGTCACCGCAGTGCAGGGCATCGTGTTCACCGTCGGCATCGAGATGATGCTGGCCGGCGATATCGTGGTCGCGGCTGACGATTGCCGCTTCTGCCAGATGGAAGCGAAGCGCGGCATCGCGCCGCTGGGCGGCGCGCATTTCCGCTACGTCAGTCGCGCCGGATGGGGCGATGCGATGTATCATCTGCTCTTGTGCGACGAGTTCTCGGCCGCCGAAGCGCACCGGATCGGTCTCGTGCAGGAGGTTGTGCCCGCAGGACGGCAGGTCGAGCGAGCGATGGCGCTGGCCGAGATCATCGCGCGCAACGCCCCGCTCGGCATCCAGGTGACGAAGGAGGCGGGTCGCAAGTTCATCGAAGCCGGCGAGCAGGCGGCGATTGCGATCATTCCGCAGATCCGCGAACGCGTGCTCAACACCGCGGACGCGGCGGAGGGCATCAAGTCGTTCGTGGAACGCCGAGCCGCCGTGTTCCAGGGGCGATAATCACCGTATTGAGCATAGCGGCAGGCGGTTGTGACATTGATGTCGCAGCCGCCTGAGATAAATCATGACAGAGTCAAGACGACTCTTGTCGAGATTCGACGAATCAACGAGATTCGTTCCTGCCGAATTCAATTTCATCCTGCCTCAGCTCAAGCGTCCGACAAGGAATCGCATGACAAACGCACGAGTGATTGTCGTAGGGAACAACAAGGGCGGATCAGGCAAATCGACTGTTGCCATGCATGTCGCCATCGCGCTGATCAAAGCAGGTCAGCGCGTCGCCACCATCGATCTCGACAACAAGCAGAAGACCCTCACCCATTACGTCGACTATCGGCGCGACTGGGCGCGGGAATCATCGCTCAAGCTCGAGGTCCCGACCCATATGTGCTTCGAGACGGTGGGAGGCAGGACCAGCGAGGTCGAGACACTGGGGCGCAATGCGCTCGCCGAGATCGTCGAATGGCTTAGCCGCTCGCATGATTTCGTCGTCATCGATGGTCCTGGACACGACACCTATTTGGCTTCGTTCGCACATTCGCTTGCGAATACGCTGATCACGCCGCTGAACGACAGCTTCCTTGATTTCGACGTGCTGGGCACGATCGACGCCCGGTCCTTCAAGGTGACCGGCATCAGCCACTACGCGAAGATGGTGGAGGAGGCGCGGCGTCAACGCAGCGTCCTCGATCAGCCTGCCTTGGATTGGGTGGTGCTTCGCAACCGCCTGTCGACGCTCGGCTCGCGCAACAAGCGTCTGGTCGGCGAGGCCCTGAGCGAGCTGTCGACAACGCTGAATTTCCGGCTGGTCGACGGTCTTGCCGAGCGGGTGATTTTCCGGGAATTCTACCCGCGTGGATTGACGGCAATCGACGATGTCGATCAGCTTGCGCTCGGCGCGCGCCCGACCATGTCGCACGTCACCGCCCGGCTCGAGATGGAGCGGTTGATGACCGCAATCATGCTGGGTCATCTGGTGGCGCAGCCGCCTGTGTCGTCCGAGGTCGGCCGCGACGCGGCATGAGGGATCGGGTTGCTACCTGCACGTGGCGTTCCCGGCTTCGGCAACGGTGAGGAAGCTGATCGTTGCCGGCGCAATGGTGATCATCCCCGCCGCGAGCGCTTCGCCCGTGAGAGATGGCAGCCGACCGGCGACGTCCAGCGCGAGTGTCGTTCCGTTGAGCCGGACCGCGCTGCCGGTGAGCTTGTCACCCGACAACGTGTAGCGATGTGACGCGGCCGGCAGCGCCAGCCGCCGCGACGTCTCGCGGTCATTGTTGATGACAAGCAGGGCAACACCGCCGGGGATGTCGCGTGCACAATGCGCGTAGATGTGGAGACCCGGCTCCGGCGTGATGGCGGCATCGAGCACCGTCGTGCCCATCAGTCGCCGCCACAACAACGCGCTCCAGTAGTTGGGGCGCGGCAAATGGGTCCGCTCGTCGAGCAGCCCGTAATCGCTCGCGGCCAGAGTGTTGTGCATCACGACCTGAATGCCGGCTTTGGCCAGCCGTCCGAGCTGATCGAGGTAGCGGAAGGTGTCGGCGAAGCTGGCCGCCCAGCGGTTGCCGCCGCATGCGGTCTCTGCCGTCTCGGTCAGCCAGATAGGCTTGCCTGGGGCGAGCCGATCGCGCAGTGACTGATGGAAGGCGAGCGCCCGGTCGGTTCGCGCCAGCCATTCGTCCGACAATGCGGACTCCGGCGTGCGGTCGCCGGCGCAACGGGCGGAGAGCGCGCCATAATGATGATAGGAGATCGCGTCGACGTCGCGCGCCGTTGCCGCAAAAAGGGCTGCGGCATCCGTGCCCGTGCCGATCACGCCCGGGCCGAGGATCGTTATGTCGGGCGCGGCTTGCTTGATAAAGGCGCGGAAGGTTGCGAAGTCCCGGCCATAGGCTGCCGCGTCGTAGCCATCAGGGGCACCCCCGATCGACGGCAGATCGGGCTCGTTCATGAATTCGGCGGCTGCGATATGGCCGCCGGCGGACCGGGTGAAGGCCAGAAGGTGCCGGGCCTGATCCGGCGTCCAGCGCCCGTCGGCGTCGCGTGTGCCGGCGCTGATCGCAAATGATGTGACGATTGGTGCATCGACGGCGCGCGAGAAATCGATCACGCCGCGCCATTGCCGCCGCGTCAGGATTCCCTCGAAGCCCGAGGGCGGCGTCGATGGCGGGGTGTCGGAATCCGCGAAGAAGGTGCTGTTTGCCCAAGTCCCGCTGACGCGGAGATAGGCGGGAGACAGTGCCGCCGCGAGCATGCGCAGTCGCTTGTCGCCGAGATCGATCGCGGGTCGTTCCGCGAACCGCTCCGTCGTGGCGTCCACCTGCATGCCGGTTGCGGCATTCGGCTTCCAGAAGCGTCCTCCGGTCACCTCGACCATCTCGATGTTGTAGGACTGGAAGCGTGGGTCGATGTTCGCGACGCGGGGCATGTTCGCGATGTCCAATCTGAGATCGGCCGCCAGCGCGTTTGTGGCGACAAAGGCAGCCGCGACCGAGGCGATGACACGGTCAAGGCGTCGAGGCGATCGGATCGCGCCATGGCTGCGCAAGGATTCTCCCACGTGCTGCATTCCCGGTGGCGTCAGGATGCCGCCGCGGGTCCCCGGAATCAACGTGATCCCCAGCGTAATGCCGGCAGTGAAATGGCGACAATGGCTGGAGCGTCTGCGAGCGAGGTCTAGCCGTTCGCCCTCCAGCGGTCGAAGCCGGCGAGCAGCGCGGCGATCAGGCATCCCGAGATGATGCCGAGCGACAGGTCCTCGAACACTGTGAGGGCAAAGGTCGGGATCAGCACCACGGCGCCACGCCAATCCGTGGCGAGGTGCAGGAACGCCTCCTTCTCCGCCATGTACCAGCACACCACGACGAGGACGCCGGCGAGCGCCGGGAGCGGGATGTAGCTCGCGAGCGGCGCGGCGATCACCATGAACGACAGCAGGAACGCCGAATGCAGCATGCCCGAGAGCGGGCTGCGGGCGCCGGCGCGAATGTTGGTCGCGGTGCGTGCGATGGTGCCGGTGACGCTGATTCCCCCGAACAGGGCGGAGGCGATGTTGGCGATACCCTGCGCCACCAGTTCCATGTTGGAGCGGTGCTTGCGTCCGGTCATGCCGTCGGCGACCTTTGCCGAGAGCAGGCTTTCGACGCCGCCGAGCAGCGTGAAGGACAGCGCAGCCGGAAGGATCTGCAGCAACAGACCCGAAGGGATGTCGGGCAGATGCGGCACCGGCAGGCCGCGGGGAATGGCGCCGAAACGGCTGCCGATGGTCTCGACCGGCAAATGCAGCAGCAGCGCTGCGATCGCGGCCAGCACGATCGCGATCAGCATCGCCGGCCATGCAGGTCGCCACGCGCGCAGTGCGAAGATCAGCGCAGCCGATCCTGCGCCGATGGCGAGCGCCGACCAGTTCAGGGTCGGAAGCGCATGAGCAAGTGCCAGGAGCTTCGGCACAAACGGTCCGGGCTCGGCGCCGGCCAGCGTCAGGCCACCGAGATCGCGCAACTGGCTTGCCAGGATGGTGACCGATATGCCGCAGGTGAAGCCGACGGTGACAGGGTGCGGAATGTAGCGGATCAGCGATCCCAGCCCCGACGCGCCGATCAGCGTCAGCATCATGCCGGAAACCAGGACCGTTAGCAGAAGACCTTCGATCCCGAACTGAGCCACGGTTGCGGCGACCAGCACGATGAACGCTCCGGCCGGACCGCCGATCTGAAACCGGCTGCCGCCCAGCGCGGACACCAGGAAACCACCGATGATGGCCGTGAACAGTCCGCGCTCCGGCGTCACGCCGGAGGCCACCGCGATTGCCATCGACAGCGGCAGAGCCACCACCGCCACCGTCAATCCGGCCATCACGTCATGCCGGAGCGCCGCGAGGCCGTAGCCTTCGGTCAGCGTGGTCACGAGCTTGGGGCGATAGAGATGGGCCGTCGAAGAACCGTCAGGCATGTTTTTGACCGTGTGAAGGGGATTTCGGAATCAGGCAACCAGAGCCAACGAAGGCGAGAATCTTGCGAAGGATCGCCCATGCGGACGGGACGACGGGGCGAGGCGAGGGCGCGACGATGGTCATCCCGAGATCTTCCGGTAGACGGCGGCAGCGCGGCGCAGCAATTGGCTCTTGCGCTTGCGCTCGCGCGTCCTCCCATGTTTGGCCTTCCGCTTGATGGCTTCCTGCTGCTGATCACAAGCGCTTTCGACAAGCGCGCGGCGCACGTCGGCGTCGTTCAGTTCGCCGAGAATCTGCTGCCCCTTGCGCAGATGCTTCAGGACGTCGCGCCACGGCGCGTAATCCTCCTCCGGCAGTCCTCCCTCGGTGAACTCGATGGCATAGCGCAAGCGCTTGCTTGCCAGCCGCACGCGATGCCGTTTGGTCTTGCCCATGCCTTGCAGGCCGCGGCTCTTGTGCGCGAGCTTGTCGTGCCACTGCGCGAGCCTGCGGGCATGAAAGACCGAGACCGGGACTGCCCGGCGCTGCGCGGCGCGGCGATCCTGCTTCGCTGTCCATGGGCCGCTGCCGACCCAATCCCACATGGCTTCGAACCATTGCCGGTAGCGTTCGCTCTCCAGTGCCTCCTGGAGACGGTCGAGGGCGCCGGTCCGTGCGGCCCTGAACATCCGTTCCTCGGGCCGGCCCTTGCTGTTCTCGATCGCGACGTCGAGATCGCGTGTCGCGCCGAGAAGAGCGCTCAGCCACTTCAACTCGGATCGCAGCCGCATCCACTCGGTGTCGGCCACCATCTGTTCATAGAAGGCGATCGTGGCCTTCAGTCGCGTCAGAGCGATGCGGGTGTGGTGCAGCGCCGTGGCATCGCCGGCGAGAACAGCGTCGTGACTGGTTGCGACCTCCTCGAGGCATTCCGACAGGATCAGGCGGAACGCGGTCTCACAACGCATGGTTTGGCTCAGATGGCGTGGCCGTTTCGGGCGGGTAGCGCGCTCCTTGGCCGGACTTGCCGATAACGTCATTGACTCTCTCGCGACCGGACCCGACCCGCAACGCGACGGGCGCCACCCTAACCCAAAGCTTTCCGGGTTGCTTGATTTCGATCAAGCTCTTTCTGAGCAGGAGCCGGTCCAACGACGCTGCATAGCGGAAAAATGTTGCACGCACGCAACTGGGGCGCGTGATAGCGGCGTCCGATCCCCGACTGCGCGAGCGTTTATTGGCGTCCGGAGACGGATTTGCACGATTTCGTGCGAAGCGGGCTTGATATTTCGCGCGCGAAATATACGATATACTTCGTATGCGAAATATATCGTACCAACCATGAAGGCAGAACATCGCCTGATCTTTCTTCTGACCGTGGCGTATCGGCGGCTGCAGCGCGCGATCGAGCAGGAGACGGCGGCGCATGATCTGACGTCGGCGCAGGCGGGCGTGCTGTTCTATCTCGGGCGCAATGACGAAGCGCTGATCGGCGACGTCTCGCAGGCGCTCGACATCGTGCCGTCGGCGATGACCGGGCTGGCGGACCGCATGGAGCGTGCCGGCCTCATCAAGCGCAGGCGCGACGGCGCCGATGGCCGGAGCCAACGGCTTCATCTGACCGCGGCCGGCCACGAGCTTGGCAAGCGCGCCGCGACGCGGACGCGGGTGATCAACAGCAGGCTGATGGACGGGTTTTCGGAGGCCGAGATCGACGTGGTGTCGCGCTGGCTGACCAGCCTGCAGGATAAGTTTCCGAAAGATAAAGACGGCTAGCAAGCAAAGAGGAGTGAAAGATGAGCGAATTGGTCGACGTGGCGCTGGAGGGCAGTGTCCTCACCGTGACGATGGCGCGCCCGGACAAGAAGAATGCCATCACCAACGCGATGTATGGCGCGATGGCCGATGCGCTTGAGCGTGCCGAAGGCGATACCGCGATCCGCGCGGTGCTGATCCAGGGCGACGGCGACAGCTTCACGGCGGGCAACGACCTCGCCGATTTTGCTGCGGTCTCGCAGGGCGCACGCGGCGAACGTCACGTAACGCGCTTCCTCAAATCCCTTGCCGTTGCGAGCCGGCCGCTGGTGGCCGCCGTGCAGGGCAATGCGGTTGGCATCGGCACCACCATGCTGCTGCACTGCGACCTCGTTTATCTCGCATCCAACGCCCGGCTGATCACGCCGTTCGTCAACCTTGCGCTGGTGCCGGAGGCGGCCTCGACCTGGCTGATGCCGCAGCGCATCGGCCATGCGCGGGCTTACGCGATGTTCGCGCTCGGCGAGCCGGTCGAAGCCGAGACCGCAGTCTCGATCGGCCTTGCCAATGCGGTGGTGCCGCCCGATGCGCTGCGCGCCAGGGCGCGGGCCGCAGCAGAGGCGCTGGCCAAACGTCCGCTCGGATCGCTCCAGCACACCAAGTTGCTGATGCGTGATACCGCGAGGATCAGTGCGCAGATGGCGCGCGAGGGCGAGATCTTCCAGGAGCGATTGATGAGCGCGGAAGCGCGCGAAGCGTTTGCGGCGTTTGCCGAACGCCGCCAGCCGGACTTTTCGAAGGTCGCCGGGTAGCGCCCGAAATTCGCGGCGACGCGCGTCAATGGGGTTGACGGCGCCGCCGCGATCCAACATCTCGTTCTGCGGCAGGATGCACGGCGAGGCGGGATATGAGCGACAGTCACACGTTGCGCGGCGAGATCGCCGCGACCATTTCGGCGCGGGGCGCGGAACTGACCTCGCTCAAGGCTGCCAGCGGCGCCGAACTGCTCTGGCAGGCCGGTCCGCAATGGCCGCGCCACGCGCCGCTGCTGTTCCCGATTGTAGGAAAGCTGACAAACGACGCGCTGCGCCACGGCGGCAACACCTATCCGATGACGCAACACGGATTCGCGCGCGACCGACGGTTCGAATGGCTGGAGCAGGGGCCGCGCTCATGCAAGCTCGTGTTGTCTGATGATGCGGAGACGAGAGCGCGTTACCCTTTCGCCTTCAGGCTGGAGGTGACCTACACCCTTGAAGGCGCTGATCTCGACGTTGCGTTCGACATCACCAACACCGGCGACGGGACGCTGCCGGCCTCGCTCGGCGGGCATCCCGCCTTCAACTGGCCGCTCCTGCCGGAACTGCGGAAGGAGGACTATGCGCTGACCTTTGCAAAGGATGAACCCGCGCCGATCCGACGGCTCGCTGGCGGGTTGATGCGGTCACAAGTGGAACCCACGCCGGTCAAGGGCAACGCGCTCGCGCTGTCCGAGCACCTGTTCGATGACGACGCGATGATCCTCGACCAACTCGCGAGTGCGTCGGTCCGCTTCGCCGCCGATCGCGGCCCGGCGATCGAGGTATCGTGGCGCGGCTTTCGCGAACTCGGCATCTGGTCGAAGCCGGGCGGTGCGCCGTTCCTGTGCATCGAACCCTGGCGCGGCTTTGCCAGCCCTGTCGAGTTCGACGGCGAATTCGCCGACAAGCCCGGCCTGATGCACATCGCTCCCGGCGCGCGAAAGTCGCTGGGCTACCATATCCGCGTCAGTTGAACGCCGCGCCTGCCGAGACAAGAATTGGCGAGACAAGAACTAACGCGCGCTGCGCGTCGCGAGCACGCTCGTGATCCCGCCCACCGACGGCGGGTTCTCGTGCGCCCACGTCTCATGCGCGGCCAGATCGCGATAATGGTCGGCCATGCGCAGCAGCCGTTCTCGGATGCCCTGATTTTCCTCACCCTTGGCCTGGTCGGCCAGTTGCGCGGCGCGTTCGAGAAGCGTTTTCGGATCGATCACGACAAGCTCCACATCCGGTTTCGCCCTGCAATCAACGGCGACAAGCAAGCACAGTTCCTGCCATGATTTGATGACAGCAAACGGAATCGATCGCCGGAGGGTCAGTTGAACGCCATACCGCCGCTCATCGCGATCGTCTGCCCGGTCATGTAGGGATTGTTGACCAGCAGCATCACGGCCTGCGCGACCTCCTCCGGCGTGCCGAAACGGCCCACCGGGATCCGGCTGACGAGGCCGGTCTGCCCCGCCATCATGTCGGTCTCGATCAGCGACGGCGCGACGGCGTTCACCGTGATGCCGTCCTTGACCAACCGGGCGGCATAGCCGCGTGTCAGTCCTTCGATGCCGGCCTTCGAGGCATTGTAATGCGGCCCGATCGAGCCGCCGCCGCGCGCAGCGCCCGAGGAAATGTTGACAATGCGGCCCCATTTCCTGGTCCGCATCGTCGGCAGCACGGCTTGGGTGCACAGGAACACTGATTTGAGATTGACCATGATGGTACGGTCGAAGTCTTCTTCCGTGAGATCGTCGACACCCTTTACGATGGCGATGCCGGCGTTGTTGACGAGGATATCGACCGGGCCCAGCGCGGAATTGGCGCGCTCGACCATATTGGCGACGGCGGCTGTTTCCGACACGTCGGCAGCGATCGCGACGGCGCGGCCGCCCGCGGCGGTAATGCCTTTGACCAGTGCTTCCGCGTCGCTGGCGCGCTCGCGGTAGTTGACCGCGACCGCTGCGCCGGCCTCCGCGAGCATCCTGACGATGGCGGCACCGATGCCGCGTGAGCCTCCGGTCACAATCGCCACATGTCCGTGCAGGCTGTCGGTTGTCATTCGCATCATCCCTTCGTTTGCCACAAAGGCTCGCAAAACCGGCTGCGCGGCGCAATCCGCGTCCGGCAGCGGTCTGCTCACATCTGCGTTGCGGCCCGCCGGACCCAAAAGGGACCCGACAAAAACCGGCGAAAATGGCCTGAATCGGCCTTGCGTCCGCGGCTCACCGGCGGCAATGGTGAGGGTGTCATCCAAAAGCCCCAGGCAATGGTCTCGGTGGCATCACGAGAAGAGATCGATGAGCAAACTGATTGTCCGCGCCGGCGAGTTTACCTTTGACGCCCGCTTCGAGGAGCAACTCGCGCCGAAGACGGTTGCCGCCTTCCGCAAGGCGATGCCGTTCGAGAGCCAGGCGATCCATGTTCGCTGGAGTGGCGAGGGCGTCTGGATGCCGCTCGGCGATCTCGATTTCGGCGTCTCCTACGAGAACCACACCAGCTACCCGGCGCCGGGCCAGATCATTCTCTATCCCGGCGGCATCAGCGAGACCGAGATCCTGCTCGCCTATGGCGGCGTGCATTTCGCGAGCAAGATGGGGCAACTCGCCGGTAACCACTTCATCACGCTGACCTCGGGTCTGGAGAACCTGACTACTTTCGGCAAGACGGTGCTGTGGAAGGGTGCGCAGCAAATCCGTTTCGAGGAAATCTGATGTGAACGAGCCTCGTTATCCGCGCGACCTCCGCGGCTACGGCCGCAATCCACCCGACCCGAAATGGCCGGGACAGGCGCGCGTCGCCGTGCAGTTCGTCGTCAATTTCGAGGAAGGCGGCGAGAACAACATCCTGCATGGCGATCGCGCGTCGGAAGCGTTCCTGTCGGACGTGCTGGGCGCGCAGCCCTGGGTCGGCAAGCGCCACGCCAATATCGAATCGATGTTTGAATATGGCTCGCGCGCGGGCTTCTGGCGGCTGTGGCGGATGTTCACCGAGCGCAAGCTGCCGACCACCGTGTTCGGCGTCGCGATGGCGCTGAAGCGCAATCCCGATGTGGTTGCCGCGATGCAGGAGGCGGGCTGGGACATCGCCAGTCACAGCCTGCGTTGGGTCGAGCACAAGGACATGTCGGAGGCCGAGGAGCGCGAGGAGATCGCGCGCGCCATCGCCGTACACACCGAAGCCACCGGCGCGCGGCCGCTCGGCTGGTACACCGGCCGCTCCTCGATCAACACGCTGCGCCTGCTGATGGAGACGGGCGGCCTGCGCTACCTCTGCGACTCCTATGCCGACGATCTGCCGTACTGGATCAAGGCCGGCGCGAGCGAGCCGCATCTCGTGATTCCCTACACGCTCGATGCCAACGACATGCGCTTCATCAACACGCAGGGTTTTCCGGGCGGCGACGAGTTCTTCACCTATCTGAAGGACAGCTTCGATGTGCTCTACGCCGAAGGCGCGACGTCACCCAGGATGATGTCGATCGGCCTGCACTGCCGGGTGGTCGGCCGCCCCGGTCGCGCCGCCGCCCTGATGCGTTTTCTCGACTACGTCCAGGCGCATGAGCGCGTCTGGGTGCCGACGCGCCTTGCGATCGCCGAGCACTGGCACGCCAACCTGAAGCATCTCGCCGCAGACGCGTTCGAGATCGGCTAGCCCCGCATCAAGGTTCCATTACATCCTGAAATGCAGCAGATGAATTGCTGCATTGCATGGAGGACAGAAGCGACCGGAGACTCAAAGCGTTAGCGGCCTGCAGTGCTGGAGCAGGCGGGTCGCATGCAGGAGTTCCTTGCCGAGCTGGAACACACCTTTCGCTGGGTGCCGGATTGGGTGGTCGGATTCGGCCTGATCACGGGCGCGGTCATTATCGCGCTCGTCACTCACTCGATCGCATCGCGGCTGATGCGCCGCATGTTCGGCCCCAACAACACGGTCGCGCCGCTGCTGCTTGACCGGACATCCGGCCCGACGCGACTGGCGCTGTGTTTGGCCGCCGTTGCGCTGGTGTTGCCGCTGGCGCCACTCAATGACGTGCTGCGCCAGGCCCTCAGCCACTTCTTCGGGGTCGCCGTAATCGCGCTGATCGGCTGGATATCGATCCGCGTGGTCGACATGGTGTCCGCCAGGTATCTGGAGAAGTTTCGTCTCGATGTCGCCGAGAATTTCCTGGCCCGCAAGCACGTCACTCAGGTTCGCGTCTTCAAACGGGTCACCGACACGCTGATCGTCATCATCGCAGTCTCGACCGCGCTGATGACCTTCGATTCGGTCAGGCAATATGGCGTCAGCCTGTTTGCTTCCGCAGGCGCCGCCGGCTTGATCGTCGGTCTTGCGGCAAGGCCCTTGCTCAGTAATCTGATCGCCGGCGTGCAGATCGCCCTCACCCAGCCGATCCGGATCGAGGACGCTGTGATCATCGAGAACGAATGGGGCTGGGTCGAGGATATCGCCTCGACCTACGTCGTGATCCGGCTGTGGGATTGGCGGCGGATGGTGGTGCCGCTGTCCTATTTCATCGAGCGTCCATTCCAGAACTGGACGCGCGACGCGCAATCCCTGATCGGCGCGATCGCGCTGCATGTCGACTACAGCGCTGACGTGCCGCGGATCCGCAAGCGGCTGGAACAGGCCGCGAGCGAATCCAGGCTCTGGGATCGCGCAGTCGTGAATCTGCAGGTGATCGACACCCATCCGCGCACGATCGAGCTGCGCGCACTGGTCAGCGCACGGAACGCGCCGCAGTCCTGGGACCTGCGATGCGAAATCCGGGAGAAGCTGCTTGCGTTCATCCGCGACGAGATGCCCGAAGCGCTGCCGCGCGATCGGGCCATCCTGGCCTCCAATGACGATCTCGGCAGAAGGTTCTTGCGCGGTGGGTCGACCGGCAACGGCAGCAAAAGCGAAACTGCGCCATCTCCCGGCTGAGTTTCCGCGTGGCCTAATGCCCCGCCATGTGCCGGCCGATCTCGGTGAGATCGGCCTCGCTGGCCCGTGCCTCATGCACCAGCTCGCCGTGGAACATCACCACCAGCCGATCCGACAACTCCAGCAATTCGTCGAGATCCTCGCTGACCAAAAGCACCGCGGCGCCGCGGTTGCGCGCGGCCATGATCTCGGCATGGATCTGCGCCACTGCGGCGAAGTCGAGGCCGAAGCAGGGATTGGCGGCGATCAGCACTTCGACGTCGCCCGACAGTTCGCGCGCCAGCACGGCGCGCTGCACATTGCCGCCCGACAGTGCCGCGATCGGCGTCTCGGGCGAGCGGGTCTTGATCTTGTAGAGCCCGATCTTGCGTTGGGCATCCTTGTGGAAAGCGGCGCCGTTCAGCCACCAGCCGCCGCGCGCGAACGGGGCGCGGTCGAATTCGCGGAACGCAATGTTGTCGGCGACGCTCATGCCGCCGACACAGGCGTTCTTCAGCGGCTCCTCGGGCAACAGCGACATCCTGTGGCGCCGCATCTCCTCGCGGCTCGCCGAATAGACCTCGCCCTGGACGCGGATCACGCCGCTTTCGGCCTCGCGCTGGCCGGCCAGCACCTCGACCAGCTGCCGCTGGCCGTTGCCGGAGACGCCGGCGATGCCGACGATCTCGCCACTCTTCACCGTTAGCGACACGCCGTGCACGGCGATCGCGCCGGCATCGTCGCGCGCGGTGAGCTCGTCAAGCTCGAGCCGCGGCGCGCCGACATCTCCTGTGCGCGGCGGCTGCACGGTCAGCTGCTCGGCGCCGATCATGGTGCGCGCCATCTCGTCCGGCGTCAGCTCGGAGACCTTGCCGGTTCCGGCGAGCTTGCCGCGGCGCAGGATCGTCACGTCGTCGGCAAACGCCATCACCTCGCGGAATTTGTGTGTGATCATCAGGATGGTCAGCTCGCCCGCGACCACCATGGCACGCAGCATGCCGAGCACTTCGTCGGCCTCGCCGGGTGTCAGCACCGAGGTCGGCTCGTCCAGGATCAGGAAGCGGCGCTTCAGATAGAGCTGCTTGAGGATCTCGCATTTCTGCCGCTCGCCGGCGGAGATGTCAGAGACCTTGGCGTTCAGCGGCACCTTGAACGGCATCCGCGCCAGGAATGCTTCGAGCTCTCTCTTCTCCTTGCCCCAGTCGACCACGGCCGGGACGTCGTCGCGGGCCAGCACCAGATTTTCCGCAACCGTCATCGCGGGCACCAGCGTGAAATGCTGGTAGACCATGCCGAGGCCGCGCGCATGGGCGTCCTTCGGGTTGGCGATGCTCTGCTGACGGTCAGCGATGATGATGTCGCCCTGGGTGGCGTGGTAATAGCCCATGATGCATTTCACGAGCGTGCTTTTTCCTGCGCCGTTCTCGCCGAGCAGCGCATGAAACGAGCCGGGCCGCACCTTCAGCTCGACATTGTCAAGCGCAAGGAAGTCGCCGAACCGCATGGTCATCGCGATGGCATCGACGCCGAAAGTGCCCGTAGGGGCGGGCGGCTCGCCGATGATCACGACAGCGCTCCGATCAAATCGACCGATGTCGCCACTGCGCCGAACACACCGCCCTGCATCTTGATCATCTTCAGCGCATGGTCGTGATTGCTCCGGTCGGTCGCGCCGCAGCAATCCTCGATCAGCACGCATTCGAAGCCGCGGTCGTTGGCCTCGCGCATCGTAGTGTGGACGCAGACGTCGGTGGTGATGCCGGTCAGGACGATGTTGTCGATGCCGCGCAGCCGCAGCATCAATTCGAGGTCGGTGGCGCAGAACGAGCCCTTGCCGGGTTTGTCGATGATGGGCTCACCGGGCAGCGGCGCCAGATCGGGGATGATCTCCCACCCGGGTTCGCCGCGCACCAGGATGCGGCCGCACGGGCCGGGATCGCCGATGCCGGCGCCGATCTGGCGCGAGCGCCAGCGCTTGTTGGCAGGCAGGTCGGCGAGATCGGGCCGGTGGCCTTCGCGGGTGTGGATGATGTGGAAACCCTGCGCGCGCATCACCGCGAGCAGCTTTCTGATCGGCTCGATCGGTGCCCGCGTCAGCGACAGGTCGTAGCCCATCTTGTCGACATAGCCGCCGACGCCGCAGAAATCGGTCTGCATGTCGATGATGATGAGCGCGGTATTCTCCGGACGGAGATCCCCGTTGTAGGGCCAGGCGTAGGGTTCGGACTTGATGGTGCGCTCGGGCATCGGACGACCTCGGGAGTTATCTTGTAATCGACAGTTCGGCCGGCGCGCCGGTCAGGGTGCGCTTCGGCGAGCAGGTGATGATCATGATCGCCAGCGTCAGGATGTACGGTGCGGCGTTGAACAAATGATAGCCGGAGGTGATGCCGACCGATTGCAGCGCCGGCCCGAGCGCCGCGGCGCCTCCGAAGGCGAGCGAAGCCCAAAGGCACAGCATCGGATCCCAGCGCGCGAAGATCACCAGCGCGACCGCGGTGATGCCTTGTCCCGAGGAAAGCCCTTCGTTCCAGCTCCCGGGGTAGAACAGCGACAGGAACGAGCCGCCGATGCCGGCGAGGAAGCCGCCGACCATGGTGGCACGGAGCCGGATCAGCAGCACGGAGTGGCCCATTGCGCGAGCCGCATCTGCGCTTTCGCCGGCGGTCCGGATCAACAGGCCCCAGCGCGTGGTCTTGAATGCCCAGTAGAGCAATGGTGCGATTGCAACGCCGATCAGGAACAGCACGTTGATGCGCAGCGCCGCGCGCAGCTGCGGGATGTCGCTCCACCAGCCGAAATCGATTGCCGGCAATCTTGCGGCCGTCGGCTCGATCAGCGGCTTGCCGAGGAAGAAAGCAAGGCCGGTGCCGAGCAGCATCAGCGCGATGCCGACCGCGATGTCGTTGACCCGCGGCAGCGAGCAGATGCCGGCATGCAGCGCGCCGAACACGGCGCCAGTGATACCGGCGGCGAGCACGCCGAGCCATGGCGAGCCGGAGAGATAGGAGATGCCGTAGGCGCTCATCGCACCCATCACCAACGTGCCCTCGAGGCCGAGATTGATGCGGCCAGAACGTTCGGTGATGCATTCGCCGAGGCTGACGAACAGGAATGGCGTGGAGACGCGGATGGCGCCACCGAGCACGGCGAGCGGGACGGTCCAGAGTCCGATCGATGTGTCTGCCATGTCAGGACTTTCCCTTCAGGAAGCCGATCCGCCCATAAAGCGCGTCGCTCGCCAGCACGAAGACGAAGATGATGCCTTGCAGCACCAGCACGGAGGCGTCGGGCAGACCGAGCCGCCGCTGCAACAGGCCGCCCGAGGCGCTGATGCCGCCGAGCAGGATCGCCACCGGAATGATCGCGAGCGGGTTCTGTCGTGCCAGGAAGGCGACGAGGATGCCGGTGAAGCCGTAGCCGGCGGCGAGGTTGGCATTGGTGCGGCCCTGCACGGCCGCGACCTCGATCATGCCGGCGAGCCCGGCACAGCCGCCGGCGAGGAAGCAGATCGTCATGATCAGCCGGCCGACACCCAGCCCCACGATCTTTGCGGCGCGGACGTTGCCTCCGGCGACCCGCGCGGCGAAGCCGAAGGTGGTGTGATAGATCAGGACATAGGCCGCGACCGCGGCGACGAGACCGAACGCCAGACCCCAATGCACATCGGTGCCGGGAATGGTGCCGATCATGTTGGCGGCGCCGATCTCGCGGGTCGATGGCTTGTTGAGGCTCGCCGGATCGCGCATCGGCCCCTCGACCAGATGGTTGAGGATCGCGAGCGCGATATAGACCAGCAGCAGGCTCGAGATGGTCTCGTTGACGCCGCGATACTGCCGCAAGCCGCCGGACAGCGCGATCCAGAGGCCGCCGCCGATCACGCCCGCGATCACCATCGCGATCTGCACGATGATGGGAGCGGCGCCCTGCAGCGCCAGCGCGGCCGATGTCGCCGACAGCGCGCCGATCAGAAGCGCACCTTCGCCGCCGATGATCACCATGCCGAGCTGCGCCGGCAACGCCGTACACAGCGCGGTGAGGATCAATGGCGCGGCGCGGGTCAGCGTGTTCTGCCAGGAGAACCAGGTGCCGAATGCGCCGTAATACATGTAGAAATAGAGGTCGAGCGGGTTCTTGCCGTAGACCGCGACAAAGGCGCCGAACACCGCGAGCGCGCCGACCAGCGCCGCGCCAGGGATCAGGATGTATTCGATGCTGGCGCCGTAGCGCTGGAGGAATCCGGCATCGGCGGTCGCAGCAACGCCGACCGCCTCCATCGGTTCCGCCGTGTCCGTCGTCACGCGGTCGCTCCGATCACGCCGTCGACGAGGTAGTCCATCTTCTCGAGCTCGGGATCCTGCTGGCCACGGTCGGTGCCGGCGGCGATCACGGTCTTGCCCTTGTTGTCGACGATCGGTCCCTTGAAGATGGTGTAGTCGCCGGCCATGAACTTGGCCTTGACCTCGTCGGCATGCTTGCGCGCCTCTGCCGAGACCATCTCCCCATAGGGCGAGACCTTGACGATCTCTTCCTTCAGGCCGCCGCGATAGAAGTTCGGGATCGATTCACCCGACGTGATCATCTTGACGAACTTCGGATAGAGCGCCTCCCAGTTCCATTCGGCACCAGTGAGATAGGCCTTGGGCGCCAGTGGTGACTGGTTGACGTGATAGCCGCACACCATCGCGCCGCGTCGTGCGGCGTTCTCGACCATGGTCTTTGGACCGTCGACGTGGCAGGTGAGCACGTCCACACCCTGGTCGATCAGGCTGTTGGTGGCTTCGGCTTCCTTGACCGGCATTGACCAGTCGCCGGTGAAGATCACCTGCGTGGTCGCCTTCGGATTGGCGAGCTTGGCGCCGAGCGTGAAGGCGTTGATGTTGCGGAGCACCTGCGGGATCGGCTTGGCGGCGACGAAGCCGAGCTTGCCGCTCTTGGTCGAATAGCCCGCGACGATGCCGGAGATGTACTGCGCCTCGTCGATATAGCCGAAATAGCTGCCGGCGTTCTTCGGATCCTTGTCGGTCCACAGCCCGCCGCAATGCTCGAAGTGCAGCTTCGGAAATTTGGTCGCCATCTTGAGGACGTGCGGGTTGTAGTAGCCGAACGAGGTCGGAAACAGCAGCGTCGCGCCGTCGAGGTTGATCATGGATTCCATGGTCTTTTCGACCGCATCGGTCTCCGGCACCTTCTCTTCCTCGACCACCTTGATGCCGGGCAGCTTCTTCAACGCGGCCGCGCCCTGCGCATGGGCCTGGTTGTAGCCGTAGTCGTCGCGCGACCCGACATAGATGAAGCCGACCGTGGTCTCCGCCGCGGCTGCACCCCGCACGCCGAGCGTGCTGCCGAGCGCCAGCGCCGCGCTGCCCTGCAACAAATGCCGTCGTGAAATCCTGCCAAAATCCATAGCCTGCTCCCTCCGGCGGTCCGCCCGCCCATCGTTTTCGCAAGCCGCCAAGACGGCGGAGCTTGGAACGGATGTCGCAAGCTTCGTGCCAGAGCATCTTTGGCGATCACTTCAAATTAAGTGTATGAAAATACTTGATAATCATATCTGTTCTGGCGATGCCGAATGTTTGGTCAGAACCGATATGCATATAATTTAGGCTATCAATCGTCATTGTATGCAATGCAGTTAAGCAGGCTCTCACCCGCGGGGAGCGGCGCGGGTCGGGCAGCGCGGAGCAGGACGCGCGATTTGGCGGCTGATGAATCGGATAGCGCCTGCTACGAGTGGGACGGCGCCGCGGCCCGCCCGATCCGGATGCCCGGCGCGGCCCTGATATGGAAGAGCGTGAGCGAGATGGAAACCGCAGGTCAAACCAGGAAGTCGTCGCTCGGCGATCAGATCGTGGCGCGGATCAACCAGCTCGCCATGATCTCCGAGACGCCCGAGCACCTGGCACGGATTTTCCTCACGCCTGAGCATCAAAAGGCCGCCGATCTTATCCTGGCGTGGATGCGTGAAGCCGGCATGAGCGCGCATCTCGACGCGATTGGCAACGTCTGCGGCCGCTACGAGGGCGAAAGGGCCGGCGCGCCATGCCTGATGCTCGGCTCGCATTACGACACCGTCCGCGATGCCGGCAAATGGGACGGTCCGCTCGGTGTGATCACCGCGATCGTCTGCGTCGCGGACCTCAACCGCCGCGGCAGGCGGCTGCCGTTCGCGATCGAGATCGTGGGCTTCGCGGACGAGGAGGGCGTGCGCTTCGCCTCGACCCTGCTCGGCAGCCGCGCGGTCGCCGGCACCTTCGACGAGAGCGTGCTGGCCACGCGCGACCGCGGCGGCACCTCGATGCACGAGGCCATGGTCGGGTTCGGGCTCGATCCCGATCACATCGGCAGGGCGGCGCGCGCACGCCGCGAGCTGCTCGGCTATGTCGAGCTGCACATCGAGCAGGGACCGGTGCTGGAGGAAAGGGGATTGCCGGTCGGCGTGGTATCGGCGATTGCCGGGGCGACGCGGCTCGCCGCCAGTCTCACTGGCATGGCCGGCCATGCCGGCACTGTCCCGATGGTGCTGCGGCGCGATGCGCTCACGGGCGCCGCAGAATGCATCGTCGCCATCGAGGAGTTCTGCAGGACCGACGAGGTCGGTCTCGTCGGCACCGTCGGCTACATCACGGCGATGCCCGGCGCCACCAATGTGATCCCCGGGAAGGTCTCCTTCACGATGGACATCCGCTCGCAGAGCGACACGCATCGCAAGCGCGCGGTCGCCGATATCGTGCGGCGGGTCGAGGCGATCGCCAGGCGCCGCGAGCTGACGCTGCAGATCGACGTCACCCATGAGAACCGCAGCGTGCCCTGCGCGCCGTGGCTGACATCGCAGATCGCTGACGCCGTGGCGGCCGAGGGCTTCCAGGTCTTCGAGCTGCCGAGCGGAGCGGGGCATGACGGCATGGCGATGGTCGACATCGCCGATATCGGGATGATTTTCGTGCGTTGCCGTGGCGGCATCAGCCACAATCCGGCCGAGCATGTCGAGTTGGCCGACGCAGATACTGGCGCGCGAGTACTGCTACGCGTGATCGAGAATTTTAGGCCGCAGCAACCGGGCTCGTAAGGCGCTCGCTGCCCGCGACGGGCATCCTTACGCAGAGTGTTCGCCGATGTAACGCGCATGTGTCATTGTGCGCCGTCTCCCCATACAACGTTGTCATTTCGTTTTCCCCGGAGCGATGCGCGCACTGTCGCAGGCGTCATCATCCTTTAATGAAAGTGACAAATAACCTGACTGGTCCCTGCCGAATGGTATCGCGGATGCGGAGTTGATCTGATGGCCTGTCGCTTCCTGCCCCTCCTCATGCTTGCGTTGCTGCTGTTCGGCGGCCGAGCGTCGGCGCAGGTGCGGGTTGAAGGCAAGTCCGGGATCGTTCATCTCGAGGTCAACGATGCCTCGCTCGAGGAGGTGCTCGCCGCGCTGCGCGACAGGTATAATCTGAGCTACCGCTCCAACGACACGCTGGCGGTGCGCAGGACTGGCGTATTCAACGGCCCGTTGCTGCGCGTCGCCGCGCGCGTCCTAGAGGGGTACGACTACGTAATGACCATCACCCCTCAGGGGATCGATGTTCTGATCATGCGCCAGGCTGGAACTGGAGCGCCGGCCGTGGCCGCTCGTCCACCGCTTACGACCGCTGAGGCCAACAACGTCAAGCCCGAGAAGCCCGACCGTATCCGCTAGCGCGCGACCTTGAGTTATCAATGCGCCGTCGGGAGCGCGCCGTTCCACGCACAGCCGGTTTGTGCCGAATTTGAATGGATTTGGCATCGAAGACCGACCTATTTGGACTATTGCAACCAACGGTAAGGGGCCTAATCTTGCCTGGGTAGGGGGAAAGCATGAGGTCGTCCGCCCTTCATGACGTTCAGTTCCCGAAGCAACCGGCGCTGCAGTTGATCTATGACACGGCGCCGATCGGCCTTGCCTACCTTTCGCCCGACTGTCGCTATCTGCAGATCAACCAGCGCCTCACCGAAATCTGCGGCATTTCGGTGGAAGGCCATCTCGGGCGTAGTGTGCGTGATTGCGTGCCCGCGCTGGCTTCGGCCGTCGAGGATATCGTGCGTTCGATCATGGAGACCGGGCAACCCGTGACCGGCGTCGAGGTGTACGGCCAGCGCCCGGGTCACAATGACGAGCGCTGCTGGATAACCCATTGGCATCCACAGCGCGGGCCGAACGGAAGCATCGTCGGGGTCAATGTCGCGGCCGAAGAGATCACCGACCGCAAGCGCAGCGAACGCGAGATCCGCGCCGCCCGGGATGCGGCCGAGAAGGCATTGCACCATCTGCAGGAGACCCAGGCGTCCCTGATCGAGGCCGAAAAGCTGGCTGCGCTGGGTCGGCTCGTGGCTGGCGTCGCTCACGAGATCAACAGCCCGATCGGCACCAGCCTCACCGTCGCGTCGGTCCTGGAGCAAAAATGCGCCGACTTCGCTGCCGAGGCTGCGCGCGGCAAGTTGAAGCGATCGAGCCTGGCTGATTTCATCGAAGTGGTCGAAAGTGCGTCGTCACTGCTCGTCGGAAACCTCAAGCGCGCAGGCGAACTGGTGCAGTCGTTCAAGCAGGTGGCGGTCGATCGCAGCTACCTCGACCGGCGTCACTTCGATCTCGGCGCATATACCGAGCAGGTTCTCTCCAACCTGCGTCCGGCCTTGCCAAAGAACAACCTGACGCTCAATGTGGATGGCGCACCCGATCTCGCGATGAACAGCTTTCCCGGTCCTTACGGCCAGGTGCTGACCAATCTCTTTCTCAACTCGGTCGGACACGCATTTCCGGATGGCAAGGGCGGCGCGATCGCGATGCGGCTGCGCGGGGCGGGTGCTGAGCATGTAGAAATCCTGTTCGCCGACGATGGTTGCGGCATGAGTCACGACGTCCGACGGCAAGCCCTCGATCCGTTCTTCACCACCCGCCGCGACAATGGCCATATCGGGCTCGGCCTGCATATCGTCCATAACATCGTCACCAACCGGCTGGGCGGAGACCTCCGTCTCGAGAGTGCCCCGGGCATGGGGACCAGCGTCCTGATCACACTGCCACGCGCGGCGCCGCAGCGCGCGACCGACCATTGACGGCGACTGGTGCCCCGGGAAGAAAACACTCCTCTATGTGCGTGCCGAGAAAAGTTATTCCAAGCGGATGCCTCAAAAGGCATTCCGCGACCCTTGCGTCCGCGCCGGATGTCCTGACATCTTGGGGGTATTCCCAACGGTAGCCATCATGAGCCAATCCGCATTCGATCCCTTCGGTGAGCCGGTCCCAGCGATTGATCCTTCGATCGCAGGCGGGCGTGCGTCGACATGGCTGAAGAACGCGGGCACCAGCGTGTTCTGGGTGCTGGTGGTCGGCATCGTTCTGGCGCGCGCCGTCTACTTCGAGCCGGGCGTGTTCAGCTTCGAGCGCGCTGTCGCCTGGGCGCAGGGTCTGTTCGCCGCACTTTAGCCACCGGCTTGCGCGGGTTCGCTTGCGCGTCCTGCTTTTCCCTGATGATCCCCTCGAAAGCGACCGCGGCCGGCACGTCCAGCCGGCCGGACGATTTCAGTTGCCAGAGCATTCGCTCGATCCGGGTGCCCTTGATCGGAATCACCCTCAACTTCCCGAGCCTGACCTGATCATCGCTCGTCGCCGTCGACACGATGGCAACTCCGACGCCGGCCGCGACCGCCTGCTTGATCGCCTCGGTGCTGCCGATCTCGAGCGTCCGTTTGGGCTCGACGCCGTGGGCGGCCAGCGCCTGGGCCACCACCTCGCGCGTCCCCGAGCCGGGCTCGCGGACGATCAGGATCTCGTCCTCCAGCAGGTGGAAATCGATCGGACCTGACGCTGCAGCGAGGCGGTGATCGGGAGCGGCGATCAGGCCCATGACGTCGGTGCGCCAGGCCTGGCTGACCAGGTTCTCGTCCTCCACCGGTCCCTCGACCAGCGCGATCTCGATTTCATGCGCCAGCATCAGGGCAGCGATCTCGCTGGTGTTGGCGCTGACGACGTGCAGGTCGATGCCGGGAAAGGCGCGGTGGAAGATGCCGAGATACGCCGGAATCATATAGGTTGCGATCGTCGTGCTGGCGCCGATGCGCAGCGATCCGCTGTCGAGGTTGCGCAGCGCCTGCAATTCGTCCTCCGCCGCGCGCTCGGCCGCGAACAGCGTCTCGGCGTGACGCGCCAGCGCCGCGCCTTCCCGGGTCGGCCGCACCCCCTTTGGCGTCCGGTCGAGCAGGCGGCAGCCGACCTGGAGTTCGAAATCCCGCACACCCTTGGAGATCGCCGGCTGGCTGATATGCAGCAACTCGGCAGCGCGGGAGAAGCTTCCGGTCTTCGCCACGGCCGCGAACAGGCGCAGCAGATGCAGGTTGAGGGACATAACTTCTCTCTATTGGGGCAGTCCGAAAATATATTAGCCAATCGCCCAGGCTTCGCGCATAAAATCTTCTTCGAAGGGAAGATGTCATGCGGGTTGAGTCAAAAGGATCCGAGGTTCAGGAGCCCGCGCCGGGCGCGGTGATGCGCGCGCTCCAGCTCATTCCCGGCATCCTGCTTTGCGGGGCGGTCACGGTCGTCTCACTCGGCGTCCAGGCCGCCGAGGAACGCGCTTTTGACCACCCCTATATCGAGGCGCTCGTCGTCGCCATCCTGCTCGGGATGGCCGTGCGCACCGCCTGGCAGCCGTCGGAGCGTTGGCGCTCCGGCATCGCTTTCAGCGCCAAGCAGCTGCTCGAGGTCGCCGTGATGCTGCTCGGTGCCTCCATCAGCTTTGCTGCGATCGTGGCCTCCGGCTACCTCCTGATCGGCGCGATCGCGGTCACCGTCTTGATCATGCTCGCTGTGAGCTTCGGCCTCAGCAGGATGCTCGGGCTCAAGCCAAAGCTGTCGATCCTGATCGCCTGCGGCAATTCGATTTGCGGCAATTCGGCAATTGCCGCCGTGGCGCCGGTGATCGAGGCCGATGGCGACGACATCGCGTCGTCCATTTCTTTCACCGCCATTCTCGGCGTCTTGATGGTGCTCGGCCTGCCGCTCTTGATTCCGCTGCTGCAACTCTCGGCGACGCAATACGGCATCCTCGCGGGACTCACGGTCTATGCGGTACCGCAGGTGCTGGCGGCGACCGTGCCGGCCGGTATCGTCTCTACGCAGATCGGCACGCTGGTGAAGCTGGTGCGGGTCCTGATGCTGGGCCCGATCGTGCTCGGTCTGTCGCTGCTCGTCGCGCGCCGCCGCAAGCTTGGAGCCGGCGGGGCGAAGACCGTTTCGATCAGCCCGTTCAAGCTGGTGCCCTGGTTCATCATCGGCTTCCTGGCGCTGGCGGCGCTGCGCTCGCTCCAGCTCGTGCCTGATGTGGCGATCGCGCCCGTGACCAGGATCGCGGCTGTTCTCACCGTGGTCTCGATGGCGGCGCTCGGGCTCGGCGTCGACGTCCGCGTGCTGTCGACCGTCGGGGGCCGGGTGACGGCGGCCGTCACGCTGTCGCTCATGTTGCTGCTCGGGTTAAGCATCGGGCTGGTGCATTTCTTCAGGTGAGCCTGCTTGCTCACCGGTTGCCGGCGCTCAGCAAATGAGCAACTGCACGTCACGGCAGCGACGCCGAGCGGGCGCATCGTACGCTCGCAAAAATCCAACGACTTGATATGGCGTCGGATTTCGTCCCGCTCGCGCCCCGAATGGTATTGTACACAATGGCATGCGCCTTGCTTGAGTTCCGTTGAGGTTCTCTCGTTCGAGGCGCGCGTCATGACGAACTCAATCGGCACAATCGCCGCCGAGCCCGAGCCGGTCTCGCTCGAATGGGGCAGCACGGCGCTCGTCATCATCGACATGCAGCGCGATTTCATGGAGCCGGGCGGTTTCGGCGAGACGCTCGGCAACGACGTCAGCCAGCTTGCCCGCGCGGTGAAACCCATCGCCGCCGTGCTCGCGGCTGCGCGCGCCGGCGGGATGCTCGTGATTCACACCCGCGAAGGGCATCTGCCGGATCTCTCCGATGCGCCGCCGGCGAAGGTCGCGCGCGGTGCGCCATCGTTGCGTATCGGCGATCCCGGCCCGATGGGCCGCATCCTGATCCGCGGCGAGGCCGGCCACGACATCATTCCGGAGCTTTATCCGCTCGACAACGAGATCGTGATCGACAAGCCCGGCAAGGGCGCTTTCTACGCGACCGAGCTCGGCAGGATTCTGCAGAACTATGGCATCGAGAACCTCCTGGTGTGCGGCGTCACCACCGAAGTATGTGTCAACACCACGGTGCGCGAAGGCAATGACCGCGGCTACCGCTGCGTCGTGATCGGCGACGGCTGCGCGTCCTATTTCCCGGAATTTCACGAGATGGGCCTGAAGATGATCAAGGCCCAGGGCGGAATCTTCGGCTGGGTCACCAACTCGGCCGCGGTGCTGGAAGCAATGGAGACGTCGAAGAAATTGACCTAGAGGGGATTATTTATCGTGAGCACGAGCATGAGCGGTACGGCCGGCAAGTCCGAATTCAAGCCGGTCTTCTGGACACCCGGTGACTGGAACGCGTTCTTCGGCTTCGGCACCAACATCCTCGTCAACATGCTGGTGCTGACCGGTCTGTTGCGCTTCGTGCTGAAGATGCCCGACAGCCTGGTGTTCGGCCGCATCCTGCCGGCGCTCGGCCTCATGATGTGCCTTTCCACCTTCTATTACGCCTTCCTTGCCTATCGGCTGGCGCAGAAGACCGGCCGCAGCGACGTCTGTGCATTGCCGTCTGGCGTCAGCGTCCCGCACATGTTCATCGTCACCTTCGTGATCATGCTGCCGATCACGATCAAGACCGGCGATCCCATGAAGGGCTGGTCCGCCGGCCTGGTCTGGGTGTTCTTCCAGAGCTTCATCCTGATGATCGGCGGCTTCATCGCGCCGTTCATCCGCAGGATCACGCCGCGCGCGGCGCTGCTCGGCACGCTCGCCGGCGTATCGGTGACGTTCATCTCGATGCGGCCAGCACTCGAAATGTACATGACACCCCAGATCGGGCTGGTCTGCTTCGCCATCATCCTGGTGAGCTGGTTCGGCGGCGTGAAATATCCGAAAAGCATTCCAGCGGGCCTCGTCGCCATCGCGGTCGGCATGATCATCGCGTGGGGCTCGAACCTGTTTGGGCTCGGGCTCGGTGGCCTCAGCCTCAAGGGTGTCGGTGACGCCTTTGCCAATTTCGGGTTCTCGGTGCCGGTCCCCGCGGTCGGGCAGGTGTTCTCCGGCTTCGAATTCCTCGGCGTCATCCTGGTCACGGCGATCCCGTTCGGCATCTACGATCTCGTCGAAGCCATGGACAACGTCGAGAGCGCGGAAGCCGCCGGCGACGAATATCCGACCACGCGGGTCCTGACCGCGGACGGCATTGTCAGCTTGATCGGCTGCCTGATGGGCAATCCGTTCATCAACGCGGTCTATATCGGCCATCCCGGCTGGAAGGCGATGGGCGGCCGGATCGGGTATTCGGCTGCAACCGGCATCATGGTGGTGGCGCTGTCCTGGTTCGGCATCATTTCGGTGCTGCTTGCGCTGGTCCCTGTCGTCGCGATCTCGCCGATCCTGCTCTATATCGGCATGCTGATCGGCGCGCAGGTGTTCCAGACCACGCCGGTCAAGCACGCGCCGGCGATCGTGCTTGCGTTGACGCCGCATCTGGCGGCCTGGGCCAAGCTGCAGATCGACACTATGCTGGGCTCCACGTTAACCGCGGCGCAGGCCGTCGGCGGACTCCCTGCCGACAAGATTGGAGAGGTCAAGACCGCGGCCATCGCGGCATTGCCGCAACAGGGCGTGATCTACCACGGCCTCGAGGTGATGGGCGGCGGCTCGATCCTGGCCGGCTTGATCCTGGGCGCGATCGGCGTGTTCGTGATCGAGCGCGATTTCCTGAAGGCCTCGGCGTTCGCGCTTGCCGGTGCCGCCATGACCTATTTCGGCTTCATGCACGGCGAGGCGGTCGGTATCGGCGGTGGGCTCGGCGTGACGCCGGGAGTTGCGCTCGCCTATCTCGTGATGGCGGCCGGTTTCTATGCGCTCGGGCGCACGGCCGTCAGCGAGGCGTTTAGCGCGCATCCGGAGATGCCGGCTGCAGCACCTGCGGAGTGATCGGGCTTCATAGCGAAGGCACCGTGGCGGGCCTAAGCCACGATGTCACGCTCGTTCTCGAAAGCATCGTACGATCGGTCCATCATGATACGGCGGATGCGCTGGATGGCGTCCTCGACGTCCTGATAGGATGTGTAAAGAGCGATCGGCGCCAGCCGAATGATGTTCGGCTCGCGATAGTCGGGAACAATACCGGCAACCTTCATCGCCTTGACGATCCGCGCCGCGTCATTGTGCTGGACGCTGACGTGGCCGCCCCGGCGGTGATGTTCCCTTGGCGTGACCACCGTGAAATCGAATGGCGCCAGCACGAGGTCAATCTGTCGCATCAGATAATCGGTCAGTCGAAGCGACTTGGCCCGGATCTGCTCGATGCCGACGGCTTCCATGATCTCCAGCGATCCGAACAACGGCGCGCTGCTGAAGAGGTGCGGAGTGCCAATCTGGTACGCGCCCGCGTCCCCCGCAGGGGTGAGATGATCATCCATCGCGAACTGTTTGCCCTTGTCCGAGCCGAACCAGCCCGCCAGTCCCGGCATGCCCCCGAAATGGCGCTCATGCACGAAGAGGCCGCCGACGGCTCCGGGGCCGCCGTTCATGTATTTGTAGTTGCACCACACGGCAAAATCGACGCCCCAATCGTGCAGACGATGCGGCATGCAGCCGACAGAGTGAGCCAGATCGAGACCAACGAGGATGCCGCGCCGATGCGCTTCATCGGTCAGTCTGGCAACATCGAGCAATTGACCGCTGCGGTACAGCACGGTGGGCAGCCACAGCACGGCGACCTGATCGCTCATATTGGCGATGATATCGTCTTCGTCGATCAGGTGACCATCACGTGACGCCGTGCATAGCAGATGCCCTGCGACATCGAGATCGTGGAGGCGCAACTGACTCTGCAACGCGTAAAGGTCGGTCGGAAAGTTGAGAGTGTCGGCGAGGATGATGCTGCGCGCCGGTGTCGGTCGATAGAAACTCGACAACAGCTGATGAATATTGACTGATATCGATCCTGTCGCAACGACCTCGGCTGGCCTGGCGCCGACGAAAGGTGCCAGCCGCGCGCCCAGCGCCTCGGCATTGTAGAGCCATGGCCGTTGCCCATGGGACCAGCCATCTATGGCGTAGGTCTTCCATTCATCGAATGCTTCAAGAAGAACCCTCTCCGCAGTCTTTGATGCGAGGCCGAGGGAGTTGCCGTCGAGGTAGATCGCATCCTGGGGCAGATGGAATTGTTCGCGTACGTACGCAACAGGATCGCTTTGATCCAACTCCCATGCACGACCGTCATCCATCCGATGTCCCCTGTGAGGCGGCTCTATCGTCCTACATGTCCGTACGCACGCTCCACAGCTCGGGAAACAGGACGACCTCCAACATCTTGCGCAAATAGGCTACGCCGTTGGTACCGCCGGTTCCGGGCTTGAAGCCAATGACCCTTTCGACCGTGGTGACGTGATTGAAGCGCCAGCGGCGGAAATAATCCTCGAAATCGACGAGCTTTTCGCCAAGCTCATAAAGCTCCCAATGCTCGCCGGGGCTGGAATAAATGACTTTCCATGCGGCGCGCACTTCGTCGTTTGCGGCGCGCGGCAGGCGCCAGTCCACACGTTCTGCGTCGGGTCCGATATTGAGGCCGCGCCGCGCCAACAACTGCAGGGCTTCGTCGTACAGGCTTGGCGCCGCCAGAATTCCTTCCAGCGCCGCTATGTAGTCGGGGCGGTGTGAATGAGGGGCCAGCAAAGCCAGATTTCGGTTGCCGACGATGAATTCTATCATGCGATATTGCACCGATTGAAAGCCCGACGACTGCCCGAGGTTACCGCGAAACTGGGTGTATTCCGAAGGCGTCATCGTGCGCAGAACGTCCCACGCATTATTCAGCTGCTCGAAGATGCGAGCCACACGCGAGAGCATTTTGGCTGCCGGCTGCAACTGGTCTCGACGAATGCTTTGCATCGCCGAGCGCAATTCGTGGATGGCAAGCTTCATCCACAGCTCCGAAGTCTGATGCTGGATAATGAAGAGCAACTCGTCATGCGATTCGGACAAGGGTCTCTGCGAAGCCAGGACCGCGTCGAGCTGCAGATAGTCGCTGTAGGACATGAGGTCCCTGAAATGCGTTTGAGCGCCGTCGGGAATTGAGTCGCGGGACTGTTCCATCGCATTTCAATCCGGTTTCGGTTGGCCCCATCGGTCCGTTCGAAGGATCGTATGCGGCCGGCGCCACGGCCGTTCGACGCTAACCGTGCTTCGCAGGTCTGCGTTGCGGTAGCCGGCTGGGAGGCAGATATCAGGCTCGTCCGCACCGCCAACCCAGGCTGCGACAAATAACGCCGGACGTCAATTGCTTTAATTATAAAATATTATACCATTCGCTGCGCGATCTCCGCCGGAGACGTTCGAGAGCCAGAGGGAAGACGGGATGCCGCTGCATAGGATCGAAGACTGGGATGACGCCTATCGCAACGGCGCTCACATTCCCGGTGGCGCAGATTATCCGGAAAGATGGCTGCGTTCTGCGTCGGCCTTTCGCGAAAGCGCCGTCGCCGAAGGGAGGGCGTCACTGGATATCGCCTATGGCCGGCACGAGCGGCAACGTCTGGATCTGTTCCTCCCGAAGGGGACGCCAAAGGGTCTGGTCGTTTTTGTTCATGGCGGATTCTGGATGGCGTTCGACAAGAATTCGTGGTCGCATCTCGCCCGCGGCGCCGTCGAACTGGGTTACGCCGTTGCCCTGCCGAGTTATCGATTGGCACCGGAAGCGCGCATCGGTGAAATTGTATCTGATATTGCAGCAGCAATCGATCACGTGGCCGGCGAGGTGGGCGGACCCATTACCTTGACTGGTCATTCGGCGGGCGGACATCTCGTCACGCGACAAATGTGCGCGACGTCCACGTTGCAGGATAGCGTCGCTCAACGTGTTGGGCACGTGGTCTCGATATCGGGGCTGCACGACCTCAGACCATTGATGCGAACCGAGATGAATCGCGTGCTGCGAATCGATGATGCGGAGGCCGCGCGTGAAAGCCCCGCATTGCTGGAGCCCCGTCACGGGTTTGCTCTCAGCTGCTATGTAGGCGGGGCGGAGCGAAATGAATTCCTGCGCCAGAACAGTCTGCTGCAGAACATCTGGACGGGGTCTGGCATCGCCACCCAGGCCATCGTCGCGCCCGACCGGCATCACTTCAACGTTCTCGACGGGATGACTGATCCCGAGCACATGCTCACGCGGCTGCTTGTCGACACAAACCCTCGTGCCGCCCATCATTAAGCGTCGCGCTACCCGCCCTTGACCGCGCCTGCAGTCAGCCCCGCGACGATCTGCCGCTGCGCCATCACGGTGAGCAGCAGCACCGGCGCCGTCACGATGAGGGCGGCGGCGGCCAGCGGGCCCCAGCTCAGCTGGTCGAACGAGATCATGTTGTAGACGGCGACCGGCAGCGTGCGGGTCTCGCGCCCGGCCAGCACGATGCCGAAGACAAAGTTGTTCCAGGAGAAGATCACCGCGAGGATGAAGGCGACCGCAAGCCCCGGCTTGGCGATCGGTAGCGCGACATGGCGGAACACCTGCCAGCGCGTGGCGCCGTCGATCAGCGCGGCCTCCTCCAGCTCCAGCGGCGTGGTTTCGAAGTAGCCGATCATGATCCAGATCACGATCGGCACCGTCACCACGAGATGGATGATGACCTGCGGCACCAGGGTGCCGAGCAGGCCGAGCCACTGGAACAGCAGGAACAGCGGGATCAGGTAGGATAGTCCCGGCGTGATGCGCGCGATCAGGATCACCACCGCCGATTTGTGCGCGGCCATCCGAGCGATGCCGTAGCCGGCCGGCACGCCCACCAGCATCGCAAGGCCGGTCGCTGAACCGGTGACGATCACGCTGTTGACGAAGTAGGTCAGGAAGCGGTTGGAGGCGAGTACATCGGCGTAGTTCTTCCAGGCGAAGTTCTCCGGAATGAACACCGGCGGATAGGCGGCGTTGTCGACTTCGAACTTCAGCGACAGCGACGCCATCCACAGGAAGAACAGGATCGCCGGCGAGACGATTGTCAATACCGACAGCCACAACCCGACCCGGCCCAGGAGCTGACGCAGGTTCATGCGCCGGCTCCGAGCTCTGTCGTCCACAGCATGCGCTTGCGCAAATACAGCAATAGCGCGGCGAGGGCGATGATCAGGAGGAAGAACACCACCGCGATCGCCGAGCCGTAGCCGAGGTCGTAATAGACGAAGGCGACGCTGTAGAGATAGACGTTGATTGTCTCCGACGCCGAGCCCGGGCCGCCTTGCGTGATGGCGAAAATGATATCGAAGCTCTTCACCGCATCGATCATGCGGATCATGCCAGCGATGAACAGGAACGGCATGATCAGGGGCAGCGTGATGAAGCGGAACACCTGCCAGAAATTCGCGCCGTCGATCTGCGCGCTCTCGTAAGGCTCGGTCGGGATCGCCGCGAGCCCGCCGAGCACGATCAGCATGACCAGCGGCGTCCACTGCCAGGTCTCGACCAGCACCAACGAGGGGATCACTGTGGTCGGATTGAAAACCCAGAGTTGCGGCGGCAGGCCGACCAGGGACAGCAGATAGTTGAGCACGCCGAGCTGCGGATGGAACATCATGGTCCACACCAGCGCGATCGCGACAGGCGTCGCCATCATCGGCATGATGAAGATGCCGCGCAGGAAGCCGCGCGCGGCGAATTTCTGGTGGAACACGATCGCAGCCAGCGTGCCGAAGACCAGCGGCAGCAGCACCGAGAGCGCGGTGTAGAGCAGTGTGTGCTCGACCGCCTCGACGAAGCGCGGATCGGCCGGCAACCGCAGGTAGTTGGCGAGCCCGACGAAGGTGATCGGTGAGCCCACCTTCCATTCGTTCAGGCTCATCCAGATCGTGAACACCCACGGGAAGATGATCACGGCGAGCACCACGACGAGCGCCGGGATCACGAATGGCCAGTAGGACGGCGGACGCCATTCACGCTCCGGCGCAGCATCCCGTGCTGACGCCGCAGAAGCCTGTGTCACGACGCTCACGCTTTTTCGCTACGCTCCAGGATCGGGCGGAATTGCTCGTGCGCCTTCTTGAGCTCGGTTGCGGGATCTGCGCCCGACAGCGTCGACGTGATGGCAGCACCGACAATGTCGCGGAACTCGGCGACGGGGATGACGACGGGCAGGCCGAGCTTGGAGATCTTGGCGGAATCGATCACCGATTGCAGCCATTCCTTTGGCATCTTCACGCCCTGTTGGACCTCGGGATCGTTGAGGATCGAGTTGCGGAATGGAACGCCACCGCCGGCCTGCAACAACCGCGCACCCTGTTTCTTCGAGACCACCCACTGGCAGAGCAGATAGGCAGCTTCCTTGTTCTTGCTCGCCGCGGCAATCCCGATGCCGTCGCCATAGGTCGCTGAATATTGTCCCTTCGGCCCCGCCGGCACCACGGTGTAGCCGACCTTGCCGACTACGCGCGAAGCGGCCGGGTCCTCCAGCGGCGGCGCCCAGCCGACGCCGTCGATCCACATCGCCGAGCGTCCCTGCGTGAAGGAGGCCATCGACTCCATCCAGTTGAAGCCGGCGACGCCGGGCGGTGCGACCTTGGTCAGCAGCGCCTGATAGAGCTTGGTTGCTGCGATCGCCTCGGGCCCGTCGGTCAGGATGTTGCCCTTGTCGTCGAGGAATTCACCGCCGTAGTCGAGATAGAAGTTGGTCCACAACGTCATGTTGGCGTTGCGAAGGCCGCGCCCGACAAAACCGTAGATGCCGGCCTTGGTGTCGGTGAGCTTTTCCGCAGCTGTGACCATCTCGTCGAGGGTCTTCGGCACCGCGACGCCTTTCTTCTGGAACAGCTCCTTGTTGTAATAGAGGATGAAGTAGTCGACCGACCACGGCAGCGACAGCATCTGCCCCTTGTCGTTCTTGGCGTACTCCAGCCCGGCGGCCGAGAAGTCGCTCTCGACGAGATCGGGAGCGGTCAGCGTCGGATCCTTCATGTAGCCGGAGATGTCGGCGAGCCAGCCGGCCTTCTCGAACTGACGCTTCTGCACGTGGTAGCTCAAGTGAATGACGTCGAAGCTCGGCTTGCCCGACGCAAGCTCGATCACGGCTTTCTGGCGCTGCTGCTGCTCGGGGATCTGCTCGGACTCGACCTGGATGCCTGTGAGTTCGGTGAATTCCTTGATGTACTTCTGCAGATTGTCGCCGCGCGGCCCCTTGGCGAGGATCACCTCGAGCGTGGTGCCGGCATATTTCTTCCAGTTGACCTCGGCGTAGGCCGGAAATCCGGTCAACCCGACTGCGCCGGCGGCGGCCGTGCCGGCCAGCATCTGCCGGCGCGAGATCAGGTGATGCGACATGTCTCTCTCCCTTGGACGGTTCTTGTTTGGGAGAGATACTAGGGCATGATCGGGAAAAGTGGAAACCGGTTTTCCGATCAGATGAGAGAGGAGCGAGAACATTGATCCGATCTGCCATCGCATCAACGTTCAAGCGTGTGAAGTGGTCCTGCCTAGCCCCAAGCTGCGCGGCGCGCATGATTGCCGCGCCGCGCAAATCGCGGCGTCTATGCCTTGACGAAGGCGAGCAGGGTGCCATTGGCGGCGGCCGGCGGCACGCAGATGCTGCCGCCGCTGGATACTCCGGTCCCGCCGAGCGACTTTGCAGTGGCCGCAAGATCGGCCGCGATCACGAGGCCGGCGCCGCCGCGATCGGGCAGGCCGTCCAGCGGCACGCCGCCATAGCGCTTGCCGAGCTGCTCCCTGGTGAGGAACACGAAGTCTGCACGATCACCGCCCGAGGGCACGGCGACGGCGCCGTCGGTCTCGTTCCTCGGGGGGATATCGATCATCTTCGATAAGTGCGCTGCATCGGTTGCCGGGTCCGGGGAGACGATCAGCACCTGCCTGAGGCGTTTCGCCCCGTTGGCATGGGTCATCAATTCAGGGATCCACACCGTCTCGCGCGTCTTGTGCTGGCAGGCGAAGATGCGCACCCCGCCGGGCGCTTCCGCAGTCGGCCACTGGAAGGTGCGGAATTTTGCCGCAGAGATCGAGCCGTTCGGCAGCGTCACGGGCCGCTCGAAATCGGTCGGCCCGACCGGTGTATAGCCGCGCGCGCGAATCTCCTCCGCGCCTTCAGCCGAATCCACGGCGGTGAAGGCGATGCGCTCGATGCCTTCGCCGCTCCTGTCGAGGAAGGCGCGTGCCGGAGCATTGTGTTCCGTCGGCGTCAGCACGCCGAGCAATTCCATGTAATCGGGGTCGAACATGATGGTGTAATTGCCCGATCCCATGTGCGCGCTATGGGTGCCACGCGGCGACACGGTGAAGCCGAGCCGCTTGTAGTTTTCGGCGGCCTTGTCGAGGTCCTTGACCATGACCACGGCGTGATCGATTCCGACGACGTTCTTGAGTGCCACTTCTTGTCTTCCCGGCTGGAATAAGGGAGTAAAGCTAACCAGAACGATCGGGCGCCCGCAAGAAAGGATCATGATGAGCAGCAATGCCGTGCGCTGGCCCATTTCGCTGTGGGCCGCGGTGACACCGTCCGGCCCTGATTGCCCCGAACTGACCGGAGCGCAGCAGGCCGACGTCGTCATCATCGGCGGCGGCTTCACCGGGCTGTCGACGGCGCTGCATTTGCGTGAGGCCAATGTTGATGTCGCGATCGTCGAGGCCGCCGAGCCGGGCTGGGGCGCGTCTGGCCGCAACAACGGGCAGGTAATTCCGACGCTGTCGCGGCCGGATCCCGATGATATCATCGCCAAACATGGCGCGGCCGGCGAGCGCTTCGTCGCGATGTTGCGCGATAGCGCCTCCACGCTGTTCGATATCGTTGGGCGCTACGACATCGCGGCCGAACACGAGCAGTCTGGCTGGATACAGCCGGTGCATTCGCCCGGCCGCATCAAGATCGCGGAACGGCGGGTGCAGCAATGGTCGAAATTCGGCGCGCCGGTCGAGCTGTTGTCGCGCGATGAGGTCCGCGACATGCTCGGCTCGGACGCGTGGTTCGGCGGGTTCTGGAACAGGACCGGCGGCCATATCAATCCGCTGGCGCTTGCGCGCGGCCTGGCGCGTACCGTGCTCGGCCTCGGTGTACGAATCTATGCCCGCTCGCCTGCGACCAGCTTCGAGCGTCGCGGCGGCAAATGGGTGGTGAAGACGGAGAGGGGCGAGATCTCGGGCCGCGCGCTCGTAGTTGCGACCAATGCCTATAGCGGCGAGTTTTTCGACGTCGTTGGTGCCCGACATCGCCCATGAGGTGATGCCGGTACTGTCCTGGCAGATGGCAACCCAGCCGCTGTCGGACAACGTCCGCAAGACCATCATCCCCGGAAGGCTGGCGATGTCGGACACCCATGGTGAGCTGTATTTCGCGCGCTATGATGCTCGCAATCGCCTTGTCACCGGCGGTGCCGTGATCGGTCCTGGCGACAAGGCGGCGCGGCTGAAGGCGCGGGTGACGGAGCGATTGCAGCGGTTGTGGCCGCAGATCGGCGACATTTCCTTCGACTGCGTCTGGAACGGCTATGTCGGCATGACCTCGGATTTCCTGCCGCGCATCCACCGGCTCGGGCCGAACGCCTTCGGCTGGACCGGCTGCAACGGCCGTGCGGTTGCGCTGACGATGCCGCTCGGCCGCGAGCTCGCCAAGGCGGTGCAGGGCGTGCCAGAGAGCGAGCTCGCGCTGCCCTTCACCGAGCCGGTCACGATCCCGGCGCACGGCCTGATGCGCAAGCTCGCGCCGCTGATGCTCCTGGTCTATCGCCGCCGCGATGCGCGGGAGATGTAATGCAAGAAGGGGCCGGCAGCGTCGGGCGGGGTCCGTCCAGAGGACGTTGTGCTCCGAAGATGCTGGGCATTATCCTAACGAGATATCACCGGGCGCCGATGTCCGCCATCTTGAGGAGCCCGCCGCCGGCGGATAACCTAGGGAAACCCCGACCTGACGCAGGCGTTATTGCGAGATACCAATCGGGAGGTGGGCATGGCGAGGAAGCGCATAGGTATTCTCACGGGAGGCGGTGACGTCCCCGGCCTCAATGCTGTGATCAAGAGTGTGACTTATCGCGGCAGCGAGGACGACATTGAGGTTGTCGGTCTCCGCCGTGGTTGGGAGGCTCTCACGCACCTGAACCTCGACGACCCGGCCTGCAAGTCCCACTACATCATCCCGCTGAACCGCGAAAACACGCGCATCATCGACCGGCGCGGCGGCACCGTGCTGCACTCGAGCCGCACCAATCCCTCCAAAATGAAGAAGCTGCCCAATCATCTCGTGGGGCAGGACTTTCCAGTTTCCCAGAGCACCAGGGACGGCATCGCAACCAAGACTTGGGACCTCACGGGCCAGGTACTGGCAAACCTCGCGGGGCTCGGCATCGAGCACCTGATCGCTATCGGCGGCGACGATACGCTGAGCTATGCCGACAAGCTCAATGGACTCGGCGTCAAGATCATTGCCATCCCGAAGACGATGGACAACGATGTCCGCAACACCGAGTACTGCATCGGTTTCTCGACCGCGATCACCCGCGCCAGTGATGCCATCCAGCGGCAGCGCACCACTGTCGGCTCGCACGAGCGAATTGGCATTTTCCGCATCTTTGGCCGCGATGCCGGATTTACCGCGCTTTACACCGCCTACGCGACCTCGATCCGATGCGCCATACCGGAGTACAAGGTCAACCTCGACAAGTTGATCCAGCTTCTCGTTGAGGACAAGCACGGCAACCCAAGCAACTACGCGCTGATCGTGCTCAGCGAGGGCGCCGAGTGGGAGGGTTACAAGGTGCAGGAATACGGCGACCCTGACGCCTACGGGCACCGCAGGAAGGCGAGTGTGGCCGAAGCATTCGCCGACGAGATCAAGCGGCGCGCCGGCGAGGAGACCATCGTCTCTGACCTCACCTACGACCTGCGATCGGGCGATCCAGACTTCATCGACAAGCTTGTCGCACTGACGTTCGGCAACCTGGCCTACGATGCCATCCTGGAAGGCAAGACCGGGCTGATGTCGGCGCTGGTCGAGGGCCGCTACGACCTCGTGCCCATCCCGGACGCCAAGCTCGGACCGCGCAAATTGGACGTTGCCACCGCGTACAACGCTGAGCGCTATCGTCCCCTTTACTCCAACAAGCGGGGGCTGCCGATTTTTCTCAACCGCGCTTCATAAGTGAAGGGGCAACGCCACTGCCGACGAAGCCGCCAGCGCGGCAGGAGGATTGTTTCAAACCCAACGTCGCATCTGCGCAAGCTCGTGCCGCCGATGCTCCCGGTTCTATCGCCGCCGCGACACGCGGGAAATGGCCTAGACCAGCGCCGAATCGCGCTTGCGGGTGAAGTCGCCGCCGGGGATCGCTGACAGCAGCGCCTGCGTATAGGGGTGTTGCGGATTGCCGAACACCTCGGCCGTCGTTCCCTGCTCGACCACTGCGCCATCCTTCATCACGGCGACGAGATCGCAGATCTGGGCTGCGACGCGCAGATCGTGGGTGATGAAGACGATGGAAAGGCCGAGCTGCTGGCGCAACTCGGCGAGCAACCTCAGGACCTGCGCCTGTACCGAGACGTCCAGCGCCGAGACCGGTTCGTCGGCGACCAGCACATCCGGCTTCAGCGCGAGCGCGCGCGCGAGCCCGATGCGCTGGCGCTGGCCGCCGGAAAACTCATGCGGAAAGCGGTCGCCCGCGGACGGGTCGAGTCCGACCAGCTCGAACAGCCGTTTGGCTTCCGCGATTGCGACCGCGCGGTCCACGCCATGCACGATCGGTCCCTGCGCGACCAGCTCCGCCGCCTTGCGGCGCGGATTGAGCGAGGCGAAGGGATCCTGGAACACCATCTGGATGTGCCGGGTCTCGCGGCGGACCTGGTCCGGGGTGAGCTTGGCCCAGTCCTTGCCGTCGAGCAGGATCGACCCGGCGTCGGGATCGATCAGCCGCACGATGCAGCGGGCCAGCGTCGATTTGCCCGAGCCGGATTCGCCGACGATGCCGAGCGTCGCGCCGCGCGGCAGATGCAGCGAGACGCCCTTCACGGCTTCAGTGACCCGCGCGCCGCGGCCGAGAAAGCCGCCGGTGCGGTAGGTCTTGGAGACACGGTCGATGCTCAGCACGTCCTTGCCGGAGAGGCTGCGCGGCGGCGGTGCCTTGAGCGGCGGAACCGATGATATCAGCTGCCTCGTGTAGGCATGCTGCGGATCGTTCAGCACCCTGTCGGCCGCGCCCTGCTCGACGATCACGCCGTGCTGCATCACCACCACGCGATCGGCGATCTCGGCGACCACGCCGAAATCATGGGTGATGAACAGCACCGCAGTCTTCCTGCGCTGCTGCAGATCGCGGATCAGCCTCAGGATCTGCGCCTGCGTCGTGACGTCGAGCGCGGTGGTCGGCTCATCGGCGATCAAGAGCTTCGGGTCGAGCGCGAGCGCCATCGCGATCATGGCGCGCTGGCGCTGGCCGCCGGAGAGCTCGTGCGGATAGGCTTTTGCCGCGGCCGTGGAATCGGGAATTCGGACATCGTCGAGCAGCGCGATCACCCGCGCGTTGATCTCGACCTTCGATAATCTGGTGTGGATCGAGAACATCTCGCCGATCTGGTCGCCGATGGTGCGCAGCGGATTGAGCGCCGTCATCGGCTCCTGGAAGATCATCGCGATGCCGGCGCCGCGCACCTCGCGCATCGCGGCCGGGCTCGCCGTGCAGAGGTCGTGGCCGTCGAACATCATCCGGCCATCTTCGATCTCGACCTCGTTCGGCAGCAGCCGCATGATGGCGTTGGCCATCATCGACTTGCCGGAGCCGGATTCGCCGACCACGCAGAGGATCTCGTTGGACGCGATCGACAGCGAAACGTCGGACAGTGCATGCGACCGGTCCGCGCCTCGGGGCAGGCGCACAGTCAGGCCGTCGAGCGAGAGAACAGGATCGCTCATCGGCTCTTCAGCCTTGGATTGAGCGCATCATTGAGGCCCTGGCCGACCAGCGACACCGCGAGCACGGTGACGAGGATCGCAATGCCCGGGATGGCCGAGACGTACCATTGCACCCGGAGCACATCGCGGCCGAGACCGATCAGGTTGCCCCAGGAGGCGACATTGGGATCGGACAGCCTCAGGAAGGCGAGCGCGCTTTCCAGCAGGATCGCGACCGCCATCACCACGCTGGCGTAGACGATGACGGGCGGCAGCGCGTTGGGCAGGATTTCACCCAGGATCAGCCGGATGTCCCGCATCCCGAGCGTCTTGCCTGCCTGCACGAATTCGCGGTTGCGCAGCGACAGGAATTCGGCGCGGGTCAGCCGCGCCGGCGCCGGCCATGACACGACGCCGACGGCGATCGTCACCGTTGATAGCGTCGAGCCGAACACGGCGACCAGGACCAGCAGCAGCACGAAATTCGGCAGGGTCTGGAACGCCTCCGTGATCCGCATCAGCACATTGTCGATCCATCCGCCGTAATAGCCCGCGAAGGCGCCGACCAGGATGCCGATCAGGATCGCGATCAAGGTCGCGACGCCGCCGATCAGGAGCGAGATACGCGCGCCGTAGAAGATCTGCGCGGCGATATCCCGCCCCGAATTGTCGGTCCCGAGCAGGAAGCGCGGATTGGTGAACGGCCAGACCAGCGGCCGCCCTGCCAGCGCCAGCGGATCGCGCGGATAGAGCAAGCTTGCGCTGATCGCCATCGCGATCACGAGCAGAAGCAGGATCAGGCCGATCACGGCAGCGGGGCTGCGGAAGTAGCGTTTCACGGCGTCCATCACGAGCCCTCCGCCGCGATGCGCGGGTCGAGCCGCGCATAGAGCAGGTCGACGACGAAGTTCACGACAATGACGAGCAGTGCCGAGACAAACACGATGCCGAGCAGAGTGTTGAGGTCGCGCTGCACGACCGATTCATAAGCGAGGCGGCCGAGTCCGGGCAGCGAGAACACGCTCTCGACCACGACCGAGCCGCCGAGCATGGTGCCGGCCTGCAAGCCGATCAGCGTCACCATTGGCAGCAACGCGTTGCGCAGCACGTGACGGGTGATGACGTGGGTCTCGTCCAGCCCCTTGGCGCGGGCGGTCCGGATAAATTCGAGGTTCAGCACCTCCAGCATCGAGGCGCGCATGATGCGCAGGTACACCGCAAGGAAGATCAGCCCGAGCGTCAGCGTCGGCAGCACCAGATGGGCTGCGATGTCGAGCGCCCGCCAGATGCCGGTCTGCACCGTTCCGATATCCTCGAAGCCGCCCGGCGGCAGCCATTGCAGGTACACCGAGAACACCACGATCGCCATCAGGCCGAACCAGAACGAGGGCGTGGCGTAGAAGATCAGGCCGAAGGTCGAAATCACCGTATCCGGCCAGCGGTTGACGCCGCGTGCGGCGATCACGCCGAACACCAGGCCAAAAAAGAACGCGAACGACAGCGACGCCGTCATCAACAGGATGGTCGGCGGCAGCCGCTCCAGGATCACGGTTGCGACCGGCTTGCCGTAGATCGAGGAGAAGCCGAGATCGAGCCGCATCAGGTGCCACAGATAATTGGCAAGCTGCGCCGGAACCGAGAGGTCGAGGCCGTAGAATTTGCGCAGCTCGTGTGCGGTCGCGGCATCGCCGCCGCCCATCTGCGCCATCAGCGCGTCGACAGTGTCGCCCGGCGCGAGCTGCAGCAGCAGGAACACGCCGATCAGGATCAGGAACAGGGTCGGGATCGAGGCGGCAAGCCGCCGCCCCGCAAGGCTCAGGATACGCATCGGCTATCTATAGCGTTTTCGAGCGAAGTGGACACTGGTGTGCGGCGGCGGTGGCCTCTCGGTCACCTCGCCCCGCAAGAGCGGGGTGAGGGAGAAGTGGGCAGCGCTGCCCTGGATGCACGAAAGCTCACGCACTCAGCCAAAGATCGTGCCAGCTCGTCGAGCCCCAGCGCGGAGTGTTGGAGTGGTTGCGCGCTTTTGCCGTGATCACGGTGACGAAGATCTGCTCGATCGGCATCCAGACCGGCAGCTCGGTGTTCACCTCTTTGACGAACTCGGCATAGAGCGCCTTGCGCTTGACCGGATCGACTTCAGTGGCGGCATCGTCGATGGTCTTGTCGACAGCCTTGTCCTCCCAGCCCCACTGGTTGGTCCAGGGCGCGCCCTTGGGCTGGCCGGAGCGGTACCAGACTGTGGTCGAGACCGCGGGATCGTTGCGATACTGATGCCAGCCGGTGGCGAGATCGAAGGCATGATCGTCATAGACTTGTTTGAGGAAGCCGCCGCCATCATTACGCACGATATCGATCTGGATGCCGACCTCCGACAGCGACTGCTGGATGAAGGTCGACCACAGCGAGATGTCCTCGCCCCAGGGCGCCGGCAGCAGCTTCAGCGCGAACCGATTGCCGCCTGACGCCTTGAAGCCGGCTTCGTCCAGCAGCGCGATCGCCTTGGCCTTGTCGTAGGGATATTGCGGCGTGTCGGGGCCCGGATAGAAGTCAGTCGAGGTCGAGGGGATCGGCCCGGTGCCGAGCTTGGCGAAGTCGCCGAGGAAGTTGTCGATGAAGAACGGCACGTTGATCGCATGCGCGATGGCGCGGCGGACCCGGATGTCGGCGAGTTCCTTGCGGCGGAAGTTGAATTCGATGGTGTTGGTGCGGGCGTTGCCCTCATTGCCCTTGATCGAGACGATGAAGCGCTTGTCCTTGCCCAATCGCGCCATGTCGGAGATCGTCAACCCCGAGAACGGGCTGTAGTGCAACTCGCCGGCCTCCATCTGCGCGGCGGCGGCGGCGCGGTCGGTGATCACCTTCCAGACGATGCGGTCGAGATAGGGCGCGTTCGCCCGCCAATAATCCGGATTGCGGTCGGCGATGATGTATTGCCCGCGCTCGTATTTGACGAATTTGAACGGTCCGGTGCCGACCGGCGCCAGATTGACCGGGTTCTGCCTGATGTCGCCGCTCTCATAGAGATGCCTGGCCGAGACATAGCCGAGATCGGGCAGGGCACGAAGCAGCAGGTTCAGGGGCATCGGCCGCTCGTAGCGGAAGATCGCGGTCTGCGGATCGGGGGTGTCGACGGCGTTCAGGAACAGCTGCAAGGTCGATCCGTAGTTCAGGATCTTCTTCCACATGTTCATCGCGGTGAAGGCGACGTCGTCTGACGTGAACGGCTTGCCGTCGTGCCAGGTGATACCCTTGCGCAGCTTGAAGGTGACGGTCTTGCCATCAGGCGTCGCCTCCCAGCTCTCGGCGAGCACGCCGACCGGCTGGCCGTTGGCGTCGAGGTCGACCAGGTTCTCCTGGATCTTGCCGCCGATGATGTAGACCCCGGTCGAGGCCTGGATGCTCGGGTTGAGCTGGCGCTGCTCGGCGCCGTAATGGACGTTGAACACGCCGCCCTTGCGCGGGGTCTCCTGCGCGAAGGCCCGCATCGGATTGATGACGTTGGCCGCGATTGCGGCCGAGGTCAGAAGGGCCGTACGGCGGTTGATCTCGAGGCGGGACAAGTCCATTACGCGGGTCTCCAGGGCTCACATCAGGGGCATGCATTTGCCGGCCCGCGGGCAGGTCCCGGCGGGTCTCCCGGATGTTACGATGGAATGGCAACGCAGGCCATTTTGTAATGGATCGGGCTTTTGGAGGTTCATTTCCGAATCCAGAACTCGCATGTCGCAGGCATCATCAACGCGAAGCCGGACGGTCCGTTGGCATGGATCGACGGCTGAGAGAGGGCGAAGTGATTCTCCGCGAGGCGGGCTTGCAACCGCCTGAGCGAGCGCAAACCCTGTTATTTTAGGGGTCGGAAGCGCCTTGACTTGGAAAAACCCCGGAAAAATCGCTGATTCGGAGGCTGTCCACAGCGATATTGCTGTGGGGAGTGCAGAAAACCCTGTTTTTTTCGGTGTTTTCCGCCATATCGTGCCCACTCCAGAATCAATGGAGCAACCATGGCTACCCAATTGTCGAAGTCGCAAGTGATCGAGAAGATCGCGACCACCACCGAACTTTCCAAGCGCGACGTCAAGAACGTGTTGGACACGCTCGTCGATGTCGGCCACAAGGAGCTGAAGAAGGCCGGGGTGTTCCTCGTCCCCGGCTTCGCCAAGTTCGTCGTGGTCAAGAAGCCTGCGACCAAGGCGCGCAAGGGCACCAACCCCTTCACGGGCGAAGAGATGATGTTCAAGGCCAAGCCGGCCCGGAAGATCGTCCGCGCACGGCCGGTCAAGGCCGCCAAGGACGCGGTTTAAGGATAGAAAGGCCTCCGGTGACGGAGGCCTTTTGCTTTGGAGCCGATGTTTCCTGCTCCAGGTTGCCAGCGCTCTAAACCACCGGCGATCGGCCGCCATCGACATTGATGGCGGTGCCGGTGATGTAGGAGCCCTGCTCGGAGGCGAGGAAGCAGGCGAGGTTGGCGAACTCCTCCGCTGTCCCGATGCGTCCGAGCGGCGTGCCCTTGGCGAGGCCCTTGGCGAATTCCGCGAAATCCATGCTCGGTGATTGGGCGGCGTGACGCTTGACCCATTGATCGCTCATGATCAGGCCAACCAAGAGCGCATTCACCAGGATGTTGTGCTCGCCGCCTTCGTTGGCCATGACCTTGGTCAGCGCCATGCCGGCGGCGCGCGACACCGAGGTCGGCGCCGAGTGGCCGGCCGGCGCTTTCGCGAAGGTGTTGAGCACGTTGATGATGCGTCCCCACTTGCGCTGCTTCATGCCGCCCCAGACCAGCCGGCTGAAGCGGATCGCCGCGAACAGCTTCAGATCGAAATCCTCCTGCCAGGCTTCGTCGCTGATATCCTCAAATGCCAGCGTGCGCGCCGTTCCGGCATTATTGACGAGAACGTCGATCTTGCCGAAATCGGCGATGATCCGCTCATGGGCCCTGGTGATGTCGGCCGCCCTGGAGACGTCGCAGACGTAATCGCGGACCACGAGCCCGTCTTTCGCCAGCGCCTCGCGTGCCGCGGCGAGGTCAGCCGCGCCGCGGGCAAGAATCGCCACCCTGGCGCCGGACTCGGCAAACCGGCGCGCCACCGCGATCCCGATGCCCTTGCTGCCGCCCGTCACCACAGCGACGCGGTCCTTCATTGTGAGGTTCATTGCTGTTCTCCCTGGAATGGTCCCTGCGGGAGAAAGCTATCAAACCGCCAGAACGACCAACAAGGTCATGCAGAGCAGGTGTGCTGCGACGATCAGTAAGAGGTGGAGCGGGCCGGACATCGGATCTCCTATGCGTGCGTGCGGCCGGCAGGGCTCTTTGGCTCTCCCTGAAGGGGGCGGGGGTGGGGGTCATGCTGCAACGGCAGTGTCCGCGGAGACAGGATCCCCACCCGGCTTGCGCGGTCCGCGCAACCTTTCTTTTTGCAAGGGGAGGCGAAGACCGAGCGGTCAGTTCAAACTCGCGCTCGCCGTAAAACTGCGATCGACCGCCTTGCTCACGTCGAGCGTCTTCGACAGGATGCCGTAACGCGTGGCCCGGTCGGACGCTGCCTGCACCTCCTTCACCACGGCCTCGTCGATCGCAATCGGGCTGGTCTTCTGTGCGGTATAGGCGGCGAGCAGCACGTCTTCGGGCAGCCTTGTCAGCTCGGCCGTGCTTCTGGCGTAGTCGGCGAGATGGTCGAGCGACCACAGCCGCGCCTTGTTCAACCGCTGCACCAGATCCTGCACGGCGGCGCGCTTGCTCGCGATCGCGTTGTCGGAGGCGACGATGAAGGTGACGGTCGGCGTCAGGCCCTCGCCGTTGGCGACGACACGCGCGTTGTCCTTGAGCGTTGCGTAGGAGACGTAGGGCTCCCACACCGCCCAGGCATCGATCGATCCGGCAAGCAGCGCGATCTTGGCATCGACCGGGCCGAGCGGCGCGAAGGTCGCGTCCTCGATCCCGTTGCCGGCCTTCTCCAGCGTGGCATCGATCAGGAACTGGCCCCAGCCGCCGCGGGTGCCGGAAAGCCGCTTGCCCCTGAGATCGGCCGCGGTCTTGATCGGCGAATCCGCACGCACCAGGATCGCCTGCGTTTTTGCGTCGGCGCGGGTGCCGCCGATCGCCTTGATCGGCGCGCCGGCGGCATAGACCGAGAGGAAGGCGAGATCGCCAGTATAGCCGACGTCGAGCGCGCCGGCGTTCAGCGCTTCGAGGATCGGGGCGGCTGCCGGGAATTCCGACCATTCGATCTTGTAGGGCAAGTCTTTCGCGAGACCTGAAATCTCCAGCAGCGAGCGGTTGCCGCCCTTCTGGTCGCCGACTTTCAGCACGACCGCATCAGCGGCGAGGGCGGCGGCCGACATCGATAGCGTGATCGCCGCCGCGATCAACGCAGCCGCGGTGCGGCGGGTGAGGGAACGGGGAGTGCCCGAGCGGGTCAGTTTGCGCATGCCGATTTTCTTTCTCTTTCATTCGCCGATCGTCGGAAGCACGTCGGTGTTTGACCAAGTCTATGGGCAAGACGTCGGCGGTCAACGAAACGGAAAACTGAATTCACGGGCCGTACTGCAAGGATGATCTCGTCAAGCGGTGCGTTCGTAGAAAACGTCGTGCAGACCATGTCGAAACGCTCAAAGTTGATGCAATCGACAACTCGGCGTCAGGCCTCCAGACGGAAACAGCGGCAAAAATCCTTTCGTCGTTGCATGATGCGATCGTGGAGAGATCAGCTGTCCCGCCGACAACATTCGAAATTCCATTTCATTGACGACGACGCACTCGCACCGCATCATTTGCGCGTTGCTTTGAGGGCAATAGCGCCGGAGAAATCCGCTTTTCCCAGACCAAGGGCTTCGAACGTTCGATGCGCAAGCGATGACGGTTGCGTGAGCGGCGGAGCCTTGCAGAAATGCAGGAGTGATAATGTCGACGGACGACAAGAAGACGGCGATGAATCGCCGCACCTTGCTGCGCGCAGGCGCCGCCGCGGCGTTCGTGGCGCCCATCGGAGCGTTTGGCGCGCAGGCCTTCGCACCGCCCATGATTGCGCCCGCAATCGACCTCTCGGAATTCCCGATCTGCAAGACGGCATCCGATGCGCCGCCGCTGACGGGCGCTCCGCGCAAGCTGAAACTGTCGTGGAATGCAGGCGCGGTCTGCCTCGCGCCGCTGCCGGTCGCAATCGACTACGGCTTCTTCCACAGGCAGAACCTCGACGTCGAGTTGGTCAACTACTCCGGTTCGACTGACCAATTGCTGGAGGCGATCGCCACCGGCAAGAGCGACGCCGGGCTCGGAATGGCGCTGCGCTGGCTGAAGCCGCTGGAGCAGGGCTTTGACGTCAAGATCGCGGCCGGCACCCATGGCGGCTGCATGCGGGTGCTGACCCGCGAATGGTCCGGCGTCGACAAGCTCGCCGACCTCAAGGGCAAGATCGTTGCGGTCGGCGACCTCGCCGGACCCGACAAGAACTTCTTCTCGATCCAGCTTTCCAAGCTGGGCATCGATCCAGTCAGGGATGTCGACTGGCGCGCCTATCCGGGCAATCTGCTCAACGTCGCAGTCGAGAAGGGCGAGGTGCAGGCCTTCCTGTCGTCGGATCCGCTGGCCTATCTCTGGCTCAAGGATGTCAAGTACAAGGAGGTCGCCTCCAACCTCGATGGCGAATATCGCGACAAGAGCTGCTGCATCGTGGGCCTGCGCGGCAGCCTGGTGCGGGAGGAGCCGCAGGTCGCGCGCGCCATCACGCAGGCGCTGCTCGATGCGGCGATGTTCACCTCGCAGAACCCGGAAAAGGCCGCGAAATCGTTCCAGCCCTACGCGCCGAAGGCGGCAAGCCTCGCCGACCTCGAGGCGATGGCGCGCTACCACACTCATCACCATCACCCCACCGGCGAGGTGCTCAAGCGCGAGCTGAAGGCCTATGCCGACGACCTCAAGACGGTCGCGGTGTTCAAGCAGAGTACCGATACAACGAAATTCGCGGAGCGGATCTATGTCGACGTATTCAGTGTCTGACTCGACGGCGGCCGCGCCACGCGCCGCGGTGGCGTTCGCAAATCCCTCGGGCAGCTATGGCGTCGGCCTCGCGGCAAGCCTCGCCTGGCTTGCCTTCGGGCTGTCATGCCTCGCTTGGCCCGATGTCGGTGATTGGTCGCGGACGGACTCGCTCGGTATCGGAGCCATCGTCATCGCCGCCTGCGTGCTGTTCGGCACCTTCGGCGCCGACTATCTCGGCGGCGCGGGCGAAGGTCTGCGCAAGCGTGCGCCCTGGCTCGTCGCGCTCGGAGCGCTCTTCACGTTGTGGGAAGTCGCGACCGCAAAGTTCGCCTGGCTGCCGCTGCCGTTCTTCCCGCCGCCGCAGGCGATCCTCGAGGTCTACACCGACGATTTGCCGAAGCTGCTCGACAGCGTGTTCGCATCGATCAAGCTACAGCTCGGCGGCTACCTGATCGGGGCCGCCGTCGGCTTCCTGACCGGCGTTTCGATCGGCTGGTCGCAGAAGGTAGGTTACTGGGTGCACCCGGTGCTGCGCTTCATCGGACCGCTGCCGGCGACCGCCTGGCTGCCGATCGCCTTCTTCACCTTCCCGTCGAGCTGGAGCGCATCGACTTTCCTGATCGCGCTCGCCACCGGCTTTCCGGTGACGGTTCTGACCTGGTCGGGCGTTGCAAGCGTGAGCAGCGCCTATTACGACGTCGCGCGCACGCTGGGGGCAAAACCCTCGTTCCTGGTTCTGAAGGTCGCGATTCCGGCGGCGTTGCCGCATGTGTTCGTCGGCCTGTTCATGGGGCTCGGCTCATCCTTTGCCGTGCTCGTCGTTGCAGAGATGATCGGCGTCAAGGCGGGGCTCGGCTGGTATCTGCAATGGGCGCAGGGCTGGGCGGCCTATGCCAACATGTATGCCGCGCTGATCGTGATGTCGCTGCTCTGCTCGGGCGCGATTACGCTGCTGTTCCGCACCCGCGACCGTCTCCTGGTCTGGCAGAAGGGCGTCGTCAAATGGTAACGCAGGCAACGACCGAGGCGATCGTCTATCCTGCCGTCGGCGCCGAGCTCGATATCGAGGGCGTCAGCCATGCCTTCGACATCGACGGCGCCACGCTTCCGGTGCTCGACAATGTGAATCTCGCGATCGCGCCGGGCGAGTTCGTCGCGCTGCTCGGTCCATCCGGCTGCGGCAAGTCGACCTTGCTGCGGCTTGTCGCCGGGCTGGAGAAGCCGCGCGGCGGTACGTTGCGCGAGGATGAGATCCGCATCACGGGTCCGCATCCGTCGCGCGTCGTCGTGTTCCAGGATCCGACGCTGTTTCCGTGGCGCACGGTATGGGACAATGTTGCGCTCGGGCTGGAGGCTCAGGGCATTCTCAAGACGCAGCGGCATCGGGTCGATGCGGTGATCGATCTGGTCGGGCTGACGTCGTTCCGCAACGCCTATCCGCATCAACTCTCCGGCGGCATGGCGCAACGCGTGGCGCTGGCGCGAGCGCTGGTGAACGATCCGAAGATCCTGGTGCTCGACGAGCCGCTCGGCAAACTCGACTCGCTGACCCGGATCGCGATGCAGTCGGAGCTGACAGCCCTATGGCAGCGCAAGGGCTTCAGCACGCTGCTCGTCACCCACGACGTCGAGGAGGCGCTGGTGCTCGCCAATCGCGTCATTGTGCTCTCCGACCGCCCGGCCAGGATCAAGGCCGACATTGCTGTCGCACGGCCCTATCCGCGGCACCGTGGCGATCCCTATCTTGCGGAGCTCCGCAAGCAGATCCTCGGCCTGCTCGGACTGGAGGCGACATGGTGACGACGGCAATCAAGGAGCGGCCGCAGGTGAGCGAGCCTGCTTATATCGCGCGCGCCTTGCAGCTCGCCGATGTGTTTGTCGCGCGTGCGCCCGCGCACGACCGCGACGCCAGCTTCCCGTTCGAGAATTTCGCCGACCTGTCGCGCGAAGGCCTGCTGGCGCTGACCGTGCCGGCGGCGCTCGGCGGGTTGGGGACGGGGGCGCGCGATGCCGCGCGGGTGCTCGGCATCATCGGCAAGGCCGACCCGTCGACCGCGCTGGTGCTGTCGATGCATTACATCCAGCATCTGGTGATGGCGCGAAGTGCGCGCTGGCCCGGGCGTCTGGCGCGCAAGCTCGCAAGGGAGACGGTCGAGGGCGTGGCGCTGGTCAACGCGCTCCGCGTCGAGCCCGAGCTCGGCTCGCCCGCGCGCGGCGGCCTGCCTGCCACGATCGCGCGGCGAACCGAAACCGGCTGGCGGCTCACCGGCCGCAAGATCTATTCGACCGGCGCGCCGATCCTGAAATGGTACGCGGTCTGGGCCAGGACGGATGAGGCCGAGACCCGCGTCGGGTTGTTTCTGGTCCCGGCCGGGCTGCCGGGCACTGCGATCATCGAGACCTGGGATCATCTCGGCCTGCGTGCCAGCGGCAGCCATACCGTGGTGTTTGAGGACGTGGTGTTTCCGCTGGACTACGAGATCGATGTTCGCAAGCCGGACGACTGGAAGGTTCCGGATTTCACCCAGGGAACCGTGCATGCGATCTTTGTCGCCGCGATCTATGACGGCATCGCCCGCGCGGCGCGCGACTGGCTGGTTACATTCCTGAAGCAGCGGGTACCAGCCAACCTCGGCGCGCCGCTGGCGACATTGCCGCGTGTCCAGGAGGTGGTCGGCCACATTGAGGCGCGGCTCGCCGTCAATGCCCGGCTGATCGACAGCTTCGCGTCCGATTTCGACGACGGCTTCCAGCTGACCGCGATCGAGTCTAACATCATCAAGCTGACGGTGACAAACAATGCCGTCAAAGCGGTGGAGGATGCCTTGTCGCTGGCCAGCAATCACGGTCTGTCGCGAACCAATCCGCTGGAACGGCACTATCGCGATGTGCTGTGCGGCCGGGTTCACACCCCCCAGGACGATGCCACCCGTATCTCCGCCGGACGTCTCGCGCTGGGCGTCTGAAAACAACAGCCAACGAAAATCGGAGTTCTCATCATGCCGGTCGAGTTCATCGGCTTCATCACCAACAACAATGCCTCCGAGACCATCGTCAGGTCAGGCCCGGTGCTCGATCCGCCTTACATCGAGACGGTTGCCAAGGCGCATGAGCTTGCTGGCTTTGACCGCGCGCTGCTGGCGTTCCACTCCACCACGCCCGATGCGCTGCAGGTCGCCCAGCATGTGCTGACCATCACCAAGACGCTGAAGGTGATGATCGCGCAGCGCCCGGGTTTCACCGCGCCGACGCTTCTGGCGCGCCAGCTTGCGACGCTCGACCAGTTCTATGGCGGGCGCGTCTCGCTCCACGTCATCACCGGCGGCAATGCCATCGAGCTGCGCCAGGACGGCAACACGCTCGACGACAAGGATGAGCGCTACGCCCGCACCAACGAATTCCTCGATGTGGTGAAGCTGGAATGGACCAGCGAGAAGCCGTTCAACTACAGCGGCAAGTACTACAATGTCGAGAACGGCTTCTCCCAGGTGAAGCCGCTGCAGAAGGGTGGGATCTACACATTCGTCGGCGGCGGCTCGGATGCCGCGATCGAGGTCGCGGGCAAGCACGCCGACACCTTCGCGCTGTGGGGCGAATCCTATGCGCAGGTGCGCGATGTCACCACGCGCGTGCGTGCGGCCGCCGCCAGATGCGGCCGGCCGACGCCGCGTTTCAGCCTCTCGGTTCGTCCGATCCTCGCCGAAACCGAGGAGAAGGCGTGGAAGAAGGCCGATGCGATCCTGGAGCGCGCCACCGCGCTGCAGGACCAGACCGGTTACCGCCGGCCCAATCACGCGACCGACGGTGCCAAGCGGCTGCTGGCCCTTGCCGACCAGGGCGCACGCATCGACAAGCGGCTGTGGACCGAGGTCGCCAAGCTCACCGGCGCAAACAGCAACACCACCGCGCTGGTCGGGACGCCCGAGCAGGTCGCCGAGGTGTTCGGCGACTATTACGATCTCGGTGTCAGCCACTTCCTGATCCGCGGCTTCGATCCGCTGGTCGACGCCATCGACTATGGCCGCGCGCTGATTCCGCTGACGCGCAACCTGATCGCTGCACGCGACGAGCAGCGGGGCATTGCCGCGGAGTGATCCGTCTCGTCGTCGCACCGGCGCTGGCGCTAGCCGGTATCGATATCGCAGCCGTGCAGACGGTCCTGCGCGTCGGGCTGTAAGCTGAGTAGGTCACCGCATAGGCGTTCGCTCCCTCTCCCGCTTGCGGGGGGGGGGGAAGCAGGCTCGCGGTTGGATTGTTCGAGGCAGCCGCTAACGAAACCGTGATCCCGAAGATATTCGTTCGTTGCGCGATCCCCACCCGGCAAGGATTTTCCCCAACTAGTGCCTGCGGGAACCACAACGTTGCTATTTTCGCCAAGCCCTTGCCGGCTCTTCCCGCGCCGCCAAGATCAAAACAACGAACAATCGAGTCCGGGAGATCACCGTGGGCCTTCAACAAACTCGTATCGAGTCGCTGCCGTTCGTTACCGCTGAACTCAACTATCTCGCGCCGACGCCGGGCAAGCCCCGGACCTATGCCTTCGATCCGCCGCCCGGCGAACCGAAATCAACCGCGCTGCCTGAGCCGCACAACGTTCCGATCTTCGACGGCCGCCTGATCGCGGACCACTTCTCGCTCGATCGCGAGGGCTTTGCGCTGGTCAGGCATCCGACCGTGATGAAGGACTTCTACGACGACAAGGAACTGCGCAGCGTGTACTACCCGGCCGTCGAAGCCTTCCTGAAAGCAACGCTGAAGGCCGACCGTGTCGTCATCTTCGATCACACCGTGCGCAAGCGCGTCGACGGTGCCGCCGATGTCAGAGGTGCCGGGCCGCGTCAGCCTGCCACTCGTGTCCATGTCGACCAGACCGACGTCTCCGGCCGCAACCGCGTGTTCGAGCATCTGCCCGACGAGGCCGAGGAGCTTGTGAAGGGCCGCGTCCAAGTGATCAATCTGTGGCGCCCGATCCGCGGTCCGCTGCGCGATTCACCGCTTGCGATGGCCGACGGAACCACAGTGGCATCAGAGGACCTGATTGCCTCCGACCTGATCTATCCGAACCGCAGCGGCGAGACCTATTCGGTGAAGTACAACCCGAACCACCGCTGGTTCTATATTCCGGAGATGACGCCGGACGAGGCGATCCTGCTGAAATGCTACGACTCAGCGACCGACGGCCGCACCCGCTTCGGGCCGCACACCGCCTTCGTCGATCCGACCACGCCCGCGGATGCTGCCCCGCGGGAAAGCATTGAGCTCCGCACGTTGGTGTTTCACAAACAGTAAAGTGGTCTCGCCCCGCTTGCGGGGGGAACTCGGATCACATCGCAAGATGCGATCCGGGTGAGGGGGGTAGGTCTCACCATGCCCGTAACTCGCGGAAGCTGCCCCTCGCCCGCCCCTTTCCCCTTGAAGAACGGGCAGTGGGCGTAACTGGTTGGCACTAACTCCCCAATAATGTTACGCCGTCCGAAAAGCGCTCGGGAAAGAGGCGATTCGTGGACGGCGTGGTGGCGACTGAAGAGGCAGGCATCGGTTTCCGCGCACTGGTTCTTGCGCTTCTGGCAATGGCCTGCGGCCATATGCTGTCGACCCTGCTGCGGACCATCCCGGCGATCAGCCTCGATCTGATGGCGCATGATTTCGGCACCTCGCCTCAGGCGCTCGCGAGCCTCACCTCGATCTACCACTTCTCCTTTGCCGCCTCACAGGTGCCGGTCGGCGCCGCGATGGACCGCTTCGGCGTGCGTCCGGTGTCGCTGAGCCTGCTCGCCGGAACCGTGATCGGAACGCTGGTCTCGGCGCTCGCGATCGGGCCTGCGACCTTCGTGCTCGGACAATTTCTGCTCGGAGTCGCCACCTCGGGCATGCTGATGTGCCCGATGACGCTCGCGGCCAAGCAGATGTCGGCGGCGAAGTTCGGCCTGTGGTCCGGCATGATCCTCTCGATCGGCAATATCGGCATGCTGCTGTCGTCGAGCCCGCTGGCCTTCGTGGTCGATCAGTTCGGCTGGCGTGCCGGCTTCTGGTTATCGGCCGGCTTCGGCATCGCGGTGCTGATCGCGGTGTTCTTGCTGGTGCCGCGGCAGCCGGCGGCACATGCCGACGATTCCTCGCCGCTGCACCAGATGGTCGAGGTGCTGCGGCTCGGCCTGTCGCGCGGGCTGCGCGGCCTGATCGCGCTGTCGCTGGTCTCGCTCGGCGCCTCGCTGGCGCTGCGTGGCCTCTGGGGCGGGCCATGGCTGATGGACGTGAAGGCGCTGAGCCGCATCGAGGCCGGCAATGTGCTCGGCCTGTTCACGCTGGCGATGATCGTGGGGCCGATCTGCATCGGCGCGTTCGACCGCAGGTTCGGGCATCGCCGCACCGTGGTCGCGGCCGCGCATGCGCTTGCCGCGCTCCTGCTTGCGCTGATGGCGGCGGGCGCGCCGCATTTTCCGGTCTCGAAACTCGTCGGTGTCGCGGTGATGCCGTCGCAATATGATCTGGTGCTGCTGATCCTGATCGGCTTCGTCACCTCGGCACAGCCGCTGCTCTTCGGCATGACCCGGCAGCTCGTCGACGCCCAGAACACCGGCAAGGCGCTGTCGGCGGTCAACCTTGCCTTCTTCCTCGGCGCAGCCCTTATGCAGTCGACCACCGCCGGCGTCGCGGCACTGTTCGGCTTGCCCGCAGTGTTGTTGTTCATGGCCGGCGCGCTGGTGATCGGGACGGCGCTGTTCCTAATCTATACGCGCGCCTAGAGCGTTTTCGAGCGAAGTGGATACCGGTTCGCGTGAAGAAAACGCGTCAAAACAAGAATCTAGGGCTTCGGTTCTGATTCAATCAGAACCGAAAATGCTCTAGATCGACCGCGCCTGCTTGCGGACCTCGTTGGCGAGCGGTCTCAGGGATTCCGCTGCGCCATGCCCGACGAGGCTGTAGCCCATGCCGCCGTCGGCCCAGGAGAAGCCGCCGACGTCGCCGCCCGCAAGCGGCGCCATCGGTGCGTTCTGGTCCGATGTCATCGGGCGCGTCAGCACAACGAGTCGCTCGCCATGGTCGTCGTCATACATGAACATGGCCGCCGGACCGTGCGCCGTCGGCACCACCCGTCCGCCCATGAGACGGTATCCTGACTTTGACAGGTCCGGAAGCTTGACCGGCTGACGCAACTGGCTGGAGACCCACTGCACGAGTTCGGTGCTGTCGCGCAACTCGACCGGCCGGATGTGATCGGAGGCGTACACCCGGTAGGATTCGCTTGCTTCCTGGGCAAGCGCGGTAAGCCCGCTCGTCGAGACCTGTGTCGCGCCACGGATCACCCATCCGCTGAGGCCGCCGATCGAGAGCAGCAGCATCGCCGCGATCGCCCAGCGAAATGCTGGCGGGCGAGGGCGGCGCTGGCTCTCAATGATCCTGGCAAGATTGAGCTGCGGTGGCAGCGGCTCCTCGGCGATTGGCAACAGCGCCGACCGCAACAGGTCGCGCTGGTCGGAAAACGCAGCGATACGTTTGGCCACGTCGGAATGTTTTTCCAGATAGGCGACGACCTCGGCTTCGCGTTCGGGCTCGAGCGCCCGGTCGACATAGGCGTGCAGATCGTCTTCAGTGATGGGGCGATTGCTCATGAATTCTTCCGCAACTGCACTACGTTTCCTGACGGTTTGGCCGAGGAGCTTTCGAGCTCCTGCTGCAGTCTCTCGCGCGCCCGGGACAGACGCGACATGACTGTGCCGATCGGGATGTTGAGCACTCGGGCGGCCTCTGCATAACTCAGGTCCTCGACGGCAATCAGCAGCAGCACGGCGCGTTGCTCATCCGGGAGCCTGGCGAGCTTCCCGATCACCTCCTGACACATCAGTTTCTGTTCCTGCGCCGCGTTCTGCCCGATCTCGTGGTCGGGCACCTCGTCGATCGTGACGTGCTGGCCGCGCGTGGCGGTACGGCGAAACTGGCTGACGGCGAGGTTGTGCAGGATCGCGAACAGCCATGGTCGTGGATTGCCGTCGTCGTGACGCTGCTCCCAGTGACGGACCGCGCGCTCCAGGCAGTCCTGCACCAGATCGTCGGCGGCCGCGTAGTTGCGGACCAGCGAGCGCGCATAACGGCGCAGCGCTGGAATCACCGGTTCGATCTGGTGCAGCATGTCGTTCATGGCGTCTGCACCTGCATGACCGCGCCAAGCTTCGACGGTTCGCCGGCAGTGACGACGAGATAGCGCCGCTCGGCCTTGCCTGAGCCTTGCACGATTTGCCGGATCGGGCCAGTCGCTTCGACGATGGCCGAACCGGCGGGGTTGGTCATGAAGGCTGCAAGCGGCTCGACCGCACCGTGGCCGTCGGCGTGGTCCGCCAGCGCAAGCACATATCGCTGCTTCGGCTCGAGACCGGTCACGGACGCCTGCAGGACCTGGATCAGCCCTTGATCGAACAGCGATACGCTGGTCGGCGGCTTCTCGCCCTTCGCCGGGTTTTTCGGTGCCAGCGCGAGATGGGCGACCTGACCGGCGACGCCGAGGCTTTGCAGGTTCGCCCGGTCGTCCGGGTTGGGAGCGGCACCCGGCACGTAGGCAATCGCTTGCGGTGCCTGGCCGATCGGGATGTTGGCGATCACCTTGTTGGTCGCGGTATCGATCGCGGCGAGCGCGTCGGCATTTTCCAGCCCGACATAGATCCGCGTGCCGTCGCCGGACGGCCAGACGCCATGCGGAAGGTTGCCGACCGGAATGGTGGCGACCTCCGAGAAGTCGTCGGTCCGGTACACCTTGACCTCGCTGGTACCGCCGATGGTGATGTAAGCGAAGGTCCCCTTGGCCGTGACGGCGAAATTGACGTGGTTGGTGATCGGGCCGGTGTCGATGGTCTTGATCAGGGTGAACGGCGGCTTGGCGTTGAACACCTGCGTCCTGCCGACATCCTTCAGCGTGAACCACACCTGCTCGCCATCGGGCGTCGCCGCGATGTTCGGGCAGAAGGGGCTTTCCTGCTTCACCTTCGCAACGATCCGATGGTCGGCGACGTCGACCACGTCGGTCTCCGGATTGAACGACGAGCAGATGTAGCCGTATTTTCCGTCGGGAGAGAAGATCTGCATGCCGGGCCCGGCAGGCACCTCGATACGCATCGTTTCCTTGAAGCTTTGCGCATCGATGACGGAGATATAGTTCTCGCCGCGAACGGTGACCCAGAGCTCCTTGCCATCGGGTGTGAAGAACGCCTCATGCGGCGAGCGGCCGACATAGGTGGTGTGCTTCACCGCGTTGGTCGCAGTATCGATGAAGGTCACTGAATTCGAACCGATCGAGACGATGGCGATCGTGCGGTGGTCGGGCGAATAGCCCATGCCGTGGACCAGCACCTGCCCCTTGTAGAGCGGGCTGAAATTGCCGGGTTGCGGATCGCCCAGCCGGATCACGCCGAGCAGCTTGTTGTCGACGGGATCGGTGACGGAGACCGTGTTGGAGAACTGCTCGGCGGCATAGACACGATCGTGATGGCTGATCGGAATATCAGGCGCGGACGCTGCACCGGGCGCCTGGCCGGCGAACGCGGAGCTCGACATCACAACCACTGATGTGGCCAGCAGAGTCTTCAGGAATTGGCGGTTCATTGCTTCGGATTCCTACTTCTTCATTTCATGGGACATGTTCATGTGGTCGCGAGCGGTCGTAGCTGCGGGAGCGGGCTGCGTCGGGGCGGGAGCAGATGCCGTGACCGGCTCGCCGATCGCGAGTTTCATGGCGTCGATCTCCTGCTGCTGGTCGACGATGATCTCCTGCGCGATGCGACGCAGCTGCTCGTTCTTGCCGTAGCGAAGCTCGATCACGGCCATGTCGATCGCGCCCTGGTGATGCGGCGTCATCATCGCGACGAAGTCACGATCGACATCGCCGCTCGGCCTTGCCGCCATGTCGTTCATCATCTTGGTCATCGCGGCGTCGTTTTCGGCGAGGAAGGCGCTCTCTTCGGCCGTCTGCGCCGGCTGATGCGCTTCTTGCGCAAGCACGGTCGAGGAGGCCGCAAAGGCGAGCAGCACGCGCATGCCGAGCAGGGCGGCACCGAGACCGGGTCTGAAGGATCGCAGTATCATGACATTCACCCTGTGTGGTGTCGGGGAGCCCGAACGGTCCGGCATGGGCCGGCTTGCATGGGGTGGGACGCGGTGGCGTGGGTTCTATTCCGTCGAGGAGTGAAAATTATCAGTGATCACGACTTGCTGATCGATGAAATTGCGGGCTCAGGCCTGGGCCTGCGTTTTGCGATCGGCAAACCTCTGGCTATAAGGAGTAATTCCGGTTCCGATCGGCCGGGTCCCTCTGTCCCCTTTGCGCGGTCCAGGCGCCAACAAGGCAAAAATGTCCGTCAAGATCGATCCGATCACCCGCTCCGTCGTCCAGCACCGCCTGTCATCGATCGTGAGGGAAATGGGCGAAGCCATGCTTCGCACCTCCTATTCGCAGATCCTCAATTCCAGCCGCGATTTCTCGCTCGGCATCTGCGACACAAGCGGGCGGCTGATCGCGCAGGCCGACCACATCCCGGTGCATGTCGGCGCGCTGCCCTGGGCGACGCTGGCGGTCGAGCAGCGCTTCAAGGATGTCGCGCCCGGCGACGTCATCCTGCTCAACGATCCCTATCAGGGCGGCAGCCATCTGCCCGATCTTACCGCCTTCGTGCCTGTTTTCGACGGGGACAAACGGCTGCTCTGGACCATCGTGCGCGCACATCAGAGCGACATCGGCGGCGCCACCCACGGCGCCTACAATCCCGCCGCCACGGAGATCTATCAGGAAGGCATCCGTATCCCGCCGATCAAGCTCTATGAAGCCGGCAAGCCGCGCGAGGATCTGCTCGACCTCCTGGCGCTGAACATCCGAAATCCCAGGGAATTTCGCGGCGACCTTGCAGCGATGCTCGGCGCCGCCCATCTCGGCGAGCGCCGCGTGGCAAAGCTGTTCAGCGAGTTCGGGACCGAGACCGTCGAGGCCGCGATCGAGGCCATTCTCGATGCCACCGAGCAGCAGACCCGTGTGGTGGTTTCGACCTGGAAGGACGGCGTGTTCCACGGCGAGGCCCTGCTCGATGACGACGGCCACGGCCGCACCGATATCAGGATATCGGCCAAGGTGACGAAGACGGGCAGCGACATCGAGGTCGATCTCACCGGCTCCGATCCGCAATCGACCAGTTTTGTGAACTCATCGCATGCCAACATGCAGGCCGCCGTCGCGATGGCCTTTGCGTATCTGATCGATGCGGACATCCCGAAGAACACCGGCGCGCTGCGGCCGCTGAAGGTCGTGGCGAAGCAGGGCACCATCGTCTGGGCCGATCCGGGGCGCCCGGTGACCCTCTGCACCAGCCACCCTTCCAACGAGATCGTCGAGGCGATCATCAAGGCGATGTCCGCGTCATGTCCGGACCGCGTGATGGGTGGATGGGGCCGCCGCTTCCGCATCGCGATCCAGGGCGAGGACCCGCGCAACAGCCGCAACTTCATCTGGCACATGTTTCAGGCACGGCCCGGCGGCGGCGCGTCGCCGGGCGGTGACGGCTACTCCTCGATCGGCGAATGGCACTCGGTCGGCGGGCTCAAGTTCGGCAGCATCGAGGTCGCCGAGGTGCGCTTTCCCCTGCATTTTCGCCAGCACGAATTCCGGCCGGATTCCGGCGGCGACGGCCAGCATCGCGGCGGCCTCGGCGTCGCGCTCGACATGGTGCTGGAGACGGCGAAGCCAGCGAAAGGCAACACCGCCGGCGACGGCGCGCGCCACGGCCCCTGCGGCATGCTCGGCGGCAGGGACGGCGCGCCACATCACTATCGGTTGCTGTCGGAAGGCCGCGAGCCCCGCGTGCTGAAGACGAAGGAGGTCGGCATCGAGCTTCGCCCCGGCGATTGCCTGGAGATCCGCTCCTCCGGCGGGGGTGGCTGGGGACCGCCCGAGCAGCGCTCGGTGGAAGCGCGGGCGCGCGACGCAGCACAAGGTCTGGTTTCGAAAGCGGTTTAGCCAAGCATGTTCACGATTGGAATAGATGTCGGCGGCACCTACACCGACCTGGTTGCCACTGACGAAACCGGACGCACCGTTTTCGCAAAATCACCGTCCACTCCGGCAGATCAGTCGATCGGCGTCATGGCCGGGCTTGAAGAGCTGGCGCGCCGCATCGGTGTTACGCGCGCGGCGATGCTGGCGGCGACCGATCGCCTCGTGCACGGCACGACGGTCGCGACCAATGCACTTCTGGAGCGCAAGGGCGCCAGGGTCGCACTGCTGACCACCGAAGGCCATCGCGACGTCGTCGAGATGCGCGAAGGGCTGAAGCCCGACCGCTATGATCTGCGGACGCCGCCGCCCGAGCCGCTGGTGCCGCGCGAGCGCCGTTTTGGCGTGCGCGAGCGACTGAAGGCGGACGGCAGCGCGTCCATTCCGCTCGATGCGACTGCGCTCGATGCTGCGATCGCCGACGTCAGGCGATCGGACGCAACCTCGGTCGCGGTCTGCTTCCTGCACGCCTATCTCAATCCAGTGCATGAGCTTGCCGCCGTCGAACGCCTCGCGAACGAACTGCCCGGCGTCAGTGTCTCGCGGTCCAGCGACGTGTTGCCGCAGATTAAGGAATATGAACGGGTCTCGACCACGATCGTGAACGCCTATGTCGCACCGACGGTGCAGCGCTATCTCGCCAATCTGGAGCGCAGCCTCATCGAGGCCGGGTTTGCGGGATCGCTGTTCGTCGTGCTGTCGCATGGCGGCATGGCACCGGTGGAGGAGGCCTCGCGGCTCGCTGCGGGCACGGTACTGTCGGGCCCCGCCGGCGGCATCTCCGGCAGCCGCCGCTGCGCCGACCTGCTCGGGATTCCCGACCTCGTGCCGTTCGACATGGGTGGCACCTCGACCGATATCTCGCTGATTTCGGATGGTGTGGCCTCGCTCTCGGCCGACGGCATGCTGGCGGGCCAGCGCATCGCGTTGCGCAGCCTCGATATTGCCAGCATCGCGGCCGGCGGCGGCTCGATCGCCAGCGTAGACGGCGGCCGCACGCTGCGCGTGGGCCCCGAGAGCGCCGGCTCCGTGCCGGGTCCTGCCTGCTACGGCAATGGCGGCCTGGCTGCCACCGTCACCGATGCCAATGTCGTGCTCGGCTATCTCGACGCCCGAGCCTTCATGGGCGGCGCGCGGCCGCTCGATCGCGCCGCCTCGGAAGCCGCGGTCGACCGCATCGCCGCGGCGCTCGATCTGTCACGGATCGAAGCGGCCGCCGGCATCTACAAGATGATCAATCTGAAGATGGCCGACGGCATCCGCCTGACGACCTTGCGCCGTGGCGTCGATCCCCGCAAATTCGCGCTGCTGAGCTTTGGCGGCGCCGCCGGCATGCATGCGGCGGAGGTGGCGCGCGAACTCGAGATCAGGCGCATCATCGTGCCGACGGTCGCTTCCGTGCTGTCGGCCTGGGGCATGCTGACCAGCGATCTGCGCTACGAGGTCAGCCGCACGCATTACGGCACGGGCCGGATTTCTGCCGACGAGGTGCGTGGGCTGTTCGCCGCCCTGGAGAAGCAGGCCGCCGGCCGTCTGCGCGGCTGGTTCAAGGGCGACATCGCGATCGAGCGCTCGGCGGAGATGCGCTATGGCGAGCAGGTGTTCGAAATCGACGTGCTGCTCGGCGATGTCGACCTTAACGCCCCCGATCTGGTCGCCGACATCGAGGAGCGCTTCCACCGCCGCCACGAGGAGCTCTACACCTATGCCTCGCGCGGCCAGGAGGTGGTCTTCGTCAACGCCCGCGTCGCCGCGGTCGGCAAGGTGGCGCGGCGTGCCGGCGATGCCGCCGCCGTGTCCTCCACCGCGCCCTGCGCACCGCGCGGCAGGCGGCAGGCCTGGTTCGGCGCATGGCGCGAGGTGCCGGTCTATGGGCTTGACGATCTCAGGCCCGGCCAATCGCTTGATGGCCCCGCGATCATCGAGGCCGAGACAACAACCGTGCTGGTCGACATCGGCGACCGGGTCACGGTGAATGGGCTCGGCTGGCTAGATATAACGTTGCGGTGACGCGGAACTCTGCCATCAACATTTCATTTTTCGAGCGTTGCCTTCGACGTTAAGGTCGGATCGCTTGGGAGGGGCGCTGGCGTGCCGGCGTTTGTGGCGATGTTGATGCAAACAAAAAGACAAGCCGTGCTTTCGATCGTCCTCGTCCTCGGAGCGCTGACGACCGTCGCAGCGTTGCGCGCGCAGCCGGCAACGGAAGCCGCCGTCGACGGCGACATCCGCATCGGCAATATCATGCCCTACACCGGCCCGCTGGCCGCGTTTGCCACCATCGGGCGGGCGGAGGCGGCCTATTTCGACATGATCAACGAGCAGGGCGGCGTCAACGGCCGCAAGATCAAATTCATCTCGGTGGATGACAGCTCCAGTCCGCAGACCGCGGTGGAGCAGACCCGCGACCTCGTCGAGAAGCAGAACGTGCTCATGATGTTCGGCTCGTTTGGCACGCCGGACAATCTGGCGACGCGGACCTATCTCAACGAGAGGAAGATCCCGCAACTGTTCGTTGCATCCGGTGACGAGGCGTGGGCGCATCCCACGGCATTTCCATGGAGCATGGGCTGGCAGCCGACCTTCCGTGCCGAGGGCCGGATCTACGCCAATTACATCCAGGCCGCCTATCCCGACCGCAAGATCGCCGTGCTCTGGCAGAACGACCAGTTCGGTCGCGACCTGTTCAAGGGTTTGCAGGAAGGGCTCGGCGACACGGCTGGCAGGATCGTCGCCGATCTCGCCTTTGATGCGTCGGAGACTGCGATCCAGAACCAGCTCGGGATCCTGAAGGACTCCGGCGCCGAGATCCTGGTGTTCGACGGCGCGCCGGCGATCGCCGCACGCGCGATCCGCAGCGCCGCCGAGCAGCTTGACTGGCATCCGGTCTTCATCCTCGACAACGCCTCGGCCTCGATCGCCAGCGCACTGCGCCCAGCGGGCCTGCAGAACTCGCTCGGCGTGATCTCGACCTCGTTCCTGAAGGATGCCGGCGACGCCTCCTGGAAGGACGATCCGCACATCAAGGCGTGGCTCACCTTCATGGACAAGTATTTCCCCGACGGCGACAAGGACGATCTTTACGCCGTGTTCGGTTACGCCGCGGCCGACACGCTGCTCCAGGTGCTGCGACAGTGCGGCAACGATGTCTCGCGCGAGAACGTGATGCGGCAGGCAGAGGCGCTGAAGGACTACCAGAGCCCGATCGCGCTGCCGGGGATCGCGATCAACACCGGGCCGAAGGATTTCCGCCCCATCAAGCAGATGCGCCTGGTGCAGTTCGACGGCAACGCCTGGCAGCCCATCGGCGACGTCGTGGACAGCGCGTTTACGACGGTCAGGGATGATAATTAGCTGATATCGTCCCGGCCAGCGCCGGGACGACGGTGGGGAGCGGGCTGGTTTGAAATCCCTACTTCTTCAGCCCGTAATTCAGCAGCCCGCCCTTGTTCTTCGGTGGATGCGCGCGAAGCCCTTCCTCGTTCGGCTCGGTGCCCCAGCCCGGGCGATCCGGGATCACGAGATGGCCATCGACGTAATCTGGTACGTGCGTGAACAGCTCGTGGTCCCAGGCGAGACGGTCGATGTCGGTCTCCATGATCCGCAAATTCGGCACCGCGGCGCAGAAATGCGCGTTCATCATGGTGCAGAGGTGGCCGTAGAAATTATGCGGCGCTACGTTGACCTCGAAATGCTCGGCGGCATTTGCGATCTTCATCGACTGCCAGACGCCGTTCCACGGCGTGTCGATGATCGCGACGTCCATCGCCTGCTCGGTGAAATAGGGCAGGAATTCGCGCAGGCCCAGCAGCGTCTCGCAGGACGAGATCGGATGCGGGCTCCGGCGGCGGATGTAACCGAGCGCCTGCGGGTTGAAGGTGTCGATCTCGACCCAGAACATGTCCATGTCGGCGATGGCGCGCAGGATCTTCAAATAGCCTTCGGTCTTGGCGTTGAAATTGAGGTCGAGCAGCAGGTCGACATCGGGACCCGCGCCGTCGCGGATTGCCTCCAGGTGCATGCAGAGATTGCGCAGCACGTTGCGGTCGACGTTGATCTCCGGCTCGAACGGCGAGCCGAAGCCCGGCCGCCAGCCTGTCGGCTTGCCGTCGGTGTAGACGAAGATGTTAGTCTTCATCGCCGAGAATTTCTTCTCGCGCACCTCGCGGCCGATTGCCTTGACGCCGTCGAGGTCCGTGATCGCAGGCTTGTACCAGTCGGGATGATTGATGCGCCAGGTCGCGCAATGCGACCAGTAGACCCGTACCCGGTCGCGAATCTTGCCGCCGAGCAACTCGTAGCAGGGCACGCCGAGCGCCTTGGCCTTGGCGTCGAGCAGCGCGTTCTCGATCGCCCCTAACGCCAGCGCAACCACGCCACCGGCCGCGGGGCGCGTCGCGGCGAACAGTTCGGCATAGATGCTCTCATGCTGGAACGTATTCTTGCCGACCACCCGCGCCGACAGCCGCTCGATCGCTGCGGTGACGCCGGGCGCGCCAAAGCCCTCGTCGAATTCGCTCCAGCCGACCAGCCCGTCCTCGGTCGTGACTTTGACGAAATGATAGTTCCGCCAGCCGGCATCGCAGGCGAGCGTTTCGACGGCTTTGATTGTGGTGGCTTTGCTCATGGTTTCCGCCCCGGGCTCTGTTGTTCTTACGAAACCCAACAACGGATCGGTGGACGCGTCAATTCACGCCGGGGCAATGCGACAATGCAGCCCCGTCAATGCGAGGAGCGAGGGGTCCGCACATGCGGGGCCGACCGATTGCTTCGCTTCGCTGGCAATGGCGGTCGGATCAAGGCCGGAACAGCGTCGGCCGCTGCCGCTCGAACACCTTGCGGCCGCGCTTGAAGCCCATCAGCACGTCGGGCAGCTCGGCGATCGCGCCCGGGCCGCTGTCGGTATCAAGCACGACGATATCGGCGGGATTGCCGACCGCGATGCCGTAATCCCCTAGGTTCATCAGCCGTGCCGGCAGGTCGGTGACGAGATCGAGGCAGGCCTCGAACTCGCTGATCCCGACCTGCGCGGCATTGGCGTAGAGGTTGGCCATGCGCAGCAGCGAGGCGTCGCCGAACGGTGTGAACGGGTTCTGCACATTATTGGTCGCGACCGAGCACAGCACGCCGCCGGCGGCCAGCCGGTGCGCGAGCGTGAGCCCGCGCGGGGTGTTGTGGGTGGCATCGCGGCCCATCAGATAGAGGTCGGTCGCCGGCAGCACGGTGACGGCGACGCCCGCCTTGGCAAGCCGCCCGGTCGCGGCCTTCAGGCTATCAGGCGGAAGCGCGGAGAGTTTCGTCGCATGCCCGATCGCGACTCGCCCGTGATAATTGCGCCGCTCGGTCTGCCGGCACACCTCCTCCATGTGCGACCAGGAAGGATCGAGATCGAAATCGAGATGCAGGTCGACATCGAGGTCGAACTCCTGCGCCAGATCGAAGATCCGAGTGATATGCGCGTTCGGGTCGGTGTCGGCATAGGGGCAGCCGCCGATCGCGTCCGCTCCGTCGCGGAGCGCTGCAACAAGCAATTCGTCGGCCCCGGGATCGTTGGTCAGGCCTTCCTGCGGGAAGACGCAGAGCGAGAGGTCGAGCGCCCAGGCATAATCGCGCTTCAGCGCCTTCACCGCCTGGTAGCCGCGCAGCCCGATGCGCGGGTCGATCTCGACATGGGTCCGCATCCGCGTGGTGCCCGCCGTGATCGCGCGCTCGATCACTTTCGCGCCGCGCGCATGGACGTCCTCGACCGTGAAATCACGCTTCATCGCCGCGACTGCGCGGATGGCGTCAGCGACGCTCGCATGGTCGTGGCCGCAGCGGCCAAGCAGGCAGGCCTTGTCGAGATGGATGTGGCTGTCGACGAAGCCGGGCAGCGTCAGCCGGCCGCCGAGGTCGATCTCGACCGCCTCGCAGGCGAGATGCGGCGCAATCGCGGCGATCGTGCCGTTGGCGATGCCGATATCGACCGCACCGGCCGGGGCGCGGGTCACGGCGTTGCGGAAGACCAGGTCGAAGGCAGGTTTGGCGGACATCGCATGTACTGGCTTCGAGATGCTGCAGTCTAACGGACCGGCAGGTGCCGGGCAGCACCCGATTGCGTGCAGGAGAGGGGTAATGTGAAGTCAGCGCAAGTCCAAATACCGTCTCGCGAATTCCGTCAAGCGGAAGAAAATTCCACTTGCATCGTCGCCGCCCGGCGGCTTCAAGTTCAGGCAACAAGAAACTCAATCAGTGATCATCGATCGCTGGTGCAATGCTCGCGAGGAAGCCTGATGGGCGCATTGTCGCATCTGCGGATAGTCGAGATCGGAAGTGCGGCTGCGACCGCCTATTGCGCACGGCTGTTCGCCGATTTCGGTGCCGACGTGCAGAAGATCGAGCCGAAGCAGGGCGACCCGCTGCGTCGCGCCGCTCCGCTGACACATGGCGGGCAGAGCGCGTGGTTTGCGTTTCTCAATTTCAACAAATCGAGCATCGTGCTCGATCGGAGCGACCCGAACGCGGCGTCGCGGCTGAGCGAACTGATCGAGGCTTGCGACATTCTGCTCGACGGCCGCGGCCTCGATGCGGCCGACTGTCCCGATGTTGATCTGGCCGCGATCAGGCGGCAACATCCCGGCCTGGTCCATCTTGATCTGTCGTGGTTCGGCGACCGCGGTCCCTACGCTGACTTCGCCGCGACCGACTCGACCATCCGCGCGCTGACCGGGCTGATCAAACTGGTCGGGCCGGAACAGGGGCCGCCGATGCACGCGCCGGATTTCCAGACCGGCATCTTGGGCGGGCTCTGGGGTTTCATCGCTGCGTCATCGTCGGTGCTGGGCCGGATGCAGGACGGATGCGGGCGCGCGAGCCATCTGAGCCTGTTCGAGGCCAGCATCGCCGTCACCGAATACATCATGTTCGAGGCGTTCTCGCGCGGCGACATCATGCGCCGGATCGGCGTCAACCGCTTCTGGCCGACCTTTCCGGTCGGCATCTACGAGACCAAACAAGGCTGGCTCGGCGTCACCACGGTGACACCGGCGCAGTGGCGCTCGTTCTGCGAGATGCTGGGGCTTCCCGACCTGCGCGACGATCCGACGCTGGTCATGGGCGTCGACAGGCTGCAGCGTGTCGCAGACATCGAAAGCAGGATCCTGCCGAAGCTGAGGCAGCGCACCGCGCAGGAATGGTTCGCCGAGGGCCTCAGGCGCAAGATCCCGATCGTGCCGATGCCCGAGATCTCCGATCTCGTGGCCGATGAGGAGAAGCGCGCCCGCGGCGCCATCGTGCCTGTTTCGGTCGGCGGCGAGACCGGCTTTTCCGCCGGCTCGATGCAGCGTTTGACGGGAACGCCGCCGCTCCGTGGCGGCAGGGTGCCTGATATCGGCGAACGGCAGACGAGGCGCGAGACCGTGGCGCGCGCGCCGGCGCCGAAGCCCGTCGCGGCCGCTCGGCTGCCGTTGGAAGGCATCCGGGTCATCGATTTCTCGATGGGCTGGGCCGGCCCGATCTGCACCCGCACGCTCGCCGATCTCGGTGCCGACGTCATCAAGATCGAGGCGATCCAGTATCCGGACTGGTGGCGCGGCGTCGACCGCCGCCCGGCCTATGTGCTGGAGCAGATGTACGAGAAGTCGGTTCGCTACTGCATCATGAACCGGAACAAGCGCGGCATCACGCTCGATCTGACCCGGCCGAAAGGGCTCGCACTCGCGAAGCGGCTGCTCGCCGATGCGGACCTCGTGGTCGACAATTATTCCGTCGAGGTGTTGCCGAAGCTAGGCCTCGGCTACGATGTGCTCAGCGAGCTCAATCCAGGGATCGTGATGATGTCGATGTCGGCGTTCGGCGCCGGCAGCGTGTATCGCGATTGCCGCGCCTATGGCTCGACCCTGGAACAGGGCTCCGGTTTGCCGAGCGTGGTCGGCGACGCGGGCGGGCCGCCGGTGATGAGCCACACGGCATTCGGCGACGCCGTCGGCGGCCTCAACGGCTGCGCCGCGGTGCTGACCGCGCTGATCCACGCCAAGGTCACGGGGCAGGGCCAGTTCATCGATCTCGCGCAGATCGAATGCATGATGCCGTTCGCCGCGCCCTGGATCGTGGCGCATTCGATCGACGGCCGGCCGCCGGCCAGATACGGCAACCGCCATCCGGATTTCGTGCCGCATGGCTGCTTCCGCTGCGCCGGCGAAGACAGCTGGATCGTGGTCGCAGTGTCTGATGATGCGATGTGGCCGCGGCTTGCGCGGCTGCTCGGCCGCGAGGACTGGGTTATCGACGCGACACTGAAGACGGCCGCGGGCCGCCGCGCGATCGAGGCCGAGATCGAGGCCGCGATCACGGCCTGGACCTACGCGCGCGATCCGGATGCGGCGATGACCGCGCTGCAAGCTGCCGGTGTCGCCTCCGGCGTCGCGCGGCTGCCGATCGATCTCCTGCACGATCCGCAGCTGCAGTCCCGCGGCTTCATCCAGCAGGTCGATCGCGCCTTCATCGGCAAACATCCGCAACCGTCGATGCCGTTCCGCGAGGCGGCCGAGCCGTTCGCAATCAGCTCCGTGCCGCCGACGCTCGGCGAGCACAATCGCGAGATTCTCGGCGGCTTGCTGGGCCTTTCCGATGCCGAGCTCGAGGAACTCACCCACGAGGGCATCATCGGCACCGAGATGCTGATGGAGGAGCAGCTGGTGAAAGAAAAGAAGCGGGCGGCGGGCTGATGCAGCGCAGCCGCCTTTTTGTCACCTTCCCCCGCAGGCGGGGCGAGGTAAGCAACTCACGGAACCATCCATGTCCTTCAAGAAATTGCTGATCGCCAATCGTGGCGAAATCGCCATCCGTATTGCGCGGGCTGCTGGTGAGAGCGGCATCGCCACGGTCGCGATCTATCCCGCCGATGACGTCGCATCGCTGCATGTCCGTGCCGCCGACGAAGCGCACGAGATCCCGGGCCATGGCGCGCGCGCCTATCTGGATATCGAGGCGATAGTGGCCGCCGCGAAGGCCGCAGGCTGCGACGCGCTGCATCCTGGCTATGGTTTCCTCAGCGAAAATGCGACGCTGGCGCGGCGCTGCGCCGAGGAGAGGATCACCTTCGTCGGCCCGTCGCCGAGGGCGCTCGACCTTTTCGGCGACAAGGCCGAGGCGAAGGCGCTTGCGAAAAAATGCGGTGTGCCGATCATTCCCGGCACCTCCGGCGCGACCACGCTCGAGGACGCAAGGGGCTTCTTCGCCTCGCTCGGCAGGAATGCGGCCGTGATGATCAAAGCGATCGCCGGCGGCGGCGGGCGCGGCATGCGCGTGGTCGACGATCCCGCGAAACTGGACGAGGCCTATGCGCGCTGCCAGTCCGAGGCGAAGGCCGCGTTTGGCATCGACAGTGTCTATGTCGAACGGCTGATCAGGAAGGCGCGGCATATCGAGGTGCAGATCATCGGCGACCGCCATGGTGCGATCAGCCATCTCTGGGAACGTGAATGCACCATCCAGCGTCGCAACCAGAAGCTTATCGAGGTCGCGCCAAGCCCGTCGCTGGGCGATCCGCTTCGCGCCGAGATCATCGAGGCGGCGAAGCAGCTCGCGTCAGCCGCGCGCTACGACAATCTCGGCACCTTCGAATTCCTTGTCGATGACGAAGCGAAGGACGGAGGCGGTGCGTTCGCCTTCATCGAGGCCAATCCGCGGCTGCAGGTCGAGCACACCGTGACGGAACAGGTTCTCGGCGTCGATCTGGTGCGCGCGCAACTCGCGGTGGCCGCCGGCGCGAGCCTGGCCTCGCTCGGCCTCGCGCAGGCGGCGATCCCGTCGCCACGTGGCTATGCGATGCAACTCCGCGTCAACATGGAGGTGATGGACGAAAAGGGCGGTACCAAGCCGACCGGCGGCACGCTCAGCGTGTTCGACCTGCCGTCCGGCCCGGGCGTCCGTGTCGACACGTTCGGCTATTCCGGCTACCGGACCAGCGCGGCCTTCGACTCGCTGCTGGCAAAGGTCATCGTGCATTCGCCGAGCCAAAAATGGTCCGACGTGGTGCACAAGGCTGCGCGGTCCTTGCGCGAATTCCGGATCGGCGGCGTCGCCACCAACATCCCGTTCCTCGCCGCCGTGCTGGCGCATCGGGAGTTCATCAGGAACCACATCAGCACCGGATTCATCGATAGCCATGTCGCGGCGCTGGTCGCCTCCGCCAAAAGCCATGCCGAGCCGCTGGTCGAGGTGAAGGAGACGGCCGTCGTCAAAACGGCGCCTGCCGAGGCTGCGCCCGAAGGATCGCTCCCGGTGCCGGCGCCGCTGCAAGGCACGGTCGTCGCGATCGAGGTTGCCGAGGGCGATCTTGTTCGTCCCGGCCAGCAGATCGCGGTGCTGGAATCGATGAAGATGGAGCATCTCGTCAACGCGCCGCATGGCGGGCGGGTGACCAGGATCGCGGGTGGTCCCGGCGTCACCTTGATGCATGGCGAGCCGATCCTGTTCATCGAGCCCGCCGAGGTCGATGGCCACACCGCGGAGCAGGAGGCCGCGATCGATCTCGATCACATCCGTCCTGACCTGGCCGAACTGATCGCGCGCAAGGCGATCACGCTGGACGAGAATCGCCCAGCCTCGGTCGAGCGGCGGCGCAAGACCAATCAGCGCACCGCACGCGAGAATGTCGCCCATCTCGTCGACGAAGGCTCCTTCGTCGAATACGGCTCGCTCGCGATCGCGGCACAGCGCCGCCGCCGCAAGGTCGAGGACCTCATCAGGAACACGCCGGCCGACGGCCTGATCGCAGGCGTCGCCACTGTCAACGCGAAAGACTTCGGCCCCGAAGGCGCGCGCTGCATGGTGATCTCTTACGACTACACGGTGCTTGCGGGCACGCAGGGCCACATGAATCACAAGAAGATCGACCGCATGCTCGGCCTCGCCGAGCAGTGGCGCATGCCGCTGGTGTTTTATGCCGAGGGCGGCGGCGGCCGTCCCGGCGATACCGACCGGCTCGGCATGACCGGGCTCGACGGCCCGTCGTTCGTGCAGTTCGCAAAGCTCTCCGGCCTCGTGCCCGTCATCGGCATCGTCTCCGGCTATTGCTTCGCCGGCAACGCCGCGATGCTCGGCGTCTGCGACGTCATCATCGCCACAAGGAATGCCTCGATCGGCATGGGCGGCCCCGCGATGATCGAGGGCGGCGGGCTCGGCGTCTATCATCCGGCCGAGGTCGGCCCCGTCACGTTCCAGGCGCCGAACGGCGTGATCGACATCCTGGTCGAGGACGAGGCCGAGGCGACGACGGCGGCGAAGAAATATCTGTCGTATTTCCAGGGCGCGGTGACGCACTGGGCCGCGCCGGACCAGCGGCTGCTGCGACGGGCCATTCCGGAAAATCGCCTCAGGGTCTATGATATCAGAAATGTCATCGATCTGATCGCCGACAAAGGCTCGGTGCTGGAGATCCGCCGCGATTTCGGCGTAGGCATGATCACCGCCTTCATCCGCATCGAGGGCAAGCCGTTCGGCCTGATCGCCAACAATCCGAAGCATCTCGGCGGTGCGATCGATGCTGCGGCCGGCGACAAGGCGGCGCGCTTCATGCAGCTCTGCGACGCCTTCGATATCCCGCTCGTCTCGCTGTGCGATACGCCGGGCTTCATGGTCGGCCCCGAGGCAGAGAAGACCGCGATCGTGCGCCACGTCGCGCGGATGTTCGTCACCGGTGCGAGCCTTACGGTGCCGCTGTTCGGGATCGTGCTGCGCAAGGGTTATGGGCTCGGTGCGCAATCGATGATCGGTGGCGGCTTCCACGCCTCGTTCTTCACCGTGGCGTGGCCGACCGGCGAGTTCGGCGGCATGGGGCTGGAGGGCTATGTCCGGCTCGGCTTCCGCAAGGAGATGGAAGCGATCGAGGACCCCTTCGAGCGCGAGAAATACTTCCAGACCAAGGTCGCCGAGCTCTACGCCAACGGCAAGGCGGTTTCGATCGCCTCCGTGCTCGAGATCGACGAGGTGATCGATCCCGCCGCAACGCGCGACTGGATCATGGCCGGCCTGCGCTCGGTGCCCAAGCCGGAGCCGCGGAAACACCGCAAGCGGCCTTGCATCGATGCGTGGTGAGGGCGATGAGGATGCAGCGAAGCGTTCCCCCATCGCATGTGAGGTGAGCGCCTCCTCGGGCTCCCTCTCGGGAGAGGGGTGGCCCGGGGCTCAGCTGTCTGACGAGCGCACCGCTCTTGCAATCTTCCATCGTTTATCGTCGCAGCGCATACGGAGAGCTCAGGCCGTGTGGCACGCCTCTCCCTAGCCCTCTCCCGCAAGGGGAGAGGGAACCCTTCCCCCGGTGCGTCCCTTACAGGGTGATCATTGATCTGGCCCATCGTATGATTCACGGGCCGCGAAACACGTTCACTGTCGTCCGAAAGCCGGGGCGACTACGGAGGGCGATGCACGCGGCCCGCGCGAATGGCGCAAACTACTCCATCCGCAACTCATCATATCCCCTCGCCGCCACTGCATCGCAGCGTTCGCGGTAGGCGGGGGCGCTGCCGCTGTAGCGGGCGACGATTCGCGTCTGCTTGCCCTCGACGTTGCGGTTGATGCCGGTCATCCAGGAATCGACCTCGTTGGAGAGCAGGCCGACGCCCAGCGCCTTTACATGATCGGTCCATCCCGCGGTGCCTTCGGGCGTCGCGTCGAGGAAGGTCAGCTCATTGTCGATCGCGAAGCGGATCAGGCCGGTGACCCAGTCGACGCTGTATTCGATGCTGCGCGGGATGTTGCCGAGCGCGGTGTGCGGGCCCATCAGCATCATCATGTTGGGGAAGCCGTCGACCATCAGCCCGAGATAGGTCTCGGGGCCATGTTGCCACTTGTCCCTTAGTCGCGCGCCATTCGCGCCACGGACATCGATCTTGTCGAAGCTGCCGGTGATGGCGTCGAAACCCGTCGCATAGATGATGATGTCGAAGGCGTAGTCCTTCTCGCTGGTCCTGATGCCATCACGCGTGATCCGCTCGATCGGCGTCGCCACGAGGTCAACCAACTCCACATTGTCGCGGTTGTAGACCTCGTAATAGAAGGTTTCGAGCGGCAACCGCCGCGTGCCGAAACCGTGGTTTTTCGGGATCAGCTTCTCGGCGACATCAGGATCCTTCACGCGCTCGCGGATCTTGCGTGCGACGAAATCGCTGATCGTCGCGTTTGCCTTGCGGTCGATCAGGATGTCTCTGAAATTGCCCTGCCAGATGCCGAAGCCGCGCTCGCCATAGAGCTTCTCATAGAACGCCTCGCGCTCCGCGTCCGAGACCTCGAACGCGCCGCGCGGATCGGGCGTATGGACGAAGCAGGCGAAGGTTTCCTTGCAGCGCGCGAAGATCTCGCCATAGCCGGCCTTGATCCGCCGTTGCGTCTCGGCATCGATCTTGCCGTTGTGCAGCGGCGCGGCCCAGTTGGCGGTACGCTGGAACACGGTGAGGTGTCCGACCTCGCAAGCGATGGTCTGGATGGTCTGGATGCCGGTCGCCCCGGTGCCGATCACGGCGACGCGCTTGCCGGCGAAATGGACCTTTTCTTTCGGCCAGCGCGCGGTGTGGAAGGACTGGCCCGCGAAATCGTCGCGTCCCTCGATGCGCGGCAGCGTCGGCGTCGACAGCGGACCGACCGCGGTGACCAGGAAGCGGCAGGTCGAGCGCGCGCCGCTCGCAAGCGTGATCTCCCAGCTTCGCGTATCGCCTTGATAGATTGCCGCCGTGACGCGGCTCTCGAACTGGATGTCGCGGCGCAGGTCGAACTTGTCGGCGACGTAGTTGCAGTAGCGCAAGGTTTCCGGCTGGCCGGCGAAATGCTCGGACCACTCCCATTCCTGCAGCAACTCCTTCGAGAACGAATAGCCGTAGGAATAGCTCTCCGAATCGAAGCGCGCGCCGGGATAGCGGTTCCAGTACCAGGTGCCGCCGACATCCGTGCCGGTCTCGAATATCCGCGCCTTGAGGCCAATCTCGCGCAGCCGGTGGAGCTGGTACATGCCGGACAGGCCGGCGCCGATGATAATGACGTCATAGTCGAGTGCGGCCGTCTCCGGCGAAGTGTGATGCTGGCGCGTCGCGGCCACCTGGTGTTGCTCCCGAACGTGTTGATTGACGCCAAGGCTAATCGGTCTCGCTGCTGTCTACAAACATCGGAAAGCGGAGCTGGTATCGCGATTTGCAGGGAGCGGGACGGATCGGTGGCATTCCAGGCAATGAAGCGCGCTACCGGCCGCCCCGCGCGCAAATGTCGCTTCCGCCGTTTGCTTGCCGCGCTTCCCGCCAAGGTGTATTGTATCGACATTATCAACTTGTGATATTTTTGCTTCGTTTTCCGCACCGGCGCATTGGAGAGGCGGCATCGTCGCCGGAGCCAGCAGGATGTCAGATTTCGCAGTGGGGGCAAATGGATTGGACGCGCTTCATGAAACGAAGCGCCGACGCGTGATGTTTGTGTGATTGCAACAGGAGCAAGCCATGATGCAGGCCGACGTCTCATCGCTCACGCGCCGCCGCCTGTTGGGCGCAGGCGCCGCACTCGCCGCAACCGCCATGCTGCCGTCCGGCGCGCGTGCGCAGGGCGCGCAGTTCCGGCGCTGGGAGATCACCGATCCGGCAATGCCGCCGCGGGTGCTCGCCAGCTACAAGACGGGCATCAGCAAGATGCTGGCTCTGCCGCCGACCGATCCGCGCAACTGGTATCGCAACGCGATGGTGCATCTGTTCGATTGCCCGCACGGCAATTGGTGGTTCTTGGTCTGGCACCGCGCCTATCTCGGCTGGCTCGAGACGACGTTGCGCGATCTCAGCGGCGATCCCGACTTTGCGCTGCCCTATTGGGACTGGACCAAGACGCCGAGCGTGCCGCAGGCGATGTTCGACGGCGTGCTCGATCCCAACAACAGCGGCTTCATCCCGACCTTCGACGAGTTCAGCGCCCAGTTCCGGCCCGTCGTCACGACGCTGTATGCGTCGTTCTCACAGGATCAGCTCGGCGTGCTCAACGATCGCGGGATTGCGACCGCTGATGATTTCATGAACCTGCTGCCGCAGGTATTCTTCGACCAGCCCAGCGCACGCGGGTTGACGGCGACCAATCCGGACCTCGACTCCGACACCAGGGTCGCGGTGTCGCTGCCGACCATTCGAAGCTCGCTGCGCACGACGCAGTTCGCGGGTGACGGCGGACCCAACGATCCCGCCGGCTTCGCCAGTGCCAAGGCGCCCAATCACAGCGCCGGCAGTACCAAGGGCATCCTGGAGAGCCAACCGCATGACAACGTCCACGGTGCGATGGGCGGTGGCGGCGGCGCGTTCATGGTGCAATTCTATTCGCCTGTTGATCCGATCTTCTTTCTGCACCACGGCAATCTCGACCGGCTCTGGGACGTCTGGACCCGCCGGCAGACCGCGCTCGGGCGTCCGACCCTGCCGCAAGGTCCGGATCTCGACGCCTGGTCGAACGAGCAGTTCCGCTTCTTCTCCAACGCGCAGAGCCAGCCGGTGACGCAGACCAATGCCGGCAGCTACGCCCTGCCGAGCGTGTTTGGTTACGACTACTCGCCGGGATCTGGCGAGGACCAGGTCCCTGCGGCGGGGCCGGTGATCGCGAGCAACCCGCAGGTGTTCAGCGGCGCCGTGCTGTCGGAACGGGTCGGGTCGTCCAGGGCCGCGGGCGGCACCGTACGCGTGCCGGCCTCCGCGTTGCAGGCTGCCCGCGCTGATGCCGGGCCGCGCGTCGCGGAGATCACCCTCAATCTGACCCACGAGGACCTGGGCCGCCGTTTCCGCGTGCTGGTGTCGCCGACCCCTGGCGTGGCTCCGCTCGCGGCGGGCGCGATCACGATTTTCGGCCATCCGCATCACGGGCCGGTGACCTTCACAGTGCCGTTGCCAAACAATCTTCCCGCCGCGGGGACGACGGGAGAGGTGTCGCTCGATATCCGCGTGGTGCCGATCGGCAATTCGGTGCGGCCGGCGCTGGCCGCAGGTGCGGCGCCGACCGCGCCTCTTGTCAGCGGCATCAAGGTGAGGACAGACTGAGCTGCGATGAAGCGTATTCTGTCCACCGCGTTGTTGCTTGCAGGCTTGAACGGGTGCTGGACCAGCATGTCTCTCGCACAGCAGGCAAAATCGTTCGATCTGTCGGCCTCGCGCCAGCCTTCCAATGGCGAGACGATCGAGCTTCAGATCGTGACGGGGCCGCTGCCGCCGGGCGCCAAGGTCGTCGCCATGACTGCGCAGGGCCAGGCGCTGGGTGCGATCGTGCCCTACGCGCTCCCGGGCCGGGACAAGGGCAGCACCGTGACCATCGCGGTTCCGCCGACGGCTTTGGTTGACCAGCACCTGCACCTGCAATTGCAACTGGTCGAGCCGGGCAAACCGCCGCGTGCGCCTGACAAGGACGAGGTCCGCGGCGTCAATCTCGTGCTGTCGCCCGGGCCATGAACCCGGTTCCGTGCCTTTACTCAGCCTCCGATTTCACCCTATCGTCGCCGCCACAACACGATCGCCCGGCAAGCGGCGACGGACCATGCGGGAGTGAGGCGATGGGAGAGGCGCAGCGCAAGGCAACGTCAACAGACGTCAGCGATCCCAGGCTGTACCAGGACGATATATGGCGTCCGCTTTTCGCAGAGCTGCGCCGCGACGATCCCGTGCATTATTGCGAGGCATCGTCTTACGGCCCGTACTGGTCGGTAACGCGCTACGACGACATCTTCGCGGTCGAGCTGGATCACCAGAACTTTTCCTCCGCGTCCGAACTGGGCGGTATCCAGGTGGCCGATCAGCCCAAGGGGCAGGAGCGGCCGAGCTTCATCCGCATGGATCCGCCGGGGCATACCGCGCAGCGCCGTACGGTGGCTCCGATCGTAGCGCCCTCGCACCTCGCCAATTTCGAGGCGCTGATCCGCAAGCGCACCGCTGATGTGCTCGACGCGTTGCCGCGCAACGAGACCTTCGACTGGGCCGAACGGGTCTCGGTCGATCTCACCAACATGATGCTGGCGACGCTGTTCGACTTTCCGTGGGAGGATCGCGCGAAGCTGACGTGGTGGTCGGATGTTGCGATCGCCAATGTCGAGTCGCCCGACGCGGTCGTGCATTCGGAGGCCGAGCGCACGGCCGAACTGATGAAGATGGGCGAAAGTTTCCGCAAGCTGTGGGATGCGAGGATCGATGCGCCGCCGACCTTTGACCTGATTTCGATGCTGGCGCATTCGCCGGCGACGCGAAATCTGGAGCCGCGCGAGTTCATCGGCACGATCGGCTTGCTGATCGTCGGCGGCAACGATACCACGCGCAACTCCATGTCGGCGGGGCTGCTGGCGCTGTGCGACAACCCCTCGCAGTTCGAGCTGGTGCGCGCGCGGCGCGAGCTGATCCCGAGCCTGGTCTGTGAGATCATCCGCTACCACACGCCGGTGCTGCACATGCGGCGCACCGCACGCAATGATGTCGAGCTCGCCGGCCGCCGGATCAGGAAGGGCGACAAGGTCGTGATGTGGTACATCTCCGGCAATCGCGACGAGGACAAGATCGAGCGTGCCGACGAATTCATCATCGACCGCGCCAAGCCGCGCCAGCATCTCGCCTTCGGCGCCGGCATCCATCGCTGCGTCGGCGATCGCCTCGCCGAGCAGCAATTGCGCATCCTTTGGGAAGAAGTCCTGAACCGCGACCTGCGCTTTGAGATCATGGGCCCACCACAAAGGCTCTATTCCAATTTCATCCGCGGTATACGAAGCTTGCCGGTGAGAATCGTGAATTGAGCCAGCCGTTGTCGTCATTCCGGACAGGCGCGAAGCGTCTGACCCGGAATCGCGAGATTCCGGGTTCGATGCTTCGCGTCGCTCCGGAATGACGGGACAATCAAGAAAAACAAGGAAACCGAATGAACGATCCCGTTGACGTCCTGATCATCGGTGCCGGTGCCTCCGGGGCCGCGGTGGCCTGGAGCCTCGCCGACACCAGGATGCATATCCTCTGCCTCGATCAGGGCGGCTGGATGAATCCGGCTGAATATCCGAGCACCGGCCGCGACTGGGAAGCCAAGTTCTTCGGCGAGTGGTCGTCGAGCCCGAACATCCGCGGCCGGCCCGAGGACTATCCGATCAACGACGACAACTCGCCGATCAAGGTGGTCAATTTCAACGCCGTCGGCGGTTCGACCGTGATGTACACCGCGCATTGGCCGCGGCTGCATCCCTCCGACTTCAAGGTGAAGACGCTCGACGGCGTCGCCGACGACTGGCCGATCGATTACGACGCGCTGACGCCGTTCTTCGAGGAGAACGACCGCATGATGGGTACGTCGGGCCTGTCGGGCGATCCGTTGTCGCCGCTGACGCATCCGCCGATGCCGCCGCAGCCGCTCGGGCTGTCCAGCCCGATCGTGGCGAAGGCGATGAACAAGCTCGGCTGGCACTGGTGGCCGTCGGACACCACGGTCGCGACGATGGACTACGAGGGCAGGGCGCGCTGCATCAATCTCGGGCATTGCACGCCGGCCTGCGCGCAGGGCGCGAAATCATCGACCGACATCACCTACTGGCCGCACGCGATCCGCGCCGGCGTCGAGCTCAAGACGCATTGCCGGGTGCGTGAGATCCTGACCAACGAGCACGGGATGGCCTCCGGCGTCGTCTATTACGACAAGGACGGCATCGAGCAGTTCCAGCCGGCCGAGGTCGTCATCATCGCCTGCAACGGCGTCGGCACGCCGCGGCTGCTGCTCAACTCGGTGTCGGGTAAATTCCCGAGCGGGCTCGCCAATTCATCCGGCCTGGTCGGCAAGAACCTGATGTTCCACCCCTACGCGCAGATCTACGGCTATGTGAAGGAGCCGACCGACTCCAACCGCGCGCCGCCGACCTGCCTGTGGAGCAAGGAGTGGTATGACACCGACCTCTCGCGCGGCTTTGTGCGCGGCTACGGCGTCCAGTTCGTGCGTGGCGCCGGGCCGGTGTTCGAAGCCGTCACGGCCGAGCAGAAGGGCATCCTGCCGTGGGGCGCGGATCATCACCGCGCGTTTCGCAAGCTCAACGGTCACCGGATCGGTTTCTCCGCGATCTGCGAGGATCTCCCCGAGGAGCACAACCGCGTGACCCTCGATCCCGTGCTGAAAGACAGCCACGGCATTCCCGCGCCGAAGATCGACTACAAGATCAGCGTCAACAGCCGGAAGATGATGGATCATGCGCTGGCGCGCGGCCGCGAGGTGCTCGAAGTTGCAGGGGCGACCGATATCTGCATCAACGCGCCGATCCCCTGGGGCGGTTGGCATCTGCTCGGCACCGCGCGGATGGGCACCGATCCACAGCGCTCGGTGGTCAACGAATGGGGCCGTTCGCACGACGTGAAGAACCTCTTCATCGTCGACGGCAGCATCTTCGTGACCTCGGGCGGCGTCAACCCGACCTCCACCATCCAGGCCCTCGCGCTCTACATCGCCGACCAGATGAAGCAGCGCCTCGCCAATTTGTTCGACTGAGACCGCCATGAATGAACTGACCGCTACCCAGCGCAACGATCTCCGCACCGTCGCCGCGATGATCATTCCCGAAAGCGACGAGTACAGGGTGCCCGGCGCTGACGATCCCGCGATCCAGGCCGACATGCTGAGGACGCTCGGTCGCGACACCGCTTTGGTCGCGAAGGCGCTCGATCATCTGGCTGATCTCGCTGGACGTCCGCTCGCCGAGCTCGACGACGCAAAACGCGATGCGGTGGCCAGGGAGTTTCGCGCCAATGGCGGCGCTGCGGCGACGACCCTCGTCCGCGTTGTGCTGCAATGCTACTACCGCGACGATCGCGTGCTGCGCTCGCTCGGGCTCGACCTCCGCGCGCCGTTCCCGAAGGGCCATGTATTGCCGGACGGCGACTGGTCGCTGCTCGATCCGGTCAGGGCGCGCGGCGGCACGCTGCGGCGGGCGCCGTAGCGGGCGGGCATAACCACTTGCGGCGGCGGGAGCCGGTCACCATCTGTGGAGACCAAAGGAATCTCGCCATGCTGGATTGTACCTCAAATACCGCCGGTGACGGGCCGTCATCGCGGACGGCTGTCGGTGCCCGCGTCGACGACCGGGTCTTGCTGGATGCCTATTCCAATGCCGTGATCGACGTCACCGAACGCGTCGGCCCGGCCGTCGTCCGCGTCGAAACCGGGCCGAAGGTGCGCAACCCGCGCGACCGCGGCGGGCTCGGCTCGGGCATTGTGATCTCTCCCGACGGGTTTGTGCTGACCAACAGCCACGTGGTCGGATCGTCGAAGGAGATCCGGCTGCGCGACACCGAAGGCTTCGTCACCGATGCGCATGTGCTCGGCGTCGATCCCGACACCGATCTCGCGCTGCTGCGCGCCGATGGCGCGCGCGATCTGCCTTATGCCTCGCTCGGCAATTCCAAGACCTTGCGGCGCGGCCAGCTCGTGGTCGCGATCGGCAATCCGCTCGGCTTCGAATCGACGGTCACGGCCGGCGTGGTGTCGGCGCTGGGCCGCTCAATTCGCTCGGTGAGCGGGCGGACCATCGAGGACGTCATCCAGACCGATGCGGCGCTTAATCCCGGCAATTCCGGCGGACCGCTGGTGTCGTCGACGTCTGAGGTGATCGGGATCAATACCGCGATCATCAACGGCGCGCAGGGCATCTGCTTTGCGGTCGCCAGCAACACTGCGCAGTTCGTGCTGTCGGAGATCATCCGCCACGGCTACGTCCGCCGCGCCTATATCGGCGTTGCCGGCCAGACCGCGCCTATCCCGCGGCGGCACGCGGTGCTCGCCGGGGTCGAGAACCGGATGGGCGCACTGCTTGCGCAGATCGAGCCGGACAGCCCGGCGGCGCGGGCAGGGCTGCTGCCCGGCGATGTCGTGATCAGGCTCGACGGCATCGAGGTCCACGGCGTCGACGATCTGATCCGCGCGCTCGATCGCGACCGGATCGACAAGTCCTTGTCGATGGACGTGCTGCGGATCGGCCGCCTGCGCGCGATCGACATCCACCCGATCGAACGGAAGCCCGCGAAGCAGTGATCACGGTGCGATCCGCGGACTCTCTTGACCCTTCACCCTTGTGAGAGTGATTGCCAGCTTCCGAGGGGGGGGGAGGTGTGGCGTGGAGTTTCTTTTTCGGGGTTCTCGTTTTCAAAGCGACTTCGTGAGCGGCATCGTCCGCCAACCTGCGCCTTCGCCGTCCGACGCGCGCCGCTAGTTTAGCAAGAGCAAGTACTCATAACGTGCAAGATGTCGGGTCTTGCAGGCGAAGCGGTAATCTTGTGCTGCCCTGAGCTTTACCGGTTGTGCCCCTCAGCCGACGAACCTGGACGGCCTTGATTTGAATCAACGCCGTCGGGAATTGCGACGGCACGGTACTGCATCGCGTGTTTTCTGGGAGCAGTATCTAATGACCGTTAATCGCCGTGACGTTTTCGCAGCCTTGTTAGGTGCCGGCTCAACTCTCGCCCTTGCCCGGTCCGCCCGCGCTGAATTTGAAGGACCCCTGTTGAGGGGAGTGGAGGCTGGCGAAGATTTTTGGCTCGCGACCGATGCCTATGTCTATGGGTACCCGCTGGTGACGATGGAGATGACGCGCCGCATCATCACTAACGTGGCTTCGCCCGTCGGTACACACGGCCCCATGGGCCAATTTATCAAACTACGTGAGTATCCAGATGCGAGCTTCCGCGATGTGACTGCGCCCAACGCGGACACTCTGTATACAACGGCCTTTATCGACGTCGGCGACGAGCCTTGGGTGATCAGTATCCCGGATATGAAGGATCGCTACTTCCTCTTTCCAATGCTGGACGGCTGGACCAACGTGTTTCAGGTGCCAGGGAAAAGGACCACCGGCGACAAGGCACAAACTTACGCGATTACAGGCCCGGGATGGAAAGGGACATTGCCCGCTGGCATCAAGGAATACAAATCGCCGACCAGCATCGTCTGGATTTTGGGGCGCATCTATTGCACGGGGACCCGCGAGGATTACGCGGCAGTCCACGCATTGCAGGACGAATGCAAGCTGGTGCCGCTGAGCTCCTACGGCAAGCCGTATACGCCCCCGCCGGGCAAAGTCGATGCGTCAATCGACATGAAGACAGCCGTTCGTGAACAGGTGAATGCGATGGATGCAGTCGCCTATTTCACGCTGCTAGCTCAACTCCTGAAGCGAAATCCGCCCGCTGCGGCGGATGCGCCCGAGCTGGCAAAGTTTGCCAAAATCGGTCTTGAGCCCGGCAAGGATTTCGATTCCAGCAAGCTCGATGCCGCTTTCACAAAGCGAATACCAGAGTTCGCCTTCAACCGGATCATGCTCCAGTTCAAGATCGGCAAAGCGATCCGCAACAAGAATGGCTGGGCTTTCGACAGCCAAACTGGGATATACGGCACCGACTACCCCAATCGAGCGCTGGTAACGGCAATCGGTCTTGGCGCAAACCGTACCCAAGACGCAGTCTATCCGACATCGTTGAAGGATGCTGATGGCCGGGACTACGAGGGCAAGAACAAGTACGTGATGCGCTTTGCCAAGGGGCAGCTTCCCCCGGTGGCTGGATTCTGGTCGCTCACGATGTACGATGCTGACTATTTCTTCGTACAGAATCCGATCAACAGGTACTCCATCAGCGCGCGCCAAAACCTGAAGGCAAACTCCGACGGATCGGTAGACCTCTATGTTCAGAAGGACTCGCCTGGTCCCGACAAGGAGAGTAACTGGCTACCAGCCCCCGCTGGCAAATTTGTGCTGATGTTGCGGATGTACTGGCCAAATGAGAAATCGCCGTCCATCCTCAACGACACCTGGACGGTCCCTCCCGTGCGAAAGGTCTCCTCCAGCTGATCGACGCGCGCCCTTGCAGCAGCCGGCGGAAACCTACCGGGGCTTCCTTGGTCCGACGCTTCTCGTCGCCGGACCAATAGCGCTTGCTGCTCGGCACGGCGCGCGACCTCGCATTCCCTAAATGTAGCACGCCGATCATCGTCGCCCGATATCGCCTGTTGGGCCATCGCGACCAATGACCCCGACCGCCCCTCTGTCCGCTCTGAGGTGTGGACCAGACATTTACTGAGACCGCACCAAACTGGGGCGATTGACCCGCAGCCCACATTGACCGGTCTAAAATCCCGCAATGCAGCGTGATTTTGGGCCGACAAAACTGCTAGTTAGAAACTTACTTGCTCGGGCGGTGTCACGCACTGCCGGGCCGTGCCACCAAGAGGGAGAGCAGTCATGAGAACGATACTGGCGAGTGTCGGTCTAGCGCTGTTGTTGGCCTTGGCAACTGAACCAAGCGTCAGCGCTCAGGAGGCCCCTGAATGGATGAAACAGACACTTCCTGATCAGGCACTGAAGCAGCATTGGGACGAACAGCGGGCCATAATGAATCCCACGGGAGCTTTGGACGGGAAAACCAAGCAGCTCATTGGCCTCGCTGTGGCAGCACAAATTCCTTGTGCATATTGCGTTTACGGTCACACCAAAGCGGCAAAAGCCGCTGGCGCGACCGATGCTCAAATAAAGGAGGCCATTGCAACCGCCGCGCTCGTCCGTTTCAACAGCACAATGCTGAATGGCTCAGACGGCGGCCGCGATGCCGACTCGGTCTTCACTTCAAAATGAGTCAGGCCATCGACTGAAGGCGGCCTCCTTTTTGCGCTCATTCAAAAGCTCCCGGTGTCGCATTGAATACGGCCTCATCGCCGCCGGGATCGTCGTTGCTATTTTGTCAGCGCTGTCGCCTGAACGGGGTCGCGCTAGCTGGTTCTTATTGTAGCCCATGAGGCCGTTGTTGGCCCGAAGCTGCTGATGGCCGAGGGGCAGAGCATGTCTGCTCTGCCCTGTAGGTCAGACATCGACTTGCTCGGCAATCGTGAGCGCATCGTCCACCTCGATGCCGAGATAGCGCACCGTGCTTTCGATCTTGGAGTGGCTGAGCAAAACCTGTACCGCTCGCAAATTCCCGGTGCGGCGGTAGATCAGCGTTGCCTTGGTCCGTCGCAGAGAGTTTAGGATGCCGAACAGATTGGAACGGTCGCATTATTGGAATCGAATGCCTATTGAAGGAAAGCCGCCCCGATCTACCTGACAACGTGGCGCTATTGGTGTCGCTAAAGCACCTGCACAAAGCGCCATCCCTAGTGGATGCTGACGTTTGTTGGGGACATCCTAGTGGTTATATCGAAGCCAGCTTTCTACCTGCCTGTGTCGAGTTCTCCCGCGACCATCTTGAAGACCTGGTCAAACGGTTGCCCGAACTTTTCACCATCCTCAAGCAGGCCATCCGACGCGGCAGACTACTCTCGCTGATGGATAAGTGAAGCCAAGATGTCTGCTGTTAGCCCCTACCGACCGATTCCATCACCTGCATGTCGCCTATCAGGGTAGACCCGGACTTGGTCGACGCGCCGCCATATCGGCGCAAATGACTCATGTTCGGTGTTCACAGATCGTCCCGTTCGGGCGGCGCGACGCGTTGTGCCGCCCGCAGATAGGCTTTCAGAGCTTGGCGTAGCGTAGGGACGATCCATGTTTCATGTTCCGGTCGGTAGAGACCGGCTTCCTGAAACCATGCAAGGAACTCGGCCTTGCGCCCAGCGAGTATCAGGGACGCTCCGCGCGCTTCCAGGCTCTCTCGCAAGTCGCGAAGCGCATACAGACCAGTTGTATCAATCTGGCTGACTGGAATTGCATCAATCACAAACCACCGAAGTTCGGGGCCTGCTGCCTCGGCTGCCGCCAAGGCCCTCGTTTTGAAGTAATCAGAATTGAAGAAAGTGAGCGGGCCATCGAAGCGATAGAGTACGAGACCCGGAAACGTCTTCGCGTCCGGATGTCGTTCGATCGAATGAAGGCCGGGAAGCCCAACGACTGTCCCCAAGACTTCGTCCCTGGGCCGTGCAGTCAATTTGACAAAGCGCATCAGGGCCAACGCAACCGCGATGAGGATTCCATTGATGGCACCCAGTGCGACGACTCCCAGAGTTGTGGCCGCGGCCAGGCCGACCTCCGTACGATCGATGCTCCAAATCTCTCGTAGCGTTTGAATGTCGAACAGCGAAATTGAAGCGAAAATCAGCATCGCTCCCAGAGTAGCAATCGGCAGGTATTGCAGGGGACCCGTCAAGAACAACAGCACTGCGGTGATCGTGACCGCCGCCACCAAGCCCGTCACTTGGGTGCGGCCGCCAGCAGTAACGGCTACCGCCGTGCGCGAGTCAGCGCCAGTCACCGCGAATCCTTGAGACAAGGCGGAGGCGAGGTTCGCAGCGCCAAAGGCTGCCAATTCACGATCTGCGTCGATGTCGTATCCACCCTTCGACGCAAAGCTTCGCGCCGTCAGCATACCACTCGAAAACAGAACAAGGGCCAACCCCGCCGCACTGCCAAGCAGAGATGGTACGTCCTCCAGAGGAAATCTGGGCAATTGCAGCGGCGGGACACCACCAGGGACCGGCCCTAGAATTGCAACTCCATACCGGTCCAATCCGAACAGCGCGACCGCCGCACCCGCAGCTATCAATATGAGCGGAGCAGCCGGAAGTCGCGGCGCCCAGCGCGCCAGCCCAAACAATATGAACAAGCTTGCCGCTCCCACGATCAGCGTCGGAACCTGCGTCTGCGGAAGCTTGGCGAAGATCTCGAGCAGTTGCGGGATGATCCTTTCGGATTCAATGGAGAAGCCAAAGAGCTTGCCGATCTGCCCGAGGCAGATCGAAATTGCCACCCCATTCAAAAGCCCGACCAGGATTGGCTTGGAGAGAAATTCCGCCAGTGCCCCGAGCCGGAAAAAACTCGCGGCAATGCACAATATGCCGGCTAGAAACGTAACTGCGACCGACATCGACCAGTACAGTTCGCCATTTCCACCCGCCAGCGGAGCTACTGCAGCAGCGACCATGGCGCACACCGCAGCATCGGGATTTACCATCATTTGCCGCGAAGTGCCGAAGATGGCGTATGCGACCAGTGGAAGAATGCTCGAATAGAGTCCTACGACAGGATTGAAGCCCGCCAGCTGCGCGTAGGCGATCGCGACCGGCAAGGCCACCGCGGCAACAGAGACCCCTGCCAACAGATCGTGCCGAAAGTCTTCGGCAAAACTGTAGGACAAGAGCTTTGCCAATCCGGGTGCGATAAGCGTCAAACGGTCAACCATGCCGGATCACGGATCAAGATGCGTGGGGCGCGAGTCATGCAAGTCTAGCTGCGGGGGCGAACCTCCGCCAGTGGCCGAAGCCGAGCAGCTTCGTCGCCCAGGGCTGGGTTGGGATTGAGGTCACTCCCAACCTCGCGTTAGCGATCCCCAACCGCGGCTTTTGACCTGAAGCGGACGTCGTGTCGCAAGCTCGTCCACCGTATAGTAGCTTGTGCCGGTCTGCTGGTTCCAACATTGTGGAGTCCCGCCATGACTTACAAGATTATCGGCATCCTGAAGCGTCCGGATGGAATGACGTTTGAGCAATTCAAGACATGGTGGGTTGAGGTTCACGTTCCACGCGTGATGAAGTGGCCCGGTATCGTCGCCTATGAAATCAATTTCCCGCTGAACGAAAACGAATCGTTCGACGGAGTGGCGGCGGTTTCTTTTGACACCAGGGAGGCTGCCGAAAAGGTTTTTCAGATCCCCGAAGGAAACAGCGCACGTTCAGCCGCTATTACCGAGACAAGCCGAAATGTCATCTTTGTCGCCGAAGAAGTTGTTATCGTGCCGCGTCCAGCAAGATAGGACGCCCGTTGGTGGCCCTTACCGGCCGACCCCAGCACCTGTCTGCATGTCGGGGGGTAGACCGGACATGGTCGACGCGCGGCCATATCGACGCAAATGACCCTGAGACATCGGCGCAGGGCATCTGACCCGCGCCTAGGACCACGGCGGCTCTTCGCTCGCCCCGGCTGACTCGTGGTGGATCGTGATGCCCGCCGAACGCAAGGCGGTCAGCAATACGGTTCTTACAGAGGCAGGATCGTATACAATGTCCTTGGCGTTTGGTGGATGTGCCTCGCTGCCCTTCAATCGGAGCACCACGTGCAATTGCTCGCAAAGGTGCCGAACGACGAGATTGACCTGATCGTCAGTCATGATCTGCTTTTCCTGCTGCCATTTGCCACCCGACTAGGTAGCACACATGAAATAGGGCGGCGCGGATACCGCCCAGAGGATCAACCCCATCCGACTACCCTTGGGCGGGGTCCAAGATCATCCGCCTTGAGGGCTGAAATATGTTGCTGAAAAATCGGGAAGGTTGAGGCGTCTGGGCGCAACCGGTATAGTTGTCCGACAGCATCGCAAATCGGCTGGCTTCGCACTGGGGGGCGTCGTGCGGACTTCTGGGCAGCGCCGGAATGCCGGCGGGAAGACCGTTCATCTGATTATCACGGTGCTCTTTTGCGCCGCAATTGACTTTGGCACATCCAACGCCGCATTTTGCAAAGACCCTTCCTCCAGTGACTCGGACGGTGATGAAGGATCGAAAGGTCCGACGACGCCGACGATCTATCTCGACATGCGTACGACATACGCAGCGGTACCCGAAGGCTCCTTGCCGGTCGGGTTTGGCAATTCGGCTCTTTTTACCGCACTGCAGGCGCATGCGCTCTCCAGCGACCGTGCTCTCGCCACCGCGCCGAACAGCATCCCTCTGCCGTCCCGTCAATCCATCGCAGTCGATCTGCCGCTGACGGTGGACGTGACCGACAAGGTGTCGTTGTATGCGGGCGTTTCCGGAACTACGACCTACGCCAGCATGCAGGGGTGGTCCCCCTTCGATGTCACCAGTTGGAATGTCGGTTTCCAGGCCGAGGTCTACAGTCAGAAGGGCGGCTCGATTCCAACGGTCACCTGGCAGTCCACCTTCACGCAGTCGGTCCCTAACGGTCCGACCGGGACGACGACGTTCAACAATATTCTCGAATTCAGCTATGCTCTCAACAAGGATGAGACACGAGGATTGTTGGCGGGCGTGGAGGACACGCGGGTCGAAGTGGCCGAAGCATTCGCAAGAATCCATCCGAACATTATCGGCTATGTCGGTGGTTACTACCAATGGCCGGACAACTGGAAATTCACCGGCCGCGTCGGCGTGCAGTCGTTCGGTGGTGCGCAGTTTTTGAATCTCGCACCCGTCCCGTCCTTCACCCAGCCGATCCTGCGGCTGGATCTCGACCGCATGGACGACAATGACAATCGTTTATTCGGCGTCACGGCCCAGATCATGTGGGTGCCGAAACCAGCTTTCCAACTGACGCTGAGAACGCCGCTGTATTTCGTGCGCAATTGAGGCTCTCCTCTCGCGCTCGAAGGGCTGGTGCATTAGCTTTGGATATCGTACTCGTGCGGGGGCGTGACCGAACATCAGTCGGCCAGCCGCTTAATGAGTACATGCCATGGAGCGATCGCTCCAGTCCATTTACGACCGACCGTGAACGGGCGCCGAAACCCTGTCGGCATCCGATGTGCTTTGCTCGTCGCTCGCTGTCTCACCGGCCGCGTCCAACACGGGATAGGCGACCGAGCAGATGTGCGAGTGGATACGCCGGAGGTCGCGTAGCACGTCGAGATGTAGCGACGTAGTCTCGATGGTTTCAGGGCGTCCCTCGCGAAGCCGCTCAAGATGGCGTTCAGTGGCGGCGAGCTCGGCCGTACGCAGTGCGGTCTTCTCGGCGAGCAGCTTGCGCGCCTCACCGGCATTACCCGACATAAATACCCCGAAGGCGAGCCGCAGTGAGTCGATTGTCCGCTTGTGGAAGGCGGACAATTCCTCGGCGCCTTCGGTTGAGAATTGCAGGCGACGCTTGATCTTCTTGGTCGCCAACTCGCTCAGATTCTTATCGATGATGTCGCCGATATGCTCGAGATTGATCGCGAAGGCGACGATTTCCATGGCGCGCTGGCCCTCGCGCTCGTCGAGGCTGCCGCGGGTCAGCTTGGTGACGTAGAGCTTGATCGCCTCGTTCAGGCTGTCGATGTTATTGTCCATTTGCGACACCTGTTCGACGAGGCTGCGATCGTTGTTCATCATCGCCGCCATCACCTTGCGCAGCATGATTTCGACCTGATCGCCCATGTGCAGCACTTCGCGTGCAGCGTCAGCTAGCGCGAGCGAAGGCGTCTCCAGGGCGCTTTCATCAAGGTGGCGCGGGCGTGACGGGTCAGCTGCCTGCACCTGCTTCGGCAGCAGCCGCTTGAGCAACCTTGCCATGCCGTCGAGCACGCCAATGAAAAGGATTGCGGTCGCCACATTGAAGGCGATGTGGAACAGTGCAGTTGCCTTGGCGAGATCGGGCTGCCAGGCGTGGAGGTGCTCGGTGATCGGGCGCAGCAGCGGCGCCACCAACAGGATGCCGACGAGACGGTTGACCAAATTGCCGACCGGCAGGCGATAGCTGGCGGGGTCGTCGCGTCGGGCGCCCTCCACCAGCGGATTGATCGCGCTACCGAGATTGGCGCCAAGCACCAGCGCGAACGCCGCATAGGGCGTGATGAACTGGGAATACGCCAGCGACATCACCAGCAGCACGCTGGCGACGCTGGAATGGACCAGCCAAGTGACGGCGGCGCCGATCAGGATGCAAAGCACTGGGTCACCAGTGATGGCACCGAGAAAGACGCGCACGCCAGGGGCATTCTCGGCCGGCGCCAGTGTATCGAGCAGGATATGCAGGGAAAGCAGCATCAAGCCGAGCCCGATCGAGACGCGGCCGAGGTCCTTGATCCGCGATCGTGGCCCGCTGCGGAATGCGACGAGCCCGAGGACGAACAGCACCGGGGCGATGGCCTGGACGTTGAACGACAACACCTGCACGATGAGGGTCGTGCCGACATTGGCGCCGAGCATGATGGCCAGCGCCGGAACAAGACTAACCAATCCCTCCGCCGCAAACGAACTCGTGATCAGGGCGGTCGCGGTCGAACTCTGGAGCAGGGCGGTCAAGCCGAGGCCGGCCGCAAAGGCGGCAGAGCGGTTGCCCAACGCCTTGCCTAACAACAGCCGCAGGTCAGGGCCGAATGCCCGCAGGACGCCGCTGTGCACCATGTGGAGGCCCCACAGAAGCAGCGCCACACCGCCCATCAGATCGAGTAAGACCATGCTTCCCATGTCTGCGCACGTCCCGGCAAATTCGAGTCCAATAGATCAAGCTACTGCCATACGACCGCGAATCAACCCCTTAGTCGAGGCAATTCGCGTCGCCGCCCCCGGCTTGAAAGAGCGGTCTGCGCCTCATCCAGCAAGATGTACTGATAGAGCGCGACGCCGTGGTCGGCGATCAGAGCAGTTTCGCTGAAACCGTGAACGCTTACCCTGAAAAGAAGCTAGTCTCGTAGTCCGCTGACGGCTTCTGCATCGGAAAAGGACCTGCAGCGGCGGCAATCGCTGCGAGGATTGAAACGACTTGCAAAGCGAACAGCACGCTCTCGTCCTCGCCGAGTCACCCCCCAATCCGGTGCCGGCCAAAAGTGTCGCGATCGAGAAGAAGATAAGGGTGCCAGTGAGCACCCACACGAACATTGTTTTCACATAAGAGCCGGTGCTGGATTAATCTCTGGCGCGTCGCTTTTGGGAACTGGAGGAAAGCAGCATGCGCTAGCAATCCGTTCTCGCCATAGCAGTCTTGGTCGTCTTGATCGCGCTCGGGGCACTTGTCATCTATGTTATGTACCTCATTAGAATAGACCTATGGCCAAGTTGATTAAGTCCCTTCGCAAGCAGGCCGACAAGGCAGAGCGCGCTGCAGAGTCCGCCCACGACGCCGATGTCGCTGATGAGTTGCATGCCATGGCCCGAGCCTACCGGGCACAGGCTGACGTAATCGGATCCAAGAAGGCGAAGGGTAAGAAAGACGTTTTGAAACGGCGCTCGAAGCAGTAGGGCTGCTGCCTAGTGGGCGGTCTCTTTCGGATGGTCAGCGATTGGCCCGTAGCTGAAGTTTGGTCTGCCTGTCAGCGCGTCGGCTAGTTGGCGTACAGCGGACGGGGCCTCGGTCGGCCCACAAGGATGGCTTTTGACCCGCAGGCGCGGATTGCGTCCGCGCCACCTTCTCTCACCAGGGGAGAACGGAAGAGAGACTACTGCAAAGCCGCCAGCAGTTCGTCGGGTTGCTCGACCATCATCATGTGGCCGGCGCCTGCGAGCACCACGGTGCGGGCGTTCGGAGTCGCAGCGGCGAGCGTCTTGCCGGCCTTCGCCGGGGTCATCATGTCGCGCTCGCCGAGGATGAAGGTCGCGGGCACCTTGACCGCGGCCGCGGCTGCCAGCCCGTTCTGGTAGGCGTTGCAGGCGTTGAGGTCGTTGTACAGCACGCCGCTCCGCGCCTCCTGCAGCACCCGCTGCGCGCCCTGGTGCATCCAGAGGCCCGGCGCGAGGCTGCCGCCGAGTTCGGCCTTGAAGCCGAGGCCCCAGATCGAGACCATGTCGATCGCGGCGGGGTCGTTGGCTTCGGCGGCCTTCAGGAGATCGGGGCCGACCGTCATGGTCGCGGCGGTGCCGATCAGCGCGAGGCCGGAGACCTTGTCGGGATGCCGCACGGAGGTCTCGAGCGCGATCAGCGAGCCCATCGAGTGGCCGATCAGCCGTGCCTTCGTGGCGCCGGCGGCGGCGATCAGCGCCGCGGTCCAGTCGGCCATCCCGGCAATGGTCGGCAGCGGCTTGCCGGAGGAGCGGCCGTGGCCGGGCAGGTCGGGCGCCAGCACGGAGAAGCCGTGATGGGCGAACCAGCGACTGTGCAGCGCCCAAGTCGAGGAATCGAACCCGGCGCCGTGGATCATCACCACGGCGGGGATCGATGCATCGAACGGTCTGCCGCCGGTGGCGATGAAGGTCTCGATGCCGTTGACGGAAAGCTGCATGGCTCAGGTCCTTTGCGAGGCGCGCAGCGCCTGGCCGAGATCGTCGATGATGTCCTGCACGGTCTCGATGCCGACCGAGAGCCGCACCAGTTCCTCGCCGATGCCGGCGGCCTTGAGCTGCCCGGCGTCCATCTGCTGATGCGTGGTGCTGGCGGGGTGGATCACCAGCGTCTTGGCGTCGCCGACATTGGCGAGATGGCTGATCAGCTTCAGAGACTCGATGAACTTCTTGCCGGCGGCGCGGCCGCCCTTGATGCCGAAGCTGACGATCGAGCCGGCGCCGCGCGGCAGGAGCTTCTTGGCGAGCGCATGATCGGTATGGCTCTCCAGCGACGGATGCAACACCCAGTCGACAGCCTTGCTGGTTGTCAGGAAGTCCAGCACCGCATGGGTGTTGCTGATGTGACGGTCCATGCGCACGCCGAGCGTTTCGATACCCTGCAGCAGCTGGAAGGCGTTGGTCGGCGACAGGCAGGCGCCGAAATCGCGTAATCCTTCCGTGCGCGCGCGCATGATGAAGGCGGCCTTGCCGAACTGCTCGTCGAAGACGATACCGTGATAGCCGGCATAAGGCTCGGTGAGCTGCGGGAACTTGCCGGAGGCGCGCCAGTCGAACCGGCCGCCGTCGACGATGACGCCGCCGATCGCAATCCCGTGGCCGCCCATCCATTTGGTCGCCGAGTTCATCACGATGTCGGCGCCAAGCTCGATCGGCTGGCTCAGATAGGGCGTCGCGAAGGTGTTGTCGATCAGGAGCGGCATCTTCGCGTCATGCGCGATCTGCGCGACCGCGGGGATGTCGAGGACCTCGAGCCCGGGGTTGCCGATGGTCTCGCCGATCACGAGCCGCGTGTTCGGCCTGATCGCGGCCCGGAACTCGTCGAGCGCGCGCGGCTTCACGAACGTGGTCGTGATGCCGAAACGCGGCAGCGTGTGCGCCAGCAGGTTGATGGTGCCGCCATAGAGCGAGGCGGAGGCGACGATATGGTCGCCGGCGTTGAGCAGCGTCGCGATCGCAAGATGCATCGCTGCCATGCCGCTTGCGGTGCAGATCGCGCCGACACCGCATTCGAGCGCGGCGATGCGCTCTTCCAGTACCGCGGTCGTCGGGTTGGAGATGCGGGTGTAGATGTGGCCGGCGCGTTCCAGATTGAACAGCGCCGCGGCGTGGTCGGCATCCTGGAAGACGTAGGACGTGGTCTGGTAGATCGGCACTGCACGCGATCCAGTGACCGGATCGGGGCGCTGGCCGGCATGCAGGCTCAGGGTTTCGAAGGCAGGCGGCTTGGGTGCGGGCATGCGAAGCTCGTCGTGTCAGTCGGTGAAAGTGATCGGTCTGTCGGATTGTTAGACGTGAACTGCGGTGCGAACACGGCCGACATTGCCGAACACGCGCAGATAGCGGTCGACTTCGGACGGGATGCCGGTCGCCTTCTCCGGATTGTCGGAGAGTTTCACGGCCGGCCGGCCGTCGACCGACGTCACCTTGCAGACGATCGAGATCGGGTCGAGCTCGGCGGAGCCGTCGGGCGCGCAGCCGACGAAATCATTGGTGAGGTTGGTGCCCCAGCCGAAGCTGACGCGGACGCGGCCCTTGAAGTGGTGGAAGGTCTCCTCGATCGAGCCGACATCCATGGCATCGGAGAACACCAGAAGCTTCTCCTTGGGATCGCGGCCCTTCTGCTTCCACCACTTGATGATCTCTTCTCCCGCGGTGATCGCCGGCGCGCTGTCGGGACGAAAGCCGGTCCAGTCCGCGACCCATTCCGGCGCATCGCGCAGAAACGGCTTGGTGCCGTACGCGTCGGGCAGGGCGATCAGGAGGTTGCCGCCATAGGTATGGCGCCACTGGTCGAGGATGCGATAGGGCGCCCAGCGCAACTCCTCGTCGGAATTGGCGAGCGCAGCGGCCACCATCGGCAATTCGTGTGCGTTGGTACCGATCGCCTCGAGATCGTTGTCCATCGCGAGGAGCACGTTCGACGTGCCGGTAAAGCATGGGCCGAGGCCTTCCTTCACGGCCTCGACGCACCAGCGCTGCCAAAGGAAGCCGTGGCGGCGGCGTGTGCCGAAATCGGACAAGCGCAAGCCCTCCAGCTTGCGCAGCCGCTCGACCTTGGTCCACAACTTGGCCTTGGCGCGGGCGTAGAGCACGTCGAGCGCGAAGCGGCCATATTCCTTGGTCGCCGCACGGGAGCGCAGCTCGTTGAGGATCGCGAGCGCCGGGATTTCCCACATCGTGGTGTGGGTCCACGGCCCGTGGAAATGCAGCTCATACTGGCCGTCGACCTTCTTCAGCTCATATTCGGGCAGCTGGAAGGTCGAGAGCCAGTTGATGAAGTCGGGCGAGAACATCTGGGTCTTGCCGTAGAACGTGTTACCGGCGAGCCAGATCAGCTCCTTCTTGGTAAAACGGATGGAGCGGGCATGGTCGAGCTGGGCGCGCAACTCGGCCTCGTCGATGATTTCGGCGAGCCGGATATGGGTCGAGCGGTTGATGACCGAAAAGGTCGTACGCGTCTCCGGGTAGCATTCCCGGATCATCCGCTGCATCAATAGCTTATAGAAATCGGTGTCGAGCAGGCTGCGCACGATCGGGTCGAGCCGCCAGCCGTGGTTGTAGGTCCGGGTTGCAATATCTGTGACCGTCATGCGGGAACTGTAGCGTGCCGGGCGCCGGCCGCCCAGTGGGTTTCGGGCGGAATATGGCAGGTCAGCGCGCTATGTTCTGGCGGATACGGCCCACCGTTGCGCCGACATCGGCCCATCCAGGCCTGCCGGGGGCGAATTGCCGCCTGAGATAGGAGACCAACTCGGCGACCTGGCTGTCGGTCATGCTGTCCTTGAAGGCCGGCATGTAGCCGAGATCGGTGACCGCCGGCCTTGTGATGCCGTGCAGGATCACCTGGATCAGGTTGTCAGGCAGGTCGCTGTGGAGGTTGCTGTTCAGCGCCAGCGACGGCCGGCTGCCGAACAAAGGCGGTCCGCCGACCTCGTGGCAGACCGCGCAGGCGCCTTGGTAGATCCGCGCGCCCGTGGAGGCGGCAATGGTCGCCGCGGTGTCGGTCTCGATCCGAGCCGCCAAAGCCTCCATGGCAGTCCGGTCGGCCGTGGCCTTGTTGAAAGAGGCGAGGTAGACGGCCATTGCGCGGATGTCATTGTCGGGCAGCGCGGCGAGCTCCTTCACGACCGGCGCCATGGGCCCGGCCGCAACGCCGTGGAAGCGGGATTCGCCGGTTCGCAGATAGGCGTAAAGCTCGTCCTCGCTCCAGGGGAGCGGCGCCTTTGACAGCGAGGTCAGCGCCGGCGCCTCCCAGCCTTCGGCGAGGCCGCCGGCGAGATAGGCGCTCTGCCGCTCGGCGCCCAGCACATTTCGGGGCGAGTGGCACGCGCTGCAATGGCCGAGACCCTCGATCAGGTAGGCGCCGCGATTCCATGTCTCCGACTTCGCTGGATCGGCCTGGAAGATCCGGGGTTCGTGGAACAGCGCATTCCATCCCGCAAGCAGCGGCCGCAGGTTGAACGGGAAGGCCAGCGCGTTCTTCGGCGTCTCGGCACGCACCGGCGCTTGCGCCATCAGGTGGGCGTAGAGCGCCTGCAAGTCGGCATCGTCAGCCTTCGCGAAATGCGTATAGGGAAATGCGGGATAGAGATGGCGCCCGTCGCGATGGATGCCCTCGCGCATCGCGCGCTCGAACGCAGGGTAAGACCAGGCGCCGATGCCGGTGTCGACGTCGGGCGTGATGTTGGTCGTGTAGATCGTGCCGAACGGTGTCTCGAGCGGTCGGCCGCCGGCATTCGGGACGCCATGATCGGAGGTGTGGCAGATTGCGCATGCACCGAGCGCCGCGAGTTCCTTGCCGCGGGCGATCGTCGCGACGGAATAGACCGATGCGTCGGGCCGGGCGATCGGCGCGATTGCGCGCCACGGCAGCACGGCCGCGCCGATGCCGATAGCCGCGGCGCACAGGGCCGCGACACCGGCGAGCATGCCGCCGCGTTTGATGAACGGATTTTGCCAACTGTCGAGCGGACCCGCCGGCGCGGGCGGGGGGAGAGGCGCCGGCACAACCGGTTGCTCGCCGCGCAGGCCCTTCAGGATGCGCTCCGGCGTGAACGGCAATTCGCGGAAGCGTACGCCCGTCGCGTCATAGATCGCATTCGCGATCGCAGCGGCGCTCGGCACCGATGCGGACTCGCCGACGCCGAGCGGCGGCTGATCCTGCCGCGGCAGCATCAGCACGTCGATCTTGGGCACGTCAGGAAATTTGATGATGGGATAGGCGCCCCATTCCCGCGCCGTCACCGCACCGCGCTCGAAGGAGACTTCCTCCATCAGCGCGCGGCTGGTCGACTGGATGACGTTACCCTCGATCTGGTGCCGCACGCCATCCGGATTGATCATCAATCCGGAATCCTGCCCGGCGACGACGCGGGTCACGCTGACGTCGCCGGTGGACTTGTTGACGGCGACGTCGGCGATCCAGGCCGACCACGCTGCGCCATAGCCGGGAAACTTGCTGTGCACGTAGAGTGCATAGGCAAAACCGCGGCCGTTGACGATATCGCCCTCCGCCTCGGGATCCTGCCGGACCATGCGAGGCGTCCAACCCGCGCGTTCGGCGACTGCATTGACCAGGTCGATCGCCCGCTTGTCTTTCAGATAGCGCAGCCGGTATTCGATCGGATCGACCCCGGCTTCGGCGGCAAGCTCATCGATATAGGATTCATGCGCAAAGGTGTTCGGCAGCGCCGAGACGCCGCGGAACCAGGATGCGCGCAGGATCGGCGGCGTGTCGTTGGCGACGACGCGCAAATTCTCGAAATCGTAGGGTGGGATCGCGGTGCGGTCGCCCATCTCGAACACGGCCGCTTCAGGCGCGATCCGTCCGGTGAGCAGCAGCGCCAGGGTCGGCGCGCCGTTCGACGGGTAGCGCGTGGCAAAGTCGTAACCGGCGACACTGCCATCGGCGTTGAGCCCACCATTGACGTCCATCAGCTGAGCAGTGCCCTTCGGCTCCCAGGCGTGCTCCTGCTCGCGCGTCAGCTGCACGCGCACGGGGCGGCCGACCGCGCGCGACAGCAGCAGCGCGTCGGCGGAGACGTCGTCGGCGCAGTTGCGGCCGTAGCAGCCGGCCGCCTCCATCCTGACGACCTCGATCTCGGTCTCGGGCCGATCGATCAGGAGCGCGAGATCACCGCGCAGGATGTGCGGGTTCTGCGTGCCGGACCACACGCGGATAGCGCCGTCGCCGTAATCGGCAACCGAGCAGGATGGGCCGATCGAGCCGTGCATCTGGTACGGCCAGATGTAAGTCCGCGGCATCGGCTTGGTGGCTGCCCTGATCGCTTCGTCGACATCGCCCTTGTCGATCAGTGTGCGCGGCGTCGACGGGTTTGCGCGAAGCGCTTTCTCGATGTCGGTAAGATCGGTCAGCGCCGGCGCCGGCTTCCAGCTGACCTTGAGCTGCGCCGCCGCCTTGATCGCATTCTCCTCGCGCTCGGCGACGACGCCGACGAAATCCGCGATCTGCACCACCGCGACGATGCCGGGAATATCGCGAACCGACGCCTCGTCGACCGCGATCAGGCTGGTGCCGACAAACGGGCCGGCATCGACGCCGGCATAGGGCGGGCGGACGACGCGGCCGTGCAGCATACCGGGCAGGCGGACGTCGTGGACATAGACGAGTTCGCCGGTGGCCTTTGCAGGCAGGTCGACGCGTGGAACGGATTTGCCGACCACGGAATAGGCACTGATGGCCTTGACCGGAACGTCGTCGGCCAGCTCGAGCCGGATAGTCTCGCCCGCGATCAACTCGCCATAGCTGAGGCTGCGGTTGTCGTGGCCGCGGATCAGTCCGTCTTCGACCGCAAGCTCGCCGGCCGGCAATTCGAGCCGCCCGGCCGCGCGCGCGATCAGGAAATGGCGCGCCTGTGCGGCGGCCATGCGCAAGGGAACGGCTGATATCTGGATCGTCTCGCTCGCGATCGTCGCGCCCTGGTTCGGCACCACGGCGGTGTCGCCAAGGATCACGACGACGCGGGCAAACGACACGTCGAGCTCTTCGGCAACGATCTGCCCGAGCGCGGTGCGGATGCCGGTTCCGAGATCGACGTGACCGTTGTAGGCGTTCACCGCGCCGTCCGAGGTGATGGTGATGAAGGTCTCGAGTGCGCCATCGGTGCTCGAACTCGTGCGACGGACGACCGACAACGAGCCGCGCTGACCTTGCTCCGCGCCGGTCATCAATCGCGTGCCTCGAGCGCGTGGCCGGCGGCGCGCATCGCCGCACGGACGATTTCGATATGTGCTCCGCAGCGGCAAAGATTGTAGCGCAGCGCTTCCAGCACCTCGTGCTCGGAGGGGGCCGGATTGCGCGTGAGCAGCGCCTTGGTGGTGATGATCATGCCGTTGAGGCAGTAACCGCACTGCGCGGCCTGCTCGGCGATGAAGGCTTCCTGCACCGGATCGGGATGCGCGCGCGTGCCGAGGCCTTCGAGTGTTACGATGCCGCGGCCCTCGCAGCCTTCGATCGGAATCACGCAGGAGCGCGCGGCGACGCCGTCGATCAGCACGGCGCAGGCGCCGCATTCGCCGAGCCCGCAACCATATTTCGGTCCGTTCAATGCGAGATCGTTGCGCAACACATGGAGCAATGCGGTGTCGGGAGCGGCGTCGACATCATGGATCCTGCCGTTCACGGTCAGGCGCATCGCCCTGGTTCTCCCCTCGTGTTTGCGCCGCAACGCCCAGTGTCAAAGCGCTGACGAGGATAACGTTTGTATACAAACGTGCAAGCGGCGGCATGCCGCGCTGCAGCGCGTGCACGCTTTATGAACAGGGCGCCTAGGCAACTCGGCGATTCTTCGTGCAGGGGCCGTTTTGGGCGCGAACGCCGCTTGACAGGCCATCGCCTCGCGCGCAGGATCATTCGTATACGAATGATATGGTCAGGGGGCCGAATGCGCAGTATGATCTTCGGCCGCCACAAGTCCAGGCTTGGTCACGATGGCTGACACAATGACCGTCGCCGCCGGCGACAAGATCCGCTGCGATGCCTGTCCGGTGATGTGCTACATCAAGCCGGGCGCGGCCGGAGCATGTGACCGCTATGCCAATCATGACGGCACGCTGGTGCGTGTCGATCCGCACGTCGTGCTGGAGCGCACGGTCTCGCATGGCGGCAAGCTGGTGCCGTTCCAGGTGAGCGGCGACTGGGACGGCAAGATCGTCCGGCAGCCCGATCTTTTCGTCACGGCGATCGGCGCGGGAACCACTTACCCCGACTACAAGCCGGCGCCCTTCATTGTGTCGTCGGAGGTCGACGGCGTCGACATGGTCACGGTCGTGACCGAGGGCATCTTCTCCTATTGCGGCGTCAAGGTGAAGATCGACACCGACCGCTATCTCGGTCCCGAGACGGCTGCGGTCCGTGCGGACGGCGAGGCGGTCGGCCACGTCACGACCAGCGAATATGGCTCGCAGATGCTCTCGCTCGGCGGCGTGCATCATCTGACCGGCGGCTCGAAGAAGGAAGGCCGCGTCACCTGCGACACGCTGATGGACCTCTCCAATTGCAAGGCGGTCGAACTGACCATCGATGGCGGCGCCACGGTCGTGGTTCAGGCCGGCGAGCCGCCGATCGTCAATGGCGTGGCGGAAGAGCGGATGCGGGTCGGCTGCGGATCGGCGACCATCGGCATGTTCGCAAAGCAGTGGCACGGCAAGGTCGATGAGGTCGTCGTGGTGGATGACCACATCACTGGCGTGCTGAGCGAGCATCAGGCCGGCAAGCTGCTCGACATCGCCGACACCGGCATCAAGATGAAGGGACGGCGCTCGACGCCCGGCCGTTATTTCCAGGTCGCGGATCCCGGCACGGGGTGGGGCGGCACCAACATTTCCAATCCGCTATCGATTCTCGGGCCGTTCAATCCGAAGGAGGCGCGGCCCGGGCTCACCATGCTGATGGTCTCGACCACGGGCGAGCATGCCTCCTACTACGTGCTCGACGAGGCGCTGAATCCGGTCGAGACCGAGATGCCGGCGGAGTTGAAGTTCTCAGTCGAGCGCATCCAGGAGAATTGCGAGCCGGCGCTGTGCACCGTGCTGTTCATGGGCGGCGCGGGCGGATCGCTGCGCGCCGGCGTCACCGATAATCCGGTGCGGCTGACGCGCTCGGTAAAGGACGCACTGACGCGGGTGACCAGTGGCGGCGCGCCTGTTTACGTCTGGCCGGGCGGCGGCATCACCTTCATGGTCGATGTCACGCAGATGCCGGCCGGCGCGTTCGGCTATGTCCCGACACCCGCGCTGGTGGCGCCGATCGAGTTCACGATGAGGCTGTCGGATTATGCGGCACTCGGCGGCCATATGGACTTTGTCCGGCCGCTGTCCTCGCTGCGCGACAGCGCCGAGCTTCGCCCGATTCCCCATGTTTCCGGGCGTCGCACATGACCAGGCTCCCGCAAATCGCGCTTCTTCCTGACGGCAAGCGGCTGCATTTGCAGGACGGTCCGATCGATCTGGTTATCGAGGCCAAGGGCGCGGAGACCGACATTCGTGCGGCCTATCACGCTGCGGCCGAGCGCTTCACCGGGTTGCTTGACGGGCTTTGCGCCGAACTCGGCGAATTGCGCAGTGCTGCCGATCCACGGCGCTGCGCGCTTAAGGGCGTGGTCGCGCGTCGCATGCATGCGGCGGTCGCGCCGTTTGCTGCCGATGGTTTCATCACGCCGATGGCGGCGGTGGCGGGCTCCGTCGCCGAGGAAATCCTTGGCGCGATGTTGCAGGCCGCGCAGCTTGATCGCGCTTACGTGAACAATGGCGGCGACATCGCGCTGCATCTGGCCGATGGTGAGCGGTTCGCGATCGGCTTGATGGACCGGCCGGATCGCCACGGCGTGATGCGGACGATGACCGTCGATGCCGACTCGCCGGTCCGCGGCATCGCGACCAGCGGCCGTCACGGCCGCAGCTTCTCGCTCGGCATTGCGGATGCCGTCACGGTGCTGGGGCACACCGCGGCGCAGGCGGATGCCGCGGCGACCGTGATCGCCAACGCGGTCGATTTGCCTGGTCATCCGGCGATCCGGCGCCTTCCCGCCAACGAATTGCAGCCGGATAGCGATCTCGGTGCGCGGTTCGTGACCCGCGACGTCGGAGAACTGTCGGAGGCCGAGATCGAACGGGCCCTGGAGGCCGGCGCCGCGCGGGCGCAAGACCTCCTGATGTCGGGATTGATCGAGGGTGCAGCATTGCGTCTACTGGGCGAAACGCGGCTGGTCGGTGCAACCGGGAGCGATGCGCCGGAATCGCATGCGGTTCAGGGACAAACGATAGACAACATGCTGCGGGCATGACCGGGAGCGAACCCAAGATGAGCGCTGTCATTCGCAAGATCGTCACCGTGGTCGAGGAGACCCATCTGGAGATGGGCAGGACCATCGCTCCGCCGACCCGGCGCGCCGCCGCGATCGCCGTGATCGAAAATCCCTTCGCTGGCCGCTATGTGGAGGACCTCTCGCCACTGATTGCGATTGGCGAGGAACTCGGCGAATTGCTGTCGAAGCGGGCAGTCGCCGCGCTCGGTATCGAGGGATCCACGGCGCAAAGCTACGGCAAGGCCGCCGCCGTCGGCGAAAACGGCGAACTGGAGCACGCCGCCGCCATCTTGCATCCGAAGATGGGCGCGCCGGTGCGGAAGGTGCTCTCCAAGGGCGCAGCGCTGATCCCGTCGTCGAAGAAGCGCTCGGGACCGGGCACGACGCTCGATATTCCGCTCGGGCACAAGGATGCAGCCTTCGTGCGCAGCCATTTCGACGGCATGGAGGTGCAGGTCAACGACGCGCCGCGGGCCAACGAGATCATGGTGGCGGTCGCGGTCACCGACAGCGGGCGGCCGCTGCCGCGGGTCGGCGGGCTGACGGTTGCCGAGATCAAGGGCGAAGACGGTTTGCGATGATCTGTTTGAGGAACAACTGGAGGTACGGGATGCGTGGTTATTTCGTGGGGGCAGGATTGGCGATCGCGGTCGCGACCATGGCCGGCAGTGCCATGGCGCAGAGCGAGATCAAGATCGGCGAGATCAACAGCTACTCGCTGCTGCCGGCGTTCACCGAGCCTTATCGCAAGGGCTGGCAACTCGCCGTGGAAGAGGTCAACGCTGCCGGTGGCATCAACGGCAAGAAGCTCGTCGTCATCTCCAAGGATGACGGCGGCAAGCCGGCGGATGCGCAGACCGCGGCGAACGAACTGGTCTCGAGCGAGAATGTCGCGATGCTCGCGGGCACCTTCCTCTCCAATATCGGCCTTGCCGTCAGTGATTTCGCCAACCAGAAGAAGGTGTTCTTCCTCGCCGCGGAGCCGCTGACCGACGCCATCACGTGGTCGAAGGGAAATCGCTACACGTTCCGCCTGCGCCCCTCCAATTACATGCAGGCCGCGATGCTGGTCGAGGAAGCCGCGAAGCTTCCCGCCAAACGCTGGGCGACGATCGCGCCGAACTATGAGTACGGCCAGTCGGCGGTCGCAGTGTTCAAGAAGCTGATGTCCGCGAAGCGGCCCGACATCCAGTGGGTCGACGAGCAGTGGCCGCCGCAGGGCAAGATCGACGCAGGGCCGGTCGTGCAGGCGGTTGCCGCCGCCAACCCGGAGGCGATCCTCAACGTCACGTTTGGCGCCGACCTCGTGAAGCTCGTGCGCGAGGGCAACACGCGCGGCCTGTTCAAGGACCGCAAGGTGGTGAGCTTCCTGACCGGCGAGCCGGAGTATCTCGATCCCCTGAAGGACGAGACGCCGGAAGGCTGGATCGTCACCGGCTATCCCTGGTACTCGATCAAGACGCCGGAGCACGAGGCGTTCCTGAAAGCCTATCAGGCCAAGTACAACGACTATCCGCGGCTCGGCTCGATCGTTGGCTACCAGACCATCAAGTCGGCGGCGGCGATCCTCGCCAAGGCCAATTCGACCGATCCGGAGAAGCTGATCGCTGCGGCCGAAGGCATTTCCGTGCCGTCGCCGTTCGGCGAGATCACCTTCCGCAAGATCGACCATCAGTCGACGCTCGGCGCGTTCGTCGGCAAGACCGCGCTGAAGGACGGCAAGGGCATCATGGTCGATGCGTCCTACCGCAAGGGATCGGATTATCTGCCCAGCGATGCCGAAGTCGAGAAGATGCGGCCGAAGGACTGAGAATCTTTCCCTCTCCCCGTTCTTACGGGGAGAGGGTTGGGGTGAGGGGCTTTCTCCGCGAATGAGCGTGTGGAGAGTCCCCCTCATCCGAAAGCTCACGCTTGAGTTCGACCTCTCCCCGCAGGCGGGGCGAGGTGAATGACACTCCAACGCGGACCGCCAATGGCTTTCTACGTCGTCCAGTTCCTGACCGGTCTTGCCAGCGCGGCGTCGCTGTTCCTGGTCGCGTCCGGCCTGTCGATCATCTTCGGCGTGACGCGGATCGTGAACTTCGCGCATGGCGCGTTCTACATGCTCGGCGCCTATGTCGCCTTTACCTTGACCGAGCGCTTCGACGGCGCATTCGGTTTCTGGGGCGGCGTCGTAGCCGCAGCGCTGGCGGTTGCAGCGGTCGGCGTGCTGGTCGAGATGGTGCTGTTGCGCCGGATCTATCATTCGCCGGAGCTGTTCCAGCTGCTCGCGACCTTCGGGTTGACCTTGATGGTCGAGGACCTCGTCGTGCTGATCTGGGGGCCGGATGATCTGCTCGGTCGCCGCGCGCCGGGGTTCAAGGGCGCGGTCGATTTCTTCGGCCAGAACATCCCGAGCTACGATCTGTTCCTGATCGTTCTCGGGCCCGTGGTGCTCGGCGTCCTCTGGCTGCTGTTCCAGCGGACGCGTTGGGGAATCCTGGTGCGCGCCGCGACACAGGACCGCGACATGGTCGCAGCGCTCGGCGTCAACCAGAAATGGCTGTTCACCAGCGTGTTTGCGCTCGGCGTCTTCCTGGCCGCGCTTGGCGGCGCACTGCAGATTCCGCGCGACGCCGTCAATCACGCGATGGATCTGCGGGTCATCGTCGAGGTCTTCGTGGTCGTCGTGATCGGCGGCCTCGGCAGCATCACCGGCGCCTTCGTCGCGGCCGTGCTGGTGTCGGAGCTCAATGCGTTCGGCATCCTGATCTTTCCGAAGATCTCCATCATCCTGGTGTTCCTGGTCATGGCGGTGGTGCTGATCGTGCGGCCCTGGGGACTGTTCGGCAAGCCCGAGGCGCCGGCGCGGCGCACGCCGGGTTTGACGGTCAATCCGTGGCGGCCGCTGACGACGAACGAGCGCTTCGCGGCGATCGCCGCGCTGCTCATCGCGGCGGCGCTGCCGCTGTTCGGCGGCAACTACGTCCTCACGGTCGGCTCCGAGATCGCGATCTTCGTGATCTTCGCGGTCAGCCTGCACTTCCTGATGTCGGTCGGCGGGCTTGCCTCGTTCGGTCATGCCGCCTATTTCGGGCTCGGTGCCTATGGCGTCGCGCTGCTTGCCAAGATGGCGGGGCTGCCGATGATCGGGTGCCTCGTGCTTGGCCCGCTGCTCGGACTGCTTGGCGCCGCCGTGTTCGGCTTCTTCGCGGTTCAGCTCTCCGGCGTCTATTTCGCGATGCTGACGCTTGCCTTTGCGCAGATCGTCTGGTCGATCGCGTTCCAGTGGGTGTCGGTCACCGGCGGCGATAACGGTATCCTCGGGGTCTGGCCTTCGAGCTGGGCGGCGAGCCCGTCGCATTTCTACTGGCTGTCGCTGGGTATCGCCGCGCTCGCGGTGGTTATTCTCCGCATCATCGTGTTCTCGCCGTTCGGTTTCGCGCTGCGCGCGACGCGAGACTCTCCTCTGCGCAGCGAAGCGATCGGCATCAACGGCAAGCGCATCCAGTGGACCGCCTTCGTGATTGCCGGCACCGTGGCCGGCCTGGCCGGCGCGCTGTTCGCTTACCTCAAGGGCAGCGTCTTCCCGGACAACATGGGCATCTCGCTCTCGGTCGACGCGCTCGTCATGGTGCTGCTCGGCGGCGTCGAGACGGTGTCGGGCGCGGTGATCGGTGCCATCGTCTACAAGGCGCTGAACATCTGGCTGGTCAGCCAGACCGACTTGTCGAAGCTCGTGCTCGGCGCCTTCGTCGTGCTGATCGTCGTGGCCTTCCCGAAGGGCATCGTCGGCACGTTCGAGACGCTGCTCAACCGCCGGCGCAACAGCTCGTCGTCGAACTCGCTTGTCGCCTCACCGATCGAGACCGCTGAATGAGCATGGCTCCCACATTGCTGTCGGTCGAGGGCCTGACCAAATCCTATGGCGGCGTGCATGCCGTGCGCAATGTCTCGTTCGAGCTGCGCGCCGGCGAGATATTGGCGCTGATCGGGCCGAACGGTGCGGGCAAGAGCACGTGCTTCAACGTGCTCAACGGCCAGATCATTCCGGACTCCGGGCGCGTGCGGGTCCTTAATCAGGAGACCACCGGAAAGAAGCCGCGCGTGATCTGGCGCATGGGCGTCGGACGGACCTTCCAGATCACCGCGACGTTCCCGACCATGACGGTGCGCGAGAACGTGCAGGTCGCGCTGGTGTCGCATGGCGAGCGGCTGTTCAATCTCTGGGCCTCGACCGCGGCCTATGCGCGCGACGAGGCGGGACGGTTGCTCGATCTCGTCGGTATGGGGGCTTATGCCGAGCGGCCCTGCGGCGAGCTCGCCTATGGCGACCTCAAGCGGCTCGAGCTTGCGATCGCGCTCGCAAACCAGCCGAAGCTTCTGTTGATGGACGAGCCGACCGCAGGCATGGCGCCGCGCGAGCGGATCGAACTGATGCGGCTGACGGCGCGGATCGCGCGCGAGCAGTCGATCGGCGTGCTCTTCACCGAGCACGACATGGACGTCGTGTTCGAGCATTCCGATCGTGTCCTGGTGCTCAACCGCGGAACGCTGATTGCCGAAGGCTCGCCGGAGGAGGTCCGCGGAAATGCCCAGGTCCGGGCGATCTATCTCGGCGAGGGCCTGCTCTACGACGCGCGCCACCGCGAGGGAGCGCCCGCATGAAGCTCACAGTGAACGACCTCAACAGCTTCTATGGTCCGGCGCATATCCTGTTCGACATCGCACTCGAGGTCGGCGAAGGTGAGGTGGTCGCGCTGCTCGGGCGCAACGGCGCCGGCAAATCGACCACGTTCCGCTCGATCGTCGGTCTGGTCGAGAACCGCTCGGGCCGGATCGTGTTCGAGGGCAGGGACGTCTCGCGCGAGCCGACCCATGCCATCGTGCGCGGGGGGCTCGGCTACGTGCCCGAGGAGCGGCGCATTTTCACCGACCTGACGGTCGAGGAGAATCTCGAGGTCGGCCGCCAGCCGAAACGGGCGGGCGCGCCGCAATGGGATCGCGACAAGCTGTTCAATCTGTTCCCCAACCTTGGCGAGATGCGTGGGCGTCCGGGCGGACGGATGAGCGGCGGCGAGCAGCAGATGCTGACGATCGCGCGCACCCTGATGGGCAATCCATCGCTGGTGCTGCTGGACGAACCTTCCGAAGGCCTGTCGCCGAAGATCGTCGAGCAGATGGTCGACGCGATCCTGGCGATGAAGAAGGAGGGCGTCAGCATCGTGGTTTCCGAGCAGAATTTGCATTTTGCGCGGCTGATCTCGGATCGCGCCTATATCATCGAGCGCGGCCGGATCTGCTTCGGCGGCACCATGGCCGAGCTCGACGCGCGTCCTGACATCCGCGACGCGCATCTGTCGCTGTAAAGGTGGCCGTTATGGCAAGGAACGGAGTACAGAAGCGAAGCGCGAAGCCGGCCAAGCCGGCCTACGTACTGGACGAGCAGATCGGCTTCATCCTGCGCCAGGTGTCGCAGCGGCATGCGATGATCTTCGCCCGCGACATCGGCATCAACTTGACGCCGACGCAGTGGGCGGCGCTGTCAAAGCTGTCCGAAACCGGGCCGTGCTCGCAGAACCAGCTCGGGCGCCTGACGTCGATGGACGTTGCGACCATCAAGGGCGTGATCGACCGCCTGACGGCGCGCGGCCTGACCGAGACGTCGCCCGATCCCGATGACGGCCGCCGCCTTCTGGTCAGTCTCTCGCGCGCCGGCCAGCAACTGTCCGAGAAGGCGCTGCCGAATGCGCTGGCGATCTCGAGGGAGACACTGGCGCCACTTGATGCCAAGGAGCGCGACACGCTGATTGCGCTGTTGAGCAGGCTGCGGTAGCGAATCCATCATCGCCGCCGCGCTCCTGTCTACTTCCCCACGATGTCCGGCACCTTGCCCGCCGGTGGCGTGTTGCGGCTGCGCTGGGTGCGGACGATGCCGTCGATGATGGTCATGCCGACGCCCGGGAGATCGCCGAGTTGCACGCTCTCCAGGATGTTCCTGCCGGGCGAATGCTGCGCCTTGTCCATCAACACGAAGTCGGCGGAGCGACCGACCTCGATCAGGCCGCAATCGAGCTCACGCATCCGCGCGGTGTTGCCGGTGGCGAGGCAGAAGGCGAGCTCGGCCGGCAGGTCACCGAGCGAGGACAATAGCGACACCATGCGCAGAATGCCGAGCGGCTGCACGCCGGAGCCGGCCGGCGCGTCGGTGCCGAGAATCACGCGGTGCAGGTCGCCCATCTCGCGCGCGGTGCGCAGCGTGAACAGGGCGGAGCGCTCGTTGCCGTTGTGAACCAGCTCCAGCCCGCGCTTGCAGCCTTCGCAGATGCAGCGGATCTGGTCGTCGGGCAAGGCCGTGTGGCCGCCATTGATGTGGCCGACCACGTCGGTGTCGGCTTCGAGCACCACGTCCTTGTCGATCAGGCCGGAGCCCGGGATCGACGGTCCACCGGTGTGGATCGTGCTCTGGATGCCGTATTTGCGCGCCCAGCCGACCATCTTCCGTGCGGTCGGCCCGTCCTTGACGCCGCCGAGCCCGACCTCGCCGAGCAGCTTGACGCCGGCGGCGGCCATCTCCTTGAAGTCATCTTCCACCATCTCGCATTCGATCACCGGCGCGCCGGCATGCACCTTCACGCCACCGGGCCGCAGCGTCCAGAACGCGCGCTGCGCGAAGATTGCCATCGCCTTCAAGCCGACCACGTCGCGCGGCCGGCCGGGCATGTGCACTTCGCCGGCCGATATCATGGTGGTGACTCCGCCGTGCAGATAGCTGTCGATCCAGTTGATCTGGTTCTGCCGCGGCGTCCAGTCGCCGGCGACCGGGTGGACGTGGCTGTCGATCAGTCCGGGCGCGACCGTGGTGCCGTTGGCATCGACGATGGTGGTGGCGCCTTCGGTGTCGACGTCCTTGAGGCGGCCGATGGCTGATATCTTGCCGTTCTCGGCAACGATCGTGTCGGCGTCGAGGATCGGCCTTTCCAGGGCTCCCGACAGCAGTAGCCCGATATTGCGGATCACCAGCTTGGTCGGACCGGTGGCCTGGGGTGCATCGTGCGCCATGGTTTTTCCTTTTGGTTCAAGGCCTTCTTCACCCATCTTGCCCGCGGCTTGACGTCGGGATCAAGTTGGATTATTCATTTGTACACTAATGATCGTGTACGAATGATTTTGCTGCCGATCCGGCCCGCACGTCAAGGAAACTGACGATGAGCAATCTCAACCAGGAAAGCGTCCTCAGCGTTCACCACTGGACCGACACGCTGTTCAGCTTCAAAACCACCCGCAATCCGTCGTTCCGCTTCCGCAACGGCGAATTCACGATGATCGGGCTCAAGGTCGGCGAGAGGCCGTTGCTGCGGGCCTATAGCGTCGCGAGCGCGAACTACGAGGACACGCTCGAATTCTTCTCGATCAAGGTGCCGGACGGCCCGCTCACCTCGCGGCTCCAGCACCTGAAGGAAGGCGACGAGATCATCGTCAGCCGCAAGGCCACCGGTACGCTCGTGATCGACAATCTCGAGGATGGCCGCAACCTCTATCTGGTCGGCACCGGCACTGGCCTCGCCCCCTTCCTCAGCGTGATCAAGGATCCCGAGACCTATGACCGCTTCGAGAAAATCGTGCTGCTGCACGGCTGCCGCCGCGTCCGGGAACTCGCCTATGGCGAGATGATCACCGAGAAGCTGCCGAATGACGAATTGATCGGCGACCTCGTGCGCGAGCAGCTGATCTACTACCCGACCGTGACCCGCGATCCCTTCCGCAACCGCGGCCGCATCACCGATCTGATCACGTCGGGCAAGCTGTTCACGGACATCGGCCTGCCGGCGCTCGATCCTGCCCATGACCGCGTCATGATCTGCGGCTCGCCGGCGCTGGTTGCCGACACCCGCACCCTTCTCAACGGCCGCGGCTTCGTCGAGGGCAATCATGGCGAGCCGGCGCAGTTCGTGGTCGAGAAGGCGTTCGCCGAGCGCTAAGGCCTGACCGCGGGCGTTTCGATTTTCAAGCCGTGCGCCCGCGTCATCAGATAGAGCTCGAGCTCGACCAGTTCGGGCGAGCCGTAGTCATAAGCCTGCGCCCGGATGCCGGTGATGCAGGCGCGCAGCCGGCGCTGCAATGATCCGAGCGACTGCCATTCCAACCGGTAGAGCGGGTAGCCGGTCGGCTGTCCCTGCGTGATCGGGCTTCCCGCGAGTTTCTTGTCCCAGTTATCGTCGTGGCAGTTGGCGCAGCCGAGATTGAGTTGGCCCTGCCGCTGCGTGAACAGCCGCTGTCCCTTGTCGATGAAGGGCGACAGCTCCGGATCCTTGTCGGTCTCGATCGGCATGCCCCGTGATTGCTCGGCGACATAAGCGGTCAGCGCCAGCAGCTCGCGGCTTTCATAGGCAAGCGGCGCCGCCCGCTGGTGATTGGTGCGGCATAGATTGATCCGCTGCTCGAGATCAACCGGCCTTCCCAACGCCTGCTCAAAGGCGGGATAGTGTGCCGCGACGCCCTTCATGCTGACGCGCGCGTCATTGTGGCAGTCGGCGCAGGCCTTGTCGGCGGTACCGGCCTTGCGCTTCCACAGCGCTTCGCCGTCGAGCACCCACAGCATGCCCGGATTGGCGGTGTCCTCGTCCTGCATCGCCCTGGTATCCGGCGTCATGAAGCTGTAGCCGGAGCGGCGCTCCGCTTGCGGGATCCCGGTCGAATGCGCAGCGCCTGTCAGCGCGGTCAGGATTGCGAGGCAGAAGGCAAGCTTCATTCGACTGTGATCGCGGCCGACGCGGTCTCCGAAAATCCCTTGTCGCCGGTCCATTCGAACTCGAACTTGCCGCTTTCGGTCGCCGTCGTGAAGAAGGTGATGAAGGGATTTGCTGATATCGCGGGATAGAAATCGGCGCGAAAAATCTCGGTGCCGTTGTAGCGGCAGGTGAAGTTCGTGATGATATCGCGCGGCACCACGGCGCCTGAGGCGGTGTGGCGATAGCCGGTCTCCATGATGTGCGACATCAGCGTCTTGATCTCGATGACGTCGCCACGCCTGGCCTTGGCCGGTACGTTGATCAGGGCTGAGGGCATCAGATCGCTCCCTCGGTGCAGGCCGCCAGCGTCACCACGACGTCGGCGGTTGCGGACCAGAATGTGTCGTCGGAAAGTCGCGCGATCGCCGTGACCTTCTGGCTGTCGGCGAGGCGGATGCGGGTTGAGACCTGGGCGCGCCCGGCCCGTGGCCCGAGATAGAAATTGCCGATGTTCGGCTGCGGGTTCTTCTCGTTGAACACGTGAATGCTCTTCACGTAATCGTCCGCCGTCATCGGGCTGGTGACGCTGACGGTCATCGGCACGGTGTTGCCGTTCTCGACGAGAGGCGGGATATCGAGCTTGACCCTGCCGGCGCGAACATTGGCTTCGCCGACGATGTTGCGGATCGCCGACGACAGCATGGCCGGCGTTGCCTCGGCCGGCCGCACGACCACGATCGGAACCGCGCCCAGCACCGCGGCGCTGCCGGCGAGGCCCAGGAATGTGCGGCGCGTGGTATGATCCGTCATCGTCTCTCCTAATCCCGCAGCGTCGCCAGGTAGGCCACGATATCCTCGATCTGCTCCGCCGAGAGGATCGGCTTGCCGCGCCATGAGGTCCCGACGCGCGTGAGGCCGTCCACGCGATAGTAGGACGGCATGATCGTTGTGGCATTGAGCCTGGACGCATCGACCAGACGCAGCCGCAATTGTCCTACCGACCAGCGCCTGCCGCTGCCTGACAGCTTCGGCGCGACGTCGCCCTGGAACGCCTGTTCGGGAAATGGGCCGCTGTGGCAGAGGATGCAAGTGCTGGAACGGTCGACGACCAATGCGCGGCCGCGCGCTGCGTCGCCTCGGGTTCCGGTCAGTGGCTCCGGAATGGCGTCGCCAGCGACGGTATAGGGCAGCAATCCCTGCGCTCCTGCCGGACAGGGCAGGCTGAGCAGCGCGCCGAACAGTGCGATCCATGCCGATTTAGCCAAAGGCGTCCACCGTGATCGTTTTGAACCAGTCCAGTGCCTGTTCGGCCTCGCGCTGCCTGACGTCCCGCGACGCCGCGACCGGGCTCGTCGTCACCTCGCTCTCGGCATATTGATCCGCCTTGGGCTGATAGATGCCTTTCAGCGAGAACGCGTAGCCCGGCGCCACCGTGTTGTAGCACGCGCCGTCGAGCCGGGGCGTCTCGGGCGGCTTTCCCGCCAGCGCATTGATGATCGCGGCCGCGCAGGCCTTGCCCTGCGCACTTGCCGCGGAGGCGGATTTCGGAATGCCGCCGGCGATGCAGGCGTCGCCGATGACATGGATATTGGGCACGAGTTTCGAGGCGAAGGTGACCGGATCGATCGGACACCAGCCGGTGTGATCGGCGGTGCCTGATATCTCGGCGATGTGACCGGCCTTCTGCGGCGGGATCACGTTGGCGACTGCGGCCGTATAGTTGCCGAAGTCGGTGACGATGGCATTGGTCGCGGCATCGACCGACGTCACGCGCCCACCTTGCGACAGCCCGATCCGCTCGATCATGCCGGGATAGAGTTCCTCCCATGCCTTCTCGAACAGCTTCTGCTGGGAGTAATTGTCCTTGGCATCCAGCACCAGCACCTTCGATCGCGGCTTCCTTGTCTTGAGATAATGGGCGATCAGGCTGGCGCGCTCGTAGGGCGCGGGCGGGCAGCGCAACGGCGCGGCGGGAACGGCGATCACGACAAGGCCGCCGTTGTCCATGGCTTCGAGTTGTCTGCGCAGCAACACCGTCTGCTCGCCGGCCTTCCAGGCATGCGGCATCTGGACGGACGCCGCCTCGTCGTAGCCGGGCACGGCGTCGAAACGCAGCTCGATGCCGGGTGCGAGCACCAGGCGGTCGTAGGACAACTTTTCTCCGTCGGCGAAGCCGATCGCGCGCGCCTGTGCGTCGATTGATTTGGCAGCCTGCGCAACGACGACGATGCCGTCGGCCGCGACCTTGTCATAGGTGAATTGCTGCGCACGAAGCTCGCGCAAGCCCGCGATCACCTCATTGCTGAGCGGGCAGGCGGTAAACGTCGTGTTCGGCTCGATCAGCATCACTTGCAGTCTTGGATCGAGCCGCCGCAACGCCCGCGCACAGGCCGCGCCGCCGAAGCCTCCGCCGATCACGGCAACGCGCGGTGCAGCTTGTGCGACGGACGGGCATGCCAGCGCCGCCGCTGCTACTGCAGCGGCACCGCGGACGACATCCCTGCGCGTCCGATGACGCGGAACAGTCATGCATGATAATCCCGAAGGGAAGCGGCGGCCGGTCAGGCCGCCGCTTCTCGTTTCATCAGGCGAAGGTAATGTTCTGGCTGCGCAGCGGGAAGGTACGGATCCGCTTTCCCGTCGCGGCGAAATAGGCGTTGAGCACCGCCGGTGCCGCAACGCCTATGGTCGGCTCGCCGACGCCGCCCCAGAACCCGCCGCTTGGCACCATCACCGCTTCCACCTTCGGCATCTCGTTGATCCGCATCGAGTTGTAATTGTCGAAGTTGGTCTGCTCGATGCGGCCGTCCTTCACGGTGCAGCCACCGTAGAACAGCGCGCTGAGGCCGTAGACGAAGGAGCCCGCGATCTGCCGCTCGACCTGCGCCGGATTGACGACATAGCCGGGATCGGTGGAGGCGACGATGCGGTGCACCTTGATCCTGCTGCCGTCGGTCACCGAGATCTCGGCGGCGCCGGCAACATAGCTGCCATAGCCCATCACCTGCGCGATGCCGCGTGAGATGCCTTGCGGCGCCGGCGTGCCCCAGCCGATCTTCTCGGCCACCGCATTGAGCACCGCGAGATTCTTGGGATGCTTGCCCATCAGCTTGCGGCGGAACTCGAGCGGGTCCTGGCCGGCAGCCTGGGCCAGTTCGTCCATGAAGCATTCCATATAGATCGCGTTGTGATTGACGTTGACGCCGCGCCAGAAGCCCGGTGGCACGTGCGGATTGCGCATCGCATGCTCGATCAGCAAATTCGGCACAGAATAGCCGATCGCGGCCTCACCGGATTGGGCGACGCCCTGGAACGCGGCCGGATCCATGCCGTTCTGCAATGCTTCCGGGCGCACCGAGAACAGGATGGATTGCCCCGACAGCCGGTAGTGCAGGGCGGTCAGGTTGTTGTCGGCATCGAGCGCACCGGTCAGCCTGCACTGCGTGACCGGGTGATACTTGCCGTGCTGCATGTCCTCCTCTCGCGACCATAGCAGCTTGACCGGCGTGCCCGGCATCTGCTTGGCGATCGCGACCGCCTGGCGGACATAGTCGGTCATGCCGCGCCTGCCGAAGCCGCCGCCCAGCATCAGCTTGTGCACGTCGACCTTCTCCGCGGGCAGGCCTGACGCCTCGAGCGCCGCGGCGAAGGCCGCCTCGCCATTCTGGGTGCCGCACCACACCTCGCATTTGTCTGATGTGTAGAGCGCGGTCGCGTTCATCGGCTCCATCGTGGCGTGGTTCTGGTAGGGGTAGCTGTAGATCGCCTCGATCTTCTTGGCCGCGCCTGCGATAGCTGCTTTCGCGTCGCCGTTCCTGTTGCCGACATAAGCCGGCTGCCCATCGTCGAGACCTTCGGCCAGCCACTTCGCGATCGTCTCGCTGGAGACCATCGCGTTGTCGCCCTCGTCCCAGACGATCGGCAGTGCGTCGAGCGCGGTCTTGGCGTGCCACCAGGTGTCGGCAACGACCGCGATTGCGCTGTCGCCGACCTGCACGACTTTCTTCACGCCCTTCATCCCGGCGATCCTGGCCTCGTCAAAGCTCTTCACCTTGCCGCCGAACACCGGGCAGTCCTTGATCGCCGCGTTCAGCATGCCCGGCAGCTTGACGTCGATGCCGTAGATCGTCTTGCCGGTGGTCTTGTCCGCAGTGTCGAGCCGCTTCACACCTTTGCCGGCGATGGTCCAGTCCTTGGGATCCTTCAGCTTGATGTCGGTCGGCGGCTCGAGCTTGCCGGCTGCCTCCGCAACCTTGCCGTAGGTGGTGGTGCGTCCGGACGGTGAGTGGGTGATGACGCTGTTGGCCGCCGTGCATTCAGAGGTCGGCACCTTCCAGTCGTTGGCGGCGGCCTGGATCAACATCATGCGCGCGGCGGCGCCGCCCTTGCGCACATAATCCTGCGAGCTGCGGATGCCGCGGCTGCCGCCGGTCGAGAAATCGCCCCAGACGCGCTTGCGCGCGACGCTCTGGCCGGGCGTCGGAAATTCGGTCGTCACCTTCGACCAGTCGCATTGCAGTTCCTCGGCGACCAGCTGGGCGAGGCCGGTCAGCGAGCCCTGGCCCATCTCGGAACGGGCGACGCGGATAACCACGGTGTCGTCGGGCCGGATCACGACCCAGGCGTTGACTTCAGGCGCGTTGACCTCGGGCGAGCCGTCGGCCGCACGCACGACGGTAGGCCCGAACGGAAAGTCGAAGCCGAGCGCCAGTCCGGCACCGGCGGTCGCCGTACCGATCACGAAGGCGCGGCGGTTGAGCTTTGGCATCATGTGCTGATTCATGACTGCCTCCTCACGCGTTCGCGGCAGCGTGGATCGCCTCGCGCACCTGCTGGAAGGTGCCGCAACGGCAGATATTGGTGATGGCCTCGTTGATGTCGTCGTCGGACGGTTTCGGGTTTTCCTTCAGCAGCGCCGCCACCGCCATGATCATCCCGCTCTGGCAGTAGCCGCATTGCGGCACGTCGTTGGCGATCCACGCCTGCTGCACCTTGTGCAGCATGCCGTTGACCGCGAGCCCTTCGATGGTGGTGATCTGCTTGCCCGCAGCTTCGTTGACCGTGACGCCGCAGGAGCGCATCGCGACACCGTCGATATGTACGGTGCAGGCGCCGCATTGTGCGATGCCGCAGCCGTATTTGGTGCCTGTCAGTCCGACATTCTCCCTGATCGCCCAGAGCAGCGGCGTGTCGTCCTCGACGTCCACGCTGATTGCCTTGCCGTTGATGTTGAGGTTTGCCATCGCTTTCCCCTGATTGGTCCAATCCTCCGATTGGACTTCGCGGCGATGTTGGCCTCGAATCTGGAATGGTTCAAATCAAGAAAATGCGCTCGCAGCGCGGAAGGAAAATGCGCTTGCAGCGCGGAAGAAAGCTTGCAGCGCGGTGTTGAGACGCGGCCGGCGCGCGCGACATGGCTGTCATGTCTTCTGCGGCGAGGGGACCACCAGCCGCAGGAAGCTCATCACGCTGCCGAGCGCCGCAAAGCCGGCGCCGAGCGCGAGCGCGACGGTTGCGCCTTCGCGGTCGGCCAGCGCAAAGCAAAGCGCCGCCAGCGCGGCACCGGTGGTCTGCCCGATCAAGCGGGCCGTTGCGACGATGCCGCTGGCGCTGCCGCTGCGGTGGGACGGCGCGCTCGACATGATCGCCTTCATGTTCGGGGTCTGGAAGAAGCCGAACCCGATGCCGCAGATCATCGTGCGCCAGACGATGTTGGCGATGCTGGGCTCGGTCGGCAGCGTCGCGAGAAGCAACATGCCGACGCCAAGCAACAGCATGCCGATGCCGCCGAGGATGCCCGCGGGATAACGATCGGAGAGCCGTCCGCCGATCGGCGCCATGAAGGCGACGACCAGCGGCCAGGGCGTCATGAAGAAGCCGGTCTCGACCTGCGAGCGGTGCAGGATGTCCTCGAAGTAGAACGGCAGCGACACGAAGCCGAGGCCCTGCACAGCGAATGAGCAGACGGCGGTCGCAGCTGACAGCGCGAAGATTGGTCGGCGGAACAGGTCGATCGGCAGCATCGGCGCCGGATGATCGACGTGCCGCCGTGTCAGGATCCAGCCGAACAGCAAGGCGCCGACCAGTTCGCCGATCACGAGCGCGGGCGGCGCCTTGTGCGCGGCGCTGCCGATCCCGATGATGAAGAGGCCAAGGCAGGCCGAGGCGAACGCCGCCCCGAGGAAATCGAAGGCATGGGTGGCGCGCGGTGTCGCCGGGAGCGTTTTCAGCCCGATCACCAGCGCAATCAGGCCGAAGGGAATATTGACGGCGAACAGCCAGGGCCATGGACCGAGCGCCAGGATACCGGACGCGATCGTCGGTCCGAGCGTAAAGGCGGTTGCGACGACCAGCGCATTGTGGCCGAAGCCGCGGCCCTGCATCCGGCTCGGATAGACGAAGCGCACCAGCGCGGTGTTCACGCTCATCAGGCCGCTGGCGCCGAGCCCCTGCAAGGTGCGGGCGATCAGCAGGCTCGGCAGCGACCACGCCAGGGCGCAGCCGAGTGACGCCAGTGTGAACAGCAGGAGGCCGCAGAGATAAATGCGCTGGTGGCCGACGATCTCGCCAAGCGCGCCGAGCGGAAGCAAGGTCGCGACCAGGGCGATCTGGTAGACGTTGACGACCCACACCACCTCGGCCGGGCTGACTTGGAGGTCGTTGGCGATCGCGGGCAGCGCGATGTTGGCGATCGCGGTGTCGAGCGAGGCCATCGCCAGCGCGGTGAAGATCGCCGCCACCGCCCAGCGCCGGCGTTCCCAGGGCAATCCATCGGTGGCTGGCGCCGAAGCTGCGCCGGCGATCGGGGTCTTTTCGAGCATGCCTGAAGATTTCTCCAGGGCGCCGTTTACTACGCCTCTCTGCCTTTCCACAGCCGTGCCGCTGCATGATGCGTATGCGATGCGGCCCTGTCGGAGGCCGCCAACGTCCCGTCATGTTCGCGCAGATATGCCTCGATGGCAGGACCGACGCGCGACCTACCCCTCCGCGACCAGCGCGCGGATGCTGCGGGCGAGGCCGAGGATGCGCGGGCCGCATTCGCGCTCGATCTGTTCCGCGCTGAAGCGGAACGAGGGGACGCCGCAATTCACCGACAGGCACTCGCCCGACGGCGTGCGATAGAGCGGCGCGGCGACACCGAAGATCTCGCGCCGCCATTCGCCGAGCGAGACGGCAAAGCCGCGCTCCTTGCAGAGCGCGACATCCGGCAGCGTGCGTCGCTGGACGTAATCGAGGTCGTCGGGGCGCTCGGCTCGCACGCGCGCAACGTAGCCGTCGAGCTCGTCGCCCGAGAACAGCGACAGCAGCGCGCGTCCGACCGCAGTCGGCGCGAGCGAGCTGACGAAGCCGACGTCTGGCACATGCGGCGCCGCATCGGTTGTGCGCAGCGTCTCGACATAGATGAAGTCGAGCCCGAACGGCATTGCGATCGACACGGTGCCACCGGCGTAGGTTGCGAAGTCGCGCATCAGCGGACGCGCGAGCTGGCGCACCTTCAGCGACGAAAGGACAGGGTAGGCGGCGGCGAGCACACCGAGCCCGAGGACAAAGCGCCCCTTGGCATCGCGCCTGAGGTAGCCGAGTTGCTCCAGCGTGTAGGTCAGCCGCGACACCGTCGGCCGCGACAGGCCGGTATGCTGGGCGAGCTCGGCGTTCGACAGCGGGCTGCTGTGGCGGCGGAACGCCGCCAGCACATCGAGCCCGTGCGCCAGCGTGGTCGCGAAGGATGGGTCCGTTCCGGTTTCGGCAGGAGATGACGCTGTCATGCAAAATAATGGTCTCAGATCAGCAAATTTGTCAATATATCGAAATGAATTTGCAAATCGTGTCGATATAAGTTATCAGCCGGCAAACAATGACAAGATCTGCCGGAGTGAGGCACCCCCAGATGACGATGACCGACCAACCCCCTGCTATCGACAAGGAGCAGCTGCGGCGGAAATATCAGGAGGAGCGCAGCAAGCGGCTGCGTCCCGACGGCAACGACCAGTATCTCCAGATCAAGAGCCAACTGGCCCACTATCTCGACGATCCCTACACGCCACTCATCGAGCGTGCTCCGAAGACCGACCATGTCACCTTTGCCTTCATCGGCGGCGGCTTTGCCGGGCTCGCCACGGCGGCGAGGCTCACCGAGACCGGCATCAAGGATGTCCGCATCATCGAGAAGGGCGGCGATTTCGGCGGCACCTGGTACTGGAACCGCTATCCAGGCGCGCAGTGCGATACGGCGTCGATGGTCTACATGCCGCTGCTCGAAGAGACCGGCCACATGCCGTCGGAGAAATACGCGCACGCGCCCGAGATTCTCGCGCATTGCCAACGGATCGGCCGGCAGTTCAATCTCTACGACAACGCGCTGTTTCACACCGAGGTCGTGAGCCTCGACTGGGATGAGGCGCAATCGCGCTGGATCATCCGCACGACGCGGGGCGACGAGTTCACCGCGCAGTATATCGGCATCGGCACCGGCCCGCTGCATGTGCCAAAGCTGCCCGGCATTCCCGGCATCGAGCGTTTCAAAGGACACTCCTTCCACACCAGCCGCTGGGACTACGACTACACCGGCGGCGATCCGAAGGGCGGCCTGATGGAGAAACTCGCCGACAAGCGCGTCGGCATCATCGGGACAGGTGCGACGTCGGTGCAGTGCGTGCCGTACCTCGCGCGAGCCTGCAAGGAGCTCTACGTGTTCCAGCGTACGCCGTCGTCGGTCGACGTGCGCGGCAATGGCCCGATCGATCCGGACTGGTTCGCCGGCATCGCGACGCCCGGCTGGCAACAGCGCTGGCTGGAGAATTTCACCGCCAACCAGGCTGGCGGCTCGGCCGAGGAAGACCTCGTGCAGGACGGCTGGACCGACCTGTCGAAGCGGATCCGCGCCAAGATCACGCTGCTGCCGCGCGAGCAGCGGACCGTCGAGAACATGCGGGCAGCCTTTGAGGATTCCGACTTCGAGAAGATGGAGGAAATTCGCAATCGGGTCGACAGCATCGTTCGCGATCGCGACACGGCGAAGAACCTCAAGGCGTGGTACGGCCAGCTTTGCAAGCGGCCGTGCTTCCATGACGCGTATCTCCAGGCGTTCAATACGCCGGGCACGCATCTGGTCGATACCGACGGCAAGGGCGTCGACGTCGTCACCGAGAACGGGATCGTCGTCGCCGGCAAGGAATATCAGCTCGATTGCATCATCTATGCCTCAGGTTTCGAGGTCGGCACCGAGTACAAGCGTCGCGCCGGCTTCGATCTGACCGGCCGTGACGGCGTCAAGCTGTCGGACCATTGGGCGCGGGGCATGCGCACCAAGCACGGCATCCACGTCAACGGCTTCCCAAATGTGTTCTTCGTGCAGCCGACGCAGGGCGCCAACCTGATCTCCAACGTGCCGCACAATCTGACGGAAGCGGCGCGGACAATCGCATTGATGGTCGGCCATGCCCGGGACAATGGCTTCAAGGAAATCGAGGTTACCAGGGACGCCGAGGATCGTTGGGTCGAACTGCTGCTGACGGGCGTCGGCCGGATGATCGGCGGCCCCGACTGCACACCCGGTTACTACAACAATGAGGGACGCGAGCCCGGTCCGGCCGCCAAGCTCAATGTCGGCCATCCCGCCGGCGCACTGGCCTATTTCAAATATATCGACGGCTGGCGCCGCAGCGGCCAGTTCGAAGGTGTGCAATTTCGCTGAGTGAATTGATCTTCATTATGCGAGGGAGTGTTCGCGTATGAGCCAAACAGCCGCAGGTGAAACGTCACAGCAAGCTCCGAAGCCGGCATCCGCCTCGGTCGTCGCCCGACATGAGGCGACGCTGAGGGCACTGCCGTTCTCTGACGTCAGCGATTTCGACGACGCTGCGCGCGGTTTCGTCGGTACCATCGAGAACGCGAAGATCACCTCCGCGCAGGGACGGGTGGTCTGGAGTCTGGAGCCTTACGGCTTCCTCTCCGAGGAGACCGCGCCGCCGAGCGTTGATCCCAGCCTGTGGCGACAGTCGCGGCTCAACATGCATCACGGCCTGTTCGAGGTGGTACCTGGCGTCTACCAGGTTCGCGGACTCGACATCGCCAACATGACGCTGATCGAGGGCGACAAAGGTGTGATCGTGGTCGACACGCTGACCTCGATCGAAGGCGCTCGGGCGGCTATGGAGCTCTACTTCCAGCATCGCGGCAGGCGACCGGTCGCCGCCGTGATCTTCACCCACACCCATACCGATCATTGGGGCGGCGCGCGCGGCGTGGTCGACGACGCGATGTTGGCTGCCGGCGTGCCGATCGTCGCGCCGAACTTGTTCATGGAGCACGCGGTCTCCGAGAACATCATCGCAGGGCCCGCTATGCTGCGTCGTGCGCAGTACCAGTTCGGACCCTTCCTCGCCAAGGGCGTGCGCGGGCACGTCGATTGCGGGCTCGGCAAGACCATGGCGGCGGGCGCCGTAGCCTTGCTGCGGCCGACCGACCTGATCATCGCGACCGGCGACACCAGGATCATCGACGGCGTCGAGTTCGAATTCCAGATGGCGCCGAACAGCGAGGCGCCGGCAGAGATGCATTTCTTCATCCCGCGCTACAAGCTGCTCAACCTCGCGGAGAACTGCACGCATAACTTCCACAATCTCTTGCCGTTCCGCGGCGCCGACGTGCGCGATGCGCTGGCCTGGTCGAAATATCTCGGCGAGGCCTTGCAAATGTGGAGCGGCAAGGCGGACGCGATGTGCGGCCAGCATCACTGGCCGGTGTGGGGCCGGGAGCGGATCGACAACATGATCCGCCAGCAGCGCGACCTCTATAAATTTGCCCACGACCAGACCATCCGCCTGATGAATCACGGACTCAACGCCGCCGAGATCGCCGAGACGATCCGTTTGCCGCAAAGCCTCGAAGGCGCCTGGCACGGCCGAGGCTACTACGGTCACATCAGGCACAACGTGAAGGCGATCTACCAGAAATATCTCGGCTGGTACGACGCCAACCCGGTCAACCTCGATCCGCTGCCGCCGGTCGCGTCAGGCCGGAAATATGTCGAGTATATGGGCGGTTCCGACGCGATCCTGAAGCGCACGGCCGCGGACTTCGCCAAGGGCGAGTTCCGCTTCGTGGCGCAGGCCTTGAGCCATCTCGTCTTCGCCGAGCCCGACAACCAGGCGGCGCGCGCGATGCTCGCCGATACGTTCGAGCAGCTCGGCTACGCCGCCGAAAGCTCGACCTGGCGCAACGCCTATCTGTTCGGCGCCCAGGAGTTGCGTCAGGGCATGCCGAAGACGCCGCCGCGTTCCCCGATGCCGCGCGAGACGCTCGCCGCGCTGCGCACCGAACAACTGTTCGACGTGCTTGGCATCCGCCTCAACGGCCCCAAGGCCGACGGCAAGCGCATCGTCCTGAACTGGAACTTCACCGATACCGGCGAAACCTTTGCCCTCAACCTGGAAAATTCCGCACTGACCTATGTGAAGGGCGCGCAGGCGTCCGATGCCCACGCGAGCTTCACGCTGGCACGGGGCACGCTCGACGAAATCGTCGCCAGGCTGACCACGTTCCCGGAAGCCGTCGGCGCCGGCAAGATCAAGGTCGCGGGCGATCCGACGCAGCTCGGAGAGCTGATGGCGCTGATGGACGAATTCCCTCGGATGTTCGAGATCGTCGAGCCGAAGCGGACGGTGGTGACATGATGATCGAATGACCCGACGAACCGGCCGCACGTTTTTGGCCGGCCGCCGGGTCGTTCGATCGGCCGCTGCGACCGTTATTCCGCGCTCGCCACCAGTTTGAAGCGCGGCTTTGCTTCCATGAGGCCGTGATAGGTGGCGAGATAGTCGAGCGCCATGCGGCGCGCCGTGAATCGGGTCTCGAACTGCTTGCGGATCGCGCCGCGGTCGAGCGTCGCGAGGCGGCCGACGGCCGACACGGCGCTGATCTCGTCCTCGACGACGAAACCGGTGAGGCCGTCGTCGATCACCTCGGGCACCGAGCCGCGGTTATAGGCGATGACCGGCGTGCCGCAGGCCATCGCCTCGATCATCACGAGGCCGAACGGCTCCGGCCAGTCGATCGGAACCAGCAGGCCGACCGCTCCGCTGAGGAAATCCGGCTTCTCGCGGTCGTTGATCTCCCCGATGAAGTCGACCAGCGGATTGCCCTGTATCAGCGGCTTGATCAACTCGTCGTAATACTCCTGGTCGGCGCGGTCGACTTTGGCGGCGATCTTCAACGGAATGCCGCAGCGCGTCGCGATCTTGATCGCACGATCGACGCCCTTTTCCGGGGCGATGCGACCGAGCACGGCGAGATAGGACGGTTTTACGGGTTGCGGCGTCAACAGGCCTTCGGGCAGGCCGTGATGGATGGTGCGCACCCAATGCGCGTGCGGCACCGGCCGCCGTTGCGCACCGGAGATCGATATCACCGGGATCTTGGAGAATGTATTGAAGACCGGCTGGTGTTCGGGAAGGTCGAGCCGTCCATGCAGCGTGGTCACGAACGGCGTCGGCTGCCGGTAGAACAGCGACCATGGATAATAATCGAGATGAAAGTGCAGGAAGTCGAATTCATCGTCGTCGCTCTTCTGCCTGACGCGCTCGAGCATCACCATGTGCAGTGCGTTCGGATCGCGCACGGAACCGTCGAGGCGCAACGCCTTCGGCCAGGTCGCATCGAGCTTCGCTGACGTCTCTGAATCGCCGCTGGCGAACAGGGTGACGTCGTGGCCGAGCGCCACAAGTTCTTCCGTCAACCAGTGTACGACCCGTTCGGTGCCGCCGTAGAGTTTGGGGGGGACAGCCTCCGTCAGCGGGGCAACCTGCGCGATGCGCATTTCAGCATCTCCTGTATGTATGTGGGTGGAACAAAGAACCCCTCAGCCCTGTAAAGAACCCCTCAGCCCTGTGATGGCACCGGCATGCCGAAGACGGGAACGTTTACGCACGTGCGAGGTTCCTTATGTGCGTGAGAACCGCTGCACCTTTCTTCCTTCACAGTGTGGTCTTGCTGATGCCATCTCGCTCCAACAGCTTTTTGCCGACGCCAGAGTTGCAAAAATGCTGCGCAGTGATGGCCGAAGCAAGGAATCGCCCCGCCGCTCTTCACGTCATCGTGCACGAGAGTTCCACTTAGAGCGTCTCGTTCACCCTCAACAGGCTTTGCAGGACGTCATGGACCATCTGTCAGGATATGCGCACCGTCCCTTTCCCTTTGTGTTGCGCTATCTGCGCCGGCGGCTCTCGTCGCATGCCGTGATCTTGTCGGCCGTGGTTGCTGCCGTTGCCTGTTCGGTAGGCACCCAATACGGCGTCAAGAACCTCGTGGATGCGCTGTCAGCGGGGCCGTCTTACGCGGGTGGCGTATGGCTGGCATTCGTTCTGCTCATGTCGCTGATTGCCGCTGACAATTTCATGTGGCGGATCGCAAGTTGGACAGCAAGCTTCACCTTTGTCGGCGTGACCGGCGACCTTCGCCGCGACATGTTCCGCCATCTCACCGGCCACGCACCGAGCTATTTCTCGGACCGGCTGCCGGGCATGCTGACCAGCCGCATTACGGCGACCTCGAACGCGGTGTTCACGGTCGAGAACATGTTCGTGTGGAATGTGTTGCCGCCGTGCATCGCCACCTTTTCAGCAATTGCGCTGATTGGAACCGTCAGCCTGTCGATGTCGGCCGTGCTGGTGCTGATCTCGGGAACCATGGTGGTGGGAATGTTCCGCATGGCCGCCGCGGGCAAGCCGCTCCACGATGATTACGCCAACAAGGCCGCGGCGGTCGACGGCGAGATGGTCGACGTGATCAACAACCTGCCGCTGGTGCGGGCATTCTGCGGCCTCGGCTATGAGCACGATCGTTTCGATGCGACCGTGAGCAGGGAACTGGTCGCGCGGGGCCGCTCCCTGCGTTATCTCGAAAAGCTCCGCCTCACTCACGCCGCCGTGACCGTGGTGCTGACCGTCGCCATGCTGGCCTGGGCCATCAATCTCTGGCAGCAGGGCACTGCGACCACCGGCGACGTCGTGCTGGTCTGCACGCTCGGCATCTCCATCCTGAGCGCCACCCGCGACCTCGCCGTCGCGCTGGTCGACGTCACCCAGCACGTCGCGCGGCTGACGGAAGCGCTGGCGACGCTGTTGCAGCCGCACGAGCTGAAGGACCACCCGGAGGCCGAGCCGCTCGTGAAGACCGGCGCGGCGATCGCCTTCAACAATGTGACGTTCGCCTATCCGGGCGGCATGCAGGTGTTCGAGCGCTTCAGCCTGCGCATCCAGCCGGGCCAGAGGGTCGGCCTGGTCGGCGCGTCCGGTGGCGGCAAGTCCACGCTGTTCACGTTGCTGCAGCGCTTCTATGACGTGGAGCACGGCAGCATCATGGTCGACGGCCAGGACATCTCGCGCGTGACCCAGCTCAGCCTGCGCGAGGCGATCTCCGTGGTGCCGCAGGACATATCGCTGTTCCACCGCTCGATCATGGAAAACATCCGCTACGGCCGGCCGAACGCCACCGACGGCGAGGTGCTGCGCGCGGCGATAGCGGCGCGCTGCGACTTCATCGAAACCCTGCCGGAGGGCATGGACACCATCGTCGGCGACCGCGGCATCAAGGTCTCCGGCGGCCAGCGGCAGCGGATCGCGATCGCACGCGCCTTCCTGAAGGACGCACCGATCCTGCTGCTCGACGAAGCCACCGCCGCGCTCGACACGGAATCCGAGGAGGCGATCCGCGAGGCATTGTCGCGGCTGATGCGCGGGCGTACCGTGGTGGCGATCGCGCACCGACTCGCGACATTGCGCAATTTCGACCGCGTCGTGATGCTTCAGGGCGGCCGCATCGTCGAGGACGGTCCGCCCGACCTCCTCGTCAAGGGAAGGGGTCCCTACCGCGACCTGGTCGCGCGCGAAATGGGCCGCCTCTCCACCAGCGCGGCCTGACCCCGCGCCCTCAAGCGCTGTTGCGTTCCGCCGCGTTCGTTCGAGCCAAAAACAGTTGCCCGAGGTCCTGATGGCAGCCGACGTCGTCACGCAAATCATCACGGCCCGCATCACCGAGCAGGTGATCGAATCGCCATTCTACATTCCGATGACCGGTCCCGCGGCGCGGCCGCGGCGCTCGCTCAAGCATGATGACACGTTCATCGTGCTTGACAGCCACGGCGACATCGGCGCCTCGGCCGGCGGGCCCGACGGACTGTTCAACGCGGATACGCGTTACCTTGCGCGGCTGGAGATGGTGCTGGAAGACGTGCAGCCGCTGCTGCTCGGCTCCAATATGCGCGACGACAATTCGGCGCTGACGGTCGACCTCACCAACTCCGACGTCTATCGCAACAGCCGCCTGACGTTGCAGAAGGACACGCTGCACATCGTGCGATCGATCTTCCTGTGGCGCGGCACCGCCTATCAGCGCATCGGCTTGCAGAACCATGGCGACCACCCAGCGAGCTTCGATCTCACGCTGCTGTTCGACAATGATTTCGCCGACTTGTTCGAGGTGCGCGGCGAGCGGCGACCGCGGCGCGGCACAGGCTCGAGCAAGCTGCTGGGCCCGGCCGATGTGGTGCTGGAATATCACGGGCTCGACGAGCAGACGCGGATCACGGCGCTGCATTTCGATCCGCGGCCGACGCGGCTTTCGGTGAACGCGGCGACCTTTCATTTCGACCTCGCGCCCGAGCAGGCGACATCGCTGTTCGTTACGGTCTCCTGCAACAGGCCGATCATGCACAAGCCGGTGCCGTTCTTCCGCGGGCTGCTGGCGCATCGCCGCGAGATGCGGACATCGTCGGCCGGCGCGGCCTCGATCGAAACCTCGAACAACATATTCAACGAGGTGCTGTGCCAGGCGATGGCCGACCTCAACATGTTGATGACGGAGACGCCGCAGGGCCGCTACCCCTATGCGGGTATTCCCTGGTACTCGACCACGTTCGGCCGCGACGGTCTGATCACCGCGCTGCAGATGCTGTGGGTTGATCCACGGATCGCCAAGGGCGTGCTGAAGCGGCTCGCCTTCTTCCAGGCGAAGGCGGTCGATCCGCGCGCGGACGCCGCACCGGGCAAGATCCTGCATGAGATGCGCGGCGGCGAGATGGCGGCGCTGCAGGAGGTGCCGTTCGCGCAATATTACGGCAGCGTCGATTCGACGCCGCTGTTCGTGCTTCTGGCCGGGCTCTATCTCGAGCGCACCGGCGACGAGGAGACGTTGCGCGAATTGTGGCCGGCGATCGAGGCCGGGCTGCAATGGATCGACGGGCCGGGCGATCCGGATGGCGACGGCTTTGTCGAATATCAGCGCGCGACCGAGCAGGGATTGCAGAATCAAGGGTGGAAGGATTCGTTCGACGCCGTCTTCCATGCCGATGGTCGGCTCGCCGAAGGTTACATCGCGCTGTCGGAGGTGCAGGGCTATGTCTTTGCGGGCAAGCGGCTTGCCGCGCGCGTGGCGGGCCGGCTGGGCATGCCGGACAAGGCCGCAAAGCTCGAGGCGGAGGCCGAGCGCCTGCGCGAGCGCTTCGAGGAGGCGTTCTGGTGCGAGCAACTCGGCAGCTACGCTCTGGCGCTCGATGGAGCCAAGCAGCCGTGCAAGGTGCGCACATCGAATGCCGGCCAGCTGCTGTTCTCGGGCATGGTGCGGGAGGACCGCGCCCGACGCGTCGCGACCGACCTGATGAGCCAGAAATTCTTCTCGGGCTGGGGTATCAGGACCGTCGCTGTGGGGGAGGCGCGCTACAACCCGATGTCGTATCACGACGGCTCGATCTGGCCGCATGACAATGCGCTGATCGCGCTCGGCTTCGCCCGCTATGGCTTGAAGCATTCGGTGGCGCATCTGTTCAAGGGACTGTTCGACGCGGCGAGCTACATGGAGCTGCGGCGTCTGCCCGAGCTGTTCTGTGGTTTCCGCCGCGAGCGCCGGCGCGGACCGGTGCTTTATCCGGTCGCCTGCGCGCCGCAGGCGTGGGCGAGCGCGACGGCCTTCACGCTGCTGGAGGCCGCGCTCGGGCTCGAATTCGATACTGTCCGCGGCGAGATTCGCCTGCGCGACCCACGTCTGCCCGAATTCCTCAACGAGGTGGTGCTGCGCGACCTCAGGCTCGGGTCCTCCAGCGTGGACCTGAGGCTGCGCCGCCACAACGGCGAAGTGTCGCTCGAAGTGTTGCGCACGCGCGGCCAGATCCAGGTGTCGATCGTGCTGACGCATTGAGCGTTGCCGCACGGCCGCCTCGCATGAGGCGAGCAACATGGTGGAGAGTTGCATGCGTACGAGGATCATCATCTTGTTCGTCGCAGTGGCGTTGATCACGGCCCGCGGCGTTCGCGCCGGCGATGATTCACCTTCGCCAACACCATCACCGCCGCCCGCAGCCCAGGCCGCGCCAAAAGAGCCGGCCAAGCAATCGGCGCCACCGCCCTCGGTCACCGTGATCGGCGCGCGGGACGCGCACGGCATTCTCGGCCGCGAAGTGCTCAGCTCGGCCAATGAGGACATGGGCCGGATCGTCGACGTCATCGTCGACCGCGACGGCAAGGTGCGCGCCGCGGTGATCGATTTTGGCGGATTCCTCGGCGTCGGCAGCCGCAAGATCGTGGTCGACTGGAACGCGTTGCGGTTCGCCGGCGTTTCCAACAAGAGCGACAGCATCACGCTGGACCTGACCAAGAAACAGGTGAACGCGGCTCCCGAATACAAGGAAGACACGCCGTTGATCGTATTGGGCGCGGCCGGAAGTCTCCACCCGTGGGATTACGATCATTAGGGGGAATGAACCTGGTCGCACGTCCGAACACTCCATTCGAGACGATTGACGACGATCGTGGCAAGCGGTCAGCCGGCGAAAAAATTGTGCCTCTCGTGACGGACCAGCCCAGGCCGGAGGAGCCGCATACGCCGTCCTCCCAGAGCCAGCACGGGCTCGACTGGTTCATCTTCTTCCTCGCCGATGTGCAGACCGGCTTCGGACCGTTCATCGCCGTCTATCTGACAACGCAGAAATGGACCCAGGTCGAGATCGGCTTCGTGCTTTCGATCGCAGGCATCATCGGCCTGCTGGGCCAGATGCCGGGCGGCGCCATCGTCGATGCGGCGCGCTCGGAGCGGGTTGTCGCCGGCTGCGCAGTGGCCGCCATCGGCAACTGCGCGTTGGCCTACGCGATCTGGCCGATCCTGCCTGTGGTGACATTGGCCGCGACATTTCATGCGCTCGCAAGCTGCGTGCTGGGTCCGGCGATTGCCGCCATCAGCCTCGGCCTGGTCGGGCCGCATGCGATCGGCGAGCGGCTCGGCCGCAACGCGCGTTTCGCCTCGCTCGGCAACGGCTCGGCTGCGGCGCTGATGGGGGCCTGCGGCTATCTGCTGTCGAGCCGCGCGGTGTTCATTGTCACCTTCCTCCTCGCGATCCCGGCGCTGGTGTCACTGTCCAGGATCCGCGAGCGCGAGATCGACATCGCGCAGGCCCATGGCGAGGTGAAGCGCGAGGTCCCCGACAAGAAGGCGACCAGCGTCCTCAGCCTGGTGCGGCATCGCTCGCTCTTGATCTTCGCCTGCGCGATGATGCTGTTCCAGCTCTCCAACGCGGCGATGCTGCCGCTGATGGCGGGCGTGGTCACGAGGCGGTCGAGCGAGTGGGCACCGATCCTGATCGCCGCCTGCATCATCGTGCCGCAGGCGTTCGTCGCGCTGGCCTCGCCCTCGGTCGGCCGCAAGGCCCAGGAATGGGGTCGGCGGCCGCTCCTCTTGATCGCGTTCGCCGCGCTCATGATCCGCGGCCTCCTGTTCGCCACGGTGCACGATCCCTACGTGCTGGTCGCGGTGCAGGTTTTCGACGGCATCACCGCGGCGGTGTTCAGCGTGATGGTACCGCTGGTGGTGGCCGACGTCGCCTTCGGCAGCGGTCACTTCAACCTGGCGCAGGGCATCGTCGGCACTGCGGTCGGCATCGGCGCCTCGCTCAGCACGGTGCTGGCCGGCTATGTCAGCGACAGGCTCGGCAGTGCTACGGCCTTCCTGGGACTCGCCGGCGTTGCCTCGCTCGGACTTCTCATGATCTGGCTGGTGATGCCGGAGACACGGCGGACGTCGGCGTGACCACGAGGCGCATGGTCAACCACGCCGCGACCGCCAGCGCCGCCGCGACACCGGCAACACAGGCCGTCCATCCGAAACGGTCGAACAACGGGCCGAGCACGGCGCTTCCGACCAGGCCGCCGAGGAAATAGCAGGCGAGATAGGTCCCAGTCGCTGCGCCGCGGTTCTCATGCGCGGCCTGCCCGACAAACCCCGTTGTCGCGGCCTGGGCGAAAAAGGTCCCGGCGCCGACCAGCACCATGCCGGACAGCACTGCGAGAAGGTGTGAGGAGAGCAGCAACGGGAGCCCGATTCCCGTTACCGCAAGCGCGCCCCAGATGGCGGGGCGCGTGCCGAACCGCGCGGATATCCCGCCGGCCGGTGGCGTCGTGATCACCGACGGCAGGAAGACGAGGTAGACCAGGCCGAGATCCATCCGTCCGAGCGACAGTGGCGCACGGACCAGGACGAAGTTCACGAATGTGAAGGTCCCGATGAAGGCAAACAGTATGCAGAAGCCGATCGCGAAAGCTGCGCGCAGTGCCGGATTGCGCCATTGCGTAATCGTGGCCCGAAGGGGCGATTGCGTCGCCGGCATCGCGTCCATGGGCTGAACGCGCTTGATCGTGACGTAGACCAGTGCCGCGCCGGCGAGGTTGAGCAGTGCAAAGAGATAGAACGTCGACGCCAGCCCAAGCGTATCGGCAACCGCCGCCGAGACCAGTCGTCCGAGCAGGTTGCTCGCGACATTGCCGGTGATGTAGGCGGCGAATGCTCCGCCGGCGTCCGTCGCGCTGCATTGCTCGCCGAGATAGGCAAGCGTCAGCGCAAAGGCCGACGCCATGCAGAGACCTTGCGCGACGCGGAGCAGCGCGAACGTGGTGAGATCCGGCGCGATCGCAAGCAGCATCGTCGGAAGCGCGAGCATCACGAGGCTTGCGAGAATTCCGCGGCGGCGGTCGACATGCGGGCTCAGCACGCTAATTGCAAGGCCGGCGACGGCCATGCCCATGGTGCTCGCGTTGACCGCAAAGCCCATCGCGGCCGGTGTCACATTGTAGTGCCGGGTCAGCGAGGGAAGGATCGCCTGTGTCGCGAACAGGTCGACCACAGTCAGAAAAGCGGTCAGGCCGATGATCAGGGATCGTAGTGCGACACCTGGCGAACGACCGTGTATCGCCATCACGTCCACTCGCAGGCGCGTTGCCGTCTCTGTCATCGGATCGCTCACAAAACGGGGATGTGACGGCTGGACGTTGGGGAGCATGGGGCCTCCAGGGCGTCACATCGGCAACGAGGCGCGGGGCCGGCGATCGTTACGTCCGGTTACATGTTGTGGTCGTGCGGATCCTTGCGGACGTCGCCGACATAGAGAATGACGGTTTCCTTGCCGAGGTTCTTCCACCAATGCGACGTACCGAATACTTCGGGGCGGATATCGCCGGCCTTGTGCACGATCGGCTCGGAGCAATTGCTGGCATATTCGACGATCTCGCCCTGCTGGACGAAGATCAGGGCCGGGCGGTCGTCGTGACTGTGCCAGGGCACGATGCCGCCGGGCTCGACCGTCAGCTTGCGGAAGCGCAGTTCGCGATCCTTGATGTGGGCCGGCTGCTTTTCGAGGTCGATCGCGCCGAGCGTGACGTCAGTGACACCGACCGGCTTGAAGTCGACTTTCTCGCGGATGTCGGGCCTCATTTTATCCGCCGGGCATTCGCCGGCAAAGGCGGCGGAAGCGGTCGCGAGCGAGCTCATGACGATGCCAGCGAGCGATAGGCCTTGCCGGAGCGTGCGTGATTGTCTGGATTTCAGCATAGTGGTCTCCTTTGGTCCGCCGCGGCCCCGATATGGCTTGGCCGGCGATGGCAGGAGTTTCACGGAGATCAAGTGCGATATGAAATGCCGGCTGGCTCTCGACTCCATAGCGCCACGCTATGCGCGGCCGAGCTTGTGACGGCCGAGCGCCATGCCTGGCAGCTATCGAACCGATCGGGCATCGGCATTTCGATGCGGCGCCGGATCAGGCTTTGATAGGACAGCGGCGCGCTGCCCCTTGCGGGCGGCCCGCGGCCGAAAATATCATCATCTTCAACCCGTCGGTCGGAGCCAGGGATGACCCAGCTTTCACCTGCCAATGCCGAGCGCCTCAGGGAGGCATTCCTGAGCTGCCGTGATATGGAGGGCTCGCTCGGCGAGCGGTTGTCGGCCTATGCGGCGGCGAGCCGCAAGGTGTTCCCTGCCTACAGCGAGGCGGTCGATCGTCTCGTCGTCCGTCTCAGGGAGAATGGTGGTGGCGAGAATGCGCCCAAGCCGGGCGAGGCGTTGCCGCCCTTCCTGCTGCCGGATGAGACCGGCGCGCTCATCAGCCTGCAGACGCTGATCGCCCGGGGGCCACTGGTCGTGATGTTCTATCGCGGGCACTGGTGCCCCTATTGCCGATTGAACGTGAGCGCCGTTGTCAGGGCGCAGGACCGGATCGAGGCACTCGGTGGACGGATCGTAGCGATCATGCCGGAGACGCAGAAATACGCGGCCCAGTTCAAGTCCGAATCCGGCGCACCGTTTCCGGTGCTGACCGATCTCGACAACGGCTACGCCCTGTCGCTCAATCTTGCGATCTGGCTCGGCACCGAGATTCGGCTGCTATTGTCCAACGTCGACATATCCGGCTTCCACGGCAATGATGCCTGGGTGCTGCCGATCCCCGCGACCTTCGTGGTCGACCGCGACGGTCTGGTGCAGGCCCGCTTCGTCGATCCGGATTTTCGCGAGCGGATGGAGATCGACGATCTGGTCGCTGCGGTTAGAAGCGCGGCGGTGGGCAGCTAGGCCGCCTCAGGCGCTGCGGCCCAGCACTTGCTGCCAGTCGGCACCGCGCAGCATCCGCATCACGGCAGAAGCGACCGCGGTGCGCTGCCGCCCGGCAACGCCATAGAGGTGGACGGTCCTGCGCGAATCGAGACCATCGACGGCGGCGCGTTTCAGCGTGTCGGGAATTGTCGCCGTCTTCGGGATGACGGCGACGCCGATGTCGGCCTCCAGCAACTCGATCAGGTCGCGCTCGGAAGAGATTTCGTGGCTGCGATCGACGGCGACGCCATGCTCGCGTAGCGATTTCCCGACGCGCTCGGAATGCTCGCAATAGCTTCGCGACAGCAGCTGCTCGCTACGCAAATCATCGAAGGCGATCTTGTCGCTGCCGGCCAGCGGATGCCGCTTGCTCATCACGAGGCCGAAATCCTCGGTGAAGAGCGGCCAGGTGTCGAACCGGTCCCAGTCGCTGCCAAGCTCGGCCGCAATGCCGAGCTCAGCCTCGCCGTTCTTCAGATACTCGCCGACTTCCGTGCTGTTGCCGCGCAAGAAGCGGAATTCGAGCCGGTTGAACTGCCGCCTGATCTGGGCGAGATGCGGGATCAGCAGCGCAAGATCGATTGCGTGAGTGAGGGCGATCCGCAACGCGCCGATCTCGCCGCTCTTGAACGACGAGGCCAGCATGCGCGCGCCGGCGGCCGCGTCGTAGCATTGCTGCAGCAGCGGCTGCATGCGTTGACCGAGCTCCGTCAGCTGCGCGGCCGGACGCTCGCGCCGGAACAGGTCGCCGCCGAGTTCCGCCTCGAGCTGCTTGATCGCGCGCGTCAGCGAGGGTTGCGTCACGTTGCACTCGTCGGCGGCACGCGTGAAGTTCAGGAGCCGCGCAACCGCGAGGAAATACCTGACCTGATGCATTTCCATGAAGGTGCTGCCCTGCATTATTCCTCGGACCAGGCTAGCCGAAAAGCCCTGCCAGGAACACCGGAACCGCGATAGCGGCGGCGTATGGTTTCGGAAGCCAGCCGGCATTTCCGGTGAAGGCGCTCGCACCGCAGACTGCAGCGATGGAAGCCGAGCCGCGCACTGAAACGTGAACGTAACAAGGACCGCCCACTCGCGAACCTTTGCGGGCAGGTTGAAGCTTCGCAGGAGTGTGAATTGACCGAGGCCAGGGACAGTGTTTCGTCGCGCAGATTGGTATCTGCGGGTGCATCTGATACCGGCCAGGTGGTGCTCGTGCTGCAGGGCGGCGGGGCGCTCGGCTCCTACCAGGCCGGCGTTTACGAGGCGCTGCATGAGGCCGGTATCGAGCCGGACTGGATCGTCGGCACCTCGATAGGCGCCATCAATGCCAGCCTGATCGCGGGCAATTCGCCGCAGAACCGCACGACACGGCTGCGCGCGTTCTGGAAAAAGATGGAGCAGAACCCGGTCTGGAGCTTTCGCGACATCTATCCCGGGTCCAATGAGAAGCTGTCCTACTGGTCGACGGTGACCAACGGCATTCCGGGATTCTTCCAGCCCAATCCGCTTGCGCATGCCGGCGACAGCTATGTGCTGGGCGCCGACAACGCCGGCTACTACTCGACCGCGCCGCTGGAAAAGACGCTCGCCGAATTCGTCGACTTTGATCTCGTTAACCAGTGCTCGCCGCGGCTGACGGTCGGCGCCGCGCATCTCCGTACGAGCGAGATGCGCTATTTCGACAGCCGCGACACCAGGCTCGGCGTCAAGCACATCATGGCGTCAGGTGCGCTGCCGCCTGCGTTTCCGGCGATCCGGATCGACGGCGAGCTCTATTGGGATGGCGGGATCCTGTCGAACACGCCGACGGAAGTGGTGTTCGACGACATTCCGCGCAGGAATTCACTGATCTTCGCGGTGCATCTGTGGAACCCGAGAGGTTCGGAGCCGACGACCATGGCTGAGGTTCTGACCCGTCACAAGGATGTGCAGTATTCCAGCCGGATCGCCAGCCACATCGCGCGCCAGCAGCAGGCGCACCGGCTGCGTCATGTCATCAACCAGCTGGCCGCGCGGCTCCCCGAGAGCGAGCGCAATAGCGAGGCGGTGCGCGAACTTGCCAGCTACGGCTGTCCGACGCGGATGCATATCGTGCGGCTCCTGGCGCCGCAGCTCGATCGCGAGACCCACATCAAGGATATCGACTTCAGTCCGTCCGGTATCAAGGCGCGCTGGGACGCGGGCTACGCCCACACCAGGGCCGTGTTGCAGCGCAAGCCGTGGATCGGCGAGTTCGATGCGCTCTCGGGCGTCGTCCTGCATGAGCAAGCGCTGGCGGAGGCCGCGGAATGATCCGCCGCGCGGTAGTTTGCAGCATCGCGCGTTCCGCAGCGGAGCAACCGGGGCGTCTCATGATCTGGCCGGGGAGGTCGGAGTCAAGGCGACCTGTGTGACGTCAAAGTGACCTGCGGTCACAGCACCGCGCAAGCCGCATCGCCCGAGAAAGCAAGGAAATGCGCCCGGCATGGGCCGATTCCGGACGCCGGCCACCTTTCTCCTCCGCCGCCTGTCGTATATGAGGTATTTGCCCCAGGGAACGCGAGTCCCCAGCGCGAATTGACGTGGAAGGTGGCGGCGACCAGTTAATCGAAAAATCGGGATTTTAACGTTTGATCGACGCAAGCACCGACAGGCATCCTACACCGGGACATGGCATGGTAATTCGATACACGACGGCGCAATCCACCGGGCCGATGCGGCGCCGGGGAACTCTCGCCATTGTGATGCTCGCGACGGTGGCGGGGCTGACGGCGATGACCGCCTCGGCCGGGGCGAGACAGGCGCGCCCGGTGCAGGCCGTCGAGGCGACGGCGCCGCGGGAAGCAGGCGATCCGATCATGGCAATCGTGTCGATCAAGAGCCAGCAGGTGACTTTCTATGACGCCGATGGCTGGATCTACCGCGCACCGGTGTCGACCGGCATCAAGGGACGCGAGACGCCGGCCGGCGTTTTCGCCCTGATCGAGAAGGACAAGGATCACCATTCGACCCTCTATGACGATGCCTGGATGCCGAACATGCAGCGCATCACCTGGAACGGGATCGCGCTGCATGGCGGGCCGCTGCCCGGTTATGCGGCCTCGCACGGCTGCGTGCGGATGCCCTACGAATTTGCGGAAAAGCTGTTCGACAAGACCGAGATCGGGATGCGGGTGATCATCTCGCCGAACGATGCGGCTCCGACCGATTTTTCGCATCCGGCGCTGTTTCAACCGACCAGGGAGGCCCTCGCCGCGGCTCCGGCTCGCGCCGCGAAGCTCTCGCGCGAGGCCGAGGACGCCGCCAGGGTGGCCGATGATGCCAAGCAGGCAGCCGCGACCGCGACGCGCGAGACCGCGTCGCTCACGGCCTCGCTGCGCAAGCTGGAGCAGGCCAAGACCCGTGCCGACGCCGACCTTGCGTACACCAACAAGCTGCTGGCCGCCGCAAAGACCGACCAGGCCAAGGCGCGCGCCGCGGATTTGCAGCAGAAGGCCACCGCCAAGGCGTCCGACGCCGCGACGCAGCTCGACACCGCCAAGGGCGATTCCAAATCGAAGCTCGACGCCGCCGCTGCCGCAAAGGACGCCGCCAAGGCCGCGGCGACCAAGAAGACTGAAACCGCCAAGGCGGCGACTGACGCCAAACTCGCGCTCGAGCCGGTCTCGGTCTACATCAGCCGCGCGACGCAGAAGCTCTATGTGCGGCGAAATACGCACAAGGCGTGGCCCGACGGCGGCGAGGTGTTCGATTCCTCCATCGAGGTTCCAGTCACGATCCGCGATCCCGAGCAGCCGATCGGCACGCATGTATTCACGGCGATGGCGCGCAAGGATTCCGGCCTGCGCTGGAGCGTGGTCACGATCGACAGCGGGGATAATGCCAAGGACGCGCTCGACCGCGTCACGATCCCGCAGGATGTGCTGGATCGCATCGCACCGACCGCATTGCCGCGTTCTTCGATCATCATTTCCGACGAGCCGCTGAGCAGCGAGACCAATTACCGCACCGAGTTCGTCGCGGTGCTGAGCAACCAGCCCCAGGGCGGCTTCATCACGCGCAAGCCGACGCCTCGGGTCGATGACGCCATCGCCAGCAACGACGGCTGGGGCAACAATGATGGTTTCAGCTTCTTTCAGCGCAGCTGGCAACCGGATCCCCAGCCCCAATTCCTGCCGCCGCCCGGTTATTACTACCAGCGTCGGCGCGGCGGCCCGTACGAGCAGCGCCAGGTGCAGCAGCCGAACGGATTATGGTAAGGCGGGGCAGGCGACGCGCTACGCCGCAGCTTGCGGCATGATCAGCTTCTTGTAGAGCGTGCCGTAGCAGGCCGCCGACAGGTCCCAGCTGTAGGACTTGGCCATTGCGCTGGAGCGCATCGCATTGAGGCGGTCCTTGGCGCGGTAGGTGTCGAACGCGCGCCTGACGCCGCCGAGGAAGGATTCTGCTGACGGCTGCGGGAACAGGAAGCCGGTCTCGCCGTCGGTAATCGTCTCGGCAAGACCGCCGGTCTGATGACCGATCGGTAGCGAGCCGAAGCGCTGCGCATACATCTGGCTAAGTCCGCAGGGCTCGAACCGCGACGGCATCAGGGTGAAATCGCTGCCGGCAAAGATGCGGCGCGCCTGCGCGTCGTTGAAGCCGATCACGACACCGATCGCGTCAGGCCGGCGCCGGTGCGCGGCGACCAGCGCGTCCTCGATCGCAGGCTCGCCGCTGCCGGTGACGACGATCTGGCCGCCCGCCTTGATGATCTCGTCGGCCGCCGACAACACGAGGTCGACGCCCTTCTGATGCACGAGCCTGGCCACCAGGCCGAAGATCGGCCCGCGGGAAACGGCCAGGCCGAACTGCCGCCGAACGTAATCGGCATTGGCCTGCTTGCCTTTCCAGTCGCCGGCGCCGAACGGCTTTGCAAGCTGCGCGCAGAAGCGCGGATCCCAGCTCTCGTCGATGCCGTTCAATATGCCCGTGAGCTGGTCGGCGTCGGAGCGGATCCGCAGCAGGCCCTCGAGCCCGCAGCCAAGCTCGGCCGTGGTGATCTCCCTGGCATAGGTGGTGCTCACCGTGGTCAGATGCGAGGCGTAGACGAGGCCGCCCTTGAGGAAGGACAGCTGGTCGTAGAATTCCAGCCCGTCGATGTGGAAGGAGCTTTCCGGCGCGCCGATCCGCCGCAGCGAGTCCCTGGGAAACAGGCCCTGATAGGCAAGATTGTGGATCGTCAGGATCGAGGGGATCCGCGTATCGCGCCAGGCGAGGTATGCCGGTGTCAGCGCCGCCTGCCAGTCATTGGCGTGAACGAGGTCTGCTGCCCAATTCTTGTCCAAGGAGCCGGCTGCAAGTTCGGCAGCTGCGGAGGCGAAACGGCCGAAGCGGATATCGTTGTCCGGCCAGTCGCGGCCGGACTCGTCACCATAGGGATTGCCCGGGCGATCGTAGAGTTGCGGGCACAGCAGGACATAGACGGGCAGGCCATCCTTGGTCGATGCGCGGCCGAGCGTGCAAGCCGGCATCTCGGCGAGCCGAGGGCATTGCCCAACGATTTCAATATGTGTGAACTGTTCGACGACGTCCCGGTAGCCGGGAAGGATGATCCTGACGTCGCTCCATGGGCGGAGTGCCCGGGGAAGCGCGGCGGAAACGGCGGCGAGCCCGCCCACGCGGACGAAATCGTCCATCTCCGTCGTGACGAACAAGACCTTCAACAAGCGCCCTCGTTCCAGCCCATGAAAGGGGCTATGCAAGATCGGGTCCAGTTTGCTCTTGAGTAAAATGCAAGACGGCCCGCGGCCTGGTCTGGACGAGACGCTTTCCTGTCGGCCCGGCCCACTTTAGGGTCGCGCGGCGCCAAGCGATCTGGAAACCGTGCGTGGAGGGAGCCTTGGAAAGAACACTAGCTGAAAACGCTGAGGGGAATTTGCCACGAAGCTTCGACGGCCTTCGCGTGCTCGATTTTTCGACCACGATCGCCGGACCTCATTGCACGCGGATGCTGGCCGACATGGGCGCGGAGGTGATCAAGATCGAGACAGCCGAGGGCGAGACGATGCGCACCCGCCCGCCGTTGCGCAACGGCTGCTCGACGGCCTTCGGCCAGCTCAATGTCGGCAAGCAAAGTCTCGTGCTCGACCTGAAGTCCGCCGAGGGTGTCGAGGCGGTACGTCGGCTGATCGCGACCGCCGACGTGCTGGTCGAGAATTTTCGTCCCGGCGTGATGCGGCGGCTCAGGCTCGACTACGCCTCCATCAGCGACATCAATCCGAAGCTGGTCTACTGCTCGATCTCCGGCTACGGCCAGACCGGCCCGTCGGCGGAATTGCCGGCCTATGCGCCGGTCATCCATGCCGCCTCGGGCTACGAGATGGCGCATCTGGCCTATCAGCCGGGCCGCAGCCGGCCAGACTATTGCGGCATCTACCATGCCGACGTGCTGACCGGTGTCTACGCGTTCGGTGCGATCTCCGCCGCGCTCTATCAGCGCAGTGCAAGCGGCAAGGGACAGCACATCGATGTCTCGATGCTGGAATCGATGCTGAGCCTGACCCTCAACGAGGTGCAATGGTCGCAATTCGAGGTGTCGCCGCCGCAGCGCCCGATGTTCGGCCCGATCGGGACCATCGACGGCTACGTGATGGTGGCGATCGCGAGCGAGAAGACGTTCCAGAGCCTGATGCAGGTGATCGGCCGTCCCGAATGGATTGCCGACCCGCGATTTGCGAAATATGCCGACCGGCGGGAGAACTGGGCCGGCCTGATGGATGGCGTCGAAGGCTGGTCGCGCGCGATCTCTACGGAAGCCGGCCTTGCCGCGCTCAACGAGCAGGGCGTGCCGTCGTCGGCCTACCGCACCGTGCGCGAGGCGCTCGCCGACCCGCAGATCGCGCATCGCGGCGCGCTGGCCGAGGTCGAGGACGGCGGCGGCAGCTTCAAGGTGCTCAATTTGCCGTTCCGGATGTCCGGCGCGAGGGTCGCAGCCGCCCCGCGGATGTCGACGCTCGGCCAGCACACGCTGTCCTACCTCAAGGAGATCGGCCTTTCCGCGGATGAGATTGCGCGCTTCTCGGCGCAGGCGCCGAAATCTGCGCGCGGCTAGCCCTGCCGCCTTTCATCCTTCTTACGGTCTTGCCGTGCGCGGCGATTCCGGACAATCTCCCCCGCCACACGATCCGGAACACCGGACGTCGCGCAGCTGGAGGGAACATCGATGAGGCCGGTCAACCGCGCATATGCGCTTGCGCGTTTATTTCTTGTTGCGGGATTTGGTGTGGCGGCGTCGGCGATGCCGGCCAGCGCGCAGAAGCAGGGCGGTACACTGACTGTCGGCCAGGAGCTGGATATTCCCGGCTTCGATCCGCTCAAGGTGGGCGTCTACGACACTTCGGCCAACACCGCCGCGGCCGCGATCTTCGATACGCTGACCACGCTCGACGACAAGGGGGAGGTGCAGCCGAAGCTTGCGCTGTCGTGGTCCCACTCCGACGACTTCAAGACCTGGACCATCAAGCTGCGGCCCGGCGTCAAATTCCACGACGGCACGCCGTTCAATGCGCAGGCGGTGAAGGAGAACTTCGACCGCCAGAAGGATCCCAACAACAAGTGCCGCTGCGCCTTCTACATCACGAGCATCATCAGTGTGCAGACCACTGACGATCTCACCGTGGTCTACAATTTCAGCGACCCGTCGGTGAACTTCCCCGCAACGCAGACCATTCAAAGCTCCAACAACGTGATGCAGTCGCCGACCGCCTGGAAGACCAAGGGCGACGACTACAACCGCAATCCGGTCGGCACAGGTCCCTACATCCTGAAATCGTGGACCGCCGGCGACCGCATGGTGCTGGAGAAAAATCCGGACTACTGGGACAAGGGCAAGCCCTATCTCGATCGCATCATCCTCAAGCCGCTGCCGGATGCGCAGTCGCGTTTCGCCAGCCTGCAATCGGGCGAGGCCGATGTGATCTGGGACGACGAATACGACGCCGACAACATCATGAAGGCGAAGAAGGACCCGAACCTCTCGGTCAACAGCTATGCCGGCTCGGGCGCGCAGGTCTATGCCTTCAACACCAAGACCCCGCCGTTCGACGACGTTCGCGTGCGTCAGGCGCTGGTGATGGCGCTCGACCGCAAGAAGATCTCGCAGGCGATCACCAACGGCCTGGCGCGGCCCGCCACCAATCCCTACGGCGACGGCTCCTGGGTCAAGTGCAAGGACGACGGCGCGCTGCCGGAGGATGCCGAAAAGGCCAAGGCGCTGATCAAGGACTACGGCAAGCCGGTCGACTTCAAGATGATCGTGTCGGCGACGCCGCGCGGACGCACCGTCGGCCAGGTCCTGCAGCAGGTCTGGAAGCGGGTCGGCGCCAATATGGAGATCGAGCAGGTCGACCAGGCCACCATCGTACCGCGCGCCTTCATGCGCCAGTTCCAGCTGACGCCCTGGCGCATCGTCGATCTGGCCGATCCCGACCCGCAGATGTACGCGAACTTCCACACCGGCAGCCCGGTGGCGCTGGCCAACTACTCCAATCCCGAACTGGATCATCTGCTGGAGCATGCGCGGACGACCGCCGACGTGGCCAAGCGCACCGAGGATTACTGCGCGATCAGCCGCCTGATCAACAAGGAGGCGATCTGGTTCTGGACCTTCCAGAACACCTACTACTCCATCTCGAACGCCAAGGTGAAGGGTGTGCCGAAGATGTTCAACGGAGTGCTGGACGTTTCCGCCGCCTGGAAGGAATAGCGTTTCATGCTGTTCTTCGTCGCGCGAAAGCTCCTGTACATCGTACCGGTGCTGATCGCGGTCTCGATCCTGACCTTCGTGATCGCGTCCCTGTTGCCTGGTGATCTCGCCTACGTGATCCTCGGCGACCAGGCGACGCCCGAGAAGGTCGCGGCACTTCGTCATGACATGGGGCTCGATGAGCCGATCTGGCTGCGCTACTTCGGCTGGCTCTGGCACATCCTGCAGGGCGATTTCGGACGGTCCTTCCGCACCGGGCAGACCGTGCTGGACGCCGTCAGCGAACGCATCCCGGTCTCGTTCGAACTGATGATGCTTGCCGAGCTGATCGGGCTCGCGATCGGCGTGCCGCTCGCGATCGCCTGCGCGGCGAAGGCCGGAAGCGCCTTCGATCGCTTCGTGACCAGCTCGGCCTTCGGCATGCTGTCGGTGCCGACCTTCCTGTCCGCGATCCTGCTGATCTACCTGTTCGCGGTCGAGCTGCACTGGCTGCCTGCGACCGGCTATGTGCCGATCGCCGAGGATCCGATCGCCAACCTTCGCTTCATGGTGTTGCCGGCGCTGACGCTGGCGCTGGCGGAATGGCCGGGCATCATGCGGGTGCTGCGCTCCGACATGATCGCGGCCCTGCAGGAGGACTACATCGCGCTCGCCAAGGCCAAGGGCCTGAAGCCATCGCGCATCCTGTTCGTGCATGCGTTGAAACCATCGTCGCTGACGCTCGTCACCATCACCGGAATCAATATCGGCCGCCTGATCGGTGGCGCGGTCATCGTCGAGACGATCTTCGCGCTGCCGGGGATCGGCCGTCTCCTGGTCGGCGCGATCTACACCCGCGATCTCATCATCCTGCAGGGCGTGGTGCTGCTGGTTGCCGCGGGATTCGTGATCATGAATTTCATCGTCGACATGCTCTACGCCGTCCTCGACCCAAGGATCCGCCATGGCCACGCTTGAGCTCAACCTCGCGGAAGAGGCCGGCTCGGCACCGGTGCGGCGTGCAGGCCGGCTGGGCGTGCTGTTCTGGATCGCGATCGGCTGGATGGCGCTGGTGTTCGCGGTCGCCATCTTCGCCGACCTGCTGCCTCTGCCGTCTCCGACCGACATGGACATGCTGGAGCGGCGCGGACCGATCTCTGTCGAGCATTGGCTCGGCACCGACGGCCTCGGCCGCGACGAACTGGCGCGGCTGATCTACGGTGCGCGGATCTCGCTGATCGTCGGCCTCTGCGGCCCGGTGATCGGCGTCGTCGTCGGCGGCGCGCTCGGCATGCTGGCGGGCTATTTCCGCGGCCGATTCGAGTCGCTGGTGGTCGGCAGCATGGACGTGCTGCTGGCATTCCCGCCGCTGATCCTGGCGCTGGCGGTGACTGCCTATCTCGGCCAGTCGATCTTCAACCTGACCTGCATCCTCGGCGTGCTCGGCATTCCCGCCTTCATGCGGGTGGCGCGCGCCGCAACGCTGTCGCTGGCGCGGCGCGAATTCGTCATCGCCGCACAGGCGCTCGGCGCAACCCACACGCGCATCCTGCTGCGCGAGCTGCTGCCGAATGTGCTGCTGCCGCTGCTCGCCTTCTTCCTGCTCGGCGTCGCTGTCACCATCGTGGCGGAGGGCGCGCTGTCCTTCCTCGGCCTCGGCGTGCCGCCGCCGATCTCGAGCTGGGGCAGCATGATCGGGGAGGGACGCGAGAGCCTCGACGTCGCTCCGCGCCTTGCCTTCCTCCCGGCGGCCGCGATGTTCCTGACCGTGCTCGCCTTCAACCTCGTGGGCGACACCATCCGCGCGCTGACCGATCCCAGGCAGGGTGCGCTGTGAGCGGCGTCCTGCTTTCGGTGGAAGATGCGCTGGTCGAGCTGCCGACCCCGCGGGGCAATCTGCGTGCCGTCGACCATGTCGATCTGACCGTCGATGCCGGCCGCACGCTCGGCATCGTCGGCGAATCCGGCTGCGGCAAGACGATGCTGTCGCGGGCTATCCTGCAGCTGTTGCCGAAAAAGGCCCGGCTGTCCGGACGGGTGATGTTCGACGGACAGGATCTCACAAGGCTGTCGCCGGAGAAATTGCGCAAGCTGCGCGGTCGCTCGCTTGCGGTCGTGTTCCAGGACCCGATGACCTCGCTCAATCCGGTGCTGACCATCGGCACGCAGCTGATCGAGACCATCCAGGAGCATCTCGCGCTCGATCTGGCGGAAGCCAGGAAGCGCAGCGTCGAACTGCTGGCGGCAGTCGGCATTCCGGCGCCCGAGCAGCGGCTCGCGCAATATCCGCACCAGCTTTCCGGCGGCATGCGCCAACGCGTGGCGATCGCAGTGGCGCTGTCCTGCGAGCCGAAGCTCCTGATCGCGGACGAGCCGACCACCGCACTCGACGTCACGATCCAGGCCCAGATCCTCGATCTCCTGGCGCGAGAGCAGCGCCGCCGCCACATGGCGATGATCATCATCACGCATGATCTCGGCGTGGTGGCCGGCCGCACCGACGAGGTCGCGGTGATGTACGCCGGACGCGTGGTCGAGCGCGCCCCGACGCCGGCGTTGTTCAAGCAGATGCGGATGCCCTATACCGAGGCGCTGCTCGCCGCGCTGCCCAAGCTCGACGCCGCGCCGCATACGCCGCTGCCGGCAATCTCCGGGCGGCCGCCCGATCCGACCCGGCCGCTCAAGGGCTGCTCATTCGCGCCGCGCTGCCGCTATGCGGCCGGCCGCTGCAACACTGACAAACCGGTCCTGAGCAGGGCGGAGACGGCGGAGCATCTGTACGCCTGCTTCCATCCGATCGAGACGACCGCGAGCGGGAGGGCATGATGTTGCTGCCATCTCCCGATCCGCTGCTGAAGGTCGACAACCTCGTGGTCGAGTATTCAGTCGGCGGCAAGACCGTTCATGCGGTTTCCGGCGTGAGCCTCGAGGTCGAGCGAGGCGAGACCTTGGGTCTGGTCGGCGAATCCGGCTGCGGAAAGTCCACGCTCGGCCGCGCCGTGCTGCAATTGCGCCGGGCGGAGTCTGGCAAGGTGCTGTTCGACGGCCACGACCTCACGGCCATGCAAGGCGAAGCGCTGCGCAGGATGCGCCAGCGCGTGCAACTGATCTTCCAGGACCCGATCGCCTCGCTCAATCCGCGGCGGCGGATCGGCGATATCGTCGCCGAGCCGCTGGTGATCGCCGGCGTCAAGGATCCCGCCGAGCGCAGGCAGCGCGTTCACGACGTGCTGTCGGCGGTCGGCCTCGACCCGACGCTGGTGGCCGGCCGCCTGCCGCATGAATTCTCCGGCGGGCAGTGCCAGCGCGTCTGCATTGCGCGCGCGCTGGTGCTCAATCCCGAGTTCGTCGTCTGTGATGAGCCGGTGTCCGCGCTCGACGTGTCGATCCGTGCGCAAATTCTCAACCTGCTGGAGGAGATGAAAACGCGCTACGGCCTGACGCTGTTGTTCATCGCCCATGATCTTGCGGTGGTGAAGGCGGTGAGCGACCGTGTCGCCGTGATGTATCTCGGCCGGCTCTGCGAGGTCGGCCCGTCCGAGCAGCTGTTTGCGAGACCGGCGCATCCCTATACCGCGCTCCTGATCGAGGCGATCCCGGTGCCCGATCCCGACATGAAGCCGACCGAGAGCGTGCCGACGGGCGAGCCGCCGTCACCGATCGCGCCGCCTTCGGGCTGCCGCTTCCGCACCCGCTGCCCACGGGCGGATACGCGCTGCGCCAGCGAGGTGCCGGAGCTGCATCCGCTCGCACCCGGCCAGCTCGTGGCGTGCCATCATCCGCTGATCTGAATACCGGAGCGAATTGCATGGCCGTTCACTCGAAACGGCCATCATGAGTGTTTGTCCCGGGCGGGCGGGCGTGGCAAGGTCGGCCGCAAGAACAAGGCTTTCGGGAGAACAGCGATGAAGAGTTTCCAGGTTGTCGATTTCAACGCACCGCTGAAGGAAGTCGATCATCCGACGCCGCAGCCGTCCGGCACCCAGGTGCTGATCAGGGTCAAGGCCGCCGGCGTCTGTCACAGCGACCTGCACATCTGGGAGGGCGGCTACGATCTCGGTCATGGCCGCAAGCCGCTGTCGCTGAAGGACCGCGGCGTGTCGCTGCCACGCACGATGGGGCACGAGACGGTCGGCGAGGTGGTGGCGTTCGGGCCCGACGTGACGGAGGCCGACAAGGCCGGTCTCAAGGCCGGCGACGTTGCGCTGGCCTATCCTTGGCTCGGCTGCGGCAAATGCCCGACCTGTCTTGCCGGCGACGAGAACATGTGCGCGATCAAGCCGAATGCACTCGGCGTCTACTGCGACGGCGGCTACGCCGATCACATGACGGTGCCGCATCCGAAGTACCTGCTGAACCTGAAAGGGCTCGATCCGGTCACCGCGGCGCCGTACGCCTGCTCCGGTGTCACCACCTACAGTGCGCTGAAGAAGGTCGAGAAGGATTTTGCCACCCCGATCGTGATCTTCGGCGCCGGCGGCCTCGGCCTGATGGCGCTGTCGCTCTTGAAAGCGATGGGCGGCAAGGGCGCCATCGTCGTCGATATCGACGCCAGGAAGCGCGAAGCCGCTGAAGCCGCCGGTGCGCTCGCGACCGTCGATGGCAAGGCGCCGGATGCGCTGGAGCAGCTGATGAAGAAGGCCGGCCAGCCGATCCGCGCCGCGATCGATCTCGTCGGCAATGCGCAGACCTCGCAGCTCGGCTTCGACTGCCTGACCAAGGGCGGCAAGCTCGTGATCGTCGGCCTGTTCGGCGGCGGCGCAACCTGGGCGCTGCCGCTGATCCCGATCAAGGCCGTCACCATCCAGGGCAGCTATGTCGGCAATCTGCGCGAGACGCAGGAGCTGCTCGATCTCGTGCGCGAAAAGAAGATTCCGGCAATTCCGGTCACTCCGATGCCTCTGGCCAAGGCGAACGAGGCGCTGGTCAATTTGCAGAAGGGCCAGCTCGTCGGGCGCGCCGTGCTGACGCCGTAACCTATGTTTTTGTCATTCCGGGGCGCGAAGCGAACCCGGAATCTCGAGATTCCGGGTTCGATGCCAGCGCATCGACCCGGAATGACTTTTTGACATTCGGAGATCCCCATGTCCGCCAACAACGCCCTTCACATCGCCGTCCTCGGCGGCGACGGCATCGGCCCCGAGGTGATGGCGCCGGCGCTCGAAGTGCTGCGCAGGATCGAGGCGACGACCGATCTCAGATTCCGCTTCACCGAGGCGCCGGCCGGCGCGGGCCATTACAAGGAAACCGGCAAGTCGATGCCGGAGAGCACGATCCGGCTGTGCGAGGAAGCCGACGCGATCCTGCTCGGCGCCTGCGGCCTGCCGTCGGTGCGCTACCCCGACAACACCGAAATCGCGCCGCAGATCGAATTGCGCATGATTTTCGATCTCTATGCCGGCGTCCGTCCGGCGCGGCTGATTCCCGGCGTGCCGAGCTCCATTGTCGGCGCCGACCAGAAGGGCATCGACCTCGTCGTCATCAGGGAATCCACCGAGGGCCTGTTCGCTTCGATGGGCAAGGGCGTCGTCACCGACAGCGAGGCGCGCGAGACCATGGTGATCACGCGGCACACCTCGGAGCGCTTGTTCGAATTCTCGTTCCGGCTCGCCGAACGCCGCAAGGCGCGCGGCCGCGCGGGCGGCGGGCTGACCTGCGTCGACAAGGCCAACGTGTTCAAGGCCTTTGCGTTCTTCCGTGCGATCTTCGACGAGACGGCAACGCGCCATTCCGGCGTCAAGGCCGATCACCTCTATATCGACGCCGCCGCGGCTGCGCTGGTGAAGCGCCCGTGGGACTTCGACGTCATGGTGACCGAGAACATGTTCGGCGACATCCTGTCCGACCTCACCGCCGGCCTGATCGGCGGCATGGGGATGGCGCCGTCGGCCGACATCGGCGACCGCTATGCGGTGTTCCAGCCATGCCACGGCACCGCGCCCGACATCATGGGGCAGGGCAAGGCGAATCCGACCGCGATGATACTCTCGACCGCAATGATGCTGGACTGGCTCGCCGACAAGCACGGCCTGGACAGTGCCACCGAGGCCGGTCAACGCATCGAGCGCGCGGTGGACAAGGTCTATGCCGATGGCATCAAGCCGTTCGAGTTCGGCGGCAGCAACGGCACCGCCGATGTCACCAGGGCGGTGCTGGCGGCGCTGTAGCGAGATGAGGGGGCCGAAGCCCCCTCGCTGATCGCCATGATCGTCCTTCAGCGGTGGTGTCCACCATGATGCCCGCCACCATGATGTCCGCCATGATGGTGCGGCCCCTGATAGTAATGGCGCTGCTGGTAGTGTGGACGGTGATGCCAGCCATGATGACGCGGTCCGTAGTAGCCATACGCGCCGTACGCGCCCGGACGCCAGCGGCAATTGCCGAAGGGATCGCAGACGTAGCGCACCTGCGCGATATCGGACGTGTCGCCCGTGACGTGTCCGGCCAGCGGCAGACCGTTCGGCATCGCCGCGGCGGCGCCGGACATCACCGCTGCGCCTCCCAAGGCGGCCAGTCCGATAAGGGCAAGCTTGATATTCATCGAGTTCTCCTGGTTGAAGTCTGAAAACGTCCAAGCAGTCGCGTGGTTGCTGCGACAAAAAGACGGGCCCGTGCACGTGGCGTGACGGACCCCGGTTCAACGCAGGAAATGCGGAGTTCTGAAGATCGCTTCTGGCGACAATTGGCCGCGCGACAGAATGGCGAAGCGATCGCGTCTACTGCCCGAGATGCGCGGTCAGCGGATGTTCGGCGGCCTTGTTGAAGAAGGCGGCTTCCTCGGCGGTGGCTTCCAGCAGCTGCTGGTCCTGGTCGTAGATGTCGTTGCGAAACTGGATGGTCTGGTCACGCGTCATCCATGCCGTGAGATAGACCCAGGCGACCGGCACCTTCTTCAGCATCCGGATGTCCTGACGCTGCCCGGTTGCGATCGCAGCGTCGATCGCGGTGCGAGTCCATTGCGGCTGGTCCTTGAGCAGCCAGGCGGCGAGGTCGCGGACGTTGTCGACACGCGAGCAACCATGCGAGTCGAAGCGATAGTCGTCGCTGAACAGGCTGCGCTGGTTGGTGTCGTGCATGTAGACCGAATAGGAGTTCGGCATCTCGATCTTGACCGCTCCGAGCGCGTTCCACGTGCCGCTCTGCTGCCGCACCGTGACATCAGGCGCGTGGTCACGCGACCAGTCGACCGAATGCGGATCGATCGGGTTATCGTGGGAGTCGAGCACATCCATGTGCATGCGCGACAGGTAGGTCGGATCCTTGCGCATGTGCGCCGTGATCTCCGTCCTGGTGATCGACGACGGCACCGTCCAGGTCGGGTTGACAATGACGTCGGTGATCTCGGACGTCAGCGTCGGCGAAGGCTTCTCGGTCTTGCCGACGATCACACGATAGCGCCGCACCACCTTGTCGTCCTCGACAGCCTCGGCGAAGGTTGCGGGAATGTTGACGATCACGTAGCGCTGCCCGAACTGGAAATCCATCTGGGCCAACCGCTCCAGCGAGGCCTCGAGCTGCTTGATGCGCTTCTGGACGGGAACGTTGAGCGCCGCCAGCGTGCGCGGCGTCACCGTGCCGGTGGCCGCGAGGCCGTGCCTGGTCTGGAAGCGCTTCACGGCCTCGGCCAGCGCCTCGTCATAGGCCCCGGTGGCGAGGGAGGCAGCGAGGTCGCCGGTGATGATCAGGCGCTTGCGCAGGAGCTCGTCATTGCTGCCCTGGAGGCCCAACGCGAATTTCGCGTCCGCCGGGATCGTCGGCCAACCGCCGCGCACGGCCAGATCGGCATAGCTCTGCGCCGCCTCGCGAATGCGCTGTGCGGTGCCCTGGTCGTAGGTCGGTTCGTGCGACAGGGCGAGGGCCGCGGCCGACCGCGATTCCGGCGTGGAGGCGGGTGCGGCCGTGGAGGCGGGTGTGGCAGGCTTTGCCAGAGACGGCGCTGCGGCTCCAGGGGCCGGTGCAGGCGAAGTGTGATGGGGCAGAGGCGCCGCGGCCGGGCCGGATGCGCCCGTGCTTTGGCCGAACGCAGGTGCTGCCGCGAGCAATGCGGCCATGGCAACGAGTGTCGCTCTTTGCATTTTGCGTTTCCCCGCAGGGCGCGTGCAGCGCAGGTGTTGGATTTGGATGCATGGCCTGTCGGCCGGGACGGAATGGCGACGTGAAGGTCTAGCCGAAGAGCGTTGCGTGGAGATTAAGTTCCGGTTGCTGCGCACGACCCGGCCGCAACGCGCATGCGTCGCCGGTGCCCGATCGGACCCTTTGGATATGTCGCGGTAACGGGCGTTTTGGTTCGCAACTACTCTAAACAGCCAAACGCCACAAAGAAAAAGCGCCGCCATCTGCGATGGCAGCGCTTGATATCCTTGCGGTCCGGACCGGTGCACCGCATGTCACGGTGCCCGTTGCCGGTCGATCCGCCCAATACCGGTCAGTCGCGTTCGCGGTGCCGCGATCCGACGCGTGGCGCCGCTCAGTCTTCGTTGGCGGCGATCGACTCCATCAGCGAGACCAGCTGACGCTGAACGGTCTGATCCTTGATCTTGGCGTAGGCGCGCAGCAACCGCAGGCTGAACGCGCTGTCGAGGAACAGCAGGCTCTCGACCTCGCGGGCCTTGTTGTCACCGTCGTAGAAGAAGGTGACCGGCACGTCGAGCGCGGTTGCGATCTGCTGAAGGCGGGCGGCGCCGACCCGGTTGACACCCTTCTCGTACTTCTGAACCTGCTGGAAGCTGACGCCGAGCTTGTCGCCGAGTTCGGCCTGGGAGATCTTCTGCTCCACGCGCCGCAGCCGAATGCGCTTGCCCAATTCGATGTCCGGCTTGCCGGCACTGCGCTGCTTCATCTTCTTTGCTGCTGATCTGTTCATTCTGGTGACCGTCCTTCAATCAGGAATCCCTGGCCCGGATAGGTCAGGGATTCGCCCATGATGTACCGCGTTAAGTTCATGTGGACCGTAAGTTCATCGCGAGAACTACGAAAATCCAAGAAGATCGCGGGATGATATCCAAGCGCATTGTGCGCAGCGGAAGCATCCTGATACCGACGTGCCCGACTACCTAAAGTCGATCGCGCCAAGGTGTCTCTCGGCACCCCGCCTTCCACATTTGGCAAAATATTGACCGAACCACAACTACGGCGAGTTTGATCGCCACAGATTTTGCGCACATGCTTACCGGCAGCAACGCGATCCCGTATTTCTACGGGCGCAAAACCATCTTACGGGCATCTAAATTTGGATGCAACCCCTGCTAGTGTGGCTGAAATCGAGGGGGCCGCCCGGGCGGGTGGGACTCCGCAAAAGCTTGGCGTAAGTACAACTCAGGCTTTCCGAATGTTGCTGGACAATTGCCTGAAAGTTCTTGAACATGCGCGCGCCTGAACAACGGCCGGCGCGTTCTGGCAGGAGGGGCCAATGAAGCGAAAGAGGGGAATGCCTCGACTCTACCTCGCTGCTTCGGGAGTGGAAGATATGCCTGTCGCGAGTACGGAAGAACGGCTGCTGTCGCTACTTGCGACCCTCGAGGAATGTCAGGCGATCGTGCTCGACCGGGCCAACGACGAAACTGCGCGACTGCTGTCACTCGCAATCCTCGAGCTTCGCATGGAGCTCCACAAGGTAACCGATTCCGAACTGAAGGCCTTGTGCGACATGATGGCGTCGGCCGAGCCGGCACCGGAGCCGGTCAGGCGGTTGCCGCCCTATCTGCGGCTCATCAAGTAGACGCTCCCCGCCAGACATCGGCGCGATGATGTCTGAAATCGTCATCGCGATTTGGCTCGTTGTTCGAGCGTGATCTCCGCGCGAACGCATTCCGCGCTTGCGCGAGGGAGAAGCTCCACAGAAATGCTCGATCGTCGAGGCGCGTTGTCTTGTACGACTGACACGCCCCGCCTTGCCCGAGCAGGGGCTCAGCCTGCGGTCACATCCACCGCTTCGGCGCCGTCGAGCACGCGCCTTGCCTTGTCACGGTCCAGATCGCCCTCCCAGGCCGCGACCACGACGGTGGCGACGCAGTTGCCGATCAGGTTGCCGACCGCGCGCGCCATGCCGATGAACCAGTCGACCGAAAGCACCAGCACGAGGCCGATCGCGGGAATGCTCGGCACCGCATTGAGCGTCGCTGCCAGGATGACGATCGCCGAGCCGGGCACGCCATGCGCGCCTTTCGAGGTGATCAGGGATACGCCGAGCACCAGCAGCAGGTCGCCGAACGACAACGGCGTGTTGGTCGCCTGCGCGATGAACACGACCGCCAGCGTCAGATAGATCGAGAAGGCGTCGAGGTTGAACGAATAGCCGGTCGGAATCACGAGGCCCACGACGGACTTCTTGACGCCGAGGGCTTCGAGCTTGCGCATGATCTGCGGCAGCACGGCGTCGGATGAGGCGGTCGCAAGCACAATCGTCAATTCCTCGCGCAGGTAGCCGAGGAATTTGAGGATGTTGATACCGGCCAGCGACATCACCAGGCCGAGCACGCCGAGCACGAAGATCGCGACCGAGAGATAGAACAGCGCGACCAGCGACAGCAGTTGCTTCAGCGAGCCGACGCCGTATTTGCCGACGGTGTAGGCGACCGCGCCGAGCACGCCGATCGGGGCGACGCGCACGATCAGGCCCATCGCGCGGAACAGCACGGTCGAGACCGCGTCGATGAAGGAGGTGATCTTCTCGCCCTTCTCGCCGCCGACCAGCGCCAGGCTGGTGCCGAAGATGATGGCGAAGAACAGCACCTGCAGCACGTCGTTGCGCGACAGCGCGTCGAACGAGGTGGTCGGGATGATGTTGAGCAGGAAGCTGCCGATGCCTTCGCCCTTCAGCTTCTGCGCATTGCCGGCGTAACTGGAGAGTGCCTTGGCATCGAGCGTCGAGGTGTCGATGTTCATGCCGTGGCCGGGCCCGAACAGGTAGGCGAGCAACAGGCCGACCACGAGCGCGACCGTCGTCATCACCTCGAAATAGACCAGCGCCTTGACGCCGACGCGCCCGACCTTCTTGAGGTCGCCGGCGCCGGCGATGCCGTGCACCACCACGCAGAACACGATCGGCGCGACGATCATCGAGATCAGCTTCAGGAAGGCGTCGCTGAAAATCTTCAGCCCGATCGCGAAATCCGGCGCGGCGACGCCGATCACGATGCCGAGCAGCAGCGCGATCAGCACCTGAACGAACAGCGACGTGTAAAGCGGCTTGCGTGTCTCGGTTGCAACCGCTGCGATGGTCGACATGATTTCCCCCTGATTGGTCGGCCCGAACCGGCGTTATCGTAGCAACTTGCGTGCCAGAATGTCGCATGGTCTCTCACGCCGTCCACCGGTCGCGCGGATCTGTGACGCCGGTGCGGGGCCCTGCCAAGCCATTCCAGTTGCGGCGGAATTCCGCTCGCCTCAGCCGTCGCTTTCGAGCGCACAGGTCAGCGTGCAGACGACGCCGTAGGGCAGGAAATCGACCGTGGCCGCGCCGCCGAGCTGGTCGCGGGCGCTGCGCTCGATCAGGCGCGAGCCGAAGCCGCGCTGGACCGGCGCCGTGACCTGCGGCCCTCCGGCCTCGGTCCAGATCATCTTCAGCATCCGGCCCGAGGTCTCGTCGCGGACCTCCCAGTCCAGCGTCACCGTGCCGGTCTCGTTCGACAGTGCGCCATATTTGGCCGCGTTGGTCGCGATCTCGTGCAGGATCATCGACAGCACGACGGCAAGCCGCGGCGACAGCGGCACGCGCGGGCCGAACATCCTGACCCGCTCGGGATTGTTCATGAGATACGGCCGCAGCACGCGGCCGACCACATCCTGGAAATCGGAACCCTGCCATTTGTCCGTGCTGAGCAGGTTGTGCGCCTCGGCGAGCGCGCCGAGCCGCCCCTCGAATTTCTCGCGTTCGGCGCGGCTGGCGTTGCGGAAGGTCTGCGTGGCGATCGATTGCAGCAGCGCGAGCGTGTTCTTGACACGGTGGTTGAGCTCCTCGATCAGGAGATCGTGCAGCATTTCGCCGCGCGCGATCGTCGTCGCCATCCGGACCGCGAAGGCGAGGCCGATCAGGAGCAGCACCCCGCCGATCGCGCTGGTGATCGCAAGCGTACGCCAGAGCGGCGCCACCAGCGAGCCTTCGGCGATTCCAGCGGCGACCGTCCAGCCGGTGACGCGCGAGCGCGTGAAGCTCGTGATCAGCGGGACGCCCTCGAGCGACACGGTCGGCAGCGTGGCCTCGTCACGGCGGAACATCTCGGCATAGAGCGACGGCGCCGCCCGCTTGCCGATTGTATCCTGCGGATTTGGGACACGCGCCAGGTTGACGCCGTCGCCGTCGAAGATGGAGATGGTCCAGTCCTGGTTCAGCCGCTGCTTCTCGATGATGGCCTGGAACATCTCGATCGGCGGGCTGAACGAGATGTCGTAAATCGCCTCGCCGTTGCGTGTGACCGGCACTTCGACGGTGATGATCAGGCTCTTCTTCACCGCTCCCATGAACAGGTTCGAGTACACCGGTTGCCTGGTCGCAAACACCTTCTCGACGATCTCGAGGTTGTTGCGCGGCGGCAGGCTCGCGGTCTCCGGCGCGATCGAGGAGAACAGCTGGCGTCCCTCGCGATCCGCCACAAGCACCACGCCGTCCTTGCCATACTGGTCGAGGAAGCCGCGTGCGATGCGGCGGAAGTTGTCGAAGTCGCCGTTGCGCAGCGAGTTGGTCAGCGCCAGCACCTGCAGGCCGCCGGTCATGCGCTGCAACTCGGCGTCGAGCACGAGACGGACGTTGCGCGTGGTCTCGAGCACGCGCAGGGTTGCAGCCTTGCGGTCCTGCCCGTAATTGTGGAAGACGATGCCGACAGCGAAAACGATCAGCGGCAACATCGTCCCCGCGACCAGCAGCGCGAGACGGACTGGCAGTGTCAGTTTTGGCACGAAGGCCCCGGGTCAACGCCCATTCGTTGCAAGCTTGGGAGAGGCGGGAAAATCCGCCACGCAAATTGCTGTTGGAGAACGTTCCGCGGCGCGCGCGTGCGCCGCGGAATTGCGTTGCGTCAGAGATTGCTTTCGCTGATCGCCGCGTAGACCATCGTGCGCAGCTCGCGCCGCAACGGATAGGCGCTCGACGGCAGCACCTGGGTCATGAAGATCGTGATCAGCTCCTCGGCTGGATCGATGAAGAACGACGTCGTCGCCGCGCCGCCCCAGTTGAACTCGCCCGGGCTGCCGGCGATCATCGTCTGCGATGGGTGCATCGTGACGGCGAAGCCGAGCCCGAAACCGATGCCGTTGTAGGTCGCCTCACTGAACATCGAGCGCGACATCGCCGGCAGGTCGACGCCGCCGGGCAGGTGGTTCGAGGTCATCAGCTTCAGCGTTTTCGGTCCGAGCAGGCGGACACCGCCGAGCTCGCCGCCGTTGAGCAGCGCCCGGCAGAAGGTGAGGTAGTCGGCCGCAGTGGAGCACAGCCCGCCGCCGCCCGAGATCAGCGAGGGTGGCGACAGGAACGAGCTCGTCGTCGGATCGTCCTGCAAGGTCAGCGTGCCCTTGCGGTCGGCGGCGAGCGGATTGAAGCCGCCCTGCGGATCGGCCGAATAGCAGGCGGCGAAGCGATGCACCTTGTCTGGCGGCACGAAGAAGCCGGTGTCGTTCATGCCGAGCGGCGTGAAGATGCGCTCTTTCAGAAACTGCTCGAACGGCATGCCCGAGATCTTGCCGACGAGGTAGCCGAGCACGTCGGTCGAGACCGAGTAATTCCAGGCCTCTCCCGGCGAGAACTCGAGCGGGATCTTGGCCAGATCCTCGATCATGCTGTCCAGCGTGCCGGCCTTGATGACTTCGCCGATCTTCTTTTCGCGATAGGCAGCATCGACATTGGAGCGTTGCTGAAAGCCGTAAGTGAGGCCCGAGGTGTGCCGCAACAGGTCGACGATCAGCATCGGCCGGGTCGGTGGCCTGGTCAGGAAGGCCGGCGCGGTGCCGGCGGCGAACACGCCGAGATTCTTCCATTCCGGAATGTATTTGGCGACCGGCTCGTCGATCGCGACGCGGCCTTCCTCGACCAGCATCATGAAGGCAACCGACGTGATCGGCTTGGTCATCGAATAGATGCGGAAGATGGTGTCGTCCTTGACCGGCACCTTGCGCTCGAGATCGGCAAAGCCCTGCACCGCCGAGTGGACGATCTTGCCGCGGCGATAGATCAGGACCTGCGTCCCGGGAAAGCGGCCGGCGTCGATGTAGCGGGTCTTCAGATGCGCTTCGAGGCGGGCGAGGGCCGCGGTCGACATTCCCGCGGATTCGGGCGAGGCAGGGGTGGGGGCTAACATCGGCTGTTCTCCGGCTGGCGAGGGAGGATTTGATAGCCGAAAAGTGTCCCTGGCACCAACTTTCCGGAGCTTAACCGCACATGAGCGCTGGTGTAGGCTGGGCCCTGCAATCGCGCCTCAGAGCGCCACAACGGAAACGCCCCAGATGACCCAGTTCAACGACACCGAGCTCACCGCCGCCGTGATCAAGAGCTTCGAGCAGACGCCCAATTCGCGGGCCAGGTTCCTGCTGCAGGAACTGGTGAAGTCGCTGCACGACTATGTGCGCAAGACGGATCTCAGCTTCGAGGAATGGGATACCGCGATCGGCTTCCTCACCCGCACCGGCCAGAAATGCACCGACATCCGCCAGGAGTTCATCCTGCTCTCCGACGTGCTCGGCGTGTCGATGCTGGTCGATGCAGTCAATCACCGCGACCGCGATGGCGCGACCGAGACCACGGTGCTCGGCCCATTCTATGTCGGCGAGCACAAGGTGACGCCGCACGGCAGCGATATTTCCGCCGATCTGTCGGGCGAGCGCATGTTCGTGCAGAGCCGTGTCACCGACCTCGGCGGCAAGCCATTGGCCGGCGTTCCGGTCGATGTCTGGCATGCGGATCAGGATGGCTTCTACGATTCACAGCGCCCGAGCTACGCCACCGACGGCCCGTCCTCGCGCGCCCGCTTTGTCACTGATGCCGATGGCCGCTTCCATTTCCGCACCATCGTGCCGTGCAGCTATCCGATCCCGACCGATGGGCCGGTCGGGCAGATGATCATGCAGACCAACCGTCACCCGATGCGGCCCGCGCATGTGCACTTCCTGGTCAATGCCAGGGGCTATGAACCGCTGATCACGCATGTCTTCGTCGAGGGCGACAAGTACATCGACTCGGACGTCGTGTTCGGCGTGAAGGATGAGCTGATCGCAAGGGTCGAGAAGCGCACCGATCCGGTGATGCCGGACGGCAAGCCGGCGGACGGCCCTTGGCACCTGATGACCTACGAATTCCACGTCAAGCCGGGTGGCGGATTGGCGCCGGCGCCGCTCGGGACCAAGGCGACCGAGGACGCCTGAACGTCATCCAGAGCGAATGCTCAATTCCTGTGCGCCGCACAGGAATTGAGCGTACCGCAAATTTTGCGGGCGCACGCCATCGTCGCACGCGCTGCGGCAGGTTGCGCAAGGCTTTATGACTCAATCCGGTTTTGTGCTCTGGCAGCTTGGCACGATGCTTGAATAGCTCTTGCCGAGCCAGTCGTCGTCCCTCGAGACCACCTCATCCGATTTTGCGGCGCCGCCAGACCGGGGCGGCCTACGGCTCGTCATGGCCGGTCGAGCTCGTCGCAGCGACGCGGCGAGGGCAGCAGCGTGCATGGAGGCACACATGACACCCGACCAGGTCAAGCTCGTCCAGGAGTCCTTTGCCAAGGTCGCGCCGATCTCGGAGCAGGCCGCGGTGATCTTCTACGACCGCCTATTCGAGGTCGCGCCCGCGGTCAAGGCGATGTTCCCCGCTGACATGAGCGAGCAGCGCAGAAAGCTGATGGCCACGCTCGCCGTTGTCGTCAACGGGCTGAGCAACCTGCCGTCGATCCTTCCTGCCGCCAGCGCGCTCGCCAAGCGCCACGTCGACTACGGCGCCAGGCCCGAGCACTATCCCGTGGTCGGCGGCGCGCTGCTCTGGACTCTGGAGACGGGGCTCGGCGACGCCTGGACGCCCGACGTCGCCGCCGCCTGGACCGCGGCCTACGGCACGCTATCGGGCTACATGATATCGGAAGCGTATGGCGGCGCGCAGGCGGCGGAGTAAGACGCGGGACGAGCCGAGGTCTATCCGCGTCATTGCGAGCGAAGCGAAACGATCCATTCGTCCATGCGGGCGGTGAGAATGGATTGCCTCGTCGCCGGCGCTCCTCGCAATGACGGTGAGAACCTCCTATGGTCCATCCGTTCCGCCAACGGGTGAATCAAGAAATGATGTATCTGGAAACGCCGCCCAAACTGATCCCGACCGAGATCTTTTCCGCCGTTCCCGCCGAATTCCGCCGCAAGGTGGCGACCGAATGGGCCGATGCCAACCGGCCGGGCGCGCCGACCGATTGCTTCATCGAGGGACCATCGTTCGATGCCTCCGGCAACCTCCACATCGTCGACATTCCGTTCGGGCGCATCTTCAGGATCGCGCCTGACAAGACCTGGTCCCTGATCGCCGAATATGACGGCTGGCCGAACGGGCTGAAGATCGATCGCACCGGGCGCATCCTGATCGCCGACTACCGGTACGGGCTGATGGAGCTCGACGCCAAGGCTGGCAAGGTCACGCCGCTGCTGCGCTCGCGCAATTCGGAATCGTTCCGCGGCTGCAACGATCTGCACATCGCGTCGAACGGTGACGTCTATTTCACCGACCAGGGCCAGACCGGCCTGCACGATCCGACCGGCCGCGTCTATCGCCTGAGGACCAACGGGCAGCTCGATTGCCTGATCGATACCGGCATCAGTCCCAACGGCCTGGTGCTCGATCCGCACGAGGCGGTGCTGTTCGTCGCCATGACCCGCGACAATGCGGTCTGGCGCGCACCGTTCATGAAGGACGGCAGCGTCTCCAAGGTCGGCCGCTTCTGCTCCCTGTTCGGCCCGAGCGGGCCCGACGGCATGACGATGGACAAAGCGGGGCGGCTGTTCGTCGCGCACGCCTCGCTCGGTCATGTCTTCGTGTTCGCACCGAACGGCGAGTGCATCGCGCGGATCAAGTCCTGCGCCGGCCAGAGCTGCACCAATGTCGCAATCGGCGGCGAGAAGCGCGACCGGCTGTACATCACGGAGTCGGTGACCGGCTCCGTGCTGGTGGCCGATATCAGCGGGCTCGGCTAGATCTTCACGCCGCAGCGCGCGGCCGCCCGGGGAAGGGCGAGTCGTAGAGCCAGGCGAGATTGTCGCAGAACCTCTCGAGACTGGTCGCGCGAATGAGCTCGTTGCGCAGCAGCGCGTGCACGCCGGCGGGATGATAGACGTGGGTGCCGAGCTCCCGGGCCTGAAGCTGGACCCGCGCCGTTCGTATCAGCCGAACCTGCCGGTATTTCTCCAGCGCGTCCTCGAACCTGTCGGGCATCTCGCCAAGCAGGTCGGCCAGCCAGACCGCGTCCTCCAGCGCCATGCAGGCGCCTTGCGCGAAATACTGCAGCATCGGATGCGCGGCATCGCCGAGCAGTACCACGCGTCCGTCAACCCAGCGGTCGGTGGGCTCGCGATCGCAGGTCACCCACGCCTTCCAGTCCTTGCCGTGGTGAATGATCGCCTTCGCGCGGGGATGGACGTCCCGGAAACCCTCAAGCACCTCCTCGTGGCTGACCGGCCTGGCGGCAAAGGCTTCGGACGGGTCGTTGTGGCATGTGATGGCGAGGTTGAAGACCTTCCAGCCCGAAAGCGGGTAGTGCACCAGATGGCATTTCGCACCGGCCCACAGGGTCGCCGCATTCCACCGGAGATCTTCCGGCATCTGCTCGGTCGGAATCACCGATCGATACGTTGTGTGGCCGGCGATCCGCGGCGGGCCGTCGTTGATTGCCTGCTGGCGGATGCGGGACCGCAGCCCGTCGGCGCCGATCAAGAGGCAGCCTCTGACGCGCTCGCCGGATTTCAACTGTGCTGTGACCTCGTCACCGCTCTGGTCATAGCCCGTGACATCGCAATCGCTGCGCAGCGCGATGCCGGGGTGAGCCTCGCAGGCCCGCAGCAGGATGCCGTGCAGGTCGCCGCGATGAACCACCGCGTAGGGATTGCCAAAGCGTCGGCGGAAATAGCTGGTCAGGTCGATGCTGGTGATCTCCTCGGCCGAGATGGCGTCCATCAGGCGCAACTGGTCGATGAACACCGCAATGGAGCGCGCGGCATCGCCGAGATCGAGATGATCGAAGGCGTGAAAAGCGTTCGGGCCCAGCTGGATCCCGGCGCCGATCTCCTGATAGCGCGGCGCGCGCTCCAGAACGGTGACCTGAAAACCCCTGCGTGCCAGCGCGATCGCCGCGGCAAGTCCACCGATGCCGCCGCCTGCAACGATGATCGGATCCCTGCGCATGTTCTCTCCCTGACGTTCGGTTCTATTTCCTCGGTGTCTTGCGCCGCTGCCCGGCGCTGCCTCTCGGGTCGGATTTCGGCTCGCGCATCTCTTTCGACGCTGCCGGCGCGGGCACCTTGATCAGGCCGGCCTCGACCTCGTGCTCGAGCCGGTCGAGATTGCCGTAGAGCTGGACGAGCACCCGCTTGAGCTCCGCCGCCTCCTTCGCCGACATCGCGCCGGTCGCGACTTCCTCGTAGTGCTGCGCGATCGGCATCAGCCGGGACGCCAGCTCTGCGCCATCAGGCGTCAGCGCGACCTGCAGGCTGCGCTGGTCGTTTTCCGGCCGGTCGCGGGTGAGCAGGCCGGCGCGGCTCATATCTGCGACGATGCGCGACAGCGTCGAGACGTCGGCCGACGTCAGCTCGGCAATTTCGCCGAGCCGCAGCGGATGTCCCTGCTCGGACAGCGCGGCAAGCACGCGGTACATCGGCAGCGTCAGCTTCTCGTGACGGATGACGCGGACGAACAAATCGCCCATCCGCACGCCGAGCCTGGCGAGCAGATAGGGAAGCGAATTCGAAAATCGGTACATGGGCTTGGTTCCAGGCGGGAGATCTCCGCCCGGAATAGCCGCCGGTCGTCGCATCGACAACAATTGCATGTCAATAATTTGCATATGCAACTTTTCCATTGACAATTATTTGCGCCGGATGCTTTGCTCTGTCAACACCGAAACGAGCCACGAGCCGGAAGGGACGACGCCAATGCAGGGCAAGATCGCGCTGGAGGAGCACTTCGCCATCGAGGAGACGGTCCGCGACAGCGCGGGCTTCTCGCCGGCCGACGACTGGACCGAGCTCAAGGCGCGGCTGCTCGACATCCAGGAGCGGCGGCTTGCCGAGATGGACGCGCACGGCATCGAGACGATGCTGCTGTCGCTCAATGCGCCGGCGATCCAGGCGATCCCTGACCGCAACCGCGCGCTGGAGCTGTCGCGTCGCGCCAATGATTTCCTCGCCGATCAGGTCGCGCTGCGGCCGCAGCGCTTCCAGGGACTTGCCGCGCTGCCGATGCAGGATCCCGAGGCGGCGGCGCAGGAACTCGAGCGCTGTGTGAGTGCGTTGAAATTCCGCGGCGCGCTCGTCAACGGCTTCAGCGAGGTCGCGGGCCAGGACGGCGCCGTCTACTACGATCGCAGGGAGTTCTGGCCGTTCTGGTCCGAGGTCGAGCGCCTCGACGTTCCGTTCTATCTCCATCCGCGCAACCCGCTGCCTAGGGATGCCGCGATCTACGAGGGCCATCGCTGGCTGATGGGGCCGACCTGGGCGTTCGGCCAGGAGACCGCGGTGCATGCCCTGCGCCTGATGGGCTCGGGCCTGTTCGATGCCTATCCGCGCCTGCAGATCATTCTCGGTCACATGGGCGAAGGCCTGCCGTATTCGATGTGGCGGATCGACAACCACAACAAGTGGATGCGCGCGCAGAACGTCTATCCGGCCAGGCGCAAGATCGCCGACTACTTCCGGGACAATTTCTACATCACGACGTCGGGCAATTTCCGCACCCAGGTGCTGATCGACGCGATGCTCGAGATCGGCGCCGACCGCATCCTGTTCTCGGCCGACTGGCCGTTCGAGAACATCGACCACGCCGCCGAATGGTTCGACACCGCGACCATCGCCGAAGGCGATCGGGTCAAGATCGGCCGCGACAATGCCCGCAGGCTGTTCCGGCTTTAGGACACGCGCCGTTCCAGCCTGCCGCAGAGCAGGGCGCATCATCGATTGCAACGGAGGAGACCGTGAGCACTTCGCCTGAAATCGACGTGCATGAGGAACTGTCCGGCGCGGCCATCGGCCGGCTGCACTGGCTCCTCGGCATCCTGGTCACGCTGATCACTTTGTTCGACGGTTATGACACGTTCAATCCGGCCTATGTCATCCACTATGTTGCGCAGCCCTGGGGGCTGTCGCCCAGCCAGGCGGGGCTACTCGTGAGCTCGGGCCTGGTCGGATTCCTGTTCGGCGCGGTCGGTCACGGCACCGTCGCCGACCGTGTCGGCCGCCGCGGCACGCTGCTGGCCGGCCTCTGGGTCGTCAACGTGTTCACGCTGCTGACAGCAACTCTTGGCAATGACTTCTGGAGCTTCTGCGCGTTGCGCTTCGCGACCGGCCTCGGTCTCGGCGTGCTGCTGCCGCTGGGGACAACCTTCGTCAACGAACTGGCGCCGCGCCGCGTCAGCAACGCATTCTCGCTGTGGGGCGTGACCCTGGGCTGGTCGCTCGGCGGCGTCTGCGCCGGGCTGGTCGGCGTCTACCTGACGCCTCATCACGGATGGCAGATCCTCTACTATCTCGGCGCGCTGTCGATCCCGCTGACCTTCGTGGCTCACGCGGTGCTGCCCGAGAGCCCGCAATTCCTGGCGGCGCGGCGCCGCGTCGACGAACTGCGTGCGCTGCTCGCGCGGCTGCGACCCGAGCGGGCCGCAGTCTATCGTGGCGCGAGCCTTGTCTCGGCCGATGCGAGCAGCTTGCCAAACCCGATCGCGGCGTTGCTCGGTCCGCGCTATCGGCGCGTCTCCCTCACGATCTGGATCACGGCGTTCCTGAGCCTGTTCGCGATCTTCGGACTGACCGGCTGGATCCCGACCGTCATGCAGAAGCGCGGCGAGAGCTTCGCGGCCTCGTTCGGTTTCGGCGCGCTTATGCAGGCGATGTCGTTCGTCGGCGGGCTCGCGCTGGCGATGCTGGCCGATCGCAATCTGTCGGCGACGCCGCGTTACCTCGCCACATGGTGGCTGACCGGCGGCATTGCGGTGCTGGCGCTGGTGTTCGTCAGCGGTCACGGCGTCAACCTCGCGATCGTCGCCGTCGCCGGCTTCTGCATCATCGGCGCCCAGCACGTGCTCAACAATTTCACTGCCGGCTCCTACGAAACCCTGCTGCGCGCCAGCGGCGTCGGCATGGAACTGGGCGTCGGCCGGGTCGGCGCGATCCTGGGTCCCTACGTGATCGGATTGTTGCAGCAGACGACCGGCGGTCCCGACATCGTGTTCTGGGTGATCGGCGGCGCCGCGATCGTCGGCGCATTCGCGATCGGCTCGCTCGGCCTCGTCCCCGCGGCCCGGGCCGCCGCGGTCGATGCTGCACCGGCAGAATGATGATTGAAGACATCAACACCAAGGGAGACATCTGTGTCCAGTTCTACTCACATTGCAGCGGGTGATAACGCCGCCCGGCTTTCCGATTCCTGGGTGCTGCTGTTTGCTCGCCTGGCGATCGCACCCCTGTTCCTCTACAGCGGCATCGGAAAGCTGCTGGCATTCCCGGCGACCGCTGCACGCCTCGGCGCGGCCGACGGCATCGGTGCCGTTCTTGCGGCCGGCGCCACGACGGTCGAGCTTGGCTGTGGTCTTGCTCTGGTGCTGGGCCTGTTCGCGCGCCAGGCGGCCGTCGTACTCCTTCTTTTCACGATCGCTGCGACGTTGATGTTTCACAATTTCTGGGCAGCGCCCGAGGCACAGGTCGTGATGCAGACCATCAATTTCCTGAAGAACCTCGGTCTTCTTGGCGCGCTCGCTCTCATCGCTTTTCACGGACCGGGAAGCTACGCCATGAGCGGCCGCAGTTCCTCTCGCAGCTGATTGCCGTGGTTCTGGATCCCTGCTTTCGCAGGGACGACGGTGTGGAGACATTGTTGCCCGGTTGCTTTATCGTTCTGTGGGGTTGGGGACCACGCAGGACGAGACGACCATGCTCACAAAACAATTCGGCAGGAACGGCCCGCAGGTTCCGGTGATCGGGCAGGGCACCTGGTATCTCGACCGCGGCGACCGCAAGACGGCGATAGCGGCGCTCCGCCGCGGCGTCGACGCCGGCATGACTCACATCGACACCGCGGAGATGTATGGCGACGCCGAGCTCGTGATCGCGGATGCGATCGCGGGTCAGCGCGACAAGATCTTTCTCGTCTCGAAAGTGCTGCCGAACAATGCCTCGCGGCGCGGCACGATCACCGCCTGCGAGCGGTCGCTGAAGCGGCTGAAGACCGATCGGCTCGACTGCTATCTCCTGCATTGGCGCGGACATTATCCGCTTGCTGAAACCGTCGCGGCCTTCGACGAGCTGATCGCGGCCGGCAAGATCCGGTCCTGGGGCGTCAGCAATTTCGACGTCGACGATCTCGACGAGCTGCTCGACGTCGCAGGCGAGGGCAAGATCGCCTGCAATCAGGTGCTCTATCACCTCAGGGAACGCGCGATCGAGCACGCCGTGATCCCGTGGTGCGCGCAGCACGCGGTCGCCGTGGTCGCCTATTCGCCGTTCGGTCACAATGATTTTCCCTCGCCGGAAACCAAAGGCGGTGCGGCGTTGCAATCGATCGCCGATGCGCACAAGGCGACGGTACGCCAGGTGGCGCTGAGCTTCCTCACGCGCGATCCGGCCGTTCTCGCAATTCCGAAGGCGTCGAGCGGCGATCACGCGGCGGAGAATGCGGCGGCAGGCCACCTCAGGCTCAGCGACAGCGAGATCGCAGCGCTCGACAAGGCATTTCCACGCGGGCCGAAGCCGCGCTCGCTGCCGATGCTGTAGCGCTGCCGCGGCACACAATTCCTAACAAACTGTTTCAGTCGCAGTTGTTTGTGGCCTGCGGCGGGAGGTCGCGCGCGCTGACGCATATCGGAGTCCCGTTTTCGGGCATTGTCCCTGCGGCGGAATTGGCGTCTCTAGGGGGCTCGCAGATTCGCATTTTGCCTTCGAGATAGCCGTGACTCCGCCCCCCGCCGCAGCCGCCAGGCTGGACAGCGTATCCCTGCCATTGCCCGAGAGGACATTCGCCGCGCGCAAGGCGCCGGCACGTGCCGATCGGCCGTTCAAGGGCATCGCGCTGATCCTGCTTTCCACCGTTTTTCTCGGCACTTCCGACGTAACAGCGAAATACCTTTCGTCGACGCTGCCCTCGATCGAGATCACCTGGATCCGCTTCGTGGTGTTCGCGCTGATCATGCTGCCCACGATGCTGCCTGGCTCGTCGCTGTTCGCGCTGCGGACGAGCCGCCCCGGCCTGCATGTGCTGCGCGGCTCGGCGCTGCTCGGCTCCTCGCTGCTGTTCATCACGGGCCTGGGCTTCCTGCCGATCGCGGAAGCCTCGGCGACGAGCTTCGTCTCGCCTCTGTTCGTCACCGCGCTCTCGATCGTCTTCCTCGGCGAGAAGGTCGGCATGCGCCGCTGGATCGCGACTGCGGTCGGCCTGATGGGCGTGTTCGTCATCCTGCGGCCGGGCACCGCCGCGTTCCATCCTGCGGCGTTCTTCCCGATCTTCTCGGCTTTCGCCTGGGCCGGCACGCTGATCATGACGCGCATGATGAGCGGCAGCGAACGCCCGCTCACCATCATGGCCTATTCGTCGATCGTCGGCGTCGTCATCGTCTCTGCGCTGGTGCCGTTCGTCTGGGTGGCGCCGACCTGGCACGACATCATGTTCGGCATCCTCGTCGGTGTCGCGTCCACTGCGGGGCAGTGGATCGTGGTGCTCGCGTTCCGCTATGGCGATGCCTCGGTGCTGGCGCCGTTCTCCTACACCCAGCTGGTGTGGGTGAGCTTCCTCGGCTTCCTGGTGTTTGGCGAATTGCCCGACAGCTGGACCATCCTCGGCGCTGCCTTCATCGTCGCCAGCGGCCTCTATACCGCCCACCGCGAGCGCGTGCGCCGCTCGCAATTGCTCGCTGTGGCGAGCGAGCCGTCGCCGAACGCCTGACCATTGTGGTCCCGTGCCGGGCCTGGATCCCGGCAAGGGTGTTATGCGCTATTCGTGGTGATCCTCCGTGCTACTGTTCTGCAAACGGAACAGCGAGGAATCATGCGCGCAGCCATCTTCAGGAACGGCGAGATCGTCGTTGACACGATGCCGGAGCCGGTGCCCGGCGCCGGCCAGGTGCTGGTCAAGTCGCTCGCCTGCGGCATCTGCGGCTCCGATCTGCATGCGCGCAAGCATGCCCACCGCATGGTGGAGCTGACCAAATTCTTTCCCGGCCGCACGCCGATGGATCTCTCGCGCGACGTCGTATTCGGCCATGAGTTCTGCTGCGAGATCCTCGACTATGGACCCGACACCGCGCGCAAGCTGAAGCCGGGCACCAAGGTGTGCTCGCTGCCGGCGCTGGTGACGCCGCAGGGCCCGCGGGGCATCGGATATTCCAACGAATATGCCGGCGGCTATGCCGAACGGATGCTGCTCAGCGAGCCGCTGCTGCTGGAGGTGCCGAACGGGCTCGCCGCCGAGCATGCCGCGCTCACCGAGCCGCTCGCGGTCGGCGTGCACGCGGTGGCGAAGGCGGATATTCGCGGCGGCGAGGTGCCGCTGGTGATCGGTTGTGGCCCGGTCGGGCTCGCAGTGATCGCGGCGCTCAGGATCAAGGGGCTGCATCCGATCATCGCCGCCGACTATTCGCCGACCCGGCGCAAGCTTGCCGAGAGGATGGGTGCAGACGTCGTGATCGACCCCGCCGGGACCCAGCCCTATGCGCGCTGGGCCGAACATGCCGAGATGTCGCCGGAGCAGAAGGCGGCACGGCCGCCGTTCCAGGCGCATCTTCCGGCGCTGAAGCCCGCGCTGATCTTCGAATGCGTCGGCGTGCCCGGCCTGTTGCAGCAGGTGTTCGAAGGCGCGCCGCGCGACGCCCGCATCGTCGTGGTCGGCGTCTGCATGGAGACCGACCGCTCCGAGCCGATGCTCGGCATCCTCAAGGAGCTCAACGTTCAATATGTGCTCGGCTACACGCCGGAGGAATTCGCCTATTCGCTGCGCCTGATCGCGGAAGGGCAGGTCGATGCCGCATCGCTGGTGACCGGCCGCGTCGGCATCGACGGCGTGGCGCAGGCATTCGCCGATCTCGCGAGCCCGGAGGCGCACACCAAGATCCTCGTCGAGCCCTGGCGGTAGCTTCTCCCGGTATCGGCAAGTCGATTTGCATTTCGCGGCACCGAACCTATAGTTCGCTGTCCTCGAAGCATCCGATCTTGCGCGGTTCATGCGAGTTTCAATCATCACGGGAGGCGGCTCCGGCATTGGTGCAGCGGTTGCGCGCCTTCTCGCGGGCCCCGATCAATGCCTGATGCTGCATGGACAGGCCGCGGAAGCCGCCGGCCTCGCGCGGCTGACCGCGGTCGCCGGGGAGTGCCGGTGCGCCGGTGCAAAGGTCGAGATCCGCACTGGCGATCTCGCCAGGGCCGGTGCCGGCGCCGAGCTCGTCGACGCGACGCGTGCCACGTTCGGGCCGATCGACAGCATCGTGCATGCGGCGGGTTTTGCCGACCGGCGCGATTTCGCCAGCCTGCCGCGCGAGGCGCTGGAGCGCGCGTTTGCGGTGATGGCGGCCGCATTCCACGAGATGGCCGCCGCGGCGCTGCCGGACCTGACGCGCAACGCGCATGGCCGCGTCGTCGCCGTCTCGAGCTTCGGGCCGCATCGGTTCGTGCCCGGCGGCACCTTTCCCGGATCGGCGGCGGCCAAGGCCGCACTCGAGGTGCTGGTGAAGTCGCTGGCGATCGAGCTTGCTGCCTCCGGCGCGACCGCCAATGCCGTGACGCCCGGCTACACGCGCAAGGATCCCGGCCTCGTCGGCGCGCTCGATCCCGCGACCTGGGAGCGGGTCGCCAAGGCCAATCCGATGCAGCGGCTGGCGACGCCGGAGGAGGTCGCTGCCGTCATCTCGTTCCTGCTGTCGCCGGAGGCGGGCCATGTTACGGGTGCCACGCTGCCGGTCGATGGCGGCCTGACCTTGATGTGATCGGATGAGCGGGGAAGCATTGCCACAACAGGTCGACGTCGCCGTGCTCGGTGCCGGCATGGTCGGCATCTCCGCCGGCCTCGCGGCGCGGCAGCGCGGCCTCTCGGTCATTGTCGTCGACCGGCGCGAGCCCGGCAGCGAGACCTCCCATGGCAATGCCGGCATTCTCTCGTCGGGCTCGATCCTGCCGCTCAACACGCCTGCGCTGCTGAGGAACCTGCCGAAATATCTGAGCAACCGGCATCCGGCGCTGCGCTGGAATATTCCCTGGGCGATCGCCAATGCCAACTGGGTGATCCGCTTCCTCGCCAGCGCCACGCCGTCGCAGACCAGGCCGCGTGCCGCCGCGCTCAACGGCCTGATCGCGACATCGCTGAAGCTGCATCGCGACTGGATCGTGCAGGCGGGAGCGGGGCATCGCATCCGCGAGACCGGCTGGCTGAAGGCCTGGCGCACCGACGGGCTCGCCGCGGCCAAGTCCGAGCAGGCGGCGCTCGCCGAATTCGGCGTCAAGAGCGAGGTGCTCGACCGCCAGGCGATCTCCGCGCTCGAGCCCAACATCGTCCCGGTCTACAGCACGGGCCTGCTGCACACGCAGACGGCGTCGGTCGATTCACCCGGTGCCGTGGTCAGGGCCTATGCGAAGATGCTGGTCGATGGCGGCGGCGCCGTCAGGCAATCCGACATCAGATCGCTCGCGGCACTGGGCGATGCCTGGCGCGTGGTGCTGGCGGACGGCGAGATCAGGGCGCGTCACGTCGTGGTCGCACTCGGACCATGGTCGGCCGAGCTGCTGCGGCCGCTCGGCTATCGCGTGCCGCTGGCGTTCGAGCGCGGCTATCACCAGCACTTCGTGCCGAACCCGGCGCGCCAATTGCTGCGGCCGATCCACGATGCCGACGGCGCCTTCGTGATGACGCCGATGGAGCAGGGCATTCGCATCACCAGCGGCGTCGAGCTCACCGCGCGCGACGCGCCGTCGAATTTTTCGCAGCTCGAGGCCGCGGTGCCGCTGGCACGCGGCGTGATCGAGTTCGGCGATGAGGTCGGCGAACGCTGGCGCGGCGCGCGGCCGACCTTGCCCGACAGCCTGCCGATGATCGGCCAGGCGCCGCGGCATCGCGGTCTCTGGCTCGCTTTCGGCAACCAGCACATCGGCTTCACCACCGGCCCCGGAACGGGCGCAGCGGTCGCGGCGATGATTGTGGGCGCAGCGCCGCCGTTCGATGCGCGGGCGTTCTCGCCGGACCGCTATATCGCGTGACTTGATATCGCGTGACTTGGGCCATCCTGCCTGCGATGCTCGAACATCAGATCGGCTGTCGCGGGACATCCGGTAACCGAGGGGCAGGATGAGCTACGTTTGGGATTTCGGCATCCTTGCCAAATACAGCCACTTGTTCTGGCTCGGGCTCGGCTGGACCATCGCCTACACGATCGGCACCATCATCCTGGGGACCCTGATCGGCCTGATCGTCGGCATGCTGCGGCTGCGGCGCATCCCGGTCATCGACTGGCTCCTGGTTGCCTATATCGAGCTGTTTCGCTGCACGCCGCTGCTGGTGCAGATCATCTGGTTCTATTACGCCTTTCCTGTCGTGATCGGGGTCAACATCCCGGCGCATGTCGCAGCCGTCAGCGTGCTCTCGCTCTACGGCGGTGCATTCTATGCCGAGATCGTGCGCGGCAGCATCGAGAGCGTGCCGGTCGGGCAGTGGGATGCGGCGAAGGCGCTCGGCTTCCGCGGCTGGCGCCTGATGCGGCTCGTCATCCTGCCACAGGCGCTGAAGCCGATGATGGCGCCTTATGTCAACCAGTCGGTCACGCAGCTGAAGAACACCTCGCTGGTGTCGATCATCGCGGTGCCCGATCTCGTCTACAACGCGACGCTGATCAATGCGGACACTTACAGGCCGCTCGAGGTCTACACCATCGTGGCGCTGATCTATTTCGCGATATTGTTTCCTTCGACGCTGGTGGGGCGGCACCTCGAGCGCGGGCTGACCTACGACAGGGTGTGATCTCCAACTGCCTCTCCCGCAAGCGGGAGAGGCAGTCTCAATCAAATATTCAGCTCCACCGGCACATCCTCCGGCTTGACCCCCGACAGTGCGAGGCCCTTGACGAACCACTCGCGCATCTGGCCGATGCCCCTGTTGTAGTCGACCCACACCGACAGGAAATCGCGCCAGCGTTTGTCGGGCTCGCGGCGCACCGCCATGCCGCTCGCGATCGTCACGGTCGGCGACTGCAGGATCTTGTAGGTGCCGAGATTCGGGTTCTTGGCGATCGCCGTCAGGCCCAGCACCAGCGCGTTGACGACGACATCGACGCGGCCCGACGACATTTCGAGCATCACCTCGTCGCGCGACTTCAGCGACTTGATGGTCGCATTGGGCGCGAAGCGTCGCGCCACAGCCTCGTTGGCCGAGCCGACGTCGACTGCGATCTTCACCTCGGGCTTGTTGATGTCGGCCCAGGTCCTGGCCTCGAGTCCCTTCTTCAGCATCGCGCCGAACGGGTGCGGAAACACCAGGTTGGTGAAGTCGACCACCAGCGCGCGCTGCGGGGTCGGGTTGAGCGCAAAGCCGAGGTCGATCTTGTTGGCTTGCAGGTCCAGGATCGAATTGCCGTAGGTCGATTCGACATATTCCAGCTTGACGTCGAGCAGCTTGGCCAGATCGTTCGCCATCTCGATCGAGAAGCCGGACCAGGTGCCCGACGCGAGATCCTTGTTGAAATAGGGCAGCTCGCCCGGCAGCACGGCGATGCGCAGCACCTTGTTGGCGCGGACACGGTCCAGCGTATTGTCGGCGGAGGTCTGCGCGGAGACCGGGGTCGCCATCGCGGCCGCGAACGCGGCGCCGCTGCCGATGCCGAGCGCGTAACGCAGCGCGTCGCGGCGGTCTTCGGAAATTTTCACATCGTCGGAATCAGTCACGAGGGCCTCCCTGCACCAGATCGGGAAAGCCTAGCGTCGGCGTCCGGCGCCAGCAATACCGCCGGTCTGCGCCATTAGTAGGCGAGGCGATCGGGCGTCCTTCACCTCCCCCGCAAGCGGGAGAGGGAGCGAAGCTTGCGTGTGGTGAGGTCAGAACTTCGCCGGGACGTACATCTCCGGCGGGATCGGGCCGCGGTGATAGTCGGGATTGCGTACCCGCGGCGGCAGCGTGACGCCGGCGTGCTCGACCTGCTGATAGGGGATCTGGCTCAGGAGATGCGAGATGCAGTTGAGCCGGGCGCGCTTCTTGTCGACGGCATCGACGATCCACCACGGTGACTCCGGCAGGTGCGTATGCTCCAGCATCGTCTCCTTGGCCTTGGTGTAGAGCTCCCAGCGACTGCGCGCCTCGACATCCATCGGGCTCAGCTTCCACTGCTTCAGCGGATCATGGATACGCATCGTGAAGCGGAACTGCTGCTCCTCGTCGGTGATCGAGAACCAGTATTTCAACAGGATCGCGCCCGAGCGGATCAGCATCCGCTCGAAATCCGGCACCGTGTTGAAGAACTCCTGATACTGCTCGTCGGTGCAGAAGCCCATGACCTTCTCGACGCCGGCACGGTTGTACCAGGAGCGATCGAACAGCACGATCTCGCCGCCGGCCGGCAGATGCGCGACATAGCGCTGGAAGTACCACTGCGTGCGCTCGCGCTCGTTCGGCGCCGGCAGCGCCGCAACGCGGCAGATGCGCGGATTGAGCCGCTGGGTGATGCGCTTGATGACGCCGCCCTTGCCGGCGGAATCGCGCCCCTCGAACAGGATGACGACCTTCTTCTTCTCGTGGTGCACCCAGTCCTGCAGCTTCACCAGTTCGCCCTGCAGCCGCAGCAGCTCCTTGAAATAGACCTTGCGGTCGAGCGACGGGTGGAGGGCATGGGCTCCGTGGTCGAGGTCGTCGAGCCTGGCATCGTCGAGCTCGAGCTCGAGTTCCTCGTCGAGGCTGTCGGTCATCTCCTGCTGGATGCGCACACGCAGGGCTTCGTTGCGCGCGGCTTCATCGCGCGAGGCGTCCGGAGACAGGGCTTCGTGGGCAGTCATGAATCCATCTTTCCATGATGTGTGGATCGCGCGGGAGCATTGACGGGCCGTGTTACTCTCGTGTGACATTGTGATGACGGCCGTTTCACAGCCGCGCACGGACTGTGCTAACAAGCGCCAACAACTCAGAAACGGGAGAATTCGATGATCACGCTCACGCCCAGGGACGTCCTGCCGGATGACTCGACCGCCGGCACATTGGTCGGGCGGGTGTGGCTGCCGCAGGCCGGCGGTCCGGCCGTCGTGGCGGTCCGTGCCGACGGTGTATTCGACGTCACGGCGCGCTTCTCGACGGTGAGCGCGCTCTGCGACGAGGGTGATCCCGCGGCCGCGCTGCGCGCGACCAGGGGCGAGCGGATCGGCGACCTCGAGGCCATCCTTGCCAACACGCCGCCCGATCGCCGCGACACCGCCAGACCGCATCTGCTCGCGCCGGTCGATCTCCAGGTGCTCAAGGCGGCCGGCGTCACTTTCGCGGTCTCGATGCTGGAGCGCGTCATCGAGGAGCGGGCGCGCGGCAACCCGTCATCGGCGGAAGCGATCCGCAAGGAGGTGGTGCGCCTCGTCGGCGACGACTTCTCCAGGCTGAAGCCGGGCTCGGCGGAGGCAGCGAAGCTGAAGCAGGTGCTGATCGAGCAGAACGCCTGGAGCCAGTATCTGGAGGTCGGCATCGGCCCCGACGCGGAGGTCTTCACCAAGGCGCCGACGCTGTCGTCGGTCGGCACCGGGATGGATGCCGGGCTGCACCCGAAATCGACCTGGAACAACCCGGAGCCGGAGGTCGTCCTCGTGGTGTCGAGCGCCGGCAGGATCGTCGGCGCCGCGCTTGGCAACGATGTCAACCTGCGCGACTTCGAGGGCCGCTCTGCGCTGCTGCTGTCGAAGGCCAAGGACAACAACGCGTCGTGTGCGATCGGTCCGCTGCTCCGTCTGTTCGATGCGACCTTCTCGCTCGATGACGTGCGCAGGATGGATGTCGGCCTGACCGTGACCGGCACCGACGGCTTCGTGCTCGAGGGCCATTCCTCGATCGGCAAGATCAGCCGCGACCCGACCGACCTCGTCGCGCAGACCATCTCGGCGGTGCATCAATATCCCGACGGATTCGCGCTGTTTCTCGGCACCATGTTCGCGCCGGTCAAGGACCGCGACGCACCGGGCCAGGGCTTCACCCACAAGCGCGACGACATCGTCACTATTGCCGCGCCCCAGCTCGGCAGGCTCGTCAACCGCATGCGCAACAGCGACGAATGCGAGCACTGGACGTTTGGCGTCGGCGCGTTGATGAAGAACCTGGCGCAGCGGAAGGTGATCTAGCCGATCGTACCGTCATTGCGAGCGGATTGCTTCGCTTCGCTCGCAATGACGACTTGCAATGACGACTTGCAATGACGACTTGGGCAGTCGCAGGGCGTTCGCCGCTACAACCCCATCATCCGGAACACCATGCCTGGCACGTTGAGTCCGTAATAATGATGGCGGCGATGATGCCGCCGCGGGCGCTCGTCGTTATCGGTGCCCATCGCCGTGCCGGTGCTGTCCCGCTCGGGGCCGATCGCGTCGAATGCGGCCTTCTGCTCGTCGCTGAGCGAGTTGTAGAAATTGTCCAGGGCCGGGCGCACCGTCCCGATCGCCTGGAGCATGGAATCCAGCCGCGCTGCGACGGCGGCAAGCCGGGCCGGCGGCGTGCGCGCATCTGCGGGCGGACATGACGACTTCAGGATGTCCTCTGCCTTCGCAGCGGCGTCCTGCAGGTCCTTGAGGCTGGCCTGCTGCGCCTCGGTCGGCATCACCCTGCTTGCGATGAGGTCGCCCGGCCACGCGGTGGCGGCAGACTGCGCCGCATTGCAGTTGCCGCTCTCGGCGGTCTTCTCGCGATCCGCGCTGCCGCCGCGCGACCGCCGCTGGTTGTCTGCCAGCGCGGTCACCCTGGCTTTCTGCTCGTCGTTGAGCAGCCCATAGAACTTGTCCAGCGCCGGTTGCAGGATGCCGACGGCGTTGCGCATGGCCTCGACACGCTGCTGCATCGCGGCAAGGCGGCTCGGCGCGGTCAGCGCAATGTCCCTGGGGCACGAGTTGAGTATGGCTTCGGACGCCTTCTGCGAGGCCGCCGCGAGCTCGTCGAGCGCGGCGCTCTGCTCGGCATTCGGCTGGATGGCGTCGCGGAACTGCTCGATCGGGAAGCCGGCGATGTCGCGGCTGTCGCTTCCGCACATGTCGGCGAGCGTCGCCGTGCCGGAGCCGCCGGATGTGACGGCCGCGCGGGATCCGCCATGGCCGGGCAGGTATCCGGCGTAGCCGCTCAGGGCATCATAGCCGTAGGGGTCGAACAGGCCGGCGTATAGATCCGCATAGCCGTAGTCCCAGAAATACGGATCGTAGTCCCAGCCCCACCAGGCGTAATCGTAGAGATCATAGTAAGCGTAAGGCCAGAACACCGGACCGACCCAGCCGAAGCCGCCATGCGGATGTCGCCACCACCAGCCGCCATTGTGATGGGCCCAGACCGCGCCCGCAGCGGCCGTCGTGATCGCGGCGCGCGTCATCGGGTTGCGCAGGCCGCCGGGCTGGTGCAGAGCGGCTCGGACCTGACGGGAGGCCAGGGAGTGACCGACGGCGCCGGCGTTGTGCCGCATCACGGCGGCCGAGGGCGCATGTCGACCGGCGAAGGCGCCATGTGCGACCGCCGGATTGTGTACATTGGCGTGCGACGGGAATTGGTGCGCACCAGCGCCGCGTCCCATTCCCGGCGCGGCATGAACGGCTCCCATTCTCGGGGCAGCGTGAATGGTGTGAAAGCCGCCGCCACGAAAGCCGCCGCCACCGGCGTGGAAGCCGCCACCACCACCATGGAAGCCGCCACCACCATGGAAACCACCAGGCGCGCCGCCGTGAAATCCGCCACCGCCATGGAAGCCACCGCCACCACCGCCATGGAAGCCGCCGCCGCCACCACCATGGAAGCCACCGCCACCACCGCCATGACCGCCGCCGCCGCCGCCACCACCACCATGGGCCGCGTCGGCTGGATTCGTCGACAGCGCTGTCGATGCTGCGATGGCGGCAATCGCGACGAGCGCGAGCAACGAGACGGGTTTGCGACCGGCAGCTCCCAGCATGTCTATACCTTCAAGCGGTTCGGACATTCATTGGCACGTGACGTCAACACCTTGCGCCGCCAATAGGTTCCTGCCGCAGCGCGATCCGTACGACCAGTGTTGTTCGTGGTGGTCCCGCCTGCAGTGGACTCGATCCCTGGAACCGGGCATCTTCGTGCGGCGTTCATCAAACTTATTTGAAGCCGACGGCGGTTTTTTCCATGCTGCGTTGCCGCGAACCGGATTTCTGCCCGCCCGCGCCGCGCCCGCCGCCACGCCGGCTGGGACTTGTCGAAACGCTGATCAGGCTGCGGCGCAATCCGCTCGAATGCTGGAGTGCGGAATGCTTTGACGAGCCGATCGTGAACATCCGCCTGCCGTTCGCCGATACGTTTCTGGTTCATCATCCCCAGGCCATCAAGCGCGTGCTGATGGACAATGCGAAGAACTATCCGAAGGACACGATCCAGCGCCGGATCCTCTCGTTCGGCCTGTCGGACGGTTTGCTGAGCGTCGAGGGAGAGCGATGGGAAGCCCAGCGGCGATCGCTCGCGCCATTGTTCGCGCGCCGCACCGTCAACGGCTTCGCCGGGGCGATGCTGGCAGCCGCAAACGACCTTGCCATGACATGGGCGAAGCTCGGGCCTGGCGCAGTGATCGACGCCGCTGCCGAAATGACCGTGGTCACCCTGAACGTGCTTGCGCGCACGATCTTCTCGGACGGGATCGGCGGGGACATCACCGAATTTCGGATGGCGATGAACGCCTATTTCGGTGCCGTCGGCCGTATCGGGGCGCTCGACCTGTTCGGTGCGCCCACGTTCGTCCCGCGCCCCGGCCATCGCCGCCTGCGCCGGACGATGGCCTATTTCGAGACGGTGATCGACCGGATCATCGAATTGAGGCGCCTGAGACTGGCGGATACTGCCGAGCGCCCAAACGACCTTCTGACCCTGCTGCTGTGCTCGCTTGATCCTGCGACCGGTGGACGACTGAGCCTGAAGGAGGTTCGCTCCAACATTCTCACCTTTCTGTCCGCGGGCCACGAGACGACTGCGAACACGCTCGCCTGGTCGCTGTTTCTGTTGTCGCAGGCGCCGGAATGGCGATCGCGCGTGCTGGAGGAAGCCATGCGCGAGCTGGTCGATCCGGCAGACGATCTGGCCGATCGTCTGATCGTGACGAAGGCCGTCATCGAGGAAGCGCTGCGCCTCTACCCGCCGATCGCGGCACTGAGCCGGACGGCGATCGAAGCCGATACGCTGGGCGATTTTGCCGTGAAGCCGCGATCCCTGATCGTGATCGCGCCCTATGTCCTGCACCGGCATCACCGGCTATGGAGCAACCCTGCCGCGTTCGATCCGTCGCGCTTCCTGCCCGAGAGCCGCGGCGACATTCCGCGGTTCGCCTATTTGCCCTTCGGGGTCGGACCCCGCACCTGCATCGGTTCGTCCTTCGCCTTGCAGGAGGCCGCGATCGTGCTTGCGGTGCTGGTCAGCCGCTTCGAGATGCAGCTGCTGCCGGGCGCCGAAGTGTGGCCGCATCAGCGCATCACGCTGCGTCCGGCCAAGGGGCTGCCGATGGCGATCACCCGAAGGCCGGCGTCGTCGCCGCTTCCCGCGATGGCCTGAGGGATGTGTCGCGCAACTGCCACGCATTGATCTGCCCAAGAGCTACAGGGGACGAAAGTGCCAGTCAAAATTCAGCCGATCCAGGAGAATGTCTTGCATAACTGGCAGCGATTGGTCCGCGCGCTTGTTTTTTTCGCTTTCTGCGGCTTCACGGGACAGCCAGCCTACGCCGATGGCTCCGTATCATCGCTAGGCATGGGCTATGGCGCGCGCGATCAGGCAGAGTTTGCGCGATTCCTGGCCGTGATACAGCAGTATAACGCGTCGGGAGAGCGCTTTCGCATCGACGGCCACTGTCAATCCGCCTGTACGATGTTCCTTTCGATACGCCATGTCTGCATCACGCCTGACGCGACCCTGTTGTTTCACGCTGGCGGCTCCATGAGAACGGGCATCATCAACCCCTCCACCACGCAGCAAATGCTCAGCACTTATAAGGCTGCCTTGCGCAAATATGTCACCGTCAACCATTTCATGGATACGCTTGCCTTTCATTCGATTTCCGGTGACGAGATCATCAAGCGCTTCGGCTACCCGGCATGCCGGTAGGCAGTTTCGCCTCAATCACTGATTTGCCCGACGGCGCAAGCCCCTCCAGTAAAAATATTTCGGTTTATCAGTAGGTCAAATCAGTGTATAGAGTTCCCGTCTCACCCGCTCGAGGGGCGCTCGCGATCGTCACGAACGTTGCGGTGGGATGCGGTGGACGCCGCATGCGTGACTGACGAGAGCGCATGAGGCGGACGGCGAAATCGTGCAGGCCTGACGCCCTGGTGGCAGGTGTCCTCTCGTGAAGCGTGCGCAAGCATCTTTGCGAAAGCGGTGACAAAAGAGCCCAGTCTCACCGGGGCGAGCACGTATAAGCCGTAACCCATCGCGCAGGGAAAGCCGGGTTGTTCCGGTTACACCTGTGGTCCTAC
>NZ_JAFCKQ010000060.1 GCF_018130215.1 Bradyrhizobium jicamae
TTTGCGATGTTCCTGCAGAAAGGAATTAAGTGCCGGCGCCGCTTCGACCTTCCTGATGTTGGTCTTGCGGCAAGTGCGGCCTACCTGCCCCTCGGTGCCGGCAACTTCGCGCTCGGTCTCGTTGTTGCGGTGGTGATGGCTGTCGCACTTGCCGGGTTCCTGATGGATCTGAGGAACGCGACCACATTGGTTCGCATCGTTGCCATGGCCGGCCTGTTCCGGAGAATCTTCATGTTTGCGCTGACTTTCAGCGACTGACTGTCCCGAAGTTAAAGACCCCAAGCTCAGGAGCCGAGCTTGGGGTCCGCGGCGCTCTCCGGAGGAGAGAGGAGAATCGCGCCGGAGAGCTGCCTGTCAGTGGACAGGTCCAAGGCCGTTACTTCTGGCCTTGCCGCTGCTGGAGCCTGGATGCGTCCAGCCCGAGGTCGGCGACCGTCTGCTGATCAAGCTGCCCCGTCGCCTGGATTTGCTTGCTCTGCTGGAACTGCTTCACGGCGTTCCGGGTTTCGTTGCCCCAGCGGCCGTCTGTCGGCCCGGCTTTGAAACCGTCCTTGTCGAGAGCCTGTTGTACCCGTCGCACCTCATGTCTCGACAGGCTCCGCGGCGCGATCGGTTCGTTCCGCGCAGATTGCTGCTGGCCGTTTTGCTGCTGCTGATGCTGGTCCTGTGCATTCTGCTGGTTCTTCTGCTGGTCCTGCGCGTTCTGCTGGCTCTGTTGCGTCTGCTGCCGCCCTTGCTGCTGATTGTTGGGTGCCGCGAATGCGGCCGGTGCGGCCAGCATTGACGTCGTAAGCAGGGCGATGGCTATTGTTCTCATGGTGCATCCTTGTTGTGAGTGGCGTTAGGGTCAACGCATGCTGAACCGCGCTGTTGCTGGAACAGCGGCATGCGCAAGGTGAAAATGTCGTAAGGTTGCTGCCGGGTGTGAATGGCCGGCAGCCGTTCCATGATCCGCCAGGGTCGCATCCGGAATAACCCGAAGGAACGAAGCCTCCGCTGTTCTGTTGGTCGGTCTCATCTTCATCAAGGGAGACGGCGATGGACTGGAATCGTGTCGAAGGCAACTGGAAGCAGGTCAAGGGCAAGGTCAAGGAGCAATGGGGCAAGCTCACGGATGACGACCTCGACGTGATCAACGGCAAGCAGGAGCAGCTCGAAGGACGCCTGCAGCACCGCTACGGTTACGCGAAGGATCAGGCGACCAAGGAAGTGAACGAATGGTACGGTCGCCAGAAGTGGTGATCACGGCGTACGTCCGTGAGCCGAGCACGCGGATGTTGTTCCCTGAAGCGGGAGACGCCTGTGCAAACGACATCCAGCACTGAACTGTCCCGTCGAGCGCTGTTGATCGCGGGCGCCGCGTCGCTGACGACAACGTCGGTTGCCGGCGCGCCCCCGCCTGCAACTGCCGAAACTCTCAAGCGGGGAGCACCTGCGATGTCGAAGGTATCCGTTACCGTCAATGGCGAGCTGCGCGAGCTCGAGCTCGATACCAGAACGACGCTGCTCGATGCGCTGCGTGAGCATCTGCATCTGACGGGCACCAAGAAGGGCTGCGATCATGGCCAGTGCGGCGCCTGCACCGTCATCGTCGGCGGGCGCCGCATCAACTCCTGCCTGACGCTCGCCGTGATGCATCAGGGCGACGAGATCACCACGATCGAGGGGTTGGGTTCGCCGGGGCGACTGCATCCGATGCAGGCGGCGTTCGTCAAGCATGACGGCTACCAGTGCGGCTATTGCACGCCCGGGCAGATCTGCTCGGCCGTTGCGGTGCTCGACGAGGTCCGGGCCGGCATCCCGAGCCACGTGACCGATGATCTCAACGCCCCGGTGCGCTTGAGCAACGCCGAGCTTCGCGAACGCATGAGCGGCAACATCTGCCGCTGTGGCGCCTATTCCAACATCGCCGAGGCGATCGAGGAGGTCGCAGGGAGGAGCGCATGAGAACGTTCAGCTATGAGCGCGCAACGTCGCCGGGCGCAGCCGCCGCGGCCGCCGCGCAGACAGCAAACGCGAAATTCATCGCCGGCGGCACCAATCTGCTCGACCTGATGAAGCTGGAGATCGAGACGCCGGCGCATCTCGTCGACGTCAACGGTCTCGCGCTCGACCGGATCGAAGCGATGCCGGACGGCGGCCTGCGGGTCGGGGCGCTGGTTCGCAACACGGACCTGGCGGCAGACGGGCGCGTGCGCCGCGACTATGGCGTATTGTCGCGCGCGCTGCTGGCGGGCGCCTCCGGCCAATTGCGCAACAAGGCGACCACCGCGGGCAACCTGCTGCAGCGGACCCGCTGTCCGTATTTCTACGACACCAATCTGCCGTGCAACAAGCGCAAGCCCGGCAGCGGCTGCGGCGCAATCGGCGGCTTCAGCCGGCAGCACGCGGTGATCGGCGCCAGCGAAGCGTGCATCGCGACTCATCCGGGCGACATGGCGGTTGCGATGCGCGCGCTCGACGCTGTGGTGGAGACGGTGCGGCCCGACGGGGCCACGCGGACCATCCCGATCGCTGAACTGCATCGGCTGCCGGGTGAGCACCCCGATATCGAGACCTCGCTTGCACCGGGCGAGTTGATCACTGCCGTGGCGCTGCCCAAACCCGTCGGCGGCGTGCAGGCCTATCGCAAGGTTCGCGACCGCGCGTCCTATGCGTTCGCGCTGGTCTCGGTCGCCGCGATCGTGCAGCCCGACGGTTCGGGCCGTGTCGCGCTCGGCGGCGTCGCGCCAAAGCCATGGCGCGTCGAGGCGGCGGAAGCGGAATTGCCGCGTGGCGCCAAGGCCGTCACTGCACGCCTGCTCGCCGATGCAAGGCCGACGCGGGACAACGCATTCAAGCTGCCGCTCGCCGAACGAACGCTGTCGGCGGTGCTGCGCGAGGCAAGAGGTTAGGGCATGCGATTCGAACATCCCGCCACCTTCAATCCGATCGACCAGCTCAAGGTGGTCGGGCGGCCGACCAGCCGGATCGAGGGGCCGCTGAAGACGACCGGCACCGCACCCTATGCCTATGAACGGCACGAGTTCGTGGCGAACCAGGCCTATGGCTATGTGGTGGGGTCGGCAATCGGGAAGGGGCGGATCAACGCGATCGATCTCGCCGCAGCCAGGACGGCGCCGGGCGTGCTCGCCATTGTGACCGCCGAGAATGCCGGCAAGCTCGCAAAGGGCGAGCGCAACGCGGCGCCCCTGCTTGGCGGTCCCGACATTGCGCACTACCACCAGGCGGTCGCCGTGGTCGTCGCCGAGACCTTCGAGCAGGCGCGCGCCGCTGCCCAGCTGGTGCGGGTCGAATACGCGCCGGGCGATGGCCGGTTCGATCTTGCCCGGTCGAAGGATGCGGCCTTCACTCCCGATCCCAAGATCGGCGGTCCCGCCGACACTGCGATGGGCGACTTTGCGACGGCGTTTGCCGCGGCTCCGGTCCAGCTCGATGCCACCTATACCACTCCCGATCAGGGACACGCGATGATGGAGCCCCATGCCTCGGTCGCGGCGTGGGAAGGCGACAGGCTGATGGTCTGGACCTCCAACCAGATGATCGCCTGGGGCGCGACCGACTTGGCGAAGACGCTCGGCCTTCCGAAGGAGAACGTCCGGCTGATCTCGCCCTATATCGGCGGCGGCTTCGGCGGCAAGCTGTTCCTGCGCGCCGACGTGCTGCTCGCCGCGCTCGGGGCCCGTGCCGCAGGCCGCCCCGTCAAGGTGGCCCTGCAACGCCCGCTGATGTTCAACAACACCACGCATCGGCCGGCGACGATCCAGCGCATCCGGATCGGCGCCGACCGCGACGGCAGGATCACCGCGATCGGCCATGAGAGCTGGTCCGGCAACGTGGCAGGCGGCGAGCCGGAGACCGCGGTCGACCAGACGCGGCTGCTCTATGCCGGTGCCAACCGGATGACGGCGATGCGGCTGGCGGAGCTCGACCTGCCCGAGGGCAACGCGATGCGCGCGCCGGGCGAGGCTTCCGGCATGATGGCGCTCGAAATCGCGATCGACGAGCTCGCCGAGAAGCTCGGCATGGATCCGATCGAACTGCGCATCAGAAACGACACCCAGGTCGATCCCGAGCATCCGGAGCGGCCGTTCTCAAAGCGTCAACTCGTCGAATGCCTGCGCGAAGGCGCTGCGCGTTTCGGCTGGAGCCGGCGCAATCCGCAAGCCGGGCAGGTGCGCGACGGACGATCCCTGGTGGGCATCGGCGTTGCCGCCGCGTTCCGCAACAATCTCCTGACCAAATCCGCGGCGCGCGTGCACCTCGACCAGAACGGCAGGGTGACGGTCGAGACCGACATGACCGATATCGGCACCGGTTCCTACACCATCATCGCGCAGACCGCGGCCGAGATGATGGGCGTGCCGCTGGACCGCGTCGTGGTCCGGCTCGGCGACTCCGATTTTCCGGTCTCATGCGGCTCGGGCGGACAGTGGGGCGGCAACAATTCCACGGCCGGTGTCTACGCCGCCTGCGTCAAGCTGCGTGAGGCCATCGCGCAGAAACTCGGCTTCAACTCTGCGGAAGCGGCATTCGAGAACGGCGTCGTTCGAATGGGCAACCGCAGCGTGCCGCTGGCACAGGCCGCCGGCAAGGGCGGGCTCGTGGCGGAGGACGCCATCGAATACGGAGACCTTGCCAAGACCTATCAGCAATCGACGTTCGGCGCGCATTTCGTCGAGGTCGGCGTCGACATCGACACTGCGGAGGTGCGCGTCCGGCGGATGCTGGCGGTATGTGCCGCGGGACGAATCCTGAATCCCACGGCAGCGCGCAGCCAGGTGATCGGCGCGATGACCATGGGGGTCGGCGCGGCGCTGTTGGAGGATTTGATCGTCGACAGGCGTCATGGCTTGTTCCTCAATCACGATCTCGCCAGCTATGAAGTGCCTGTCCATGCCGACATCCCGCACCAGGACATGATCTTCCTCGACGAAACCGATCCGATCTCGTCGCCGATGAAGGCCAAGGGCGTCGCCGAACTCGGCATCTGCGGTGTCGCCGCGGCCGTCGCCAACGCGGTTTGCAACGCGACAGGAATCCGGGTTCGCGAGTATCCGATCACCATCGACAAATTGCTCGACAAACTGGAGGCCGCCTGAGCAACGCCCGGCGGTCGCTCCTTGCGTCACGCCTTAGACCCGACGGAGAATCGACCGAGCTTGATTTCATGCCCAACGGTGACCTCGCGACGATCGCGCGAAGCGGGCAGGAAAAAAGGCCGCAAAGCATTGCGCGCTGCGGCCTGACCGGGAAAATTGTCTGTCAGTGCAATGTACGATACTTCCAGCCCCGGTAGGTCGAGGTTGCCGCAAGGCTTCCGATCAGTGGAGTCCGAATTGCTGTTCCTGCAAGCGGAACATTCTGCATGTGGCGGGGCGGATACAGTGCGGGGTGGCCATTCGGGAAAAGCCGGCCGGAACGATCGTTTTTCATCCCTCCGACTTCAACCGTTCGAAGATCTCCTCGACGTCGGTGAGCGGAAGCGTCGCACCTGCCGGTACATGCTGGAGTAAGATCTGACGAGCGCGGAAGGCGATCTCGTCGCGGCGCAGGGTGTCGTGCTCGGAGTGATAAGCCTGCATGTCGGCAAGGAACTGCTGCGCGACTTCGGGCGGGATCTCGATCAGCTCCGGAAATCCGGAATCGTCCCCGCGGCGCACCAGAACGACGCTCTCAAGACGATTGTTGACGCGCCGATTCAGGTCCGCGTCGTAAAGTGCATCCCTGCGGCGGCGACGAGCGACAAGTGCGACCCAGACGATGAGGACGATCGCGGCAGCGGCAAAGAACCACCAGTGCATCGCTAGCGACTCCGTGATCAGGTCACTCGAGCCTATAAACAGAGGAAAACACCGGCGCGGGTATCCGCGGCACTAGAGCATGATCCGGAAAAATGTGTAGCGGTTTTCCGAAAAGATCATGCTCAAACAAAAAGCTCAAGCGCGATGACGATTCAGCCTTGTCTCATCGTTAGCGGGCCGTCATGGCCGGTCGTCCAGCGTCCGGCCCATCGCCGGGTGCTTCCGATTTTTCACCTTGGCCTGATCTTTTGAGCGGCCGGATAGGGGCGGTGGCGGCGCTTGGAGCGAGGCCCTCGAATCCCGAGAATGTCAAACGCATGGAGCTCGACCTCGGCGTCGTGCTTGCGTGAGTGAGGCCGTTGAAGTCCGAGCGGCCATAAACGCGGAGCAGCACCGCCTCGCTGTCGAGTACGGACCGATGGCAGCGGTTTCGCAGCGCGGCCCGGTGATCAGCTGAAATCTTTTGCTCCAGTCGTGGCCGTTTCGGGTGCTGCGGCGCGCTCAAGACCGGAGAAAACCGGCAATGCAGTTCACTCGAAAACTTCGTACAAGAACACCACGCCTGCAGGATCGTTTTCTTCCAGCCAGGTCTCGGCCGCGTTCTCGGTCCCGAACACTCTGAGGTAATCCGTTTCTCCGCGGGTCTTGTCCACGTAGATCAGGACGGCCTTTGTCAGCTTCTCCTGCTCCGTTAGGGTTGTGAGTTGAGGTTAATCCCGGACTGCAATTGCCTTGGTAAAACCGTGGCGTAGACTGGCGTTTTTCAAGCAGTCCGATTTCACAATGGCATTTTCCTCAAGATGCGGCGGTCCGTACGATCGCGACGTTCTTGGTCGAACGGTCCTGATGGGCCTGACTTATGCGGAAACGAGGGAGTTTGAGCGCCTCGACGCGGAACCGCCGGTGGACCAACATGGGCGGCTTTTAGACTGGGAGCTTGATGAGCGGTCGTTCCCGCCCAATCAGGCGCGGTGGTTGGAGTTGTACAGCAAGCACCAAGGTGCTTGCGACATCCGACGCCGCTTGCCTTAGATGATCGGAAAAGCGGTTGTTGCAGTGTGCAACCGCTATCGGGGTAAGCGGACCTCATCGGTAGCCCGACCGCTTCCGACGCGGTTGGCAATGATCGGGATTGCGATGGGTCCGATCCCAGACGTTCCCCGGCCACTTTCCCCGAGTACCGGAGTCATACGGGGCACAAGACCCATTTGGGTCATGAACCTTGGCCCGGTTCGTGCACACTAATACCCATCAGGATTTTGCCGTTTCCTCCTGGGGCTAGCTAACCGCCGTCCGCGATAGATTTAAGCGGACGGCGTTTTTGCGTGCCCAGACAGCGAAAGGCCCCGACGGGGGCTAGCGCGTCGAGGCCTTTCTACCGATGGTGTAATTATACGTACAATTCGCAGTGTCCTAGTTTGTTCCAGAGTGTGTCCGAATTAGGACAGTTCCCCACTGATCCGCAGCCGACCTGTTTGATGTCAACGGCATGGCCTTTGCGGGTGAAGGTGGAACTGCGCGCGATCACGAACAGCGAAGTGAGACGCGGGAGCGCGGTTGTGAGCCCGCCTCTGCAATAGGGCTTTGGGCAGGCTCGGCGCCTTCACCAATGGCCTCTAGAGGCCCAATTGGGCCATGCGCGGCTGGCACAAACTGCACGCCGCTTTGATCTATCTCAAGGTGCCCGCCGCGCTCGGCTGAAATATCCTGAAATGAAGGAACGCGAACCCGTCGAACCGGACGATGAGACGACGCGCCCCACGCGCCTGGAAGAGGCGCGGCGGATCATCGAGGAGTATGCAAACAGCCTCCGGGAGATCATCAAGAAGCTACGCGAGCGCATGCAATAACGCCGCCGATGGCCGGCGCACGAAGGGACTGGCACAGCCGCTGCGATGTGTTTCCTGGCCGGGATTTGGCAGCCCAGCCTGAGACAGGGCGCCGCCGGGACAGCGCATTTCGAGCCCGGCGGCGTATCTTTTTGGGGCCAGCGGGACAGCTCAAGTCACGGACACTGCCGCTGGGCTACACGGTCCGCGGTATTCGGCATCAAAGCCAACCCAGCGAGCCAAATGAATAGCGGGGTAGGCTGCGCCCCAGCGCCGGCGATTTTGTGCCTAACCTCTCACCTTTCATCCGCATCAGAAGTCAAGAACCAAACACAACGATCCGATTGCGAGACAGGCGACGAGGAAGAGGAAAAGGCAGAAAAGAAGGGTCCGCCGCCGTGACGGCTTGCGCTGTGACGACGGCTCCGGCTCGTGCAGCGCTCCCGGGAAAACATGAAAGCGGAGTTGGTCGTGGCGGATGTTTTCATGCTCAAGCATTTCGCGAATCCGCATTCGCCGCTCGTCAGTCCAGAATTCGTCGTTGTCGTCTTCCATCAGGCTCCGCTAAGCGCCGGTTGGTCCGGCAACTTCAGCCACGGAGCAGGATATCGCTCGGTGTCGGCTAGAGCTTGAAGAGGCAATTGCCGCGGTCGACACGGCACTCAGCATGAAGCTTCCCGGCATGAAACAACGGATTTCAAATCTAGATGCTCGAAATGACTCGATCCTAGACGCGGTTCGGGCAGCTCTTCCCATGCTCACACGGAGTACCGGAATCACACGGGGCCGGTGCCATGAACCTTTGGCCCGCTAGGCAACTGCTTTGGGGGTCAGGAGGAGGCTTTGCTGGGGCCACCTGCCGGCCGGATTTGGACGCGGGCCAAGGTTGCGGGTTACCACACGAAAATCACGAAGCCGAGGATGACGACCGGGCTCAACCCGAGCAGCACAATGCAAACGCTTTCAAGCAGGTCACTGCCCATGACACAACTCCTGCGTTGGAGTTGAAGTCTACGCTCGACGGAACCTGATAGGCTAGTGCAGACTGAACTTCAGCAATAAATAAAAACTCCCGGTCCGCAAACGCCGCCGGCGTAGATCTGTCACCGCAGCCGCGGCGATGCCGTGGATCTGAATCAATTTCCCCTGTGGAGTGCCGAACTCTACGTCGAATGCGCGAGGATAAACGCGGCTGGCGTTGAGGTGTCGCGGCCATGCCTCGAACTGCTTCTGTCGGTTCGAAAGCGCGGCTTCCACGATCCACGGATAGCGCTTGGCCCAGTCGTTGCCGCCCTTGGTGATCAGCCGGACGCGGTCTCCGTCGCGCTCGGCGCGGAGGCGATAGCCGTCATACTTCACTTCGTGAAACCAGTTTTCGCCGGCCGGGACCGTCTTGCCCTGTTATGCGGGTGCCACGGCGCTCGACTATTGAGTTATTTATGAGGTCCGAAACTTGTTCACGCCCGGAGAACACCGGAAGCCCATTTTGGTCATGGGCGTCGTGTCCGCGTGGGGACGACCTAGGTCAGATTCCGTAGAAATCCGCCTTGCTGCTCCGAAGCCGCTCTAGCGCGGCTCGGCCAACCGCTTCCGCCTCGGCTGGCGAGCTGAAAAAGGTCGTCGAGGACGCGAACCAATGAAGCTCATCGTCCACGTAAATCTCCCACGTATAGGGATTGGGAGGCGGGCAAATATTCTTAACCTCGAGCCGAAATGCCATTGTCGCAACCTGCCCTTTGCCCATCGAAAGATCGGGCCGCTTGAATGAACAAACGGCCCAAGGGAGGAAACGCCCAAGGAGGGCAGCGATAGCGCGAGGCGCTACCGCACAACCTATCCAAATGAAAACGCCCGGTGCGCGCAAGGTGGCCGGCGCTTAAATTCGGCATTATCCTTACCGAGGGAACTGGCAGAGCGTTCGCAGATTGGCGCACGGCGCGACCTCGGGCTCGGGCCGCGCACCAACTCCAAGGCCTAGGGCATCACTTGAAGTGAAGTGATTAGGATAGTGTTGAACGTTTGCGTGCCGCCGTGGTTAGCAATCGGCTTGACGATGCTTATCGCGTCGTCGCAATCCTTGACCGTGATGTCGCCGCGGGCGACGTCCGCGGCACTAAATAGCGCGACTGGGAACAGCTCTGTTCCGTCAGAGCATCACTGCAATTGGTGTCGCAGATTAAGGATGCCGCTTCAGTTCAACGTGGCTGCGACCTGGAGATGCGACCCATTGGGCCGCGAGGGCCAAGGCCACGACCGCCAGAAAGGTCGCGACGAGAACCAGCGTTGACGGTCCCTTGCGATGCTCGCCTGGTTTGCCGAGGCATCGCATTTCGTAGCCCCCTCCTTGGACGAGCGACCATCCAAGGGGGGCTGCTCCGACCTACGCTATTTGTACTCGCCTGCTGCTTTGGCTGATGCCATCATCGCTATGAAATCATCCTGGAGGCTCGACAAAGTCAGGTGTTGCGGACGGCCATCACCGCCTGACACTTCGCAGAGTTCGTTCAAGGACAACTCGTAAGACTGCATCTCAGCAAGGGCAGTCTTTTTCACGTGCTTCTTCATTTGATACTCCATTGTGTTTGTGTCCAGCGAGCCATTCTCGCCAAAGCCGTAATAGCAACTGACAACTCCGGCGAATGTGAGCTGCCGCACGTGCCGCGCCCCGCTGCCCCGCAACACGGCGGTCCTATGGTCTCTTGCGCGGGACTGCCGTCGGCTGCCGCGTTGGGGTGAGGGGGCGCTCAGGCCCTGGGCTTGACGCGTCGAACTACATCAAGCGAAATTGAGTGCGGCAGGGCCCGCGTGCTAGCATGGAAATCTCCAAACCGAGCGGAAAATTCAATCGCGCCACCACAGTCCTGGGCATCATTGTCTGCTGCGCTATCGTGATCGTGGCGAGTCCCATCATTGGATTTTTGAACTCTTGGGCCCATGACTTGTCGATTCTGCCCGAGTACTTCAATTATTTTTTCGTGCAAGGTCCACTGGAGTTGATGACAGCGGGTGCCATTGGCTGCCTGGGGTTATTGATCACATGCTCGTGGTTGAAAAGCGCGGACCCGTCTGCGATTTCCTACGTGGTCAGCACTCTGGGCATTATTTTTCTCGGAGGAGTTATCCTCCTCGAGTACGCAGCCCGCGACCCGATCTTTCTTACGGCCTGTCAGCTAGTGGGGACCATTATCGGCCTGTTCCTTGGACGCGAAGAGGTCGCCGGCTGACACCAGGGGCCGCGGGTCGCTCGCGACCCTTGGCGGCGAACCTCAGCGCCAGAAGTCCTTGAACCGGTCGGCTGCCAGCTCGGTATATCCGACGATGTGCTGGATATTTTTGTGTCCCAGGTAAGCCTGGAGCGCTCGGGTATCGTGGCCCTTGTTGGTCAGGGCAAAGCCGCAGGCGCTTCGGGGCGCCAGCCAAGGCGTCTGACGATCAGAGCAAGCCTGCCACGATTGAACCGGCTCTCTTGCGCCGGTTGGAACAGCTGATGACCGTCGAGCGCATCTACCGGCGTGAGCGATTGACGATTGGATTGCTATCCGCCGAGTTGGGCGTGCCGGACTACCGGTTGCGGCAGCTCATCAATGAGGGCCTCGGCTACCGCAATTTCAATGCGTTTCTCAATCATTACCGGATCGGGGAAGCTAAGGCGGCGCTGGTCGACCCCGAACAAGTAGAAGTCCCGGTGCTGACAATTGCCATGGACACAGGTTCAAGGCCGCGACAAATTTTACCCCAACTGAATTTCGCCGCCTCGCCATGGCGGGAAATGCGGCCCCGGTAAACGATCGATTGAAGATAGGCCAGTCGAGTTGAGGAATCGGCCAGCCGGTTTGCAGGAATCGGCGAGAAGGAATCGAAAACATTCGACAGGCTGATGGCGATCCTTCCTCGCAGTAGCTGCGCCAACGGGGTTCCCCATGCGAAATCAGCGGTTTGTCGTTCTATTGGCCGCATTGGCGGCGCTTACACTCTGTCCGGCAGGGGCGGCGCTTGCCGACGATTTGCAGACCGTCGGTGACCCGGACAGTCTCGGTTTTTCGGCGCGGCGGCTGGCGCGCATGACCTCCTGGTTCGAAGCGCAGAGCGAAAAGGGCGATCCTTCCGGTTTTGTCGTGGGGATCGCTCGGGGCGGCAAGCTCGCCTATTTGCAAGCCACCGGCTTCGAGGACCACGACAGGAAAATGCCGATGCGGCCGGATTCGATCTTTCGCATCGGATCGATGTCCAAGCAAATCACCAGCGTCGCCACCATGATACTGGTCGATGAAGGCAAGCTCGAACTTGATGCTCCCGTGGCCCAGTATCTGCCGGAGCTCAGGGATATGCAGGTCGTCAAAAAGGATCCGGTCACCGGGGATCCAATCCTCTCGGATGTTGCGCGGAAGATTTTTGAGCCGGCGAAGCGTGCGATGACGATCCGGGACCTGCTGCGCAATACGTCCGGCCTCGTTTATGCTTCGCCGGACTACGCCGATCCCGGATTTGAGAAAGCCGCGATTCACGTACTGTACGGCGCCAGGGCGCCGTTCCGGCGCGACAAGCCTATCGCGGACTTCGTCGCGAGCCTCGGCGCCCTGCCGCTTCTGCACCAGCCGGGCGAAGTCTGGGAATATGCCATCGGCTACGACGTGCTCGGCCGCGTCATTGAAGTCGTGTCGGGACAGCCCTTCGATCAGTTTCTGCAAAGCCGCCTCTTCGCGCCACTGCATATGGTCGATAGCGGCTTCTCGGTACCGCAGGACAAGCTTGCCCGTCTCGTTGCCGTGCCGGGACCGCAGCCCCAACCCCCTTTCGCGAATGGCGACGTCGGCAAGCCGCAGACGTTCTTCTCGGGCGGCGGAGGCATCGTCTCCACGGTTCCTGATTTTCTGCGCTTCTGCCAGATGCTGCTCAACGGCGGCGAGCTTGACGGCGTGCGTATCCTGAAGCCTGAAACGGTCAGGCTGATGACGACGAATTCGCTGCCGCCCAAAATGCACATTGCGGGGCATGAAGTCGGTCCGGCCTTCGGTACGGGCTGGGGGCTCGGCTTCGCAGTCCGCACCAGCCCCGATTTCAGCTACATTCCGGGCGCAGTCGGAAGCTTCAACTGGCAGGGAAGCTGGGGCACGTTCTTCTCGATCGATCCGGCACAGAAGCTGATCCTGATCATGATGATGCAGCGGAGCGAGCACAGTGAGAACGGCTTCTATTTCGACGCCATCCGTCGCATGCCCTATGCGGCGCTGAATGTGCCTGAAGCGCCGGCGCCGGTTGCCTCCGGGCAAGGAAATGCCGGCGCGCTCGCCGAATATGTCGGACGCTACGTTTTCGGCGGGTCCGCAAGTTCGCTGGACAGGCAGACCTCGGTCGCCGACGGCAATGGCTGGACCGGTCTTGAGTCCGTTATCGCGGGCACCGATGGCCTCAGGGTGGTCAAATTGGCCGACACCGGCCCTGCCGCGAAAGCAGGCGTCATGGCGGGAGATCTCATCACAGCGATCGACGACAAGTCGATCAAGGGCTTGACCTTGGAGGCGGCCTTTCGTCGGATTTCAGGTCCGGTCAACGCCGCGATCAAGTTCAAGATCATCCGCGTGACGCAGAGCGGTCCGCTCGTTGTTGCCTTTGCCCGGGAGGCGGTTCCTGCGCAGAGTGTCGCGCTTCAAGTCAGTGGCGTGGACGGCAAGCTCGTCGTCGAGGCAACAGGCCAATGGTCAATCCTCGATTTCGAAAAGGGACGGCCGACGCCCGTGGCGATCCGCTCAAAGGATGAATTCCAAGTCGAGGGCGGCGATCACACGCGGATCGCCTTCGTCAGAGACGCAGCCGGTAAAGTCAACGGCGCGGTTATCAATCCGGGACCATGGGAGCAACGCGGCGTACTCGGACAATAAGGCACACTGACAGCTGATGAAATTGGCGGAAGCTTGCGTTGCTCGAACATCAGGTGTCCGGCGGCCCGAGATGGTGGCGGTCTCGACTTCGGCTCAGGGCCATCAGCGACGGTTGCGTCGCCTTACCGGATTTTCCGCTCTATCCCCTGAAGCCGACCTTCGGATGATCGCCGGACTTCGTCGGTGTGGGTCCAGAGGCGGACATCGCATCGAGCTACTCTTGGCCCGGTCTTAGTGGGGTCGGTCTACATCTTACGTGCACATGAAAAACACGCTCGTATTTTCTCAATGGGAGACATGGAAGCCCACTGTGGCTGCCTAGCCCAAGCATCTAAGTAGGTGAGCGTCAATTTAGTGGGGTGGTCGCGAGCAGCCCGATCGGAGCCGTCTCGTCGAGTACGAACACCGCGAACCCGGTCACCTGTCCCGCGATGACTGCCACCGCTGCGAACAGCCTCGCGGTCAACATCGTGGTCGTGAATTCCTCGACCGCCATTGGCGTCTCTTCGGGGGGGACGCTGGCAAGCTCGTCGAATTCGTGCTCCGGTTCTCCGACAATCGCGACCCTGGCGCTTTCAGGTGTGGGATCGTCATCCGGATCTACCTCGGTCTCAGCCTCTGCGGCGAACGACGACAACTTCATCGTCGAGGTTCGCTCGCAGGCGCCTCCGAAGACATCATTCCGGGTAGTCATGGTCCTCGGCCAGGAGATCCCGGAGCCTGCCGCGCTCGACTGAAACATCTGGAAATGAAGGAATCTGAACCCGTCGAACGGCCCCAGCACTACTTCTGGAGGCGTACAGGCGTGTGCTGGGGCCGTTGCCTTATCCGGGATTTGGACAGGCGCTCCAATCGTGCGCGCCCCGTGCTGGGTCCGCAACAGCTCGAGGTGATAGTCTTTGGAATGAGCTGATGACTGCAACTCGGGCAGCGGACTCAACAATTTGCACACTAACGTGCATACCCGAATGCCTTGCATCGAAGGATAGGTCGCAGTTCTCGATTGCCGATTTACGCAACCGTAAGAGTTGTCCGGCCAGAGTTTCGGAACGGGACGGGCGGGTGTCTAGCCATTTGTATTGGGTAGGAAAGGCCATCTCACATGAAACTCTGCGTTGCCTTCCTGAACGACGAGTCTGCGGCTACCGCCATCGAATACGGCCTGATCGCAACCGGCATTGCCATCGCCATCATCGCTGCCGTGAACGGCGTCGGCACGGCACTGAGCTCGACCTTCAGCTCGATCAGCACCTCGTTGAAGTAAATCGAACGACGCGGCTGGAGAACACCGGAGGCGCATGGGGCCATGTGCGTCTGGCACAAAGTGCACTTGGTCGAGTCGCTCCCGTAGATAATCCGTAACCATACGGGTCAACGTCATGAACCTTGGCCCTTTTTGTGCGGACACAGAGGCGTCAGGATCTTTGCCACGACCTTCCTGGGCTAGGGCCAGCGCCGTCCGCGTGTATTTCAAGCGGGTTGTGCGCAAAGGGGCAGCCATGGGCAACCTAATGTACGCGTGCATCGTGCTGCTGGGGCTGAGCCCTCTCGTCATTATCGGGATTATCATGTTCATGGAGTAAGGGCGCTCATCGATATCCCACCCCTCCGATCGGTGAATGCAGATCGTCGGGCCAAGCTGCTGCAGGCCCTCATGTCATGGGGCGCGCAGCGAGAGCACAGCTATTTGAAAACTCGAAAGGGTTTACTCAACACGTTCGTCATATCCATCAAAGCGCTGATACAGCGTCCCGTCACTAATTGTGTCCTCCTCCAGAGCTCATAGGCAAAGCGGCCATTTAGGCGGGTCACTCGATCACCTCGTCGGCGCGGGCAAAAGCGTCGGCGGCGCGTCGAGGCCGAGCGCCTTCGCCACGATCAGGTTAATCACGAGGTCGAACTTGGTCGGCTGCTCGACCGGAAGATCGGGGGGCTTCGCCCCCCGCAGAATGTTGAGTCGCCGGCGCGGCGCCGAAGTCGATGAAGGCCACCGTGCCGACGTGGGTCGAGAATTCCTATTTTTCGTAGCCGACGTACCAGATGCCGATTACCTTGCCCGATGCATCCTTGATCGGGTCATAACCGGTCACGTACGGTTTGCCGAGGATGTCGACTTCGCCGTAGAAAGCCTCACCTTTGTTGATATTCACTATCGCTTTTCCCTTAGGGTCCAGGATGGTCCCAAGCGCCCGGCCCTGTACGCTGCCCGGCACATTGGTGGATACGCGGACATAATCGTCACCAGATTTTACGAACAGCGTAGCCGTGCCGCCGGCCTCAGCCTTGACTTTGTCGACAATCGTGAAGTCGTTGTTCACCTTGGTTGAGCCAAAATACAAGCCTGGGGTCGTCTTGTCGGCTGTCTGAACGGTCCCCTCGGCCTTGGGCGCGCCCAATTTCGCTGTCTCGGTCTTCAATATCGCCATGGCCTTCGCGACTTTTGGGTCCGTTTGCGCGTTGCCGGGACTCGTCATGAGCGTGGATGTTGCGACGAAGCAACCAGCGGCCAGGAGACCAACAAGAAAGCTCTTGCGATTCATGTGAGTGGACCCCTCTATGAGAGACGGGCGTTACGAATATCGCAGTCTGCGAAGGGCAATCTTGATCCAAATCAAAGTGGTCGAAGCGACGGGCCAAGCCTGGCGCGACAGCTCACCACAATGCATGGCAGCGATGGAGCCACAGGCAACTTAATGACCGCCCCGGATCATGAGCGTCGGTTTGAGCCATGGCGGGTGACTTCCGATCTCACCTCGACTTCGGACGTTTCCGCGTGCCGCGCAAACGGACGCGAAGGGCCTGCAACGGAAGTCGCGTCTCAGCCGATGATCTCGTCGGCGGCCGCCAGCAATGACGGCGGAAACTCCAATTCGAGCGATCTCGCCGTTGTGCGATTGAGCACCAGTTCGAGCTTGGTTGGCTGGTAGAACGGAATATCACCCGGCTTCGCGCCCTTTAATATTTGATCCGTCATATCCGCGATCCGACGCATGATGGCCACAGTGTCGTAGCCGTAGGACAGCAATCCTCCGATATCGACCCATTCACGAGCGAAATAAATCGCAGGCAGATGATGCCTGGCAGCGGCGTCAACGATTAGCTGACGGTATGTGAAGAACTCAGCCACGGCCCCGACCATGAGACCGTCAACCTTTTCTGCAGCCATTGCGTTGAACTTCCGCTCAAAGTCTTGCCAGTCGAACGGTTCGGCGACCAATGCTGTGCCGAATGCGATACCATCTCGTCGTGCGGCTTCTAGCGCTCTTGCTGGTCCTCCCGCCATTTCCCAAAAGGCAATCAAAGAAGGAGGCATCAGAAACCGCACATTTATTAGCTTGCCCACGGTCTCGCGCAGGAGCTCAAGGCGCTTACCCCAGATTTCCAATCCGACATCAGTAGTTGCTCCTGTGATATTCCTGTCGGGCTTGGCCAAGTTCGTGACCATGCCACCGGCAACCGGATCGCTCGTTATTGCCAGAATAGGAATGGTTGCGGTCAGCGGCTTGAGCACGCGTGTAACCGGGCCGCCGAGCGAGACGATTAGGTCAGGATGACCTGCGACAATGGCGCGAGCGACATCTTCATACCCATTGCTGTGCCCGAATGCCGAATACCGCTCCAGGATCAGGTTTTGGCCTTCGTTGTAGCCGAGCTTACTTAGCTCCCCGAAAAATGCCTGGTACGCTGGGCGACCATTGATGGAGAGCCCCTCGGGTGGTTCGGACGGGTGAACCATCGCGATGCGCTTGATGGCTGGCAACCGGGTTTCAGTTTGGGCGAATGTCGGCTGGGCAAGGCCCATCGCGGCCGTGGCCGCCGTCCCCGTGATGAACTCACGCCGTCGCATGCCCCTCCCTCCATGGATCACGCCTGTGGGAGCAGGAGCCTGAATCTTAAACGCCGCCCGGCTGCGTTCCACCTCTCTTTCGGAGTAACTCCGCTAGCTGGCACAAACTGTACTGCTCGCCGAGTTTCGAAGGTTGTAGCATTTTCGGTTAGGTCCGAGCGAAGTTGTCTTTCCTTACAGCGCTCGGCTAGGCCGTAGCGTAATTACGGAACGCTGCGGGCCGCCGATTGATGGCCCGAAGGCGGCTGCGCGCACCGCTTGAATCCGCGGTTCTCGCCGGATGTGCGGAGGCTTCGCGCATCCGGGCAAGTACGGATTGTTGCGTGCGCTCGAGGAGTCCTAGGTTCGCGTTATTGGTTTCATCAATTGCATTGCGGTGGCAGCTATGAACCACCTGCTGACCGGAACGAATTTAGTTTGCATCAGCGCCGCCTTGGTTTGGATTTGGCCAGCTAACGCGCACGACCATACCCATCCTGAGCTGGACGACTGGTACAAAAGTTTACGCTGCGAACAAGGTGAGTGGTGCTGCGACGGCGCCGATGTCAATCACCTGACGGATCCCCAATGGACGATCAAAGATGGCCAGTATCAGGTTTTCCTGGAAGGCGAATGGGTCAATGTACGGCCGGAAAAACTGGTCAAGGGCAACAACAGGGCTGGCTTCGCGCTGGCTTGGCGGATGTATATAGACGGTCATCCAGTTGTGCGCTGCTTTATGCCGGGAGCGAGCGGGTAGCGTAAGTTCGCAACTCGCAACGACCGTGTCGCGTCTTGGATCATCGATACCCCATGCTTGCGTCAGGACGCCGCCGATCACTTGCCGCGGATTTCGCTCGGGGCCTTGTTCGTCCAACGATGGAACGCTCGCCTGAAGTTCGCGGCGTCGCTGAAGCCGAGGGCCAGCGCAATGTCCTCGTTGGCGAGGTCTGTGGCACGAAGATATTTCAGGGCGACCTGGGTTCGCAGCTCGTCCCGCAAGCCGCGGAACGAAAAGCCCTGCTGGCGCAGCTGCCGCCGCAGTGACCGGTCGTTCACGCCAAGCAGCTTGGCGGTGGCCTCAAAGGTCGGAGGATTTGCGATGTCACGCAGCAGGATTGCGCGGATTTTTCCGGCCACCCCGACGCGCAGTTTCAGGTCGCCGAGCAGTTCGTCGCACAGGGCGACGATGGTCGGATAAGTCAATTTGTTGCCGAGCCCGGCGGCCTGGTCGAGCCAGTCCGACTGGAACACGATCTGATTGGCCGGCCGCCCGAAGTGAACCGCACAACCGACGTGATCCGGTGGAAGAGCGAAGTCTTCCGGCTGCGCATAGGTCAGCTCGATCCTGGAGGGCACGAAGGCCGCCCCCATGATATCTCGCATCAGGGAGATGTGGATGCCGATCTGCATCTCCGTGATGAAGCGATGGAGCGCTGAGCCGTCGGCGATGTGGGAGTTGGGCTCGATCGTCCAGCTTGCGTGGCCGTTCTGCTCGGCGAACTCGATCGCGGCGAGCGGCGCGGCGAGGGCGTGGTACCGCGTCGCGAAATCCATCGCCTTGCGGAAGTCGGGACAGCACAGGATCGCATAGCCATACATCCCGTAGGTCGAGACGTGGATCGATGCGCCGATGCGGTAAGGCAAATGACGTTCGGCTGACAGCCGGATCGCGTTCTGGCTGATGGTCATCAACTGCATCAGAGAGATCCGCGCCTGGGACGAATGCACATCCTGCAGCGGAATGTTGACGTCGCGCAGAATAGCGTCGGCCGAAATGCCCAGACTGACCAGCATATCGAAGATCGCGGCGAGCTTGGTTGCCTCGTAGACCCTGTCGCCGACCCCGACGGCCAGGATGTCGCGCGAACCGTCTGGCCGGCTACGGGAATTCCGAGACCTCTTCACGCGTGTCGATCGAAGCAATTGAGCGAATCCTGCTTGCGGCAACGAGCGCCGGCTCGTCACTGTTGCGGGGCAGCAAGGCTGCGCCGCAAAGCGCAGGCTACGGCAAGGCAGCAGCTTCGGTAAAGACCAGCGCCCGTGATGAAGGTAATGTGTCCGATTGAGACCCCGGCGATGTCCGTTTCGGACCTTCACAAAGATCGGGCGCCACGCGACGCTTCAGTCTAATGTGAAGCCCGGCCAACCGTCGCGAGGCAGGACGGCAACCAGGCGATCCGCGCGCGCTCAGAACTGCGGACGCCACAATGGTCGGAGGAAACGGCAAAGTCGAGGGAGGCCACCATGGTGGGAAGGCTGATTCAAACCGCCAAATCCGCCTATCAATATCCGCTCATCTTCAAGCAATTGTGGCACACGCCGCGCGTGCAGGCGCCGGACCAGGAGGTCGTCTATCGCGACCCGAAGCGCTTCACCTACCGTCAAACCAGAGAGCGGATCGGCCGCCTCGCATCGGCCCTGAGCAGGGCGGGGGTTGAGCCCGGCGACACGGTCGGGGTTCTCGAGTGGGACAGCCATCGCTTCCTCGAGGCGTTCTTCGCGATCCCGATGATGGCCGCTGTGCTGCAGACGGTGAATGTCCGCCTGTCGCCCGAACAGATCGCCTTTACGATCGATCACGCCGGCGCCTCGACGCTGCTCGTCAACGACGAATTCGTCGGACTGCTCGAGGGCATCACGGTGTCAGCGACGTTGCGATCAAGGACCATCTCAAGACGTTCGCCGACAAGGGCACCATCTCGAAGTACGGGATTCCGGAGAAGATCATCTTCATCGACAACATTCCCAAGACGAGCGTCGGCAAGATCAACAAGAAGGAGCTGCGCGAGCAGTACGGCAACATGTAGCTGTCCGAACGGGACCGCGAACAGACCAGGGAGGACATCATGGGCAACCTCACCCTTGCCGGATTGAGCGAGAGAATCGGACAGGAACTCGGAATGTCCGACTGGGTCACGATCGACCAGGAGCGCATCAACACGTTCGCGTCCTGCACCGGCGATCAGCAGTGGATCCATGTCGACGTCGAACGGGCAAAACGCGAAAGCCCGTTCCGCGGTCCGATCGCGCACGGTTATCTGACGCTCGCGATGGTGGCGCCGCTGGCGATGCAGGTCGGGGTCATCCCCGGCGATGCCGCCGCCGGGCTGAACTACGGCATCGACAAGGTCCGCTTCCTGGCGCCGGTGCCGTCGGGCGCGCGGGTCAGGCTGCGCGTCGTGCTCGCCGGGATCGAGCCAAGGGAAGGCGGGCAGGTGGTGATGAAGACCCAGAATACGCTCGAGGTGGAAGGATCGGAGAAGCCGGCCCTGATCGCGGAGACGCTGGCACTGCTGATTCCTGCAGCGGGAGCGCGGCGATGAGCACCGAGGATCGCGACATGGCGTCCCCGGCGTCGGAGATGTCCGAAGCGGCGTCCAGAACCACGCTGGCGCTCAATCCCCTCGTCGGCATCCAGGGCCAGGACCTGGTCGAGAGTGCCGGCATCCTGTTCAAGGCCGTGATGAACGAGCCGAAGGTCGCCACCGAGCAATGGCTGTCCTTTGTCGGTGAGCTCGGTTCCATCATGGCGGGCAAATCCGAGCGGGCACCGAAGACAGGCGACAGGCGGTTTTCGGATCAGACATGGAAGGAGAGCTCGCTGCACAGCAGCCTGCTCAAGGCCTACCTGGCGTGGGGCGAGGCGGTCAGCGGCCTGGTCGACAAGACCAGCCTCAGCGATATCGACAAGCAGCGCGCGCACCTTGTCACGGACATTCTGATCGACGCCGTCGCGCCGACCAATACGATGCTCACCAATCCGGCGGCGGTCCGCAAGTTCATCGACACCGGCGGACAGAGCATGTGGAGCGGCCTGAAGAACTACATGGACGATCTGACGCGCAACCGCGGCATGCCGTCGATGGTGGACACCAGTGCGTTCAAGGTCGGTGAGAACCTGGCGACCACTCCGGGCGCGGTGATATTCCGCAACGAGCTGATCGAGTTGATCCAGTACACGCCGACGACTGCGACCGTCAGAAGGCGGCCGCTGCTGATTACGCCGCCGCAGATCAACAAGTACTACGCGCTCGACCTCTCGCCGGACAAGAGCATGGTCCGCTTCCTGCTCGAAAGCGGCATCCAGATCTTTGCAGTCAGCTGGCGTAACCCGACCGCGGCTCATCGCGACTGGGGGCTGGACACCTATGTTGCAGCGCTCGACGAGGCCGTCGACGCTGCGCGCGAGATCAGCGGCAGCGACGACATCTCCATGATGGGATCGTGCTCGGGCGGAATCACCGCAACCGCCTATTTCGCAACGCTCGGCAGTGCGCCGGCGAAGATCAAGAACCTGGTGCTGGCGGTCTGCCTGCTCGATCCGAACTCCGCCGAGGAGAGCGCCTTCGGTTGCCTGATGACGCCAGAAACCATGCGCGCCGCCAAGGCGTCGTCGCAGCTGCGCGGGATCGTCGACGGCCACGATCTGGCGCGGATGTTCGCCTGGATGCGGCCCAACGATCTGATCTGGAACTACTGGGTCAACAACTATCTGCTCGGCAACCAGCCGCCAGCTTTCGACATCCTTTTCTGGAACGCCGACACGACGCGCTTGCCGGCGGCGCTGCATGGCGACTATCTCGATCTCTATTTCAGCAACCCGTTCGTGAATCCCGGCAAGCTGAAACTCAACGACAAGACCATCGACATGAGCAAGGTGAAGGCCGACAGCTACGTCGTCGCCGGCGTCACCGACCACATCACGCCGTGGAAGGGCGTCTACAAGACCGCCCAGATCATGGGCGAGGGCACCACCTTCGTGCTCTCGAACAGCGGGCACCTGCAAAGCCTGCTCAATCCGCCGACCAATCCGAAGGCCACCTTCATGATCGGTGCAGTCGGTGAGGGTGCACCCGATGCATTCCTGACGTCGGCCGAGAAGCGCAAGGGAAGCTGGTGGCTCGATTGGCGAGACTGGCTGCAGGCGCGCTCCGGCGATGAGGTGACCGCGCCGGCGTCGCTCGGCAGCGGGCGCCATCCGACACTTGGCGACGCTCCGGGGACCTACGTCTTTGAGTGACAATCTCGCAAAGCCGGGAACGATCGAGGCGCGGCAGATCACGATCGACGGCCAACCGCTTCAGGTCGCAATCAAGCACGGCAGCGGCAGCGGGCCGCCGCTGCTGCTGTTTAACGGGATCGGCGCCAATTGGGAGCTGGCAAAGCCGTTCCTCGACTCGCTCACGACCACCACCGCGATCATCTTTGACGTGCCTGGGATCGGCGGGTCGCCCAGACCTGCCTGGCCCTATCGCCCCTCGACGCTGGCCCGCCTTGCGGCTGATCTCGCCGCGGAGCTCGGCTGCATGGAGGTCGACGTCGCCGGCGTGTCCTGGGGCGGCGGAATCGCACAGCAGTTCGCGCACCAGTTTCCGAAGCGTTGCCGGCGCCTGGTGCTCGCCGCGACCGCGCCGGGCTTCACGATGGTACCCGCCAGCCCGTCGGTGCTCTGGAAGATGGCGACCCCGCGCCGCTACACCGACAAGGACTACATGAGCAGCATCGCGGCGGATATCTATGGTGGGGCGTTTCGCCACGACCCCTCGTTGATCGGCCGTCACGCGTCCGCGATGCATGGTGCGCGCAATGTCGGCTACCTCTATCAGCTGCTGGCGATGGCCGGATGGACCAGCCTGCCATGGCTGTGGTCGCTGCCGCAGCCAACCCTGGTGCTGATGGGCAGCGACGATCCGCTGGTTCCTCCGATCAACGGTCACATCCTGACCGGCCTGATCCCGAACGCCGAGCTCCGCATGATCGATGACGGGCACCTGTTCATGGTGACAAGACCGGTGGAGACGGCGGCCCTGATCGAGGCGTTCCTCGGTGGCGAGAGACCGCGGGTCGAGCCGTCATCCTTGCTTTCTCGAACGAACGATCACCTCAGAACACTCGTTCCGACGTCCGGAGGCGAACACCACAAATCATAGGCAGCAACCAGGGAGGATATCATGACGGACAACAGCTCTTACATCGACATGCTCCGGAAATTCGGGAGCGATCTTGGCTTGCCCAAGCTGAACGTCGACGAATTGTTGCAGACCCAGAGGAAGAACCTCGAGGCGCTCGGCCAGAGCGCCAAGGTTGCGGCGCAGGGCGCACAATCGGTGGCGCAGAAGCAGCGCGAGGTGATGGAGGCCGGGTTGCGCGAGGCGGCGACGCTGGCGAGCGAATACAAGCCGCTCGGCAAGGTTCATGAGAACCTCGCGCTGCAAACCGAGTTCGCCCGGAAGATGTTCGATATCGCGGTGAAGGGGGCCCAGGACAGCGCGTCGACGGCGCGGCAGTCGACCACCGATGCGGTGAAGATCATCCAGGACCGCATGAAGGAGAGTTTCGAGGAATTCCGCGCAAGCGTCCGTCCGAACAAGCCGGTCTGACATCACTCCGCTCGACAGCGGACAGGATGAGTCCTGGCGGGACGCGACGACTCGCCCGTGCTGTATCGCCACGCAAGTTGCGCGCCCAGTTCGCCGGCGCAATGCAGGATCGCGGCCCCACATCTGATCGAGGTGATGCCTTGATTTCGACCGTCGGATTGGCCGGGTTGATTGCCGGCCGCAGCACGTTCGTTTGTCGGGGATGGCCTGCCGCCGGAGACGGCAATGGCCGAGGGGCGGGGCCGGGTGCGCCGGCCTCACGGGTTCAGGCGAGCGCAAAAGCCAGGAGGCTTGAGCACAGCAGCACGAGACTAGCCGCGGTCAACGTCAGAAATCCGTCGGAGACCAAATCGTGATTACGCATGATACACCTGCCTTGACCCGATGCTCATCCGAATTGATTAAAGCTTTCCGAACACGCAACTCCCGGAAAGATGTGATGTCTCTTTCCGCCTTGGCGGGCCGTCAGGCCCGGTACCGATAGCCTTCCACGGCATGAGCCAAGAAGATGGCTGCACTGACCAGACCCATAACCGCTGTAACCATCTCGATCATCGCAAACTTCCTTTGCGCCCCACACGCGAGAGAAAACGATTGCAGCCCTGCACAGTCAAAAAGATTCAATTGTTGGAATCGAAGATCACCCCCGACTGATGATTTGCTGCAACAGTGTGTCTGATCGCGGGACGGCGAGTGTTGCAGGCGACGGCTCGCGAGGGTCAAAACTCCGTAGTTCAACGAAGGGGCATGCAACAGCCCATTCACCATGCGGGTATCGTGGGGCGGCTCTCCCCATTTCCGCCGTGTTCCGGTTGCGATATCGTCCATCTCTGGTGCGGAGGTGGGCCGCATCGCGACGGCAAGGATGTCACACCGCGCAGTAGGCGGGCATTCGGCAGAATGGTACTTGGGGCGATGGGGACTAGACGGCCAGATTCGATCGTCCGGACGGCGCGCGGCGCCGTTGCCGTGGCTGCGTGCCTCGTCCTCGCCAATTGCGCCTCGAGCCAGTTCGCGAGCCGCGTCGATCCCAAATACGGCGTCTCGTCGAGCCCGCGCGTCGTGGCCTTCGGTGATCCCGTGCCGAAGGGCGGCGGCACTTACCGCGTCGGCAAGCCGTATGTCGTGGCAGGCCGCACCTATGTGCCCGAGGAAGACGAGAACTACCGGGCCGAGGGTACCGCGTCCTGGTACGGAGATGACTTCCACGGCCGTCTGACCGCCAATGGCGAGGTATTCGACATGGGATCGCTGACAGCGGCCCATCCGACGCTGCCGATGCCGTGCTACGCCCGCGTCACCAACTTGAGCAACGGCAAGTCCCTGATTGTCCGTGTCAATGACCGTGGTCCATACCACGGTAATCGCCTCATAGATGTCTCGAACAAGGCCGCGGAACTCCTTGAATTCAAAGGCAATGGTACGGCGCATGTCCGCGTGGAATATGTCGGCCGGGCGCCGCTCGAAGGCTCCGATGACCGCCAGTTGATGGCGACGCTGCGTACCGGCACGCCGGCGCCATCGCCCTCGATGGTTCGGGTCGCCTCGGCCCGTCCGTTCTTGCCAGCGATGTCCTCGTCGGCCGGCCGGATCCGTGGTGATGTCCCGGTGCCCGAGGGCCGGCCGTACAGCCTCGGCAATACGTCCGCCGACTATGCCTCGATCAACGCCACGTCCGAAATGTCCGCCTCGAGCCGCTCGCGGGGCCGCGTGCTGAACAACCCGCGTGAAGTCTCCTACGAGAATGATGAGCGCTATGCGTCGGCCCCGAGCCCGGCCGCGGCTTCCTACGTGCCGATTGATTCGCGCGGACCGGCTGAGGTCCTGAGCGGACGCGGGCTCTACTGAACCAATCACTTCATCTGACTATTTGAGAAACTCGATCACGGCGGCATTGACCTCGTCGGGCCGCTCCTGCTGGATCCAGTGGCCGGCCCCCTCGATGATCAGCTTCTGCTTCAGGTTCGGCAGCACGCGTTCCATGTCGGCGACCCGCTTGGCGCCGATCAGTCCTGTGATCACCGAATCGTTCGATCCCGCGATGAACAGCGAGGGCTGACGGATCTGGGCGTCCTGCCAGGGCGCGGTCAGCTCCCAGTTGCGGTCGAGGTTGCGGTACCAGTTCAGCCCGCCCCGGAAGCCGGACACCGCGTAGCCGGCCGCGAACTCCGAGATATCGGCCTCGGTCAGCCATGCCGGCAAAGCCTGTCCGCTCGGCAGATTGCCGAGGAAGCCCTTTGCCTCATCGACGAACATCGAGTTCGGGTCGGAAACGCCGCGCCCGAGCACGAGGCGCATTGTGCGGGCGATGTCGCGCTCAAACTCGGCCTCGGCGACACCGGGTGCCTGGAAGTACTGCCAATAGAAGTTGGTGATTCCGCTCTGGCGCAGGGTCTCGAGCGGGCGACCGCGGCCCCGGAATGGGGGCGGGACGCTGAGCCCGGCGACCTTGGTGAAGACATCAGGCCGGAATAGCGCCGCGTGCCAGGCCACCGGCGCGCCCCAGTCGTGGCCGACGACCATGGCCTGCTTCTCGCCCAGTGCGGCGACCAGTGCGACGATGTCGCCGACGGTATCGAAGATCGTGTAGGCGCCGATCTCCGCCGGCGCGCTGGTTCGCCCGAAACCGCGCATGTCGGGAGCCACGACATGAAACCCGGCCGCGGCCAGCGCCGCGATCTGGTGTCGCCACGAGTAGGACAGTTCCGGCCAGCCATGGCAGAGCACGACCAGCGGGCCTTGCCCGGCCTCACGGACGAACATGTCGAGTCCGTTGGCGGAGATCGTGCGTGAGGAAGACATCGCGTTTCCGCCTTGTTTGCCGGTTCTGTTGCTGTCGTGGGCCAAGCCGAACCTTAGGGGCGTTCGCCGCCGGCAGCAATCCAGCCGCTCGTGCACAGGCGCAGAAACCTCAGTTGTTTGCGATACTTCCACCTGTTAGAACGCAGCCTTTCAGGACATCGCCGATGGCAGCACCAACCGCAGTTCCCCGCACGTTCGCCGCTCGCGCCGGGCGGTGCTGGCGTGGACTCGTCGCGGCAATGGTTGCCCTTGGCATCGGCTGCGGGGTGGCCTTCGCCGCCAACAACAGCGTGCAGGGCGCCAAGAAGGAGGAAGGGGGCTTTGACGGCGACGCCCCGACCGCGATCCTGATCGAGGCCTCCAGCGGCAGCGTGCTGTTCGAGAAGAACGCCGATGAGCTGCGCGCCCCCTCCAGCATGATGAAGCTGATGACGGCCGAGGTGGTTTTCAACGCCCTCAAGAAGGGCGACGTCAAGCTGACCGACGAGTACCGGATCAGCGAGAACGCCTGGCGGCGCGGCGGGGCGCCGTCCGGGACCTCGACGATGTTCGCCGCGATCAACAGCAAGGTCTCGGTCGACGACCTGCTGCACGGCGCGATCATCCAGAGCGGCAACGACGCCTGCATCGCGCTCGCCGAAGGCATCGCCGGCAACGAGTATACCTTCGCGACCGATTTCATGACCAAGCGCGCCCGCGAATTGGGGCTGACCAAATCAACCTTCGCCAACTCCAACGGGCTGCCCGACCCCGGCAACAAGATGACGGTTCGGGAACTCGCGACGCTGGCGCGCTATATCATCCTGACCTATCCCGACATGTACAAGCTGTTCGGCGAGAAGGAATTCACCTGGAACAAGATACGCCAGCAGAACCGCAATCCGCTGCTCAATGCGATGCCCGGCGCCGACGGCCTCAAGACCGGCTACACCAAGGAGGGTGGCTACGGCATGGTCGGATCGGCGGTGCAGAACGACACCCGTCTGATCGTCGTGGTCAACGGCCTGGAGGACTCGGAGGATCGCGCCACAGAAGCCAAGAAGATGCTGGAATGGGGGTTCCGCAGCTTCGAGAGCCGGACACTGATCGCGGCCAACCAGCCGATCGGCTATGCCAGGGTGTTCGGCGGCGACAGCCGCTCGGTGAAACTCGTCAGTCCCGATCCGATCAAGGTGATGGTTTCCAAGAACGGCAACGACAAGCTGCTGGCCCGCGTGGTCTATAGCGGCCCGGTGAAGGCACCAATCGCCGCCGGGCAGAAGATCGGCGTGGTCAGGGTCTGGCGCGGTGCCAATGTCGCAATGGAGGCGCCGGTGTTCGCGGCGGACGCGGTTGGCACCGGATCAACGGTGCGCCGCGCGCTGGATGGCGTTCAGGAACTCGTCATCGGCATGTTCCGCGCCGGCGCCGAGAGGCTGTGACATGGCTGAAACAGCCGTCAAACGGCCGACCCTGCGCGGTCGCTTCATCACATTTGAGGGGGGCGAAGGGTCCGGGAAGTCGACCCAGATCCGCAAGCTCGCCGAACGCCTCGATGCCGCGCAGCTGCGCGCCATCGTGACCCGCGAGCCAGGTGGCTCGCCTGGGGCCGAGATCATCCGCCACCTCGTGCTGTCGGGGATGGGCAAGCTGCTTGGGCCGGATGCCGAAACGCTGCTGTTTGCCGCCGCCCGCGACGATCACGTCCGCACCGTGATCCTGCCCGCGCTCAACCAGGGCATCTGGGTGCTGTGTGACCGCTTCTTCGATTCGACGCGCGCCTATCAGGGTCAGCTCGGACAGGTGCTGCCCGGGCTCGTCAATGCCATGCAGCGCGTCACCATTGGTGACCTCAAGCCCGACCTGACGTTGATCCTCGATGTCCCGGTCGAGATCGGGCTGCAGCGCGCCGCCGCGCGCCGCGGCAGCGGCGTGGCCGACCGCTTCGAGGCCGAGAGCGTCAAGTTCCACGAGGATTTGCGCGAGGCCTACAAGCGGATCGCCGCGGAGGATCCGCAGCGCTGCGTGTTGATCGATGCAACGGACGATCCCGATGCGGTCGCATCGCGAATATGGACCGCGCTGCGCGACCATCTGTTCGCGGCGGCAACGGCGGCAAGCCCCGCATGAGCGCGCGCAAGAGCGAGCAGGACATCGCGGTCCGGCACCCGCGCGAGACGTCCGGGCTGTCAGGGCATCGCGAGGCCGAGCAGACCTTGCTCGATGCCTATCGCAGCGGGCGCATTCCCCATGCCTGGCTGATCGGCGGGGCGCAAGGCTTGGGCAAGGCGACGCTGGCCTATCGCATGGCGCGATTCGTGTTGGCATTCCGCAACCCGCAGGCCTCCCAGGTGCAGCAAGCGCCGACGCTGCGGCTCGATCCGGGCGATCCGGTGGCGCGACAGGTTGCCGCCGGGGCGCATGGCGGGCTATTGGTGCTGGAGCGCGGCCTCAACGATCGCGGGGTGATGCGGACGGTGATCACCGTCGACGAGACGCGCGAGACCATCTCCTTCTTCGGCTCGACCGCCGCCGTCGATGGCTGGCGCATCTGCATCGTCGACACCGTCGACGAGCTCAATCCGAACGCTGCGAACGCGCTGCTCAAGATTCTCGAGGAGCCTCCGCAGCAATCGCTGTTCCTCCTTGTCAGCCACGCGCCGTCGCGGGTGTTGCCGACCATCCTGTCACGCTGCCGCAAATTGCTGCTGCGACCGCTGGATACACGCGACGTCATCGCTGCGGCAGCGGCTGCGACCGACCTCGCGCCCGATGATCCCAAACTCGTCGAGGCTGCGGCGGCATCGGAAGGCAGCGTGGGCAGGGCGCTGTCGCTGCTCGGCGGCGACGCGCTCAGATTGCAGCAGCGCACCGCCGCGCTGCTGGCAACGCTGCCCAAGGTCGATCCGCGCGAGCTGCATGCGCTGGGCGATGCGCTCGGCACCAGCGACCGCGTCGCGCTCGCCGCCTTCATCGACGGAATCGATCGCTGGATCAGCGAGCGCATGCGCGACGGCGACGCCAATGCCAATCTGCCGCGCCTTGCACGGCTGGCGGAGGTATGGGAAAAGATCGTCCGCGCCGCGCGCGACACCGAGGCCTATAATCTGGAGCGCAAGCCGCTGGTTTTCTCGGTGTTTTCGATGCTTGCGGACGCGACCCGATAGACGCCTCGTCTGAAAACACATCTGTCTGAAGACACACCTGCCTGACAGCACTCCCGACAATCTCGTTTCGATCTGCAAAGGATTCCGTGGTGGCGACCGCTAAGAAGAAATCGTCGAAGAAGAAAGCCAAGAAGACGAACAAGGCTTCGCCCGCGCGGACGACCGCGAAGAAGGCCGCCGCCAAGTCGCGCGCGGCCAAGAAAGGCGGCCGCGTCGCCAAGAAGGCGAACAAGGCGGCAAAGAAAGCCGCGAGGACATCGAGCACCAGGAAAGCCGCAAAAAAGGCCGTCAGAAAGGTTGCGAAGAAGGCTGCCAAAGCTCAGGCTCCGAAAACGGAGGCCGCGAAGGTCGTCGCATCGGCGGCGGTGAAGCCGGCAACGCCAAAGGCGCCGCCGGTCAAGAGGGTACCAAAGGCCGCGCCGGCGGTCGCTCAGGCGCCTGCACCGGTCGCCGATCGCGGCAACATCTACTACATAACCACCGCGATCGCCTATCCGAACGGCCAGCCGCATATCGGGCACGCCTATGAGGCGATCGCGACCGACGCGCTGGCGCGCTTTCAGAGGCTCGATGGCAAGGACGTGTTCTTCCTCACCGGCACCGACGAGCACGGCCAGAAGATGATCCAGACCGCGCAGGGCGAGGGCTTGACGCCGCACGCGCTCGCGACCCGCAATGCGGCCCGCTTCAGGGAGATGGACGAGCGGCTCAACGTCTCCTTCGATCGCTTCATCCGCACCTCCGAGCCTGCGCACCACAGGTCCGTGCAATCGATCTGGAATCGCATGCAGCAGAATGGCGATATCTATATCGACACGTATGCCGGCTGGTATTCGGTGCGCGACGAAGCCTATTACGCCGAAGAGGAGACGGTCGTCGGCGAGGACAATGTCCGTCGCGGCCCGCAGGGCACACCTGTCGATTGGGTCGAGGAGAATAGCTATTTCTTCAGGCTCTCGGCCTACCAGAACAAGCTGCTGCATCTCTATGAGAGCCAGCCTGACTTCATCGGCCCGGATTCACGCCGCAACGAGGTGATGAGCTTCGTGCGGGGCGGGTTGAAGGATCTGTCGATCTCGCGAACCACCTTCGACTGGGGCGTCAAGGTCCCCAATGACCCCGAACATGTGATGTATGTCTGGGTCGACGCGCTGACCAATTACATCACCGGCGTCGGCTATCCCGATGAAGGTGATGCGAACTGGCGTTACTGGCCGGCCGATGTGCACATCATCGGCAAGGACATCATCCGCTTCCACGCGGTGTACTGGCCGGCATTCCTGATGTCGGCCGGCATTCCGGTGCAGAAGCGCGTCTATGCGCACGGCTTTCTGTTCAACAGGGGCGAGAAGATGTCGAAGTCGGTCGGCAACGTGGTCGATCCCTTCAATCTCGCCGAGCAGTACGGCGTCGACCAGGTGCGCTATTTCTTCCTGCGCGAGGTGCCGTTCGGACAGGACGGCAACTACAACCACGAGGCCATCGTCGCGCGCATCAATGCCGACCTCGCCAATGATTTCGGCAATCTGGCACAGCGCTCGCTGTCGATGATCGGCAAGCAGCTCGGCGGCGTGCTGCCGGAGCCCGGTGAATTCACCGACAACGACAAGGCGATCCTGGCGCAGGCCGACGCCATGCTGGAGGCGTCGCGGAGCGCAATGGCGACGCAGCAGATCCACCAGTGGCTCAACACGGTCTGGGCCGTGGTCGCGGAGGCCAACCGCTATTTCGCGGGCGAGGCACCATGGGCGCTGGCGAAGACCGATCCTGTCAGGCAGAAGACGGTGCTTTATGTCACCGCCGAGGTGGTCCGTCGGATCGCAATCCTGGCGCAACCGGTGATGCCGTCCTCCTGCGCCAAGATGCTCGACAGTCTCGGCATCCCTGCGGACGCGCGCAGCTTCGCGGCGCTTGGCGAGCGGATCAGGCCGGGCACGTCATTGCCGGCGCCGACCGGCGTGTTCCCGCGCTACGTGGAACCGAAGACCGAGTGAGCGGTTCGAAAGTCATGCTTGTCGACAGTCACTGCCATCTGGATTTTCCCGACTTCGCCGACGATCTCGACGGAATCGTCGGGCGCGCCGGGGCGGCCGGGGTCCGCCGTATGGTCACGATCTCGACCCGGGTGAAACGGCTCGATGGCCTGCTCGCAATCGTCGGGCGCTTTCCCGACGTTTATTGCTCCGTCGGCACTCATCCCCATCATGCCGATGAAGAGGATGGCATTCCGGCCAGCGACCTGATCGAGCTCACCAAGCACCCGAAGGTCGTCGCGCTCGGCGAGGCCGGGCTTGACTATTTCTACGAGCACGGCTCGCGTGAGGCGCAGGAGCGCGGCTTTCGTGCCCATATCGCAGCGGCCCGCGCCACCGGCCTGCCGCTCGTCATCCATACCCGCGAGGCCGACGAGGATTGCGGCCGCATCCTCCAGGACGAGGTGGCGAAGGGCCCCTTCAAGGCGGTCCTGCACTGCTACACCGGAGGGCGAGAGCTTGCGATGAAGGCGATCTCGCTCGGGCTGTCGATCTCGTTCACGGGCATCCTGACCTTCAAGAAGTCGGAGGCACTGCGGGCCCTGGCGGCCGAACTTCCGGCCGACCGCATCATGGTCGAGACCGACGCGCCGTATCTTGCGCCAGGCAAATTCCGCGGCAAGCGCAACGAGCCGTCCTACGTCGTCGAGGTCGCCAGGGTGCTGGCGGAGACGCGCGGCGTCTCGATGGAGGAGATCTCGCGGCAAACAACCGAGAACTTCTTCCGCCTGTTCTCCAAAGTGCCGGCGCCGAAGGTGACTGCATGACGCTGACACTGACAATTCTGGGCTGCGGCTCTTCCGCCGGCGTGCCGCGGCCGGCGCTCGGCTGGGGCGCCTGCGATCCCAACAATCCCCGCAACCGTCGCCGACGCTGCTCGATCATGGCCGAGCGCACGACGGAGCAGGGCACCACTCGCGTCGTGATCGATACCTCGCCCGATCTGCGCGAGCAGTTGATCGACGCCAATGTCGAGCATATCGACGCGGTGTTCCTGACGCATGAGCATGCCGACCAGACCCACGGCATCGACGATCTGCGATCGGTCGTGCTGCATCAGCGCCGCCGCATCCCGGTCTATTTCAACTTGTCGACCGCCAAGGACATCATGGCGCGGTTTTCCTATTGCTTCATCTCACCCAGAGGCAGCGACTATCCGCCGATCCTCAACCGCGGTTCGATTGAGGCCGGCGAGAGCCAGACGATCGAGGGGAAGGGCGGTACGATCGAGCTCTCCGCCTTCCTGGTCCAGCATGGCAATATCCCTGCGCTCGGCTACCGCATCGGGAATGCTGCCTATACGCCCGACCTGCACGACATCCCCGAGGAAAGCTGGGCGGCGCTCAGGGATCTCGATCTCTGGATCGTCGACGGCCTGCGCTATGCGCCACATCCCAGCCACTTCAGCGTCGCCGACGCGCTGTCATGGATCGACCGCTTCAAGCCGAAGCGCGCCGTCATCACCAACATGCATTCCGACCTCGACTACGAGGTGCTGCGGCAGAGCCTGCCGGCCGGCGTCGTGCCGGCCTATGACGGGATGCGGCTGACGCTCGACCGAGCCGGCTAGAAAACCTCAACAGCTACAACGTCGTCCGATCGGTCCTTGCCGGTCACTCCCGCGTGCCGCCCCCACACGCGATGTCGCCCGTCACCGCGCTTTTGCGTTGACATTCCGCGCATTGGGCATATCGTTATGATCATAACGATATGCGGGAGCATCAGATGGCTGAGGCGACGCGCGATTTCACCGACCGCACGCGATATGACGCACTGATGGATGTCGTGAAGAAGCGCCTGACCACGCGCGCGTTCGATCCCAGCTACGTTATGCCGTCGGAACACTACGACATGATCCTGGAGGCGGCGCGGCACGCGCCGTCGGGAGCCAATGCCCAACCCTGGCACTTCATTGCCGTCACCGATCAGGACCTGAAGAACAAGATCACCGAGTATTTCCGCGAGGAGCAGGTGCGACGCGCCCGCCTCAAGATGAAATTCCCGACCCCCGACTATCGCGGGCTCGCATCGGCCCCGGGCTTCATCGTCGTCGCCAGCGACTTCCGTTGGGTCAAGGCGTTTCCTGTCCTCAATGACGGCTCTGAACTCGACAAGATGTACAAGGAGAACGCGGAGCGGATCCTTCTGCAGAGCGTTGCAGCCGCCACGATGTCGGCGCATCTGGCGGCCGCGGCGCTCGGCTACAATGTCTGGTGGGTGACAGCGATCGGGCAGGAGAAGGCGCAACGGGCCATGAAGCCGTTGCTCGGCATCCCCGAGGAGCTATCGGTGCTCGATATCATGTGTTTCGGCCCGCCGGCGAAACCGCCGTACAAGCGCTGGAAGAAGAGCCTGGCCGATATCAGCAACTGGAATCGGTTCGACGGCTCGCATTTCATGACGGAGGCCCAGATCGACGACTGGGTTTCCACCACGCGCCACAAGGTGATGTACCGGGATGCAGAGAACGTCGACTAGGTCCATCATCTCGGCCAAGCGTGCAGCGCCGGACTATAGCCTCGAGGATCAGGTCGGCTTCCTGCTGCGGCGCGCCTATCAGCGCGCGTCATCCAACCTGGTCGACCGGATCGGTGCTTATGACCTTACGGCACCGCAATTTGCGACGCTGGCCCGGCTCTACGAGCGCGGCGCACTGTCGCAGAACCTGCTCGGCCGACTCGTTGCGATGGAGCCCGCCAACATCAGGGATGTCGTGCTCCGGCTCAAGAAACGTCGGCTGCTCGAGACCCGCCGTGACCCGACTGACAAGCGGCTGATCCTGATCGATCTGACGATCGCCGGGGTGGCGCTGGTCGAGCAGTTGCTGCCGGTCGAAATCGAGTGCACGGCAAAGACGCTGGCGCCGCTCAATGCCGCCGAGAGAAAGCAGCTCTATGGCTTGCTCAGCCGGCTGGCCGAGGGCTGAGAACGGCTCCGCTCAGGCCGAGATCGCCTTCGCGGAGCCGACCGCGTTGCGCAGCAGGAACTTCTGGATCTTGCCGGTGGAGGTCTTCGGAATCGCGCCGAACACGACCGATTTCGGCGTCTTGAAGCCCGACATGTGCTCGCGGCAATAGGCGATGATCTCGGCCTCGGTCGCTTGCGCGCCGTCCTTCAGCTCGAGGAAGGCACAGGGCACTTCGCCCCATTTCGCATCGGGTTTTGCCACCACGGCCGCGAACAGCACGGCCGGATGCTTGTAGAGGATGTCCTCGACCTCGACCGAGGAGACGTTCTCGCCGCCGGAGATGATGATGTCCTTCGAGCGGTCCTTGATGATGACGTAGCCGTCCTCGTCGAGCACACCGAGGTCGCCGGTGTGGAACCAGCCGCCCGCAAAGGCTTCCTGTGTAGCCTTCTCGTTCTTCAGATAGCCCTTCATCACGATGTTGCCGCGGAACATGACCTCACCGATGGTTTCGCCGTCGCGTGGAACCTCGCGCATCGTCTCCGGGTCGAGCACCGTGACACCTTCCTGCAGCGGATAGGAGACGCCCTGGCGCCGCTTCATCTGCGCGCGCTGGTCGGCCGACAATTCGTCCCAGCCGGGCTGCTCGGCGCAGACGGAGGCGGGGCCGTAGACCTCGGTCAGCCCGTAGACATGGGTCAACTTGATGCCGATGCGTTCGCCGCCCTCGAGCACGGCGACAGGCGGCGCCGCGCCCGCGATCAGCCCGACCACCGGTTTGGCCGAGCCGGCTTTGGGGGCGTCAGGCGCGTTGATCAGCGTGTTGTACACGATCGGCGCGCCGCACATGTGGGTGACGCCGTGTTTCGGGATCAGCTCGAAGATCTTTGCCGGATCGACCTTGCGCAGGCAGACATTGATGCCGGCAGCCGCCGCGATGGTCCAGGGGAAGCACCAGCCGTTGCAGTGGAACATCGGCAGCGTCCAGAGATAGACCGGATGCTGCCCGAGATTGCCGGCGAGGATATTGCTGACGGCGTTGAGGTATGCACCGCGGTGATGCGTCACCACGCCCTTCGGATTGCCCGTCGTGCCGGACGTATAGCTCAGTGCGATCGCATCCCATTCGTCGGCCGGGGGCCGCTCCACGAAGTCAGGATCGCCTTGCGCGACGGCTGCCTCGTATTCGATCTCGCCGATGCGCTTGCCGCCTGTGAACGCCGCGTCGTCGACGTCGATCACGAAGGGTTTCGGGCCCTGCATCAGGCCCAGGGCTTCGGCGATCACGGCGGAAAATTCGGGGTCGACCAGGATGATCTTCGCCCCGCCGTGGTCGAGCTGAAACGCGATCGATGCCGCATCGAGGCGGATGTTGAGCGCATTCAGCACCGCGCCCGTCATCGGCACGGCAAAGTGCAACTCGTTCATCGCCGGGACGTTCGGCAGCATCGCTGCGACGGTCTCGCCATGGCCGATGCCGCGCCCGGCGAGATAGGATGCAAAGCGCCTGCAGCGCTCGTAGGTCTCTTTCCAGGTGAGGCTGCGGCCCTCATAGACCGCGCTGAGATGGTTGGGATACACCGCGGCGGAACGCGCCAGGAAGCTCAGCGGCGTCAGCGGCACGTAGTTGGCCGGCGTCTTGTCCAATCCGATCGCGTACTGGTTTTGGGCTGCACTCATGGCTCTATCCCAAGGTTCTTAGAGGAAGCCGATCGAAATCCACGGGAAGATGGCGACCACGATCAGGCCGATCAGCAGCGCCAGCATGTAACCCCAGATCGGCCGGATACCCTCGGCCGGATCGACGCGCCCGATGGCGCAGGCGGCATAATAGCCGACGCCGAACGGCGGTGCGAACAATCCGATGCCCATCGCCAGGATGATGATCATGGCGTAGTGCACCTCATGGACACCGACGGCGCGGGCGATCGGAAACAGCAGCGGGCCGAACAGCACGATCGCCGGAATGCCCTCGAGCACGCTGCCGAGGATCACGAAAGCCAGGATCGAGACTGCGATGAAGGTCGCCGAGCCGCCGGGCAGGCCGGTCATCGATGCCGCCAGCGCGCGCGAGAAGCCGGACTGGGTCAGGCCCCAGGCCATCCCGGTCGCGGTCCCGATGATGAAGAGGATCGCCCCCGACAGGCACGCCGTCTCGATCAGCATCGGCAAGAGCCGCCGCCATTTGAACTGGCGATAGATCAGAAGGCCGATGACGAAGGCGTAGACGATGCCGATGGTCGAGACCTCGGTCGCGGTCGCAATACCCTCGACGACGGCATAGCGGATCACGAAGGGCAGCGCCAATGCGGGCAGGGCGAAGACGAAGGTCTTGCCGACCTCGCTCCGCGTCGCGCGCTGGACATGGCTCAGATCCTCGCCGCGGTAGCGCCACCACACCAGTCCCGACAGTGTGATCGCCAGCACGACCCCCGGCAGCAGGCCGCCGGTGAACAGCGCCGAGATCGAGACGCCGGTCACCGAGCCGATCGTGATGAGCACGAGGCTCGGTGGAATGGTCTCAGTCTGCGCGCCGGTCGCGGCGAGCAGGGCGACGAGATCGCCGGGTCGCGCGCCGCGCTGCTTCATTTCCGGAAACAGCACCGGCGCCACAGCCGCCATGTCGGCGGCCTTCGATCCGGAAATGCCGGAGACAAGATACATGGCACCGACCAGCACGTAGTGCAGCCCGCCGCGAACGTGGCCGAGCAGGCTGGCCAGGAATGCCACCATCGCGCGCGCCATGCCGGTCATTTCGATCAGCAGGCCGAGGAACACGAATAGCGGTACCGAGAGCAGGATCAAATGGCTCATGCCCTCGTCCATCCGGCCGACCAGCACCATCAGCGGCGTCCGCGTCGTCAGCGCCAGATAGCCGAAGATCGCCATGCCGAAGGCAAAGCCGATCGGTACGCCGGCGAAGACGCAGAAACCGACCACGCCGACGAAGAAGATGATCAGGTTGAGATTGCCGAGCGGCCGCAGCAGAGGCTGCGCCAGCCAGAACACCCCGATCAGCACCGCGACCGTGAGCGCGGCCATCAGGAAGGTTTTGAAGTCGCCGACGCGCGCCAGCCGCAGCAGCGCGAACACCGCCATCAGGCAGGTTCCGATCGGCAGCGCTGCCGCGCGCCAGGTGTTGGAAATCTGCAGCGCCGGCGTCGTGATGAAGCTTTCCTCGTAGGCATACTCATAGGCCGGCCGCACGATCAGGATCAGGAAGGCCAACGCCGCGCAGGTCGAAACGACATCGAGATAGGCCCACAGCCTCGGCCCGGCGCTCGCGACCAGCGCCGTCATGCGCATGTGCTCGCCGCGGCGGAACGCCACCGCCGATCCAAGCATGGCCAGCCACAGGAACAGGATCGACGCCAATTCGTCGGACCAGATCAGCGGCGAGTGCAGCACGTAGCGTGAGATCACGCCGGCGAACAGGATCACGACCTCGGCGACGACAAGGATCGCGGCCGGGATTTCGACCAGCAGGCCAAGAGCGGCCTCGATCGACCCGAGAACGGAGCGGCGGTGAGGGGACGGGGCGCCCGCCTCACCGGCCACGGCCGGCGTCATGTCGACATGAGCCATGGCAGCGCTCCCGTTCGATCAGGACAGCTTGCCGACGGACTTTTCGAGCAGCTCCCAGGCCTTCTCGCCATACTTGCCCTTCCATTCGGCATAGAAGCCGGCGGCGCGGAGCTTGTCGCGGAACGGCGCCACGTCAGGCTGGTTGAAGACCAGCCCCTTGCCTGTGAGCTCCTGCTTCACTGTCGCGTTGAGCTTCTCGGTGTCCTCGCGTTCCTTGACCGCCGCCGCGTTGACGTTCTTGGCGACGATGGTCCTGATATCCTCGGGCAACGCTTGCCAGGCGCGGCGGTTCATCAGGAACCAGAAGCCGTCCCACATATGGTTGGTCAGCGAGCAGTATTTCTGGACCTCGTACAGCTTCGCCGCCGAGATCAGCGCCAGTGGGTTCTCCTGGCCCTCGACGATCTTGGTCTGCAAGGCCGAATAGACCTCGCTGAAATTGATCGAGGCGGGCGACGCGTCGAACGCCTTGAACATCGAGGTCCACAGCGGCGACACCGGGACGCGGATCTTGAAGCCCTTGAAATCATCGGGACCGTTGATCGGCTTGGTCGACGACGTGGTCTGGCGGAAGCCGTTGTCCCAGATCTTCTCCATGACTTCGAGGCCGGCCTTGTTGATCTCGCCGCGCACATAGGCGCCGAGGTCGCCGTCCATGGCCTTCCAGACCGTCGGATAGTCCGGGAACGCAAAGCCGATGCCGTTGATCGAGGCCGCCGGCACCAGCGTCGCCAGGATCAGGCCCGACAGGGTGAAGAACTCGACTCCGCCGGAGCGCACCTGGCTCAGCATGTCGGTGTCGGAGCCAAGCTGGCTGTTCGGGAACACCTGCAGATCAAACCGGCCATTGGTCTCGGTCTTGATCGCCGCGGCCATCTCGCGGGCCCGGGTCACGAACGGATGCGACTCCGGCAGGTTGTTGGCGAACTTGTAGCTGAACTCGGCGGTCTGGGCGCGCGCGACATAAGGTGCGCCGATCCCGCCCAGGACGGCGGAGGCGGCGGAGACCTTCAGCAGCGTGCGTCGTGAAAAGCTCATTGGTTTCTCCCTCGAGGAGGCTTGTTGTTGTTGTGAGATGTCAATCCTATACGGACCTGATGCCGCCGGGTCACCAGCGATCTCTGCATGCCGCCGCGCTTATTGCAGCGTCCGCAAGCCGCGGCAATATGGGCTTTCTGACGAGACCGCCTGCCGTCACGCGATGCGCTGCCGGACGATGACCGACGATGGCGCGGACCTCGGATTCTGTGAAGTTTTCCCACTAAATATCTGATTTAATTGTAGATAATTATATTCCATAATATACCTTATGCGAATTACGGATACGGATGCCCGCGCTATGCCGCCGCTGATTTTCCTCATGGCCAGATGGTGTTCAGGAGCTCCGCCAACCGCGCGCCGCCCTTCGCCAACTGCTTGCGCTTGATGGCGTCGGCAGCCTGCAGATAGTCGATGTGATTGTCGTACGTGACGGTCCACTTCGCTGGTGCCGGCGGCTGTGCTGGCTTGAACACCAGGCCCTTGAACGCGTCATGCGCCACCAGCAGCGTGTCGGTGGCCCAGGCTGCCGGCCAGCTCTCCAGCGCGCCCTGGCTCGGTGGGACCGATTTGGCGGCGTCCACGAGTTCGCCGGTCGCGGCATCCCCGAGGTCGGTCGGGATGTCGTCCCATTCATGATGCAGGTTGATGACCTGGAACGGAACAGCGACGCTGTCCTCGATGGCGTTGCCGCCATTCGTCTCGGTGTCCGGATCGACCTTGTGCGCGACGTCGGGATCGACCAGCCGCCCATTGCCGTCGAGATACACCGAGCCGACATGCAGCGGCTGATGCAGGTCGCCGATGAAGTGCGCGAGCAACAGCAGCGCCTCCTTCCTGTCCTTGATCGAGAACGGGAACGGCGGCGGGATCGGCTTGCCCTGCAACACCGCGATGGCTGCCTCAATCGCCGCGACCAGATCGTGCGGATTGGTGCCCTGGAGGCCGCGGTCGACGTAGCTGCGCTGGATCGCGACGTCGAGGAAATGGAAGGTGTTGTGGCAACCGCGCTCGAAGCCGTCGGGCGTGTAGGAGCAGGTCGACCAGTTGCGGGCTGCGTAATCCACCATGCGCGCCCTCTCCCGCGTCGAGTTGAACGGCGTGCAGGGCACCTCGAATTCGATATGATCAGGATCGACCTCGTAATGGAATTTGCCGTCATCGTGCCGGACGACGCTCTTTACGCAATCCGGCCACGGCGCGGCCTTGCGCAGGTCGATGCCGTGGGTGTCGAAATCGTTTAGGATCTGCTGGACCTGCGCTTTCGCCGCGGGCTTGAGCAACTGATCCGCGATCGATCCTACCACGCGATGACCTTGATAGCCCCAGGCCGACGCCGGCGCCGGATCGAGCGCGACGACGGCAAGCCATCCCAAGGCAATAGCCGCTCGCAACATGATCCGCCCCTGTCGCCAATTCAGCATTGTAAGGTTGTATCACATAAATATAGCAACCATAAGACAATATCGTCCGGCCATCCGCGAACGTCCCTGCGGGCGAACCACCGTCAGCGGCCCCTGAAGCGCGGCTTCCGCCGCTCCAGGAATGCCTCCACGCCCTCCTTGTGGTCTTCGGTCAGGCTCGCAAGCGCGAACTGATCGAGGTCCATGTGGCTGGCCAGGTCATCGAGCGCATGGGCCAGGCGATTGACCGTGAGCTTGGTCATCGCGACCGAGATCGGCGGCTGGGCGGCGACCTTGGCGGCGAGCGCCATCGCGGCCTCGTATGATCTGCCGGAAGCGGCCACCTGCTCCACCAGACCCCACGCCAGCGCATCGTCGGCGGAAATCCGGTCATCGGCCAGGATCACGGCCTGCTTGGTGCGCGCCGGCCCCATCAGATGCAGCATGCGCGGCACGCTCTGCCAGCTCATGTTCATGCCGAGCCCGATCTCCGGCACGCGCATATGCGCGTCGCGCGCCATGATGCGGAAATCAAGCGCGACCGCGAGCGCCACGCCGCCGCCGACGCAAAAGCCCTCGATGGCGCCGATCGTGACCTGCTCCATGTCCTGCCAGGCCCGCGTCAGCCGCGGCCCGAGCTTGAGGTGCCGGCGCAGCGTGCCCATGTCCATGGTGCGCCGCGCACGGCCCTCGGCGTCCTTCAGGTCGAAGCCGGCGCTGAACGATCTGGCGCCGCCGGTCAGCACGACCACGGAGGTTCCAGCATCATCCTCGAAGCTGCGCGCAGCGTCGGTGAGTTGACGCAGCGCATCCGGCGAGAGCGCGTTGATGCCGTCGCCGCGATCGAAGCGCACTACGGCGATGCGGCCCTCGGGTCCGAGGCCCTTCTCGATCGTCACATGGTCAGCCACCAGTACCTCCCTGCTCGCGTTGTTTTGTTGGGTGTAGGGATTGCCTGCCTCGACATAGCACGGCCTGTTCGCCTATCCTGCCCCCATGAGCGAACATCACGATCATCACGATCACGACCATTCGGAATTGTCGGAGACCGAGCTGCGCGTCCGCGCGCTGGAATCGATCCTGACCGAGAAGGGTTATATCGAGCCCGCCGCGCTCGATGCCATCGTGCAGGCCTACGAGACGCGGATCGGCCCGCACAACGGCGCGCAGGTCGTCGCCAAGGCCTGGACCGATCCCGCTTTCAAGAAGGCGCTGCTCGAAGACGCCACCAAGGCAGTCGGAACGCTCGGCCATGTCAGCCGGGTCGGCGACCATCTGGTCGCGGTCGAGAACACGCCCGGCCGCCACAACATGGTCGTGTGCACGCTGTGCTCCTGTTACCCTTGGGAAATGCTGGGACTGCCGCCGGTCTGGTACAAGGCGGCGCCCTATCGCTCGCGCGCAGTCAAGGACCCACGCAGCGTACTCGTCGATTTCGGCGTGAGTCTGCCGAAGGAGACGGAAATCCGTGTCTGGGATTCGACCGCGGAGACGCGCTTCCTGGTGCTGCCGATGCGGCCCGAGGGAACCGAGGGCTGGAGCGAGCAGCAGCTCGCTGAACTCGTGACACGCGATTCCATGATCGGCACCGGATTTCCGAAGCTGCCCGGAGCGCCATCGTGAACGGTGTGCATGACATGGGTGGCATGGACGGGTTCGGCAAGGTCGAACCCGAGGCGAACGAGCCGATGTTTCACGAGCTGTGGGAATCGCGGGTGCTCGCGATGGTCCGCGCGATGGGCGCGGCCGGCGCCTTCAACATCGACGCCTCGCGGTTCTATCGCGAGGCCCTGCCCCCGCACGTCTATCTTTCGAGCTCCTATTACAAGAAGTGGCTGCTCGGGCTCGAGGACCTGCTGCTCGACAAGGGCTATCTCGCCAGGGAGGACATCGCCGCGGGACATGCCGTGAAGCCGGCCAAGCCGCTCGCGCCCGGCAAGCTCAGCGTCAGCGACGTCGAACGCACGATGGTTCGCGGCAAGTTCGGCCGCCCCGCGCCGGCGCCGGCGAAGTTCAAGGCCGGCGACAGGGTGCGCGCCAGGAACATCCATCCCACCACCCATACGCGATTGCCGCGCTATGTCCGCGGCCATCTCGGCGTCGTCGAACGCGACCATGGCTGCCATGTCTTTCCGGATACCGCGGCGAACGACGCCGGCGAGAATCCGCAATGGCTCTATACCGTCGTGTTTGATGGACGCGAACTCTGGGGCCCCGGCTCCGACCCGACCATCAAGGTCTCGATCGACGCGTTCGAGCCTTATCTGGAGCCGGCGTGATGGACACGGTCGCAGCCGATCGCGCGGCCAGGGCGGTGCCGGGCGTTCCCCGCGACGATGACGGTCCGGTGTTCCGCGCGCCCTGGGAAGCCCAGGCTTTCGCAATGGCGCTGTCGCTTCACGAGCGCGGCCTCTTCACCTGGACCGAATGGGCCGCAGCTCTCGCCGAACAGATCAAGCTTGCGCAGGCTGCGGGCGATCCCGACACGGGCGAGACCTACTACCAACACTGGCTGGCGACGCTCGAGCATCTCGTCGCGGCCAAGGGTGTGACAACGCCGCAGGCCCTCCATCGCTACCGTGATGCGTGGGACCACGCCGCCGACCGCACGCCGCATGGCAAGCCGATCGAGCTGACGCCGGCAGACTTCGAGTAGCGGCGGAATCCCCTCCTCCACCGTCATTGCGCTCAAGCGCAGCAACCTATTCCGCCGTTGCGGAGGCAATGGATTGCCGCGGCACTGCGGGCCTCGCAATGACGGAGAAAACTCCGATTCAAATGTCAGACAACGATGAGGGCGTGAAGCGCCGTTCTCGCGACATGAATTGCCCGAGCTTTGCATCTCGTTTCGCCGCTCTGTGAGCAGAGGGCGCAGGGAAAGCCGGGTGCCGATCGCACCCATGGGCCCCGTGCAAGGTAGAAAGCACGGGGGTAGGACCAC
>NZ_JAFCKQ010000061.1 GCF_018130215.1 Bradyrhizobium jicamae
GAAAAATCAGAGACGGTGAGGATGACGTGGGCCATTCCGTTGATTTGGATCATCATTCAAAATCCTTTGCCTGGCAGAAAGACCGTCTAGTAGGTTGGCGCTCGGGAACCTTTTGAGTGCACCTCGGTGATCAAATCAAGACCTTGTCTCAGTCCAGGAGTGTGCGGCAAGGTCCGCCTTGGGTCAAAACGCGACCTCGTTGGATGCTAATGCTTGTCCGCGACGCAATCGAAAGCGGAAATCTGGATGACGAGTGAAGATGTCGATTTGGGGCCGTAAGGCGACATGACGCTAGTGAATGCGATCAAGGCGCGCTTCTGCGGCTGAACGCTTTCATCTCTCTCGTGCTCAACGCGTGAAGAGCGAGGAGCTTGGCCCGATTGAACCGGATCTATGGAGACTCACTGCCGAAGAGTTTCTTGCCCGCAGCAGTGCAGGACATCGCATCCCTGCAGGGATCGCTCACCTCCGCCATGTGTGACTTTATGCAGGCCCTGATACCGCCGCTGCTCGGTACAACGCCGGCACACAGCTTCGTAACATCGGTCTTGCACACTTTTCCTGTCACACCTACCCCAGGCACGCGGGCCTCGCAGGTCTCCGATAGCTCGGTCAAATGGGATTTGATGCAGGCCGTGATCCGGCCTTCGCCGGGCTGAACGCCGGGGCACAGTTTCTTGAGATCGCTGCCGCAGGGGTCGCCCGCCGGTTGTGCCATCGAGACGATTGATACTGGCGCACGTTCCCATCCCTGGCGCTGGGAACTACGGCGGCGGAGCAGGCCGATGGGCGTGCAAATTGGCTCAGGTGGTTATCAATCACAGGCAGCAGCAGAGTTCGCTGGCCAACGCGCACTTGATGAATTTTTGGAGGAGCTCGCCAGAGTTGAGAGACGGAAGTGAGTTCAAGCGTTCTACGAGTTAAGCTCCTGCTGGAGCGTCCGGTCTATCGCTTCAATGGTGAACGGCTTCCGAAGCGGTCCGCTTTTTGCTAGCTGCAAATGGACCCGGTGAGTCTCCCCCAAGGAACGGGTCTGCGTCCTGGCTCGGCGCGCCATCTCCCGGCGGTGCCCCGGCCTTTTTTGGGCGCGCACTTAGCGCGCGCAGTAGTATGTGATTGGAGAGCTTTTTAGCCGGCCTTTCGCTTCTTGATGGCCTTGGCGAGCGTTTCATCGATTCTGCTCTGCCAGCCAGGTCCCCCCGCTCTGAAGTGCTTGATCACGTATGGGCTAAGCCGCAGCGTCACCTGTTCCTTTGTCGGGGCCTTGTTGGGTCCCCGACCTCTGCGTATTTTCGGAAATACTTCATCGAACGGCTTGGCCTCGGCGAAGTCCTCTTTGGTCCAGATCGGGCTGTCGCTGACGTCGCGCATGTCCTTCGCGGTGTAGGGCTTTTTAGCGGCGGGTTTCTTCATAGAGTTCCCTTTCGTCTTTGCGGGCCGGACGCATGTTGATCACGCTCACGGCCTCTTGGCCGTAGACGGCGAAGACGACTGCAATCACGCCCCGGATGTTGATGCCAATCGCCATCCAGCGATTCCCTTTGGCCTTGCGGACCAACGCAGTATCGAAGAACCGCTCGTTGAGATCAGCAAAATCCATCCCATGCTTGTCGAGATTGGCGAGGCGTTTGCGTTCGTCCCAGATGATCTTCACGAATTATTCCGTAACTACAAAATAATCGAAAGTCAAGGTTTGCGCGCGGTATTGTTGCACCGTCGTCGTCAGGCAGGTAGGCGTTCAGGTCGATGGGATGGATCGTGTAGTTGCGCTGCCCCTTGAGCAGAGACGTGTAAAAGCGCATCAGCCCGTCCTTGCCCCAGCCATAGAGCTCAGATGCCGGTTTGTGGGCGACCCGTCCGGCAAACCAATCATCCTTTAGAATGCAGACGCCGTGGATGAAGGTTTCGGGGTTCCCGAGAATCGCTGAGAGGCGCTGCTTGAAGTCGGCAAAGGTCTTTCCGAAGCCATCCTGTGCAAAGGCTAGGACATAGTTGCGCGGAGGGACGTCGCGCGTCTTTGGAACAGGCTCCTTGGGGACGACCCGGTCACCCTCTACGACAAGGTTGGGAACGATGTAGTGTCGCTGCTCTCCAAGCTTGCGAATTGTTCGGATCGCTGCCAGCGATTTTTCAAACTCAGCTTTGTTGAGGAGCGACTTCACCTCGATTGTCGCATAGACGGTCTCAACGGGAAAAAGACATGCCCCGAACTCGGACAGGAGGGGAGCGTTGTGGAAAATGTCATAGATCACAATGTCGATCTGTGGGCTGGCCTCGCCGTTGGCAGCGATGATAACCCCTGTTCCGATCGAGAAGCGCTTCGGAAGGATGCGCGTCAAAATGCCTTTGATGATTTCCTCGGCGATCCGGCCGCGCTCGCCCATGTGCGGCATCGAGGTCGCGAGTTCGTCCCGCGATTGGCGCGCCATCAGTTGGAGCATCCGCAAGTACGTGAGGTGTTGGCTCGGGGGCAACTCACACGGCCTTTTTGGAACGCCGAGAAGTGGACGTTCCCGGCGCTGGCACCGGCAGCAGATCCGCCCGTCCCGCCTCGGTGCTCGCCATCGTGTGCTTGTAGCGATCGGCCGAGTCCGGGTCTTTCCAACGGCCGGTGCGCGTGAGGTCGTTGGTACCGCCGAAACCAGAAGAGGCTTTATCGCAATCGCTGTTGATCATGCTGGCTTGATAACCCTGACGTGAGACAGATTCAGCCAACATTCGCTACGTTCACTGTAGGGATCGTTGTCGCCTTACTGCTTCGTCGTCAAGCGCGGCACGAGACATGGACGTCAAGGAGCCGCCGGCCAGCACCTCCATCGGAGCGGGATCGCTCCTCGGCTTCGGCACCTGCGTGGAGATCGAAGTGGTGGCGTTCGTGCCGTCGCGCTGACGCGCCGAGCCACCTAGGGGCCTGCCACGGGAGCTGAAAGGCCCCTATCGGGGCGATAGCCATCTTTCGATCCGCGTTATTGAGATAAGCCGTTGAAATCGCGTTAAATGCGACCGCGGTCCGAGCGCGCCATAAACCCACGTTTGGCCTTGAAGTCGCTGGCCAACTCGGGCCGCGTCGGGGGATGGAAATGGCCGCGAGCGAGCGGCGGCCCTGAATGACCAGCCGTCGTCTCCGCAACGTTCATCGTGCTGATACCACGATCAGTAGTCGGATGAAGCGCGACTGAAATTCGGGCTCGACGTTCAGCAGCGTTCCCCTTAGCTCGTCGATCCGCTGCTCAGCGACCCCGCGCCGCCAAAGGCCGCGGTGCACCATTATGTTGCGGTAAAGGTTCAGCTCGCTTTGGCTACCCGTTCGCGATCAGCCTTGACGCGGCGCTCGACCAGCGCCGAACCTTGCTGAGCGGCGATCCGCTGCGCTTCCGCTAGGTCCTCGAGGCCACCCGGGCTATCGCCGGATTGCAGTCGTAATAGACCGCGTAACCGGTGAAACTCGCCAGCTGTCCAGCGCTCGCCCGTATCGATCTCCTCGGCTATCCCTGCCAGCGTCGCGAGCCCTTCCTCGGGGCGGTGTGCCCTGACGCAGCCGGCGGCAAACACCACGCACCACGCAGACAGCGAGGGCAGGCGCTCGGCGATCATGCGTCCCATGCCGTGCTGCGCCAGACGGAAGCCTTTTTCAACAAATCCCCGATGAATGTCAGCCATGCCTGCAAGCAGATCGGCGTGCGGCCGCCAGTAGGGCAGGTCCTGCTGCAGCGTGAGGTCCCGCAACCGCGCGGCATGGAAGGCAAGCTCGTTGGCATCTTCCATCAAGGCGGCGAGCAGGCCGCCTGCGAAAGCGGTGGCATGGCAAATCGTCTGGTAGTGGCCGCTCGCGTTGGCATCGTCGAGCGCAGCCTTGCGCCAGACGCCGGCTCGTTTGGTGTCGCCGAGCATGGTCCAGGCTTCGGCAAGCCCAACCTTGACGGTGACGGCATGGACGGTGGCGCCGACCTTGTTCAGCGCCTCGTTGTGTCGTTCAGGAACAAACAAATTCTGGAATAGCTCAAACTGAGCGATCGCCGCGTCGAACTCACCACGGAACAGCAAAGTCGTGCCCATGCAGCGATGCGCGATCAGTTTGTCGAGGGTACTGCCATGCGCCGCCACCTGCATGATTTGGCGTGCCATTTCGAACCGAACATCGGTCTCGTTGAAGCGGGCGATCCAGTTCAGGAACAGCGCCGGAACGATGCGTTCGCCGCCGCCGATGCGCGCCGAAAGCTCGACAGCTTGCGCTATCTGCCGCTCGACTTCGCCCGCGCCATAGCCACGTGCTGCGATCAGTGGCCCCAGAATGGCAAGGCGCAAGTCGAATTCTCGGACGTCACGTTCGCCTCCCGGTGGAAGGCGTGAGGTCTGCTCCAGCGCCGCGGTGAAATGTGCGACCGCCTCCATGGCCGCCGACCGACGCGCGGCGTCGCGTCCTGCCTTCTCCAGATAGACGATGGCGGCGGAATGGTCCCCGGCTTCCGCGAACTGGTGCGCCAGCACGTGCGGCATGCTGTCGACGATTGCGGGAAATCTCGCCTCGATGGTGTTGGCAATCAGTTTGTGGACGCGCACTCGGTCGCGCCGCAGCAGCAGGTGATAGGCGGCGTCGCGCAGCAGCGCGTGGCGGAAATCGACGACATCACCGAAGCCACTGGGACGGGTGACGAAGATGCCGCTTTCGACCAACCCCTCGATGCTCTCCCGCATAGCGGCCTCGCCGAAGGGCGATACCGCTATCATCAGATCGAGCGGGATGTCGCGCCCGATAGCCGCCGCAAGCTGCGCCGTCTCACGGCCATTTTCGAGCAGGTCGAGCCGCGCCAGCAGAATTTCGTTCAGGGTCACCGGGATCGCCGTCGCATCCGTCGCGCCGGGAGAGACGTCCCCTATCGCCTGCAGGCTGCGGGCCAATTCCTCAGCAAAGATCGGAATGCCGTCCGAGCGCACCACAATCGCATCGATCATACTGATCGGCATCTTGCGCTCGGTGGCGATGGTATTTACGAGCCGTCTGATCTCGTCGGGCTGCAGCCGCGCCAGCTGAAGAATGCTCGCGCCAGAACGCCGCGCCCATTGCGGCATCTCCTCCGGGCGCATAGTCGCAACCAGCAATACCGGAAGGCCGCGGATCATTTCGGCCAGCTGCTCCAGCCATTCGTTGGTCGAGGGATCCGCCCAGTGCACGTCCTCGATGACGATGATTGGACTCTCGCGCGAGATCGCCTCGACTATGTCGAGCAGTGCCGCGATAGTGCGTGCCCTGACTTCTGTGGGCGCAAGCCGTAGCAATAGCCTGCGGTCGCTGCTCTCGCGCCGCAACAGCTCGGCGATTAGTGCCAGCCGTTCGGGGCTTGCCTGGCCGAGCCCGCGCAGCATTGCGTCGAGCTTGTCGAGCTGGCGCACGTCAGCATCCGGCGCTTCTACGCCCGTCATGTAGTCGAGATAGTGGGTGATCGGGTGGAACGGGCGGTTGGCGTGGATCGGTGAACATTGCAACACCACACGCTGTTCCGGTCTGATCTCGAGCCTGCGGTGCATCTCCTCGATCAGGCGCGACTTTCCAATTCCGGCCTCGCCGGTGATCACGACGATCTGGCCTTGGCCGAGCAGGGCCGCGGCGGCACGGTCGACCAGTCGGGAGATCTCGTGCTCGCGACTGATCATGGGCAAGCTGACGGCGCCGTGCACGGCGTCGAAGCGGGTCGCTCCCCGCTGTTCCCCGATCACACGATAGGCCATGACTGGCGCGTCGAAGCCCTTCAGGCTTCGCATGCCGAGATTGACCAGGCGGAAGTGTCCGCCGATTATTTTTGCAGTCGTTTCCGCGATGAGCACCTCGCCGCCCCCGGCTTCGCCTTGCAGCCGTGCGGCAAGGTTGGGGGCTTCGCCAACCAGCGAATCCCGCTCGATGGCGGCATGGCCGACCAAGTCGCCGACCACGACCGGCCCCGTCGCGATGCCAATCCGTACCCGGAGTTTTTCTCCGCTTGGTGTGACGAGCTTGCTGATTTCCTCGGCGAGCATCAGCCCGGTAGCAACCGCGCGTGCCGCGTCGTCCTCGCGCGCGCGCGGATATCCGTAGGTCGCGAGCACGCCATCCCCGACATAGCGCAGCACGTATCCGCCATAGCGATCGATTAGCGTGGCGCAGGCATCTTTGTAGCTGGTGAGGAGCTCCAGCACGATCTCGGGGTCGAAATCGGAGGAAATTCTGGTGTAGCCGACGAGGTCGCAGAACATGGTCGTGACCTGCCGCCGCTCGGCTTTGGCAAGCGGCCGCTGCGCAGGCGCCCGAGGGGCGGATTTCTCTTTCGGCTCGGGCCGCTGCACTTCCACGGCAAGCTTTGCGATCGCATCGAGTAGCCGGCGGCGATGTCCGACTGACGTGACGCCCAGTTCGACGAGATCGGTCGAGGTCAGATGCGCCAAGTTGCCAGCGTCGATGTCGTTGTCGACGAACGCCTGTAGGTAGCCGGACAGCCCTAGCTGTTCCAGCCATCGCTTGACAAAACCCGCGTTCGGTCCGTTCGGCTTGGGCATGCGGTCTGCTGTGCCTCACCGTATCCGTTTGCGAACGCAATCGCAATACGACGGAGCATCGCCATTTCAGAAAACCCGCTGCTTCGCACGGAAGTCGCGTCTCAGCCGATGATCTCGTCGGCGGCCGCCAGCATCGACGGCGGAAACTCCAATCCTTGATCAGACTTCCGGAGGCTCATTTGGGCAATGGGGGATCGACGCCCAAGTTTAAGAGCGCGTTCATCGAGCATTTCGTGGCCAGCTTCGTCGGCTTCGCGATCATGACTGCCGCCGCATGGCTGTTGGATCGGGCGGAACGGGTACCAAATCTCTTCGTGGATGTGGCGCAGGCTCCCGGGACGAAGCCGAGCGCGGCGTGATGCGATCCGGTCACCGACGATCGTAAGCACTCTGATCCTGATCCCGACCGGAGTGGCGAATAACGGGGCGGAGCATGCTAAACCTTCATAACTATGTATGCTTCTTTTTCTACCTCCTTGATCTGGATCAAGATCACGGAAGGCATAAGGCCAAGGAAGGCAGTACGTGCCCATTGACCCTTGAATCCCGCCTGGAGTTTCAGCGAAGGTGGGTAAACATGATGCACGCAATGCAATTGGCTGGGACCGGTCGGTGAGTTCGCGACGGCACTGAGGATTGACGCGCGATGATTGTTGGAGATTATGCCTACAGAATCTGGCGCTATGCTGCATTTGCCGGGGCGGCGGCGATATTTTTCGGCGCGAGCTGGTTCATCGTGACAACGTTGCCGCCGCGTGAGTTGGTGATGGCGACTGGCGCCGAAGGCGGGGCCAATTACGAACTGGGGATCCGTTACCGTGACATCCTGGCGAAAGATGGTGTCAAGCTGCAGCTGCGGCCGACTGCCGGCAGCCTGGACAATCTGAGATATCTGATCGATCCGACGTCGCAGGTCAGTGTTGGATTCATACAGGGCGGAACCGCAACCAGGAAGAAAGCCCCGGAGTTGGAGTCGCTCGGCACTGTGTTTTATGAACCATTATGGCTTTTTCGCCGAGCTGGAATCGGGGAAGGCGCACAGGGATTGCGCGGCCGCCGACTTTCGATAGGTCCCGAGGGAAGCGGTGGGCGTGCCTTGGCGAAGCAAGTCCTCGAAAGGACCAGACTTGACAGTGTTGTCAGCGAGTTGTCGGGATTTCCCCCGCAGGCTGCCGCTGAAAAGCTGATCGCCGGCGACATCGACGCGGCGTTTATTGTGACTGCCTGGGAGTCTCCAGTGGTCCAGTCTCTTCTCCACGCCACAGGCATCGAGCTTTCGACCGCTCAGCGCGCGGATGCTTTCGTGGCAATTTATCCTTACTTGCACAAATTGATGCTACCAGCCGGGGTCATCGATCTCTTGGCGAACCGCCCGCCGAACGACGTTGTGCTGTTGGCGCCGAAAGCCAGCCTTGCCGTGCGCGCCGATCTGCATCCTGCATTGCAGTATCTGTTGCTCAATGCAGCCGTCGAGATTCATTCTCCGCCGGGGATTTTCCAGAAGGCGGGCGAGTTTCCAGCTGCCGAAGCAATCGACATTCCGCTCAGCCAAGAAGCGCAGCGCTTTTACAAGGCGGGGCGGCCTTTCTTGCAAGGCTACCTTCCATTCTGGGCTGCGACGCTGGTCGAGAAGCTCCTGGTCGTGTTTGTTCCATTGGTCGCGCTGCTCTTCCCCGCATTCAAGTTGCTGCCGCAGTCGTACGACTGGATGATGCAGCTCCGGATCAGGCGCCTCTATGACGAGATCAGGTTGATCGAGAGCGAGATGCAGGCGCAAGGAGTGAAGATTGACCTCGGCGCGCTGAACACGAAACTGGATCTGATTGATCAACGCGCGAACCATCTGCAATTGCCGAATGTTTATGCAAGCAGTTTATATACACTGCGAAGCCACATTGATCTCGTGCGCACGCGTCTTGCCGCGTTGACCTGACGCTATTGCTGATGGGAGAGGAGCAGCGCAAACTGTCAATGCGGGCTATGGTGGAGCCGACATGGGCCGAGTGCCGCGCGCTTCAGACAAATTCTTGAAAGGCAGGAATCGACAAGCCTGCGGTCGAATGGAAGGAGGGTCGTCGACGCTACGGAGTCCGCGCAGCAAGTTGTGTGTACTCGCGTCGAAAGGGCTTTGGATAGACGCGGAAGAGCGGATGCGCCGGAGCGGGAGCAGGGAGGCCGTGGGTTACGATCTCTATGGCTTCTCAGTCCCGTCGAAGGGATTCGCCGCGGTGGAAGCGTGGCGCGTGTCGCTCCATCTCACCGTCGTGCGAAGCGGCACTCCTTCGCCGTATGGCGCTACAGAAAGAGAAACGCTGCGAGCGCGACCGCGCCTGCCACGATTGAGGCGTATCCGACGATCATAATCCAGTCGATAAGTCTGCTCGTCATGCTGGGACGGTTGTCCCAGACGCCAGCACGAGAATTCAAGTCAAGGCACGCACCGCCCGCCTCCGCAAGACTGCAGGCTGGGCGCCTTCGCCAATGGCCTCTAGAGGCCCAATTGGGCCACGCGCGGCTGGCACAAACTGCATTTCGCTGGAACTCAAGTAACTTATGTTAGTTAGATGAGCATGATCATCGGAGATCATGCCATGTTGCAAAACGACGAATCCGTTCGCTGCAAGTGCGGCCGTCAGATGAACAATCTCCGACTATTCTGCGACAGCCAGACACAAACGGAATTCCTAACCGAGCGGTGTCGCGATTGCGGCGTGATCCGGGCGGATCAGGTCCGGTCACCCAGTCATGTGTGAGAGGTGCCTCCAGAATGACGAGCATATAGCTCGCATCAGGCGGCTATTGGAGCGAATGACCGATCAGGAAATCATAGATCGGTTCGCTGTGATGATCGAAGAATACGAGGCTGAGAAGCGCGGATTGCATCCGCCGGAGCCCAAGGAGTAAGGCCGCCTCAGTGAAGGCGCTTAACTTACTGTAAGGCCCGCGCAAGCGGCGCGGCATACAATCCCGCTCCATGGACCGGGATCAGCTTTATTTCCGTCTGTCGCTTATCGGGGTGGCGATCGCAGCCGCCTTCGCGATCTACGTGGTGGTCGCATAAGGCTGACCGACCATTTGGGCCGCATCACCAGTCAAGAAGCAAACACAGCGATCCGACTACGAGACAAGCGATGACGAAGAAGACAAGGCAGAAAAGAAAGGTCCGCCGCCGTGAAGGCTCGCGCTGTGACGACGGCTCCAGCTTTCCCGGGAAAACATGAAAGCGGAGTTGGTCCTTGGGGAGGTTTTCCCGCTCAAGCATTTCGCGAACCCGCATTCGCCGCTCGTCAGTCCAGAATTCGTCGTTGTCGTCTTCCATCAGGCACCGATAAGCGCCGGTTGGTCCGACAACTTCAGCCCCCGGTGTCGGCTAGAGCGTTTCGTGTTCGGATTACCAGAAATGAAAAGGACTGCTCGCGTTGCAGCCCCTCGACAAAAAATTGGTCGGCTGAGAACCATCATCACTGCAGTGCGTACTGTTTGCCGCAAGATCGTTCGGATGTGGATTCCGTAATTGCCCGGATCGCAACTTTAACGTTAAGGCCAGAAGCGATAACTGCAACGGCACCGCGCCGTGTATGTTTGGCGGTATGAACGATTATCTTGCAAAGCGCGAAGACCTCGAAGCTCTCAGGCTTTTACGCGCCTTCTCGAAACTCAGCGATCCAGACAAGCGGCGGGCCGTCTTGGAATTCGTCGAAGCGATGTTGCCTGCTGAGAAGCCGCAGAGGCTGTCGCACGAATAGGCCTTGCGACACGCACCGCCAGTTGCTGTGCGTGGCCGCCGATCCGTCCGAAGAGGGGGAGTGTGCGCCCTCTTCTGGTCCGAGGTTTACGTCAAGGAAGGCGGCCAGTGCGAAATCCGCTTGCTGACAGCGGCCATCAAGCCGCAACCCCTCGGCGTCCCTGCTTCGCCTTCAGCTTGGTTTTCTGGACGCGACTGAAAGCGTGGAGCGTCCGGCTTTTCACCTTGAGCGTCGCCATCTGGGGGCGATGGCACGTGCGCCGCTGATCTTCTCCTGGAAGATCTTCTCAGCACCAGCGGCTATCAGGGCCTCGAGCTGACCCGACAGATGATGGCCTTCTGCCGAATCGGCTGATCGAACCAATCGTTCTACGTAGCACGCCAAGCGCACAGGTACGAAGCGGACGTTAGTGAGCGATTGACTCGATAGTGGGCAGCTTCATACCTGTTTTAACTTTAGTCGGTCCAAGTGCGGTCTCCGCACCGTTCGCATTCAAACGTATGAATGACGACTCCACTTTCAGATTCCAGGATAGTTCTGACGAGGGTGAGCTTTGCTCCGCAAACACGGCAGTCATGATGTGATCGATCTGGGACAGTGGCGATCTTCTCAGCTCGAAATAGATCCACGGCGGCCGCGCAATCGATTCTGGAACAGGTAAATGCTCTCGCATTCGCTATACTGGCATGCGTGGCGTTCGCAATTGTCTGGCGGATGCCCCATCAGCGCCGGCCGCCCATGTAAGCCATCGAAGGAAGCCTGCTGTTCGCGATGGGTGCAGGGCTGGAGAGTAACGGGCGTGAAGCTTACGGCGATTCACGACCAAGCGGTGTGGCCAAATCCACACTGTGGACAACAATGCAGTCTCCTCGGAACGCACGCTTACGTCGCTTCGATTTCGGAATGCGATCCAGATTAGACTAGTGCTTGGTGCTGGCTCGATTAAATTGGAAAGAAGGTGCCGCTGTCGCTTCAAGGCTCTCTCTAACCCGAACGAGTTTCTCAGCATCCGGATCGTCAGTGCCGGGTAAATCGAAGACCGCCCCCTGTGCGAGTAATATGGCGCCAACTACGATCCCGCCCTCGGCAGGGACACATTGGTCGAGCCTAAGTCAAAGCGTGACATTCGGTCCGGAAGCCATGCCTGACGAAACCCCTCAAACAACTGCTTTATGTGATCGATCCGAGCGCTCCAAGTATTCAGCCATCTTGCTGGCCGTCACCATCCGAAATCTAAAATTGTTCCGCGCGCCAGATCTCTACGTCGGTCCCGGGCCAGGCCCGCCTCGCGCTTCGGGACGGCGAGGGGGGCACCCCACTTGGACGGGCCACCCCCGTCGCGCGCGCTTTCACGTGGTCCAGAATTATCTAGGACCCCGCCACCGAATTTATAGACGAAGCCGCAAGGTAGCTGACACGCGGGTTGATTTCGGGCCGCAGGATCTGGCGCCGTGCCGAGCGGGTTCAGGTCCGGGGCTCGACGACGCTGCGGTGATTAGTTTCGGATCCCGTTCGCTTCTCCCCCAACAGCGGTATGACACCAGACTTCCTGGGAGGTCAGAGTTGGGCCAATTTCGGACCCATGCGCCGCAACAAAGAGCGCCTTCAATACCGCCCCTCGATCATCAATATCCGGGATATATTCGGGGGGGTACTGACCGCTTTGTGAGGGATGATCCAATGGAGCCCATCAGTGCAGATCCTTCCACGATACTAAACCGCATCCTTGATACGGCCGCGGATAATCTCAGGGTCGCAAAGGTTCTGGTCCAGATGGGACTTGATCCCAACAACATCACCTACGACGCACTTTTTAATCGGCTGCTTGAAATTGTGTTGGCCAATATCACGCTCGCCAACATGTTCGCCTTGGTTGGCGCCATTTTCTTTGTCGCTACCTTGCTGATGCAGAGAATGGTTCCGCTGCGGGTCGCGAACATGATCGCATGTACATTCTTCACAATCTCCGGCGCGCTTTCCGGAAGCATCGCGACCTTTCTGCTTTATCTACTGTTGCTGCCGGTCAATGCCGTTCGCCTCCGCCAACTGCTCAAGCTCGTTAAGAAGGCACGCGATGCGATGCAGGGTGACATGTCGATGGAATGGCTCAAACCGTTCATGAGCGACCGCAGATATAACCGGGGCGACCGATTGTTCAGGAAGGGTGATGCGGCTGCCGAAATGTTTCTCACCGTCACAGGAAAGTTCCAGGTCAAGGAAATCGGCGTCGAGCTTCCGCCAGGACGTTTCATGGGAGAACTTGGCTTTCTTGCGCCCAATAATCGACGAACCGGAACGGTCGAATGCATCGAAGACGGCCAAGTCTTGACCATAACTTATGAACGGCTGCTTGAAATCTACTTTCAAAATCCGCAATTTGCCTATTAAGTGCTCATCCTGACCAGCCATCGGCTCCTCGAAAACATCGCGCGGCTGGAAGCAACTCTCGCACAGGAGAAAGCGGCGCGACAGACCTCAGCCGAGGATGGCATAGCTTGAAACCTTGGCGCTTGATTGCTCCACCATTGGTGACAGAACTGTCCTGGCGCAGTGCGGGTCTCGCCAGCGTCCGCTCGGGGGCACGAGCGTCGGTTTGATCGCTAACGGCTGACTTCCGGTCTTACCTCAACTTCGGACGCTTAGCGTGCGTGCAAACGGTCGCGAAGCGCCAGAACGGGAAGTCAAAGGCGTACGCTTAGTTTTTACTCGTCCCGAATAGACAGTTGTTCGCGCTGCTTCGTCTCGACCGCGGGCGATGTCAACTGAAGTCGATCCCGATCCTATTCGGCTCGATGCTCACTGTGATGAATCAGGAAGGCATTCGCCGCCCGGAGATCAGGCGTCACACCTAGACCGGCTCGATCTGCTAACGCGAAGCGCCCATCGACGAGTGGTGGGAACGGTTGGGCGAGGACCGATTGAAGAGGATTTTCCATCGCGTCGTGCTCCAGGAGACCTTCACCCCCAACGGCGGCCAGCACATGTGCGGCAGCGTGCAGACCGAGCCCTGAGTTAAGCCAGTGCGGGCAATATTTCAGTCCCTTCGCGACCGCTCGCCGCGCTACGGCAAAGCAGCCAGAGATTCCGCCCCATTTACAGATATCTGGCTGTATCACCCCTAGGTGGCCCTCGTTGATCGTCGCATCGAAGGCTGCGAATCCAATGATGTTCTCGCCGCCGGCCAATGGCACGCGTGACAACATGGCGAGCTCCGCCCAGTACTCGGGCGGGTCGTCGGCCGGAATCGCCTCCTCGATCCAATCGAGTGGGAACTGGCTGAAGGCTTCGACCGCAGGGCGCGCGGTTACCAAATCCCACCCCTGGTTCGCATCGATCATGAAGCGCTCGCCCGATTTCAGGCCAGCGGTGATCTCGCGCACGTTCGCGAGGTCACTCTTCAAATCGAACGCCACCTTGAGTTTGAAGGCACGATAGCCGCGCTCGCGACACATCGCGACGTACTCTGCCGCACCCTTTGGATTGAGATTGCTCGCGTAGGCGAGCAAGGGCTCGGGCGCATTTTTGCGGCCAAGCGCCTTCCACAACGGTAGTCCGGCTTTTCGAGCGACCAGGTCCGACAAAGCGACGTCGATGCCAGCGATACAGGATGCGAAGGGGCCGGGCTCGCCGCTTTGAATGGCGTTCCGACGCATGCGTTGCGTGAGATCAATCAGGGCCGCTGCGGGCGTCGTCCAAGATCGTCCCAACGTCGCCGGAATCAGGATTGTCTCCAACAATCGAACCTTGCTCTCAGCTCCCGCTGGCGGGAAATTCGCCCAAACCTCGCCCCAACCGAAGGCACCATCCTTGTCTTCGATCCTGACCAGTAGTGCGTTTCGAGCGGGAATCGATCCGAACGAAGTGATGATCGGTTCGGTGATCGGAGCTTTAAAGTGATAGATTTCGACCCGCGTTGGTTCTAACTGCACTGCAATCCCCATTGTAGCTAGCCTTCTATCGCTCTTGTCGAGAAGAGCGAGTGCAAGCATAACTCGTTCTGAACTTGGTGTCTGCCTGGGGTCAGTCGGTACAGTTTGTCCCGGTCTCAGCAAGGTCCGGTAGGCACCTCGCAGCGGACAGGTGGGCGCGGGTGCGTTGGTCGCGATGGGCCATTTTGCGGGGTTGCGCGATCCGCGGCAGCCAAGTCTGCTGAACGCTCGGGCAGCCGAAACCTTGCCTTCATGAGCACACGACGCAGCATGCCGGCTCAGACCGGTCCGCTCAGCGCGCCGGCGCCGTAGGCGAACAGGACGAGGATCGCGGCCGACGGCAGCGTGAAGCCGGTCCAGGCGACGAGGGCGCCCAGATAACCGGCCCGCATCAGCCCGATCGAGAAGCCGACCTGACTGCTGGCGGGGCCCGGCAGGAATTGGCACAGCCCGACCAGGTCGGCGAAAGCGTGCTCGTCGATCCACTTTCGTCGCAGGATGAACTCGTCCCGGAAATAGCCAATGTGCGCGATCGGACCGCCGAAGCAGGTCAGCCCGAGCTTGAAGAAGATCAGCAGCACCTCCGCCGCTGAATTAGTGCCAATGGTTTGGTCACCGGGCACGGATTTAGCCTCGCTAACGTTCAAGGGGGGCACCACGACAAATGGACTCCCATGCGCGAGCAACGCGCTCCGTGGGAAACCAATCTGTGAGGCGATTTGGATCAGGCTTGCCGGTTGGGGGCTCGATGCTGCCCCCAGTAAGTTCGCCGATAATGCCGGAACGCTCATCGAGCTTCAGTAAAGAAGGTGCACTCGCCGCCCCAACGCGTAACGAGAGTATGGCATCGAAGAAAATTGCAGCCATTTCCTGGGATCGCCCGACCGCATGCCCGACTCCGGGTTCTTCCACAAGAGCCCACAGTGCGTCCTCTCGACGATTTAGCGCAAAGAGGCCCGTGATGATGCGCTTTCGCCACTCCAAATCCTTCTCGCCGACAAACAAAAGCCCTGGGACACGGCGCGCAGCCGGTGGCAAAAGGGCAGAGAAATAAACACCTCCTTTGTTTACAACGAACGCGGCCACTCGTTCGGGTTTCCAAGCCGTGAATTCGTAATTGAACTCCCCGCCTGCCGAAAATCCCCACAACAGGAGTGGAGCGTTTGCCAATTCCGGATGATCAGACTGAGTTGAAAGGGAAGCGAGCGCCTCGACCAACGCTTGCCCACTGCCCTGCGCAACGTTTGCATAATTCTCGACAGAGCCGTCATGCGGTTTATCTGCAAAATGACAACCGATCAGCGCGACATCATGGCGGCTGGCAAATTCTTGCCAAAATCTGTCGTTGACGTCTGAACGACCATCCTCATTCGATCCGGGTACAAGAACAAGGATTGCTCGAAATGATTTCACTTGCACCGGGTACCACAGCCTGAACTCAGCCGTCTCAAAGTTGGTACCAGGGCCTGCAGCCTGATCGAATGACTTTCCGGGCAACACCTGTGCACAGGCGACGCAACCAAGTGACAGCAATATGAAACAAAACCAGATAGCCCCCCGGATGCCTCGGGATAATCTTCGAGTTGGAAGCAATTTTACCTCCGGTCGATGTCCGATGCGCAATCGGTTCGCCGAACCTGCAGAACCTAACTCTTGAGAAGTGCGGAGGAACATCCAGCGCGAGTCTCGGTCGTAGCCGCGAGTCAAGCGTACTCAAATAGCGCCATGAAACCAAAGTCCATATGCAGTTGCTGATGGCAGTGGAAGAGCGTCATCCCGGGATTGTCGGCGACGAAGTCAAACTCGATCTGCTGGAAGCCAGCGAGCATGACGACGTCCTTGAGGACGCCGGCGGTCGGCTTGCCACCGATCCGCACCAGTTCGAAGCTGTGACGGTGGAGATGCAGTGGGTGGATGTCGTCGCTCGCATTGTGGAACTTCAGGCGATAGCGCTGTCCCTCCCGCACCTTGTACATCGGCTTCATCGTCTCCATCGAGAACGCCTCGCCGTTGAGCGTCCATTGGTTGAAGCCGTTCACCGCCCCGTTCCGCTTGAGAATCGTGAACTCCATCACCTCGTCCGGCTTGGCGGGCGACGCGCCGGTCCTGCCGAACAGCGTGTAATCCCACTTGTAGGGCTTCGGCTTCGTCCACTGGGGCTTGCCCTTGGCGCCGGCGTACTCGACAACGACGCCCATGCCTCGCTTGCGGTCGTCGTCAGCGAGGTCGCCCATGATCCAGACGCCCGGATGGTTCATCTCGACGATGGCCGAGATGCGCTCGGCCGTCCCGATCCAGAGCACCGGCACATCCTTCGGCGCCGGCACTGGGTTGCCGTCGAGCGCCACGACATTGAACGAGTGTCCTGGCAGTGCGAGGCTCCGGATCTCGCCGGCGCTGCCGTTCAGGACGTGGAACAGCACGCGTTCGCCCTGCTTGACGCGGACAGGCTCGCCGTGTCCCAGCATCTTGCCGTTGATCGAGAAGAGGTCGTAGCCGACCTCGAAGCCCTTCGTCTTTTGGTCGGCCTCGTCGTCGGACTTCTTGCCGAGGTCCTTCAGGTCCTTGACCTCCCCGCCGGCGAGGAAGTCCATTGCCATGTCGCCGCCGCGGCTGAAGGACGGAGCGAACTCCTTGAGCACCAGAAACACCTCGCGGTCGTAGGCACCGAGCTCGTTCTTCGGCTCGATGTACACCGGTCCGACCTGGCCCGTGTAGGTGCCGCGGTTGAGGTCGCCGCCCGCCACGACATGCGTGTGGTAGAAACGGAAACCGGCGGGCTTCGGCACGAACGAGATGCGCCGCATGCCGCGCGGCGCGATGAAGGGCGTCCCTTCCTCGGCGGAGCCGTCGACGTCGCTAGGAATCATCTGGCCGTGCCAGTGAACAAGTTCGGGTACGTCGGTATCGTTGTGGACGTCGACGATGGTGCGCTGCCCTTCCTTAAAGCGTAGCAGGGGTCCCGGAAACTGGCCATTGTAGAGCGTCGTCGACACAATGTGGTCCGGAGCCAATTCTGTCAGGCCGCTCGCGATCCGCAAGGTGTAGTCGGCTTTCTCCTGGTCACCTTGGGCGGAGGCGGGCGCGATGCGAGTCTGAAGCCCCACCAGAGGGACGAGCGCCCCGCCGGCGAGCAGGGAACGGCGGTCAATCGGCATGTCGAGAATCCTTCCACCAGGCTGCACCCCAGCTCGCGGCAGTCTGTATCGGATTCCGATGTCGATAGGCCATGCACGGGCGAAGGCAAGTAACTTCCGGGTGCAACGGCCGTTCCTGTCCTTCATGGCCTCGCCAGTGAACTCCTTGACGCGGACCTTGGCCAGAGCAAGCCCATTCTTGCGCAAAGACATTATCGACATCAACTCGGGGCCTTTCCGTGTCAGGAGGCAGGTGCCGGGCCGCAGCCTGATCGGGGGGACAACCGCGCGGTAGGCGAGGTGAATGGTGCGCGCGCTGGGGTTTCCCGCATTTGCATGTGTGTATCGGTTACGTCAGACGAACAGGACCCTACCTGCACCATCCTGACGATGGTGCCACTCTCGTGGACTGGATCGAGCTAACCTTGCTCGATCGAATAGGCTTACATGTCGGCAACGAACGCGCGCGCGACGGCGAGCGGCAAATCAGGCGGTTGGCTATGTATGGGCATATCGACGATGTGGTGATCCACCTCGTCGATTGCGAATCTTAGCCACCAGAAACCGCGCCGGCCGCATTGGAAATATGCTGCGTAGCGGCCAAACGGCGTCGGCCAACCCGCGCTACTGCCGACAAGCTAATATTGAGAACGGCCCCGGCAGTTGCGATATCGAGCTAGCCCCAACGGGCACATCGGTTCAGATTTGATACCCATGTGACCGATCGGTCCGTATTCCAATTGAAGTTTAGCCTGACGTCAGCACCGCGCTTGCTACTCATAACGGCGACCGATCGGCTTGAGTACTATCCGGTTCAAAGACCGTTTCAGGGAAAGGCAGGGGTGAGGGCACGAGGTCACCTGGAGTCTTCCTCCGCGCTCGTACAATCACGAACTCGAGGAGCAGCGTGATCACGGGTGCAATGATCAGCGCGATGAGGAGCCATCCTGTGTCATTGCTGCCCCGCAAGTGAGCCGCAATGCTACCGACAATCGGCAGTCCGACCAAAAGGATTTCCAATGGCAGCGCCTCCATCCGGAAGCCCCTATTGCCCAGCCATTCACGCTATCTGGATCGGGTGATTTCGCCATAACCTATGACAAGACCTTTCATGGAACTCCGTTCACTTCGGGTGCCGGGAGAACAGAGTTCGCATCGCGGTTAGACTCCGCCCGCCCATCGAACGCATGTGCATAGGAGCCAACTCACTGAAAGGTTGGTGTCAGCTTGCGGGGATATGCTGGCTCGCATGAACCGGGATCCCTTCCGTCTCTCACCTGTCTGGGTTGCCGTTGGCGCCCTCTTGGTAGGCCACCGCTAGTTTTTCAGCGTCGTGCTTCGCGTCCTGCGCGCGGGCTGGCGTCGCCAGCGCCAAGGCCGCGAGCGACGCGGAGGCGAACAATGCTTTCAACATAAATTTCCCCTCATTGTCGGTTGGAGCGGAGTTGCTCCAGTGTACGCCCGCTAGCAAGGCGCACCGTTGGAACAATCTTTCGAGAGGGAAACGAGGTCGCAATTACTCCGAGTTCACGATGGCCAACGCAGCGTCATAGGCTGCAAATGTCGACCAAGAGAAAATGAATAGTGAAATGAGGACGCATGAAACTAACACCGGTGCTTTTGAAAAACTGGCGAAGCGATGCTTATGGAGCCCGCTTCTACGGGATTGTCTGGCTGTACTGCCGCCCGCGCGTCAACTGCGGCAATGAACCCATCGGAGAGTCCCCGGCCTATTATCGTTCTCGTTTCAATCAGGCATGGACATAGCTCGGCAGGCCGCCGCGTCTGCCAGGCCCGAGGCCCATTTTCCAGCCTTCCTCCCTGCATCGCTCGACTCTAGCAGCGCCGGCAGGAGTGCTCTCAATACAAGCGATCTTAGCTTTTCCGGTCTGTTCGCGACACTTCTGCGCAACCGCGTTCGTTGAGAGCACGACGATGGCGATCAATGCGAGAAAGAGCGGCCTCATTTTTTTGCCTTCGGCCCGATCTCAACCAGCCGACGGATGGCCTCCGAGCGGCCGAGCTTGTCGCCTTGAGCCGCAGCCCAGCGGTCGACCTCAGCCCTCATCTGTTGCGGGAGACGAATTGCGGTCACAGAATCTTGGTCGGTCGCCGGCCGACCGGGCCTTTTCCGTAGTACGTTTTTCTTTGACGCCTTCATGGATGTTGCCCGGGATCTTACGGCAAGCAACCGGTTTTTGCCTCTACGATATTTCTCGGTGCGATCCTCATCCTTGTTAGACTATTAACATTATTATATATTATACTGTTTTAGCGAAAGTAGTATAGCTTTGGTTCCGCCATGCCGTCCGGCCGCCTCGATATCACCTATCAAGCGCTTTATTCCGAACTCGTCCAGCGCTGCCTCGACGAGAGCTTCACCTCTGAATTCTCCGCGAATGGAAGATTCGTGGCCGTCGCAGTCAAGGACAAGAAATACTGGTACTTCGACACACCCAAACTCGAAGGCGGCGGTCAGAATCGCCGCTATGTTGGTCCGGTGGACGATTCCGAAATCACCAAAAGGGTTGAGGCATTCAAAGATCTGAAGGCCGGCCTTAAGGGACGTCGCCGTCTCGTTTCGACGCTCATACGCGAAGCCTACTTGCCGCGCCCCTTGCCGATGGCTGGCCAGGTCGTGGAGCAGCTAGCCAAGGCTGGCTTCTTTCGCATGAGGGGAGTGCTTGTCGGCACCGTCGCATACCAATGCTACTCCGCCGTCCTTGGCCGACGCCTTGAAGCAGTCGCCATGCGGACCGGCGACGCTGACTTTGCGCAATACCATGCAATCTCGGTGGCCATCAAGGATTCCATGCCACCTATCCTGGAAGTGCTTCGGGAGGTCGATCACACCTTTCGTGAGATTTCGAGCCAGGCCGACGGCAGAGCTTCCACCCAATTCGTATCGAGGGATAACTTCAAGGTAGAATTCCTGACGCCAAACCAGTGGTCCGATGATCAGGCAGGCAAGCCAGTGCCGATACCGGCGCTCGGTGGCGCATCGGCATTTCCGCCGCGCTTCCTCGACTATCTGATCTACGAACCCGTTTGCGCGGTGCTGCTGCAAGGTGCAGGCGTGCCAGTTCTCGTCCCATCTCCAGAGAGGTATGCCATCCACAAGCTCATCGTTGGATCCCACCGCAAGCTAGATCGTGATGGGACCGCCAAGAGCGCTAAGGATCGGCTTCAGGCAAGATCGATCATCGAGGCAATGATCGAGAACCGGCAGCAAGCTGACGTTGCTTCCGCGTTCATGGAGGCATGGGATCGCGGCGATCAGTGGAAAGCCGCGATCCGCACAGGCATCGCGACCTACGATGATGGATTCCGGAAGTCGCTCCGAACCGAACTTGGCAAGGGCGTAACGGAGCTAGGTTCCGATCGCGCCAAATACGATCTCGCCGACAAGCCCAAGGACGAGTCGACACCTCGCCCTAAATGATACCGGACACCAATTGGCCCCACTTCCAGGCGTTAGAACGCTCGGATGCCAACCCCTTCAGTCGTCTATTGGGTCGAGGCTGAAGCGACCGAAGCCCGCCGATTTAATCTCCCAACTGAATGGTTTGCGTGAGAGTTGCAAGAGCGCGGGCTGTATTGGGGTTGGCGCTGCGCTAGGCCGATCCGGGCCGACGAGGTTCGGCACCCAATCATGCGTGAGCAGTACTTCCAGAAATGACAGGCAGCAGCGGCTGGATTGTGCAGGTAGGGAAGGCGGCCATTCGCCTGACCAAAGAGGCCGCCAACTGCAGGTCGCCTTACTTCCTCTGACCTTGCACGTCGAGTTCGGCTATTTGCTCTTCGATGTCCTCGATTATTTCTTGAAGCAAGAACCGGATGGCATCGTCAGTGGCTCCCTGAGTGATCTCGCGATACGCAAGCCACTTCCGTTGAAGTTCTTGCCTCGCCTGCTCTCGCTTCATGTCGACTCGGAGCGCAGCCACTCGGTCATGCTCGCGCCGGCTTCCGATTGCCGAGCCAGCTTCAGCAGCGCTTCTTTCTCGATACCTGGGGTCAGCGTCGCAGCCTGATCGCGCAGTTCTCTAGCTCGCTCGATAAGACGCGTTTTAAGCGAATTGGTTTGGATAACCCTACGGCGTATCTGTCCCATGCATTCCTTTTTCCGGCTAGGTTCCGCCCGTGGAATCGGAAATGTAAGTTCCGTGTAAGCTAAAGGTTCCAGATCATTTGGCTGTGAACCCTTCCTCGGCCGCTCCACCTCATCTGCGAGCGTCCAGTGACGCGACGCCAGCTTGGCGAATAGGGCTTTATTGTCCTTTTCAGTCGCCAATTTGCCGACTAGCTCGCACTCTTCCGCTTCGACACTAAGCTCCTCTAAGTGCGCTTGCTTGTCTCTCACTTTGAGCTCCCCAATGCGGCGAACTATGTGGAAGACGCTCCTCCAGCACGTCAATGATGTGCGCTATTCGCGATAGACACTTCTCTCACCCACCGGGTCGACCGGAGAACCACGTAGCCAACGACCTGCAGTTTGTGCCGGGCATGTCGCATTAAGGAACTCCTTCGAACCCTGACCGTTTCCTTTCATTTTCGAACCGGAGAAAGGAAATTCCTTGAATCGTCGACAACTTCTTCGCGGCTCGTTTGTGGTGTCGGCAGCCGCTGCACTACCGCGGGTCGGCGCGGCGGACTCGCCACTGGAGGTCACCTTCGGTCCGTCGTCGGTCCGCGAATTGGCCCGCAGCCTTGCCGCGAAGTCGTTCGAACCACCAGACGAAACGTTGCCTGGCGCGCTGAAAGACCTGAATTACGACCAGTACCGATCGATCCGCTTCCGACCAGAGCGTGCGCTATGGCGAGACGAGAACCTGCCATTCCAGGTACAGTTCTTCCACCGGGGCTTCTTTTACAAGAACAGGGTCGACCTTTTCGAAGCAAGCAACGGCCGTGCCAAACCGATAAAATATCGGCGCGATGACTTTTCTTTCGGCGAGGGCCTAGGGGAGTGGCCCGACGTCGATCTTGGTTTCGCTGGCTTCCGCATTCACGCTCCGTTCAACAGGCCCGACTATTACGACGAGGTGTGCGTCTTCCTTGGCGCAAGCTACTTCCGAGCGGTCGCCAAGGGCGAGACTTATGGCTTGTCCGCCCGCGGGCTCTCGATCGATACCGGCGAGACGAAAGGCGAAGAATTTCCAGTGTTCAAGGCGTTTTGGCTGGAGAAGCCAGCGCCGAAGGCAACCTCCGTAGTTGTCCACGCCCTGCTCGACAGCAAAAGCGCCGTCGCAAGCTATCGCTTAACAATTCGTCCCGGCGATAGCACCGTCTTTGACGTCGAGGCATCGCTCTATCCGAGAGTGGATGTCGCACATGGCGGTCTCGCGCCCATGACAAGCATGTTCTTCTTTGGACCAAATGACCGCAAGGATTACGATGATTTTCGACCTGCGGTGCACGATTCGGATGGTCTTGCGATCACCAATGGCAAGGGTGAGCAGCTCTGGCGGCCCCTCAACAATCCGCGCGATCTTCAGGTGAGCACTTTCGCCGATCTCAATCCACGTGGCTTCGGACTGATGCAGCGCGAGAAGAAGTATTTCGCTTATCAGGATCTCGAATCACGGTTTGAACGCCGTCCCAGTCTGTGGGTCGAGCCAATCGGAGATTGGGGCGATGGAGCTATTGTTCTGTTCGAGATCCCGACCAAGGAGGAGATCCACGACAACATCGCAGCATTTTGGCGGCCTACGCAATCGCTCGCGGCGAAGAACGAGCACAACTTTACTTATCGCCTGCATTGGGGGCCGGACGTCCCTAGGTCCGACGCGTTGGCGCGATTTGCGCGAACCGGAATCGGTAGCCGCGGTGACGAGAGCAAGCTGTTTGTGCTGGAGCTTATGGGTGACAAGCTCAAAGGTGTCGATCCAAAGAGCATCAAGGGGGTCGTGACTGCCGAAAAATCAGAGATTACCAACATTGTCACTGAACCCAACTCGGAGACGGGCGGATGGCGCATGAGCTTTCAATGCTCGGTCAAGAGCCAGAAGCCAATCGAACTGCGAGCTGTCCTGGTCCAGAATGAGACGCCGATCTCGGAGGTGTGGGTCTATCGATGGACACCCTGAAGACAACGCACACTCCGGTACGGAGCGATGTTATCGACCGGTTTCTGCCTCCTGAATGCCAGCTTTCGATGGAGCCCAGCCGTCTCGATCGGCAAGCCGCCGGAAAGCCATCGTCAGCGCCGGTCAAGGCTACGCTGCTATTTCGCCGTTCGCTGATCCTCGTCGGGACGGCTTTGCTTACGATTGCGGGCGGCTATGAAATGTACGACGTTGTGAAGGTCGGTGGCGTAACGCTTCTCGAAGCCATGTTGCTCGCTCTCTTCTTCGCTCTGTTGGCTTGGATTGCCTTTTCGTTCATGTCGGCCGCGGTAGGATTTTTCGTGTTGCTCACGCGGCAACAAAGCGGCCTAGCCATAGATCGCACGGCTGCCATCCCTAAGCTGTCGTCGCGCACGGCGATGCTGTTGCCAACATACAACGAAGACCCGCATGATCTGATGGCGCGGCTCCGAGCGATGTACGAATCGGTCGCCGCCACGGGGCATGACACCCAATTCGACTGGTTTCTGCTCAGCGATACGACCGACCCGGATATCTGGGCCCATGAAGAAGTGACCTTCATCGCTCTGCGTCGCGCGTGCGGTGGCCACCGGCTGTTCTATCGACATCGACCCGACAACGCTGCTCGGAAATCCGGCAATATCGCAGAGTGGATCGGACGATTTGGAGCGGGCTACGAACATATGATCGTGCTTGACGCGGACAGTCTGATGTCGGGCGACACAATCGTCCGCTTGGTCCACGCGATGGAAGTCAACCCCGCCGTCGCGCTGATTCAAACCCAACCCGTCATCGTGAACGCACGCAGTCTCTTCGGCCAATTGCAGCAATTCGCCGGTCGCGTCTACGGGCCGATTATCGCGTCTGGCAATGCATGGTGGCATGGCTCGGAAGGCAACTACTGGGGTCACAACGCTATCATCCGCGTACGCGCATTTGCGGAGGAGGCGGGCCTGCCTGAGCTACCCGGCCGCAAGCCGTTCGGCGGGCATATCCTCAGTCACGACTTCGTGGAGGCCGCTCTGATGCGCCGCGGCGGCTGGTCAATCTACATGGCGCCCGCGCTCGGCGGCAGCTTCGAAGAAGTGCCGCCGTCGATCCTGGACTTTGCCGCACGGGATCGGCGATGGTGCCAAGGAAACCTTCAGCACCTCGCGGTGCTGCCGGCAAGCGGTCTGCACTGGGTGTCTCGCCTGCATCTTCTCACCGGAATCGGCTCCTACATTACTGCGCCGATGTGGCTCATCTTCCTAATTCTTGGTCTCTTGATTTCGCTCCAGGCCCACTTCATCCGGCCAGAATACTTCCCGAAGGGCTTTTCGTTGTTTCCGACCTGGCCGCAACAGGACCCCGTGTTGGCAGCATGGGTGTTTGCTGCCACAATGGGACTGCTGGTAGTACCCAAGCTGCTGGCGTATTTGGCGCTGGTCAGCCGACGCGAAGAGCGCGTCTCCTTTGCCAGTAGTATACGCGTACTCGGAGGCATCCTTTCCGAGACACTCCTTGCCGCGCTCATTGCCCCGTCGATGATGATTCTTCAGTCCAGGGCGGTCGCTGAAATTCTCCTTGGCCGTGATTCCGGCTGGCAAGTGCAGCGCCGGAGCGGCGGCGAGGTTACCCACAGCGAGATCTATCGCAAGCTCGCGGCGCCCACGTTTTGCGGGCTCTTGATGGGGTTAAGCGCGTTTGCCGTATCGCTCCCTCTGCTGCTCTGGATGTCACCCGTGATCACTGGTCTCGTGCTCGCAGTTCCGCTGGGGCTGCTGACGTCATGGCGGTCGAACCCGGCCAGACTGTTTGCAACGCCGGAAGACAAGCATCCGCCTCCGGTAGTGCTTCGCGCAAACGAGCTTGCGGGATCCGCACGAATTGAAGCGACCGGCGCTCTGCAACAATTTCGCCGAGATGCCGAGTTGCTCAGATGTCACTTGGAGTCTTTGCCTCGGATCAGCAGGCGCAAGTTTGGAAGGGTCGACGTGCCGCTTGCCACGGCGCGCATGAAGATCGAACAATGTGATACATTCGACGAAGCGGTCGGCTGGCTGGACGGATCGGAAATCCGTGCTGTGCTCAACAATGCCACAGTTCTGCAACATGTTGTGGGGTTGCGTGGCGGGGTCGCAAAGTAGACATTGCGCGCCAGCGAAGTCCGCGGACCGGCCGCGCTTCAAGGCACGCACGGCCCCATCCGCTTACGTGATCCGGATTCGAAGAGAGGCGGTTGTCCCTGCGCCATGAGGACGCCTCCTAGTACCGGAGGCGATACGAACCGTCGCAATGGTGGAGAATTCGGCGCCTGCGGCGGCGGAGGCAGGAAACGTATTCCTCAGCCATGCCAGCGCGCGCGCCATCGAGGCTGTGTGCCTCCTGATGGCCGACCTTTTTGGTCTTGAAACGCTCATGCTGAATATCCCTTGAAGCTGCTTCGTCCGCATGCGCGACGGCTTCCTTCGCGATACGTGCGCGAATGAATTATCAAGAGTCTCGCTTTCAGAATTGAACGGGGGACGGAATTGCGTCACGTTTTCGTACTACGCCGATAACAGCCCACCTGGCGTTTTGGTTCCTCGCCAGGTGCGGTCCTCGCGTCCGTCTTGAGGTTGGCGGGTTATACGCGGAACGCATCGAGGCCGATCTGCGTTGTTGCGACGATCAGTATGCAAAGGACGAACGTTATGAAATCGATCCTCATCGCTGGATGCGCGGCCGCACTTTCTTTAATTATCGTCGGCAACGCCGACGCTAAAGGCTGCATCAAGGGCGCCGTCGTAGGCGGCGTCGCTGGGCACATGGCCGGTCATGGCAAGCTGGGAGCCGCAGCGGGCTGCGCTATTGGCCACCACGAAGCCAACAAGCCTGACCCGAAGAACTCCAATGCTCAGGCGCCGGACAAGCCGGACAAGAACAAATAGGCGCTCACGTTCGCTATGAAGATCCGATCGCACTCGGACAGTCATGTCGTCGAACTCGAGGACGGCTCGCGTTGGCAAATCTTCCCGGGCGATGTCGATGTCACCCTCGACTGGATGCCGTATACCGATCTCACGCTCGTGCCGGTCGGCGACGACGTGTGCTCGCACGTGCTGGTGAGCGACGGCGGACCGGTCCGGGTCATACGGGACGGCGAACGCTGGCCGGAGTCTGAAGTTAAGTCAATGCTCAAAGGCGGTTGAACGGCATGTCACCGCGATCCTCTGGCGACGGTCGCGGCCCATTTTCTGGAGTTTCTCAGGCCCTTTGATGAGCAAGCGGTTGCGGCTAGCTTGATCATCCAAACTGGTTGAGAAGTCAGGTCGCCTTATCGATTGCGCTGCTCGCCAATTCGCGGGCGCTGCCTCAGCCCCTCATGGTTTAGAACGGCGGAAGCCGCGGCGCACAAGGCCGGCCTCGTTGACCTGGCCGAGGCTGGTGGAGCGACGGCTCACACAATTTCACTCGGCACATCGGAAGACGCTGGCCAACGAGACCACGTCGTTCGACGATCGTTGAAGAGTCCAAGCCGGATTTCGTGATGTTGGAGACCTTGCGAAAACGGAAGGTCGACGCTGCCGATGCCGTCGGCGACACGCTTTGCGACGCAGAGGCCGCCGCGGGGAAGGCAGGTGCGTCGTCGCGTCGCGGACAGCACGTGCCGGCAGTTACGTTGTTCCTGAGGTGGAACTTTCGGATTTTCCTCGTGTTGTCAATGCATGACGACTGTTGGTTCCAAAGTGGCGGAGCGAGATAGCATCCCGCCGCAACAAGGTGACGAGCCGGATGAAATGGCTCCGATTATCGCGGTCGTCGCCGAGGGGGGCGATCAGATCGAACCGCCCCCGCCCGAAATTCTAGAACCCGACCCTGAACTGACATCAGAAGAAGCGGAAGAGGCGCGTAAGGGATATTTGCTGACACGGTTCTGGATTAGCGCCCGCGGGTACTGGGGACGCAAAGGTGACCGGCTTGCGCTTCCATTTTCAGCTGGGCTGCTTGCTCTTATCGTTGGCACGGTGGGCTTTCAATACGGCATCAACGTGTGGAATCGCTCGATCTTCGATGCGATCGAGAAGCGCGACGCCACCACCGTGTATTACCTCACCGGTGTCTTCGTCCCTCTCGCTATCGGCAGCGTCGCTCTCGGCATAGCGCAAGTGTTCGTTCGGATGAGCATTCAACGCCGATGGCGGACCTGGATGACCACATCGGTGATCTCGCGTTGGTTGGCCAATGGTCGCTACTATCAACTGAACCTGGTGGGCGGCGATCACAAAAATCCCGAATATCGCATTGCCGAGGATCTACGGGTTGCGACCGATTCACCGGTCGATTTTGTCGCGGGCGTTACGTCCGCCTTTCTCTCGGCCTCGACGTTCATCGTCGTTCTGTGGACAATCGGCGGTGCGCTCACAGTAACGATGAGTGAGTCAACGCTCACCATTCCGGGCTTTCTTGTGATCGCGGCGATCGTTTATGCAGTCGTTGCCTCTGGCTCGATCATGACCATCGGCCGTGGCTTTGTTCAGATATCGGAGGAAAAGAACCAGGCCGAAGCCGAATTCCGCTACACCCTTACCCGCGTGCGCGAAAACGGCGAAAGCATAGCCCTGCTTGGCGGCGAAGATGAAGAGCGTGATGGCATCGACCGGACTTTTGCGAATGTCTTGCGCCAATGGGCTAGACTAACTGGGCAGCATATGCGCACGACGCTTGTCTCTCAGGGATCTAGCCTGGTGGCTCCGGTGGTTCCGCTTTTGCTCTGCGCGCCAAAATTTCTCGATGGAAGCATGACGCTTGGTCAGGTCATGCAGGCAGCCTCCGCTTTCACGATCGTGCAGAGCGCGTTCGGGTGGTTAGTTGATAACTATCCGCGTCTGGCCGACTGGAACGCATGCGCTAGGCGGATTGCCTCGTTGATGATGTCTCTCGACGGCCTGGAGCGTGCCGAACAAACAGATGGTTTTGGCCGGATCAAGCATGGAGAAACGACCGGCGAAGCCGTGCTGAGCTTAGAGGATCTTTCGGTCTCGCTGGACGACGGCACGGCGGTAGTAGACGAAACTGAAGTTGTCATTGAAGCGGGCGAACGACTGCTCGTGGCGGGCGAGTCCGGTTCGGGCAAAAGTACATTGGTGCGTGCAATCGCCGGGCTCTGGCCATGGGGTAGCGGCAACGTGAACTTCCATCCGGACCGACGCTTGTTCATGTTGCCGCAGCGCCCCTATGTACCGTCGGGAACGTTGCGCCGCGCGGTTGCCTATCCCGGTTCGGCAGACAACTGGAATGACGAAGAGATTGCCGCGGCGCTCCACAAAGTCGGGCTGGACCACCTCAACGAAAGGGTCGAGGAGGAGGCGCCGTGGGATCAAACGCTGTCTGGGGGCGAGAAGCAGCGTCTCGCTTTTGCGCGACTGCTTTTGCATAGCCCGGATATCGTGGTCCTCGACGAGGCAACGTCTGCGCTCGACGAGAAGAGCCAGGATAAGATGATGGAAATACTGATGAAGGAATTGCCCACGGCAACGATTGTCAGTGTTGCCCATCGCGTCGAACTGGAGGCCTACCACAGCCGGAAGATCACGCTGGAACGGCGAAAGGGCGGAGCAAAACTCGTCAGCGACATCGATCTGATCCCACGCAAGGGCAGGCGCCGATTGCTGGGTCGCCTTCTTCAAAGACACCGGTAGATTAGTTGCCCCCACAATTCGTGACGTCTAGCCTCGGTAAAGTCCAAGAAGAAGTGCCCTGCCGAAGAGGCTTTGTTCAAATGTTACAGGTCTTAATCCGGGGCGGCTGGGCACCTTGGGGTCCAGACGCCCCGTGCTCGGCGCTGATCTGACCCAATGGCTCAATTCGTCAGGCAGTCCACCGAGTTAACATAGGTTAGGTCCGACCTTGGCGGAGGGAATAGATCGCAACCTTTTCTCCCTGCGGGCCAATTGCCATCGGTTCCAGCGCCGGATAAGCCTTGAAAATCAACTCTTGGGAGCGTGCGCAATGGCCGCAAATACGGGCACAGTCGTCGAACTTGTCGGTAGCAACGAACAGACCATTCTGCCCGAATGGGTCGATCTGCAGAAGAAGGCCGGCAGCCTGCAAACCGGCCGCATCAGCGAGGGCGAACTTCTTTCGCAGTCGCGGGAGTTTTTGCATTTGCTGCGGGATGGCCTTGCCAGGGGTGGCACCGACGCTTCCAATCCGGCCTATGGGCCAGCCAAGCAGCTCCTCGCCGATATCTCGCGCTCGCGTGCCCTTCAGGGCTTTTCGCCGGGCGAGACCGCGACTTTCATTTTCTCGCTCAAGCAGCCCCTGTTCAACACGCTCAACCGCAACACCGCGCTATCGCCGGCTCAGGCCTCCGAGCTGACCTGGTCGGTGACTCTGCTGCTCGATGAGCTTGGCATCTTCACGCTCGAAGTCTTCCAGAAAAGCCGAGAGGAGGTCATCGTTCGCCAGCAACGCGAAATCGCCGAGCTGTCGACCCCTGTCGTCAAGCTTTGGGATGGTGTTCTCGCTTTGCCCCTCATCGGTACGCTGGACAGCCAGCGGACACAGGTTGTGATGGAGAACCTGCTTCAGACCATCGTCGAGACCGAAGCACAGATCGCCATCATCGACATCACGGGTGTGCCGACGGTCGACACGCTGACGGCGCAACACCTGCTCAAGACCGTTGCGGCCGCGCGGTTGATGGGCGCCGATTGCATCATCAGCGGCATCCGGCCGCAGATCGCCCAGACCATGGTCCATCTGGGGGTCGAGCTGAACGTCGTCTCGAAGGCGACGCTGGCGGACGCGTTTGCGGTTGCGCTCGATCGAACCGGCCGCGCAGTGATCAAGCTGAGAAAGACCGCCGCCGGATCGGATAAGAACCTGAAGCCCGTCGAAAAGGGCCTGTAACGATGGACCGAATTCCGATCCTCAAATTCGGAAATGCGCTGCTGGTCACCATCCAGGTCGACATGCACGATCGCCTGGCGACCGCGCTGGAAGAGGATTTGACCAGCAAGATCGTCGAACATAACGCCAAGGGCGTTCTCATCGACATCTCCGCGCTCGAAATCGTCGACAGCTTCATTGGACGGATGCTCGATAATATTGCAGCCGTGTCGCGCATCTTGGATGCCGACACTGTCGTGGTCGGCATGCGGCCGGCAGTGGCGATCACGCTGGTTGAGCTCGGTTTGTCCCTGACGGGCGTCAAGACCGCATTGAACGTCGAGCGCGGCATGGAGCTGATCAAGGCCCGGCTCAGGACGTCGGATACCGACGAAGAGGACGACGTTGAAGAGTGAGCGGCTCGACATCCGGTCTTCAGATGATGTGGTGCGTGTCCGTCAGTTGACGCGCACACTCGCGATCGAGGCTGGCCTGAGCTTGGTCGATCAAACCAAGATCATCACGGCGGCAAGCGAATTGGCGCGCAACACGCTGGATTACGGCGGCGGCGGCGTCTTGCTTGCCGAACTCGTCGAAGCCCTCGGCCGGCGTGGCGTGCGACTGACGTTCGAGGATCATGGCCCGGGCATTTCTGATGTCGAGGCCGCCTTGAAGGATGGCTTTACGTCCGGCAAAGGCATGGGCCTTGGGCTGGGCGGCGCCCGGCGGCTCTCCAACGAATTTTCCATTCAATCCAAGCCGGGTGAAGGCACCAAAGTTGCCATAGCGCGTTGGAAATAGCCCATGATAGCTCTCGCCGTGCAGGACCAAAGCCAGGTATCGGAGACGCGGCGAAGAGCAACAGAGATGGCTCAGCGCCAGGGGTTTGGCGATTCTGATGCCGGCAGGGTGGCTCTCGTGGCGACCGAGCTCGCGACCAATATTCTCAAGCACGGCAGGGCCGGGGAAATCCTCGTCGGGGCGTATGGCGAAGGGCCGGACGGGGGCCTTGAGTTGATTGCGCTCGACAAGGGGCCCGGGATCTCGAACGTGGCTGCAAGCCTCGCCGACGGATATTCCACGGCTGGTACGCCTGGAAAAGGCCTTGGCGCGGTAGTGCGCCAATCCCATTTCGTCGATGTCGCCTCATGGCCGGGCATAGGCACGGCCGTCCTGGCACGCCTCAAGCCGGGCCAGCCTGCGGAAGGATCGAGCGATACGAGCCGGATCGGCGCGGTCTCCATCCCCAAGCTCGGTGAGGACGTCTGCGGTGATTCCTGGGGCGTCTCGGTCGGAGGTGAGGAAACGACCTTGCTGGTCGCCGATGGGCTTGGGCACGGGCCGGACGCGGCCGAAGCGGCGGTCGAAGCCGTGCGCCTGTTTCACCGTTTCATCGGGCATCGGCCCCCTGTATTGCTCGATTATATCCATGGCGGATTGCGAGCGACCCGTGGCGCGGCGGTCTCAGTGGTGCGGTATCAGCCTGCGTCCGGCAAGCTTATCTATGCTGGCGTCGGTAACGTCGCCGGCGTTATTGCCGGCAATGGCGACCTGCGCCGTATGGTGTCGATGCCGGGCACCGCCGGTCATAACGCCCGCAAGATTCAGGCCTTCGAATACCCCTTCACGACTGGACTCGTGATCCTTCACTCCGACGGGATCGCCTCGACTTGGACGCTGGAGAGGTATCCCAATCTTGCCGCGCGGCATCCTACCCTGATCGCGGCCGTACTCTACCGCGACCTGACTAGGCGTCGCGACGATGCTACCGTCCTAGTAGCGAAATGGTGACGGTCATGGCCGCGAGCAGCAAAGTATGGCCAATCGTTACGGTCCCGATCGAAGGCGAGGCTGACGTCGTTACCGTTCGCCAGCGCGCCCATCGGCTGGCCGAATTTCTGGGTTTTGACCGCCAGGACCAGACCCGGATAGCCACCGCAGTATCCGAGCTGGCCCGAAATGCGTTTAGCTATGCCGGCGGCGGACGTGCTGAGTTCATCCTCGATCCGACGCCGGCGCCTCAGGTTTTCTACGTCAGGATTTCGGACAAGGGACCGGGTATCGCCGATATCCAGACCATCCTTGACGGGCAGTACCGATCGAAAAGCGGTATGGGACTCGGCATTCTCGGCGCTCGCCGATTGATGGATCACTTCAAGATCGACTCCAAGGCCGGGAAGGGAACGACAGTCGAAATCGGCCATGATTTGCCGCGGCGCGCCGCTCCCGTGACGCGCGTCAATCTCGCCGAAGTGTCCACGATCTTGCAAAAGGACAGATCGTCCGATCCTCTGGAAGCGTTGCGTCAGCAAAACCGCGAGCTGATGCAGAGTCTGGACGAAATCCGCCGCAAGGAGGAGGAGAGCAAACAACTCGACCAGGAGCTGAGCGACACCAACCGGGGCGTGGTCGCACTCTATGCTGAGCTGGACGAGCGCGCCGAGCAGCTTCGGCGAGCCAGCGAGCTCAAGACGAAATTCCTCTCAAACATGAGCCACGAGTTTCGCACGCCGCTCAACTCCGTGCTGGCACTGTCGCGGCTACTGCTCGACCGCATCGACGGCGATCTGACGCCGGAGCAGGAGCGACAGGTCGGTTACATCCGCCGCTCCGCGGAAAGTTTGCTCGAACTCGTCAACGATCTGCTCGATCTTGCCAAGGTCGAGGCGGGAAAGGTCGACGTCAAGCCATCGGCCTTCACGGTCGGGGAGCTGTTCGGCGGTCTGCGTGGCGCCCTAAGGCCTCTTTTGACAAGCCAGGCGGTCGAGCTGACCTTCGACATCCCCGACAAAGTTCCCAATCTCTTCACAGACGAGGCTAAGGTTACGCAAATTCTGCGCAATCTCATCTCCAACGCGTTGAAATTCACCGAGCAGGGCGAGGTGAGGGTGACCGCTTCCTTCGATGCCGGGAAAGGGCGCGTTAACTTGTCGGTTCGCGACACCGGTATCGGCATCGCCCCGCAGGACCATGTTCGAATTTTCGAGGAGTTCTCCCAAGTCGACACGAAGATCCAAAAGCGAGTCAAAGGCACGGGCCTTGGCCTGCCGCTTTCTCGATCGCTGGCGGAATTGCTTGGCGGTGAACTGCTCCTCGAAAGCGTGCTCGGCCAAGGTTCGGTTTTTACACTCTCGATACCTCCCGAGCGCGGTGATCCGTCGCGGGCCCAACGTTCTGCCGATAACACTCGCAGGCGCGTTCTTCTGATTGATGACGATGAGACGTTCCGGTACGTGATGCGCCAGATTATCAGCAACGAGCCACGCTATGAGTTCATCGAAGCCGTCGACGGCGACGACGGGCTCAAGGTCGCGCGCGAGCAGAGGCCCGATGTCATCATCCTTGATCTGCAGATGCCGACCATGGACGGCTTTACTGTTCTGCAGGAGCTTAACGCTGACAGCCGTACCAGCGTAACGCCGGTCATCATCTCCACGTCCCTGAACGTCAACGCCGAGCTTAAGGCACGACTTCCGGCCGGCACGCGCGTCATTTCGAAGAACACTATCTCTCGCGAGAACGTTTCGCTCTTTCTTCGCGATGCAACCTTGGGGGCATCGTGACCGACTACGAAAACATCATCATTCTGAATGTCGACGACCAGGACGCGCCCCGTTACGTTAAGACGCGCGATCTCCAGGAGCAGGGATTTACTGTCATCGAGGCACGAACCGGCGCAGAAGCGCTCCGGTTGATCGAGACCGAGCGGCCGCCAATTGTTCTCCTGGACGTCGAGCTGCCCGACATTACCGGCTACGACGTGTGCTCGTTCATCAAGAAGAAATGGCCGGGCGTGATGGTCTTGATGACGTCATCAACGTTCACGACATCGATCCACCGCACGCGTGGTCTGGATTCCGGCGCGGATTCCTATCTGGTCCAGCCAGCCGAGCCCCTCGAACTGGCGGCCGCGGTCAATGCGATGATTCGGATTCGGCAGGCCGAAGATTCAATGCGCGCGCTGAATGCTTCGCTGGAACAACGTATCAAAGACCGTGTTGCCGATCTCGAGGCAGCCAATCTCAAATTGACACACGAAATGGAGCAGCGAGAACGTGCCGAGACTGCGCTTGTCCAATCCCAGAAGATGGAGGCGATCGGTCAATTGACAGGGGGACTGGCGCACGACTTCAACAATCTTCTGACGGCTGTTGTCGGCAACCTGGACATGATCCGCATGCGCGCGACCGATCCGCGCATCGCTCGTCAGGCTGAGCACGCGTTCAGGGCGGCTGAACGCGGGTCGAAGCTCACTGCCCAATTGCTGGCATTTTCTCGGACGCAAAAACTTGCAACTGCACCGGTCGATTTAAATGGCCTGATCTCCGGTATGGGCGAGCTTGTAAATCAGACCTTGGGCGCAGAAATCACGGTAGTCACCGAATTGCAGGACGGGCTGCCTCACGCCCTGGCGGATGCCAACCAGCTCGAGCTGGCCATCCTTAACTTGTCGATCAATGCGCGTGATGCCATGTCCGGCGCAGGTACGCTAACAATTTCGACGCGATTGGATTCGAGCAACAGGCAACGCCTGGTCGTGTGCGTGGCCGACACCGGAAGCGGGATGCCGCCGGAGGTTGTCGCACGCGCTTTCGATCCCTTCTTCACGACCAAGCCGCCTGGCAAAGGGACGGGGCTAGGATTATCGCAGGTTTATGGCATCGTCCGGCAGCTTGGCGGAGACGTCACGATTGATACAGCCGTTGGCAAGGGGACCCGGATCAGCATCGCCTTGCCCATCGCTCACGCGGAAGCGGAAAGCGAGAATGCGGGGCCGAGCGATGTGTCGCGCGGCTCTGAGACAGTGTTGATCGTGGACGACGATCCTGATGTCCGCGAGATTATGTCGGGTGTTCTTTCCGATCTTGGTTATCGCGTGAAGGATGTCGAAAATGGAGAATCGGCGCTGAAGCTCCTGAGCGATTATCGTCCGGATCTGCTGGTGTTGGATTTCGGCATGCCTGGCGCAAATGGTGCCGACGTGGCGACAAGCGCCCGGCAGCTTATTGCGGGACTGCGGATCCTGTTCGTTAGCGGCTATTCCGATACCTCGGCCATCGAAAGGGCCGTCGGAAAGGCGTCGCTGCTGCACAAGCCGTTCCGGCCGGCCGAATTTGCCACGGCGGTGCGCTCCTCGCTTGACGCGCCCCGATACTGAGCTTGGTAACTCATCGACTGCCTTACGCGTTCTAACCATTTTGCCAACCCCGTTTATTTCGTTGTGGACGGCTCCTCCACCTCTGGACTCGACCGCTCTGTTGCTTGCGGCGGAGGGACCCAAGCCAATCGAGTTGAACCGGTTGTCGGCTTCAGCTCGGCCCGCCAATCGGTATGAGAGAAGCCGAGGCGGGTCGAAGCGCGTTAGGCCGACTATTGAGATCAGCTGCTTTGCGCCGCGGCACGTCCCATTCAGCGCATCGGGGAGCGCTTAGGCGACGGCAATTATCCTTCTGCAACGCAAACGGGCTACGCCGATGGTCGACGCGCGCTTCGCCGCAATCAACCAAAGCTTTGACCATATCCGCGGGCGCACCCCGAAGCGATGACCGCGCAGTCACGTGGAAACGCTCAATCGGCCGGATTGCATGTAATCGGCGTGTCGACGAAGACGCGGTACTGTTGCGACTTAGGCTTTGCCTTATCATCCTCGTTGACGTACTGGATCGAGCTCTTTCCCAGGAGCGTGCGCGGCAGGATCAACACGCGGATGAAGCGGCTCGGCCGGTCGGCCGCCGCCTGGGCGAATACCGGGGCCGGGCCGGGCTCATACCAGGCGCCGCCCGGCCCATACGATGTCGATCGGCCCTCGGTGTCGATGCGGATCCCGCCATCGATCAGGCAGCGGATCCCGGGTCCTTGGTGGCAGTGCAGGTAGGCGCAGCCACCGGGCGGGAAGCGGACGCTGTCGCCGCGCATTAACAGCTCACCTTCCCGCAGGGTATCAAGCCGCGCCGCGAGCTTGAGTTGCGAGCGGATGCCAACAGCGAACAGCGGGGCATCGCCGGTGCTCTCCGTTGCGAGCTCGAAGCGCCAGGCGGTGACGCCACCGACTCCCGGCGCGAGCACGGCTTTGGTCTCGCCATGCCATACCTCGCCGTCGCTCACCACGCTGCCGCCGATGGTCGCCGCGCCGTGCACAACGAAGATAATGCGTTGTACCGGTGGCAGTCCCACCGGATCGGCCAAATTGGACAGTGTATCCTCGTAGAGCCGCAGCATCGGGGCCATGACCGTCTCCAATTTCTTTGAAGCACGATGGTACTTTCACTGCAGAGGAGGCACGAAGCAAACTAGCAAATTCAGCCCGAGTTATATCTGTGCGGCGACTGGCGAACGGCGCGTTCGGAAGTGTTTTGGCGTGACCAATCTTAAGCCGAAATTACGCGCACGTAGAAAATTCGGGGCTCCTGACCTTCAATTCGCAGGGCCTGCATCACGCCCTAGAAAGAATGTCGCCCGTGGCTCCTGCACCGGCACTAGAGTGCCAAGGAGTGGGTGCCGTTTTAAGGCTCCCACGAATCGGAGGAGCAACCTATGCAATCAACCTTCGGCACGGTAACCGCCGCATCGGTCATCCTTCTCGTGTTCGAAGCGACTATGGTCTCCTGGCAGGTTTCCAAAAGACCTTACAGTTTGCGGCCGCAACGGCATTTGTTGCAGCTGCATTGTCCTTGCTTTCACTCCGGTGGCTACGCTATCCGTCCTGAACCGCCATGCATCCGTCAAGCCGTGGTGACAGCTCTCCAGCGCGAGGACGCCGCGCGCCGCCGAAGTCGATGACGGCCACCGTGCCGACTGGTCGAGAATTCCTATTTTTCGTAGCCGACGTACCAGATGCCGATTACCTTGCCCGATGCGTCCTTGATCGGGTCGTAACCGGTCACGTACGGTTTGCCGAGGATGTCGACTTCGCCGTAGAAAGCCTCACCTTTGTTGACATTCACTATTGCTTTTCCCTTAGGGTCCAGGATGGTCCCCTGCGCCCGGCCTTGTACGCTGCCCGGCACATTGGTGGATACGCGGACATATTCATCACCAGACTTTACGAAAAGCGAAGCCGTGCCGCCGGCCTCAGCCTTGACTTTGTCGACAATCGTGAAGTCGTTGTTCACCTTGGTTGAGCCAAAATACAAGCCTGGGGTCGTCTTGTCGGCTGTCTGAACGGTTCCCTCGACCTTGGGCGCGCCCAATTTCGCCGTTTCGGCCTTCAATATCGCCATGGCCTTCGCGACTTTTGGGTCCGTTTGCGCGTTGCCGGGACTCGTCATGAGCGTGGATGTTGCGATGAAGCAACCAGCGGCCAGGAGACCAACAAGAAAGCTCTTGCGATTCATTTGAGTGGACTCCTCTATGAGAGACGGGCGTTACGAATATCGCAGTCTGCGAAGGGCAATCTTGATCCAAATCAAAGTGGTCGAAGCGACGGGCCAAGCCTGGCGCGACAGCTCACCACAATGCATGGCAGCGATGGAGCCACAGGCAACTTAATGACCGCCCCGGATCATGAGCGTCGGTTTGAGCCATGGCGGGTGACTTCCGATCTCACCTCGACTTCGGACGTTTCCGCGTGCCGCGCAAACGGACGCGAAGGGCCTGCAACGGAAGTCGCGTCTCAGCCGATGATCTCGTCGGCGGCCGCCAGCAATGACGGCGGAAACTCCAATTCGAGCGATCTCGCCGTTGTGCGATTGAGCACCAGTTCGAGCTTGGTTGGCTGGTAGAACGGAATATCACCCGGCTTCGCGCCCTTTAATATTTGATCCGTCATATCCGCGATCCGACGCATGATGGCCACAGTGTCGTAGCCGTAGGACAGCAATCCTCCGATATCGACCCATTCACGAGCGAAATAAATCGCAGGCAGATGATGCCTGGCAGCGGCGTCAACGATTAGCTGACGGTATGTGAAGAACTCAGCCACGGCCCCGACCATGAGACCGTCAACCTTTTCTGCAGCCATTGCGTTGAACTTCCGCTCAAAGTCTTGCCAGTCGAACGGTTCGGCGACCAATGCTGTGCCGAATGCGATACCATCTCGTCGTGCGGCTTCTAGCGCTCTTGCTGGTCCTCCCGCCATTTCCCAAAAGGCAATCAAAGAAGGAGGCATCAGAAACCGCACATTTATTAGCTTGCCCACGGTCTCGCGCAGGAGCTCAAGGCGCTTACCCCAGATTTCCAATCCGACATCAGTAGTTGCTCCTGTGATATTCCTGTCGGGCTTGGCCAAGTTCGTGACCATGCCACCGGCAACCGGATCGCTCGTTATTGCCAGAATAGGAATGGTTGCGGTCAGCGGCTTGAGCACGCGTGTAACCGGGCCGCCGAGCGAGACGATTAGGTCAGGATGACCTGCGACAATGGCGCGAGCGACATCTTCATACCCATTGCTGTGCCCGAATGCCGAATACCGCTCCAGGATCAGGTTTTGGCCTTCGTTGTAGCCGAGCTTACTTAGCTCCCCGAAAAATGCCTGGTACGCTGGGCGACCATTGATGGAGAGCCCCTCGGGTGGTTCGGACGGGTGAACCATCGCGATGCGCTTGATGGCTGGCAACCGGGTTTCAGTTTGGGCGAATGTCGGCTGGGCAAGGCCCATCGCGGCCGTGGCCGCCGTCCCCGTGATGAACTCACGCCGTCGCATGCCCCTCCCTCCATGGATCACGCCTGTGGGAGCAGGAGCCTGAATCTTAAACGCCGCCCGGCTGCGTTCCACCTCTCTTTCGGAGTAACTCCGCTAGCTGGCACAAACTGTACTGCTCGCCGAGTTTCGAAGGTTGTAGCATTTTCGGTTAGGTCCGAGCGAAGTTGTCTTTCCTTACAGCGCTCGGCTAGGCCGTAGCGTAATTACGGAACGCTGCGGGCCGCCGATTGATGGCCCGAAGGCGGCTGCGCGCACCGCTTGAATCCGCGGTTCTCGCCGGATGTGCGGAGGCTTCGCGCATCCGGGCAAGTACGGATTGTTGCGTGCGCTCGAGGAGTCCTAGGTTCGCGTTATTGGTTTCATCAATTGCATTGCGGTGGCAGCTATGAACCACCTGCTGACCGGAACGAATTTAGTTTGCATCAGCGCCGCCTTGGTTTGGATTTGGCCAGCTAACGCGCACGACCATACCCATCCTGAGCTGGACGACTGGTACAAAAGTTTACGCAGCGAACAAGGTGAGTGGTGCTGCGACGGCGCCGATGTCAATCACCTGACGGATCCCCAATGGACGATCAAAGATGGCCAGTATCAGGTTTTCCTGGAAGGCGAATGGGTCAAGGTACCTCCGGAAAAACTGGTCAAGGGCAACAACAGGGCTGGCTTCGCGCTGGCTTGGCGGATGTATATAGACGGTCATCCAGTTGTGCGCTGCTTTATGCCGGGAGCGAGCGGGTAGCGTAAGATCGCAACTCGCAACGACCGTGTCGCGTCTTGGATCATCGATACCCCATGCCACCGATCGGTCCCTTGGTGTCCCAATTTTAGTTCGGCCTTACGTCGGCGCCGCGAGTGCCGCAGGCGGAGCAGACGAGCCGAGGCTCGACGTCTGACAGCCTCAGATCATCAGCCGGGCGGTCAACAGTCAACGGTGGCCAATCCGCACGAGTTGTTCAGTTGCGTGGTGATCGGGCAACGATGTGCGGCAGCGGCAGAGTTGGCGCTTTCCCGCGAACAGAGCTTGGCTCCAGCCAACACCGTCGCCCGCAACCTCAATTGGGGCACCTGCAATAGTACACAATAGATCAGCTCGCCGGGTTCACGCCGGCTGTTTCTCCCTTGGCGGAAATTCCATTGTTTCAGGTGGTCGACGGCGGCACGCGCCATGTTCGGTCATGGCCTTCACCGCTTCGTTTTCGTCGGCGCAGAAAGCGATGCTAGCCGATCGGCAAACACCGGCCACTGGCGAAGGCCAACTTCCCTGATGACGTAATCAGAATCGCGCCGACCGAAAGGCCCGCGTTCTTTCTAGTCACCGCCAGGAAGCGGCCAACTACCTGATGCTTGCAGTGATTGGCGTGATGGAGCCCGCGCCGATGCTCGCGCTGGCTGCGCTCGGCGCTTCGAAACAGGCTTGCGACACGCTCGCGAAGGTCTCTCGATCCAGCGCCTAATACACACAGCCGAGGTCATCTTGTTTGGGTACCGCCGTCCTCGGCGATGTCACGCGACGGCTGGTACCAGAACCGATCCGACGGCTTGCACCTTCCGAAGGGGCGGGCTGGATATTCAATTCCATCCGTGCGGCATGTCCCGTAGCTCCAGTCAGGAGGCGGCGGCTGCAGAGTGAAGATCTGAGCCATGATGTTCAGGACCAGGACGACGGTGTGGTGCATGGGCAAAATTCGGAAAGAACGGGTCAGCACTGCACGTCCAACCCTTGCGTGCAACGGCTTGTCACCGGTATCCACAGCACCTCGGCGCGAGTTGTCGAGATTCCTTGCGGATGCGCTGAGGGCGAAGGTGAGGGAAACCCTGTCCTACCTAGGCCTAATCCTGAGACCACACCAGCCGCAGAGCAGGTCGCGCAGCTGCCCCGCGCTGCAATGCGGGCACTGATGACTGATCGAAGTGCAGGCTTAGACAACCGCCCGCCAACTCTCGGATACCCACCAAGGCCAGCCAGTCACCGCCGTCGTCATTGTTGGTCTCGCGGGCATGCCGCGCGAGCCGCTCTATGAGACCAAGAGCCTCGATTGCCGTGAGAGCCATTTCTTGCTTCCCCGCTTCTTGCTTCCCCGCTCTTTTGGCTGAAGCTACGACGATCGCTGGGGCGAAAGGAAGGCAAGGACGGATCTGCGCGCACCAGGCGCGCGGAACCTCACCGACGGGGATGCCATAGGCCTAACCCCAAAATAAATTGGCCTGTCCACCGTTATGGTTGGGGGGCCTGGACGGGACCATTTCCGTCAAGCGAATAGGTCTTTCCCCGCTTGCGCCAAGCGCACATGCGCTTGCCGATCGGCCTCATGATGTTCAGGGGTCTTGGCCCTAGGGATGCACTGAGCATCAAGCGGGACTCTTTCAAACAGGGGAAGATTTCAACGCGGCGGTCGAAGACCGGTGAGCCGGTATCTGGCCATGCCCTGCGCCGCTGGCGGACATCATCGCGGCAGGCCGGTTCACGACGCAATCACCATGTGCGCGACGACGCAGGGTAAGCCGTGGACGGTGAGTGGCTTCAACGCCTCGTGGCGCCCGATCAAGCTGCGATTGGAGCGGAAGGGCCTGATAGGTCCGAGCCTGACGCTCTACTGACTGCGCCATACGGTGGCGGTGTTTATGCGACAACTGGGCTTCGATGACCGGACCATCGCCGATGCGCTGGGGCAGGAGACGCTGGCGATGGCGCAGCACTACGCCAAGCGCGCCAACATCGAACCGAAGATGGGGAAGGTGGTGCGCCGTCTAGAGCGGCGCTGGCAGCACAAACAGAAAACAAGAACTGTCAAACCTGCTTCGTGAAGCTGTCAAACTTGCTTTAAAATGAAACTCGAAGAGATGAAAACATGAGAGCAAACAGCCGTGAGCGGCCCGATACATAGGTGACATTTCGTACCGGACACATGGGTTACACTTTCCGCTTTTGTTCTGCGGGAGGTG
>NZ_JAFCKQ010000062.1 GCF_018130215.1 Bradyrhizobium jicamae
ACCACGACATTGACGGCGTGATCGTCGGCAAGGTCGTCCCAGATCGTGCGCAACTCGCGGATCAGCTTCTGATTGATTGCGTTGCGTGCCTGAGGACGATTCAGCGTCACGGTCGCAACCTTGTCGGCGACCTCGACCTTCAGACATTCATATTTGGCGTAATTGGACACGTTTGCCTCCACTTTTTTGCTGGTTCGGTTTTGACTGCGCGTCGCCGCTAGCGCCGCATCCCGGGCTGCACATCCGCCAATGCGACGTGAAGCGACATCGACCCCGGATCCTGCTCGAGCATTCGCTGGACGGATTCCAGATGTGACCGCAACAACCGGCTCGCCAATGCGGCGTCTCTCTCGCTCAGTGCCGACAGGAACTGCCGCCGTTTTTCCGCCAATCGCGCCATCGCCACGCCGCTCGACGCCACCTTGGCGTACACGAAGCGCATGTGGATCTCGGTGACGGAATCCACGATCATCGCGATCACCTTGTTCCCCGTCGCGGCCGCGAGCAGCTTGTAGAATTCGCGCGAGCACTCGACCCGATCGAGCAACCGTCCTTCCTTCGTGGCCAGCTCCGTCCGCTCGATATTGGCCTCGAGCGCATCCAGATCGGCCCGCCTCGCATGTGCGCAGGCCAACTGCACCACGAGGTCGAGCACGTGGACGCGCGCCTCGGACAATTCTCGCACCGAGATCGTTCCCAGGCTCAGCATGTCCCGCATGACCTCGTTCATGCGGCGCGTGTCGCCCTCCTGGATGAAGGCTCCGCCCTTGACGCCCTTTTGCAGCCGCAACACGCCTGCCATCTCGAGGCTGCGCAACGCCTCCCGCAGCACGTTGCGGCTTACGCCGAGTTGCTGCGCTAGGTCGCGTTCGGGAGGCAGCTTGTCACCCGGCTTGAGGATGCCGAGCGCCAATTGCTCGCGTATCCGCTCGCAAATCTCCTCGAACGTTCGCCTGGTGTGAATCGGCTTGAACGTCGGCGCTGCCGTTACGCCGACTGCGCGGTGCTCGGTAACCCGCTCGCGCCGGTTCGGCGAAGCGTTCCGGAGGCGCAAGGGCGCCCGAGGGCTTGACTTGGTGCTCATGAGGTGGATTATTAAATGGATCACCCATTCAATGGAAGTCCTTTTTTGGCTTCCGGCAAAGAAAACGACCAGGGAGCCTGCATGAGTTTCACCGAGGAGCAGGTCGCGTTCCGCGACAACGTGCGAAGAATGGCCACAAGGCACGTGGCGCCGATTGCAGCCGAGGTCGACGAGACGGACCGGTTTCCGCTCGAACTCGTGAAGCTGTTCGGCGAGATGGGTTTGATGCAGCTCTGGGTGCCGGAACAATATGGCGGCCCCAACGGCAACCTGACCATGGCCTGCATCGCGCGCGAGGAAATCTCGAGGATTTCGCCGGCCTGCGCGTCGATTGCCTGCCTCAACACCATGTTCATCATGCCCCTCCTCCATTTCGGGTCGGAGGAGCAGCGCAGGAAATACCTGCCTGTGATCGCCAAGGGCGGCGTCGTGACCGCGATCGCGATCTCCGAGCCGCAGGCCGGCTCCGACGTCACCGCCATCAACACCCGCGCCAAAAAGGACGGAAACAGCTACGTCCTGAACGGCCGCAAGCAATGGTGCAGCTACGGCGTCGTGGCGGACTATATCGTCGTGATGGCACGCACGAGCGACAGCGCGGGCGCGGATGGCATCAGCGCCTTCATCGTCGAGCCGAAGACGATGCCGGGAATCACGTTCGGGCGGCATGAGCGAAAGATGGGCTTCCGTGGCGCGCCCAACACGCCGATCTTCTTCGACAACGTCCGGGTACCGGCCGAAAACCTCGTCGGAGAGGAAGGCAAGGGCTTTCGGGCGTCGATGCGCACGCTCGATCTCAATCGCCCCACCATCGGTGCGCAATCAGTCGGGCTGGCCCAGGGCGCGCTCGATGCCTGCGTCGCCTATGCAAAGGAACGCAAGCAGTTCAAGAAATCGATCTCGGAGTTCCAGGGCGTCCAGTTCATGCTTGCCGACATGGCCATGCAGATCGAAGCCGCGCGCGCTCTCGTCTATGAGTGCGCGCGCGCGGGTGATGCCGGCGATTGGAAGCGCCTGAATGTGCTGGCCAGCATGGCCAAATGCGTCGGCAGCGACATGGCGATGAAGGTCACGACCGACGCGGTCCAGATCTTCGGCGGCTACGGCTACACCATGGACTACCCCGTCGAACGCATGATGCGCGACGCCAAGCTGACGCAGATCTTCGAGGGCACCAACCAGATCCAGCGCATGGTTATTGCCCGAGAGCTGCTGCGATGAAGATCACAGGACAAATAACGGGAGGAAGCACTTTGGTCGGGATCATCGTTCGAATTGCGGGCGCGCTCGCCCTGTCGGTCGCTTTTGCGGCAGCGCCGGCCTGGGCGCAGAAAGACTACAGTCCGGGAGCAAGCGACACCGAGATCAAGCTCGGGCAGTCGACGCCGCTCAGCGGACCGGCGTCGGCCTTCGGCGCCGGAGCCGGTCGCGCCGTTGTCGGCTTCTTCGACATGCTCAATGAGCAAGGCGGCATCAACGGGCGCAAGATCAACTTCACCCAGCTCGACAACGCCTACAGTGCGCCGAAGGCGGTAGAGCAATCGCGCAAGCTGATCGAGGATGTCGGCGTGCTTGCCGAGGTCGGCACCATCGGCACCGTTCCAAACGTCGCCATCCAGAAATATCTCAACTCCAAGCAGGTGCCCCAGCTCTTCATCACCGCAGGCGGGCGCCGCTTCAATGATCCGAAGACGTTTCCGTGGACCGTGCCGCTCTACCCCGACTTCGAGACCGAAGGCCGGGTGATCGCAAAATATATCCTGGCCAAGCGGCCGGATGCGAAGATCGGGATCCTGTTCCAGAACGACGATTTCGGACGCGACTACGTCAAGGGCCTGAAGGCCGGCCTCGGGCCGAAAGCCTCGCAGATCATCGCCGAGGCCTCCTACGAACTGACCGACCCGACGATCGATTCCCAGATCGTCCAGCTCAAGGCGGCAGGCGTCGACACGCTGATCGAGCAGTCCTCCGCAAAGGCTGCCGCGCAATCGATCCGCAAGGTCCACGAGCTCGACTGGAGCCCCCTCCACGTCATCGGCGGTTCGACCGCGTCGGTGGACACCGTCCTGAAGCCGGCGGGCCTCGAGGCCTCGAAGGGATTGGTCACCACCCAGTTCCTCAAGCAGCCAGGCGATCCCGCCTGGGCAAACGACGAGGAAATCAGGACCTACAAGGCCTTCCTGAAGAAGTACGCGCCGTCAGCCAATCCCGACGATTACTCGGTCCTCGTCGCCTATATGAATGTCAACGCGGTGGCGGCTCTGCTCAAGCAATGTGGGGACGAGCTAACGCGGGAAAATCTCGTCCATCAGGCAACCCTGCTTCACGGCACGCGGATGCCCCTGATGCTCCCCGGCATTTCGATCAGCACGGCGCCCGGCGACTACACGCCATTCAAGAGCCTTCGCATTGCCAAGTTTGACGGAACGAGCTGGGCCCTGTCTGGCGATCCCATCTCGGCGGAATAATGCGGTCGTCGTGGCGGATGCAGTGCATCCGTCACGACGAGGCTTCGCCCCGGCTGCGAACCCGACGCGTGCAAACGAGCTGGCAGTCCCGTCTCACCCGCCTGTAGGCCTGGAGGAGCCCGCGACGCGATCGATCCAGGCCTGCAGGACCGCGAATACCTCGGATCGGTTGGTCTCATTCAGGACTTCGTGGTGCGCGCCGCCAAAAATGTGAGAAGAAACATCCCGCAGACCGGCTTCACGATAGCGTTCGATGAGGGGATGGAACCACGCGAGATTCGAGTTCACGGGATCGCGGTCGCCGGCAAACAGAAAGACCGGGAGTTCCTTGCGGATACGGTCGAGCTCGAGCAAGCTGGCGAGCCTCGGGACGATCGAGAAGAGCGACGCATAGGACCCTTCGCTGACGTTAAAGCCGCAAAGAGGGTCTGAAATATAGGCGTCGACCTCCGACGCGTCGCGGCTCAGCCAGTCAAATGGAGTACGGGCCGGCTCGAAAGCGGCGTTGAGGTCCTGCAACTTCCAACGCCCGGTGGCGGCTGCCGCACCGAGCAAATCCAGCGCCGCCGAACCGGAGAGCGCAACACCGTCGAGCAGATTGCTGTTGTCGAGGATGTAGAGTTGAGCGGCGAAAGATCCCATGCTGTGTCCGAGCAAGATGAGCGGTGCGCCGGTTACCTCGGCGCGCGCGGCCCTGCTCACCTGGACCATGTCCTCAACGACAGCAGGGAAACCACCGGTACCGAATTCCCCGAGTTCGCCGGCATCCGCAGCAGATTGCCCGTGACCGCGATGATCGTTGGCATATACGACGAAGCCCTTCCTGGCCAAAGTGTCGGCGATTGCCCGATATCTGAGTGGATGCTCGCCCATGCCGTGAGCGATCTGAACGATTCCTCGTACCGGCAGATCTCCGTTCCATCGATACAGATTGATCGACTTGCCGTCGAATGTCGGTATTCGACGATTTGATTCGGTTACCGCCATTTTCCCTCACCTCGCTAGTCACAGGACACCGTGCTGTGGTTTCAGCTTAAAGGGCTTCGATGTGCACTCGGGGCCCGTGCCGGCCGGACGATCAGCTGCGGAGCGTGTCCAGATCGGCCATTGCCGTCGAGATGCGTTCCATCATTGCCAGCGTCGTCTCCTCAGGCTGCATGGCCGGCAACAGCGGTGAGTGGCACAAGGTGATCGTCCACATCAGGAGTGCGTGCACCATCTGCTGCCGGTAATGCAAAAAACTCCTGTCAAAGTCCGGCTTCGTCCCCGTCAATCCGGCGAACCGATCGAGATAGCGACGGAGCAGATCCTTCTCCCAGTTGCGGCGGTCATCCGGAGTCAGGGCCGCCGTTACAGCATAGGAAAAGTCCCGCGACCAGTGACCACGGGCAAGGCATTGCCAATCGCACAAGCCCATCTTGCCCGCGCCTGTGCGATACCAATTGCCGATATGCACGTCGGAATGGATTAAACCCTGTGGCTCGCTGTCGTGGACGACAAGGGCCTGCATGGCAGCGGGCCAGACCGCCTCACGCTGCGCCAGCACACTCCTGGGAATGATATGCCCTGCTGCGTCGAAAGCCTTCCGGGTATAGTGTTCGAGGCTCATCTTTTCCGCGCCGATGGTGAACCAGCGCGGATAGCTGGCGACCCAGGGATAACGTTCTGCAAGCTCTCCATTGTCGTAGAAGCGCGCGTGCAACGCAGCCAGAACATCGACCATGTCCTCCGCTGTCTCGCGCGACACATAAGTCTTGTAGTTACAAAACGTCGCCGACTTCGTCGCGACCATGTCTTCGAGCAGGAGGATCGCGGCGTAGGTCTGGCGATCCGACGCGGCGTGATAACCGATCGGCGCCTCGATCCCGAGCTGCGGCCGCAATTGCATGTAGAAGCGGCCTTCGACCCGCGCCGTGCCGTTGAAGCCGCCGATCATGCGCGTGACGACGCTGGGCAGTGACTTCGTGAACATCGATTGCGGGAGGCCCGCACGCTGTCCGGCCTCGTTGTAGCGAACGATCAACTGATGACGCTCATGAGTGCCCGCGCTCGCAGGCTTCACCACAACGCTGGTCACGACCGCGCCTGGAGTCCTTTGGCAGAGTACGGCGGTCAACCATTCCGGCGTAATGGCATCGGGCGAGCACGGGACATCTTCCGCGCGGCGGGCCTTCGGCCGCACCAGGCGCTCGAACGCCACGCGTCCGCCAATCCTGAGCGCAGCCAGCGCCGTTGCACCCGAGGCAGCCATGGACCCTCCCTCTCACCGCCCGATGATCGGCGGCGCAATTAGTACGCTTATGTACTATCTTTAGCACAATCCGGACCGTGTTCAAGGCATGGCGATGCCGCATCGCGTGACTGCGAGCCCGAGTTTTCGCGCCGCAACGCAGCACTCAGGAAGAAATTCGGTCATGACGTGCCCGCAGATATTTTCGTTTGATAATATATGGTATGCTCGTGTACTTCTTATAAGAGCATGACTTGAACGACAGGGAGAGACCATGAGGATTCCGGTACTGATCGGCGTTTCCGCTCTCATTCTCAGCGGTGCGACCGCCGCCGCCGAAAAGCAATATGGGCCAGGCGTCACCGACACCGAGATCAAGATCGGCCAGACCGTCCCCTATAGCGGACCGGCGTCCGCCTTCTCGAGCTACGGCCGCGTCATGGCCGGCTATTTCCAGATGCTGAACGAAGGCGGCGGGATCAATGGAAGAAAGGTCAACCTGATCTCGCTGGACAATGCGTTCAGTCCACCGAAAGCCATCGAACAAACCCGCAAGCTCGTTGACGATGACGGCGTGCTGGCCGAAGTCGGGACGGTCGGCACCGTGCCCAACGTCGCCGTGCAAAAATATCTCAACCAGAACAAGGTACCTCAGGTCTTCATCTCTGCGGGCGGACGCCGCTTCAATGATCCGCAGAATTTTCCCTGGACCGTCCCGTTCTATCCGCCCTTCGAGATGGAGGGAGCGACATTCGGCAAGTTCATTGTCCAGAAAATGCCCAACGCGAAGATCGCCGTGCTCTACCAGAACGACGACTACGGCAAGGACTACCTCACCGGCCTCAAGGCGGGCCTGGGCCCCGAGAACACAGCGAAGATCGTGGCGGAAGCAAGCTATGAGCTCAGCTCCCCCACGGTTGACTCCGAGGTGCTCAAGCTCAAGGCGTCAGGCGCCGACACGTTGATCTACTTCGCGACACCGAAATTTGCCGCTCAGGCGATCAAGAAGGCCAACGAGCTCAACTGGAAACCGGTCCAGTTCCTGGCCAGTCCGGTCAATTCGATCCAGGGCGTGTTGACGCCGGCGGGGCTCGAAAACGTCCAGGGCGCCTACACGACCCAGTTCGCCAAGCAGGCCAGCGATCCAGCCTGGGCCGATGACCCCGAGGTGAAGGATTACGTCGCCTTCATGAAGAAATGGGCGCCGAACGACAGCCCGAACGATTTCATCGCCTTGTCCGGCTACATCAACGCCCAGGCCATTGCGAAGGGCTTGCGGCGATGTGGCGACAACCTGACGCGCGAGAATCTGCTGGCTCAGGCGACGAGCTTCAACAAGGAGCGGGTCGGCATGCTGCTTCCGGGAATCGAGCTGACGAATTCGAAGGAGAACTATTCCCCCTATCGCCGCTTGCGGATGGCGATCTTCGAGAAGACGTCCTGGAAGCTGCTCGAAGAGTAGCGCTCAAATCGCACCCGTATTTGTCGAGCCTCGGCTCGGCAGGCCAGAACGACAGCTCGGTCCGACGTGGGGCCACCGGATCGTTCCGCCGATCAGCCAACGATCTCCTCGCGACGCAATTCGGCGATGCTCGCGGCAGACAGGCCCATTTCCATCAGGACATCGTCGGTATGTTCCCCCAGCATCGGCGGCGGCAAGCCCGGGTCGCGCTCTTCGCCGACAAACGTGACGGGGTGGCCGACACAATTCAGACGACCAGCCGAGAGATGATCGTACTGCATGATGAGCTGGTCCGCCCTGGTGTGCGGGTGATCGAGCAGCTGGGCGAGCGTATTGATCGGCGAGCAGGGAATGCCGACCTCGTTCAGCACTGCATTCCAGTGCGCGACGGTATTGGCTGCGATCACGGCTTGCACATGGCACAGCGTTTCGTCGCGGTGCCTAACCCGATCTGCATTGGTCCGAAACCTTGGGTCGTCCATGACCTCACCAAGGCCTGCGACGCCACAGAACTTGCGCCAGAGATTGTCATTCGCAACCCCGATCATGATCGGCCCATCCGCGGCTTCGAAGGCCTGGTAAGGGCATAACGATTCATGACTGGAGCCGCATTTGGCCGGTTGCGTTCCCCGCTCCCAGAAGGTCTGGAGGTTGTAGCCCAAGAGCCCGAGCGCGGTGTCGAACAGCGACACCTGGATCGCCGTGCCCTTGCCCGATCTCTCGCGCGCCAGCAGGCCGGCAAGTATGCCGCTGAAAGCGTGCACGCCGGTCATCTGATCGATCGGAGAGATCGGGCTGCGGATATAGCCGCCGCCTTCGTCCCCCGTCATCGACATGATGCCGCTGAAAGCCTGCAGGATCACGTCATAGCCCGGCGAATTCCTGAGAGGTCCGGTCCGGCCGAAGCCCGAGATGCTGCAATGGACCAAGCGGTCGTTGAGTGCGCAAAGGCTCGCAGCGTCGATGCCGAGCCGCTCGGCGACGCCCGTGCCGAAGCTCTCGATCGCGACATCGGCGGATTTCGCGAGCTCTTGCACCAGCCTGCGTCCCTTTTCGGACTTCAGGTTGATCGCGATGCTGCGCTTGTTGCGATTGGCGCTGAGAAACACCGTGCCGAGACCCGGCGCAGGAAACGGCGGCCATCCCCGTGTCTCATCCCCCTGCCCCACCGCTTCGACCTTGATGACCTCGGCGCCAAGATCACCGAGATATTGCGCGCAGAGCGGACCGGCGAGCACCTTCGAAAGATCGAGAACCTTGATACCGTCAAGAGGTTTTGCCACGACTTCTCTCCTATTGCTCCGTCGATCAGGTCAGTCCTGCGGCGAATAGGCCGCCGAGATAGGCGGGAAACCCTGCCTGCGTGACCAGGAGATAGTCCGCGGCCCGACGCTCCGGCTCGTCGAGTTGCGATCGCCAGACAGCGGCCGCGGCATCCGCATTCGCAAGCCGCGCCCGCAGCAGCTCCTTGCCCCAGCTCGTCGGCTCGTCATCAATCCAGTAGACTGCGCCCGCGACATGACCGTCGAACTCGGCTCGAGACGCGGCGTCGACGCGAAACCCTGCCCGGCAAAACGCATCGGAAAGTTCCTTGCCCCGCTCGGATTGGACGCCGAGCGCGTTCGAGACAGCGCCGACGGCTTCCGTGACCTTTGGATTCATTCCGTTCCTTTTCAGCCGCTCGTGGTCGAGCCGGCCGAGAAACAACGTTCTGATCATGTTGCGAGGCTCTCGCCTCTGGATCAGTTTCGCAAAGATCTGCATCTCGGTCCGGATTGCGGTATCGAAGTCCTGCGAAAATCCCTGCTCGACGCAATCAAGAATGGCTGATGGTGCCGGGTAATGCCCTAGTGTCTCGGCGAGCATCTTGCTTCGGCTCTCTGCAACGACGGCGGCGACGTGCGGTGCCTCGCCGGCTTGCCAATCCGGGCGATCCCAGGGCTGCACAGCCTGCGCACGCGACAACACCCAGCGCTCGGCGGCGTCAATCTCTTCGCCTGGCGGCACCAGTTCGTGTGCAAGACCGATTGTTGTCGCGGCCTGCCCCCCGATCCGCGCGCCCTCCAGCAGCACCGGCAGCGCGGCCTGGATTCCGATCAGGCGCGGCAGCCGCTGTGTTCCACCGCCGCCCGGCAACAATCCGACGAGCGATTCCGGTAGACCGAACGTCGCCTGCCGGTGATCCGCGAGGACCCTGTGATGCGCCGCAAGCGCAAACTCGCAACCACCCCCCAAGGCCAGGCCCGCGATCGCCACCGCGATCGGTTTGCCGGCCGTCTCGAGCCTGCGCAAGCCATGGCTCAGTCGAAAGAAATGCTCGAAGGCCAGGCGATCGCGGTCGACGGCCGGCGCCGCCATGATCATGTCGTAGGCCGTCTCCAGCTCGGCCAGGTCGGCCCCCGCGCAAAAGGCCGACGATTTGCCGGATCGGATCACGACGCCGGCCATATCGCTCGCCTTGAGCCAATCCGCAAACCGGCCAATTTCCTCGATCGCGGCGTTGGAAAACACGTTCACCGATCGGCCAGGCATGTCGAAGATGAGGTGCACGACGCCGTTTCCCGATACTTCGATCCGAAATTGCTTCAGCTCCGGTCCGATCGCCATGGTTCCCTCCCTCGCGCCCATAACAGTGCGCTTGTGTACTATTATCGCTTGCCTTGATATCGTCTCGAGTTGTATACGCAAATAGAATACGGTACACTAGCGAACTAAATCAGACGGGGCGCGTTTTGACAATGATCGAGCGCACGATCTTTCGCGAGGAACATCAGATTTTCCGGGAAACGGTCCGGCGCTTTGTCGAGCGCGAGATCGTGCCATTCCACGCCAAGTGGGAGGAGGACGGCATCGTCCCCCGGGAGCTGTGGCTGAAGGCCGGGTCCGCCGGCCTGCTGTGCTGCACCGTGCCCGAGGAGTATGGCGGCATGGGGCTGGATTACCTATTTGACGTCGTCGTCTTCGAGGAACTCTGGCGGTCGGGCGCCAGCGGACCAGGCTTTTTGATTCATACCGACCTGGTTGCGACCTATATCTTGTCCTTCGGCACCGAGGAGCAGAAGCGCAAATGGCTCCCCCGGATGGTTTCCGGCGAAGCGATCGGCTCGCTCGGCATGACCGAACCCCACGCCGGCAGCGACCTCAAGGCGATCCGGACGCGCGCCGTGCGCGACGGTGACGAGTTCGTCGTGAACGGCCAGAAGGTCTTTATCTCCAACGGTCAGCTCTGCGATTTCATCGTTCTGGCGACCAAGACCGACAGCCATGCCGGCGCCAAGGGCGTGACGCTGTTCATCGTCGAAAGCGATCGCCCCGGTTTCAAGCGTGGTCGAAATCTGGAAAAGCTCGGCATGAAGGCGCAAGACACTTCGGAGCTGTTCTTCGACAATGTCAGGATTCCCGCGGGCAATTTGCTGGGTAAGGAGGGCAAGGGATTTGCCCAGATGATGACCAAACTGTCCCAGGAACGGCTGGCGCAGGCGATCCGGTCTGCAACTGTCGCCGAGACCGTCATCGACTGGACGCTCCAGTATACCTCCGAGCGAAGCGCGTTCGGCCAAAAGCTTGCCAATTTTCAGAATACCCAGTTCAAGCTGGCTGATCTCAAGACCAAAGCGACCGTCGCCCGCGTCTTTACCGACAAGTGCATCGCACTCTTCATGGAAGGCAAGCTCGATCCAGTCGACGCGGCGATGGCCAAGATGTTTACCTCCGAGCTGCACTGCGAAACGGTCGACGAATGCCTGCAACTGTTCGGCGGCTGGGGCTACATGTGGGAATATCCGATCGCGCGGGCCTATGCGGATGCGCGGATCGTCAAGATCGCCGGCGGCTCGATCGAGATCATGAAGACGATCATTGCACGACAGATGTACTCGCAGCGCGGATTTGACATCCAGAAGAACGGCGCGGCCTCATAGACGTCCGTCCGCATTCGAGACATCGAGGGTCGGCGGAAAAGCCAAGGAACGACCAACGACAAGGGAGATCAGCGTTGAAGGGCCTATCGGGAAGAGTTGCCGTCGTGACCGGCGGCGGACAAGGCATTGGCCGCGGATTGACGCTCCGTCTGGCAGAAGAAGGCTGCAAGGTCGCCATCTTCGACATCAACCCGCAAGGCGGCGAAGAGACCGCCAGACTCGCGCCGCAGGCGGTGATCAAGACCTATGCGGTCGATGTCGGAGACGCCGCCTCCGTCGGCGAGGCCGTTGCCAGGGTCGAAGCCGAGCTCGGTCCGATCTGGCTCCTCGTCAACAACGCCGGCTGGGATCGCCCGATGCCATTCCTGAAGACCGACAGGGAACTCTGGGACAAGATCATCCGCATCAATCTCTACGGGCCGCTCAATACTCACAGGGCGATCGCGCCGTTGATGGCCGAGCGCGGCGGCGGCCGCATCGTCAACATCGCCTCCGACGCCGCACGCGTCGGTACCAGCGACGAGGCCGTCTACTCTGCCTGCAAGGGAGGGTTGATCTCGTTCACCAAATCGCTGGCGCGAGAGCTGGCCCGCAAGAACGTACTGCTCAACGCCGTCTGCCCCGGCCCGACCAACACACCGATGATGGCGGCGGTCCTTGGCGAAGGCGAGCACGCCGTGAAGTGGAAGGACGCGATGGTCAGGGGCATCCCGCTCAAGCGCATGGGCGAGCCGGATGACTACGGCGGGATCGTCGCAATGCTTGCCTCCGACGACGGAAAATTCATCACCGGACAAACCATTTCCGTCTCCGGCGGAATGAACATGATCTAACTCGCGCGAGGAAACGCCATGACCGATCCGAAACAGTTCACCGACGTCGTCTACGAAGTGCGCGACCGCGCCGCCTGGATCATCATCAACCGGCCCAAGGTCTACAATGCCTTCCGTGGACAGACGCTCGAGGAACTCATCCAGGCCTTCCAGCTCGCCGGCAACGATCGCAACGTCGCGAGCATCGTGCTGACCGGCGCTGGCGACAAGGCCTTCTGCACTGGCGGCGATCAATCCGCGCATGAGGGTCAGTATGACGGCCGCGGCGTGGTGGGCCTGCCGATCGACGAGATCCAGGGCCTGATCCGCGACGTCCCGAAACCAGTGATCGCCCGGGTCAACGGTTTTGCCATCGGCGGCGGCAATGTGCTCGCTACGCTGTGCGACCTGACCATTGCGGCCGATACCGCGCAATTCGGCCAGGTTGGCCCCAAGGTCGGGTCAGTTGACGCCGGGTGGGGCACGGCGTTCCTGGCACGTCACGTCGGTGACAAGAAGGCGCGCGAGATCTGGTTCCTCAACGAACGCTATACCGCCGAACAGGCGCGCGAGATGGGCCTCGTCAACAAGGTCGTCCCTGCCGCACAGCTCGATGCCGCGGTGAAGGACTGGACCGACAAGCTCGCGCTGCGCTCACCGACCGCCATCGCGCTCGCCAAGCGGTCGTTCAACGCCGATTCCGACAATATTCGCGGCATCAGCAATTTTGCACTCCATGCCGTCAAGCTGTTCTACGATACTCCGGAGTCCAAGGAAGGCGTCGCTGCATTCAATGAGAAACGTGATCCCGACTTCCACAAGTTCACGCGATGACACTTGAACGGCCCGACAGACATGCTGCCCAACCGACCCGTATTCGACGAAGAGCACGCGCTCCTGCGCGACAGCGTCCGCCGTTTTGCCGCTGCGAAAATCGCACCGCATTTCCAGGACTGGGAGAAGGCCGGAATAATCGATCGCGCGTTGTGGCCGGCGGCCGGCCAGGCCGGTCTGCTCTGCCCGCAGGTGCCGGAGCAGTACGGCGGCATCGGCGGAGACTTCCGGCATAACGCCGTCATCATCGAGGAGCTTGCTTATTCGGGCTTCGCGGGTCCAGCGACCGACTTCTCTGTCCACAATGATGTCTGCTGCGGTTATCTGCTGAGCTACGGCACGGAGGAGCAGAAGAAAAAATGGCTACCGCGTTTGGTCTCAGGCCAGACCGTCTGCGCGATCGCCATGACCGAGCCGGGGACCGGCAGCGATCTCCAGGGTATCCGCACCCGTGCGGTCCGCCAAGGCGACGAGTACGTCATCTCCGGCCAGAAGACCTTCATCTCGAACGGCCAGACGTGCGACCTCGTCATCGCGGTGACCCGCACCAATCCGGATGGCGGTTCACGCGGCATGAGCCTGATCCTCGTCGAGGCCGACCGCGCGGGCTTCCGTCACGGCCGCAACCTCGACAAGCTCGGCCATCTCTCATCCGACACGTCGGAATTGTTCTTCGATCAGGTCCGCGTTCCCGTCAGCAATCTGCTTGGCCCGGAAGGCGGCGCAATGGCGGCGCTGATGAGCGAGCTGCCGCAGGAGCGATTGACCATCGCGCTCCACTCGATTGCGTCAGCACAGAAGGCATTCGACATCACCAAGGCCTACGTCCAGGAGCGCAAGGCCTTCGGACAGCCGATCGGAACCTTTCAGAACACGCGGTTCAGGCTGGCTGATCTCAAGTCTGACCTCGCCGTCGGCTGGGCCTTTGTCGACCAGTGCCTGAGCCAGCATGTCCGCGGCGAGCTGACGACCTATGCCGCCTCGACGGCAAAGCTCTGGGTCACCGAGATGCACGGGCGGCTCGTCGATCAATGTCTGCAATTCTTCGGGGGCTACGGCTTCATGCGCGAATACGAGATCTGCCGCCTGTTTGCCGACGCGAGGGTGCTGCGCATCTATGGCGGCACATCGGAGATCATGCGAGAATTGATTTCGCGCAGCCTCTAGAGCGCCTTCGAGCGAAGTGCGCACCGGTTCGCGTGAAGAGAACGCGTCAAGACAACGCGTCAAGACAACAATCCACCGTCGCGGCTGACGATCTGGATCAGTAGCTCTTCGGCAGATCGAGCACTTTCTCGGCAATGAAGCTCAGGATCAATTGCTCGGTGATCGGCGCGAGCCGGGTGATCGAGACTTCGCGGAACAGCCGCTCGACGTGGTACTCCTTGGCATAGCCGAAACCGCCATGGGTCATGATGGCCTGCCAGGCAGCGTCGTGGCCGGCACGGGCGCCGAGCAGCTTGGCGCTGTTGGCTTCGGCGCCGCAGGGCTTTCCACTGTCGTAGAGCCAGGCTGCGCGCATGGCCATCAGCCACGCCGCCTCCAGATACATCCATTTTTCAGCCAGAGGATGCTGGATCGCCTGGTTCTGGCCGATCGGGCGGTCGAAGACGACGCGTTCCCTGGCGTAGCGCGTGGCCCGGCGCAGGGCGTCCTGTCCGATTCCGATGGCTTCCACCGCGATCAGGATCCGCTCCGGGTTGAGGCTGTGAAGGATGTACGAGAAGCCCTTCCCTTCCTCACCGATTCGATCCTCGTCGGGAATGAACAGACCGTCGATGAAGATGGCGTTGGAATCCACCGCCTTGCGGCCCATCTTCGGGATCCGGTGCACCTCGATCTTCGAGCGATCGAGGTCGGTGTAGAAGATGGTAATGCCGTCTGTCGGCCGCTTGCAGTCCTCGAACTTCGTGGTCCGCGTCAGCAGCATGATCTTGTTGGCGACCTGCGCCGTCGAGGTCCAGACCTTCTGCCCGTGGACGCGATAGCCGCCCGGCACCTTCGCAGCGAAGGTCTTGATGCGCGTGGTGTTCAGCCCGGCATCGGGCTCTGTGAAGCCGAAGCAGCATTGATCATCGCCCGACACCAGTCGCGGCACCCAGCGCCGCTTCTGGTCGTCGGTTCCCTTCACCACGATCGGATGCGGCCCGAACAGGTTGATATGCACCGCGGACGCGGAGGTCATGCCGCCGCCGTGGCTTGCAACCTCATGCATCATGATCGCGGCCTCGGCGACCCCCAGGCCTGCGCCGCCATATTCTTCCGGCATCGTGATGCCGAGCCAGCCGGCATCCGCCATTGCACGGTGGAACTCGCGGGGGAAGACACCATCCTCGTCCCGCTCCAGCCAATATTCATCGTCAAAGCGCGTCACGACTGCACGAACGCCTTCGCGGATCGCGGCGTGGTCTTCCGGAACGTCGACCTGGTTTGCGAACGATCTGTCCATTCAAACGACCTCCCCGACTGACGCCAAGGTCCTCCTTGCAGCCACCAGATGCGGAATGTCGTACATCTTCCCGTCGATCCCGACCGTGCCGACATCCGGCGTGGCAGCGAAGGTCGCCACGATCCGACGCGCATGCGCAAGATCGGCATCCGACGGCGTGAAGCAGGCGTTGATGGTGGCGACCTGATCCGGATGGATCGCAATCTTTCCGACAAAGCCGTCCCGGCGCGCGATCCGGCAGCTTTCGGCGAGGCCATCCTGGTCCCTGAAATCGGCGTAAAGCGTGTCCAGCGCCGCGGCGCCGGCGGCTCCGGCCGCGAACAGGCATTGCGCGCGCGCCACCTGATAGGGGAACGTCCAGGCGCCGTCCGGCTCCTTGTTGGTCAGCGCGCCCAACGCCGCGCCCAGGTCTTCTGCGCCCCAGGTCAGCGCCACCAGCCGCTTGTTCCCGCGGTTGTAGCCGTTAAGGCCGATCATGGCCGCTGGCGTCTCCGTTGCGACGACCAGGAGCTTGACGTGCCCCGGCGAAACGCCCGCGGCAACTTCCAGTGCGTCGACGTAGTGCGAGACGAGATCGACATCGTCGATCCCGTTGACCTTCGGGATCAGGATGCCGTCGAGACCCGGACGAACGATCGCTGCCAGATCTTCCAGCGTCAGCCCTGTGCCAAAAGGGTTGATCCGGACCAGGAACGCCCAGTTCCTCGGACCGCCGCCAAGCAGATTCTTCACGGCACCGCGAGCAAAGTCCTTCCGACCGGGCGCAACCGAGTCCTCGAGATCAAGGATCAGCGCGTCGGCCCCGATCCGGTCGGCCTTGGCGAACTTGCGTTCGCTGTCGGCCGGCACAAAGAGGAGCGATCGCAATCTCATGTTAGCCTCCGCATCATCAGCCCGTTCCTGCGACAGTAGACTACCTCCTCGTCACGCTGATTGAAGCCGCGATGCTCGAACGTCACGATGCCCTGCGTCGGACGCGATTTGCTTTCCCTGACAGCGAGAACCTTGGTCTCGGCCCGCAGCGTGTCGCCGGCAAAAACCGGGCGCGGGAATCGCGTGTCCTCCATGCCCAGATTGCCGACGGTGGTCCCCAGCGTCGTGTCCTGAACCGACAGCCCAATGATCAGTCCGAGCGTGAAGATCGAGTTCATCAACGGTTTTCCGAATTCGGTCCCTTTGGCATATTCGTGGTCGATATGGACCGCCGCCGGATTGTAAGTCAGCGACGAGAACAGGATGTTGTCCATGTCTGTTACGGTGCGCCTGATCTCGTGGATGAATGTCTGCCCAACCGAAAATTGCTCGAAGAAGAGCCCGGCCATTTTGTGCGCCTCTTGTTTGATTTCTGGCGGCCCGAGCCGCCACAACGTCCTTGTCTCCCAACCACTTTCTATCGTACCGTGCAATCGTACACAAGTGTACTATTTATGGAGATCGTCATGACCTTTCGTGAGAACCGGCAGGTCCGGCTCGTGGCCAGGCCGCGGGGGATCCCGCAAGCGGAGCACTTTTCGCTGGTGACGGAACCGGTCGCCGCGCCCGGCAAGGGCGAGATCCTGATCGCAAATCGGTACCTCTCGGTTGATCCGGCACAACGCGGATGGGCTAACGATGAAGGGAATTACAGCGCGCCCGTCCCGCTCGACACGCCCATGCGCGCGCTTGCGGTCGGCGAGATTCTCGAGAGCAACGTGCCGGAATTCAGGCCCGGCGAGCACGTCTACGGATGGTTTGGCTGGCAGCGCTATTGCGTCACGGCTCCGCAATCGGTCCTCCGCCGCGTCGCTGCATCGCCTCTCCCGCTGAGCGCCAATCTGAGCGTGCTCGGAATGAATGGCATCACGGCTTACCTTGCCTTTCACGGCCTGGGCGACCCGAAAGCGGGCGAGCATGTGCTGGTGTCGACGGCAGCCGGCAGCGTGGGAAGCTTTGTCGGCCAGCTCGCAAGGATCGCGGGCTGCCGCGCCGTCGGGTTGACAAGTTCTGCCGACAAGGTTGCGCTGGCGAAAGCCCGCTATGGCTATCAGGACATGATCAACTACCGGGAGGCCTCCGACCTTGCTGGAGCCATCCGCGCTGCGTGCCCGGACGGCAATGACATCTTCTTCGATAACACGGGCGGTCCGATCGCCGATGCCGCCATTCGAACGATGCGCTTGGGTGGCCGGGTGATTCAGTGCGGCACGGCGGCGAACACATCCTGGTCTCCGGTTCCGACCGGTCCGCGCCCCGAGCGCGAAATTCTCACTCGGCGCCTGCGCTGGTCCGGCTTCATCATCTTCGATCATCTCGCCGAGTTCGAAACGGCGGCAGCGCGCCTCGCCGAGCTCGCGCTCGCCGGCAAGATCGTCCATGACGAGGAGATCCTGCCGGGCCTGGAGCACGCCCCCGGCGCCATCGCCCAGCTCTACCGTGGCGAGAACCGCGGCAAGCTGATGATCGCAGTGGATTGAGCGACGGCCTGTTACGCGCTGGCCTTGCGCTTCATCACCTCCGGAACCTTGGCGCGATGGAAGCCTTCGTACGGCGTGCTGCGGCTGTGCGGCTCGAGCTTCCAGGTGGTGCGGGCATTCGGCGTTCCGCCATCGACACGCAGGCAGGAGCCGGTGATATAGGCCGCCGCCGGTGAAAGAAGATAGGTGATGGCGGCCGATATCTCTGCCTCGGTCCCGAAGCGTTGCAGCGGCACGCGCTCGGTGAAGTCATGGAGCTTCTTCTGCATCTCCGGAGTATACGTATCAAAGCCGCTCGATACGATGCCGCCGGGAGCGACCGCATTGACCCGGACGCCCGACGCCGACCATTCGCAGGCAGCCGTCTCCGTCAATGTCAGCATGCCGCCGCGGGCAGCGGCCGAGTGGCCAAATTCAGGCCAACCGTGCCAGATGTCGGCGATGATATTGACGATGGCACCGCCATTCGCCTCCATCCAGCGGTTATAGACCTCGCGCATGAAGATGAAGCCGCCAGTCAGATTGTTGCGCACCACGGCCTCGAACCCCCTGGTCGAGATGGCCTTCAGCGGCGCACGAAACTGGCCACCGGCATTGTTCACCAATCCATCGATACGGCCAAATCTTGCCAACACCGCATCAACGGCGCCAACAACCATCGTCTCGTCACGGATGTCGCAGACATGGCTCATTGCCTGACCGCCGTCCTCCTCGATCTCCCGCTGCACTTCGGCAAGCTTGTCGATGGTTCTGCCCAGGATCGCGACGTTCGCGCCGAGTGCGGCGAGTTCGTGAGCCGTGCAGCGCCCGATCCCGCTGCCGCCGCCGGTTACGATGACGGTCCGGCCCCTGAACAGATCCGGCCTGAACACGGTCTGATATGGCATCTCCTGGCTCCCTGAAGTCCTGGCGGCTGTCGCTGCAGGCATTGCGCTCAATTATCGTACACTATATTACTATTTCCATCAACCGCAACAACGGATGGAAGCGCACCATGACCGAACCAGGCACCATCTCGATCGAGACCCGCGGTGCGATCGATATCTTGACCCTGAACCGTCCCGCGCAACTCAACGCGGTCTCACCTGACATGATCGCAGAACTGACCGCGTATTTCACGGGGCTCAATGATCGGCCGGCAACGCGGGTCGTGATCCTGCGGGGCAACGGACCCGCATTCTCCGCGGGCGCCGAGTTGGGATCGGACGCATTCGCCACGCCCGGCAAGGGGCGGCCGCAGCGCCAACTCAAGATGCAGCAGCACTACTCCGGCGTGATCCGCCTGATGCGATCGTGTCCACAGCCGATTATCGGCCTCGTTCATGGCGCGGCTTGCGGTGCCGGCTTTTCCTTCCTGCTCGCCTGCGACGTCCGCTTCGCCGCACCGGATGCGCGCATGAATGCCGCCTATATTCGCATCGGCGTCGGTGGTTGCGATATGGGTTCGGGCTATCTCCTGCCGCGACTTGTCGGGCTATCCGTCACATCCGAACTGCTGCTGACGGGGCGCTTCCTCGAGGCGGAGCGCGCGAAAGCGATCGGATTGGTCAGCGATATCGCGCCTGCCGATGGACTGCTCGCAAAGGGCCTCCAATTTGCCGCTGAAATGCTGCGAGTATCTCCGCTTGGGTTGCGGATGACGAAACAGGCGCTCAACGTGCTAATCGACGCGCCGAGCCTCGACGCCGCGCTGATGATGGAGGATCGCCAGCAGGTCATTCTGCTGGAGACGCATGATCACGCTGAAGCCGTCGCCGCATTCCGCGAGCGGCGGGACCCGACCTATTCCGATCAGTGACCTACTTTGCGTCGGCAAGCGCGGCGGCAAGTTCGCGCAGTTTGAACTTCTGGATCTTGCCGCTGGCTGTGCGCGGCAGCTCCGCCACGACCTCGACGCGCTCGGGCCAGAACTGCTTTGCCATCTTCGCTTCACCGAGATACGCCTGCACCGCCGCCAGATCGATCGTGCACCCAGTTCGGGCAACGATAAAGGCGCAGCCCCGCTCGCCAAGCCGGGCGTCCGGAAATCCGACCACTGCGACGGCCGCGACGGCCGGATGCTTGTAGAGCAGGTTCTCGATCTCGACGACGGGCACGTTCTCCCCGCCCCTGATCAGGATATCCTTCACGCGACCCGAGATGCGGATGTAGCCATCCTTGTCCATATAGGCGAGATCACCGGAATCGAACCATCCATCCTTGTCGAAGGTCGGCAGTTCGGGCCGCTTGTAGTATCCCTTGAACATCTGCGCGCCGCGAACGAGCAATCGCCCGGACTGCCCCTCCTCGACCGGGCTCCCTGCGGGGTCGACGATCCTTATTTCCATCCCATCCAGCGCCCGTCCGTCCGTGCTCGCGGATTTCTCGGCCGCGCGGGCAGGCTCGGTCAACGTGCCCGACAGGACTTCGGTCATGCCCCAAAGCGAGCACACCGTGAGGCCGAGTTCGTCGGCCGCGCGCTGGATCAGGACCGACGGGATCGGCGCACCGCCGCACAGGAAGGAACGCAGGCTTTTCGGATACGGCGCGCCGGCCTTCACCGCGTCGCAGATGTCGCCGAGGAACGGCGTCGAGGCGGCGGTGTAGGTGACGCTTTCGTTGGCCATCAGGCCGACGCCATGCCTGGCCTCCCAGACGTCCTGAAGGATCATCGTGCCTCCGAGATAAACCGAGAGCAGCACGACGGCAGCGTAGCCCGTCATGTGGCCGACCGGCGAGGCCACCAGCAGAACATCTGCCGAATCGAGGCCAAACCTTCCCGTGAGCGCCTTACAACAGGCAATCAACGAGTTCGACGTGTGCATGACACCCTTCGGTTCACCCGTCGTGCCCGAAGTGAACATCAGAACAGCCATATCGTCTGGCTCAAGGCCGGCTGGAAGGTCGGCGGTTTCCGTCGACAGCAGCACGCGCTCAAAGCTGGTGCTGCCCTCTCCGTCGACGACGATCACGTGCCTGAGATGCGGGAGATCGGCGCGCATGCCTTGCGCCATCGCGGCGTAGTCGAAGCCGCGATAGGCCTTTGGGACAATGAATACCTTGGCCTGGCAGAAGTTCAGGATGTAGGTCAGCTCGCGCTCCCGCAGGATCGGCATCACGGGGTTCATCACCGCGCCAATCTTGCTGCATGCAAACGCCGTGACGACGAACTCCCACCAATTGGGCAGTTGGACGGTGACAACGTCGCCGCGGCCAACGCCGAGTCTGACGAGCGAACTCGCTGCACGGTCAGCGAGCTCCTCCAGGCCCCTGTAGGTGAAACGACGCGCCTCGTCGCGATCAGCCCGGTCGGCGACAATCGCGACCTTGTCCGGCGCCTTCGCGGCGGCCTCGCTCAAAAGCTGATCCACGGTCTTGTCCAGCCAATAGCCGGCTTCGCTAAAACTCACGTGGGACGGATCTCGTAGAGCGGCCACGGTCATTTGTCCCTCCTGCGGTGCTGCCCAAGTTCCGAGTTCTTCGGTTATATGGTTTATAAGTGTACCTTAATATAGAGTACGATTTGTGGCTGACGGTGGTCGCTGAGCGCGGCAGTTCTGCCCATTCAGGATCCGACAAACACGGGCTTCCGCTTCTCCACGAAGGCCTTGACGCCTTCACGCGCATCCGCTGTCCGCGAAATTGCGGCAAGTGTTTGCGCCTCCTCCTCGAGCTGGCTTTCAAACGACCGATCGGCCGTCTGGCAGAAGAGCCGCTTGATCGCGCCAAGCGCTTCTGTGGGGCCCGCGGCAAGCTCCTTCGCGAGCCGCGCAGCCTCGGACTGCACGGCTTCGTCCGGAACCACGAAATCCACGAGACCCAGCGACAAGGCCGTCGCGGCATCGAAGGTCTCGCCAAGCAGGAAAAAGCGCCTTGCACGAGCCACGCCGATCCGGCGCGTCACCGTGGTGGTTGACCCGCTGTCGGGGCTGAATCCGATCCTGGAAAATGCAGCCGAAATCCGTGCAGATTCCGCCATGACGACCAGGTCAGCGGCGGCTACCAGCGATACACTTCCACCGGCGACATTGCCGTGCACAGCCGCAATGACAGGCGCCCGCATCCGGACCATCCTGGCGATCGCCGCATGCAGATCAGCGGTCCATGTCTTGATTGTTCTTGGCAGCGCGTCGCCTTCCTTAACAAGTGACATCAGGTCGCCGCCGACGCTGAACAGACGGCCGCGCGCCGACAGCAGGACCGCACGCACATCAGCCCGCTCGCTGAGCTCAGCGACGCACAGGCTGAATTCGCGACAGAACTCGCCGTCGATCGGGTTACCGCGCTCGGGCCGGCCCAGGACGACATGCGCGAGACCATCGTCAATGGTACAGTCGAAGCTCTTGGTCGTTATGGCCAACCCCATATTCAACTCGTCCTTTTTTGGCTGAGTGCAGATCGCTCCGCGCCGGAGCTCAAATCGACCGCGCCTGCTTTTCCTTCTGCACCGAGGCCTGGATCGCCTCGCGTGCGCGCTGCCAGTCGGCCGACGACAGCTTCGAAAGCCCGGCGAACGTCGAGGGTGCCGCCAGATGATGCCCGCCATCGATACTGATCGTGTCTCCGGTGATGTAGCTGCTGCCATCCGACATCAGGAAGATCAGGAGATTGCGCAATTCGTCCATCTTGCCGAAGCGACGCAGCGGCACCTCGTCCGTCTGCGTCGCGCCGACGCCAGTCTCGGCCAGCGGATTGAGCTTGTCCCACGCGCCCTCGGTCGGGAACGGTCCTGGCGCAATCGCATTGACGCGAATGCCCTTCGGTCCCCATTCGACCGCGAGCGACATGGTCATGGCATGGACGGCCGCCTTCGCCATCGCCGACGGGACGACATAGGCAGACCCGGTCCATACCCATGTGACGAGATTGCTGATGATCACGCCCGGCAAGCCCGCAGCGATCCACCGCTTCCCGCAGCCGAGCGACGCGTAGAACGAGCCATCCATCACCGTCGACCGGACCGACTCGTAACCGCGCGGCGACAGGCTTTCGGTTGGAGCCAGAAAGTTGGCGGCGGCATTGTTGACCAGGCCGGTAAGCGGTCCCTCCGCCCAGATGCTGGCCAGCAACGCTTCGATGCTGTCGGGATCGCGCACATTGGCGAGCAGCGCGGACGCCTCTCCTCCCGATCGAGCGCGGATTTCCTGCGCAGCCTGATCCAGGATGTCCTTTCGCCGCCCGCAGATGTAGACGTGGGCGCCGTGGGATGCGAATCCGACCGACATCTCCTTGCCGAGCCCTGTTCCTCCGCCAGTAACGAGGATGCGCTTTCCCTTCAGGACGGCAGCGTCGAACATGCGCGACTTCCTTCCCTGATCTCTTTATGCGGTCGATCGCTTCTCGGTCCGCCGGAGGCGATCGTTCGATCAAGTAATACACTAGCGTACTTCTTTTGTAAATCGAGCAATGGCGGTCAGGTGCCGATTTCGCGCCGGTTTCGCGACCGACCCTTTAAAATACGCTGGTGTATGGTATTAATCGATCTCCGTCCCCCGACTCGCCTCAAGGGAAACTCAATGGTTGATCAGCCCGATTGGGATCTCCGGCTTGGCTATCTCATCCACGACGTGTCGCGGCTCAGGAGAATGATGTTCGACCGCGCCCTGGCGCCGCTCGGAATCACCCGCTCGCAGTGGTGGGTGCTGGCATTCATTTCGCGCAAGGACGGCCTCCCCCAGGTTCAACTCGCCAATGAGCTCGATGTTGGCAAGGTCGCCGTCGGAAATCTGATCGACCGGCTGGAGTCCTCGGGCTTCGTGATCCGCCAGGCCGATCCGGTCGATCGACGGGTCAAGCGTGTCTATGTCACCAAGCAGGCGCGAGGCTTCCTCGAGAAGCTCAGGAAGGAAACCGACAAGTTCAACGCCACGATCGTCAACGGGATCGAACGGAAGCAGCTGGAAGCCGCGTCGGACGCTCTTCTCGCCATGAAGCACAACCTGCTGGCCATGTCGGACGGCACTGCGACCGATGGCGGAGAGGACGAGGAAGAGGAGACGCAGCGCTCCAAGACCCGGAAAAAGCGGCGTGCCGTGGCTTGAGGCCACCGCCCGCATGTCCAAATCAATCCGGCTTCGTGTTCAGTCCGCCCGAGCTCCGAGCCCTTTGTGGCTGTGCGACAGGACGGACTGCGGGAGTGAAAGATGAGGCTTAGGCTTGAGGTCTTGAACGTGTTGGCCCATAGCCCTGACGGCCGGGCAACGCTTGACCAGATCGCGCGTGATGCCGGTGCATTTGCGCCGAGCCCGATCCAGACCGAACACCTGAAGCTCCTCCCTGAAATTGCTGACATCGATATTTTCGCGTCTGGTCTGGTCTTCCGGAACAATGGCTGGCTGCACATCACGGATGCCGGACGCTCCCTGCTGCAATCACTGGGGGGCGGCAGTTTCCCGACGGATTCCCCAACATTTCCGGGCGCGGCTTTCCCTGAACGGGACAGCCTTGACACCGAGGCAATGACCGATCCGGGAGTATCTGACCGGATCGGGAGCTCTGTGATCGGCGAGCGGCATTCGAGCGCAGAGGATCGTCCCGACGAGATCAGATCATCAGTTGCCGCAGATCAGAATTATTCCGTCTTCGTTGCTGCGCCAGATTTGCGATCGATACGACAGGATTCGGGTCGAAGGCCGTTCCGGCAAACACGCTTCTTTGCCGTACTCAAGGCCTGGACAACGACGGTCGCCGACGCGTGGAAACGTCATAGGGAGCAGAACAACGCAGGTCTGATACGCAAGCGAACTGCTGGACGGATGGGCGGCGCCGTATCGGCATTCCTCAGCTTTTTCGCATTCGTGGCGTGCGCGGCCGCAGTGATCGCTCTTGGACAGACCAAAGCACTCAAGACGGACATCGCCAGGCTCAATCGAGAAGTTGGATCGCTCAGCGAGCGATTGGAAAAACTCGAGCGCGCGGAGAAGGCCAGACAGGAAACGGCGCAACGGGAGGCCGGCCAAAACAAGCCAGCGGCAGATCCGGCGGCCGACACGGGCAAGGCCGGAATCGAAGCACGCACCGACCAGGCCGCACTGAACCTGTCGCGCGAGGAAATCCAGATCATCCGTGAATACGTCAAGCCCGCGCCCGCAAGCGGCGCACCGACACCGGCGATCAATGTCGGCGATCCCATCAGCGGGGGGACGATCCCCCTGCCCTCGTCCCTCACCGAAAAAGTGCCCAAACTGCTCGGAGCCAGATTTGCGACCCGCAACGGGTCGATCATTATCGTCAGGAAAGACAGCCGTCAGGTCGACGCTGTGTTGCCGGCTTATTAGCCGGCGAGCGCAATCCGGCGTGTTGGTCGGCGCCCGCTCGTCAGTCTCGCCTATCACCCATTCGCGCAAGACCCACTTTTAATATTAATTAAATTAGGGCGTCACAATTATTTTAGCGTTGCATAAGCTCCATCGACGTATCGGTTCACCGCTTCGGAGGGCCCGAGCATCCAGGTCGCGCATCGACCACCCCGGTCGACTTGAATGCAGGCGTTGGCCTCCGCGTCGTTCCGACCGAAGCCGGCCCCCTCAAGTTTCTGTGTGGAAACATATATTCCGGCAATCGGGATCGGTGAACAGTTCCTGCCACCCTCATGGAGCTGATTTCTGTGGCTATTTAGCGTTGAACGGTTACCATAATTGCCAACCCAAGTAGACGCTGCTAAAGCGCGATGCTAATCGAAACCGCCCGCACCTTTGATATTCCTTGCGGGCAGCCGCGCTTTTCCAGAAACCGCCTCTTGGGCGAACCAATTAAGTTTGAAGACTGGTGTCGTGAAAATCTCGAATAAGCGCACGTCTGTGCTCTTGGGGTCTGCGTCGTTTGGTGGAACAATCGCTGCTGTCCGCCATCTTGCGAGAAACAACTTCGACGTCGACGTCCTGACAAGCCAACGCCTCGACGCAGCGGCATGGTCGCGTCACACGGCCCGTGTCTATCCCGCGCCACCGGAAAGCGAAGGTCCATCGTTTATTGAGCGGCTCGTCGCCATTGGTGCGGACGATCCGGGCAAGATATTGTTACCGACGTCGGACGACACTGCGTGGATGTATGCGGAGAATTCCGAGCGTCTGTCTCGGCATTTCCGTATGTATCAACCGTCGATCGGAACCTTTCAGCGCATTCTTGACAAGAAACTTCTTGCCGATGCGGCAATCAATGCCGGCCTCACTGTGTTGCCGAGTTGGGATCCGCAAAATATCGATGAAGTCGCGAAATTAGCGCCGAGCTTGCCCTATCCTATCCTTATAAAGCCGCGCACTCATGTTTACCGCCTCAAGCGCCACAAGGGGATAGTGGCCTACTCCAGCAGTGAGCTGTTGAGCAAATATGAGCTGTTTATTGATCGCGAGGGAAGCCGGGCGGTCGACAGCACATCTTTAGCCAATGCCCACTTGCCCATCCTGCAACAGTTCGTCCGGGTGGGGAGCGAGGGTGTGCGTTCGGTGACAGGGTTCATCGACGCGACAGGAGAGCTGTTTGTTACCCGGATCGCAACCAAAGTGCTGCAGCGATCGCAGCCCATCGGGGTTGGGCTTTGCTTTGAATCACTGCCGCAGGCGCCGGAGCTTTCGGATGCAGTTCGCCGCCTTTGTCGCGAGCTGGAATATTTTGGAATTTTCGAGGTTGAGTTTGTTCTGTTCGATGGGCGTTGGGCCGTTATCGACTTCAATCCGCGCCTCTTCAATCAGATCGGGATGGACATCCGCCGCGGCATGCCGCTTCCGCTCCTTGCATGTCTTGATGCTGTTGGTGACATCACATCCCTGCGTGAAGCGCTGCGGAAGGCGCAGGAGCAAGATGATCAGCGCGTCGTCTTTTGCGATAGCTTCGTCCTGCGCGCGTTTCTAATTGCTCGGACGATCTCGAGCCGAACGTCGCATAAGGACCGCAGCTATTGGCGCTCCTGGCTCAAGCAGCATGCGGCCGATGCAGTCGATTACGCCGTCGACGGCAGCGATCCAGTTCCCGCGGTAATCCATGCGCTCTCGCAAACCTATCTCGGCATCAAAGCTTTGCCGCGGCTGTTGCGTTTGACGTCGCCAGACGCCGCTTGGACGCCAGAGCAAGCCATTCAGGAATTGTCGTGAGCCATATCGCCGTCGCGATCATCGGAGCCGGTCCGTATGGACTTTCGCTCGCCGCACATCTTTCGGCGCGCAGGGTAGAACACCGCATCTTCGGACATCCGATGCGATTCTGGTCTGATATCGCCGAGGCCGGTGGCCAGCGCTATCTCAAATCCTTCTGTTTCGGAACCAACCTCTCTACACCGGTGCCGGGCTATTCCTTCGCTGACTATAATGGGCCCCGTGGTCTCGAGACTTTCGAGCCGTGCTCGATCGCGAATTTCACGGAGTACGGGCGCTGGTTCCAGCAACACAATGTGCCTTGGGTCGAGCCCGTGGAAGTTGAACACGTCGATCGGCAGGGAGAGAGCTTTGCTATCTCTCTTTCTAATGGCGAGCGAATTGTCGCAGATCGGGTAGTCATTGCGACGGGGTTGTCAGGCTTTGCGTATGTGCCGGCCGTGCTGTCATCATTGCCAGCGGATCTTGCGGTCCATACATCCGCGGTTACCAGCTTCACCGCGTTCAAGGGGCGCGACGTCGCGGTGATCGGGGCAGGTCAATCAGCTCTCGAAGCGGCTGCCTTATTGCGCGAGGCAGGCGCACGGCCACAGCTTCTCGTACGGGAAAGCTCGATACGTTGGCATGACCGCTCCTCACTCGAACCTGGTCTTTGGGAGCGACTGCGCTGGCCCATCTCGGGGCTGGGACGCGGACTAAAAGCCAAGGCGCTTACTGAATTTCCGGGCGCTTTTCATCGAGTGCCCGCCAGATGGCGAACTCGGTTCGTTAAAAGCCACCTGCCAGCCGAGGGTGCATGGTGGCTGCGCGACAGAGTTGAAGGCCAGTTGCCGATCCATCTCGGAGTAACCGTCGTCGATGCGCGCGAGGTGTCCTCGCGCGGGGCACTGGAGCTCCGTCTTGCAAGTGATGCAGGGGAACGTCAGTTGGTTGTCGACCACGTCATCGCCGGTAGCGGATATGATATCGACGTTGGACGTCTGACGTTCGTCTCTCAGCATCTGCGAAGTGCGATCGAACGTCTCGGGCGGGCGCCAAAACTAAGTGCCAGCTTCGAGGCGTCGGTATCGGGACTGCACTTTATCGGTCCATTGTCAGCGATGAGCTTCGGCCCACTCTTTCGTTTCGTGACAGGTTCCGAATACAGCGCGCGAGTTGTTTCGACGCGTCTGTCGCCGCGATCTGGCTTTCTCGCTGCGCAGAAAAAGGCGCACCCACGCCAATCGCCCGCATCTCGCGCCCTGTGAACTTCTACCTGGCCGCCGCCGCGGCCTCCGTCTCAGGGGCTCGATAACCGTGCATACCACCTGACGGCCGAAAGTTCGCCTGAGCAAACGATTCACCTATGCGCGCCATCGGCAAACGCTCTCCGATCTTCGGATTACGCTCCGCCTCAGCGAGGTCAAGGAACTGTTCGATCCAACTAAAGTCGGTCGCATGATTGAGGAAAAAACAGCACCAGATTCACAATTGTAATTTCCGGGACTGAGGTACGGGCGGATCATCTCATTACTGGGCAGGGAAGTTTTCATTACGGACGTATCTTAGGGCCCAGAGAGCAACCCGATTAATGGCAACGGGCGGTTCGGCGATGCATAGGAAGAGACCGGCCCCAGCTAGCCCCTCTCGCTGGGGCCGTTCTTTGCGGGAACAAGGGGACCAGCGCGGCTAAGATCTCGCTCCGACACGAGTGGGAGAATCCGGCCTCATTGCTTCCCGGCGCCCAGGCCGCGTTATTTGGAACGCTCAAATCCAATCGAGCCTGCATGCCGTCAGGAACTGCCACTGCGATCTTCTACTTGCCCACCGCGAGGCTATTGAACTGTTCCTCGATCGTTCCGCAATGGCAACCAGACGGTGGTCCGCCCTAACGCCCTGCTGCCAAAGTCGAATTTCGAAACAGCCCAATTTGCTCCATCGGGACGCCGCCTTTTTGCCGCCCCTCGTTCGCCGTGCCCAACTCTGTTCATATATCTTACTAGGTAACATAGCCGTCATCTGTTCACAGTCTGTTTCCACCTCTGAACCGTTACTTGAAAGGCGAAAGCTGATCAGAAAGTGAACAGCCGAGCACGCGTCGCCTTGGGGAAAGTTGTAGGCGCGGTGCTCGGCTGTCAGGCCGCGCGGCGGTGCGGCCATTCCGCCTGCCTCGCTCAACCCGATGAGCGAGGCCGTCGGAGCTACTATTGCTAGATCCGCGCCGTCGAATGGAGCGCGTTTCTCCAAAGGCCAAATGCGACGAACCCGGCCAGCAACAAAGAGCCGCCTCCGACCGCGATCAAAAGAAGCGCGAACGTCATCTTGGAACATCCCACCGGAGAGATTCATGCGGTGCGGTATGCGCCGCAAGCTGGCAATCAAAAGCACTTCAGAAATTGATTTGCCCTGCCGGCCGCCGCCGGACAGCCCGAAAGGTGGCTGGCACTGCGCTCTGCCCACCCTTCGATTTCAGAGAGGTTATCAAGCCTACTTGGCTGAGCCTCGCATCGTACGGTTCGTCACACCGTTCAACTGTTAACAGGATAATCGATAAAACTTTATCGACAATCGAAAGGAGAAATTAAGGTTACCAACGTGCACGTCGTTCGGCCGCAGCGCCTCTTGCGACGACTGCGAAGCGCTGGCGGCTGCTACCGAACACTTCATCGGGTGGATGTCGGATCGATAATTCGCCGACGAGACCGATGACAACCGACCATCCGACAACTGAATATCTGCCCCGACGTGAACAGCAAAACCGTGGCATGACCATTGCGCGCCTGATTGTCCCCGCGACATATGCGCGAGATCCCGGTCCACGATTTTTACACAAGAGACGGCAAGCTGCGGGAAGACGGCAGACTCCTGCACGACATTTACTTCGTGCACGTAGAAACGCCGGCTGAATCGAACGGCCCTTGGGACTACTACAAGATCATCGCGACGATCGCGGGCGATCAGGCGTTTCGACAGGCGGGCGAGGACGGATGTCCTCTCGTTGAGCGATGACAGTGAACCTACCGGGTGACAGGAACGGGTCCGAGAGTGACCTTTCGCGACCGTTCGCGCGGCATGGGAAACGTCTGCCATCGTTCACCGACGCTCGTGATGCAGCGCAGATATCGTTGCGACTCCGCCTGCGGTCGGCGGAGTTCGCGCAATCGAGCCGCGAAGCAACTGCCGCCGGTGGCGCCAACTCAGGAACCATCCCCGACAATTAACGTTGACCCCGGTTTTTAAGGCAGCTGGAAGATACATGGTCGAGACCCAAGAAACCTCCTCTGCAGAGGCCTCCTGGATCGCCGGCGGGGGCGAGATGGGGTCGCTCATCCGGGCATTCGACTGGTCGAAGACAGCCATCGGCCCGATGAAGGACTGGTCTCCAACATTGCGAGTGATGATCCCCTTCCTGCTCGCGAACCGCTTTCCCCTGCTGCTGTGGTGGGGACCAGAATACGTCTCCATCTACAACGACGCTTATCGCCCTGTGCTCGGCACCAAGCACCCCTGGGCTCTCGGCAAGCCGGTGAGCGAGTGCTGGAGCGAGATTTGGCACATCCTGGAGCCACTTATCGACACGCCATTCAACGGAGGTCCCGCCACCTGGAACGAGGACATCGAACTCGAGATCAACCGGCACGGTTTTCTCGAGGAGACCCATTTCACCGTCGCCTACAGCGCCGTGCCAGACGAGGCCGCCCCGAATGGTACCGGCGGCGTGCTGGCGACGGTTGTGGAAATCACCGAAAAGGTCGTCGCTGAGCGACGCACCATCATCCTCCGGGATCTTGCCGCGCGCGCCGGCGACGCGCGCTCGACGGCCGAGGCCTGCGCCATGGTGACCGAGACGTTGGCTCTGCACCCGAGAGACGTCCCGTTCGCCTTGCTCTATCTCATCGGCTCTGACCGCAAGACCGCCTCGCTCGCCGGAGCCGCCGGCATTGATCCTGGCACGTTCGCCAGTCCCAACGTGGTCGCGTTGTCCGGCAACGACCCGGGCGGCGGCTGGCATTTCTCCGACAAAGCTCCCTTCACCGTGTTCGAGGACCTGCAGTCCCGTTTCCCGTCAGAGCCGGAACGGAGCTTCTCAAGTTTGACCCGTAAGGCGGTGGTGCTTCCCATCGCCGCGCTGAATTCATTGGAGACGAGCGGCTTTCTGGTCGTTGGGACGAATCCGCGCCTTGAGCTCGACGAGCGTCATACCGACTTCCTGCAACTGGTGAAAGCGCAGGTGAGAAGCGCCATCGCCAATGCGCGATCGTACGAAGAGGAGCGCAAGCGCGCCGAAGCGCTGGCCGAGATCGACCGGGCGAAGACGACGTTCTTTTCCAACGTCAGCCACGAATTTCGGACGCCGCTGACCCTCATGCTAGGTCATGTCGAGGATATGCTGTCGCGCGGCACGCTGCCTGCCGACGACCGTGAGCGTCTGGTCGTCGCTCATCGCAATTCCCTGCGGATGCTTAAGCTCGTCAACACTCTTCTTGAGTTCTCGCGGATCGAAGCCGGACGTGTGCGAGCCTCGTTCGAGCCGACCGATCTTGCCGCGGCCACGGCCGAACTCGCCAGCGTCTTTCGTTCGGCCACCGAAAAGGCAGGACTTAAACTCATTGTCGATACCCCTGCCCTGCCCGAGCCCGCCTACATTGATCGCCAGATGTGGGAGAAGATCGGCCTCAATCTCCTGTCGAACGCCTTCAAGTACACGCTGCAAGGCGAGATCGAGGTGAAGCTTCGCGCAGATGGCGACCATTTCGTCCTGATGGTACGCGATACAGGCATCGGTATTCCTGCCGGTGAGATGCCTCGTCTGTTCGAACGATTCCATCGGATCGAGGGCGCCGAGGGTCGTACCCGAGAGGGATCCGGCATCGGGCTTGCCCTCGTCCAGGAACTGGTCAGGCTGCACGGCGGCAACGTGTCGACTGAAAGCAAACTCGGCGGGGGAACGACGTTTCGGATTTCGATTCCGAGGGGAAGCGGACATTTGCCGACCGATCAAATCGGGCGCGCCGCGGGGCCCGCGACGACTCCCGTCGCGGCGGCGCCTTTCATCGCGGAAGCCTTGCGGTGGCTGCCCGACGGCAACTCCGACGTGCCCGAATTCGAACTTGAGTCCCCGGCGGCGTTGCGAAGCGAGGAACGCGCATGCGTGCTGGTCGTCGACGACAATGCCGATCTGCGCGATTATCTGCGCCGCCTGCTCGGTCCGCACTACCGCCTCGAAGTCGTCGCAGACGGCAACGCTGCGCTTGCAGCGGTCGCCTGCCAAAAGCCGGACCTGGTTCTCACCGATGTCATGTTGCCGGGGCTGGATGGCCTGCAGTTATTGAAGAAGCTGCGCAGCGACCCCCAGACCAGTACCACCCCCGTGATCATGCTGTCCGCGCGAGCCGGAGAGGAAAGCCGCATCGAGGGTCTGAGCACCGGGGCTGACGACTACCTGATCAAGCCGTTCAGCGCACGCGAATTACTGGCTCGCATCGAAGCCCACCTCAACATGGCTCGGTACCGCGCTCAGGCGGCGAAGGCGCTGCAAGCGAGCGAGGAGCGTTTCCGTGCCTTCGTCACCGCCAGTTCGGACAGCATCTACCGGATGGGCCCAGACTGGAGGGAAATGCGGTTCCTGGAGGGCAAGGATTTCATTGCTGATACAAACGGCCCGAGCGAAAGCTGGCTCTCCAGGTACATCCATGCCGAAGATCAGCCGACGGTAAGGGCGGTGATCCGGGACGCTATCGCGAGCAAAAAGGTCTTCGATCTCGAGCACCGGGTCATTCGCGTCGATGGCAGCCTCGGTTGGGCCCATTCGCGCGCAATACCGCTTCTTGGCGCGGATGGCGAGATCATCGAGTGGTTCGGGGCCGCGCGCGACGTGACCGAGCGGAAGCATGCTGAAGAGACCCAGAAATTGCTGATGAACGAGCTAAATCACCGTGTGAAGAACATGCTCACTACGGTCGATGCCATCGCGCAACAGACCTTGCGCAGATCGAAGGATCCCGCGTCGTTCGCCGACAGCTTCAGTGGGCGCCTGCAGTCGATGTCGCGCATGCACTCGCTTCTCACCAGCACGAACTGGGAGGGCGCGGATTTACGCGAGGTCATCCGCGATCAGATCCCGCCCGGCGCGCTCGACGACAATCGGGCCACGGCCTTGGGACCATCGGTGCAGCTTGAGCCTCAGATGGCATTGCACACCGCCCTGATGCTGCACGAGCTCGGCACGAATTCGGTTAAATACGGCGCCCTGTCCAGGGCGGATGGCAAGGTCTCGATCGAATGGAGCGTGAGCGGCGACGGGCTACAGCTCGACTGGCGGGAACGGGGCGGCCCCCCGATCAAGGTGCCAGTGAGGCGCGGTTTCGGCACGACCCTCATCGAACAGACGGTTAAGGGGGAAGGCGGCAGCGCGCGGCGATCGATCGAGGGGGACGGGATCCATTGGGAGCTCATTCTGCCCTTGGCGAATTCCGACGTTTCGAAACTACAACCGCGTCCACCGAAAGTTTCGTCCGGATCTGTGCCACCCCCCGCAGCCTCACCGCTCGCCAACCTCAAAGGCAAGACGTTCGCTATTATCGAGGATGAGCCGCTGATCGCCCTAAACATTATTGCAGCTCTGGACCAGGCGGGCGCGCGAGTTGCCGGACAGGCGGTGACGGTGAACGAGGCTCTGCGCCTGATCGCTGAGCACAATTTCGACTGTGCGCTGGTCGACGCGAACCTGCGCGGCCAACAAGTCGACGAGGTTGCGGCCGCTTTAACCCGCAAGAAGGTGCCGTTCGCGTTTGTAACGGGCTACGGCAGAGAAGCGCTGCCGTCGAGCTTCGCACGGGCGAAGGTTCTGAAGAAGCCCTTCACCGAACAGCAATTGCTTCAGCTGACGGCAGAGTTACTCGCGGCACCGCCCACGACTGTCGTGCGGCTTCGGGATTGATCGTCGAGAGTTCGGAACGCCAGACAGTGCCTGGCATCGTTGACGCCGAGATGCGCGATGTCAGTCTCTGCCCTTTGTGCCAATCCAAACCGCGGCTGCTTTGCTGGTACGCGTGAAGCATAGGTCGCGAGCGTTGCAGATTTACAACCCGCGCCGCCGTTGGCGCGTCACCCAGAGCCTCCCCGAAGCGGCAATGACCGCCGATTTCCTGGCCGGCTACCCTTTCACGCTTGCGGAAGCGCGTCCCTTATCGGCGATGCCTTCTCGCTGCTGGTTCTGAGTCGAACGATCGATCGTTCCGCCCACGTGACGGTGCCGTCAGCGCCCCGCAGAGAAGCAGTGATCGGGCGCCATCCCGCCGGCTCGACTGGTCAGCAACTAAACCGGACCTGAGGCGTTTCATAAATCGGGCGACTTTCTAAAGGCTGGAGAGTCTGATGCTCAGGAAAACCCTTGTTTCACTGATCGCTTGTATGGCCGTGGCGTTTGCGCCGACTGCCGCTTCGGCACGCGGAGGCTTCGGGGGCGGTGGCTTTCATGGTGGCGGTTTCCACGGCGGATTCGGTGGCGGCGGCTGGCGCGGCGGTGGTTGGCGCGGGGGCGGGTTTGGAGTGGCGGCTCTTGGACTTGGGATAGGTCTCGGCCTGGCGGGTGCCTACGGTTACCCATACGGATACGGCTACCCGGCGTACGGCTACGGCTATTCCGTCTACGGAGACGATTACGGCTACGGTTACCCGTATGGCTACGGCTACCCGTACCGCGCCAGTTATGGCTACTGTGTCGCAACAGCCAGCCAACATGCATATACTTGCTATTAGCAGCGAACCGGCGGGTTTCCCGACGTTGAAAGCTCCCTGCCCGGTCCGTGGATGATCCGCGCGAACTCAGCAGCTTGATGCAGTCGCCTGCCCCCGTGGCATTGATAGTTTGCACATAGGCCTGCACCGCGCTTTCATCGTCGCATGGGCACCAAAACCGTCCGGCACCTCGCCGAGCAGGCCAGTAATGCGCGCATGCTCGCTTTCTTGGGACCGGCCCAGCCATCCCCTGCCCATGGGTGAAGCCCGGAACGCCGGACCAGGCTTCGCCATCCGCATTGCCAACAAGCTCAAGAGGATCACGCGGACATCCCGGCCATCGCGACTTTGTTTGAGGGGCGCACGAGTGGCAGTGCGGGTCTCCAATTCGCAAGGCAGCGACGTCGCTCGGGGAAATCAAATCCGCCGTTCCCTGACGTCTCAGGTCACGCGGTTTGTGGGGTCGCGGAAATGCCCACCTCCGTCAGAGCCCCCAACATCACCTTCAGGTGTGCTGTGAAGTCGCAGCCGGACGCCCCAGGCCGCCACCTGCAGCAAGGCGGCCGCGATAGCCATCACGGTGAAGGGAAGATATTCGACGAGATGCGGAATTCCTCCCTGCAGCGGATTCTGCCAGAAGTCGTAGAGAAAAACATAGAGAATGTAGTTCATCCCGATTGTTCGCAACAATCGCCACCCGCCAGGGCCGAGCAGCGCGTGCAGACTGCCTAGCGAGAAAAATGCAAGCAGCACGGTAATGCTCGCAGCAGTCCCGAAGCGGATGAACAGACCGATTGACGGCGTCGCGCCTATCCAGCAAAGCCAACCAACCAGGGCGAGATGGACAAGGAGCGCGGCAGCGAAAGCAAGGCCAAGCTCGCGTCCACGCTGCTTCAGCGGCAGAAGCGCCGCACCAAAAAGGGTCGCCAACGGCCCGCCGGCATATGCCGGCCAGAACCAAATAAACGTGACGCGACCTGTGGCGATCAGCGCTGCTCTCGTGCCGTGAGCGTCGACACCGCGAGCCACGAGTATTGAGAGCGCCAAAAACAAGTTGGCCGCAAACGCCGCGCCCACCCACCATTTTGCAGGTCTGGATCGCATTGATCCTGCGTCCCCAACGGCGCCAGGCTCGGGACTATCTCCGGCGCTCAAGCAGTCTATTGCAAGTCTTGGAGGATGTGACTCTCAGAAGGAGTACCCAAGACGAGACCCTCAATTGCGCCGACCCGACGGCCATTCAGATTCAAACTATCAAAGGGCGAGTATATATCATCGTCACATCCATAGATTTCATGCGATCGTAGTTGAAATTGATCTGGCTCTAACGACGTCCGGCTGAACCCTATTAGAATGACATGGGGTATCGGTAACTAACGTTAGTTGCGCGTGCTAATCGACACGACGAAGCCCTTGGCCTCGATCGCCCGCACCAGTTCCTCGAGGCTCAGTTTGATCCCGGTTATGCTGATAGCGCGAATTTCGCCGTCGCGATTCTCGCCATTCAGAGCCTCGCCGTTCGACTGCCTGCCCGTCTCAAGATACGAGCGACTTACGCCCAGGACCTCAGCGATCAACTCGATCGTTGTGGTGCGCGGCACGGTTCCCTTGTTTTCCCAATGCCAGATGGCTGCAGGACTGACCTTGATGAGTTTGGCAAACTCCGCAACGTTCATGGAGCGTCGCGTCCTGAGGAGTTTCAGTCGTCCGGAAAAATCCGAGTCGTGTTTTGATTCTGCTTTAGCCACTGGTGTCGTCCTTGCTCGTCCGAACTCGCCCGAGATCGGGAATCGGGCGTGACACATCGGAAGCAGTTTAAATTGATGCGGCAACCACTCATGTTAAAAATATCACGTTGAAAGCCCTCACAAAGATAACGTTTAGTTGTCTGCAGTCGATCACTCGCCAGCACAGCTAATTGAGGCCCACCGGCTGGCGCAGGAACCGATCCTTGGTGGGGAAGCTTGTTTGGAAGCCCCAACGGGCACCGGATGAAATGACAGAAGCCGCTTCCGCAAAATGGGCGCCGGCCATAGGAAGACCAAGACTGCACATAAAGGGAGCTCGGTGATCTGCTCCGGTCTGTCTGACACTTACGCGCGGATCCGCCGATCAGTAATTGCCTTCATGCTTATTCCCGCCGTGAAGAACCAAAAGGCCGTCCGGAACGCCACCGGCGGACCGACGCATTGTGCGGTTCACGTTCTTTGATCACAGCCGACGTGACGCCGACGAAAAGCGGCCAAGATCAATCAACAAAACATTCAGCAGGGACATTCGATGCAATTGCAGGGATACCAGCGACGTCATAATCCGACATAAAATCATTCTATTTCAATAAGTTACGCGAAATTTCCCTATTACGGTCCTTGCAGGGAGAGACGAAGAAATTTGCAGGGAGATAAATTGACGAGCGTCCGACAATTTAAATTGACGAAGACACGTCAAAATTGTTACTTTCCTGAATGGCTTTGCTCGAAGATGATTTTGACGAGGCGCTCCAGCGTTACCGCAGAGGCGTCTTCACGGATGCTGACGTGACTGCCTGCGCCGGCTTATCGGGGCGATCGATCCGGCAGTTGCTCAAGGTAGGTGCCGTGCAAACAGTTTCTGGCGAACGCGGCGCCGGACATATTCGCAAGTTCGACTCAAAGACCTTGAAGCGGCTGGTGTTGGTTTCGGCCCTCAATCGTGCCGGATTAAGCCTCACGCTTGCCGGGCAGATGGCGTACCTGCTGCCCGACGACGACCATCTCTATGAACAGTGCGATCCGATCAATGTCCTGTTCGATACTACGCAACGTGTCGATCCTCGCAGCGGGCTTCCACCCCGCCTTGCGAAGCCACGGTTTGACTGGTTCGACCCGGACAAGCCTGGCACCACCGATCCCGAAAACGATCGGCGGCTTGCAATCTACGACGGCCGTTTTGTAGCGCTTCTGCAACCCGGACGTGAGCCGCTGATCTATGGTGATCTTCGCAAAGGCGGTACAGAATTCGTCAGCTGGTGGCCATTCCGATCGCACACCAGCGCGATCTTCCTGTCGACGGATGCCGATGTCGGCCCCAAGTGGGAGGATCCGCTGATACCAGCGAACCGGATCAATCCGCGGTTTCTCAACTACCGCGAAGAAAGGCATGACGGCGACGACGACCCCCTGATGCTGGCGGCCCGCGCGGCGGCCGAGCGTCCCGTCTTCACGACCAACATCAACTTGTCCCTCGCCCTCCGGCTTGCGCTGCGCTGCTATCTCGGGCTCGAACCGCGGTCAGCAATTGGCACGAACTGACGATGATGGCCGGCCAAAACGCAAGATCTCGACCAATTGTTGCGCGCAGCGGGTTCACGGCGAGCTGCGAAGTCCAAAAGATCAAAGCGAGACGACGGATTCCTTGGCCGCACACTCATCCAGCGAAATCAGAGGACCTCAATGACAGCAACGAGTCGAAAAAGGTCACCACGAAAGCGCGCGATATCACGGACCGCACCTGGCACGCGGCCCCTGGACGCCGAGTACCGGGTTGGGCCCGGCCGCCCGCCGCGCGAATTTCAATTCAAGCCGGGGCAAAGCGGCAATCCCGAGGGCGCACGCAAGAGGCCGCCCTCGATTGCACCCGACTTGAAAATCCTGCTGCAGCACGCGCTCAGCAAGAAAGTGACGCTGACTGTGGACGACAAGGTGCGCGTGCTCACCAAAGCGGCGGCAGGGATCATGCAGCTTGTTGACCAATTCGCACGCGGCGATCGCCATGCGCGGCGCGATCTGTTCGATCTCGCCGACAAGCTCGGCCTTGATCTTGGCGCCGGCAGCAAGGCTGCGCTCGAGGAACTCAGCGCCAGGGAGCTTAAGGCCGAAGACAGCGCCATCCTCGACGACTTCATCAGGCGACGGACCGTCAGGCCGAGCGACCCAATTATTCCTCCCACCCAGAATGAGGACGAAATCCATGACGAAACGCAAGACGATAGCTGACCCTCGCGTCCTTGATGCAATCATTCGGACGGATTTTGCCAGCTTTATCCAGTTCGCGCACCAGATCCTGTCGCCAGCCGTTGCCTTTCACGGCAACTGGCACATCGACGCAATCGCCTACCATCTTGAACAAGTCAGAAGCGGAAAGATCAAACGTCTCATCATCAATGTTCCACCGCGCATGATGAAGTCGACGATCTGCTCGGTCGCCCTGCCCGCCTTCTGGCTCGGCCATGAACCTGCCAAGCGCTTCATCTGCATCAGCTACAGTAACGAGCTTGCCATCAAGCTAGGCAACGATTGCAGGGAACTCATGAATTCGCCTGCATACCGGAAGCTGTTCCCGAACAGTAAACTGTCCCGCCAGAAAAACACTGAGACTGAATTCACGACGACGCAACGGGGTCAGCGTATGTCGGCCTCGATCGACGGAAGCCTGACCGGGCGCGGCGGCGACGTCATTATTGTCGACGACCCGATCAAGCCGACCGATGCCCTGCGGGATCGTGTACGCGAGCGCGTGAACAGCGTCTTTTTCAACACCATCGAGTCCCGGCTTGACGACAAGCGGACTGGCGCGATCATCGTTGTCATGCAGCGCCTTCACGATGATGATCTGGTCGGCCGATTGATACGGGAACAGGGGAAGGAATGGACCGTCCTCAGTCTGCCGGCGATTGCCGAGCAGGAAGAGAGGATCCAGATCGGCGATGATCGATATCATGTCCGCCAGGTCGGCGACCTGCTCCATGCCGAGCGTGAGCCACGCGAAATCCTCGAGCGCATCCGGTCGCAAACTCCGGATGTATTTGCCGCGCAACATCAACAGTCGCCAGTTCGGCGCGAGGGGGTGCTGATCAAGCGAGACTGGCCGAACCGCTACCACATTCTTCCGGAACGCGCATCTGACACGATCGTGGTGCAAAGCTGGGATACGGCCTCGAAGGACACCGCTCAGTCGGACTACTCCGTGTGCACGACATGGCACTATCGGGACAGATCATACTACCTCGTGGACGTCACCCGCCGCCGCATGGACTATCCGACCCTCAAGGCTGTAGCGCTCGCGCACGCAGAGCGCCACAAGCCGAACGTTATCCTGATCGAGGATGCCGGCGTCGGGACCGCACTGGCCATGGAATTGAAAAATGCCGGGCTGCACACTGTCGCCATCAAACCCGAGGGCGACAAGCGCGCACGGATGTCGATCCACTCGACCAAATTTGCAAATGGGCAGGTGTTGCTGCCGCAGGAGGCGTCATGGCTCGCCGATCTCGAAGACGAGCTGTTCGGTTTTCCAGGCAGTCGATATGACGATCAGGTGGACAGCATCAGCCAAGCCCTGGCCTATGAAATTGCGACCAACGAGTGGACCGACCAGGCGTTGAAAAATTTCGGCAGACTCTTCGGCACCGCCGAATTCTACATGCGTTATGCGGGACGGTGATCAGTTCGCGGGATCAAAACCCCTAAGACTCATGCTTGGTGGTTGAAAGACGCGACGCCAGGGCCGCCCCCATTTTCGTCGGTGAACTCGGCGCCGGATGCTGGTGGCCGCATGTAACCAACTCGCTGACCCAATGGGGACAGATTGGCTTTGTTTTGGAAAACGAGGGGGCTGCCATGCCCACATCCGCGCTACGTGCGCTGTTTTCGATTGGGGCGGTTGTGTTCAGGCCGGAAAACAGGCCGCGGCCGTCAGCGTGAATGGAGCCAGGTTGAGCACCTGGGGGAATTGGAACTGATAGTTCGCGCTGACCTGGCTGCCGCAGGCCGCGGTGCTGTAGGTGAACGTCGAGGATGGCAAGGTCAGCCCGAAGGCCTGCCGGGTCGCGTAGGTGGCTATCTGGTTCGGATTGGTGGTGGGGCAAAGCGTGGGGTTCACGCTGGCACATCGCGCCGTGACTTCCACCGCGTGCTGCATGCCGACCTGCGTCCACATCAACAGCCCGAACTCGATCACGCCGAACAGGAACGCGAAGAAGACCGGTGCGATCAGGCCGAACTCAAGTGCCGACGCACCGCTGGTGTCGGGCCAGAATGCCGCGCGCGTCACTGCAGCCTCGCGGTTGACTGGGTGTTGATGACATAGCTGTTCGGTATGATCTGATAGTTGATGATGGTCGAGTAGCTGCCTTGCGCGGAGACGACGGTATAGGTACCAGCCAATCCGCCTCCGGGACACGTTGCCCCGCAGCTCATTGTGCTGACGCCGGAGGCTGTCGCGCACCCGCAGAACTTGGTCGGAACGGGCGATGCGCTGATCGCATTGGAATTCGTCGCGGCCACCACCGCAGTTGAAATCGCATTGCTGTCGTACCCGTGCGCGATGGCATATTCGACCCCCGCCTGGGACGAGCCCTCGACCTGCATCTTGCGGTAGACCGCAAGACCGATGTCGGTCACCGAGACCACCAGCAGCGAGAGCAGCGGAACCATGATGCCGAATTCGATTGCCGCGACACCGCGTGTGTCCTTGCCGAATCTGCGACGGAGAAACATGCCGCGCCGTCGAGGACGGCACTCACCACCTGTCATGTCCGTTTTCATCTGACCACTCCG
>NZ_JAFCKQ010000063.1 GCF_018130215.1 Bradyrhizobium jicamae
GCACGGGAATCCAGGACAACCTTGCCGACAAGGCGAAGCGCCTCGGCATCCCCGTCTGGAGGTTTGGCGGCGCGTGACAGACTGTGTGGAAACGCGTCGGTGCTTCGCCAAACGAGGTGCCGACCCGTGCTGCCGAGTCGACGTCGCCTCAGCTTGGCTTTGCTCGGAGGTTGATGCTTCGGATCATGTTGAAGGCAAGTACCGAGAGCGCCATCTCTGTACTCGTCCCTACGATCCCGCGGGTCAGGAATCGCCCGGACATCATTCGTTTCATTGTACCGAACGGATGCTCGACCGAACATCGTCGCCGCCGCATCAATTCGGGAGCTGCGTCCACGCGGGCTTTCATACGGTCAAGAGCGTCTTCGTGTACATGGCGCGTGACTGTGCGATATTTGGCGGTCGTACAGCGAGTCTTGATGGCGCATTTCCTGCAATCCAGCGACATATAGAAGACACTGTGCGGGTGAGACCGAGGAGTACGAGCAAGTGTCCGGCTGCTGGGCAGGTGAAGCTGTCCAGCACGGCATCATAGATGAAGTCGGTGCTAGCGAATTTGTCACTGGCACTTCGATTATTCACTGAACGCTTCACTGGCACGCAGGCCGTAATATTGTCGGCCTCGCAAGCTGCTGCAGCATTTCCGTTGGAATATCCGGTGTCGGCGACAACAGTCAGGTCGTCGCGATTGAGCAGATCCATCACTGCTTTCGACATAGGGTGCAGCATTCGCACGTCGTTGACCTCGTCGGTCACGGCATGATGGACGACGATGCCGGTGTCGGCATCGACCGCAATCTGGATGTTGTAAGAGGGTGGCTTACCGCCTTGGCGGAATCCCATTGGCCGGGCGTCCAGCTCGCCGTCGACAACAAGGCTGCGATCATCCTGCTCAAGGTAATCCGCCAAGCGGTTCAACTCAGCGCGACGCGCCTTTAGCGCCGTAAGCGCGCCCGCGACCGACTCCTCTCCGTCGCCTGGGTCTGCGGCATCACCTTCGTCGAGTTCGGCTAGGTAGCGGGCGACGCGAGTATCGATCTTCGCAATTTCTTCGGCGATCCGCCGTTGGTCGAGCACCCTGTTCTGACTCGCAGCCGCACGGAACTTCGCACCGTCGATTGACACAAGCTTGGCGGCAAACAGTCCGTGGTCCCGGCAAAATAAGACGAAGGCGCGACAGGTACTTACGATAGCGGGGCCGTTGTCACGCCGGAAATCGGCTATGGTCTTGTGGTCGGGCGCAAGCCGTCGGACCAGCCACATGACCTCGACATTGCGCTTGCATTCGCGTTCGAGCCGCCGCGACGAGCGAACCTCGTTGAGATAGCCGTAGATGTAGAGCTTCAGGAGATCGCGGGGATCGTATCCAGGCCTACCGGTAGATGCTGGTGCGGCGCGTCCAAAGCCGAGTGCGCTGAAGTCGAGATCGTCGACGAAGGCATCGACGACCCTGACAGGAGCCGCGCGATCAACATAGTCATCAAGAACTGGTGGCAACAGCACGGCTTGGTCCCGATCATCACCAATGACATAAGCCATGACTGCTCCAGCAAAGAAGAATGCCACAGCATTACACTGCTTCTCTGGCGGCTTCATGAAGAAGGAGCTCCGCACGAGGACGGAGCTCTCGATGGTTTTCACACAGCCTGGTGAGCGCCGTCTTCCAGCCTGTAAACGACGAAGCGGAGTTGCATGCGTCGCAACCCCGCCTCCTTTTGGCTTCATATCCAGAGTCGCGCCGTGGTGGCGGAAGGCGCGATTGGTAGATCTATGCAAGTTGAGCCACCCATGCTCCCCCTTGGGCTCATTCTCAACGCACTCGGAATCGGTTTGTTCTGCTGGGCGATCTTCGCGCTCGCAGTGTATGCCCTGCCGCTTTTTTCGTCGCACTGAATGTCGAGGTGAGACGGCGCTTCAGAGCGGCGCCAGCGTTGCCGGCGCGCTACTTATCGGAACGGCCGGTGGGGCACCGACGCTGGTCTTTGGTCAGGTCGCCGTCGCCGTTAGTCGGTCGTTGGCTTTGCGCATCGTGATCGCGACGGCATTCGCTGTTCCCACCGCCGCCGCCGGCTATCATGTGGTGTTCGTCCTGTCCCGGATCGGGGTGCCTTCGCCGGCTTGGCGTGAGGTCTTTGCTTGCCTGGGCGCGGTTTGCGTTGGCGTTACGGCGTGGATGCGCCGGACCGTTTTTGCGGAGACCCGCCCGCTCGAACCGGGTGGGATGATGCAGAATCCATCCCGGCCAATTCTTACGCGCGCTACGCGCGAGGGGTCACCGCTCACCGCCTTCGTCGTCGAAAAGTTCGCGTAGACGGGGGCGTTGAACGGGGTCCGATCGGGCCTGAGTGAGGACGGGCACTTCCTCTCTCGGAGTGCCTCGACCAAGCCGCCGCCGTTTCAGTCCGATCCACATTGCTGCGGTAGTGCGGCGTGCCGCTCCTTTCATTCGCTCGGAGACGATACCGCCCTTTGCAGCAGATTGTTTCTCTTTCTGCGCCAGATCATTTCGACATCTTGTTCGGCACAACCGAGATACGCCACGTCTTCTCCCGAGATTGCGGTTCAGCACGCGACGCACGTGGCCTCTTTGATGGCTTGATCTGGCCGAAGACCGGCTTCGCCTCGATCGTCTGAGCCGCAACGCCGTTGATGCGACTTTCTTCCCCTGGGCTACGCCCATTCCTCGCGAGACAAGAAAGTCGCCACAACGACGTCCGCTGCGCTGCGGCCCGCGAGCGGGTGCGTCGCCAATCGTCCTCGGCCCTAGATCGCCATCGAGGCCGCGGTGGTCGCGGGCTCGAAACACAACAGGAGAAGTGACATGGCTAACATCGGTTCTTTCAAGAAAGTCGGCAACGATTTCCAGGGCGAGATCGTCACCCTGAACCTGCAAGCCAGGGGCGTCCGTATCGTCGCCGAAGCCAACCGGTCCAACGATAACGCCCCCAGCCACCGCATCTACGTTGGCCGGGCCGAGATCGGGGCCGCCTGGTCGAAGCGCTCCGAGGAGGGTCGCGACTACCTCTCGCTCAAGCTCGACGATCCCTCCTTCAACGTTCCGATCTACGCGAACCTGTTCGATGACGAAGGCGGCGAGGGCTACACCTTGCTCTGGTCGCGCCCCCGCAAGAACGGCGAATAAGCTCGCTCCACTAAGCTCCGTCCGGTCCGCCGGGCGGGGCGCTTCGCGGCTCGCCTGAGGCGCTTACGATTTGCTAACCCGTGCAACCCTTTTGAGCAGGTCTCCCGGTTCGACCCCCAATGCTTCAGCAATTTGCCCGAGCACGGTGACGCTTGCTGACACATCGCTGCGCTCGATGGCGCCGACGTAACGGGCGCTTAAACCCGCGCGCTCGGCCAGCTCCTCCTGCGTCATTTGTAGATCGTGGCGTTTCCGACGCAGGTTCACAGCCATGATCTCTTTGAGATCCATGGCAACATGGGAACTGAGCTGGAACGATCGTTCTAGGAACGATCGTTCCTATTCGTATTCCGACATGCTATCGTCTAGGCGATGCTATTGGCGCGGTCGAACTTGGTCGCCGATTTGTCGACCGAATCTCTAGGATTCCAACGGGCAACGAAGGTCTGGATTGCGACCACCACAGCGTAGCTTCTTGACGTCCTAAAAGCGGGTATGATGCAGAAACCATCCCTCGATCCACACGTGGCGGATAATGCGCCGAACGAGCCGGCGCTGACGGCCTATGACGAACAGCATGTCGTTACGTACATTCGCCTTCTGCAGGCGGAGGGCGAGGGGGCGGACTGGCGCGAAGTGGCTCGAGTGGTCTTGCATATGGACCCAGAGCGAGAGCCGGACCGTGCGCGGAGCGCATATCAGAGTCATCTAGCGCGCGCCAAATGGGTGACTGAGCAGGGCCGCCTTTTAGGCGGCACCGGCTCGAAATAGAAGAAAATTGCCGACCTGTGGCTTGCAGGCAGAACTATTTTCTTTTGCTAACCGGTGGTCACTCCGGTGCATCACGTGGTGCCAAATTAGGGGCTTCCTACAACCGCTTCGTTTATATCTATTGCGCTGCAATCTTTGTTAGCTACGTGCAATGGGGCGGAAGCAATGCCTGAATTCGACTGGCGGTCGCCGGAATCCTACAAGAGCCTACAAGGCGCCAAAATCACCGACATCGCCTGGGAATGTCTTCGCCGTAACGCAGACTATCGACGCGAATATGAGGTGATGATCGCTAGCAGCCCTGACGGCGAAGTGACTGCGGATTTCAGGAGGAGATGGGGCATCTGCTTTCGCTCATGACCCGCAGAGGTCCTTTGACAAGCAGACGATCTTTTGGGCACCTGAAGTGTTAGCGGCGGTCGTTCCGGTCACGGTTGCCTCGACCGCCGACCGCAGTGTGCCGCCTCAGCCATTGCTTGACCTATCAGCTAGTCAGGTGCGCCGCGCCCCTGACGGTTGGCATGCTGTGCTACGCATCGGGGCGCCGGACCATCGCATCTGGGTATGCGTCCGGCCGCTGCACGTGGCATCAGGTCTTGACAAGATCGGTCAGTTTCCTGCTCCACGGCAGCAATTCGTCGATACGGTTGACGGGATGTCCGTCGATCATCCGCTGCAGCACATCGCGCAGGTAGGCGTAAGGCTCGACGCCGTTGAGCTTGCAAGTCGCAATCAACGAACAGACGACCGCCCAGCGGTGCCCACCGCCGTCGCTGCCGGCGAACAGGTGGTTTTTCCGGCCAAGCGCGACGGGTCGGATTGCGCGTTCGACTGGATTGGTGTCGAGCTCGACGCGGCCCTCGTGCAGGAAGCGCGTCAACCCATGCCAGCGCGAGAGCGCGTAGCGGATTGCTTCGGCGAGGGTGCTCCGGCCCGACACGACCCGGAGCTGCGCATCGAGCCAAACATTCAGAGCGGCAGCGATTGGCTTGGAGAACGTCCTGCGTTCGGCAAGCCGGTCAGCGGGCGATTGTCCGCGGATACGCGCTTCGATCGCATAGAGTTCGCCGATCCGGCGCAAGGCGTCTGCTGCCACGGCGGATCCCGTCGCCTCGGCTACGTCATAGAACTTGCGCCGCGCGTGGCTCCAGCACGCGGCGAGAGTGATGCCCTCCTTGTCGGCCAGCTGCTCGAAGCCGACGTATCCGTCGACGTGCAGGATGCCTCTGAAGTCCGCGAGATGCGCGACGGGACGCTCGGCTTTGCGATCCGGGGCGAACAAATAGATTGCAGCCGGAGGCTCAGGTCCACCCCATGGCCGCTGGTCGCGGGCATAGACCCAGAGCCGCGCCGTCTTGGTTCGTCCGCGGCCGGGATCGAGCACGGGGATCGGCGTGTCGTCGGCAAACAGATGGTCGGACGCGAACACGTTCTTGCACAGCCGTCCGTGCAACGCCTCGAGCCACCAGCATGCGCCGCCGACCCAGCCGGCAAGCGTCGAACGACAGAGATCGACGTCGTGGCGAGCAAAGATCTGAGACTGCCGATAGAGCGGAAGGTGGTCGCAGTACTTGCTGATCAACACGTGCGCGAGCAGCGCCGGCGTTGCAAGGCCGCCGGCTATCACCCGCTCCGGCGCGGCCGCTTGCATCAGCTTGCTGCAGCCTCGTCCGGCAGAGCCCGGTGTCGTGGTTGCGTCGTCGGAGCTTCGGAGAGGACCGTGGGCTGACCTTCCAGAACGCGGGCAATGTCGCTGTCGACGTCTTCCAGGCCGAGCGCGAGCTGGTCGGGGTTAATGCGCTCGGAGCTGCGCCCGAACTGCATTCGCTGCAGCTGTTTGATGATAGATTTGAGGCGCTCGATCTCGGTGTCGCGGTGATCAATGGCGGCGGCGATGTCGCGCACCAGACGCTGCAGAAGCTCAGCATCGGATGGGAGATTGTTGAGATCGAGCTGCATGTCCGATGGTACTCGAGCACGCTGATTCGCAGAAGAATCGCTGCTCAGCTCGACACTGCTTATTGCACGCCGACTTTCAATTCAGCCTGCGATCGCGGGCTTCCAAATACGTTCCGGAGCACGCCAATCGATGCCTTCGATCAACATCGCAAGCTGTGCCGGTGTGAGCGTGATCGAGCCATCATAGCCCGCCATCACCGGCCACACGAAGCCGCCCTGGTCGATGCGTTTGGTGAACAGGCAAAGCCCGTTGCCGTCCCAGAACAGGACCTTCAGCACCGATGCCTTCTTGCCGCGGAAGGCAAAGAGATGACCAGAGAACGGATCCTTCTTCAACACGTCCTGGACCAGCATCGCGAGCCCGTCCATGCCTTTGCGCATGTCGGTGTAACCCAACGCCAGGTGCACCTTGACGCCCGCCGGAACGAACATCATGGCGCCATCTCTCCACTTTCGATCTGTGCTCGCACCGCATCCGGATCGCTGCCGATTGGAGCAAAGACGCGGCGTCCATCGGCGAGGTCGACGGCCACCATGCCCGCTGGCGGTTGCACAAGGTCCCGCGGCAGGCGCGCCGGCCCCGCGTCATCCAGGAGTGCAACGGGCGCAAACTCATCGCGCTTTTTTTGCCCGATGCCAAACTGTACGCGCCAGCGGAACAGCAGCCCGGCGACGATCCCGTGCTTGCGCGCGACGGCGGATACTTTGGCGCCCGGCTGCTCGGTTTCCTTCGCGATCGTCAGCTTCTCCTCGTCGCTGAAGAAGTGCCGGATGGGGGCGGCAGGCGCCGCCGGATCGCCGATTTCCGCGGCTGTCAAGCTATCTTCGGGAGTTGAGTTCCTGGCACTAGTGCTAACGGCCGGGCGGGCGGAGGGATGAAGATGCGCGCGCCAGTCGATTGCGACTTCGCCGGCGGCCAATCGGTCACGCCATTTGCGCAGTGCGTAGGGCGACAGGGACAGCGCCGCAGCATATTCGCGTACGCCCATGCCGCTCCAGTTCATTGCTTCCACGTGCATCGCCCAGAACGCTTGCATGGCGCGATTGCGCACGTCCGTGGCCACGCCAAAGCGTCGTCGCCGACGTTTTCGCAGCCCTTTTTCTTGCTCTTCACGGCGCTGCTCGCGGAGCAATTCCGTCTGATATTTAGCGAGTTTACGTGCAGTGTCTTCGCCGACAAGCCGCTTCAGCCAACGCCGAAACGTATTCTCAGTGAGACGTTGCTGACGACAATATTTGCGGATCCCGAGGCCGCTTCGACGCCACGCTTCGACGTGAATCGACCACCACTCGCGTCGCGCTTTGTTCTGGAAGTGTTTCGGTCCCACCGGAGAATCTCCACAGCAGCAGAGAACCCGAAATGGAACGAGATCACACGAGGAGGAAGATGTGCAGAGACCGGACGGTTACCAGACGGTATGCGTCCGGATCTTGCACCTGAGCTCAGGTCTTGACAGGATGCTGAGCGTTCCAAGCCCACGGCAACAGTTCGTCGAGACGATTGATCGGGAGTCCGTCGACCATTCGCTGCAGCACGTCACGCAGGTATGCGTAAGGTTCGACGTCGTTGAGCTTGCACGTCTCGATCAGCGAACAGAGGATTGCCCATCGTTCCCCGCCGCCATCGCTGCCGGCAAAGAGGTGGTTCTTGCGACCGAGGGCCACGGGTCGGATCGCACGTTCGACAGGGTTCGTGTCGAGTTCGATGCGGCCGTCATGCAGGAAGTGGGTCAATCCATCCCAGCGCGACAGCGCATACCGGATCGCTTCGGCAAGATTGCCGCGGCCCGGCAGTTGCGGGAGCTGCGCCTCGAGCCAAAGGCGAAGGCTGTCAACGATCGGCTTGGCGAGTGCGCGCCGCGTAGCCAGCCGATGCGCCGGCGATTGGCCACGCACCTGCGCTTCGACGGCGTAGAGGCTGGCGATGCGGCGCAGAGCCTCGTGGGCGATGGGTGTGTCCTCGGCTTGCGCGACGTCGTAGAACTTGCGCCTGGTGTGCGCCCAGCATGCGGCGAGAATGATGTTTCCGGCGCCGGTCAGCCGCTCGAATCCCGCGTAGCCGTCGACGTGCAGAACGCCCTTAAAGTGCGTCAGATGCGCTGCCGGGCGCTCCGCTTTACGGTCGGGCGCGAACACATAGACCGCAGCCGGCGGCTCAGGCCCAGCCCAACTCCGTTGATCGCGGGCATACACCCACAGCCGTCCAGTCTTGGTGCGCCCGCGGCCCGGATCAAGCACCGGGATTGGCGTGTCGTCGGCGAACAGGTGATCCGACGCGAGCATGTGCTCGCACAGCCGAGCGTGCAGGGCGGCAAACCACCAGCACGCGCCGCCGACCCATCCGGCCAATGTCGAGCGCTCCAGTTCGACGCCATGGCGAGCAAAAATCTGCGCCTGTCGATAGAGAGGTGTGTGGTCGCAATATTTGCTGACCAGCACATGCGCGAGCATCGCTGGCGTGGCCAAACCACCGGCGATCGGTCGTTCGGGCGCCGGCGCCTGGGTGATCGTTCCGCAGCTGCGGCAGGCATATTTCGGGCGGCAGACGCGCACCACGCGGAACTGTGCTGGCACCCAGTCCAGCATCTCGCTGACGCTCTCGCCGATCGCATGCAGCGCGCCGCCGCAGCACGCACATCTCTCACTATCGACGTTGAGCACGATCTCTTCGCGGGGCAGATGGTCCGGCAGCGGCTTGCGCTTTGGCTGCAGCTTCTGCGTCGATGCGGACGCATCCCGCGAGACTTGATCCGCCTCGACAGCCGACAGATCGATGTCCAGGTCTTCAAATCCAAGGGCGAGTTGATCGGCGTCGAGACGCTCGGAACGACGCCCAAATTGTGCACGCTGAAGCTGTTTGATGATTGCTTGGAGCCGCTGGATCTCGCCGTTCCGATGCGCGATGACCGAGGCAATGTCGCGCACCAGGCGATGCAGAAGCGCAGTATCCGACGGCAGATTGTCGAGGTCGAGCTGCATGACCGATTCTACTCGGACACACCGATTCGACGAAGTAACTTCGCTATGTTCTATGCGGGTTTTTGCGATTCAACCCGCGATGGCCGGGCGCCATCGACGCTCAGGCGTGCGCCAATCGATGCCTTCGATCAGCATGGCAAGCTGTGCCGGGGACAGCGTCACCGTGCCGCCCGGATCGCTCATCCTCGGCCAAATGAAGCCGCCCTGGTCGAGCCGCTTGCTGAACAGGCAAAGCCCGTTGCCGTCCCAAAACAGGATCTTCAGCGTGCATGCCTTCTTGCCTCGGAAGGCAAACAGATGGCCGGAGAATGGATCCTTCTTGAGATGTTCCTGGACGAGCCCAGCGAGACCATCCAGGCCCTTCCGCATGTCGGTATACCCCAAAGCCAGATGCACCTTTACGCCGGCCGGCACGATCATCATCGGGCTGTCTCCTGCTCAATGACGTGGCGCCGGACTGCATCCGGATCGCTGTCGATCGGTGCGAAGACGCGACGCCCATCGTCCAATTCGACAACCGCCATGCCGTCGGGCGGCTGCAACAGATCGTTCAGAACCAGCGTTGCGGATTGCGTTCCGGTGACCCTCACGGCCGCTAGCTTCGCCGGTAGGCGCTTGCTGAAGCCGTGTTGTACCCGCCATCGGAACAGCATGCTGGTGACGATGCCATGGCGGCGACAGATCTCGGCGGCGGTCGCGCCGGGGAGTTCGGACTCGGCCACAATTGCCAGCTTTTGCTCGTCACTTAGGCGACGCCGGCTGGCGCGAGGTTCATTCGGCGGATCACCGATCGGATATGCTGTCAAGCGCTGCTTGGCCGCTGCGCCCTTAGCAGCGCTGCTTAAACCGCTGCTTATTTGTGGGAGGGCGCTCGGATGAACGTGCGTCCGCCAGTCGATTTCAACCTCATTGGCGTCGATCAGATCGCGCCATCGGCGCAAGCTGTACCGCGATATGCCGTGCGCCCAAGCATAGGCTTGCAGGCCCATGCCGCTCCAATTCATCGCCTCGACATGCATCGCCCAGTAGGCCTGAACCGCCTTCGAGCGGATGCCGGTCGACAGCCGAATGCGTCGCTTGCGGTGACATTGTCGTCGTTCCTCGCGCTGCAATTCCGCCTGTGCTTGCAAGGCTTTTGCATCGGCGAGCACATTCAGCCAACGCCGGAACGTGTTCTCGCTGAGACGATGTTGGCGGCAATATTTTCGGATCCCGAGACCGCTTCTGCGCCACGCCTCGACGTGAATCGACCACCACTCACGCCTGGCCTTGTTCTCGAAGTGTTTCGGACCCACCGGAGAATCTCCAATGCAGCAGAGAACCCGATATGGAACGACAATGTACTCCTCGGAAGTGTGCAAGGACCGGACGCTTACCAGACGACCGGATTTGGCGAGATAAAAGGGGCTCGCCGGTTGAACCGCAAGCCATTGGCATGGCTTGGGTTCTACCGTGCCGGTCGGTCGGGGCGCGTGCCGCGCCTTGCATTTTGAACAATGCAATCAAGGACAGTTTCAGCACTGTAGGCGCTTTCGCTCGTTTGGAGGCCCGGCTGTGACTGCAGGCGACAGCGAACTGCGTATTCGGCCTGGGCGCATCCGTAGTACTCGCGCGCGGAGGCCCAAAAGCTTCATCAATCAGGTGCTACGGGCGGCGAAGAAAGCAGGACACACCTCGGGTCAGACCGTGGCCGGCAGGCGTTCGACGGCCCATGGGCGCTCGACGTTTGGCCGCGGGCGCCTCGCCTTTAGCCGGGCCAGATTGTTCAGCCCGGCGCGGCGCGTCGTGGTGAAGGCGCGCGTGGTTCGTCACAAAGGGCGAGCCTTCCGTTCAGCACCACTGACCACCCACCTCTCATATCTGAAGCGCGACGGCGTGACCCGGACTGGTGAACGGGCCGAGATGTTCGATGAGGGCTGCGACCGCGCCGATAGCGCGGCTTTCGCGGAACGGTGCAAGGGCGACCGGCATCATTTCAGGTTCATCGTCTCGCCGGAGGACGCCGGTGACATGACAGACCTAAGAGCCTTCACCCGCGACCTCGCCAGGCAGATGGAGACTGATCTCGGCACGCGGCTCGACTGGGTTGCTGTCGATCAATGGAATACCGACAACCCTCACGTCCACCTTCTCGTTCGGGGCGTAGATGAGGAAGGCGCGGACCTCGTGATCTCCCGCGACTACATCAGCCAGGGCCTGCGCTCACGCGCCGAGGAACTGGTCGCCATCGAACTGGGTCCTAAGCCGGAGCACGAGATCTGCAATTCGTTGGAGAGGGAAGTCACGGCAGAACGATGGACGCGGCTCGATCGGGAGATCCGACTGGCCGCCGATGAGACCGGCTCTGTCGATCTTCGCCCAGAGAACCCCGGCCAGTCCGATCCCGAGATCCGGCGCCTGATGATCGGTCGCCTTCAACATTTGGAGAAGATGGGCCTTGCCGCACCCGCCGCACCAGGGGAGTGGATGGTCGGGCTCGAGGCCGAGCGCAGCTTGCGCGACCTCGGCATGCGCGGCGACATCATCAAGACCATGCACCGTGCATTCACCGAGCGTGGGGAAGCGCGCGGCGTCGCCGACTTCGTTATCGAAGGTGGACAGCCGTTATCCCAGATCATCGGACGACTGGTCGACCGTGGATTGCATGACGAACTGACCGGAGAGGCCTACGCCCTGATCGACGGAACAGACGGACGGGCGCACCACGTGCGCTTCCGAGGGGTCGAGGCCTTCGAACAGGCGCCACCGGTCGGCGGCATCGTCGAAGTCCGACGCTTCGGTCAAGCCGGCGATCCGCGGCCAACCATCGTGCTCGCAACCCGTTCCGATCTCGATCTTGGTGGCCAGATCACGGCACGAGGAGCAACCTGGCTCGATCATAGACTGGTTGAAAGCGACCCCATGCCGCTCGCCATGGGCGGATTCGGTCGCGAGACCCGTGACGCCATGGAAGCTCGCGCCGAGCATCTGATCCAGCAGGGTCTGGCGCGGCGGCAGGGCCAACGTATCATCTTGCAGCGCGACCTCCTGAATACATTGCGCCGACGGGAACTGGACGAGGTGGCCGCAAGGATCTCGGGCGACACCGGCTTGCCTCATGTGAACGCTGCCTCCGGGGAGCACGTAGCGGGGACATATCGCCAGCGGCTGACGCTCGCCTCGGGACGCTTCGCCATGATCGATAATGGGCTCGGCTTCCAACTTGTGCCCTGGTCGCGCGAACTCGAAAGGAGGCTCGGCCAACACGTCACCGGCATCGTGAAGGACGCCGGTGGCATCGAATGGGGCTTTGGTCGGAAACGCGACCTCGGCCTCTAGCTATCTCGCCAATTCAGTTGCGGAAGGGTGTTCGGGATGTCCGGAACCAAGATCCTCTGGGGACAGGTGATCGTTGTCGGCCTGATTGTTTTGCTAGCCATATGGGGAGCAACCGAGTGGACGGCCTGGCGGCTCGCCTGGCAACCGGAGCTTGGGCGACCCTGGTTCGCGCTGTTGGGCTTCAAGATCTATTACCCGCCAGTCTTCTTCTGGTGGTGGTTCGTCTACGACGCCTATGCGCCTCAGGTCTTTGTGGAGGGTGCCTTCATCGCGGCGTCGGGGACCTTCGTTTCGATCGCGGCGGCGATCGCCATGTCGGTCTGGCGAGCGCGCGAAGCAAACAACGTCGAGACCTATGGTTCCGCGCGTTGGGCTGATGCGGAAGAGGTTCGAGCAGCCGGACTTCTCGGCCCGGATGGTGTGGTGCTGGGCAAGCTCGACCAAGACTATCTCCGCCATGACGGACCGGAGCACGTCTTGTGTTTTGCGCCCACCCGGTCAGGAAAGGGTGTCGGTCTCGTGGTTCCGTCGTTGCTGGCCTGGCCCGGCTCGGCCATCGTTCACGACATCAAAGGCGAGAACTGGCAACTGACCGCGGGCTTCCGCTCGCGGCATGGCCGCGTCCTCTTGTTTGATCCGACCAACCCAAAATCCTCAGCCTACAATCCGCTCCTCGAAGTCCGACGCGGAGAATGGGAGGTTCGCGATGTGCAGAATGTCGCCGACGTCCTGGTCGACCCCGAGGGCTCCCTCGACAAGCGGAACCATTGGGAGAAAACCAGTCATTCGCTCCTGGTCGGCGCCATTCTCCACGTGCTCTATGCCGAGTCTGATAAGACCTTGGCCGGGGTCGCAGCTTTCCTCTCTGACCCGAGGCGAGCGATCGAAGCCACATTAAGGGCGATGATGACGACGCCGCACCTTGGCGAGCAGGGCGCCCATCCCGTGGTCGCCTCGACCGCGCGCGAACTTCTCAACAAATCGGAAAATGAACGTTCCGGCGTCCTATCCACCGCGATGTCGTTTCTCGGGCTCTACCGCGATCCCGTCGTGGCCCAGGTGACCTGTCGCTGCGACTGGCGGATCGCTAATCTGATCGCAGATAGCCGCCCGACGACGCTCTATCTCGTGGTGCCGCCATCTGATATCTCACGGACCAAGCCGTTGATCCGTCTCGTGCTGAACCAGATTGGTCGGCGCCTGACCGAGGATCTGCACGCCCGCGACCGCCGCCATCGAGTGCTGATGATGCTCGACGAGTTCCCAGCCCTGGGCCGGCTTGATTTCTTCGAGTCCGCGCTTGCCTTCATGGCGGGGTACGGCATCAAGAGTTTCTTGATCGCGCAGTCGCTCAATCAGATCGAGAAGGCCTACGGGTCCAACAACGCCATCCTCGACAACTGCCACGTCCGGGTCAGCTTCGCGACCAACGACGAGCGCACCGCCAAGCGGGTGTCCGACGCGCTGGGCACGGCGACCGAGATGCGGGCGATGAAGAACTATGCCGGCCATAGATTGAACCCGTGGCTGGGGCACCTGATGGTCTCACGGCAGGAGATTGCGAGGCCGCTGCTGACCCCGGGCGAGGTCATGCAACTTCCGCCGATGGACGAGATCGTCATGGTGGCCGGCGCACCGCCGATCCGGGCGAAGAAGGTCCGCTACTACGAGGATCGGCGGTTCGCCGAGCGGGTTCTGCCACCGCCCGATCCGGCGAAGGCCGGCCGATCATCGCGAACGGACGGATGGTCAGCGCTCGAAAAGCCGAAACCGACGGGAGGTCCAACTGACAAAGCCGCGGAGGCCGAGGAAGACACGGCGAACAGCGGAATCCGTCGTGAGCCGGAACTCCCCGATCACGTCGCGATCGTCAAGGAAACAAACGAGCCTACGCCGGCCGAGGAATTTGTCGCTGTACTTGACGACGACGAGGACGCGGTCCGCCAGTCTCGACTTATGCGTCAGCAGATGCGCGGTATCGCCCGCCAAGCCGCCATGGACCCGAATGACGGTATGGAGCTCTGAGGCAATATGCGCGACCGAATGAACGTCTACTTCCCGCCAGAGCTTTTGAGGCAGATCTCGGATCTGGCCGATCGCAAGAAGCTTTCGCGGTCGGCTATCGTCGAAGCGGCCGTTGCTTCGTTTCTGTCACCGGACGGGACGGACAGGCGGGAGGCGGCGTTTACCCGGCGCCTGGATCGGCTGTCACGTCAGATACAGAGGCTGGAGCGTGACGTTGGTCTGACGGCTGAGACCTTGGCCCTCTTCATTCGTTTCTGGCTGACGATCACGCCGCCGTTGCCCAACGACGCGCAGGCGGCCGCACAAGCAAAGGGCAGGGAGCGCTTTGAAGGATTTATCGAGGCGCTCGGGCGCCGTATGCAAAAGGGGCAGAGCTTTCTGCGCGAGATTCCAGAAGACGTCGTCCGTCAAGCCCCAGTCAACGAGACCTAACCGCCATCGCGCCGATCCTTCCTTTCTCCACGCTCGCCTACGATTACCAAAGCCGTTTGTTGCGCCAGGTCTATTGGTGCCTTTTCTAGTCATCCCGATCTGAGGACGCTCGTTGGACGTCCTCATTCGGTGGGGGCGACGGTGGCAATCCATTCCATTCAATCGAAAGCGAATTCGCGCGGTGCGCGAATGCTGCGCAGCGCGCTTGACACGGCGATTGTCGGCGACCTCGAAGACGAAGCGATCATCGAGGTGATGCTCAACCCGGATGGGCGGCTGTGGACCGACCGGTTGTCGAATGGCCTGATCGATACAGGCGAAACTCCGTCCGCGGCGGATGGCGAGCGTATTGTTGGCCTGGTCGCGCATCACATCGGCGGACCGGCGAGCGTTTCGAAGGCCTCCTGCGTCGCTTGATGAATGGGTCGATCGGCCAAGATCAATACCACCCACGCTGAAGCGTATTTGGTTCAACTCGCCACGCACTGGAGCCATCGGTTTCCGGATCTGACGTGGAACGAGACGCGGGCCGAGATTCCATTCGCAGCGGGACCGTGCACTGTTTCGTCCGAAAAGAATGTTTTGACGATCGCACCCGCACTTCGCTATTCCGAATGTGATCTAGACGTCACCTGGAACGAGGAAATGATCCTATCGCACCTCCCTCAACTGAAACGCTCGAGCTCGCAACGGCTACTTCTGGCGGGAAGTGGCCGATGTTGTCACACCAACCGTCGCTGATCCCGCGACCGCGCGACGGACGAGGGCGATGACCTCGTCCGCCTCCTGTTCGGTGCTGTCAAAGCGGGCCACGAACCGGATCACCTCGTCGCCTCGTCGGGCGAATTGTAGCCCGTTCGCCGCGAGCCGGTTGATGGCCAATGCGGGCAGCCTGGCGAAAATCAAATTGGCTTCCACTGGAGCAACGAGCTGAACGTCAGGTAGCGCGGCGAGACCTGCTCCAAGGTAGGCAGCCACGGCATTGGCCTTTGCCGCGAGTCGCAGATAAAGGCGATCCTCGATATAGGCGAGCAGCTGTGCGGACGCATAACGCATCTTCGACGCGGTCTGCCCGGCACGACGAAGCCGATAGGATAGGGGTTCAACGAGGTCCTGGTCGAAGACCACGATCGCATCCGCTGACATCGTCCCGTTTTTGGTTGCCCCAAACGACAGGATGTCGACGCCCGCTCGCCAGGTCATGTCGGCAGGGCTGCAGCCGAGCCGCACCAACCCGTTGGCGAACCGGGCGCCATCCATGTGCAGCGACAGATTCTTGTCACGGGCGATTTCGCCGATCTCGGCGATCTCGGCGAGAGGGTAGACCGTCCCGTATTCACTGGCTTGAGTGATCGACACGGCGTCGGGCTGCGCGCGATTGCGTACTCCCCAAGCTGCCCCGGTGACCGCCTCGCGCAGGATTGGCGGCTCGATCCGAAAGTGCCGTCCGGGCAGCGTGAGGAGCTTCGCTCCACCTGTGAAGGCTTCGGTCGCGCCGCCTTCCGCCGTGTCGATATGTGCCTCTTTGTGGCAATAGATCGCGCCATAGGGCCGCACGCAGGTCGCGAGCGATAAAGCATTGGCAGCCGTACCGGTCGAGACTGGGAATACCGTGACCTCGGTCTCGAACAGCGTCGAGAAGCGCTGATTCAGCAACTTGGAATAATCGTCGTCGCCGTAAGCCGCGGCCGGGCCGCGATTGGCCTCCTCGATCGCTCGCATTATCTCAGGGCTGACCGGCGCGACGTTGTCGCTGCGGAAATTCGGGAGCGCTTGGGCTGCTTTGTTCATATCGTCCTCACCAGCGTTAGATCGCGGTTGTTTCGTGCTTGCTTATGCGTCGGTTGATCAGGAGCAACGGGATTGCGGTGACCAGGATGAGCACCGCGGCTGCGGCGGCCGCGAGTCCCGCGCCGGTGCCCTCGATGGCATGGTACATCACGACGGTCGTGGTGACCCAGCCGCTCGCGTAGAGCACGATGGTTGCGCTCAGCTCGGATGCCGCGGTGATCCAGACCAGCACCAGTCCGCCGACAAGGCCGCTCGCCATCAATGGCACTGTCAGGGTCGCGAAGGTTTTGCTCGGCGAGACCCCGAGATTGATCGAGGCTTCCTCGAGCGAGGGGTCGAGCTGATGCACGATTGCCGAGGCCGATCGGATCGCGAAGGGCAATTTGCGGACGACATAGGCGATGACCAGAATCAGCCAGCCGCCGGTCAAGATCAAAGCACCGCTGTTGAACGCGATGATGAGCCCGATCGCCAGGATCGTGCCGGAGACCGCAAACGGCATCATGCCGACGAAATCGAGCAAGCCTGACAGGCGCGAGCGGTGCCGGGCCACCACGTAGCCGATCGGAGCGCCGATCAGCATGGTGGCGACGGCCGCGATGCTGGCGAGTGTCAGTGTATTGAGCAGCGGCCGATAGGAGCCCGACAACAGGGTCGCGTAATTGCCCAATCCGAGCTCCCAGGTCAGCACGGGCCCGTTGAAGTGCAGGACGGAGACCATCAACACGGCCGCAAAAGGCAGCAGCGAGGCAATCACAATGCCCCAACTCACGATCGCAGCCACCAGCCGCAGTCCAGGTGTCAGCGGCAGCTTCGTTGGCGCACTGCGGGCATTGGTCGAGAAACGGCGTTTGCCGAGATAGTGCCGTTGAGCGAGAAGCGCGAGCGCCGTGCAGGCGATCAGGAGCACGCTGAGCGCACCTGCCGCAGCCGGATTGGCGTCAGACTCGCCGGCGAACAGCTTGAAGATGTCGACGGCCAGGAACGGCCGGTCCTCAGCCAGCACCGCCGGCACGCCGAAATTCTCCAGCGCCTCAATAAACACCAACAGTCCGCCGGCAAGGATCGCCGGTATCACGATCGGCAGCAGCACGGTGCGGATCACATAGGGCCGTGAACCGCCGAGATTGCGGCCTGCCTCCTCTATCGAGGCATCGACGGCCTGGAACCCGGCCAGCACGGGCATGACGACGTAGGGATAGAGCGTCAACGTGAACACGATGACGATGCCGGGCAGGCCGTAGATCGAGCCGATCGGGATGCCGATTCCGCGCAAGGCGCTAGTGACAACGCCGGCATGGCCGAACAGCAGCACGAGCGCGTAGGCGCCAACGAAGGAAGGCAGGACCAGCGGCAGGGACGCAAGCGTCAGCAGCAGCGCGCGGCCTGGTATGTCGATCCGGGCAAGACAGAAGGCGAGCGGGATGCCGATCGCGCATGTGAAGGCCGTCGCGAGCGCGGCGCAGAGCAGACTGTTGCCGATGCTGCCGAGGTAATAGCGGCTCTTCACAATCGCCGCGTAGTTCCCAAGTGTCAGGCCGCCCGTGCCGTCGATCCGTATGCTCGCATCCAGAACGAGCGCCAACGGGTAGAGCAGAAAGACCGCGAGCAACACCAGCGCCGCCAGCGTCACGATAGCGGCGAAGCGTTTCATGGCGCCGGATACGCCGTGATCTGGGCAGGGTCGTAGGCAAGAGTGAGCGGAGCGCCGGGCAAGACATCAATCATCTGGCCGCCGAGCGCGGCGATCCGAATCCGGGTGCCGTCTGGCAAGGTTGCGTGGAGACGCTGCATCGGGCCCAAAAATTCGCGTAGCGCCAGGCGTGCCTGAACGAGCGGGCCGTCGGAACCGTCTCCCAGCCGTAGAGCCTCCGGCCTGACCGACAGCAACACCGGTGCGCCCGGCGATGCAACCTCGCCTCTGACTGAGAACGCCGTTCCGGCTGCTGCGACGGGGGTGTTGCGGCCGTCGAAAGCGCCAGCGATGCCCGGCACCATATTGGTCGAACCGAGAAACTCGGCGACGAACGCAGTCTGCGGCATCCGATAGATGCGTTCGGGCGCATCCACCTGCTCGATCTTGCCGTGACGCAAGACGGCGATGCGGTCGGAGATCGCGAGCGCCTCCTCCTGATCGTGCGTCACGTAGATCGCCGTCAGGCCGAGCGCCCGCTGGAGTTGCCGGATCTCGATCCGCATTTCGGTGCGCAGCTGCGCGTCGAGATTGGAGAGCGGCTCGTCGAACAGGAGCACGGCAGGTTCGATGACGAGCGCGCGGGCGATCGCCACGCGTTGCAGCTGACCACCGGAGAGCTGATGTGGCGAGCGTGGACCGTAACCCGCAAGGCGCACCCGCTCGAGCGCCTTGTCAACACGCGATGCGATCTCGGCAGCCAGTACCTTCCTGGCCTTCAGCCCGTAGGCCACGTTTTCGGCGACGGTGTGGTTCGGGAAGATCGCGTAGTTCTGAAACACCATGCCGGTGTCGCGGCGATGCGCGGGCAGGGCATCGATGCGCCGGTCGTCAAAGGAAATAGACCCGGATTCGACATCGACGAAGCCGGCGATCATGCGCAGCAGCGTCGTCTTCCCGCAACCCGAAGGCCCAAGCAACGTGAACAGCTCGCCATGCCCGATGTCGAGCGAGATGTCGTTCACGGCCCGCACCGTGCCGAAGGTGCGGGTCAGGCTTTCAATCCGGATCCTGGTCATGGGATTAGCGCGTGTTCTGGATCGTGGTCTTCAGCCGCGCGAGAGTGTCGCGCCGGGCCGCTTCCCATTTGGCGTCGTCGTAGGGCAGCACCTTGATCGCCGAAAACGGCAGCATCCCAGGTGCGACAGCCTCAAGCTCGATATCCTGACGGGAAGGGCGCCGGAAGGTCGCCTTTAGCAACATCTCCTGGACTTCTTTGCTGGCCAGGTAGTCGACCAGCCGCTTGGCGGACTCGGGGTTCGGTCCGCCTTTCAGGACCGCCGCGCCCTCGACGCCCGCATATGTGCCCTCGGCCGGATAAATGACGCTCACCGGCGCGCCATTATGGGCCCACAGGAAGCCGGCATATTCGAGGGTGATGCCAAGCGGATATTCGCCGCTACCGATCCCGTCGAACACCTGGGTCGAGCGGTTGAGCACCTTCGCATTCGCGAGCAGCCGGCCCATCTTCGTCCAGGCTGCGTCATCCGCTCCCCACAGCGAGAGAAGCGTGGTCGCGGCCGCATATGAGAATCCGGAGTTGGCCGGGTCGGTAAAGGCGAGCTTGCCGTTCCATTTCGGATCGAGGAGGTCGGCCCAGGATTTGGGCCCGCTGGTCTTGTCGATCGCCTTGGTATTCTGGCCGATCACAACGACCTGGACGTTGGTGCCTAGCCAAAGGTCGTTTGGATCGCGGAATTGGGCGGGCACGGCTTCGCGGCCCTTGGCTGGGTAAGCTTGAAGATACGGGCTCGCCAGCCGCAGCAGCGTCGCATTGACACCCCAGATCACGTCACCCTGCGGATTGGCGGACTCGGAGGCGACGCGGCGGACCAGGACGCCTGATCCGGTCGAGACCACGTCGACCTTGATCCCGGTCGCCTTGGCGAACCCTTCGGCGACAAGATTGTTCACGGTATCGTCGTTAGCCGAATAGAGCACGACCCTCTGCTGGGCCGAGGCCAGCCCGGCCGCGAACAGCGATGCCGCGAGCGTCACGACTCGGGCGAGGACGGAGGCAGGACATCTCATCATGGTTCGCCCTTATCGGTTCATTGGTTGCTCATGCGGTGGCGGCGAGGTACTCGGTGGCCGCCTTGAGCCCGGCGCCGGGTTCGATCTGCAAGCCGAGCTTCGTGAGTGCGTCTTCAAGATGCAGAAGGTCGGTCAGAATGGTTCCCGTGCTTAAAGCGCCCATCGTGCCAAACCGGATGACGCGGCCGGAGAGACGGTTGCGGGCGCCTGCGATCACCGTGCGATGGTCCTGGTAAAGCTGCCGGACGATGGCTCCGCCTTCGAGCCCGTCCGGGACCTTGAAGACCACGACCGTGCTCGAGCGCGGCTCATCGCGGCAAAAATCCGCGAGTCCAAGCGCCGCGCCGCCGGCGCGCAGCGCGGCGGAGAGTTTCCTGTGGCGCACGAGCACATTGGGGAAGCCTTCCTCATGGATCATCGTCAAGGCCTCACGCAGACCATAGATGAGGCTCACCGGTGCCGTGAATGCGGTCTCGTTCTGCTCCGCGGATTTCAGCGCGCGACGGAAATCCCAATAAAAGGTCGATCGCCGCTCATCCTGCCCGATCACGCGCCACGCCTTGGCGCTCACGCTGGCATGTGCGAGGCCGGGAGGGCACATCAAGGCCTTTTGCGAGGCCGAGACCACGATGTCGACGCCCCATTCGTCTTGCCGCATCTCGATGCCGCCGAGACCACTGACGGAATCGGCGATCAGCAGCGTTGGCCGGTCGCAAACGAGTGCGCCGAGCGCCGCGAGATCGGCCACGATCCCGGTCGAGCTCTCATTGTGCACGACAACGACGGCGCGATAGGCGTGCTCGCGCAACCGGGCCCCCACCGCGGCGACATCGATCGCCTGGCCCCATTCGATCGCGACCGTGTCGACGGTGATGTTCATGGCCTTGGCGATGGTGGTGAAGCGCTCGCCGAACTGACCATGCTCGATCACCAGGATCCGGCTGCCGGGCCCCACTACGTTGACGAGCGCGGCCTCCATGACGCCTGTTCCGGAGCTTGCAAAGAACAGGACGTGATTTGTCGTGCCCAGAATGGGGCGGATCATCTCCTGCGTCTCGCCGATCGCGGTCCGGCATTCGGGACCGCGATGGTTGACCACTATCCGAGCCATCGCCTGCCGCACCCGCTCGGGCACCTCGGTTGGACCCGGAAGCCGAAGACGGTAGCCCGTCGAGGCGATGGCGGAGGGGGTCTCTGTGGCCGTCATAGCTTGAAGTCACCGTTCTGACGCATGTAGGGAACGAGGCCGCCCGAGCGCAGGATCGCCAGCATGATCGGCGGCAGCGGCTCCGGGCTGAGCGTCTCGCCGCTGCGTTCGTTGCGGATCGGGCCGGTGCCGTCGGAACTCAGGATGTCGCCCTCACAGATCTTGCCGGTATCGCAGACGAGCGGCAGCAAGCCGTTGTTGATGGCGTTGCGGTAGTACGTGCGCGAGAATCCTCTAGCCAGCACCGCCGGAATGCCGGCGCCGAGCACTGTCGTGACGGCGACCTCCATGGCCGAACCGCAACCGAAATTCTTGCCCGCCACCAGGATGTCTCCGGGCTGTACAGAGGCTGCGAAGGCGGGGTCGACATGCTCGAACAGGAATTGCCTGAGAACGGCGGGGTCGAGGCTGTCCCGCTTGCGGGTCGAGCTGATGATCGAGTCGGTGTTGACGTCATCGCCAACCAGTCGCGCGCGTCCTCGCAGAGGTGTCATCGCGACACCTCGCGGGGATCGGTCACCGCGCCGCGTGTTGCAGTGGCTGCGCAGGCAGCCGGTGAGGCGAGATAAATCGATGCCTTGGCGTTACCCATGCGGCCCTTGAAGTTGCGATTGGCGGTCGAGATCACCGAAACCCCGTCTCCGGGAATCACTCCGCAGGTCCCGCAGCAGGAGCCACAACCCGGCTCGACCACCGTCGCGCCGAAGCCGACCATGGCGTCGAGCGTGCCGTCGGCCGCCATGGCGTCGCGGACCTCGCGCGATGCCGGCGTGACCACGAGCTGTACGCCGGGCGCAACGCCTCCACCCGCCTCGAGCACGGCAAGTGCCTGATGGAAGTCGCGTAACCTGCCGCCCGTGCAGGTGCCTAGATAGACCATCTGCACCGGCGTGCCGGCGGCGTCCTCGAGCGCCACCACCTGATCCACCAAATGCGGTAAGGCGATTTGCGGTTTGAGGGCGTCGAGCGCGATCTCGACAGTCCGGCTGTAGTGAGCATCCGGATCTGCTGTGACCGGTTCGATAGCGTGGCGGGTGCGCCCCTGCAGATAGGCGACGGTTTCAGCATCGGCCGGGAAGATGCCGGTCTTCGCTCCCATCTCGACCGCAAGATTGCTCAGGACGAGGCGGTCCTCAAGCGCGAGCGTGGCGACACCGGGCCCCGCGAATTCGAGAGCCTGATAGGCGGCACCATCAGCACCAAGCATACCCGCGAGTGCCAGTGCGACATCCTTCGCATAGACGCCGCTCGGCAGTTGTCCGGTCAGCACGATGCGGATCGAATCCGGCACGCGCAGCCAGATCCTGCCACACAGCATGATGGCGGCGAGATCGGACGAGCCGATGCCGGTCGCAAAGCAATTCAACGCGCCGTATGTCACCGCGTGGCTGTCGGCTCCAACGACCAAACTGCCCGGCAGCGCGCGGCCGGTCTCAACGATGAGCTGGTGGCCGATTCCTTCGCCGGCCTCATGCAGCGTGACGCCGAAGCGTTTGGCGAAGTCTCGCATCACGCGATGCAGTTCTATCGTCTGCGGGCTCGTCGGCGGCACGTAATGGTCGAGCGCAAAGACCAATCGCGCGGAATCGCGCATGTTCTCCGCGCCCATCGCCTTGAAATAATCGAGCGCCATCGGAACCGAACCGTCGGTGCCGAGCGCGCAATCGACTTCGCAGACCACGAGGTCGCCGGCTTGCGCATCCTGCCCGGATTTGCGAGCGAGGATCTTCTCGGAGATCGTACGCCCGGCCATCGCTAGACCTCTGGCATCTCGTAGCCGAGACGGCTGAGCGAGGCGTCCACCCGGCTACGATCGAGCGTACCGGCTTCGATCGCCGCCATTTGCCTGATCTCGGAAGCCTGCTCGCCGGGGCGAGTCTTCACGGTCAGAGCGGGACCAGCAATGCCGCCGGCCGCATGCATCGGCGGGAGCGTCGCGCTGCCCGAGGCCATGCGTGACATCACATCACTGATATTGGCGACCGGAAGGGCGCGAGCCCGCTCGACCCATTCGCCTGCGACGACACGCTTGCGGGAAAGGATCCTGAGCCCTACGGCCATACCGAACCCCATTGAAAATGGAATGCCGTTACGCATAGTGTAATGGCAACGTAACGAGGTCAACCCGGAATCGGCGCGACAGGGGGATTTCAATGCCGAAGACGCAGGGGGTCGCTGCCGTGCAACGCGCGCTGGCGATCCTAGATACCTTCGCTGGAGCCGGGTCGCGCAGCCTGGCCGACATCGCCAAGATCACGGGTTTGGCGAAACCAACCGTGATGCGTTCGCTGGTGTCGTTGGATGAAGCCGGCTACGTCCTCCGCCTCAGCGACGGCCGCTACGCACTCGGCGCGAAGACTTTCCAGCTCGGCACCACCTATCGGGCCAATTTCAATCTCGAACAGCATGTGCTGCCGGTGCTCCAGCGGCTAAGCCAGCAGACGTTGGAGAGCAGCGCGTTCCACGTGCGCGAACGCGATAGCCGGCTCTGCCTGTTTCGGGTGGATTCGCCCCAACTCGTACGCGACGTCGCACGGCCCACAAATCTCGCGCCGCTCGATCTGACCTCGACGGGACAAGTGCTGACGATGGCCCGTTGGGCCGACCGCGTGGATGACGGCGTGCACATCTTCGTCAGCTCCGGAATTTACGACGCCGTGACGGCCTCTCTTTCCACCGCCGTCTTCGGCCACGACCGAGCACTGATGGGTGCCATGACGGTTAGCGGCCCGATCGAACGCATTCGTCGGGCCGACCTCGGGGCGCTGGCGTCCCGGCTCACCGACGCCTCGCATCAACTATCGCTTGTGCTCGGTGCGCCACTGCCCCGGGCGGTCGGCGCGCCGCGGATCATCAGCTTGCCATCAGCCGAAACCGGCTCTCCCTGAATTTTCTCCAATTTTAGCCGTTTGGCTGAAGCGTGCCCAGGCTGGCTCATGATGGACTGGACCGACTGACGCGTAGCGGTGGGAAGCGTCAATCTAAAACGTGCGGCGTTACAAATTGATCCCCATGAGAGGCCCAGACGTCCGTCTTGTTGTTCATGAACGGGCTGGGCTGCAATTGGATTCGGTTGGCCGACTGATAAGAATATTCCACAAACGAAGTCGGTTCGCTAACCGATAAGGTTTGGTCGCAAACCCTATCAGTTGACGAAACGCTTATCAGTCGGCCCAAGCAACCGCGCGTCTCTTTGGCTTCTTCTTCTCGGGCAAATTAGGTTCCGGAAGCAATAAGACGCCCATTTATGTTTCCCAAGCTGCTTCCGTTACAGATCTGTTCGGCGGCCCCGATGTCTGTTCCTGGAGATATCGGTGATCTAACTCTGCGTGGACGGATCTGCGAGATCAAGAATTTAGCGGTCGCAGCGACACCTGCCAGCAATTCGATCGGGTCAAAGACGAATGTGTTGGACTGCTGGATATCGGATCGCTCCAGTGAGGGCGCCACGAGGCGCTCTTTTCATCCGCATCGGCGCCCGCAAAGCCACGCGGGGCGCCGAAACAGGACGACGATCAGCCGGGCTGCCTAACTGTAGCTTCGCCGTCCGTCCGCCCGAACGAAGTGAGGTACCGGCCAAAGTTCAACTCGAAGTCGCTCGGAACGCCGTAACCGATACCGCGGATCTTGGCGCGGCGGGCCTGCGCACTGGGTCCAGCCAGGATCGAAAAGATCATGTCATTGCTCGACTGAAGCTCGCCGGCCGTCGGCATTCCGAACCGATTGATCTGCTCCTTTGCTGCGGCGAGCACTTCGCGGTCGAATGAGGCCAGACGCCTGGCAAACGTATCGACAAACGAGTCGAGGACGTCGTCGTCCAGCGTACGGTTCACCCAACCATAGCGTTCGGCGATATCGGCATCGAAATCGTCGCCGCTAAGCGCGATCTCGAGCGCCCGCGAGCGGCCGACCAGCCGCGGGAGCCATTCCAGCGCTCCGCCGCCCGGGATCAGGCCGACGCCGATCTCAGGCTGGCCGAACAGGGCGTTCTGCCGGCTGGCAAAGCGCATGTCACACGCCAGCACGAACTCGTTGCCGATGCCGCGCGTGCGGCCGCGAACCTTGGCAATGCTCACGACGGGCGCGGACGAAAGGCGCAGCACAAAATCGCGCCAAAGGTCCAGCACGTTTGGTTGTTTGGCCGCTTTCGCGACGTCGAGATGGGCGACGAAAAAGTCAGGATTCGCGGACTGGAATACGACGACCTTTACAGACGGGTCGGCCTCGATGTCCGTCATGAGCGCTCTCAATTCCTCGATGGTTTCGGGAATGAACATGTTGATCGGCGGATTGCTGAAAGTGATCGTCCACCGGACCGGATGGGTGCGATCGGTCGTGAATTGCGACGAGTTGGTCATGGTGCGTCTCCTGGGTTGATAGGCTTGCGTTCAATTTACCTTGGTACTCGGCAGCTAACGCCCACCGAATTCGGAAGGCTTAGGCAGAAGGCATCAAATCGATGACCTCGCTCGCCGTCATGATGGCGCTCGCATAGCTAGGAATGTTGACCTCGAGCGCGGCCTCCATCTCTCTGTCCGAGAAATCGGCTGTCGCATCCTTGATCACTGTGACGCCGTAGCCGAGCTCGGCAGCAAAGCGAACGGTCGCTTCGAGGCATGTGTGCGCGATGAGACCCATCACGATGAGCTGTTGAATGCAGTGCTTCTTGAGTTGCAGGTCCAGGTCGGTATTCGCGAACCCGCTGGAGCACCAATGTTCGCTCGCGACGATCTCGCCGGGCTTGGGCTCAAACCCGGGATGCAGCTCTCCACCCCACGTGCCGAATTCGAAGGTTTTGTTTTTCCACGCCGCTTTTTGGACGGGCGCGATGTTTTTCCATGTCTCGTAGTCGCCCGGACGGTAGCGGTGGTGCAGTGCGTAGAAGACCCGAAGCTTTGCCTGGCGCGCAGCGTTCAGGACCTGCAGCATGTGAGGGACGCAGCCATTTGCTTCGGCAACGGCCCGGATGCGGCCCCACAGCTTGCCTCCTTCGGAAATGAAATCGTTGTACGGATCGATTACGAGAAGCGCCGTGATCTCCCTGTCATATGCTTGTCGCGTCATCGCTCTTCTCCGTCGGAATAGTTGGGTTGTCGAAGCGTCACTTCAAAAATGTCAGGGGCGATTTTCCCTCGATCTTCAAGTAAGCCGTCCAGGATGCAAATGATCTCTTCGCCCGGATGCACATGCTGACCGAAGGCAGCACCCGGAACACACTCAATGTGCAACTGACCGCCGTTGGCGGCGGCAAAGCACTTGCGTTGATCAGGATTGTTGCTGCCGCGATGCGCGCTGTCTTCAGGAAAGGAACGACCATGTTGGCCTCCTCGGGTTCGGCCTTCCGTGGACCCAACCGCGCCGGATGGTTCCGGCCGGTTGATGTGCCGTGATCTAAGCGCGGACCTGAGACAATTGCCCGTTATGGGTCGTTAGCGCGCGTTAGCTCCTGCAAGCGCCTGGACCATTGTGGGGCGAAGAGTAGTGCCGGGGCGCAATCGAGAAGTCGCGCGCGAACCTGCAACGCGAGGCATCACCGAATGCGGACCTTTTTTCAGCACCGGTTTGCTAATCGCCGGGGATCATTTCAAGGCAGCGAGCAACTCCTCGGCTGCCTTGAGCTCGGCCGTTTCAAATCCCTCGCTGAACTCTCGATAGACTGACTGCAGCAGCATCCGCGCTTTTTCTGACTGGCCGTTCTCGACCAGGAACCTGGCAAGGTCTCGCGCCGTTCGCAATTCCCATCCGCGCGCACCCTGACCGCGGCTCAAGTCAAGCGATTCGTTGAAGCAGGTCTCCGCTTCGCGCAAATCGGCCTCACGCGTGGAGAGAAGTCCTCCTTTTACGCGCAGCAGTTCCGGCATGTACAACATCTCACCGCTGGTTTCGACCTGCCGAATGGTTTGCTCGACCAGGGCCTTACCTTCATCGGACCGCCCGGTCGCTGCAAGTCCCTGCGCCAGCGTCATGTTGAACTCCGTGGTGAGCACTTCATGGCGGGCAGCGTGGAGCCTCTCCAATATTTTCTGCAGATCGTTGATACCTGCTTCGGTGCGCCCTCGCAGGATATCCAGTTCGGCCTTACGAGCTCGTCCGATCGCCACAAGAGGTCCAAGGGTGTTTGCTTCGGCGTGGGAGAACGACAAGTCAGTATAGTGTTGGGAGCCATCGAGATCGCCGGCCCAGAGGAACACCGTTGCCGCGCCGGCCAAAACCAGTGCCAGCGCTGCCGGATGCCCCATGGCTTCGGACGCTACGACACCCTGGCGTGCAAGGTCCATCGCCTGGGCCGGATAACCTTGCAGCCACAACGTCCGTGCGAGCGAGATATATGAATAATAGTGGGGGTCATAGCTGAGGAGGATCGGGCCACGCTGGGATTGCGAGAATATCCGCATCAGGGAATCCAGTTCCGCGCGGGAGCCGGCAAGGTCACCCGCAGTCTGGAGTGCTCGTCCCAACATGGCGTGGGCCAGAGCCTTGACCGCCTGATCGTCGGACGCTTCGGCGATAACCCGGCAACGTCTGGCGCACTGCAGGGCAGACCTGAGATCTCCTTTGCGGGCATGGAAGTAACGTTCCATGTTGAGTATTCCGGCTTGATGGGCCGTGTCGCCATGTTCTTCGGCGATAGCCATGCTCCGCTGCAGCGCCTCACTTACGGCGCTGCTCTCTCCGTACATTTGCGAGGACGAGAACCCGAAGGCGGCCCGGAGATGCATTTCGTCAAGACCACCCGCCGACCTCTCGTCGAGGGCGAGAATGGCGAGTTGCGACCAGCGGTGACATTCCGGAAGTAAGGACATCGCTAGAAAGACCTGTACTGCGGCGGCAGCAAGCTTGATGCCAACCGCGGTATTTCCTTGAGGTGAAAAGCACCATTCGAGCGCAGTTCGAACATTGTTGATGCCGGCAAAATGCGCCGACCGGTCGGCCCCGCTCGACGTGACCGACCATTCCTTCCCGCTGTGCTCCAGCCATCGAGCGAAATAAGCCGCATGCCGTGTCGAGAGGTTCGCAGCCTCGGCGTCGTCGATGCCGATCTCCAGCGCATAGGCGCGCGTTGTGTCGAGAAGCCGGTAGCGCATCATCGCGCCCAGCGGGCTTGCTGCCACGATCGATTTGGCGACGAGACTGTCCAGGCCGCCGAGGACGGCCGACCGGTCGACAGTGGCGCTGGTGACAATTTCCAGCGCCGCGTCCAGGGTGAAATGGCCGACGAATACAGCGAGCCTGCGAAGCACCGCGCGCTCCGCTTCCGTCAGGAGCCCGAAACTCCAATCCAGGGTTGCCTGCAGCGTCTTTTGCCGAGCTGGTGCGGTTCGCGATCCCGACCACAGCAGAGTGAGGCGCTGATCGAGAAGGTCCGCGGTTTTCTGTAGTCCATAGGATTCGACACGTCTTGCCGCCAGTTCGATTGCGAGCGGCACTCCATCGAGCTTTCGACAGATGCTTGCGACGATCGGCGCTTCCTTCTCGCTGAGGTCCAGGCGTGCGCCGCTCGCCACCGCGCGTTCGACGAACAGCTGCGTCGCCGGGAACGTTCGAACTGCGGCCGCTGTAAGTTCCGGATCGTCCGGTGGAAAGGCCAGCGCGTCCAATCGGTAGATGTGCTCGCCTTCGACCCGAAGCGCTTCACGGCTGGTTGCTAGGATGTAGACCTGCGGCGCTGATTCGAAGATGCTCGCCGCCAGCGATGCTACCGCTTCGACAAGGTGCTCGCATGTGTCGAGGACCAGCAGAATTCGCTTGTTGCGCAGGTAGGCGATCAGGCTCGGCGTCGCATCGTTCGATTGTACCGAAAGTCCAAGCATGGAGGCGATGCCCGCGGTCACAAGACTCGGCTCAGCGAGCATTCCGAGATCAACGAATAGCAGGGCGCCCGAAAACGTCTCGACCAGCTGATGTCCGACCGCGACTGCAACGGTGGTTTTGCCGACGCCGCCGGCACCCACGATCGTGACGAGCCGTGACGCGTTCAGTTGGGCCGAAAGCCTCTGCACGTCCTCGTCGCGGCCAACCACCCGGCTCAGGCGGTTTGGGAGGTTGGCGTGGGGAAAAGCGGTTGCGACGACTGGTGCGACATCCGAGGAACGATCCTGCCGCGACACAGGCGCCACGAAGCAATATCCGCGTCCTGGCAATGTCGTGATGTATCGGGCGTCACCCTTCCCATCGCCCAGCGCTTTACGCAGGCCATTCATGTGAAAGCGCAGGCTGCCTTCCTCGACGATGACATCGGGCCAGACCCGCGCAAGCAAATCCTTCTTGCTCACGATTTCGTTCGGAGTGGAGGTTAGGACGACCAGTATGTCGAGAGCGCGCGCGCCCAATTCGACGGCGATGCCCTCTTTGGTCAGAAGACGCTCCTTCACCAGCAATTTGAAAGGGCCAAACGACAGACCGCCCTCGGTCGGCTTGATAGCTGTCGCCATACAGACCTCGGTGAACGCGCCTGCCCAGCTGGATGTCGTGAGACTACGATCCTTCCTGCAAACCACAAAGGGCCCGCCAAGAGAACATTTTCCCGAACAACCAAGGAGCCGAATTTACACGAAGCGACAACAGCTTAGCCGCTGCTAACGAGCGATAACAAAGCCTAACGGGTGATTTCATCCGCACGGGGATAGGTCTTGGGCCGCACGCAAGGCCGCGAGCAAACCATCAACCCCAGGAGAGACACCATGGATAACATCAAGACTTCCGAGACAATCGATCCGGATCGCCGTCGGCTGCTGGGCGCTGCCGCGCAGGGCATTGCTGCCATCAGCGCAGTGAGCCTGCTTCCGTCAGAATTGGTCGCAGCGCCGGCGAACGAAGCAATCCGCCCCTTCGGCAGTGTCAATATTCCGGAAAATGCGCTCGTCGATCTGCGACGACGCATCCTCGCGACCCGTTGGCCCGATCGGGAGACGGTCAATGATGCGTCCCAAGGCGTGCAGCTCGCAACGATGCAGGCGCTCGCGCGATACTGGGCGACGGAGTATGATTGGCGGAAAATCGAGGCCAAAATAAACGCCCTGCCGCAGTTCATCACCGAAATCGACGGGCTGGACATTCACTTCATTCACGTCCGCTCAAAGCACGAAAACGCGCTGCCGCTGATCGTCACGCACGGATGGCCCGGCTCGATCACCGAACAGATGAAGATCATCGATCCGCTGACCAATCCCACGGCGCATGGCGGCGACGCGTCCGATGCATTCCATGTGGTGATTCCGTCCATGCCTGGCTACGGGTTTTCTGGCAAGCCGACTGTGACCGGCTGGGACCCGGTCCATATTGCACGAGCCTGGACAGTGCTGATGAAGCGCCTCGGATACACGAAATTCGTTGCGCAGGGAGGCGATTGGGGTGCGATCATCACCGAGTTGATGGGTGTGCAGGCGCCGACGGAATTGCTCGGCATTCACACCAATATGGCCAACGTCATTCCGCTCGACATCGACAAGCTGGCCTTTTCCGGCGCGCCGGCACCGGCTGATCTCTCGAGCGATGAAAAAATTGCTTACGACCGGTTGAGCTTCGTTTATGCGAAGGGCATTGGCTACGGCTTCCAGATGGGATTGAGGCCCCAGACGCTGTACGGAATAGCGGATTCGCCGGTCGGCCTGGCGGCTTATTTCCTTGATCACGATGCGCGCAGCTACGAGATGATCGCACGCGCCTTCAGGGGAGAAACCGAAGGCCTTTCGCGGGACGACGTCCTCGATAATATCACGCTCACCTGGTTGACGGATACAGCGCTCTCCGGGGCTCGTCTCTATTGGGAGAACAAGGGGGCGTCGTTCTTCGCCGTCAAGGGCGTCGTTGTGCCGACGGCTGTAAGCGTTTTCCCTGACGAACTGTATCCGGCTCCGCGGAGCTGGGCGGAACGGGCCTATCCCAAGCTCATCCACTACAACAAAGTGGAAAAGGGCGGTCATTTCGCCGCCTGGGAACAGCCGAAGCTTTTCACAGACGAGCTTCGCGCGGGCTTCAGATCGCTCCGCAAATCAGCTTGACGACATCAGTCAGCAAGGACGCAGCCCTCGGGACACGTGAGCGAGATGCGCGCGAGTCCCGAGACTCTTTGCTGAATCATTGCTGAAGAGAAGAAAGACCATGAACCAAATTGCAAAGCTGCTCCACACAGCCAGGACCGAGACCACGGGTGATCGCGACAATGGCGCCTCGCGTAGCTCTGACGGCCTCTTGGACATCCGGCTTTCGACACCCGGTTCGGCGCGGATTGGCACCAACCCGGAGCAATTGTTCGCTGCTGCCTGGTCGGCCTCTTTCGCAAGTGCGATCGCGCTAGCATCTCGCGAAAGAGAACTCTCGCTTCCGGCCAAAGTCAGGATCGACGCCGAAGTCGACCTGAACCTCGGGGAGTACGGCTACCTCCTCAGCGCACGGTTCAGTGTGTCGATCCCGGGTTTGGCAAGCCACGTCGCAAAAGACCTAGTCGACGAGGCTGGGGAACTTTGTCCGTACTCAAAAGCCACGCGCGGAAATGTTGAGGTGACGGTCACGCTGATCTGAGCGGATTTCGGTTGTCGTATTGAGGAACGTTTGAGCGCACAATTCGAAGTAGACCGAACCTTACTGAAACCGGGCCAAACAACCATCCGGATTGAATTTCACTCCCATATCGTCGGAACGGGTTCACGAAAATGGCGCAAAGTTCGGCATGACACCGCACTACGCGCAGGCGTGCTTGGTCGGGCTCCACGTCGGAGATCGGAACACCGGGAGCCTAGCGAGGAGGAGCGCGCTCGCCGAAAGATCGCGCGGAATCAAGAGGAGGGAATGGACTGATAAAGTTTCATACAAAAACTTATCAGTGCCGACGGACCTCCAATTGCGCATGCGGGAGGAGTGCCTGTATCGCAAGATAGAGTTCTCGGCGATCCCGTATCGATCATCGACCCAGGCAGACAAAGAAAAGAGGGCGCCCGCGAGAGCGCCCTCTCTAGAGCCCGCGAGCCTCTCGGTCCGACAGGCAAATCCGCCGTCCAGCAATCCGCCGAGATCCGTTCGGCCGGCACTGTCGGACGACATTCACGACACGCGGGGGCAGCAAAAGTAGCCCTTCAGACCGTAAGCCCCGTTTGACTCCGAACGAGACAGCCTTGAACGCACGCGGTCCGATCGACGCCGCCTGCGAGCTGCGCACTTCCATGCTCTCGCAGCGTACGCAGATTGAGATCGTGCACACGCTCCGGTGGAAATCCGCTGGGCTCGCACACAGTTGCCCGCGCGATGCGGCTGCTATCGGCAGAGGACAGGAAGATGGCCTGGATGAACAGCAGAACGGGATAGGAGCGAAGGTGATCGCCCAGCATCACCCGCCCCGAAGAAGGCGATGCCGACCAGCCTCGCCTATTTGCCCGCGCCGGTCGTCAGCCCGCTGACGATGTAGCGCTCCAAGAAGATGCCGATCAGGACGAGGGGCGCGATTGCGGCCGTCGATAGTGCCGCCATCGACCACCAGTTGATACCTTGCGAGCCGGTCTGGCTCGCGACCATCACGGGCAAGGTCTTGGCATCCGTGCTGGTCAGCAGCGCTGCGAAGAAATACTCGTTCCAGCACAACACCAGCGAGAGGATAAAAGCCGCCGCCATACCAGGAAATGCCAACGGCAGGATGATGCGCAGAAACGCGCCCCAGGTCGACAGGCCATCGACGAAAGCCGCCTCGTCGAGCTCGACCGGTATGGCATTGAACTGGTCCCGCATGATCCAGATGACGATCGGCAGCACCGTCAACGTATAGAGCAGGATCAGGCCGAAGGTGGTGTCGAGCAGCGCGAGCGCCTTGTAGAGCACGAGGAAGGGCAGGGCGAGCACCACCGGCGGCAGGATGAGCTGCGACATGAAGAAGAACAGGATATCGTCGTTGCGCATCCAGGCGAATTTGTAGCGGAAGCGGCTCAAGCCATACGCCGCCAGCGATCCGAGGATCAGTGCCAGGACCGACGCGCCGACCGAGGTGATGATGCTGTTGATGAAGCGGTTGACGAACTCGGAGCGGGCGGTGGAGGTTTCGAACAGCGTATCCGGCGACAGCCCGAGCGAGCGCCAACCCTTCCAGTCCGGGTGGAAGTCCACCCACGGGATCAGGTGCGCCTGTGTCACGTCGACCGCCGATTTGAACGAGGTCGTGACGGTCCAGTAGATCGGAAACAGGCAAATAAATGTCCAGAACAGCAGCGCGGCATAGATCAGCGCGCGGCTCGCCATCCGCTTGGCGCGCGGTGCGACGGGGTGCCTGTGGGCGGATATCGCGGTCGTGACAGCCAAGTGAGCAACTCCCTCAAGTAACCCGCTGCGTCCAGCGTTTGGACAAGCGCAGCATCAGCGTCAGCAGCACGATGATCAGAAGCAGATAGACCATGGCGAGCGCGGTGCCGTATCCGACGTTCGAGCGGTCGCGGTAGACGCGGTAGATGAAGCTCGAGACGGTGTCGGTCGCGCCGCCAGGACCGCCGGCCGTGACGTTGATGACGATGTCGGCGAGCTTCAGCTTGAAGATGATGCGGATGATGAGCACGGTGATGCTGACCGGCAGCATGATCGGAAACGTCACGTGCCAGAACGACTGCCAGCCGTTCGCGCCGTCGACCTTGGCGGCCTCCTGCACCTCCTTGGGCATGGCCTGGAGGCCCGCGAGCAGGATGATCATGATGAAGGGAATGGACACCCAGGCGTCCATCGCCTGGATCGTGAAACGTGCCATCCAGGGGGAGGCGAAAAAGGCCGGGTTGTCCCAGCCGAGATAGCGCGCCAGCGTCGCCGCCGGACCAAAGCGATATTCCAGCAGCGACTTGCCGATCATCCAGCTCACGGCGACCGGGCTCAGCATCATCGGCAGCAGGAATATGACACGAAAGAATTTCCGCGCGCGGATCTCGGCGCTGAGCAGCAGCGCGAGCGCGAACGCGATCGCATACTCGCCGAGCACTGCGACCGAGTAGAACACCATGTTGCCGAGCGCATTCCAGTAGTAGGTGTCACTCAGCATCGCCCTGACGTTGTCGAGCCCACTAAAGTGCGGGCCTTCGATCGAGGACAGGTTCCAGTCAAGCGAGGCGATGTAGAGCCCGAAGATGGTTGGAAAGATCACCACGGCGATGGTGAAGAACACGGCCGGCAGCAGGAACAGAGCGCGCTGGCCGCGCTCGCCGCGCATGAGCACCTGCGCGGTCCCGAATGCGATGGCCCAGAGCAGGTACACGATCAGGATCGGGCGCCAAGTCGAGAAGCCTGCGGCGATCGCGCCGGCTGCATGCAGGACCTGAACGACCAGCACGAGCAGGAACACGAGCGAGGCGAGACCGATCAAGATGCGGCCGACCGTCGCGCGCCGGCGCCCCGCGCGCTTCATCGCCGCTTTCGGGGGCACGGCGTCGGCTGTGTCAACGGAACTTTGCATCGAATTCGATCTCGCCGGGCCCCGCTTCACCTATCCCGCGTGCGAGAGAACATAGGCCGCGTTGGGCGACCGTCCTCTCGAGAAACGCCGACGCCAAAGCCTCGGCTATGCCGAAGGCGCGAGTGAGGGCACCATTCACCTCGGGAATCCCAATGAGGACGCACCCTCTCCCCGACGCTCCCCCGTACGCGGGGGGAGCGCGTCTGGCTTCGAGGTCTGCCGTGAACTCATCCTTTCTATACGCCGAAAGAGGCCTTGTAGAGTCCGATCTGCCGCTCGCGGCCGAGTTGGTCGGTCAGCTTCTCCCAGGCGGCGGCGATGTTGTTGGCGCCGGTCTGCGCATCGACCTTGCCGGAGAAAATCTTCGTCAGCTCGTCCTCGGCGATGCTGTAGTACTGGAAGATGCCGGGGATGCGCGGCTCGACCGCCCGATTGGGGTGGTTATACGAGTTGAACTGCGAGTTCAGATAGGACGTGATGTACTTCCTGTCGTAACCTGCCGCCACCCATTCATCGATGTGAGAGTGGCTGGTCCGGTGGACCTGGAAACCCGACGGATACATCACCGTCCAGAGCGATAGGTCCTTGCCGCCGAGATGCGCGGCCGCGCTCCAGGCCGCCTTGTGCTTCTTCTCGTCGCCATTGACCCGCGCCATCACATAGATGCCCCAGCCGAGATAGGCGCAGTTCGGCGCATTGTTCGGCCCGCTCGGCAGCTTGTCCCATTTGCCGGTCTTGGAATTGTAGACGTCGTCCGATCCCGGCAGGATGTCGAAGCCGACGGTATCGCCAATGACGGAAGTGTCGCTCGCCTTCGCCACCTGGCCGATGTCACCCCACCAAGGGATCATCGAACCGATGCCGGCCAAAAATTGCTGGAAGCCGGTGGTGTTCGGATCGGCATTGAGCTGGTCGGCCGGCTCGGAGGGCAACGCATCGATTACGTCCTGGATGGCGCGCACCCAGGCCGGATTGTTGATGCGCGGCTTCATCGTGTCTATGTCGAACAGCCATGCCTTGTCGTCGGGATGCTTGGCGTAGGCTGTGGCGCGGCTGCCGAGAAAATAGAAGCCGAACCCACCCCAGGGCTTTGGCGCATCCAGATAGCCGTAGACGCTCTGGCCCTTGAATTTCTGACCCTTGAGGAACTTCGTGACGGCCTGCACCTGCTGCCAGGTCTTCGGCACTCCCCATTCGCTTGTGTTGCCGGCGTCCTTCCAGGCCTTGGCGAGTGTGGCGTCCGAGAACACGTCGGTGCGATAGTTGAAGTTATGGCAATCGCCATCGATCGTGACGCGATAGGTCTTGCCGTTCCAGGTGCCGACCGGCGGCTTGAGGTAAGCGACGTAGTCGTCGATATCGATTTGTTTCTTGACCCAGTCCGGCATTTCTGAGGCGAGGCCCTTGCCGCAGACGTCGCCCTCAAAGGGCGCGCCCATCTCGAGAATGTCGAAGTCGACGGTGCCGGTTGCGATCGCCTGTTGCAGGCGTGGGTTGTAGTCGGCCTGCGCCAGATCGATCCAGGAGATTTTCGCGCCCGTATAAGCCTCCCACGGCTTCAAGAAGCCCCGGAACAGCAGATTGTGCAAGTTCTGATTATTCAGTCCCATGAAGGAGAGCTCGACGCCCTTGAATTCACCCTCCTTGATGCTCGCCTTGGTCGGGCCGAGGCAGAGCTCTCCGACCTTCTGCCAGTCGGCGTCGGTGGGCGCACCCTTGCCGACGCCAGGAATCTTTGTGATCTCCGCGCGCAGATTGGCCTGCGCGAATGCAAGCTCGGAGAACGTGCCGAGCGCGCCGGTCGTGCCAAGTGCGGCGGCTCCGGCCGCGCTCTTGAGCACCGTTCGCCGAGTCGGGTGCATTGCGGGACGCTGATCATGCTCTTGTTGCTTCACCACGAAATCCTCCCTTTTTTGACGCTGCTGATGTCAAAGTCTTGGTCAGGTCAGATTGGGCCGCCTAAGCACCACCGATAAGTGAGGCTCGCCGAAGTTCATGTCGCGGCGATGGTGCGAGAAGCCGCGTCAAGTATGCAACGGCACCGATCAATGTCAACGAATCCGCGCAAAGCGAACGCGGTCGACCACACGCAATGCGAACGATGCTGCTGCTCTCGCACTGCAGTAGGCCATTGATGGGCTGGCCCAGCGAGGGATGTTGCGTCGCCGTTAGATTTGCGCCGAATGCGTAGCGTAGCCCGCGTGCCGCCGCGGACGCCTTCGCGTGGCCAGCCCGATGTATTCGCGCGAATGACCGATGCGGAACTGAATCAAGCTTTGTCGGAACAGTTCAAGGCGCTCGGTCTGTCCGAGCGCTCGTTAATAGAGATTCGGGCATCCGTTTTTGCTGACTGATCAGCAGCATCTAAGCGTTAGGCGCGGTCGCGGTTACGCACGTCCGTCGCGACCGTGCGACCTTACGGCAGACCCGTAGAGAGCCTCGCGAAGGAGACCGCTCCTCCCACGGTTCAATCAGGAAAAATGAACCAGCGCCTCCGCCATAGGGCCTGCGAGGCACATTCAGAGCACGATCAGAGACGTCGGCCCGCGATGATTATGACCAACGGCATCTCCATTGCGGTGCTGGGGCGGCACTTGAAGGGAGAACCCTTTGCTCCCGATCTTGCCCGCTCTTCGTGCGCCGCAGTTGTTTTTCACCAAAGCGTTGTAGTAGCCTTTTGTGGATTGGGGGGTGTATACCGTGACAGAATTTCGCAAGGCCCTGCCGCCCCTGCCAGATAGCGGATCGCATCGGGGAACACGGCCTCACTGAGTGGCTCACAACCGTGCGGTGCCACCATGAGGGGACCTATCAGCATTGCCTGCTCGTTGCCGGAGTGGCCATCGACTTCGGGCTCAGTATGGCGCGCGGAGGACGGCAAGTTCTTGCTGCAGGGAGCTTTTTGGTTCGTGGCCGATTTTGTTGAAAGGGTCAGTTGTCGCGACCCACGTCTAATCGCCGTCGGAGCCACAATCGGCCCTGAAGAGATTTCTGTGTACTCCGCAATCCAACAGAGCTCCAAGGTGCATTCGCGCGAACGTCGAGGATGGAGCCAAGACAATGCCTGATCTGTTCAGTCCTTACACTCTAAAGAGCGTCACACTGCGCAATCGGATAGCGATGTCGCCCATGACGATGTATCGGTCCGTCGATGGCCGGATGAACGACTATCATGTGATGCTGATGGGATCCCGCGCCGCGGGAGGGTTTGGGCTGGTATTTCCGGAGCAACTCGCGATTACGCCCGACGGACGCACCGGCATCCACTGCGGCGGCATCTACGACGACTCGCAAATGGAAGGTTTGTCGCGAGTGACCGCTATCGTGAAGGCGATGGGCGCCGTGCCGGCCGTCCAGCTTGGTCACACGGGGCGCAAAGGAAGTGAGTTGAAGCCATGGGAAGGCAAGCTTCAGATTGCACCGGATCATCCGGATGGCTGGCAAGTTCGCGGTCCATCCGCCATCGCTTATGGAGGTCGCTACACCTTTCCAGTTCACGAATTGAGTATCGGCGAGATCAAGGAAATCCACCGTGCTTATGCCCTGGCCGCGCAGCGGGCACTCGATGCAGGATTTGAATGGCTGGAAATGCATTTCGCTCACGGCTATCTCGGCGCAAGCTTTTTTTCGCCCCTGGCCAACCAGCGCACCGATGCCTACGGCGGGAGTCTCGAAAACCGCCTTCGTTTCCATCGCGAAGCGCTCGATGCCGTCAGGAGGGTTTGGCCCGAACGGTTGCCATTGACGATCCGTCTCGGTTCTGATGATTTCAACGAGCAAGGCATCTTGTTCGACGATGCGGTCTGGGCCGTCGGCGAATTGAAGAAGCATGGACTCGATCTCGCCGATCTCAGCTTGGGCCTAAACACCGACGCCATCAAAGGTACGCCGTTCAACCAAGAGGCATTCATGGTCGAACGGGGCGCCCGCGTTCGACGCGAAGTGGGCATTGCCGTGGCGGTCAGTTGGAATCTCGGCATACCGGCCGTTGCCGATCGGGTCATTCGCGAGGAGTCGATCGATTTGGTGTTTTTGGGGCGTCCAGCGCTCTCCAATCCTCACTGGCCTGTCTGGGCCGCGCATGAACTCGCGCATGAGAACCCGTACTCCCTGCTCCCTGAAGACTGGTCGTGGTGGCTCCGCAATCGGCCGGGCTCGGAGGGCTCGTTGGGTTGGCCCGCCACAGTAAACCGGTGAAGCCGAGTCGTCGGCACGCGGTCTGCGACAACAACGGCCGACCAACCATCCTCCTGCCCACCGAAGGCCAGATGAGTGACCACAAGGGGGCTGCACTGATCTATCCCGTCTTGCCCAGCGTCGCGACGCTCATCGCCGAGGATACGATCGTGATGCCTTCCCGAAGGCTCTCGTGACGCCCTGCATCCCACCGCGAGCTCGACGACCGTCGCCTGCATCATATTGCAAGACCCTATATCGGCAACGCCATACGGTCGAGAACATGTTTGCCAAGCTCAAGGACTGGCGGCGTATCGCCCTACGCTACGACCGCTGCGGCCACACTTTTTTTGTGCAATTCGCATTGCAGCGACCGTGATCTTCTGGCTCGGCAAATGAGTCCTGACCCCGAACCTCAAAGGTCAGTTCTCAGACGTTCTTTTTCTACGCCAATCTACGATCACCAAAATCCATTGTTGCACCAAGTTCGTTGGTGCCCTTTTTAGTCATCCCCATCTGAGGGCCGTCTGTGGATGCTCTCATTCGCTGGGGACGTCGGTGGCAATCCATTCCGTTCAATCGGAGGCGAGTTCGCGCGGTGCGCGAATGTTGCGCAGCGCGCTTGGCGCGTCGATTGCCGGCTTTCTCGAAGATGAAGCGATCGTCGAGGTGATGCTCAACCCGGATGGGCGGCTGTGGATCGACCGGTTGTCGAGTGGCCTGATCGACACGGGCGAAACTCTGTCGGCTGCGGATGGCGAGCGCATTGTTCGCCTGGTCGCGCACCACGTCGGCGCCGAGGTACATGCCGGCGCGCCCCGGGTTTCAGCTGAACTCCCCGGGACCGGTGAGCGATTTGAGGGCCTCTTGCCCCCGGTCGTTGCCGCTCCCGCTTTCGCGATCCGCAAGCCCGCGGTCGCCGT
>NZ_JAFCKQ010000064.1 GCF_018130215.1 Bradyrhizobium jicamae
AAAGCACGGGGGTAGGACCACAGGTGTAACCGGGAACAACCCGGCTTTCCCTGCGCGATGGGTTACGGCTTATACGTGCTCGCCCCGGCGAGACTGGGCTTTATTGTCACCGCTTTCGCAAAGATGCTTGCGCACGCTTCACGAGAGGACACCTGCCACCAGGGCGTCAGGCCTGCACGATTTCGCCGTCCGCCTCATGCGCTCTCGTCAGTCACGCACGCAGCGTCCACCGCATCCCACCGCAACGTTCGTGACGATCGCGAGCGCCCCTCGAGCGGGTGAGACGAGTAACTCTATACATTGATTTCCCGTTACGATAAACCGAATTATTTTTGCTGCGGGGGCTTGCGCCGTCGGGCAAATCAGTGATTGGCGCCGGATCAAGGGGCAGCGGCCCTTGCCTCAGTCGCCATCGCGAGCAAGAGTGCCGTCGCCGGGACTACCTTGGGCAGAGGCAACGGACCATGACGGGACTGAGCTCGGGCGGAAGCCGCCTCCTGAATCCGGAGCAGCGCATGGCGATGGTGCCGGTGACGTGTGCGGCGCATTCGGGCGGCTTCGGCTGGCGCGGGATGCGTGTCGAGGACTACCCGGACCTGCCGCCGAGCGACATCCGCTGCGCCGGCATGAATGCGCATCTGCTGGTCTATCACACCAGGGCGCTCGACGGCGAATTCCATCACGAATGCGCCGACCGTACCACGCGGACACGGCTGCGTAGCGGCGAGCTGAGCTTCATTCCGGCACGCGCCGACAATCGCTGGCTGTTCGGCGAAGGACGCCCCTGCGCGATCCATGTGATGATCGACGAGGAACTGTTCACGCGCAATGTCGCGCAGGACGGCTGCAATTCGCCGCGCGATCTGCGCGACGACTTTCAGTTCACCTCGCCCGAGCTGCAGGCCCTGGTGCGGCTGTTCGCCCTCGAGCTCGCCAATGGCGGGCTCAACGGCCCGCTCTATGTCGAGGCGCTGGGAGCCGCGCTGTCGCACCGGATCATGCGCGAGTTCGGCGCCCCACCGCCGGCGACAAACCAAGGCGGCCCCGCGCTCGACCGCGCGATCGAATTGATCCACCAGGAATATTACCGGGCGATCGGCCTCGACGAACTAGCCGGCCTGACCGGCCTGAGCCGCGCCCAGTTCATCCGGCGCTTCCGCGCCGCCTTCGGCAAGGCGCCGCACGCCTACCTGATCGACTATCGCATCGCGATCGCGAGGCAAAGGCTGCGGATGCCGAAGCCGGTGAGCCTCGTCGACCTCGCGCTGGAGCTGGGATTCGCCGACCAGAGCCACTTCCACCGGCACTTTCGCGCCCTGACCGGTGCATCGCCGGCGGCCTTCCGGCGCAGTCAGCTGACCTGATCCGAATGTTCAATCGGCCTGCGCCGAAGCTGCAATACCGGAGCTGGCCCGTGATGCTAACGCTCTCTCATCCATCCTTTGGAGAGAGGTCACCATGCTCGACATCGCCGGCAACACGATCTTCCTGACCGACAGCGGCGGCGACCGCCCGGCGCTGCTGTTCGTCCACGGCATCATGATGAGCCACGCGGTCTGGCGGCATCAAGTCGCCGAGTTCTCCGGCGACTACCGCGTGGTGTGCGTGGACCTGCGCGGCTTCGGCCAATCGAGCGCAATGACACCGGACATCAGCTTCGAGGATCACGCCGCCGATCTCGCCCACATCATCGCAAAGCTCAGCTTGACCGATGTCACGCTGGTCGGCTGGTCGATGGGCGGCGCCATCGCCCAGGTGTTCGCCGCGACGTATCCGCGCACCCTCGTCCGCGTCGTGCTGGTCGACACCACGCCGCAATTGCTGGCGAGCGAGGCCTTCCCGCACGCCCTGCCGGCCGAGGCGGCGATGCAGCTCGGCCAGCTGCTAGGCAGCGATTTCGCGCAGGGGTGCGCCGCCTTCTCCGGCATGATCGCGCCCGAAGACGCCGAGGCGACGCGGCTCGTCACCGAAATCGCCACCGCCACTCAGCCCGCGATCGCGCTGGCAGCCTTTGGGAATTCAGGGCCGCGCAGCCTGATCGAGTTGCTGCCTGACATCAAGACACCCACCAGTGTGATCGCCGGCGCCGACGACAGGATTTGCCTGCCGGGTGCGAGCAGCTATCTCGCCGCGCATATCCCCGGCTGCACGCAGCCCGTGGCCTGGATCAAGGACGCCGGTCACGCGCCGTTCCTCACCCGTCCGACGGAGTTCAACGCCGCGCTGCGAGCGGCCTTGGCAGGGTGAGACCACCGTGTGGGGCGCAACCCGCTGCTGAACCGACGCTAGAGTTGGTGGGTTGTGCTTCGCTTACCCACCCTACGGTTCGAACTCCGCTCAGTGCACCGCCGCGTACAGGATCTTGTCCTGGGTGGCATCCGCGGCGTCGAACTCGGCGACGATGCGGCCGGTGCGGGCGACCAGGATACGGTCGGAGACCGCGAGGATCTCCGGCAGATAGGACGAGATCACGACCACCGCCTTGCCCTCGTCGGCGAGCCGGCGGATCTCGGCATGGATGTGCGGGATGGTGCCGACATCGACGCCGCGCGTCGGCTCGTCGAAGATGATGATCGAGGGGTCCTGCACCAGCGTCTTGGCCAGCACAACCTTCTGCTGGTTGCCGCCGGACAGCTCGATGATGCGCGCTTTGCGCTGCAAGGCGCTGATCTTGAGGCGATCGACCCAGTAAGTCGCAAGCTTGCTGCGGCGGGCGCGCGACAGCAGGAAGCTCCAGCCCGCGCGCGTCGCCAGATTGCCGATATAGACGTTGTCGTCGACCACCATGGTCTCGAAGAAGCCGTTGGCCTTGCGGTCCTCGGTGATGTAGGCGATGCCGTCGTTGATCGCCTGCCGCGGCACCCGGTAGCGGATCGGCTTGCCGCGCAGCCGGATGGTGCCGCCATTGACGAGGTTGCGCTTCAGCGCGCCGTAGATCACCTTGGCGATCTCGGTGCGGCCGGAGCCGATCAGGCCGGCGATGCCGACCACCTCGCCGGCATAGACCGAGAACGACATGTTCTTGACCGCCATGCCCATGGTGACGTTTTCGACCGTCAGCACCTTCTCGCGGCGCTGATGGGTCTTTTCCTTGCGGCCATAGACTGCCTGCGCGACCTCGCGGCCGACCATGTGCTGCACCAGGGCGTCGCGGGTGAGCTGCTTGGCTGGCGCCGTGATCACGAGCTTGCCGTCGCGCAGCACCGTGATGCGATCGGCGATCTGCAACGACTCCTCGAGTGCGTGCGAGATATAGATGATCGAGACGCCGCGGGCACGCAGATCGCGCACCAGATGAAAGAAGTGGACGATCTCTTCCGGCGTCAGCGACGCGGTCGGCTCGTCGAAGATGATGATGCGCGCCTTGTTGTAGATCGCGCGCGCGATTTCCACCATCTGCTTCTTGGCGGTGCCGAGCAGGCCGACGGGCGTGGCCGGATCGACATGGAAGTTGAGCGACTGCAGCAGCTGCTGGGCCTGGATGTTGAGGGTGCGGAAGCGCGTCAGCAGCTTCTCATTGCCGAGCTCGATGTTCTGCGCCGCGGTCATGGTCGGCACCAGGCTGGTCTCCTGATAGACCATGCAGATGCCGGCGCGCAGCGCCTCGCGCGGCTGCTCGAAATTGGCCGCCTTGCCGTCGAGCAGATAATCCCCGGAGGTGAGATTGATCGCGCCGGCGATCGCCTTGCACAGCGTCGACTTGCCGGCGCCGTTCTCGCCGACCAGCGCATGGACCTCGCCGGGATAGAGGTCGAAATTGACGCCCTCGATGGCGTGGACGCCACCATAGATCTTCGAGCCGTTCGCGATCCGCAGCACCGGCTCGCGGGTTGCGGCCGCGGCGCTGGACGCCGCCTGCATCACGCCATCATTCATCTGATGTCTCCGGTAAAGAGCAGCAGTCGCCCGGCGCCGCGCGCGGCGATCACGATGCCGCGCCCGGTCGCGCACGCCGCAGTGATGCCGTGGAAACGTCCGCCGGCGCGGCTATGCAGGCTGTCGGTCGCCTCGCCCTCTGCATCGAGATGCACCAGAAGGCCGTAGGAGCGCGGCGGCGCCCACGGCTTCTGGATGCCGAGCGCCTTGACGCCGCCGATCTGCATCGGCTCCAGACAATCGCTGCCACCGACAAGGGCCGGCGCCACCCAGTAGTCCGGCGGCATCGTCGCCATCATCTCCTCGCGGAAATCGTCTTCCTTGAGCACGAACTCGATCAGGTGGGTGCGGCGCGCGAACAGGCCGAGCAGCAGGCCGCCATGGCCGTCCGGATGCAGCCGTGCCGGGTAACCGGGCATGTTGCCGGCGACGATCTCGCGGGCGCCGAGCCCGCTGCCGCCAAGCGCGAAGCTGCTCAACCGATGCGCCCAGCTCTCGGTCAACCACAGGCTGTTGCCGTCGGCGGAGACGGCTGCGCCATATGGATATGGCAGCCCGCGCAGCAGCACCCTCGGATTGTCGAGATCCGCGCCGAACGCGATCAGGCGGCCGTTCGACCGCTTCTCCATCAGATCATGCCGCCACTCGGACGGGCGGCGGCCGACGCTGCCTTCGACTGCGTAGATGCGGCCATCCGGCGCCGCGGTCACCGACAGCAGGCCCGCGAGCGCGCTGCCGTCGGCAGCCTCGCACCAGCGCGGCACGGGCTTTGCCGGATCGATCGCCGCAAGGCCCCTGCCCGCGACACAGACCAGCAGCCGTCCATCCGGATGCAGCGCGAGCCCGCCGGCGTCATCCTCGAATTCGATGATCTTCGTCCGGGTCGCGAAACCGTCGCCGCCGAGCTTCCAGATGCTCCGGCCAGCCGAGACGTAGACAACGCCATTGCCATCGGCGACGACGTCGTCGACGCCGGGAAGAGCCTCACCGATCGGCGTTGCGGTGTCGAGCCGGTCGTTCGGGCTCAGCGCGCCGTCGAGCGGCGGGATCGCGTTCTGGCCGCCGTCGCGATCGACGACGCTCCTGATATCACGCAGCAGATGATCGAACATTCCCACGGCGCTACCTCTTCACCCCGCTCTTCGCGCCCCAATAGGCGTCATATCCGCTCCAGTCCTCGTCGACGCCGTCGAGCTTGATGCGACCGATCCGGTTGTTCTCGAGGCCGCCGAGATAGAGATAGCCCTTGTGCTCGCGCATCGAGGTCAGCACCGAATGCGATGTTCCGGTCGGATCCCACCACGACTCCAGCGCCTCGCCCTGCTCGTTGAACTTCAGCACGCAGCCGTGATTGAGCCCCGGCGCCAGCCACTCGTCGGCCGGCACCTGCTTGACCATGCGCAGGCGAAAGCCGGGCTTGCGCACCGACAGGTCGAATGTCGGCGTGCGGATGCCGACCAGCGCCAGCCAGTAGGTGCCGTCGGAAGCGCGGTTGATGTTGTCGGGATTGCCAGGCAATTCGTCGATCAGGACCTCGGTGCGCCCCTTCTTCGGTCCCTCGATCCAGTAGCGGAAGATCTTGCACAGCGAGGTCGACGCGATCAGCACCGATTGGCCGTCATGCGAGACGCAGACGCCGTTCGGGAAATAGAAGTGATTGATGACGGTTCGCGTTGTCTTCGTCTTCGGGTCGTAGCAGACCAGCCGGCCGTTCGGCCGCGCCTCGAGGATGTCGAGCGTGTTGGTCGTCATCTCGTAGCGGGTGGTGCAGTCGCTGAAATAGATCTTGCCGTCGGGCGCGATGTCGAGGTCGTCGGCCATGCGAAGGCGGGAATCGTCGTTCAGCTTGTACCAGGTGCGATTGGTCTCGTCGGTGACCTTGAACACGTTGCCGTCGGGCGCGATGCCGTAGACGCCCATGCCGGCCACCGCGACGATCAGATTCTCGTCACGATCGAACTGCATGCCGAGCGGCCGGCCACCGATATGGGCGAACACCTCGCGGGTCTCGAAATTGGGCCCCGAGAAGCGGATCACATTGCCGTCGCGGGTCGAGCCGTAGACGCGGCCCTGGCGGTCGACGATGACGTCTTCCGGTCCCTCGACCTGGTCGAGGCCGATCGCCTGCGCGCTGATCAACCGGTCGTTCTGGGCGTAGGCCGACGCGGAGCCGCGCTGCACCGAGGGTGACGGCGCCAGCGCCACATAGGCCGGGTTGACGTAGATCTTCTGGATCGCCTTGCCGCGGTTCTTCGACCATTTGACGTCGATGCCGACCGCCGCGAGCAGGATGATGCCGGTCACGGCCGAGGTGACGTAGCCGGGGATACCCATGCGCACGAGGCCGTTGATCAGGAGGAAGATGATCAGCGCGCCGATCATCGCCCGCCACACCGTGCCCTTGCCGCCGGCGAGCGAGACGCCGCCGAGCACCACCGCGGTGAGCGCCTGGAATTCCCAGCCGACGCCGGTGGTGGAATCCGTCGAGGCCTGACGTGCGGCGTAGAAAATGCCGCTCGCCGCGCACAGCGTGCCCGACAGCACATAGGTCATGAACAGCATCAGGCGCACCTGGATGCCGGCATGACGCGCCGCCTTGCGGCTGGCGCCGATCGCGGTGAGATGCCAGCCATAGCGCGAGCGCGACAGGAAGACGTGGCAGACCAGCAGCACGACGAACAGGGTCGCCGCATTGATCGGGATGCCGAGCACGCTGCCGCCGCCGATGAAGTCCCAGGCGTCGCTGTCGACCGAATTGGTGGCGAACACCTGGGCATAGCTGGTGTTGAGCAGATTGACCGAGGCGCGCAGGATGATCAGCGTCACCAGCGTGGTGAGGAACGGCCGCGTCTTCAGGAAACCGATCAGGAAGCCGTTGATGCTGCCGAGCACCGCGCCGACCGCGAGCGTGGCCGTGACAACAAGTCCGACCGGCCATTCGCGGACCAGCAGGAAATACAGCGCGGCGAAATTGCACAGCGCGAAGATCGCGCCGACGGAAAGGTCAATGCCGCCGGTGACGAGGCAGAAGCCCATCGCCAGCGCGACGAAGCCGAACTCGGCGAACAGCCGCAGCAGCGATACGGAGTTCTGCACCGAGGCATAGTCGGGGATGGTGAGCGCGAAATAAGTCCACAGGCCGATCATCACCGTGAAGGGGACGACCGGCTCGAACCATTGCTTGAGCAGAAGCTCCGACAGCAGGAGCCGCGGTGAGAACCGCCGCACCGAAGCGGCAAAGGAATCGACTGCCATCGACATCGCCAGGCACTCTCATTGATTGAGCATGACCTCCCGGATCATGCTGTTGATAGGGCCGGCGCGGAAGCCGCACTCCCGCGCCGGCCGTCGCGCTCTTGTTAGTTTTTCTTGGGTAGCGCGAAGCAGTTGGCGCCCGACGCGTTGCTCTTGTCGAGCCAGATCGGCCGCGTGTAATATTCGAGGTTGCGGGTACCCGGCTTGTCATTGTCCATCAGCAGCGTCTCCGCCGCGAACATCAGGTCGTGGCCCTGCTCGGTCGCCTTGTAGCTCAGGAACTTGGCGAAATTGCCGGAATTGACCTGGTCGCAATCGAGCTGCGAGCCCTCGCCGGATGCATATACCTTGACGTCGTCGATCTTGCCGGCGTTGCGGATCGCCTGGGCTGCGCCCGACTCCATGATGCCCCAGAAGCCGATCGAGGCGCACAGATCGGGATGCTGCTGGATCACGGTCGCGGTGATGTTGAGCGCGGTGTTGGCGTCCCAGTTGGCGGCCTGGTTGGAGACCACCTTGATGTTGGTGTCCTTGTTCAGGACCTCCATGATGCCGCCGACCTGATCGACGCTGGCGGCTGCGGTCAATTCGCCCTGCACGATCTGGACCTTGCCCGACTTGCCGGAGCCGGTGCCGCAGGCCTTCACGACCTCGGTCGCGAGGATCTTGCCGATCTCGTGCCAGTCGGCGCCGACGAAGGCACTCGACTTGTAGTTCGAGGACATGTTGATCTGGATCACATGCGTGCCCTGGCTCTCGGCGCGCTTCAGATCCTTCATCAGGAGCGTGACGCTCGGGTTCTGCACGATCAGGACGTCGGGCTTCTGGTCGACCAGCGCGGTGAGCGCCTGCTGCATCGCCGAGGGATTGTTGTTGGGGTCGCGCACGATGTACTTCATGCCGCGCCACTCGGCCTCCTCCTGGACCACGCGGCCCCATTCGTCCGACAGCGGCACGCCGAGCGCGATCGGCAGATAGGCGATCGTCTTGCCCTGCAGCGCCTTGTCGTAGGATGTGCGCAGCTCGCGCGCGGTCTTGGTGCCTTCCTCCTGCGCCGATGCCACGAAGGGCATCGCCGCCAGCGTCGCCCCGGCAAGCAGGATCGTCCACAGTCTGGTCGTCTTCATCGTCTCCTCCACACAGATATTCTTGTTCTGATTGACTTGATTTGATCGTATCGGCGCGCCGCTCAGTCGCCCTGCCGCGCGGTCTCCTCGTCACGGGGATGCAGCCAGTTGTCGAGCACGATCGCCGCCAGCAGCACCACGCCCTTGACGATGTTCTGCACCTCGGTGTTGACGTCCATGATGGTGAAGGCGTTCAGCAGGGTGCCGATCAGGACGCAGCCGACCACGACGCTGAATACGCTGCCGCGGCCGCCGATCAGGCTGATGCCGCCGATCACGACGACCAGCACGACGTCGAAGATCATGGTGCCCTGCGTGATCGCCATCTGCATGCTGCCCGTGGTGCCGACCCAGACCAGGCCCGCAATCCAGGCGAGCAGCGCAACCAGCACGTGCTCCAGCACGATCAGCGGCCGCAGCGCGACGCCTGACAGCCGCGCGGCTTCGGGATTGTCGCCCTGCGCATAGATGAAACGGCCGACCGAGGTGCGCGACAGGAACAGATGCATGGCGATGGCGCAGACCGCGAACACCAGGATCGGAACCGGGACGCCGAACAGCCGTCCGGCGCCGAGATACATCAATCCGGGCGCGTTCTTTGGCGCATAGACCACCCAGGCCGGCGCGATCCAGAATGCAAGGCCATAGATGACGAAGCCGGCGGCGAGCGTCACGAACAGCGCCGGCGCCTCGACGAAGGCGACCATGATGCCGTTGATGACGCCGATCAAGACCGCGATCGCCAGTGCCAGCAGCACCGCCGTGGACACCGGCATGCCGTTCTGGATCTCGATCAGCGCGATCGCCCAGGAACCCGCCATGATCGCGACCTCCGACAGGTCGATGCCGCGGCTGATCACGATCAGCCCCATGCCGAGGCCGAGCACGCCCAGGATGGAAATGCTGCGCAACAGGTTCAGGAGGTTGGAGACGGTGGCGAAGCCGTTCAGCGTCAGGCCGAACACGATCAGAAGCGCGATCGTGATCAGGAGCACGATCTGCTCCTGGCTGGGCTTGGCGAAGAAAGAATTGCGAGCCGATGCCGCCGGGACAGGCATGCCGCGCGATGGCGATTGCACGCTCATCGTTTCCTCCAGGTATTATTTTGCTTGAGACTTTAAGAGCGCGAAATAGTATTCGTCAAATGCATTCGACGGATACGGACAGATCAAATCCATGCATGTTCGCGATATCGATCTGAACCTGTTCGTGGTGTTCGACGCGATCTATTCCGAAGGCGGCGTCAGCCGCGCCTGTTTCCGCCTCAATCTGACGCAGCCCGCCGTCAGCCATGCGCTGGGCCGGCTGCGCGCCATGTTCAACGATCCCCTGTTCGTGCGCCGCCACCACGTCATGACCCCGACGCCGCTGGCACGCCAGATCATCACCACCGTGCGCCAGGCGCTCAACGGCCTGGAAACGACGCTGACCCATACCAACCGGTTCGATCCGGCGAGGACGCCGAAGCGCTTCGTGATCGGACTGCGCAACAATCTCGAGGCGCCGATCCTGAGCGCGCTGGTGAACCGGATCAGCGCGGTCGCGCCGCTGGTCGAGATCGCAACGGTGCGCTGCGAACGCAACAACCTGGAGCGGGAGCTCGCCGCCGGCACGCTCGATGTCGCGATCGACACGCTGCTGCCGCTTCCGGCGGAGGTGCGGCGCATCCAGGTCCTGACCGAGCGGATCTCGGTGTTCGCCCGCCGCGACCATCCCGAGCTCGGCGCGCGGCTCGACAAGAAGACCTATCTGCGGCTGGAACATGTCTGCGTGACGTCGCGGCGCAGCGGATTGTCGTTCGAGGACTTCCAGTTCCAGCGCCTCGGCATCCAGCGCAACGTCCGCCTGCAGTGCCAGAATTTCACCACGGCCTGCCACGTCGTGAGCCGGAGCAACATGCTGCTGACGGCTTCCGACAGCGCCGCATCCTTGCTGGACCAGCCGGGATTGCTGCGACAGTTCCCCTGTCCTTTCCCGATCAGCCCGCACATCAACTACATGTACTGGCACGCCACCGCCGAGGACGACACACCCAACCAATGGCTGCGCGAACAGCTTCAGGCCGCCGCCGCGACGCTCGGACCGAGCCATCTGGCGCGCAAGCGTGGCCGCGCGACCAGGCGCCGACTGCCTGTCCCGGCGAGCCTCGCCGCGGAATGAGGCGCCCCCAGGCTCGCCGGCCTCAGCCAACCACGCGGATCGGATCCGAGCCGTCCCAGCTCGCCGCCACCGTCCTGATCTTCTCGAAGAAACGTCCCTTCGATCCGGAGATGTCGGATATCTCGATCACGGTGCCGGCGTGGCCCGCGGTGTCGAAATAGGCGAAGCGGCCCCTGGGGCCGCCGATCTGCCCCTCATGACCGACCGTGAAGCCTGCCGCAATCGCGCGGTCGTAGAGCGACTGGTAGTCCGTGCTCCAGTACGACATGTGCTGCAGGCCTTCGCCGTGGCGCGCCAGAAAGTCCAGGTACATCGACGGCGCATCGTTGCGCTGCTGGATCAACTCGATCTGCAGATCGCCGGAATTGGCCAGCGCGATCGACATCTCGACAGCGGAGTCGACGCCGCGATAGCGGAACCAGTCGACCTTGACCGAGGGGATCAGGAAGAACGGCCCGACCCGCAGCGTTTCGGTCCAGAACCTCAGCGCCGCGTCGATGTCGCGAACCACATAGCCGTTCTGGCAGACCTTGCCGAACAATGCGCTCATGTGCCCTCCCCGCTGCCGACGCCGGGCAACATCCCTGACATTCTCAACCTCGCTTCTTGCCGCCGTCGAAGACGGCCATGCCGGCGGCCGGATCGAGATCGGTCTCGGTCGCCTCGGTCACCCGCGCCATCATCATGTAGAAGCCGATTGCCACGATCGCCTCGACGATCTCCTGATCGCTGAAATGCTTGCGCATGCCGGCGAAGACCGCGTCGCCGACACGGACGTTCTCGACGACCTCGCGACCGAAGGTAAGCAGCGCGCGCTCGGCCTCAGCGAGCGCTGCGTCGTCGTAATTGCCTCGCTCCACCGCGTCGATCTGCGCCTGGGTGACGCCGACACCGAGCGCGATCGGCACGTGCTGGCGCCACTCATAGGCGCCGCCCTCGAGCTGCGCCGCCTGCAGGATCAACAGCTCGCGGTTGACGGCGGAGAGCTTCTGCTTGTGCAGGATCGAATTTGCGAGCCGCATCGCCGGAATCATGTTGGCCTCGGCATGGGCCATCATGCGGAAGATATTGAGCTTGACCGGCATGCGGTCGAACGAGGCGCGGATGTCTCCGCCCGTCATCTCCGGATCAATCAGGGGCAATCTGGCCACGCATCTCTCCCGTGCTTCTTGTTATCCGGCGTCCCGGTGCGTCACCACGTAATGCACCGGGACGGCCGAGATCAAGCCGACCGCCGGCCTTGTCCGGATAGCGCGGTCCAGCCATGCTGTTCCGCGCTTGAATCCGCCTGCCCGGGCGGGCATAAGGACGCCGTCTCCCCAAGAAAAGCGCCCATAGCCCAAGGATTTACGATGCCAGCCTATCGCTCCCGCACAACCACCCACGGCCGCAACATGGCGGGTGCGCGCGGCCTCTGGCGCGCCACCGGCATGAAGAACGAGGATTTCGGCAAGCCGATCATCGCGGTCGTCAATTCCTTCACGCAATTTGTCCCTGGCCACGTCCATTTGCAGAATCTCGGCCAGCTCGTGGCGCGCGAGATCGAGAAGGCCGGCGGGGTGGCAAAAGAGTTCAACACCATTGCTGTCGATGACGGCATCGCGATGGGCCATGACGGCATGCTCTACAGCCTGCCCTCGCGCGAACTGATCGCCGACAGTGTCGAATACATGGTCAATGCGCATTGCGCCGATGCGATGGTCTGCATCTCCAACTGCGACAAGATCACGCCCGGCATGCTGATGGCGACCCTCCGCCTCAACATCCCCACCGTATTCGTCTCGGGCGGACCGATGGAGTCCGGCAAGATCCTGCTCAAGGGCAAGAAGCGCGCGGTCGACCTGATCGACGCCATGGTGGCGGCGGCCGACTCCAGCGTGTCGGACGAAGAGGTCGCGGTGATCGAGCGCTCGGCCTGCCCGACCTGCGGCTCCTGCTCGGGCATGTTCACCGCGAACTCGATGAACTGCCTGACCGAGGCGCTCGGCCTCGCGCTGCCCGGCAACGGCTCGGTGCTGGCAACCCATGCAGACCGCAAGAGCCTGTTCGTCGAGGCCGGCCATCTGATCGTCGATCTCGCCCGCCGCCATTACGAGCAGGACGACGCAAGGGTGCTGCCGCGCTCGATCGCGAGCTTCAAATCGTTCGAGAATGCGATGACGCTCGACATCGCGATGGGCGGTTCGACCAACACCGTGCTGCATCTGCTCGCGGCGGCGCGCGAAGGCGAGGTGCCGTTCACGATGACCGACATCGATCGGCTGTCGCGCAAGGTGCCGGTGCTGTGCAAGGTGGCTCCCTCGGTGCAGGACGTGCACATGGAGGACGTGCACCATGCCGGCGGCATCATGGCGATCCTCGGCGAGCTCGACCGCGCGAAGCTGCTCACCACCGACGGCCCGACCGTGCACAGCGCAACGCTCGACGATGCGCTGAATCGCTGGGACGTCGTGCGCACCACCAGCGACAAGGTGCGCAACTTCTATCGTGCCGCGCCCGGCGGCGTGCCGACCCAGGAAGCCTTCAGCCAGGACCGCCGCTTCGACGAGGTCGATCTCGACCGAGCCAAGGGCTGCATCCGCAACGCCGAGCATGCCTATTCCAGGGACGGCGGCCTCGCCGTGCTGTTCGGCAACCTTGCGGAAGATGGCTGCATCGTGAAGACCGCCGGCGTCGACGAGAGCATCCTGAAATTCTCCGGCCCTGCCCGCATCTTCGAGAGCCAGGACGCCTCGGTCGAGGCCATCCTCGGCAACAAGGTCAAGGCCGGCGATGTCGTGCTGATCCGCTACGAGGGTCCGCGCGGCGGCCCTGGCATGCAGGAGATGCTCTATCCGACCAGCTATCTGAAGTCGAAGGGCCTCGGCAAGGCTTGCGCGCTGATCACGGACGGCCGCTTCTCCGGCGGCTCGTCGGGCCTGTCGATCGGCCACGTCTCGCCGGAAGCCGCCGAAGGCGGCCTGATCGGCCTCGTCGAGGAAGGCGATATCATCGAGTTCGATATTCCCAACCGCAAGGTCAATCTCGCGGTCGATGACGCCGAACTCAAGCGCCGCCGCGCGGCGATGGTCGCCAAGGGCAACTCGGCATGGAAGCCGGCCGCACCGCGCAAGCGCGCGGTCTCGACCGCGCTGAAGGCCTATGCTGCCTTCGCCAGCAGCGCGGCCAAGGGCGCGGTGCGCATCCTGCCGGAGTGATCAGATCACGCGTGAAGGTCGGCCGCATCGATCCTGATGCGGTCGGCATGCAGCGACCAGTCGCACAGCGACTGCTGCTCGCAGAATTTGAGTTTTGCCATTTCGGTGGCCTGGCCTTCGCTCGACGCGTCGATCTCGAGCGTCCCCTGGCAGACCTCGCGCTCGCGACCATTGTCGCCGAGCACGTCCTTCATGAACTGAACGACAAAGCGCGACATGGGAACCTCCCTGCTACGCCATAGCATTGGAAGGATCCAGATTAGCACCTGTCGTCGATCGGATTGAATAAATCAGCGCGTGATCCACGAAATGCACAGGGCTTTCCGAGCCTGGTGGATATCCGTCAAACTCGAGACCCGAAGGGCTCCAGCAGGACAGCTGTCCTTACGCGCCGGCCTGAGGCAGGCTGGCGGCAGCGATCGCGACGATCTGCGCAAGACGGCGGCCGATCTTGGCGGGCGCTGCGCGGAGATATGACTGGACCTGTCGCATGATGCATCTTCCTTCCGTGCCCGGAACGGCGGGCACACAATGAAAATGGCTGTTGCAGGCTAAGTCGTCGATATCTCAGGGAAAATAACAACGAGCGTGTCGTGGGACGGTTGTTTGGCAGTGGGTTTATTGCCGTATTCGCGGCTACGGCGAAGGAGATTTTCTCCTGCGATTTTTGATGCGAGGCGCCCACCTCTCCGATCCCAGCCAATCCCAGTGAGGGACGCACGGTGGATCGGTTCCCTCTCCCCTTGCTGGTCCCGCAATGGGGAGGGAGCCTGACTGACGTGCTCACGGGATTGGTCCGACGCTGACAACAAGGCGGTGCCGCTGTCACCTACCCCGGCACAAACCCGAACACCTTCTCGAACCGCTTCGCATAGACAGGCCATACCTCCGGATTGATGATCCGCGGCGGGCGCTTGCCGTCGAGCGCATCGAGGATCTGCTCGGCGGCGATCCGGCCCATGTTGATGCGCGCCTCGCGCGTGACGCCGGCCGTATGCGGGCTCGCAAGCACATTGTCGAATTGCAGGAGCGGATGATCCGGTGGCGGCGGCTCCTTGGCCCAGACGTCGAGGCCGGCGCCCGCGATGCGTTTCTCTCGCAACGCCTCCTCGAGCGCCTTCTCGTCGTGGATGAAGCCGCGCGCGGTGGTGATGAAATAGGCATGCGGCTGCATCAGCGCGAATTCGCGGGTCGAGATCATGCCCCGGCTCTTGCCGTCCAGCGGGCATGAGATCGAGACGAAATCCGAACGGCGCAGCAGATCGTCGAGTTCGACCTTCTCACCGCCCCGCTTGCCCATCTCTTCTGCCGTGAGATACGGATCGTAGGCGATGACCTTCATGTGCAGCAGGCCCCTGCAAAGCTCGGCGATACGACGGCCGACATTGCCGAGACCGATGATGCCGACGGTCTTCTCCTTCAGCTCGTTGCCGATCAGATCGTTGCGGTTGACATTGGCCTCGCGCCGCAGCCGCCGGTCGGACTGGATGATGCGCTTCGACAGCGTCAGCATCATGCCAAGCGCATGCTCGGCCACCGAATTGGCATTGCCGCCGGACTGGTTGACCACGAGCACGCCGGCTGCGGAGCAGGCATCGACGTCGACGGGATCGAAGCCCGCGCCGTTCGAGGACACGATCAGCAGGTTAGGCGCACGCTTCAACAGATCGGCATGAGCGTGGAAGTGCGGCGCCAGCTCGTCGCGGGCCGCGCCGATCTGGTAGGCATGCGCCTCGGCCACAACAGGCGCGTAGACCGATTCCGGGCTCTCGTTCTCGATCCGGTCGAGCCGGACGTCCGGCCGTTGCTTCAGGATATCGATGTAGACCTCGTGGGCGAGGTATTTGACGTAGAACACGCGCTTGTTGTTGACGGTCATGTTGTCGGGCAGCTCTCAGTTTGGGAAGCCATAGAGTTTTGCGGGATTGTCGACGAGGATGCGTTGCCGAGCCGCCGCGTCCGGCGTCCATTCGAGGAACAGGTCGAGCAGATGGCCCGCGTCCGGCATCTCGCCCTCGACCCGCGGATGCGGCCAGTCGCCGCCCCACACCAGCCGCTCGGAATTGGCCGCGACCAGCGCCTCATGGAACGGCCGCGCGTCGGGATAATCAGGCGACTGCTGGCTCAGCCGATGCGCGCCGGAAAGTTTGGCCCAGCACCAGCCCTCGCCGATCGCGCGCAGCAGGCTCTGGAAACCCTCGGTATCGACGCCGGCGCGGGCATCGGTCCGGCCCATGTGATCGACCACGACCGGCAGGCCGAGCCTCTTCAACGCCGGAAGCGTCGCGGGCAGATCCTTCACGTCGATCCAGAGCTGAAGATGCCAGCCGAGTTCGGCCATCACGGCCGCGTGCGTTTCGGCGACACCAAGGGGAATGCCGCCGCGATAATGCAACTGGCCGCTGCGGAAGAAATGGTTGAAGCGCAAGCCGCGCACGCCGAGCACATGCCATTGCCGCAACGTGCCCGCCGCAACGTCGGCATCGGCCACGGCGACGCCGCGCAGCCGCGCCGGCTCGCGCTGGAGCGCATCCAGCATCGCCGAATTGTCGTGGCCATGCGCGCTGCCCTGCACCAGCACGCCGCGGACAAAGCCGAGCACATCAAGCATGCCGAGATACTTATGCAGCGGCGCGTCCGGCGGCGTGTAGCTTCGGTCCGCGGCATAGGGGAAGCGGTCGGCCGGGCCGAACAGATGCGCATGCGTGTCGCAGGCTTTTGGCGGCAGCTTCTCCTTCGGCGGCGTCACCGGTCGCGGCGGCAGGCAGGCGGGGATCTCTGATGCAGCCATCGGCTCACTCCGCCTTCATGCTGGCCGCCATCCGCCAGACCTGCCCGGCCATGAACGCCTCCCGCCTTCGTCGTTGCCGTCTGTATCGCACGCGGATTGGTCGGCCGGATCGCCGGAATCCGCAGATCGCGTTGCGGCCGGGGCATGTTGACAATCCCAAGGGTCGCGTCAAGTTTTCCCCCTCAAAGCGGCCTTCAGCGGCGCGCGATCAGGGAGACCAGGATGGCCGCATCAGCGGAACAAGGCTCGGCCGAGAACACCCAGGCGACCTGGTACGGCATCGTGCAGCAGACGCTGAAGCGGAACGAGATCCGGCTGGTGCCCTACGTGCCCGACCGGGTGCTGACCACGCTGATCAAGAACCTCCACGCCGATCCCTATTTCACGACATTTCCGACCGCGCGCGAGGAAGAGGCCGTCGGCATCGTCTCCGGCGCCTGGATGGCCGGGATGCGCGGCGCGGTGCTGATGCAGACCTCGGGCTTCGCCACCCTCGCCAACGTGCTGGCCTCGCTCGCGGTGCCCTACCAGATCCCGCTGATCATGTTCGTCTCCGAGCGCGGCACGCTCGGCGAGTTCAACTACGGCCAGGCGCTGGTGTGCCGCACCATGCGGCCGGTGCTGGATTCGCTCGCGATGGAGCACCACACCATCACCCGGCTCGACGAGCTCGAATTCATCACCGACCGCTCGATCAAGCAGGCGATCACCACGCAGGCGCCGGTGGCGCTGATCCTGTCGCCGCTTCTGACCGGTGGCAAAGTGTTCGACAAGTGAGATCAGCCATGACCACGACACGCGCGCGCAACACCAAGGTGATGAACCGGTTCGACCTCACACGGCGCCTGGTCGCAAAGCTGAAGGACGAGGCCGTGATCGGCGGCATCGGCAACACCAATTTCGACCTCTGGGCCGCCGGCCATCGCCCGCAGAATTTCTACATGCTGGGCAGCATGGGCCTCGCCTTCCCGATCGCGCTCGGCGTCGCGCTGGCGCAGCCGCAGCGGCGCGTCTTCGCGCTCGAAGGCGATGGATCGCTCCTGATGCAACTCGGCTGCCTCTCGACCATCGCGAGCCAGGCACCAGGCAACCTCACCATGGTGGTGATGGACAACGGCATCTACCAGATCACCGGCAGCCAACCGACTCCGGCCGCATCCGGCACCGATATCGTGGCCGTCGCGATCGCAAGCGGCCTCTCCAACAGCTCCTGGGCCGCGGACGAGGACGATTTCGAGCGGCTGATCGATCAGTCGATGTCGGCGTCCGTCCCGACCCTGATCGGCGTGCGCATCGACGACAAGCCCGGCACCGGCACCACGCGCCGCGATCCCGTCCAGATCCGCGAGCGCTTCATGGAAGGTGTCGGCGTGAGGCGACCGTTCTAGGCAGGGAAAATCCCCGCGGGCGGACGCCCGCGAGGACTGTATGAAAAACCCGGCGTCTATCGCTCGATAATCCTGACTACGCGACGGGTGCGCGGGTCGACGATCACGCGGCGGTCATTGACGACCGCATAGCGATACTCGGTGTAGCGCGGTACCGGATGCAGCACGACGGTGTCGGGCAACGGCTCGCCGACCACGACGCGCTCATGCACCACGACCGACGGCTCGTCGCGCGGGATCGAGGTGATCACCGCATTGGGGATCTCGAGGCCGGCGCCGACCGCAGCACCAACCGTGCCGCCGACGATCTCGCCCACGGGCCCCGCGATCTCGCCACCGGTCCGCGCGCCATTGGCGGCCCCCGCCGCGGTGGTGGACTGCGTAAAGGCGGAGCCTGACGCGAACAGGGACGCGGCAACAATCGAAACGGCAAGACGCTTGTTCATCATTCTCCTCCAGCAAAATGACAAGTGTCCTTCAACATCCGGAGGATGGTGATGTTCCGGTTCCGCGACGGCAATAAATCGCGGTTCCCGATGCAACCAATCAGGCTTTTCGTTCAGGCATGATCTGGTCGGAAAACCGCTTCACGCTTTTCCGGATCATGCCTTGGCGATCTCGTGGCTCGCCATCATCTCGAGCGCGCGCACCATCGCCGAATGATCCCAGGCCTTGCCGCCATGCGCCGCGCAGGAGGAGAACAATTGCTGCGCCACCGCCGTGCTCGGCAGCGCAATGCCGAGCGCACGCGCGCCTTCGAGCGCGAGGTTGAGATCCTTCTGGTGCAGCTCGATGCGGAAGCCGGGATCGAACTTGCGGCTGACCATGCGCTCGCCGTGAACTTCGAGGATCCGCGATGACGCAAATCCGCCCATCAGCGCCTGCCGCACCAGCGCCGGATCGGCCCCGGCTTTCGAGGCGAACAGCAGCGCCTCGCCGACCGCCTCGATCGTCAGCGCGACGATGATCTGGTTGGCGACCTTGGTGGTCTGCCCGTCGCCATTGCCGCCGACATGGGTGACGTTCTTGCCCATCCTGTCGAACACCGGCTTCATCGTGGCAAAGGCGCGCTCGGGACCACCGACCATGATGGTGAGGCTTGCGGCTTTCGCGCCGACCTCGCCGCCCGACACCGGCGCATCGAGATAATCGGCCCCGAGCGCCTCGATCCGCCTGGCAAATTCCTTGGTCGCAAGCGGCGAGATCGAGCTCATGTCGACGACGATCTTGCCCTTCGACAATCCCTCGGCGACGCCGTCCTTGCCGAACAGCACGGCTTCGACATGCGGCGTATCCGGCACCATGACGATGACGGCGTCGGCCTCCTGCGCGGCCTCACGGCCGGATTTGCAGGTGATGGCACCGCCGGCCGACAGCTCCTGCGGGATCGGCGCCACGTCATGCAGGAACAGCCGGTGCCCGGCGGCCAGCAGATGCGCCGCCATGGGACGGCCCATGGTGCCGAGGCCGATGAAACCGATATCGATCATGGTGTGTCTGTCCTTGTCGTTGATCACGTCTCGAAGGTCTGCGCGGCGTGCCAGCCGAGGCCTTCGACGGTCGAGGTGCGCGGCTTGTATTCGCAACCGATCCAGCCGCGATAGCCGATCGCGTCGAGGTGGCGGAACAGGAACGGATAGTTGATCTCGCCGGTGCCGGGCTCGTTGCGGCCCGGATTGTCGGCGAGCTGCACATGCGCGATGTGCGGCAGATGCCGTTGCAGGCGACGCGCGATGTCGCCCTCCATCACCTGCATGTGGTAGATGTCGTACTGCACGAACAGGTTGCTCGAGCGCACGTCGGCGATGATCTGCAGCGCCTGATCGGTGCGGTTCAGGAAGAAGCCCGGAATGTCGATGGTGTTGATCGGCTCGATCAGCAGCCTGATCCGCTCGCGCGCCAGGGCATCGGCGGCGAAGCGGAGATTCTCGAGCAACACCTCGTTCAGCTCGAAGATGTCGGCATCACGTGGCGCGATCCCGACCAGGCAATTGAGCTGCCGGCATTCGAGCGCCTTGGCATAGCCGATGGCGCGCGCCACGCCATCGCGAAATTCGTCGACGCGATCGGGCAGGATCGCAATGCCGCGCTCGCCGGCCGCCCAATTGCCGGCCGGCAGATTGTGCAGCACCTGGCTGAGCCCGTGCTCGTCGAGCTGCTCGCGCAGCTCGGCCTTGTCGAAATCGTAGGGGAAAAGATATTCGACGCCGCCGAAGCCGGCGGCCTTGGCGGCGGCGAAGCGATCGAGGAACGGCATTTCGCCGAACAGCATGGTGAGGTTGGCGGCAAATTTCGGCATCGCGGCTTCCCCTCAGGCCGGCTGCAGCGCGTCGTCCCGGCGCGCTTCTGTCGGCGTATCGTCGATCGGCAGATCGAGCACTTCCTCGAACTCGACGATGTTGTCGATCTCGGTGCCCATTGCGATGTTGGTGACGCGCTCGAGGATGAACTCGACCACCACGGGCACCTGGAATTCCGCCATCAGCTCGCGCGCGGTCTGGAAGGCCGCCGCGGCATGATGCGGATCGGTGACGCGGATCGCCTTGCAGCCGAGGCCCTCGGCAACCGCGACATGATCGACGCCGTAGACGCCAAGCTCGGGCGCGTTGACGTTCTCGAACGACAGCTGGACGTGATAGTCCATGTCGAAGCCGCGCTGCGCCTGGCGGATCAGCCCGAGATAGGAATTGTTCACGACGACGTGGATGTAAGGCAGCTTGAACTGCGCACCGACCGCGAGCTCCTCGATCAGGAACTGGAAATCGTAGTCACCGGACAGCGCCACGATCTCGCGCGCCGGATCAGCTGCGCGCACGCCGAGTGCCGCGGGCAGCGTCCAGCCGAGCGGCCCGGCCTGCCCGGCATTGATCCAGTTGCGGGGACCATAGACCGACAGGAACTGCGCGCCGGCGATCTGCGACAGGCCGATCACGCTGACATAGGTGGTGTCGCGGCCGAAGGCACGGCTCATCTCCTGATAGACCCGCTGCGGCTTGATCGGCACGTCGTCGAAATTGCTCCGGCGCAGCATGCTGCGCTTGCGGTCCTGGCAGGCGGCCGGCCAGGCCTGCCGCTCCCTGAGCCTGCCCGCCTTGCGCCATTCCTTCGCGACCGTGACGAACAGTTCGAGCGCGGCCTTCGCGTCCGACACGATGCCGAGATCGGGGTTGAAGACGCGGCCGATCTGCGTCGGCTCGATGTCGACATGCACGAATTTGCGGCCGCGTGTATAGGTCTCGATCGAACCGGTATGGCGGTTGGCCCAGCGGTTGCCGATGCCGAGCACAAAGTCCGATTGCAGCATGGTGGCGTTGCCATAGCGGTGGCTGGTCTGCAAGCCGACCATGCCGGCCATCAGCACGTGATCGTCGGGGATTGCGCCCCACCCCATCAGCGTCGGCACCACGGGCACGTTCACGGTCTCGGCGAAGGCGACCAGCAGTTCGGAAGCGTCCGCATTGATGACGCCGCCTCCGGCGACGATCAGCGGGCGCTCGGCGGCGTTGAGCATCTCCAGCGCCTGCTCGACCTGGGCGCGCGTCGCCGTGGGCTTGTAGACCGGCAGCGGCGTGTAGGTGGTATCGTCGAACTCGATCTCGGCAAGCTGCACGTCGAGCGGCAGATCGATTAGCACCGGTCCCGGCCGGCCCGAGCGCATCACATGGAACGCCTGGCTGAACACGCGCGGCACCAGCCCGGGCTCGCGCACCGTGACCGCCCACTTGGTCACCGGCTTGGCGATCGACTCGATATCGATCGCCTGGAAATCTTCCTTGTACAGCCGCGCGCGCGGCGCCTGGCCGGTGATGCAGAGGATCGGGATCGAATCCGCGATCGCCGAATAGAGCCCGGTGATCATGTCGGTGCCGGCCGGCCCCGAGGTGCCGATGCAGACACCGATATTGCCCGATTTGGCGCGGGTGTAGCCTTCGGCCATGTGGGAAGCGCCCTCGACATGGCGGGCGAGGATGTGCCTGATCGAGCCGCGCAGCTTCAGCGCCGAATAGAGCGGATTGATCGCCGCCCCTGGCACGCCGAACGCGCAGGTGACGCCCTCCTTCTCCAGGATCCGCACCGCCGCATCGATCGCCCGCATCTTCGCCATGTCGCGCCTCGCTCAAACGTTGTTGGCTTCTGCCGCCATCATCACGACGGCGAGGCATGATCTCAACGAAGCGGATTTTGTTTCCCGCATCGTGGAAGCGTCGGAAAAAAACAGCACGGGATCAAACGCTTGGAATGGTCGCGCGCTGAAACCATCATTTGGTGGACGCGCTTTTGCCCGACCGCCTGATGCCTCAGGGCGTGGTCTTCCCGGTAGCTTGCGCAGCGGGGCTCCCGGAGGGAGCAGTCTCGTCTCGTACCAGAGGCAGGGTGAATTGAAAGACGGCGCCTCCAGCTTCGTTCGGGCGCGCCCACATCCGTCCGCCGTGAGCTTCGACCATCGACCGGCAGATCGCGAGGCCCATGCCCATGCCCTCGGGTTTGGTCGTGTAGAAGGCATTGAAGACGCGCTCCACATCCCCCGGGTCCAGGCCCGGGCCGGTATCGCGAACCGTGACCAGCACGCCGTGCTTGACCTCCCTCTCGGTATCGATCCGCAGCTCGCGCGCTCCCTTGTCGCTGGCGCTCATGGCTTCAATGGCATTGAGGATCAGGTTCAGGATCACCTGCTGCAGTTGCGTGCGGTCGCCACTCACCCCGGGCAATCCAGGCGCGAGCTCGGTCCGCAGCAAGATACGGTGCTTGAGCACTTCGCTTCGGGTCAGCGCGACCATTTCGAGGATGGCCTCGCTGAGATCAAACCGATCCTTGCGTGGCGGCACCTTGTTGATGAAGGCCCGGATCCCGCCGATGACGTTGCCGGCGCGCTTGCCGTCCTTGACGATAAGGCCGAGGGAGTTGCGAACCTCGCCGAGATCGGGCGGTTGAGCGGAGAGCCAGCGCAGCGCGGCCTCCGCATTGGTGACCGTCGCGGCGATCGGCTGGTTGACCTCATGGGCAATCGAGGCCGTCAGCTGCCCCATCGTGGTGATGCGATTGGCGTGCGCGAGTTCCGCCTGCATCGCGCGCAAGGCCTCTTCGGCACGCCTGCGTTCCGTGATGTGACGCCCGACGCCGCGGTAGCCGACGAAGCGCCCCGTCTCGTCGAACACCGGCAGCCCGGAGACCGACACGTAACGCCTACTGCCGTCGGGGCCGGGCCGCGCCAGCTCGAAATCACGGAACGGCAGGTGGGCATCGAGCGTCTCCCGGTGCTTTCGCCAGGCCTCTTCGTCGGGCTCCAGGTAGGGCACCTCCCAACGGGTCTTGCCGATCTCGGAACCCGGCGCCGGCCCGTCGGCAAGGCTCTCCGCGAACTCCTGGTGGGTAAAGCGATGCTGCGCATCGGTCTCCCAGTACACATCGAAGGAGAAATGCACGAGCGTGCGAAAGCGCTCCTCGCTCCGCCGCAACGCCTCGTCTGCCCGCTTGCGCTCGGTCAGATCGAGGACAAAGCTGACACCCTGATTTCGGCTTTGCTCGAATACCGTCCCGCCCATCAGCACCGGGACACGGCTGCCGTCCTTCCGGAAATACTCCTTCTCGAAGGGCTGGACGGTCCCCATCTGCTTCAGCTCCGCCACGGTGCGCACGTCGCGGTCGCGCCATTCCGCAGGCGTCAGGTCGGTGCGGTTCAGGCGCCCCGAGGCAAGATCCTCCCGGCCATAGCCCAACATGTGTAGAAACTCGTCGTTGGCCTCGAGAATACGGCCGTCGAGATCCCAGATGATGATCCCGACGATGTTGGCGTCGACCAGCCGCCGGATCTTCTTGTCGCGTGCCTCGAGATCGCCGTGAAGCGCAAGATTTTCCGCGATCGCCTTGCGACGTCTTGTCGCCTCCAGCCGTGCAAGTGCCAGCGCCACCGCCGCCAGCGCCGAAACGATAACGACGGCCGCAGCGATGAACCAGGCCTTGCGCCGCTCGAGCATCGCGGCGCGCCTGTCGACATCCACGCGCAGGAAGCGCTCATGGTCCACCATCTGGTCGAGCTGCGACCTTATCTCGTCCAGGCTGCGCATCATCGCCAGCGCGGCCGAGCCGGAGCTGGTTCGAGCCGTTTTGACGATGTCGTCGATCTCGCGCAGCTTTTCCGCAACGGTCAGCGCCAGATGTTCGGCACGATGGCTCTGCAATGGATCGTTCGCGACCAGAGCCTGGAGCGCCTGTGTGTCCCGTCGCACGCTTTCGTCGGATACGCCGTAAGCCTTGAGATATGTGGGGTCGAGTGTCAGCAGATAGCCGCGTCTCTGGGCCTCCACGTCGGCGATGACCGATTTGAGCCGATCCAGCGTCTCGAGCACCTCGTCGTTGCGCTCGCTCGCGAACGTTGTCGCTTGTCGCTCCTGCCAATACCGGAAGCCGAAAATCCCGATCGCAAAAACTACAATTAGAAGAACGGCGACCACCAGCGCCAACGGACGGGCAAACCACCGGGAGGACTGGCTCAGGGCGACTGGCATCGGTGTTGGGTCTTCGCTGCTCACGTAGGCGGCGCTGTTTTCTGATGCCGACGCAGAGTGCTGCTAGTATAGTGCAGACATGGTCAGGTCCGCGCAGGCGAGACGGGAACCAGAACGCTCAGCCGCGCAGATTATACCGGCTTTGAAGAGCCCGTCAGTCCCCTCGCAAGGGACCAGACGTCGCGGTCGGACCTGCATGTCGTGAAGGGCCAGGAGCAACCAGATGGCTCCAAATGAAAAGCTGCCGAGCAGTTCGGGGGCGGCCAGCCGGCGCAGCTTCGTGAAGGGATTCGGCGCGGCGGCGGCCTTGCCGGCGCTTGCGATGCTGCCGCGGCGGGGTTTCGCCGAGGATGCCGCCGCTGGGTATGCCAACGCTGCGATCGATTGGAAACAAGCTGCTGGGCAGACCATCACGCTCGCGGGCGCGGTCCATCCCTGGTCGAATGCGATCGCTCCGCTGTTGCCCGATTTCACCAAGCTTACCGGCATCAACGTCGTGACCGACTTCCGGCTGGAGACCGCGTACCTCGGCGCGCTGCCGATCCAGCTCAACCGCGGCGACAATACGCCCGACGTCTTCATGTTCACGACCTATGGCCAGGGCATCTCGGGAGGATGGCTCGAGCCGCTGAACGCTCATTTTGCCGACAAGTCGCTGAGCGACCTCGGCTGGTATGATGAGAGCGACCTTCTCAAGACGGCCCGTGCCTTTCCGTTGTGGCGGGATGGCGAACGCTACGCCATGCCGATCACCTCCGAGGCGGTGACCTTGTTCATCAACGGCGAAGCGCTGGCAGCGAGGAACCTGCCCGTCCCCAAGACCTTCGAGGAGCTGCTCACCACTGCCAAGGCCGTCAAGACCAACGAGATATCCGGGATCGCCATGCGGGCTCGGGCGGGCGGCAATTCGTCCGTGCCGGCAATGAGCTTCCTGTTTTCCTATGGCGGGGCGATGATCAGGGACAACAAGGCCGCCTTCGCCGGCCCCGAGGCGATAGCGGCGGTCGAGATTTACGCACAATTGCTCCGCCAGGCCGGACCGGCCGGCATCGGTGGCTACGAGTGGTACAACGTGCTGGACGATTTCCTCCAGGCCAAGACGGCGATGGCAATCGACAGCAGCAACTTCGCGACCGACATCTCCAATCCGGCAAAGAGCCACGTAGCCGATCAGGCCGAATTTGCCGCCTTTCCACATCCCGAAGGCCGCACGTCCGTGCCATTCATGTCGCACTGGCAGGCGTGCATCAATTCCAAATCACGACGCAAGCGGGCGGCTTTCCTGTTTCTGTTTTGGGCGACCAGCAAGCCGACTTCGATGCGCACCGCCGCGGCAGGGCTTGCGACGACACGCATGTCGGCGTGGTCGAGCATGGATTTCAAGAAGGCATTCGGCGCACAGGCCGCGGAAGCGGCGCTGACCAACCTTCAGAATGCCGATGTGGACCGCGCCAAGGCGATCCTGTTCCATCCGCAATCGAGGCCGATCCTGGATGCCTTCATGATCGGCGTGAACGAAGTGATCTCCGGAGCGAAACCGGCGAAGATCGCGATGACCGACGCCGCCGAAAAGGCCAATGCGGCGATCCGCGGGTAGCCGGCCACGCCGCTCAATTCATCCGCAACTCTGTAATGTGCCGCGGATCAGGTTTGAGCTCGCCGCGCTCGACCCGCTTGACGATATCGGTCAGCGCGGCGTTGGCCAGGCACGACATCCCGAGCTTCTCGCCCTCGCGCACCACGAGGCCGTTGAGGAACTCGATCTCGGTGCGCCGGCCCTTCTGCATGTCCTGGCCCATCGAGGGGCGCTGTGCCGACGAGGTGCGCTTACTATCCTTGAAGCGCTGCTCGTCGCAGGCGCGCATCGCCGCCTCGTCGCCTTCACCGGCGCGGGCGATCGTCTCGGGCGGCAAATGCAGGATCTCCTCGAGCTGATAGCCCTGCGCCTGCCCGACCCGGATCGCCTCGCTGCCGAGCCGGCTCGAGAAACGCCGCAGCGGCTCGCTTTGCAGAACCTCGCCGCCCGGCAGACCGGTGCAGGCCGAGAGCCCGTTGCCCATGACGTTGGCGACCAGCTTCGACCAGCGCTCGCCCCAGAGATTGCCGGTGACCTTGGCGCTGTCGGAATATCCGACCAGGCGGCAAACCTCTTCCGCACGCGCCGTGATCCGGCCGTGCACCTCGCCGGCGCGGAACACGGTGTGCGCGGCCCCGCCCTTGCCGGCGCCGCGGTGGATGTGGCCGGGCTCGGGCAAATTGACGGTGATGCTGCTGGCGATGCAGCCGAGGGTCTTGCCCCAGCCGACGATGCCGGCGATGGTTTCCTCGTTCATGCAGTTCTGCAGCGACACGACGTAACCGTCGGGCGCGAGATATTGCCGGATCAGCATGGTGGCCCAGGCCGTGTCGTAGGACTTCATGCAGACGAAGGCGATGTCGATCGGCTTCTCCCTTGCCAGCTGCTGCGCGTCGGTGACATGCAGCGCTCGCACGGGAACCGAGAATTCGGCAACGTCCATGGCGTGAGTGACGCGCAGGCCGTGCTTTCTCATGTGCTCGACATGCGCGGGCCAGGGGTCGATGAAGGTGACGTCCTCATTGGCCTGCGCCATATGCGCTCCGGCATACCCGCCGACGGCGCCCGCGCCTACGATCGCGATCCTTCGACCCATCCATGCCTCCCATGTCCGTAGCGGACTCATCCGCCCGTCTCTCGGGGATCACTTTAGTGGATCGGGCCTTCGCGCCAACGGCCCGCTTCATGCCCAAAGCGGGCCCGAGCCATGCCGCCAGTCATGGGCTGCCGGCCGGCGGTTTTCGTGCCGCACGCCGCTTCGGCGGCGGCGCGGCAGCCGGCTTGACGCGAATCCGCATTGTGTCGCCCTTGGCCTGATCGATCTCGAACGCATTGGTCTTCCGCACGAGGTCGCTCAGCTTGCGGAAACCGAAGGTGCGCGGATCGAAGTCCGAGGCCAGATTGGCGAGATGCCGCCCCAGTTCGCCGAGCGTCACCCAGCCGTCCTCGCTTTCCATCTGGGTGATGACCTTCTTGATGATGGGAGCAGCGGCGTCGTGCGGCTGCAGCGATTTCGGTCCCGAGGCTACGGCGCCCGGCGTGCTGACCGTGCCGCCGCGCAAGTTCTCGGTGTAGACGAACCTCCGGCAGGCCTGCCGGAAACTCTCCGGCGTCTTCTGCTCGCCGAATCCGAACACGTCGATGCCATGCTCGCGGATGCGGGCGGCCAGGCGCGTGAAATCGCTGTCCGACGACACCAGGCAGAAGCCGTCGAACCGGCCGCTATGCAGCAGGTCCATCGCGTCGATGACGAGCGTGATGTCGGATGCGTTCTTGCCGGTCGTATAGGCGAATTGCTGCTGCGGGATGATGGCGTGCTTGGACAGGATGTCGGCCCAGGCCTTGGAGCGCGGATTGGAGAAGTCGCCATAGATGCGCCGGACGCTGGCCTCGCCGATCTTGGCGATCTCCTCGAACAGGCCGTCCGCAATCCGTGCAGAGGCGTTGTCCGCATCGATCAGGACCGCGAGACGGGGCGAGCGGAGTTCTGACGGCATGACGGTCCCCATCATAAGATCGGGGCATCGCCCCTCGACGCCGGAGCATGGACGAAGCGACATGCCGATGTCGAGGCTCTGGACTCGCGTTTTGGCGCGTTTTGTTGACGCGAACCGATATCCACTTCGCTCGAGAACGCCTTGGAGCGGCGCGGATCAGATCACCTCGCCGCCGTCGATCGCGCGCTTGGCGAATTCGACGGCCTTCTCGGCCGAGATCGCGTCGGCCACCGTGGTCGCCTCGTCGCGCACCGCCGGCGGAAACGCGATCCGGATCTTCTTGCCGTTCGAGCGGCGGATCGTCGCACGCCAACGATCGGTGTCGCGCTTGAACGCGTCGATCACATAGTCCTTGTAGACAAGCCGGCTCACGGACGCCGGCTGCGACGGCATGTCGGGCGCAAGCGGCCCGCTCGCCACCTCGCGCACCATCTCGGTGATCGAGTGGACGATCTCGTCACGCGCGGTGCCGGAGGCGTCCCTGAGCAGATATCTCACGGCGGCGCCGATTTCCGCCCGGGCGCGATCGTCGCTCGCGAATTCCAAATCGTCCTGAACTGACATGGCTGGTCGTCGCCTCCTCCGGCCCCAACGCCAGCGCCTTCCGGGCGCATGGCAGGCTTGCCGCCGGTGGGCAGATAATCGCCTCCGCGTTAAGGCCCGATTATCGGATAGGCCCGGATTTTTCCGCGGCCGTTAACCTGCCCTGACCTGCGGCATCACGCCGCCCAGCGCCAGCGTGAGTTCGGCGGCGACCTCGCGCACGACCTGGCCGAGTTGCGGCAGGCGGTCGTCGGTCACGCGGCTGGTCATGCCCGACACCGAGATCGCGGCGAGCGGCTCGGCACAGTCGTTGTAGACCACGGCTGCGATGCAGCGCAGGCCCATGCAGGCTTCCTCGTCGTCGACGGCGTAGCCCTGGCGGCGGATCGTCTCGAGTTCCCTGAACAGGTCGCTCGGTCGGACGATCGATTTCTCGGTCAGCCTGGGCATGCCGTGATGCTGGATGATGGCGCCGACGTCCTCGTCGGAATAGGTCGCCAGCACCGCCTTGCCGACGCCCGAGGCCACCATCGCGACACGGCCGCCGACCTTGGTCAGCGAGCGCATGATCTCGCGGCTTTCCATGCGGGTCAGCACGATGATGAACTCGTCGTCGACCACGGCGAGATTGGCGGTCTCGCGCGTCAGGTCGCGCAGCTTGCGCAAATACGGCACCGCCTGCGCCGAGAAATTGCGGCGGCGGGCGAAGGTTGCGCCGACGGTGAAGGCGCGCGCGCCGACATGCCATTTCGAATCGGCGCGGTTGAACTGCACGAAGCGGCGGCCTTCCAGGGTCGCCAGCAGGCGGTGCACGGTCGAGGTCGACAGCCCGGTGCGGACCGCGAGGTCGCTCAGGCGATAGCCCTGGTCGTCCTCGGCGAGCGTCTCGAGGATGGAGAGCGCGCGATCGACGGACTGCACGCCGCCGTCGCGCGGTTCGGCGTCCTGGCTTGTACCGGGCTTCGGCACGACGGCCCTGCGGCGGATCACGTTCTTCCTCATCGCGACCTGCATATCATCACCTGTCAGACGAGCAGCGCTGCAACCTCGAACTTTCCCGCATGGTGGAAAATGCCGCTTCGGAGACGATCCGAAGCGGCAGTCACGCTTGACCGGATCAGAGCAGGCCCGCGCCGCGCGCCCATTTGTACTTGGCGCCGAGCACCTCGACCGGGAGCTCGGTCGAATAGGCATAGGCCGGGATGCCGTGCTGGTAAAGATATTCGGCGGCCTCCTCGACCTCGACGTCACCGGCGAGCGAGGCGACGATCGGCTTCACAAAGCCCTTGGCCTCCATCTCCTTCTTCACCTCGACCATGTTGCGGGCGAACACCATCGGCGGGGTGACGATGGTGTGCCAGTAGCCGAGGATCAGCGCGTGGATGCGCTCGTCCGACAGGCCGAGCTTCACGGTGTTGACATAGGTGATCGGCGGCTCGCCGCCGGTGATATCCACAGGATTTCCGGCAGCGCCGAACGGCGGGATGAACTTGCGGAACGCCGCATCGAGATCCGGCGGCATCTGCATCAGCGACAGGCCGTTGTCGACCACCGAGTCGGACAGCAGCACGCCGGAGCCGCCGGCGCCGGTGATGATCAGGACGTTCTCCCCCTTCGGCGTCGGCAGCACCGGCACGCCGCGGGCGAATTCGAGCAATTGCCGCAAGGACCGGGCGCGGATCACGCCGGACTGCTTGAACACGTCCTCATAGATCTTGTCGTTGCCGGCGAGCGCGCCGGTATGCGACGAGGCTGCCTTGGCGCCGGCCGAGGTGCGGCCGGCCTTGAGCACGACCACCGGCTTCTTCTTCGAAACGCGTTTTGCCGCCTCGGCAAAGGCGCGGCCATCCTTCAGATCCTCGCAGTGCTGCGCGATCAGGTTGGTGTTGGGGTCCTGCTCGAAGAAGGCGAGCAGATCGTCCTCGTCGATATCGGACTTGTTGCCGAGGCCGACGATCGCCGACACGCCCATCTTGGCCGAGCGCGAGAATCCGATGATCGCCATGCCGATGCCGCCCGACTGCGACGACAGCGCGGCATGGCCCTTGACGTCATAGGCGGTGCAGAAGGTCGCGCAGAGATTGGCCGGGGTATAGTAGAAGCCGTAGATGTTCGGTCCCATCAGGCGGATGTTGTACTTTTTGCCGACCTCGACGATTTCGGCCTGCAGCTCCGGCGCGCCCGCCTCGGCGAAGCCCGAGGGAATCAGCACCGCACCGGGGATTTTCTTCTCGCCGCATTCGGCCAGCGCGCCGGCGACGAATTTGGCCGGGATCGCGAACACCGCGGTGTCGATCACGCCGGGTACGTCCTTGACGCTCTTGTAGGCCTTGTAGCCGAGGATCTCGTCGGCCTTGGGATGGATCGGGTAGATCTCGCCCTTGTAGCCGCCGTTGATCAGGTTCTTCATCACGGAGTTGCCGATCTTGCCGTCCTCGGCGGAGGCGCCGATCACGGCGACACCCTTCGGCTGCATGATGCGGTTCATCGCCGCGACGATCTCTTCGGTCGGACGCGGCGCCGGACGCGGCTTGTAGTTGAAGTCGACGACGATGCGGACGTCGGCCGCGATCGCGTTGGCCTTGGTGGCGAACACAGGGTTGAGGTCGAGCTCGACGATTTCGGGGAAATCGCTGACCAGCCGCGACACCTTCACGATCACGTCGGCGAGCGCCTCGCGGTTGACCGGATCGCCGCCGCGCACGCCCTTCAGCATCTCGTGCGCCTGGATGCCGTCGAGCATCGACAGCGCGTCTGCCGTCGTCGCCGGTGCGAGGCGGAAGGTGATGTCCTTCAGCACTTCCACCAGTACCCCGCCGAGGCCGAAGGCGACCAGCTTGCCGAACGAACCGTCGGTGATCGAACCGATGATGACCTCGGTGCCGCCACCCAGCATCTGCTGGACCTGGATGCCCGCGATCTTGGCATCGGCCTTGTACTTCTTGGCGTTGGCGAGGATGGTCTCGTAGCTCTTCTCGGCCTCCGCGGCGCTCTTGACGCCGACCACGACGCCGCCCGCCTCCGTTTTGTGCAGAATGTCCGGCGAGACGATCTTCATCACAACCGGGAAGCCCATGTCGGAGGCGATCCGCGCGGCCTCCGCCGCCGACCTGGCAACGCCCTCCTTCGGCACCGGAATGCCGTAGGCGTCGCACACCACCTTGCCTTCGGGCGCGGTGAGGCTCGTGCGCTTGTCCGCCTTGACCGCATCGAGAACTTTGCGGACCGCATCCTTAGAATTTGACATTGGCTTCCTCCTGGGACAGATTTCGTGGTATTTGGTATGCCAAAAACGCAATTGTCAAGATCAACCGATGCGCAAAAACATCGGGAAACAGGGGTAGCTTGACATCGTGGTATTTGGCATGCCAAAAACTAGGATAATTTCTTCTGCTAAGAAGACGTCTCCAAGAGGAGGAGACGAGTCGTGCCCGAACCAAAACAGACCAAGGCGTCGCTCAACATGGCTGACACTGACATCGCCATCGTCCGGATCGCGCCGGAGACGAGCTTCAAGAACAAGGCCTATGAGGCCTTGAAGGAAGCGATCCTGAAGATGGACATCTATACGACGCCGGAACCGGTGATGCTCGACGAGCGCGCGCTTTCCGAGCGACTCGGCGTCAGCCGCACGCCGATCCGCGAGGCGATCGCGATGCTCGAACAGGACGGCTTCGTCAAGACCGTGCCGCGCCGCGGCATCGTCGTGGTCCGCCGCACCAAGGCCGAGATCGTCGACATGATCCGCGCCTGGGCCGCGCTCGAAAGCATGGCCGCGCGCCTGATCACGACCACCGCGCGCAAGAAGGACATCACGGCGCTGCGCGACTTCTTCAAGGATTTCAGCAAGGACCGCCTGCCGCAGGACCACGTCGAGGAATATTCCAAGGCCAACATCGCCTTCCACCAGGCGCTGATCTCGCTCTCGGAATCGCCCGTGCTGGTCGACCTGACCAACGACCTGCTGCTGCATGTGCGCGGCTATCGCCAGCTCACCATCGGCCGCAAGGACCGCACGGCGACCTCCCTGCCCGAGCATCTCGGGATCATCGAGGCGCTGGAGGCACGCGACACCGAGCTCGCCGAAAAGCGCGCACGCGACCACACCCTTGGGCTTGCGGCTTATGTCGAGGCGCATGGCCAGGAATTATTCACGTAGATCCACCTCACGACGACGATCAGATCGTCTGAACCAGAACGATCAGGGAGAACGAAGCCGATGCTGAATACCGCCGCGAAGTCCGAAGTACCGGGCACCGAGCAAGAGCTGACGGACGGCTTCCATCTCGTCATCGATGCGCTCAAGCTCAACGGTATCAACACCATCTACGGTGTGCCGGGGATCCCGATCACGGACCTGGGCCGCATGGCCCAGGCGGCGGGCATTCGCGTGCTGTCGTTCCGCCACGAGCAGAACGCCGGTTACGCCGCATCGATCGCGGGCTTCCTGACCAAGCGGCCAGGCGTCTGCCTCACGGTGTCGGCGCCCGGTTTCCTCAACGGCCTCACCGCGCTGGCGCATGCCACCACCAACTGCTTCCCGATGATCCTGATCTCCGGCTCCTCCGAGCGCGAGATCGTCGATCTGCAGCAGGGCGACTATGAGGAGATGGACCAGCTCGCGATCGCCAAGCCGCTGTGCAAGGCGGCGTTCCGCGTGCTGCATGCCCAGGACATCGGCATCGGGCTCGCGCGTGCGATCCGCGCTGCGGTGTCGGGCCGTCCGGGTGGCGTCTATCTCGACCTCCCCGCAAAACTGTTCTCGCAGGTGATGAATGCCGACGCCGGCGAGAAGTCGCTGGTCGAGGTGATCGATGCGGCGCCGGCGCAGATCCCTGCCCCGTCGGCGGTCAAGCGCGCGCTCGACGTGCTCAAGGCGGCAAAGCGTCCGCTCGTCATCCTCGGCAAGGGCGCGGCCTATGCGCAGGCCGATGAAGCGATCAAGGCGTTCGTCGAGAAGAGCGGCGTGCCGTTCCTGCCGATGAGCATGGCCAAGGGCCTGCTGCCCGACCTGCATCCGCAATGCGCGGGCGCAGCGCGTTCGACCGTGCTGAAGGAGGCCGACGTCGTGATGCTGATCGGCGCCCGCCTCAACTGGCTGCTGTCGCACGGCAAGGGCAAGACCTGGGGTGATGCTCCGAAGAAATTCATCCAGCTCGACATCGAGCCGAAGGAAATGGATTCCAACGTCGAGATCGTCGCCCCCGTGGTCGGCGATATCGGCTCCTGCGTGACGGCGCTGCTCGAGGGCATGGGCGCGAACTGGCAGGCTGCGCCTGCCGACTGGCTCGGCAAGGTGACGGCGAAGCGCGACGAGAACGTCGCCAAGATGGCACCGAAGCTGATGAGCAACGCTTCCCCGATGGACTATCACGGTGCGCTCGGCGCGCTGCGTGCGATCATCTCGGAACGTCCGGACACGATCTTCGTTAATGAAGGCGCCAACACGCTCGACCTCGCCCGTGGCGTCGTCGACATGCACAAGCCGCGCAAGCGGCTCGACGTCGGCACCTGGGGCGTGATGGGCATCGGCATGGGCTATTCGATCGCCGCCGCGATCGAGACCGGCCACCCCGTGCTCGCGGTCGAAGGCGACAGCGCCTTCGGCTTCTCGGGCATGGAGGTCGAGACCATCTGCCGCTACAAGCTGCCGATCTGCATCGTGATCTTCAACAATGACGGCATCTATCGCGGCACCGACGTGAACAGCGCGGGTGCCGATCCTGCGACCACCGTGTTCGTCAAGGGCTCGCGCTACGACAAGATGATGGAAGCCTTCGGCGGCGTCGGCTTCAACGCCACCTCGCCCGACGAATTGAAGCGCGCCGTCAACGCGGCGCTGGATTCCGGCAAGCCGACGCTGATCAACGCAGTGATCGATCCCGCCGCCGGCTCGGAGAGCGGCCGCATCGGCAACCTCAATCCGCAGAGCGTTCTAAAGAAGAAATAAGTCACCCCCTTCAACCCAACACTCCCTGCGGGCGCAGGGGCAAGACAGAGTAACGGAGCAGACGATATGACCAAGGCGCTCAAGGGCGTTCGCATTCTCGATTTCACCCACGTTCAATCGGGCCCGACTTGCACGCAGTTGCTGGCCTGGTTCGGCGCCGACGTGATCAAGGTCGAGCGCCCCGGCGTCGGCGACATCACGCGCGGCCAGCTGCAGGACATCCCGAACGTGGACAGCCTGTATTTCACCATGTTGAACCACAACAAGCGCTCGATCACGCTCGACACCAAGAACCCGAAGGGCAAGGAGGTGCTGACCGCGCTGATCAGGAAGTGCGACGTGCTGGTCGAGAATTTCGGCCCCGGCGTGCTCGACCGCATGGGCTTCCCCTGGGAGAAGATCCAGGCCATCAATCCGAAGATGATCGTCGCCTCGATCAAGGGTTTCGGCCCCGGCCCGTACGAGGACTGCAAGGTCTACGAGAACGTCGCGCAGTGCACCGGCGGCGCCGCCTCCACCACCGGCTTCCGCGACGGCCTGCCGCTGGTCACCGGCGCGCAGATCGGCGACAGCGGCACCGGGTTGCATCTCGCGCTCGGCATCGTCACCGCGCTCTACCAGCGCACGCATTCCGGCAAGGGCCAGCGCGTCACCGCGGCGATGCAGGACGGCGTGCTCAACCTCGCGCGCGTCAAACTGCGCGACCAGCAGCGGCTCGCTCACGGCCCGCTGAAGGAATACAGCCAGTTCGGCGAAGGCATCCCGTTCGGCGATGCCGTGCCGCGCGCCGGCAATGATTCCGGCGGCGGCCAGCCCGGCCGTATCCTGAAGTGCAAGGGCTGGGAGACCGACCCGAACGCCTACATCTACTTCATCACCCAGGCCCCGGTCTGGGAGAAGATCTGCGACGTGATCGGCGAGCCGACCTGGAAGACCCATCCGGATTACGCCAAGCCGCCGGCACGTCTGCCGCGCCTCAACGAGATCTTCGCCCGCATCGAGCAGTGGACGATGACGAAGTCGAAGTTCGAGGCGATGGAGATCCTCAACAAGGACGACATCCCCTGCGGCCCGATCCTGTCGATGAAGGAGATCGCCGAGGACCAGTCGCTGCGCGCAACCGGCACCGTGGTCGAGGTCGATCATCCGACCCGCGGCAAGTACGTCTCGGTCGGCAACCCGATCAAGCTGTCGGATTCACCGAGCGAGGTACTCCGCTCACCGCTGCTCGGCGAGCACACTGACGAGATCCTGCGCCAGGTGCTCGGCTTCTCCGATCACCAGGTCGCCGAGATCCACGATTCCGGCGCCCTCGATCCGCCGCGCAAGCAGGCGGCGGAGTAAGGGGCAAGGCGGCTCAGGTAAACGGAAAATGGCCGCGGGCAACCGCGGCCGTTTTTGTTTGGAGGAGCGACTACCGGTTCGCGTGAAGAAAACGCGTCAAAGCAGGAGCCTGAGCTCCGTTCCGATTCCATTTGGACGGAAGGGCCTCTGGTTATCGCTTGCCGATGCAGTTGGCTCCTTCAGGATAATCCCGAACATCCCTTTTTTATTGAAGCGCCTCCGGTCGGGGTGAAGTGGCTCAGCCTCGCAAATCAATGACCGGTGACCGGAGAACTCCTGCACAAAGGATTTGAATCCCCAGTTGGCATCGATGTCATCGACGACGATCGCTCCGCCCGGCCTCAGGGCGGCCCAGGCACGGTCTATCTCGAAGCGGACGTTGTGCTCACTGTGCAGGCTGTCGTGAACAAAAAGGTCGATCTGGCCAAGTTGGGAAAATATCGCAGGTAGCCGTCGCTTGCTTGATCCCTTGATAAAGGACCAGCGATCCGGATATCGGTCGCCAACCGCCACGCCAATCTGTTCGTGCCACCGATGCTCCAGCGGCAGATGGTCAATGCTCCATAGATGGCCGGCCCCGTTCCGCTCAAGCGCCTCCAGGATAAAACGCGATGAAATGCCGCGAGCGACGCCGGTTTCAACCACATGTCTGGGTCGTAGATGACGGGTGAGACACCATATCGCACGCAGGAATCCGGCATCGCCGTCATTCCAGCCCTTGAAGCTTTCGGGACCTGCCAGAATGCCCTTGGCTTGCAGTTCTCCAATGACGTCCGGCCACAAGGACCAGAACTCCGTCGCCGCCGAGCACGGCTCCGACACGCCGAGCATTTCATGCATGCGCCAATCCCATGCGAGGTCGGCATGGTACAGGTCGGGAGGTACGGGCCGTTCGCGACTTGCGATGTATCTGTCCTGGAACGCTGTCACTGCCTCAAGCGGGTCGGACGCGAATGCATAGGCGGCCCGCATTGGATGGCTCAAGCAGTACCGCAGAACTGATTGAGACATTTCATCATTTCCCTACTACGCGCCGGCCCTTCAAACATTGGACTGGAACCCGTGCCGTCGCACACGAACTATTCGTGGGTAGTGGCCCGGCCGAAATATTTCTAAATGTTTCTATGTTGCAGAAGGCCGCCGGCTCCCGGCGGCCTCCGTCATGCGAGGTGGTCGGCGTCGCAACAAGAGACGCTGCCAGACCCCGAGCTTTCGCCGTTGTCAGGACGATCACGCCAGGGTGGGAACGGCAGAGATGTAAAACACCTCGAGGTTTCCGGGCGCCCATTGCGGGTGGGTGCCCCGGGCATAGAACTGGCAATTGACGATGCCGCTTCCGTTGCCCTGCCGCGAGTTGACCCCGGCGGCATTCATCCGAAGATAAGCCGTCGGATTGGCGACGGAGCGGATTGCGACGACGGGACTGTTCGGTATCGGCACGAACTGGAAAACCTCATCGTTTCCGGGCGCAACCTGCGGTTGGGTCCCTTGAGCGTAGAACTGGCAGTTGACGGTTCCACTTCCGGCGGGGTTGAATTCCGTCACGCTCGACCCGTCCATCCGCAGATACGCATGAGCCGAAACGGTCGATCTGAGCGCAAAGGCCGTGTCAGAGAGTGGTACGAACAGGAAAACTTCGTCATTGCCCGGCGCAGTGACCGGCTCACTTCCCGGTCCATAGAACTGACAATTGACGGTGCCGCTTCCGGCCCCGTTGAAGCTGGTCACCCTGGAGGTGTCCATGCGCAGGAATGCGAAGAAGTTGGTCGCGGAACGAATCCAGATGTTAGTCATGACGCTTTTCTCCTCGGAGTAGGTTTCTCCTGGTGGGACCTGGCGAGCCGCGAACGTGTCGTGGCGCCAGCTGATGTCGCAAGAGGTCGCGGGCGATCTCTGCTTGCTTTTGACACTAATACTCGCCGTGCGTGTGTTGCCGTGATCCAGATCACAACGACGCGCACAAGAAAATTTGTTTGTTGTTCGGTCGCGCCTCGACGCATGAACGCAGCGTCAGGGCCAAGGCGATCGCCTCGCGCACATCGCCGCAACTCAAGAAGCCTTTCAAAAGTTTAATCCTTTGGCCGCGTGGTTCGGCCCCGGATCCCTGAACCCCGGAATATGGCGGCGCCACCAATCGGGGCCATGACAAATTCCAGCTTCACAAGAATCGACGTTCCCGCTCCGGTGGAACCCTATCAATACATTTCCGTCGACGGCGTCGATGCCGCCGGCGAGGCGGTTGGAAACTACGGCAGCGTCGACGGCGACGGCGACGGCACCTTCTACGGCTTCGTCGCCACAGGCAGCAACGGCACGCCCTCCGATCCACCCGGATCGAGCAACACCGACATCGTCGGCATCACCTCCGGCGGCGAGATCTTCGGCGACTACGTGGACTACGAAAACAGGCAACACGGCTTCGTCGAGAGCAACGGCGTCGTCACGAAGGTCGACGTCTTGCTTGCCAACAGCACTACCGTCTCCGGTGTGAACAGTGTCGGGTTGATCTACGGCAGCTACGCCGACGCCGAGAACGGCGTTCACGGCTTTTTCGAAAACAACGGCGTCTTTACGCCGGTCGACGTTCCCGGCGCCAACAGCACCTCCGTCGCCGGCATCAGCGCTGCCGGCACGATCGTCGGCACCTACACCGACGCGGCTAATGTCGCGCATGGTTTCGCTGACAATGGCGGCACGGTACAGACATTCGATCCGGCGGGATCGATTTCCACCAGCGTGGTCGGCATCAGCGATACCGGCGAGATCGTCGGAAACTACCAGGACAGTTCCAACAACACCTGGGGGTTTGTCGACAGCAACGGCATCATCTCCAGGATCAACATTGCCGGCGCGACCAGCGTCGGCGTTTCAGCCGTCAATTCCGGCGGCGAGATCGTCGGATATTATGTCGATGGCAGCAGCAACGTTCATGGCTTTATCGACAAGGGCGGCGTCGTCGGGACCGTCGACGTTCCCGGAGCAACCGAAACCGACATCGTCGGCATCAACGACGATGGCGTGATCTCCGGATTCTACAACGATGGCAGCGGAAACCAGCACGGCTTCGCAGGAACGATTGCCACCGTTCTGATCGGGACATCCGCGACGACCGATCTGGTCCAGCTCGGGGACAATTATTTTCTCGACGGCAAAAGCACCGGGACAGGTCCCGAGGTGATGTTTGGCAGCGCGCCCCTGACCCCCGGTGAGTATGGCTGGACCCCGATCGGCGCAGTAGAGAC
>NZ_JAFCKQ010000065.1 GCF_018130215.1 Bradyrhizobium jicamae
ACGTATAAGCCGTAACCCATCGCGCAGGGAAAGCCGGGTTGTTCCCGGTTACACCTGTGGTCCTACCCCCGTGCTTTCTACCTTGCACGGGGCCCATGGGTGCGATCGGCACCCGGCTTTCCCTGCGCCCTCTGTTCACAGAGCGGCCAAACCGAAGAGCAAAGCTCGGACGGATCATGTCGCGAGAATGCGGATGCTTGACTCACAGGCAGCGCAACAGACTTGATGTCATCCCGGCCCTCGTGCGCAAATGCGCACCAGGCCGGGACGAGGGCGATTGTTGCGGCGGCAGCACGGTACCCGTCACCCTCGCTTTTGCTCCTGCCGCGCCCTTGGTCTACAACCAAGCCATGTCCGAACCAAGCATATCCCTGCCCTTCGATGAACTGACGCGGGCGATCCAGGCGCGTCGCTCGATCTATGGCGCGATCAGCGGCCTCAGGCTCGACCGTGCCGCGCCCGGCGAAGCCTGGGCGAGCCTGCCCTATCGGCCGGTGTTCGTCGGCGACAGCGAGACCGGCGTCCTGCATGGCGGCGTGGTCACTGCGATGCTCGACGAAAGCTGCGGCATGGCCGTGCAGCTCGCACTCGACGGGACGCGCGCGATCGCAACGCTGGACCTGCGCATCGATTACCAGAAGCCGGCGACGCCGGGCCTCGACATCAAGGCGCATTCGATCTGCTATCGCGTCACCCGGCTGATCGCCTTCGTGCGAGCCACCGCCTATCAGGAGTCCGAGGACGACCCGGTCGCAACCGCGACCGCATGCTTCATGATCGATGCGAACCGCACCAACATGCTGATCGACCGGGCGGAAGCGATCGCCACCGCGCTGCCGACGCTGGATGCGCCCGATGATCCGGCCGGCCCTTTCGCGGACAGCCCGTTCGCGCGCTGCCTCGGGATCCAGGTCGGCGCCGATGATACGCTGGTGATGCCGTTCTCGCGAAAGATCATCGGCAATCCGATCCTGCCCGCGATCCATGGCGGCATCACCGGCGCCTTCCTCGAGACGACCGCGATCGTCGGCGTCACCCGCGAGCTCGGCATCAGGGCGCGGCCGAAGCCGATCGGGCTCACCATCAACTATCTGCGCTCGGGCCGCGCGCTCGACAGCCATGCGCGGGTGTCCGTCGTCAAGCAGGGCCGGCGCGTCGTCGCGTTCGAGGCGCAGGCCTGGCAGGATGATTCCGCCAAGCCGATCGCGTCCGCCTTCGGCCACTTCATGCTGCGGCAGACGCCGGACCTGGAGGAGGGTTAGTCACTGTTCGGCGGCAGGATCGCCTGCCGCGCCGCATGCCAGCTCGCCTCATCCGGCGCGCACAACAGTCCGCCGCCGTGATTGACGGGCTTGTAGGGGGAGCCGTCGAAATGCGCGCTGTATCCGCCGGCCTCGCGATGCAGCAGCCAGCCGGCGGCGTGATCCCACGGCATCAGCTTGTTGTAGAACAGCAGGTGGCAATACCCCGACGCCGCCATCCGGTATTCATGCGCGGCGCAGCGGAGCCAGCAGGTCATGCCGAGTTTCGAAAGATTACCCGCGACCGTCGCCCGCAGCGGCTCGGGCAGGAAGTTGACGCCGATCACCGCCTCCATCTGCTTGACCGGCACGGCAGGGGCGACCTTCAGATCGTGGCGCCGGCCATCCGTTGTCTCGAGCCAGGCGCCCTCGCCGCGCAGCGCGAAGGCGGTGTCGTTGCAGACGGGATCATGGATGGCGCCAAACACGATCTCGCCGCGCATGGTGGCGGCGACCATGGTGCCGAACAGCGGCAGGCTGGAGGTGAAATTCCGCGTGCCGTCGATCGGGTCGACGATGAAGGCGAGCTCCGCCGTTCCGATCCGGTCGAGCGCTGCCGGATCCTTCGCCGTTCCCTCCTCGCCGATGATGGCGGCGCCGGGAAATGCGCGCGACAGCTCAGCCGAGATCACCTGCTCGGCGGCTTCGTCGGCTTCGGTGACCACGTCGAAGACGGAGGTCTTGGTGCGGACCTCGATCTCCCGCACCCGCCGGAACCGCGGCATGATCTCGGTGCGGGCGGCCTCGGCCAGGATGTTTCCGATGGTCAGCGCATCGACATGGGACAGTTTCACGCGGCATTCTCCTGCGTTGCGGCGGCATCGTATCGCAGCAATGTGACCAGGTGGCGATCAGCGGCGCTGGTTGTAGACGTCGATGCAGACGGCGCCGAGCAGGACGAGGCCCTTGATCACCTGCTGGTAGTCGATGCCGATGCCGAGGATCGACATGCCGTTGTTCATCACGCCCATGATCATCGCGCCGACCACCGCGCCGCCGACACGGCCGACGCCGCCATAGGCCGAGGCGCCGCCGATGAAGCAGGCGGCGATGACGTCGAGCTCGAAGCCGAGCCCGGCCTTCGGCGTCGCCGTGTTGAGGCGCGCTGCGAACACCAGCCCGGCCAGCGCCGCCAGCACACCCATGTTGACGAAGGTCAGGAAGGTGAGCCGCTCGGTCTTGATGCCGGAGAGCTTCGCCGCCTTGGCATTGCCGCCCACCGCATAGATCTGCCGGCCGACCACCGTGCGGCGGGTGACGAAGCCGTAGAGCGCGATCAACACCGTCATGATGACCAGCACGTTCGGCAGGCCGCGATGCGAGGCGATCAGATAGGTGAAGTAGAGCACGGCACCCGCCAGCGCGATGCTCTTGGCGACGAAGAACATGTACGGTTCGACCTCGATGCCGTGCGACGCCTCGCGCGCCCGGCTCTTGGCGCTGGCGAGCACAAGCGCAAACGCCAGCACGATGCCGATCAGAAGCGAGGTCGGGTAGAGCGTGCCGGCGCTCGGGAACAATTCCGGAATGAAGCCGGACGACAGTTTCTGGAAGGTCGACGGAAACGGCCCGACCGATTGCCCCTGCAGCACGGCGAGCGCCAGCCCCTTGAACACCAGCATGCCCGCCAGCGTCACGATGAAGGACGGAATGCGGAAATAGGCGATCCAGTAGCCCTGGGCCGCGCCGATCGCGGCGCCGACCAGCAGGCAGGCGACGAAGGCGATCGGGTAGCCGACATGGTAGCGCACCATCAGCACCGCGGCGACCGCGCCCACGAAGCCCGCGACCGAACCGACCGAGAGGTCGATATGCCCGGTGACGATCACCAGCAGCATGCCGAGCGCCATGATGACGATGTAGCTGTTCTGCAACACGAGGTTGGTGAGATTGAGCGGCTGCAGCAGCGTGCCGTCGGTGACGATTTCGAAGAACAGCATGATCGCGAGCAGCGACAGCAGCATGCCGTAATTGCGCAGATTGTTCTTGATGAAGCCGGAATGCTTGGGAGCCTCGGGAAGTGACACCGTCTTGTCGGTCATTGCGCCGCTCCTTCCGCCCGCACCCCGCCGTTCGCGGACATCCTGACATTGCGCATGATGGCGCGCATGATCTTCTCCTGCGTCGCGTCGGCCGCCGCGAATTCACCGACGAAGGCGCCGTCATTCATCACGCAAATCCGGTCGCAGATGCCGAGCAGCTCGGGCATTTCCGACGAGATCACCACGACGCCCTTGCCGGCCTCGGCCAGCTCGTTGATGATACAATAGATCTCGTATTTCGCCCCGACATCGATCCCGCGGGTTGGCTCGTCCAGCATCAGGACCTTCGGATCGGTCATCAGCCATTTCGACAGCACCACCTTCTGCTGGTTGCCGCCCGAGAGCTGCCCGGTCTCCTGGTAGACGTCGGAGCAGCGGATCCGCATCCGGTTGCGGTAGTCGCTGGCAGCCTTCAGCTCGATGACGTCGTCGATCACGCCGCGCTCGGAGACCTGACCGAGGCTCGCCAGCGAGACGTTCTTGCGGACGTCGTCGGCCAGGATCAGCCCGAGCAGCTTGCGGTCCTCGGTGACATAGGCAAGGCCCGCATTGATCGCAGCCGGCACGCTGGAGAGATCGGGCTCGCCGCCATCGAGGCGGACCCTGCCGGAGATATTGTAGCCCCAGGCGCGGCCGAACAGGCTCATGGCGAACTCGGTCCGCCCGGCGCCCATCAGGCCGGCGATGCCGACGACCTCGCCGCGGCGCACGGTGAAATCGACATTCTTGATCACCTGCCGCTCGGTATGCAGCGGGTGATGCACCGACCAGTTCTCCACGTTCATCACGGGATCGCCGATCGGAACGTTCCGCTCGGGGAAGCGGTGGGCGAGATCGCGATTGACCATGCTGCGGATGATGCGGTCCTCCTCGACCTGCTCGGTCAGGCAGTCGAGGCTGTCGACTGTGCGACCGTCGCGCAGCACGGTGATGCGGTCGGCGACGCGCGCCACCTCGTTCAGCTTATGCGAGATCAGGATCGAGGCGATGCCTTGCGCGCGGAACGCCAGCAGCCGGTCCAGCAGGGCCGCGCTGTCGGCCTCGTTGAGGCTCGCGGTCGGCTCGTCGAGGATCAGGAGCTTGACCTTCTTGGACAGCGCCTTGGCGATCTCGACGAGCTGCTGCTTGCCGACACCGAGATCGGTGACCAGGGTGTCCGGAGACTCGCGCAGGCCGACCTGCGCCAGCAGCTCCGCTGTGCGCCGGTACACCGCGTCGCGATCGATCACGCCGAAGCGCGACGGCGGATGCGACAGGAAGATGTTCTCGGCGATCGACAGCAGCGGGATCAGCGCCAGCTCCTGGTGGATGATGATGATCCCGAGCGCCTCAGAATCGTTGATGTCGCGGAAGCGCCGCTCCTCGCCGTCGAAGACGATGGATCCCTCATAGCTGCCGGCGGGATAGACCCCGCTCAGCACCTTCATCAGGGTCGACTTGCCGGCGCCATTCTCGCCGACCAGCGCGTGGATCTGCCCGGGATCGACGGTGAAATTGACGTCGCGCAGCGCCTGCACGCCTGCAAAGCTCTTGCTGACGCCGCGCATCTCAAGCATTGCCGTCATCGAATCTCGTCCCGCAGCGCAAATCGCGTCCGGCGCGGCCGGCTGGTGCCGGCCGGCCGGTCCGCCCTAGTCGAATTGCGAGCGCTTGTAGTAGCCGCTGTCAATCAGGACTTTCTCCCAATTGGTCTTGTCCACCACCACGGGCTTGAGCAGATAGGATGGAACCACCTTGACACCATTGTTGTAGGTCTTGGTGTCGTTGACGGTGACCTCCTTCTTGTTCATCACGGCATCGACCATGTCGGCCGTCACCTTGGCGAGGTCGCGGGTGTCCTTGAAGATGGTCGAATATTGCTCGCCGCGCAGCATGGCCTTGATCGAGGGAACCTCGGCATCCTGCCCGCTCACGAACGGCATCGGCTGGTCCTTGCTGCCATAGCCGACGCCCTTCAGCGAGGAGATGATGCCGATCGACAGGCCGTCATAAGGCGACAGCACCGCATCGACCCGCTTCTTGCCGTAGTAGGCGCTGAGCAGATTGTCCATGCGCGCCTGCGCGGTCGCGCCGTCCCAGCGCAGGGTCGCGACCTTGTCCATGCCCATCTGGCCGCTGCCGACCACGAGCTTGCCGCTGTCGATGTAGGGCTTCAGCACCGACATCGCGCCGTCGTAGAAGAAATAGGCGTTGTTGTCGTCGGGCGAGCCGCCGAACAATTCGATGTTGAAGGGACCCTTGCCCTCCTTCAGCCCGAGCGCCTTCTCGATCGATTGCGCCTGCAGCACACCGACCTGGAAATTGTCGAAGGTCGCGTAATAGTCGACATTCGGCGTATCGCGGATCAGGCGGTCATAGGCGATGACGGTGATGCCCTGGGCCTTGGCCTGCTTGAGCGCGTCGGACAGCGTGGTGCCGTCGATCGCTGCGATGACCAGCACCTTGGCACCCTTGGTCACCATGTTCTCGACCTGGGAGAGCTGGTTCGGGATGTCGTCCTCGGCATATTGCAGATCGGTGCCGTAGCCGCGCTCCTTCAGCACCTTGACCATGTTGTTGCCGTCGTCGATCCAGCGCGCCGAGGATTTGGTCGGCATCGCGATCCCGATCGTCGCCTTGCCTTGAGCCAGCGCCTCGCTGTTGGCCGCGGCCCCGGCAAGGCCGGCCAGCGCCAGCGAAAACAAGGCAGTCCTCAGTTTGAACATGCGTCACTCCCTCTGTTGTTTGATTGGTCTCGTAGAAGCCTTCAGTCGTCGGCGACCTCGGGCGAACCCGCCACGCGTCTCGTGCGGCATCGCGGGCGCACCGCCGCCGTCACGACCGTAAAATGCTTGATGTCGATGCGGTCCATCGGCGACCCGCTCCCTCGCTCGCGCACGGCAACCCATCCCAATCCGCTGACCGCCGGCCGGTTCACCGGGCTGCGATGGAAAAGAGCAAGGCGCGCACAGCAGGAAAGGCTTTGGCGGTCATGAGGCGCAGTCTCCCGGAATGGTTCGAGTGTGCCGCCTATCCGAATTCACGGTATCACGGCACCCCTTCGCGGCCCGTTCGCGGTCGCTTCCCCACTATTTCACAAAAAATGCGGGTCGACTAATCATATTATTTGACTATTGGATATCACGGGAACGGATCAAGGCGGCCCAGCCCGGAGGGGGTCCGGGGTCAATAGTCGAGGCAGGACAGGTCATCGATGACCAGCAGCGCCCCGGTCCAGTCATCGTCCTGGAAATAGGCGCTGCGGGTGATGACGACGGGAATGCCGGCGTGCGATGCGGCGGCAAGGCCGTTGCCGGAATCCTCAACGGCGATGCAATCGGCTGGTCCGAGACCGAGCCGTTCCAGCACCTCGATATAGACGTCGGGCGCGGGCTTCTTCCGCGGAACGTCGTCCCCTGCAACGATTGCCTCGAACAATCCGGCCCATTCGCGGCCGAGCGCAACCGACAGCAGCGCATCGATATTGCCGTGCGACGTCGTCGTCGCGATCGCGAGGCGCTGGCCGCGCCTGCGGGCGCCGTCGATCCAGGCGTCCACCCCCGGGCGCAGCGGGCAACCGCCCGAGGCGATCAGCTCGGCGTAGCGCGCCGTCTTGATGCGATGCAGATCGGCAATCTCTTCGAAGGACAGCAGCGGGACGACGCTGTGCTGGTCGAAGGCACGGATGCGCTCCTTGCCACCCGCGATGCGCAGCAACCGTCCATAGGTGGCGCGATCCCAGTACCAGTGGAGACCGGCTTCGGCGAAGGCCTCGTTGAAGGCGCGACGATGCACTTCTTCGGTTTCAGCCAGCGTGCCGTCGACATCGAAGATCAGCGCGCGGGCGCTGCCGATCACCTCCCGCATCCCGCTGGTGCGGATCGCTGCCAGCGCCGCGCTCATTGCCCCTCGCCTGCCGCGGCCATGTCGCTTGCGAACACGCGGCTGGCGAGGACATCGCCGGCCTCGATCGACATCACGTCGTCCGCGGTCAGGATGCGATCGAGCTTGGCCACGATGCGGTTGGCCTGGCGCAGCCTGATCCTGTCAAGCGCGTTGCGGATCGAGCGCGCGTTCGAGAACAGCGGCTGTGTCTTGCGCACCGAGATGTAGCGGATGAAGGCATCGCGTGCTTCGGGGGAGAAACGATAATTCTGCTGCTGCAACATCAATTCCGAGATCCAGAGCAGCTCGGCGTCCGAATAGTCCGGGAAGTCGATGTGATGGGCGATGCGCGACCGGAAGCCCGGATTGCTCTGGAAGAATTTCTCCATCCGGTCGCCATAGCCGGCCAGGATCACCACCAGGTCCTCGCGCTGCTGCTCCATCACCTGAAGCAGGATCTCGATCGCCTCCTGGCCGTAGTCGCGCTCGTTCTCGGGCCGGTAGAGGTAATAGGCCTCGTCGATGAACAGCACGCCGCCCATGGCCTTCTTCAGGATCTCCTTTGTCTTCGGCGCGGTATGGCCGATATATTGGCCCACCAGATCGTCGCGGGTGACGCTGATGACATGGCCGCGGCGCACGAAGCCGAGCCGGTGCAGGATGCCGGCCATCCGCAGCGCCACCGTGGTCTTGCCGGTGCCGGGATTGCCGGTGAACGACATGTGCAGCGTCGGAAACGTGGTAGCGAGCGCCATCTTCTGCCTGATGCGCTCGACCAGCAGCAGGGAGGCGATCTCGCGGATGCGTGTCTTCACCGGCTTGAGCCCGATCAGTTCGGAATCGAGCTGGTCGAGCACGGCGCCGATGCCGAGGTCGGCGAATTCATGCCGGAGGTCGATCGCCTCGACCGGTGCTTCGCGGGGCAGTTCTTGCGGTTTCGTCATGATCATCTCGCATTTAAAAGCTCCGTCGCCGCGGCGGCGACGACGGAGAAGTGCATCCGGACCAGGACGGCCGAGGGAGTAATCCGCCTGGCTTTGACCGGACGCGTGTCAGCGGTCGGCGTAGCGCTCGCCCTCGGGGCGCGTCGCCGCATAGGAGTGCGTCGAATAGCGCACGTTGCGTCCGACGGATTCCTGCCGGTCGAGCCGGAAGCCGGGCTCCTCCTGCGGCCGGGTGACGATGAAGGACAGGCGCACCGACTCCCAGCCGTGGCTGGAATCGAAGCCGGAGATCCGGATGTAACGGTCGCCGTACACGCGCCGGCAGTCGGCGAGTTCCTTCATGATGCCCGCCGCGTCGCGGAGGTCGAACATCGGCAGGCCCCACATCTCCCAGTAGGTGTTGCGGGGATGCGGATCGTCGGTGAACTCGATGTTCACCGCCCAGCCCTTGTCGAGGCAGTATTGCACTTGCGCCGCGATCTGCTCGTCGGTGAGATCGGGCAGGAACGAGAAGCAGCCCTGGGTTATGCGCATGAAAAGCTCCTGTCAGACCGCCATGCTCGGCGTGGGGATGAAATCGGGTGCGTCAGTCGATTCGTAGTTGAAGGTGACATCCTTCCAGACATCGAGCGCCTCGCGCAGCGGCGTGCAGGACAGCGCCGCCTTGGCCAGGATCTCCGGCCCTTCATGGACGTAGTCCCGTCCCTCGTTGCGGGCGAGGATCATCGCTTCGAGCGCGACGCGATTGGCCGTGGCACCGGCCTGGATGCCGCGCGGATGGCCGATGGTGCCGCCGCCGAACTGCAGCACGACATCCTCGCCGAGCAGGTCGAGCAGCTGGTGCATCTGGCCGGCGTGGATGCCGCCCGAGGCCACCGGCATCAGCCTGTTCAGGCTCGCCCAGTGCTGGTCGAAGAACACGCCGTGCTCGAGCTGCATCGGGTTGAAGTCCTCGCGGCAGATGTCGTAGTAGCCGCGCGTCGTGTTCGGATCGCCCTCGAGCTTGCCGACCACCGTGCCGGCATGGATGTGATCGACACCGGCGAGCCGCATCCATTTTGCGATCACCCGGAACGAAACGCCGTGGCTACGCTGGCGCGTGTAGGTCGAGTGGCCGGCGCGATGCAGGTGCAGGATCATGTTGTTCTTGCGCGCCCACTTCGCCATCGACTGGATCGCCGTATAGCCGATCACGAGATCGATCATGACGATATTGGAGCCGATCTCGTGCGCGAACTCGGCACGCTCATACATGTCCTCCATCGTCGCCGCCGTGACATTCAGATAGGTGCCCTTGATCTCCCCGGTCGCAGCCTGCGCGCGGTTGACCGCCTCCATGCAGTACAGGAAGCGTTCGCGCCAATGCATGAAGGGCTGCGAATTGATGTTCTCGTCGTCCTTGGTGAAGTCGAGCCCGCCCTTCAGCGCCTCGTAGACGACGCGGCCGTAGTTGCGGCCCGAAAGCCCGAGCTTCGGCTTCACGGTCGCACCCAGCAGCGGACGGCCGAACTTGTCGAGCCGTTCGCGCTCGACCACGATGCCGGTCGCAGGTCCCTGGAACGTCTTCACATAGGCGACCGGCAGCCGCATGTCCTCGAGCCGCAGCGCCTTCAGCGGCTTGAAGCCGAACACGTTGCCGATGATCGACGCCGTCAGGTTCGCGATCGAACCCGGCTCGAACAGGTCGAGATCATAGGCGATATAGGCAAAGTAGCTGCCGGGCGAGTTCGGCACCGGATCGACGCGGTAGCACTTGGCCCGGTATTTCTCAGCGGCGGTCAGCCGATCAGTCCACACCACGGTCCAGGTCGCCGTCGAGGACTCGCCGGCGACCGCGGCACAGGCCTCGGTCGCATCGACGCCGTCCTGCGGCGTCACCCGGAACAGTGCGATGACGTCGGTGTCCTTGGGCTCGTAGTTCGGCTCCCAATAGCCCATGCGCTTGTATTCCATCACGCCGGACTTGTAGCGATCCTTGCCGCGCACGGTGATCGACTGCTGCATGTTCATCTGGATCTCCTGTTGTTGGTCGCCGCTTCAAGCGGCCTCTGTCATGTTTCCAATCTGCGGATCGAGCGCACCGGCCCGGTAGCGCCGAGCCATCTCCGGCAGCGGCACCACCTTGATCTTCCCGGCATTGCCGGCGGTCCCGAATTGCTCGAAGCGGTCCCGGCAGAGTTCGCGCAGCGCGTCCATCGCGGGCTTGAGGAACTTGCGCGGGTCGAACTCGCTCTTCGACTGAACCGCGACCTTGCGGAACGCCCCCGCCATCGCGAGCCGACAATCGGTATCGATGTTGACCTTGCGCACGCCGTGCCTGATGCCGCGGACGATCTCCTCGACCGGCACGCCCCAGGTCTGCGGCATCTCGCCGCCGAACGCGTTGAACACATCCTGCAACGGCTGTGGCACCGAGGAGGAGCCGTGCATGACCAGATGCGTGTTCGGCAGCCGGGCGTGGATCTCCTCGATCACGCGCATCGCCAGGATCTCGCCATCGGGCTGGCGCGTGAACTTGTAGGCGCCGTGCGAAGTGCCCATCGCGATCGCCAGCGCATCGACCCTGGTGGCGCGTACGAAATCGACGGCCTGGTCGGGATCGGTGAGCAGCTGATCGCGGCTCAGCTTGCCTTCGGCGCCGTGACCGTCTTCCTGTTCGCCGCCGCCATGCTCCAGCGAGCCGAGCACGCCGAGCTCGCCCTCCACGGAGGCGCCGACCCAGTGCGCCATCTCGACGACGCGGCGGGTGATGTCGACATTGTAATCATAGTCGGCCGCGGTCTTGGCATCGGCCCTCAGCGAGCCGTCCATCATCACCGAGGTGAAGCCGTAGCGGATCGCGCTGGCGCAGGTCGCCTCCTCGTTACCGTGATCGAGATGCAGGCAGAGCGGGATCTGCGGATACATCTCCTCCAGCGCATCGATCATTCTCGCCAGCATGATGTCGCCGGTATAGGCGCGCGCGCCGCGCGAGGCCTGCATGATGACCGGGGCATCACAGGCGGAGGCGGCCTCCATGATGGCAAGGCCCTGCTCCATGTTGTTGATGTTGAAGGCCGGCACGCCGTAGCCGCGCTCGGCGGCATGATCCAGCAATTGTCTCAAAGTGATCCGCGCCATGGTGGCGTCCTCCTTTCAATTCGCTCGATGAATGACACGCTTCGCTGCCGCGGCGACGGCCGCCGGCGTGATGCCGAATTCGCGGTAGAGCACGTCGGCGGGCGCGGACGCGCCGAAGCCGGTCATGCCGATGAACTCGCCGCCGTCGCCGAGCCAGCGCGCCCAGTCGCCCTCGACCGCGGCCTCAACTCCGACGCGCGGGGCGCTGCCCAGGACCGTGGCGCGGTAGTCGCGCGGCTGCTCACGGAACAGGTCGAAGCACGGCGCCGACACCACGGCGGCGCTGATGCCGTCGTCGGCCAGATGGTTCGCGGCTTCCAGTGCGATCGACACCTCGGAGCCGCTCGCGATCAGCGTGACGTCGCGTCCCTTCTCGGGCTCGACGATCACATAGGCCCCGCGCGCGACCTGGTTGATCTCGGTGGTGCCGTCGCGGAAGGCCGGGAGCGCCTGCCGCGACAGGCAGAGGATCGATGGCGAGGTCTCGGCCTTCAGCGCACAGTCCCAGGCCTCGGCGGTCTCGACTGCATCGGCGGGCCGGAACACCAGCAGGTTCGGGATCGCCCGCAGCGCGGCGAGATGCTCCACCGGCTGATGCGTCGGTCCGTCCTCGCCGAGCCCGATCGAATCGTGGGTCATCACATGGACGACGCGGATGCCCATCAGTGCGGCGAGCCGGATCGCCGGACGATTGTAGTCGGCAAAGCTGAGGAACGTGCCGCCATAGGGAATGAATCCGCCATGGAGCGCAATACCATTCATCGCCGCGGCCATGCCGTGCTCGCGGATGCCGTAGTGGATGTAGCTGCCGTCGAGCGCAGCCGGCCGCACCGGAGCTTGCGATTTCGCCAGCGTGAGGTTGGAGTGCGTGAGATCGGCCGAGCCGCCGAGCAGGTTCGGCAGCGCTTCCGCGATCACATCGATCACCTGCTGCGAGGCCTGTCGAGTCGCGAGCTTCGGCCGCTCCGTCGCGAAGCGCGCGCGCAGCCTGGCCATCGCCTCGGCATAGGCGCAGGGCAGCTTCCGGTTCAGCGCGTCGTGAAAAGGCGACCGCTCGCCGTTACACGCCTTTCGCGAGCGCTCGATCCAGGCGCGCCTTGCATCGCGGCCGCGCGTACCGATCTCGCGCCATTCAGCGAGGACCACATCGGGCACCTCGAACGGAGGATACGGCCAGCCGAGCGCAGCGCGGGTCTTCTGCACCTCATCCGTGCCGAGCGGCGCGCCATGCACCTTCTCGCTGCCTTGCCGGTTCGGTGCGCCGAACCCGATCATGGTGCGGCAGGCGATCAGCGACGGGCGGTCGCTGGCCTTGGCGTGCCGGATCGCTGCTGCGATCGCCTGCGGATCGTGGCCATCGATGCTGCTGACATCCCAGCCGCTGGCCTTGAACCGTGCCGTCTGGTCGTCCGAACACGACAGGGATGTTGCGCCGTCGATCGAGATCCGGTTGTCGTCGAACAGCACGATCAGCCGGTTCAGCCTGAGATGGCCGGCGAGCGAGATCGCTTCCTGGCTGATGCCCTCCATCAGGCAGCCGTCGCCGGATATCACATAAGTGAAGTGATCGACGAGGTCGTCGCCGAAGCGCGCGTTCATCAGCCGCTCGGCCAGCGCCATGCCGACCGCCGTCGCGATGCCCTGCCCGAGTGGTCCCGTCGTGGTCTCGACACCGGGCGTATGACCGTATTCCGGATGCCCGGGCGTCTTCGAGCCCCACTGCCTGAACGCCTTGAGCTGGTCGAGCGTCATGGCCTCATAGCCGGCCAGATACAGCAGCGCATACAGCAGCATCGAGCCGTGGCCAGCCGAGAGCACGAAGCGGTCGCGGTCGGGCCAGGCGGGATCGGCGGGATCGAACTTCAGGAAGTCCTGAAACAGCACGGTGGCGACATCGGCCATGCCCATCGGCATGCCGGGATGGCCGGACTTCGCCTGCTCCACCGCGTCGATGGCGAGGAAGCGGATGGCATTGGCCATTTCGGCGTGGCCGATCTCGGGTTGGCTGGCTATGGGCGCAAGCGCGGTCATATCGTTCGCCTCTTTCGTTCGATCAGTTGCAGGATCAGCGGCGTCAGGATGAGCTGCATCGCAAGGTCGAGCTTGGCGCCATGAATCACGATCGAGTTGGCCCGCGACATGAAGCTGTGCGGGATCATCGAGAGCAGATAGGGGAAGTCGATGCCGCGCGGGTTCTTCAGACGAATGACGACCATCGATTCGTCGGGGGTCGGGATCCAGCGCGCGATGAACGGGTTCGACGTGTCGACCGTCGGAACGCGCTGGAAGTTGATGTCGGTCTCGGTGAACTGCGGGCATATGTAATTCACGTAGTCGGGCATCCGGCGCAGGATGGTGTCGGTCACCGCTTCCGTCGAATAGCCACGATGGCTGCGGTCGCGATGCAGCTTCTGGATCCATTCCAGGTTGATGACCGGGACGACGCCGATCTTGAGATCCGCATGCTGCGCGACGTTCACCTTGTCGGTGACGACGGCGCCATGCAGGCCCTCGTAGAACAAGAGATCCGAATTGTCCGGCAGCGCCTCCCATGCGGTGAAGGTGCCGGGCTTCGCGCCGTAAAGCCGCTCTTCCTCCGCGTCGTGCACATAGTGCCGCGTGGTTCCGGTGCCGGTCTCGGCATAGTCACGGAACAGCTTTTCGAGTTCCTCGAACAGATTGGTTTCGGGGCTGAAATGGCTGAAATGCTTGTTGCCGCGCTCAGCCTCCTCCGACATCTTGCTGCGCATCTCGGCGCGGTCGTAGCGATGGAATGCGTCGCCCTCGATGTAGGCCGCCACGACGTTCTCGCGACGGAAGATATTCTCGAAGGTCTTCTTCACCGACGTCGTGCCGGCGCCGGAAGAGCCCGTGATCGAGATGATGGGGTGTCGGCGCGACATGCGATCCTCCCCTCAGCGGAACAGGCCGCGCCGTGCGAACAGCGGGGCATCGCTGCTCTCGAACAACGGCTCGACGGTCAGGTGGTGCGCATCGACGTCGCGCACGGCGCGCGTCGATCCCATGATCAGCGGCACGCGCTGATGCAAGGTCCGCGCCGACAATTCGAGGATCCGCGACCGGCCGTTCGAGGCGGCGCCGCCGGCCCATTCCATGATCAGCGCGATCGGGTGCGCCTCATACAACAGCCGCAGGCGGCCCTCGCGATAACCCTGGCGTGCATCCGCCGGATAGAGGAACACGCCGCCGCGCAGCAGGATCCGATAGGCCTCGGCGACCAGCGAACCGATCCAGCGCATGTTGAAATCCTCGCCGCGTTCGCCGTTGGCCCCGGCGATGCACTGGTCGACGTAGCTGCGCACCGCGCTGCTCCAGTGCCGGCGGTTGGACGCGTTGATCGCGAACTCGGGCGTATCGGGCGGCACCTGCAGGTCGCGCCCGGTCAGGACGAATTCGCCTCTGCGCGGATCGAGCGTGAAGCAATCGACGCACTGGTCGAGCGCCAGCACCAGGACGGTCTGCGGACCGTAGATGAAGCAGCCCGCGGCGCACTGCGCCGTGCCCGGCTCGAAGAATGTCGACAGTGCGTCATATGCCTTCGGCCGGATCGAGAAGATGGTGCCGATGGAGATGTTGTTCTCGAGATTGGCGGAGCCGTCGAGCGGATCGATTGCGACGCAAAGCGGCGCATCGACGTCAAGCGTCTCCGGCAGCTCCGCCTCCTCCGAGAGCACGGCGGCAACCGGCGCGGTGCGCAATGCCTCGCGCATCAGGCGGTCGGCAACGATGTCGATCGTGCGCTGCCGGTCGCCGTCGGGATTGACGCCGCCGCTCTCTCCGCCGATCCCGGCAATGGAACCGGCCGCAATGGTCTGCGCGAGTTCCACCGCGGCGCCCGCCAGCGCCTCGACAACGGCGACGGTCGCCGCGCGCATCGGGTTGTGCTCCGCCGGCCACTCCAGATAGGCACGCAATGCAGGACGAATCTCCACGGGTCTTCTCCCTTTGCTCGCCCTCTGTGCCGAGGCGTCGATCGGCGACCCACGGGAGTCGCCTTCGCCATCATCAACGCCCGAATTGCCGAATTAGGGAAATTTTATTATCTTTGGTCCGGGCAAAGTATTTCTTATGGAGCCGCCATGGCCGGCCACTTCTCGCGGGACCTCACCATTCGCCAGCTGCGCGCGCTGTCCGCCGTGCACGAGGCCGGCTCGATCACGTCGGCGGCAAGCCGCCTCAACCTCACGCAGCCGGCGGTGACGCTGCAGCTCCGCAATCTGCAGGCGCTCGCGGGGCTGACGCTGATCCAGCGCACCGGCGACGGCATGGCGTTGACGGATGCCGGCGCGCACGTGCTTGCGATGGTCGAGCGGATCGAGGCGGCGCTCAAGGATTGCGAGCAATCGCTCGATCTGATCGCGGGCCGCAGCGGCGGGCGGGTCTCGATGGGCGCGGTCTCTACCGCAAAATACTTCGTGCCGTTTGCGATCGCCGCGTTCTCCCGGCGCTTCCCGAAGATCGAGGTCACGCTCCGGATCGGCAATCGCGAGGAGATCCGCGACGCGCTGCGCGGCTACGACCTCGACATCGCCGTGATGGGACGGCCGCCGGCCGATGTCGAGGTCGAGATGCGAACGCTCGGCCGGCATCCGCACTTCATCGTCGCTGCCGCCGACCATCGCCTTGCGCGGCGGCGGCACGTCGAGACATCGGAGCTCGCCAACGAGACCTTCATCATCCGCGAGCAGGGCTCCGGCACGCGGATGCTGATGGAAGAGTTTTGCCAGCGGGCCAGGCTGGCTCCGAAGATCGGCATGGCGATGGACAGCAACGAGACCATCAAGCAGGCCGTCATGGCCGGGCTCGGCATCGCCTTCATCTCCCAGCACACCGTGTTTCACGAACTGGAGGACGGTCGCCTCGTGGTGCTCAAGGTCAAGGGATTGCCCATCGTCCGCCAATGGCATGCGATCCGCCGCGCCGACAAGGTGCTGCTGCCGCCGGCACAGGCGATGCTGGACTTCCTCGGCAAGGACGGCTGGCGCTATCTGCCCAATGCGCGCTAAAGCGCGATGAGATAAGGCTGAATCGTCATCGCGCTTTAGTTCTTTGTTTGAGCATGATCTTTTCGGAAAATCGCTACACACTTTTCCGGATCATGCGCTAGCGAAATCGCAGGCGCAGCCAGACCCATGCAACGATCGCAACCGGCGAGCCGACCGCCAGCCACGAGAAGCGGCGTCCGTCATCGCCCAGCAGCAGCGCGGCGAGCAGACCGCACAGGGCCAGGGTCGCAACAACGATCGGCATACCGAATACGCCGCTCCAGCGCGGGCGACCTGGCGTCATCGCACCGGCGCCGGTTCGCCTGCGGCAGCCACGCGTCCCCGCTTCCGCCTCCGCGCCAGCCAGAGATAGAGCCCGCTGCCGATCACGATGATGGTCAATGCGTCCAGAGCCGCCCAGATGATCTTGAGCGGCATGCCGCCATAGTCACCGAAATGCAGCGGCTGCGAGATCAGCAGCGCCTGCAGATAGCCAGGCAGCGCGCGGGTCTCGGAGACTTCTGCAGTCTCGCCGTCGAGCAGCACCGGCTTCAGCAGCCGCGACGTCAGCGGCGTGTCGCCGCGCATGAAGGCCGCATAGTGATGCGAGGAGGTGAACGGCGTTCCCGGATAGGCGACGAAGGCGACCTCCATTCCGGGCGCCGCTTGCCTCGCCCGTGCCACGACCTGATCCAGCGGCGCGAGCTTCGGCGGCGGCGGCTTGCCGGCATAGGGCTTCACCATCTCGGCAAGCTCGCTGGCCTTCCACTGGTTCAGCAACAGCTCGGCCCAGGTGTTGATCACGCCGGTGATGCCCACCACCAGGGCCCAGACGATCGTCACCACGCCGATCAGATTGTGCCAGTCGAGCCAGGCGACACGGCGCGCCGATTGCGTGCGGACCGTGGCGAAGCGCAGGCGACGGGTGAACGGCCAGTACAACGTCACGCCGGAGATGATCGCGGCCGCGAACAAAAGCCCCATCGCGCCGAGGAACAGCTTGCCGGCCTGGCCTGCGAACATGTCGGTGTGCAGCTTCAGGACGATCAGCATCGGCCCGACGCCGACCAGCCCGAGCGGCTTCGCCGTCACCGCATCAAACGCGCGCACCGTGGCACCGTCGGGCTTGCCGTCCGGCGTGGTGTTGGTGAACGCCAACACGATTCCGGGCTCGTCCTTGTCCCAGGAGACGTATTGCATCACCCGCCCGGGATCGGCGGCGAGCGCAGCCGCGACGATCCGTTGCGGCGGCAGCGGCGGGCGGCCCGCGGCGGGCTCCGGCCGCGGTGCATAGCCGAGCGCCGCGTCGATCTCGTGATGGAAGATCAGCGGCAGCCCGGTGAGGCAGAGCAATAGCAGGAATACGGTCGAGATCAGGCTGGTCCAGCGATGGACCAGCGACCAGACCCTGACAGTCGGCGCCTTCAGCTGCCCCTCCCCGTCACCATTTGTAGCCGAGGCTGGCGGTGATCCTGCGACGATCACCGTAGAAGCAGGACGACGTGCTGGCGCAGCTCGCGACATAGATGGTGTCGGCGATGTTGATGACGTTCAGCGCCGCACGCCAGCCCTGCCATTCGTAATGGATGGTGGCATCTCCGAGCACCACTGACGGGACCGCGAGCGTGTTCGCCTGGTCGGCGAAGGACGAGCCGATGTAGCGCGCGCCGCCACCAAAGCCGAAACCCGCGAGCGCACCCTGCTGGAAGGTGTAGTCGGCCCAGAGCGATCCGATCTGCTCGGGCGTATTGGTCGGCACCTTGCCGATCAGCGCCGGATTGAGATCCTTGCTGGTGAAGATGTCGTAGGTCGTGAACGCAGCCGTCAGCTTCAGCCCGGGCAAGGGGTTCGCAACGCCTTCCACCTCGAACCCGCGCGAGGTGACCTCGCCGGTCTGGTTCTGCAGTAGCGGGTTGTTCGGGTCGGTCGTCAGCGCATTCTGACGCTTCAGATCGAACCATGCGAAGGTGAAATGACCGTTGAAGCCGTTCGGCTCGACCTTGACGCCCACCTCGGACTGCTGCCCGGTTTCCGGCAGCAGCAACTGGTTCGACGCGTTGAGGCCAATCACCGGATTGTAGCTCGTCGCATAGGAGACGTAGGGCGCAATGCCGTTGTCGAAATTGTAGATCAGGCCGGCGCGGCCGCTGAACTTGCTGTCCTCGCGATTGTAGAGCGTGACGCCGCTCGGCCGGTCATCCTGGCTGGTCGACACCCAGTCATTGCGGCCGCTCAGCACCAGCGTGAAGCGGCCGAGCTTCATCTGATCCTGCACATAGGTGCCGAGCTGCTCCTGGGTGATCACATAGTTACGGAACGGCGTCGTCGTGAAAGGCAGGCTGCCCAGTCCGTAGACCGGATTGAACACGTTGAGCGACGGCGTGGTCCCGAACTGGAAGATCTGGTAGTCGTCGATCCGATAGTCCTTCAGGTCGACGCCGAACAGCAACGTGTGCTGCACCGGACCGGTAGCGACGCGATATTCGAGCTGGCTGTCGAGATCGGCCTGGTCGGCCGTGTCCTTCGCGTACCAGTTATAGCGCCCGAGCGTGCCGGCCGTCATGTCGGTGTAGCCGTTGCCGATCAGCCCGCGATAGGTGACGTCGACATGGGCGAAGCGCGCATTCTGGCGGAAGGTGACATTGTCGGAGAGATTGCGCTCGAACTGATAGCCGAGCATTTCCTGTTCGCGCGTGAAGCTGTCGATCGAGGGATCGCCGACGAACAGGCTGGTCGGGATCTTGCCGAACGGCGCGTTGGTGACCGTGCCGACATAGGGCAGGAAGTTGATGCCGCGGGTTTCATTCCGTGAAGCCGAGGCGAGCACGGTGAAGGTGGTGTCGCCGTCGGGCTTCCAGGTCACCGACGGCGCGATGAAGTAGTTGTTGTCGGGCGTGAAGTTGACCTGGGTGCCGCCGTTCTGGACCTGCCCCACCAGCCGGTAGAACAGCTTGCCGTCCTGCTTGCCGTCCTGCGGCTGCGCCGGCACCGGCCCGCCGATGTCGAAGCCGACATAAGCGTTGCCGAAATTGTTGACGCCGGTCTCGAGGTAGCGGATCGGCTCCTCGGGCGGCATCTTGCTGATCGCGTTGACGATGCCGCTCGGGCTCGAGCCGCCGTAGAGCACGGCGGACGGACCGCGCAGCACCTCGACGCGCTCGAGATCGAACGGTTGCAGCTTCCAGCTCGCGTAGGACGTATAGAACAGTTGCAGCCCGTCGAGGAACAGGCCGACATCGTCGGACTTGAAGCCGCGGATCAGGAACCAGTCATTGCGGGTATCTGCACCGAAGGTCCCCGGAAGCACACCGGCGGAATAGCGCAGCGTCTCGTCGAACTTGCCGGGTTTCTGATCGCGGATCTGCTCGGCGCCCACCACCGACACCGATTGCGGAATCTCCATGATCGGCGTGTTGGTCTTGGTGCCCGTCGAGCTCTGATGCGCGACATATCCCTGGATCGGGCCACGCGGGCTCTCGACAAAGCCGACGTTGCGTACCGGCGGCGGCTTCTGCGGCGCAGCCGGCTGCGCAACACGGTGGATACGGCGCGGCGCCGCAGCAGTTGCCCGCCGTCGCGCTTCCGGTGACGCGACCACCACCGGCGGCAGCGACTGCGCGCCGGATTGCTGCGGCGACGTGGCTGTGCTCTGGGCTGGAGATGAATGTGGCAGCAAGGCCAATACGGATGCGGTCGCCGATGCTGCGACCCGCAAGAGACGGAAAATGTTCAATGCGCCCTGCCCTCAATTGCAACGGAGTCCTGTCACGCGGCCTTCAGTGCTGCGTGCGTTGCCGCATGGCTTACGCGAGCGATCACGAATCCTCTAATGGAAGGGCTCTTAGAGCTGCTCTTAGAGACGATGCAGGATTTCGAGTTTTGCGTGCATCCCAGGGGTCATCGGGTCACGGCGCCTTGCCAAACATGGCCGGAACTGGCGCCGCGGCGGCGCGTTGCCCCAGCGCAAGTCGCGGCTGATGCCCACGCAAATGTGGTGGTCAGCCCCGGCCCGATCAGCAGCCGGCCTGTGGACGCCCAGACATCCCCGGGAGTTTTTGGGGTACCAAACGACAGCCGTTGCGCTCTACCGAGACGCATGCGACATCTTGGCCGCGGTTCCGCACTTTCCGTCACCGGACCTTGCCCTTGCTAGGGAGGAATACCTGCACACCCCGTCACCGCCCGCACCCGACTTCAAGGCGTTGTTCGAGGCAGCTCCCGGCCTCTATCTGGTCCTGACGCCCGACTTTCGCATCGTGGCGGTGAGCGATGCGTATCTGCGCGCGACCATGACCGAACGGGCGGCGATCCTCGGCCGCGCGCTGTTCGAAATATTCCCCGACAATCCGGACGATCCCTCTGCAGATGGGGTGCGCAATCTGAGGGCTTCGCTCGAGCGCGTGGTCCAGTTCCGGCGCGCCGACACGATGGCGGTGCAGAAGTACGACATCCGCAAGCCCGAAGCGGAAGGCGGCGGCTACGAGGAGCGGTTCTGGAGCCCGCGCAACTCGCCGGTATCAGGGCCTGGCGGGCAGCTTGCCTACATCATCCACCGGGTCGAGGACGTCACCGAGTTCATCCAGCTGAAGCAGCGCGGCGCCGAGCAGGACAAGCTGACCGACCGGCTGCGCGAGCGCACCGAGCAGATGGAAGCCGAGATCTTCATGCGCGCCCGCGAGGTCGAGCAAGCAAGGGAGCAGCTCGAAGCCGAACAGAAGCTGCGCCAGGTGCAGAAGATGGAAGCGGTCGGCCACCTGACCGGCGGCATTGCGCATGACTTCAACAACATCCTGACCGTGATCACCGGGCTGATCGACATCCTCGCCGACGCGGTGGCACACGACGCCAGCCTGTCCTCGGTCACCAACATGATCAGCGATGCCGCCGCACGCGGCGCCGAGGTCACCAAGCACCTGCTCGCCTTCTCGCGGCAACAGCCGCTGCAACCGCGCGAGGCCAACCTCAACACGCTGGTGCAGGACACCGCGCGGCTGCTGCGCCCCTCGCTTGGCGAGCAGATCGAGATCGAGACCTCGCTCGAGCCCGACGCGTGGCCGGCCTTCATCGATCCCAACCACCTGTCGACTGCCCTGCTCAACCTCGCCGTCAACGCGCGCGACGCGATGCCCGAGGGCGGCAAGCTGATGCTGGAGACCGGCAACGTCGTGCTCGACGAGACCTATGCCGCGACCAATGTCGATGCGCGGCCGGGCGAATATGTCATGGTCGCGGTCAGCGACACCGGCACCGGGATTCCCGAGGCGATCAGAGAAAAAGTGTTCGAGCCATTCTTCACCACCAAGGATACCGGGAAGGGAACCGGCCTCGGGCTCAGCATGGTCTACGGCTTCGTCAAGCAGTCCAACGGCCACCTCAAGATCTACTCCGAGGAGGGCCACGGCACCTCGATCAAGCTCTATCTGCCGCGCAGCAGCGGCGACGTCGTCGACGTCGAGCCGCCCGCTCCCGCCGACACGCGGGGCGGCAACGAGTCCATCCTGGTGGTCGAGGACGACCCTCTCGTCCGCAACTATGTCAGCGCCCAGCTCGCGCAGCTCGGCTACCGCACGATGATCACCGCCAACGGCCCCGAAGCATTGGCCGCGGTCGACAACGGATTCGTCTGCGACGTGCTGTTCACCGACGTCATCATGTCCGGCGGCATGAACGGCCGGCAGGTCGCGGATGCGGTGCTTGCCAGGCTGCCTTCGGTCCGCGTGCTCTTCACCTCGGGCTACACCGAAGACGCGATCCTCCATCACGGCCGCCTCGACCCCGGCGTGACGCTGCTGCCAAAGCCCTATCGCAAGGCCGAGCTGGCGCGGATGATCCGGCAGGTCCTGGCCCAGCCGACCGCGTCGGTGGACACCAAGTGAGACACTGCTCCGTCGTCAGGCCTCTCCACTCGGCGTGGTCTGGCCGGGACGTACCGCGCTTCCCGACAGGAAGAGCGCCGCGCAGGCCTTGGCGCGCGCCTTGATCTCCTCCGGCGACAGTGCGGGCCTGTGCCCGTACATGACGTCGCGCTGCGGCTGGAAGACGAGCATGCCGAGCAGCATGCCGGCAGCGCCATGGGCGTCTTCGAGCGCGATCCGCCCCCGCCTCTGCTGCACGCCCAGCCAGGCCGCCAGCGCGCCAACGGTGCGCTGCATCGCGTTGGCGTAGAACATCTCGGCGATGTCAGGAAATTTGTCGCTCTCGGCCAGGATCATGCGCTGTAGCGCGATGACCTCGGCATCAAGGATCAGTTCGCCACAGGTCAGGAGCGCGGCCTCCAGCGCGGCAGCGATGTCGCGACCGTCGCACGCGCCGAGATTCACCACGGAGATGAACCGGTCCATCCGATCGGTCACGGTGGCTTCGAATAGCGCGAGCTTGGTCGGGATCAGCCGGTACAGCGTCTTGGTCGAAACCCCGGCGCTGGCTGCCACGTCGGACATGCTGGTCACGGCGAAGCCGCGCACCGCGAATTCATGGCGCGCAGCCTCATAGATCAGAGCCCGCGTCTCGTCGTCGGAGCGAAGCTGCGGCCGTCCGCGGCCACGCCGCTCCGGTGCTGGCGCCAGCGCGCCCGCCTCCGTCTGCTCTTTGCCTTTCAGGTTCATCTGAGAGCCATGCTTTTGAATGATGCCTGTCATTCCATTGACAGACCCAATATGGGCGCTATTTTGGAAAACATCAAGTTTCCTAATTCGCAAACAACATCCACGTGGAATTAGCGAGACTTACCAAAGAGATAGAACGCCAGGAGCGCCGCCATGAGCCAGCATGAAACCTCATTCAAGGCCGAGAGCCAGGTTCCGGCCGAGACCGCCAAGCAGTTGATCGCCAAGGCCGAAACAGCCGTCCCGCCTGTGGCCCCCGCCAGCGCGAAGGGCAAGTTGCGCCGCCTGCTGCTGGCCGGCGCTGCCGCTGTCGTCCTTGCAGGTGCGGGCTGGTACGGCTGGGACTACTGGACCGTCGGCCGCTTCGAGGTGTCCACCGACGACGCCTATGTCAAGGCCGACAACACCACGATCGCGCCCAAGGTTTCCGGCTATCTCACCGACGTGCTGGTGGGCGACAACGAGCAGGTGCATGCCGGCCAGGTGCTGGCGCGGATCGACGATCGCGACTACACGGTGGCGCTCGACCAGGCCAAGGCCGATGTCCAGGCCGCTGACGCCGCGATTGCGAGCAAGCGTGCCCAGCTCGAAGTGCAAAAGTCCGTGATCGATGCGGCCCGCGCAACGCTCGAGGTCGACACCGCGACGCAAACCTTCGCCGAGCAGGAGAACAAGCGCTACACCGATCTCGCCGGCACAGGTTACGGCAGCGTGCAGAACGCGCAACAGGCGCAGTCGCGCTATGCCAGCGCGCAGGCCGCGATCGCACGCGATACCGCAAACCTCGCTTCCGCGCTGCGCCAGGTGGAACTGCTCAAGGCCGAGATCGCCCAGGCGGTCGCCGCCTCCGAGCGGGCGTCGGCACTGCAGCACCAGGCGGAGCTCAACCTTGGCTACACCACGATCACTGCGCCGATCGACGGCGTCGTCGGCAATCGCACGCTGCGCACCGGCCAGTTCGTCCAGGCCGGCACGCAATTGATGTCGCTGGTGCCGGCCACCGGCGCGTATGTGATCGCGAACTACAAGGAGACGCAACTCACCAATGTCCGCAAGGGCCAGCCGGTCGATATCGAGGTCGACATGTTCCCCGGACGGGTGGTTCGCGGCCATGTCGACAGCCTCGCGCCCGCGAGCGGCCAGGAATTCGCGTTGCTGCCGCCCGACAACGCGACCGGCAACTTCACCAAGGTGGTGCAGCGCATCCCGGTGAAGATTCTGCTCGACGCAACTCAAGTCGAGCTGCGCCCCGGCATGTCCGTGATCCCGACCATCGCGACGCCGGCGCATCCCGCCGAGGAAGCTCCGCACGCCAAGGCCGCTCCGAAACTCGCTGTCGCCTCGTTCAAATAGCCGATGTCATAAACAGGTGATGTCATGTCCGATCTCGCGCTCTCCTCCCCCGCCGCTGCGCCCCGCGCGGCGGCCGCAGTGGACCCCAACCGCGCCAGCATGACCGTCTGGATCTCGATCCTGGCGGCCATGATCGGCGCCTTCATGGCGATTCTGAACATCCAGATCACCAACGCCTCGCTTCTCAACATCGAGGGCGGCATCGGCACCGGGGTCGATAACGGCTCCTGGATCTCGACGTCCTATCTGATCGGCGAGATCGTGGTGATCCCGCTCACCGACTACCTCAGCCGGGTCTTCTCCTTCCGCAAGATCATGATCGGCCACGCCACGCTGTTCGCGATCTTCTCGGTCGCCTGTGCCTTCACCCATGATCTGCCGTCGATGATCGCGATGCGCGGCCTGCAGGGCTATTTCGGCGGCGTGCTGATCCCGATGGCCTTCACGCTCGTGTTCACCAGGTTGCCGAAGCCGCAGCAGCCGATCGGGCTCGCGATGTTCGCGCTCGCCGTGACTTTCGCGCCGGCGATCGGCCCGACCATCGGCGGTTACCTCACCGAGAACTATGGCTGGCAGACCATCTTCTTCGTCAACGTGGTTCCGACTGCCGTGATGGTCGTCACGCTCTACTTCACGCTCGAGCGCCAGCCGATGCAGCTTCATCTGCTCCGCGAGGGCGACTGGCTCGGCATCGTGACGATGGCGATCGGCCTGTCCTCGCTGCAGGCAGTTCTCGAGGAAGGCAACAAGGACGACTGGTTCGGCTCGCCGTTCATCGTCAAGCTCGCGGTGATCGCCGCAGTCAGCCTGACCCTGTTCATCTGGATCGAGCTCGTGGTCGAGAAGCCGCTGCTCCGGCTGCGGCTGCTGGCGCAGCGCAGCTTCGGCTTCGGCACGATCTCGGCCGTGTTCGTCGGCTTCGCGCTGTTCGGCTCGGTCTATCTGCTGCCTGCCTATCTCGGCCAGGTGCAGCGCTACAATGCCGAGCAGATCGGCCAGGTCCTGGCCTGGACCGGCTTGCCGCAACTCATCCTGATCCCGCTGGTACCGAAGCTGATGCAGCGCTTCGATGCCCGCTTCATCGCCTTCACGGGGATGTCGCTGTTCGCGGTGTCATCGTTCATGAATATCGAGATGTCGCTCGACTATTCCGGAGACCAGTTCTTCGTCCCGAACATCGTGCGCGCCATCGGCCAGGCCATCATGCTGGCGCCGCTGTCCGCAGTCAGCCTTGGCAGCGTGGCACCAGAGGATGCGCCCGCCGCCTCCGGCATCTCCAACATGATGCGCAACCTCGGCGGCGCCATCGGCACCGCGCTGCTCTCGACCATCGTCACCAAGCGCGAGCAGTTCCACTCCAACATCATCGGTCAGTCCGTTCACCTCGGCCGGGAGGAGGTGCGCAGCAGGATCGCTGACATCACCGGCTACTTCCTCAGCCACGGTATCTCGGACCCGGCGACCGCCCAGCATCAGGCAATCGTGGCGCTCGGCAATATCGTGAAGCGTCAGGCCCTGGTGCTCGGCTTCAGCGACGCCTTCGCCGTGATTGGCGGCGTGCTGGTGCTGGCCGCAATCGCGATCGTGCTGACGGGCAAGCCGAAGAGCGCCGCGGGCGGCGCCGGCGCGCACTGACGACCAGGGCGGCGGCAGCTGAATGCCGCCGCCTCAGCTCGCTTCCCGGAGCTTGAAGCGCTGGATCTTCCCGGTCTGGGTCTTCGGCAGCGCCTCCACGAAGGAAATGGCGCGGGGATATTTGTAGGGCGCGATCGTCGCCTTGACGTAGTCCTGCAGCAGCTTGACTTCGCCATCATCGTTGCGCGCGCCCTGCTTCAGCACGACGAAGGCCGACACGATCTGTCCGCGCTCCGTGTCGGGCGCGCCGATCACGGCGCATTCGGCTACGTCGGGATGCCCGAGCAGCGCCGCCTCGACCTCGGGACCGGCGATGTTGTAGCCCGCCGAGATGATCATGTCGTCGGCCCGCGCGACAAAAGACAGCCGGCCGTTCTCGTCGCTGACGAAGGCATCGCCAGTAACGTTCCAGCCGTCACGGACATAATTGGTTTGCCTGGCGTCGGCGAGATAGCGGCAGCCGGTCGGGCCGCGGACCGCGAGCTTGCCGACCGTCCCCGGCGGCAACTCGTTCATGTCTTCATCGACGACCTTGGCTTCATAACCGGTGACGGGGTTGCCGGTCGTACCGCCGACGGCGCTGCCGGCGCGGTTGGTGATGAAGATGTGCAGCAATTCGGTGCTTCCGATGCCATCGAGAATCGGCTTGCCGGTTTTCCTGGTCCAGTTCTCGAATACCGGTGCCGGCAGCGTCTCGCCGGCCGAGACCGCAAGTCGCAGCGACGACAGATCGGCGCCCTTGTCCATCGCCGCCATCATTGCGCGATAGGCGGTCGGCGCGGTGAAGCAGATCGTCGCCTTGTAGGTCTCGATGATCCTGATCATCTCGCTCGGCGCAGCGTTCTCCAGCAGCGTCGCAGTCGCCCCGAACCGCAGCGGGAAGATTGCGAGCCCGCCAAGACCGAAGGTGAAAGCGAGCGGCGGCGAGCCGACGAATACATCATCCGGCGTCACCTTCAGCACTTCCCTTGCGTAACCGTCGGCCACGATCAGGAGATCACGGTGGAAATGCATCGTCGCCTTCGGCTCGCCCGTCGTGCCCGAGGTGAAGCCGAGCAGCGCAACATCGTCACGGCCGGTCTTCACCGCCGCGAACTTCACCGGCTTGTTCAGCGCGATGCGATCGAGCTCGGCGTCATGGTTCTGCGTGCCGTCGAAATTGACCACCTGCCTGAGGAATTTGCTGGTCTTGGCGCAGGCGACCAGTTCGTCCGCAATGCGGCTGTCGGTCAGCGCCAGCGCGATCTCGGCCTTGTCGACGATCTTGGCCAGTTCGCCCGCGCGCAGCATCGGCATGGTGTTGACGACGACGGCGCCTGCCTTGGTCGCGGCGAGCCAGGCCGCGACCAGCGCCGGATTGTTGCCGGAGCGGATCAGCACGCGATTGCCGGGCTTGACGCCGTAATTCTCCACCAGCGCATGCGCCAGGCGGTTCGACCAGTCGGCCAGTTCCTTGTAGGTGCGCTGCCGGCCATTGCCGATCAGCGCGATGTTGTCGCCCATCCCCTTCTCGACGATGCGGTCGGTGAGCTCGACCGCGGCGTTGAGATAGTCGGGATACTGGAATTCGGGACGGTCGAGCAGCAGCTTTGGCCATTGATCCGGCGGCGGCAGATTGCGCCGCGCGAAATCGTCGACATGCCCCGATGGGCCAAGCCCGGGAAATTCACCTGACATTCGATTGCCCTCGCTTTCGATTCAGAAAGGCCAAGACCAGCATCGAGAAGACCAAGATCGGGGACGCCCGGCAGCGTACCAACCTGGAAATCATTTTATACTTAAAATAATTTGGCGCAAGGGCGGAAATCAGAAAAACCCGGCGCCTGTCAGATCTGGGTGAGCTCTTTCAGCCGCCGCACCATCCGGCTCCGGCGCGATCGCGGTGAAGTGATTGGCGTCGACCACGACACCGAACCGCGTGGCCGGCCAACTGCGCCGGTCTTTCTGGCACCCGGGCGCGGTTGTCGTGCGCGACCTGGCAGTCGATGCCGGTCACGCCGTCACGTCGTTCTGGTCCTTGCGGCGCGCTGCGCCGAACCCTTGGTCTTGGCCAGCAGGCGCATCAGCTCGCGGATGTCCTTGGGCGAGAGGTCGCCGAAGATATCCGCGATCCATTTCTCATGCTCGATCGCCATCTTGCGGAATTCGGCGCGGCCGAGTTTGGTCAATCGGATGAACTGGACGCGGCGGTCGGTCTCCGAGGTGCGGCGGTCGATATGACCGGACTCGACCAGACGCTCGACGAGGCCGGTGACGTTGCCGTTGGAGACCATCATCCGTTTCGACAGATCCGACAGCGTCATGCCGTCGGACACCTTGTCGAGCTGGGCCATCAGGTCGAAGCGCGGCAGCGTGACGTCGAACCGTTCGCGCAGGCGGCCGCGCACCTCGCCTTCGATCAGGGTGGTGCAGGTCAACAGGCGGAGCCATAGCCTGAGCTCGGTGCCGTGGTCATCGGGGAGCTCGACGGCTTTGGTTTCGGAATCGAGGGTCATGCGACAATGGCGCCTTGGCTTTTCCGGGTCGGACCGGTTGTTTTGAGCTTCAAACAATTCGCGGCGCGCCGCAAGGAGAATTGCGAATCCCGGGCGATTTTGCCTGAGCAGCCGCGCAATTTCTTTAACCTTCAAGCAATTGGCGCGCGCCTTGCATGCAAGACGCTCCTTGCTCTGATGCGCTGCCACATCGCTTGCGGCGGTCGCGCTCGTCAGAATAAGCTGAGGCCAAGACTTTGAAAAAGGCATCATCGCAACCGAGGTCGGGGGAGCAACATGAAACAGCTGAAGTTTGCAATACTGGCGACCGTGCTCGGGGTCGTGATCTCTCCGGCCATCGCGCAGGAGAAGATCAAGATCGGCGTGATCGTGACGACCTCCGGCCCGGCCGCGGCGCTCGGCCAGCAGGTGCGTGACGGCTTTGCGCTCGCCGTCAAGGATCTCGGTGGCAAGATGGCCGGCCGCGACGTCGAGGTCATCAACGCCGACGACGAACTCAAGCCCGACGCCGCCGTCACCAAGGTGCGCGGGCTCCTGGAGCGCGACAAGGTCGACTTCGTGGTCGGCCCGATCTTCTCCAACATCCTGCTGGCGATCCACCGCCCGGTCACCGACAGCAAGACCTTCCTGATCAGCCCGAATGCCGGGCCCTCCAGCTATGCCGGCAAGGAGTGCAACCCGTTCTTCTACGTGACGTCGTACCAGAACGACCAGGTGCACGAGATCCTCGGCAAGGTCGCGCAGGATCGCGGTTACAAGCGCGTCTACCTGCTGGTGCCGAACTACCAGGCCGGGCGCGATTCCGTCGCGGGCTTCAAGCTCGACTACAAGGGCGAGATCGTCGAGGAATCCTACACGCCGCTGAACACGCTGGACTTCCAGCCCGAACTCTCCAAGATCGCCGCGCTGAAGCCGGATGCGCTGTTCACCTTCATGCCCGGCGGCATGGGCGTGAATCTCGTGAAGCAGTACAAGCAGGCCGGCGCGACCGTGCCGGTTCTCTCCGCCTTCACGGTCGATGAATCCACCCTGCCCGCGCAGCAGGACGCCGCGGTCGGCATGTTCGGCGGTGCGAACTGGGCGCCGAACCTCGACAATGCCGGGAGCAAGAAGTTCGTTGCCGAATACGAGGCGGCCTATAACGGCGTGCCCGGCACCTACGCGATGCAGGCCTATGACACGGCGATGCTGATCGACAGTGCGGTCAGGGCGGTGAAGGGCGACCTCTCCAACAAGGACGCTGTCGCAGCCGCGCTGAAGAAGGCCGACTTCACCTCGCTGCGCGGTAACTTCAAATTCAACACCAACGGCTATCCGATCCAGGACTTCTACCTCACCAAGGTGGCGAAGCGGCCGGACGGCAAGTTCCAGACCGAGATCGTGGAGAAGGTGTTTTCCAACTACGGCGACCGCTACGCCAAGGACTGTGCCGCCAAATAGATCGCAGGAGCAGACATGACCATGAAAGACGAGATCGCCGGAATCACCCGCGCCAACGAGGGCATCCAGGGCATTTCCTGGAGCATCCTCGGCCAGACCTATGTGCCGAAGAGCCGCACCGAGCATTCCTTCTCCTGGCACGCGACGTTCCCGCCGGGCACCTTCGTGCCGCCGCACATCCACCCCGACCAGGACGAGTATCTCTACATCCTCGAGGGCAAGCTGGATTTCATGCTGGACGGCGCCGATGAATCCGCCACGCCCGGCGACCTGGTTCGGCTGCCGATGGGCAAGCCGCACGGCATCTTCAACAAGTCGCAGCAGCCGGCCAAGACCCTGTTCTGGGTATCGCCGACCCGCAGGCTGTACGACCTGTTCTGGGCGATCCACAACATGAAGGAGCAGAACCCGGATGACGTGGTGCGGCTCGCCGCCGAGCACAACATCCACTTCCTGCCCCCGCCTCCGGCGTAACCAATCCGCCTCGGCTATTGCCGCGCCACCACGCGCGCGGCAAAGCCGGCCTTGGCGGCATAGCCGCGCACGATCGCCTCGCGCGCCTCGTAGTTCAGGATGGTGTCGACGTCGGTAAAGCCCTGCGGCGCGAGTTGCTCGACGGCGTCGATCACGCCCTCCGGCCCGCCGCGCCGATTTGAGGCGACGATGTCAGCGGTCATCGGCAACCTCTGCCGCTCATAGGCAACCAGCGCCTGGCGCGGATGCTCCGACCGCGCCAGCGCATCGGCAAGGCAGCGCGCATCGAGGATCGCCTGCGACGCGCCGTTCGAGCCGACCGGATACATCGGATGCGCGGCATCGCCGAGCAGCGTGACGCGGCCGCTCGACCAATAGGGCAGCGGATCGCGGTCGCAGCACGGATATTCCCAGAATTCCGGCGTCGCGCCGATCAGCCCGGCGAAGTCGACCTGCGGGATCGTGAAGCTCGTGACATAGGGCATCATCTCCTCGCGGCGGCCGAGATTGGACCAGCCTTCGCGGCGCGGCGGCGGCGAGGTGCCGTCGCCGATCCGCACCAGCACCGCCCAATTGGTCAGGCGGCTTGCCGGGCTTGATCCGGGCGCGATCGGATAGATCACGGCCTTCGCATTCAGCCCGCCGGCTATGATCATCGAGCGCCCGGTCAGGAACGCCGGCCAGTCGGTGGCGCCGCGCCACAGCATCAGGCCGTTCCAGCACGGGCCGCCCTCGTTCGGAAACAGCGTCTCGCGCACCTTGGAATGGATGCCGTCGGCGCCGATCAGGATGTCGCCGCGCGCGGTGTGGACATGGCAGCCGGCTCGATCGAAGAAATGGGCCGACACGCCGCCTTCGTCCTGCGTGAAGGAGCCGAGCCGGCAGCCGGTGTGGATCGCATCGGCGCCGAGGCGTTCGATCACCGCCTGATGGATCACGCCCTGGAGGCGGCCACGATGGATCGAGAATTGCGGCACCTCGTGGCCGGCATCCAGCCCACGCTTCTCATGCCAGACCTGCTGGCCATGGCGGGTCAGGTAGAACAGCTCATGGGTGCGGATCGCGACGTCGTCGAGCCTGTCGAGCAGGCCGAGCCCGGCCAGTTCGCGGATCGCGTGCGGCAGCGTATTGATGCCGACACCGAGCTCGCGGATGGTGTCCGACTGCTCGTAGAGCTCGCAACCGATGCCGCGCGCGCGCAGCATCAGAGCCGTGGTGAGGCCGCCGATTCCGCCTCCGACGACAATCGCCTTCATCGTCCTTACTCCACTACAACAGGACGTCTTGCACCTGTTCCTAGGGTCGCACGCCGGCTCGCCCGCCCGCAAGCCGCTTTGTCATCTCCGCTCCCGCTCCGGCCGCCATCTGCCCCTTAGGTTAATGGTCCGGTCGCCGGAATGATTAATCCGGCACCACCGCGATCGCCTGGATTTCCACCTTGGCGCGGTCCTCGATCAGGCCGGCCACCTGGACCGCGGTCATCGCCGGAAAGCGCCGGCCCATGGCGTCGCGGTAGACCGTGCCGATTTCCTTCAGCCGCGCCGAATATTCCTTGCGGTCGAGCAGGTACCAGGTCATCGACACGATGTGCTCGGGCCCGGCGCCACCGGCGGCGGCGACCGCGACGATGTTGCGCAGGGTCTGCCCGATCTGCGCCACGAGATCATCGCTCTCGAACACGCATTGCCCGTTCCAGCCGATCTGGCCGGCGATGAAGATCTGTTTGCCGCGCGCGGCGACGCCGTTGGCATAGCCGATCGGCTTGGCCCATCCGTCCGGTTGCAGGATCTCGCTCATCTCAATTGCCCTCGAAGGCTGGTTTCTGCTTGGCGGCGAACGCGTCGAAGGCGCGGCGGAAGTCGCCGGTGACCATGCAGATCGCCTGCGCCTGTGCTTCCGACTCGATCATCTCGTCGACGCCCATCGCCCACTCCTGGTTGAACATGGTTTTTGTCACGCCATGCGCGAACCAGGGACCATCAGCCAGCGAGCGCGCCAGATCGTGCGCGGCGCCGGCAAGTTCGGCCGCGGGCACGAGGCGATTGTGGAAGCCCCACGCGAGGCCTTCGTCGGCACTCATGGCGCGGCCGGTGTAGAGCAGGTCCGCAGCGCGGCCCTGCCCGATCACGCGCGGCAACAATCCGCAGGCTCCCATGTCGGCCCCGGCGAGGCCGACGCGGGTGAACAGGAACGCGGTCTTGGCCTGCGGCGTCGCCAGCCGAAGGTCGGATGCCAGCGCCAGCATCGCGCCGGCGCCGGCGCAGATGCCGTCGATCGCGGCAACGACGATCTGCGGGCATTTGCGCATCGCGCGCACCACCTCGCCGGTCATCCGGGTGAAGGCAAGCAGGTCCGGCATCGCCATCCGCGTCAGCGGCTCGATGATCTCGAACACGTCGCCGCCGGAGCAGAAATTGCCGTCGGCGCCCGTCAGCACGATCGTGCGGACGTCGGACGCATAGCGGAGATCGCTGAAGAGCTCGCGCAACTCCTCGTAGGACTCGAAGGTCAGCGGGTTCTTCTTGTCGGGTCGGTTCAGGGTGAGGGTCGCAACGCGACCATCGTCGTCGGTCGACCAGCGGAAGTGCTTTGCGGAATAATCCTTGAATGGACGGAGCTTTGCTTTCATCTCGGACATGACATGTTCCTTCACCCGGTAAAGACCTCGCCGCCGGCAACCGCGACGGCTTGTCCGTTGATCGACGATGCGCCCTCGGAAGCCAGCCAGAGGATGGCATCGGCTACCTCCTCCGGCGTCACCAGCCTCTGCATCGGATTGACTTTTGCCAGCACCGCGCGCGCCTCCTGCTCGCTGCGCCCGGTCTTGGCGACGATGTTGGCCGCGGCATCCGCCACCAGCGGCGTATCGGTGTAGCCCGGGCAGACCGCGTTCACCGTGACGCCGCGCCGGGCATATTCCAGCGCCAGCGAGCGGGTCAGGCCGACAACGCCATGCTTGGCGGCGACATAGGCCGAAACATAGGCATAGCCGGTGAGGCCGGCGGTCGAGGCGACATTGATCACGCGCCCGCGGCCGCGCTGCGCCATGGCGGGCAGCACGGCATGCGTCACCAGGAACACGCTGGAGAGGTTGCTCGCCAGCATGTCCGCCCACAGCGCCGCGCCGGTCTTGTCGAATGGCGCGCTTCCGGCCTTGCCGGCATTGTTGACGAGGATATCGATCGGCCCCGCCTTGGCCTCGATCTCCGCGACGCCTCTTGCGACCGCGGCCTCATCAGTCACGTCGATCGAGGCCACCACACCGGCGCGGTTGCCGAGCGATGCCGCGGTCTGCTTCAGCGCCTCGATCCGCCGCCCGGCAATGCTGACGCGTACGCCGGCCTTGGCCAGCGCGATCGCCGTTGCGGCCCCGATGCCGGTTCCCGCGCCGGTAACGAGTGCATGGGCGTTGGGCCAGAAGTGCATCATGACTTTGCTCCGGCAGCGCGCGCGAGATTGGCCTCGTATTGCGACTTGCCCGACAGATACTGCTTCGGCCAGGCGATCGATTTCACGCCGATCTTGGCCGCCTCATGCAGCGTCCAGGCGGGATCGGCGAGATGCGGCCGCGCGATGGCGCAGAGATCGGCGCGGCCGGCCGCGATGATCGAGTTGGCATGATCCGCCTCCGAGATCGCGCCGACCGCGATGGTGGCGATCCCGACCTCGTTGCGGATCTTGTCGGCGAACGGCGTCTGGTAGAGCCGGCCATAGACGGGATGGTCGTCGGCCCAGACCTGGCCCGACGAGCAGTCGATCAAATCGGCGCCGGCCGCCTTGAACAGCTTGGCGAAGGCGAGCGCGTCCTCGGGCGTGTTGCCGCCCTCGGCCCAGTCGTGACAGGACAGCCGCACCGACATCGGCTTGTCCTCGGGCCACACAGCGCGGACCGCACGGAACACCTCCAGCGGATAGCGCGCGCGGTTCTCGATCGAGCCGCCATACTCGTCGTCGCGGCGATTGGTCAGCGGCGACAGGAAGCTCGACAGCAGATAGCCGTGGGCGCAGTGCAGCTCGAGAATGTCGAAGCCGATCCCGGCGGCGCGCTTCGCCGCGGCGACGAACTGCTCGCGCACCTCGTCCATCTCGGCCCGCGTCATCGGCGCAGGCAGCTGGCCTTCAGGCAGATAGGGAACGGATGAGGCCGACACCAGCGGCCAGTTGCCATCGGGCAGCGGCTCGTCCATGCCCTCCCAGGCCACCCGGGTCGAGCCCTTGCGGCCGGCATGGCCGAGCTGGATGCCGATCCGCGCTTGCGAATTGCCATGCACGAAGTCGACGATGCGCTTGTAAGCCGTCGCCTGTTCGTCATTCCACAGCCCGCAGCAGCCGGGCGTGATCCGCGCCTCCGGCGAGACGCAGGTCATCTCGGTGAACATCAGTCCGGCGCCGCCGAGCGCGCGGGAGCCGAAATGCACCAGATGGAAGTCGCCCGGCACGCCCTCTTCCGCCGAATACATCGCCATCGGCGAGACGATGATCCGGTTGTGCAGCGACAGCCCGCGGATGCGGAACGGCGTCAGCATCGGCGGCGTGACGCGGTCGTTGGTGGCAGGTACGCCGTTACGCTCGGCGAACCAGCGCTCATAGCCCTCGAGCCACGCCCTGTCGCGCAGCCGCAAATTCTCGTGGCTGATGCGCTGCGAGCGGGTCAGCAGAGAATACATGAATTGCTCGGGCTCGAGCGTGTCGGCATAGCGCGAGCCGACCACCTCGAACCATTCCATCGCGTTGCGCGCCGCATTCTGGATCCGCGCCACGTCGACCCGGCGCAGCTCTTCATAGGCCGTCAGCACGGCGGGAATGGTCTCGCGCGCCGTGCCATGTTGCTTGAACTGGTTGGTCAGCTCGATCGCATCTTCCAGCGCGAGCTTTGTCCCCGAGCCGATCGCGAAATGCGCGGTGTGGGCAGCATCGCCCATCAGCACCACATGGCTGTTGCCGTTGAACGTGGTCCACTTGCCGCAGATCAGCCGCGGGAACGACAGCCAGGCCGAGCCGCGCAGATGCCGCGCGTTGGAGACCAGGTGATGACCCTCGAGGATCTCGGCGAACACGCTCTCGCAGAACGCGATCGAGCCGTCCTGGTCCATCTTGTCGAGGCCGTGGGCGAGGAACGCCTCCTCGGTGGTCTCGACGATGAAGGTCGAAGTCCCCTCCTCGAACTTGTAGATATGCGCCTGGAACCAGCCGTGCTCGGTCTTGCGGAAGTCGAAGGTGAAGGCGTCGAACTGGCGGTTGGTGCCCAGCCAGATGTAGCGGTTCGGCCGCATCAGCATGTCGGGCTGGAAGGCGTCGGCGTATTTGGTGCGGATCTTCGAATTGACGCCGTCGGCGGCGACGATCAGGTCGGCATCGGGGAAGTCGAGGTCGGAATTGACTTCGCGCTCGAAGATCAGCTCGACGCCGAGTTCCTCGGCGCGCGCCTGCAGGATGTTGAGCAGCCGCTTGCGTCCGATGCCGACGAAACCGTGGCCGGTGGTACGCATCCGCCGGCCCTTGATCAGGACCTCGATGTCGTCCCAGTGGTTGAACGCCTGCTCGATCGTGTCTGCGGTGACCGGATCCCATTTGCGCATGTTGTCCATGGTCGCATCGGAAAACACGACACCGAACCCGAACGTGTCATACGGCCGGTTGCGCTCGACCACGGAAATGACGTGCGCGGGATCCAGCATCTTCATCAGGATGCCGAAATAGAGCCCGGCCGGCCCGCCTCCAATGCAAACGATGCGCATGGCGCTCTCCCGTTGGCGTCGGCGGGGGACTTATCCAGAAGGCCGACAGCGGGGATAATATTTTATACTTAAAATAATTGTCAAGGGCGGTGTTGCCCGTTCCGGGCCGTCGTGCCTGCATACTTCTCGAGGGACAACATGGAGTTTTTGGCGCCCGACCCGCGACATATTCGGTGTCATCACCCGCGGGTGATCCAGCATTCCAGGGACAGCTGAGCTTGAAACCGACAGGCCGCGGCGTACTTGATCGCCCGGTCGAGCCGGGCGATGACAGCTGTGGTGAGGACGTAACTCTGCATTCTCGCGACATGAATCGTCCGAGTTTTGTCTTTTGTTCCGCCCACTCCTTGAAGAGAGGGCGCAGGGAAAGCCGGGTGCCGATCGCACCCATGGGCCCCGTGCAAGGTAGAAAGCACGGGGGTAGGACCAC